>CAWCJE010000001.1:0-13277 GCA_963795685.1 uncultured Gammaproteobacteria bacterium
TGGGCTGGAACGTGCTCACTTCCACCAACCTGCCCGTCGCGCCCACCGAATCGATCATCGGCGCTGCCGCCGGGTACATGAGCCTGTGGAGCGTGTATCACCTGTTTCGCTTATGCACCGGCAAGGAAGGCATGGGCTATGGCGACTTCAAACTACTGGCCGCGCTCGGCGCGTGGCTCGGCTGGCACATGCTCTTGCCGATCGTGCTGTGCTCGGCCGCGGTCGGGGCCATCGTCGGTATCGCGCTGATCGTCTTTGCGAGGCGCGGGCGCGGCGTACCGATGCCCTTTGGCCCGTTCCTGGCCGCCGCCGGTTGGCTCGCGATGATGTGGGGCCCGCAATGGGTCGACACTTATCTGGGGTTGTACAGCCGGCATTGATCGCTAGACTTAGGAATGGCCGGCAGCACACCGATGCGCATTGCACTGACGGGCGGAATCGCCAGCGGCAAGAGCACGGTCGCTCAACTCTTCGCCGAACTCGGCGTGCCCATTGTGGACATGGACGTGATTGCCCGCGAGCTGATCGCACCGGGCAGCGCGCTGCTCGCGCAGGTGATCGAACGGTTCGGAACGAGCGTGCGCTCGGCCGACGGGAGCCTGGATCGTCGCGCGCTGCGCGAGGTCATCTTTCGCGATGCGAACGCGCGCGCCGGCCTGGAATCGATTCTTCATCCGGCGATCCGCGCACGCGCCGCGGAACTCGAAACCGCCGCCCGCGGTCCCTACGTGATCACGGTGGTGCCGCTGCTGGCCGAAACCAAGCGCGCGGGCGATTACGACCGGGTGCTGCTGGTGGACAGCGAGGAGCGCTTGCAGCGCGAACGCCTGGCGGAGCGGGACCGGAGCAGCGCGGCGACGATCGAAGCGGCCTTAAGCGCCCAGGCCACGCGCGGCGCGCGCCAGGCGCTGGCCGATGACACCCTCCTCAACGATGGGGCGCTCGCAGCGCTCCGCCCGCGGGTGCGCGAGCTCCACGAGAAGTACCTGGCATTGGCGCGGGGGAGCTGACGTGGCGCTTTCACACCCGGGCGGCCTCAAGCACAATACGTCCATGAACGAGATTCAACCGAGCACCGCCCGCTTGCCGGGGGCCGACCCCACCGTGTTCGAGCAGCCTCTGAACGAGCGGCTGCGCACCTTCCTGCGCCTTGATTTCCTCTACAGCCAATCGCTCTATCACAACGACAAGGCCAGCAGCTGGGGGAGCCGTGCGGCCATGGCGAGCCTGCTGGACATGCTGGCCATTGCCATCCGGGGGGATGTGCGGAGCGATGTGCTCAAGGACCTCGAGCGCCACCTGGCCAAGCTCCACGAATACCAGAATCATCCGGGGATCGACGGCACGCGGCTCCGTGCGCTGATGAGCAATCTGCTGCGCCTGCGCGCGGACCTGTCGGCCGCGGGTGTGGCCTGGCTCCAGCCGCTCCGGGATTCGGAGTTCCTCGCGGCCATCAAGCACCGCAGCGCCATTCCGGGGGGGACCTGTGAATTCGACCTGCCCGATTATTATTTCTGGCTCAACCAGTCCGATGCGGTGCGCATGGCCACCTTCGTGCGCTGGCAGGGACTCCTGCGACCGCTGTGCGATGCGATCGCCGAGCTTCTCTGGCTCACCCGACAGAACGGCCGCTCGACCGCCGAGGTCGCGCGCGGGGGCGTGTTCAACATCAATTTCGATCGCGAGACGCCCTACCAGCTGCTGCGCGTCACGCTGCCGGCGGGCGCGGCGCTGTACCCGGAGATCAGCGGGAGCCACTACCGCTGCAGCATGCGGTTTCTTGAGTGGACCGACATTGACAGCCGCCCCAAGCAAACGGACGTGGACGTGCCCTTCACGCTGACGTGCTGTCCTTGAGGCGAGCGGTGAGAGCGTGAATTCTCCCAAGCGCTACGAATGTCCGACCTGCAAGCGCGAAATTGCCTGGAACAGTGATTTTCCGTGGCGGCCGTTCTGCAGCGAGCGCTGCAAGATGGTGGATCTGGGCGCGTGGCTCGCCAATGACCGGGCCATTCCCGGTGAACCGGCCGATGACATCCCGGGGGAGGCTAGTCGAGAGGCAGACCCGCCTGCTTGACCACGGCGCGGAGCACGAAGCTCGAATCCACGCGCGCGACGCCCGGTAATTTGGTCAGCACCTTGCTGTGCAGGCGTTCGAAGTCGGTGGCGCTTCGCGCCACCACGCGGATCATGTAGTCCGACTCCCCGGTCGTCAGATAGCACTCGGCCACTTCCGGCACCCGACACACCGCCTGCTCGAAGGCGCCCAGGTCCCGGTCCGTCTGTCCCTTGAGCGTGATGCGCACCAGAAAGCTCACGCTCATGCCGACCTTCAGTGCATTGAGCACCGCCGTGTAGCGCTCAATCACGCCCGATTGCTCGAGCATCTTGACGCGCCGAAGACAAGTGGACTCGGACAGATCCACGCGCTCGGCGAGCGCGGCGTTGGCGAGACTCCCGTCCGCCTGGAGCGCTGAGAGTATGGCTTTGTCTTTCGGATCCAGTGGCATGATCTGCTACGAATTATCTAATTAATGGTTCTTTCTGCCACTTTTATAGCTTTCGGATGGGTATTTTGCAATCCCCCGCCATGGCCGCCAGCGAAAATAGCGCCTAGAATCGCCCCCGCTTCACGCCGGAGATCCACCCCATGCGCATAGGCGTACCCGCAGAGATCAAGATTCACGAATACCGCGTCGGGCTCATGCCCGCTTCGGTCCGCGAACTGGTGCAGGCCGGCCACACGGTCACCGTGCAGACGGGCGCGGGCCTGGGCGTGGGTTCGAGCGATGAGGATTACCGCAGCGCCGGCGCTGAGGTCGCTCCGACCGCCGAGCTGGTGTTCTCCGGCTGCGATATGGTCGTCAAGGTCAAGGAGCCGCAGCTGGCCGAGTGCGCGATGCTCCGCCCCGGGCAGGTGCTGTTCACCTATCTGCACCTGGCCGCCGACCTGGCCCAGACCCAGGCGCTGATGAAATCAAGCGCGATTGCGATCGCCTACGAGACCGTCACCGCGCGCGACGGCTCGCTCCCGCTGCTGGTGCCGATGAGCGAGGTGGCCGGGCGCATGTCGGTGCAGGTGGGCGCGTACTATTTGCAAAAAGCACAGGGCGGCCGTGGCGTGCTGCTGGGCGGGGTGGCCGGCGTGCCGCGCGGCAAGGTCGTGGTCATCGGCGGTGGAGTGGCCGGAACCTCGGCCGTTGAAATGGCGCACGGTCTTCGCGCCGATGTCACGGTGATCGACCGATCGCTCCCGCGCCTGCGCGCACTCGATGTGCAGTTTCACGGCGCGGTGAATACGATTTTCTCCACGGCCGAATCCATCGAGCGTGCCGTCAGCGAGGCGGACCTGGTGATCGGCGCGGTGCTGGTGCCGGGAGCGGCGGCCCCGAAGCTGGTCACCGAGGCGATGATCAAGCGCATGCGCGCGGGTACGGTGGTCGTGGACATCGCGATCGACCAGGGAGGGTGCTTTGCCACCAGCCGGCCGACCACGCACGCCGATCCGGTCTATGTGCTGCACGGGGTCACGCACTACTGCGTCACCAACATGCCCGGCGCCGTGGCACGCAGCTCCGCGCTGGCGCTGAACAACGCGACGCTTCCCTACGTGAAGGCCCTGGCCGACAAGGGCTGGCAGCAGGCGCTCGCGGACGATCCGGGGCTCAAGGCCGGGCTGAATGTCGTCAACGGCCGCGTGGTGCACGCCGCGGTGGCCCGCGACCTGGGGCTTCCGCCCGTTACAGCTTGATCTTCCCGCCGCCAGGAATCCCGCCGCCTCCGCCGATTTCCGGCACCACGATGCGCGAGGAACTCTCGCGCCGGTACTCGCGCGCCTCTTCGATCGCCTGCTCGAGGGCCGCGTGGACGGCGGCCGGAAACCGGGCCACCGCATCGGCCAGCGAACTCGCCTCGATGTCGAAGGACAGGGGCAGCACCCCGCCCGGCGTCAGCAACTGCGTCTGACCCGAGTACAGCACGGGACGCGAAGCATCGGGCTCGCCCTGGGCGTCGACCGGGGTAAGGCGGCGTATCGTGCCGGCCTTTCGATCGGTGAACATGTCCTCGCGATACAGGGCATCGGGATCCACTTGGATGTCGGGCAGAGCAGGTTCCTGGGCCATCGTCTGATCCTCAGTTAATTAATCACGTTCAAGCCAGTCAATGATCGGAAGGTCCGCCGGCAGCATCCCGATCGAACGGAGCGCCGCGGGCCTCTCCCAGCGGAGCGGTTGGCCCTCCAATCCGGCCGGCACGCCCGAATACTGATCCACCACCCAGACCGACAACTCCACGTGTCGCTCCGGATACTCATGCTCGAGCTCGAACACGGGCCGCAGCGCGCTGGCGCGGATCCCGAGTTCCTCGAGCAGCTCGCGCTTGAGCGCAGCCTTCGCGTTCTCCTCGGGCTCGATCTTGCCGCCCGGGAATTCCCAGCGGCCGGCCAGGCTCTTGCCCGCAGGGCGCTGCGAGACCAGCACGCGTCCTTCGGGATCATAGATCACCGCGGCGACCACGCGTATCGTGGGCTTTTCTACGACTCCAGCAAGCCGTGACATTGCTTGTACTTGCGTCCCGACCCGCAGGGGCACGGCTCGTTGCGCCCGATCTTGCGATCACCGCGCACGAATGGCGCAGCCGATGCGCCCTCCACGCCAAACGCCCCGGGAGCGGCCCCGGCCGCGCCGGCACCTTCCGCCTCGGCCGGCAGATCCTGATTGAGGGCCGCGGGCACCTCGGCGTGCTGCGCCTGGAGCGCTCTCATCAGCCGTTCGCGCCGCTCGGCCTCCTCGCGATCGATCTGCTCCTGGGTGCGGACCTCGAGCTTGCTCATCTGCGCGGCCACATCGTACTTGACGCGCCCGAGCATGGCCGTGAACAGCTCAAAGGCCTCGCGCTTGTATTCGTAGCGATAATCCTTCTGGGCGTAACCGCGCAGATGTATCCCCTGGCGCAGGTAATCCATGGCGGCCAGGTGATCGCGCCAGTGCTGGTCAAGCTGGCGCAGAACCACGTCGCGCTCGATGTGGCGCATGAGCTCAGGACCGATGCGCTCGACCTTGAGCTGATAGGAATCCTGCACCGCCTGCACCACGCGCGCGCGCACCGTGCCGTCCTCGAGCTGCGGGTCGGCCACCAGCCAGGCCGCCACGTCCACGGCGCAACCAAAGTCGCGCTGCAGGGCTTCATTCAGGGCATTGAGATCCCAGGATTGCGGCGCGCTGCCGACCGGCAGATGCGCGTCCACGAGGCCGCGCACCGCTTCCTCGTACATGCCCCGGACCGCATCGCTTAAGTCCTCGGTGCCCAGGATCTCCGTGCGCTGGTGGTAGACCACCTTGCGCTGATCGTTGGCGACGTCATCGAACAGGAGCAGCTGCTTGCGGATGTCGAAGTTATGCGCCTCGACCTTGCGCTGTGCCTTCTCGATCTGGCGCGTGAGCATCCCGCTCTCGATCACTTCCCCGCTCTTCATGCCCGCCATCTGCAACCAGCGCTTGGTGCGCGCCGGATCGCCGAAGATGCGCATCAAATTGTCTTCCATCGACAGGTAGAAGCGGCTCGAGCCCGGATCGCCCTGGCGACCCGAACGGCCGCGCAGCTGGTTGTCGATGCGCCGTGATTCATGGCGCTCGGTGCCGATGATGTGCAGGCCGCCGGCGGCGACCACCGCCTCGTGCCGCTCCTGCCAGGCCGTGCGCACCAGCTCGCGCGCGGCGGCATCGGTCTCGGCGGGCAGCGCATTGAACTCGGCCTCCAGGCTCCCGCCCAGCACGATGTCGGTGCCACGACCGGCCATGTTGGTCGCAATGGTCACGGTGCCCGGGCGCCCGGCATTCGCCACCACGTGCGCCTCGCGCTCGTGCTGCTTGGCGTTGAGCACGTTGTGGACGATCTTCTCCTTCTGCAGGAGACCGGCCAGGTACTCGGAAGTCTCGATCGAGGTGGTGCCCACCAGGACCGGCTGCAGGCGCGCGACGCATTCGCGGATGTCGGCGATGATCGCCTCGAACTTATCGTGCTGCGTCAGGTAGACGAAATCGGCGCTGTCCTTGCGGATCATCGGTCGGTGCGTGGGGATCACGACCACTTCGAGCCCATAGATCTGCAGGAACTCGGGTGCCTCGGTATCGGCGGTGCCGGTCATACCGGCGAGTTTCTTGTAGAGGCGGAAGTAGTTCTGGAAGGTGATCGAGGCGACCGTCTGGTTCTCCTCGCGGACCCTGACGCCTTCCTTGGCCTCGACCGCCTGGTGCAATCCGTCCGACCAGCGCCGCCCGATCATGGTGCGCCCGGTAAACTCATCGACGATGATCACCTCTCCGTTCCGTACGATGTACTCCACGTCGCGCTTGTAGATCGCGTGCGCACGGAGCGCGGCATTGAGGTGGTGCATCAGGCGCACATTCGCCGCGTCGTACAGGCTCTCGCCCTCGCGCAGCAGCGTGGACTCGAGCATCAGCTGCTCGACCCGCTCATGGCCGTCTTCGGTCAGATGGACCTGCTTGCCCTTCTCATCGACCGAGAAATCGCCGGGCCCGTCCTCGACGTCCTGACGCTTCAGTCGCGGCACCAGCAGGTTGATGCGCTGGTACACCTCGGTGCTCTCTTCGGCGGGGCCCGAGATGATCAGCGGCGTGCGCGCCTCATCGATCAGGATCGAGTCGACCTCGTCGATGATCGCGTAAGCCAGGGGCCGCTGCACGCGGTCTTCGAGACGGAAGGCGAGGTTATCGCGCAGGTAATCAAAGCCGAACTCGTTGTTGGTGCCGAAGGTGATGTCGCAGGCGTACGCGGCGCGCTTCTCGGCCGAGTCCTGCTGGCTCTTGATGACGCCCACCGTAAGCCCCAGGAACTTGTAGACCGGACCCATCCAGTCGGCATCGCGCTGCGCCAGGTACTCATTGACCGTGACCACGTGCACACCCTGCCCGCTCAACGCGTTGAGGTACGCCGGAAGCGTCGCCACCAGCGTCTTGCCCTCGCCGGTGCGCATCTCGGCGATCTTGCCCTCGTGGAGCGCCAGGCCTCCGATCAGCTGCACGTCGAAGTGGCGCATCTTGAGCACGCGCTTGGCCGCCTCGCGCACCAGGGCGAAGGCTTCGGGCTGCAGGGTCTCCAGAGGCACGCCTGCGGCGAGCTTGGTGCGGAACTCGAAGGTCTTGGCCCGCATCTCCTCGTCGCTGAGCGCAGAAATCGGCGCCTCGAGGGCGGCCGAGGCGCGCACCGCACGTCCGTAGCCTTTGACGAGCCGCTCATTGCGACTCCCGAACACTCTGGTCAGGGCCTTAAGCACTTAAAAAATCCTTTGAAATCAATAGAGTAGCCCCATGGATCGCCTTGGGGGCCGCCCTGCGGAACCGCGCATTGTACGGATAGATGGCCCAAGGAGGAATTCGTTCGAGCGCGCACCCGGGAGCCTTGTGGTCCTTGAAGCTGTATGGGGCTCAAGTGGCCGCCGGACAAGGGGTCAAAGGGCGGAGCCGGCTTAAATCGGAGACATCACCCGCACGATGGTCTCGCGGTAATCACGGAACCCCAATCGCTCGTAGAGTTCGCGGGCGCGCTCGTTGCTGCTCATGACATGGAGAAAGGGAATCTGCGCCCGACGCAGCTGGTGCGAGATGACCTTGTCCATCAGGAGTCGTGCGTAGCCCTTTCCCTGATGGTCCGGATGCGTGCACACCCCGCTGACCTCGCGAAGGGAACCGGCGTGCATGCGCTCACCGGCCATGGCGATCAGGTGACCACCCCGGAAATAGCCAAAGTACTCGCCCAGTTCAATGGTGCGCAAACCAAAGGGACCCGGGTTGGTGAGCGTCGCCAGCTCCACGGCCTGCGCGGCGTGCTGGGGCCCCAAGGGGATGGCTTCGAACGCTTCGTCGGTGACGGGCCTGGGGATTTCGCGCGCCATGCACAGGATCATGGCCTCCAGCTCAAGACGCCACCCGGCCGGGATCGGCCCCGACCAGCCGCTGCAGTAGAAGCGCTCTCCGGGATGGCAGTAGGGCGCGAGGGCCTCGAAGTCCGGGTGCTTGAGATCTTCGAACCCAAGGATCGGGGAGAACCCCGGCGCGTAGCGGCGCGCGGCGCCCGCGCCGGTCGCAAACTTGGCGTGCGGGCCGGTGAGCGTATTCCAGAAAATGTTGTCGAGCAGGTGCAGCAAGCCGAACTAGCTCTTGCGCTGGGCGTCAGCTGCGGCTTTTTTGAGCGTCGGCCCAGTTGGGCGCGTACTTGAGCGCCTCGTTGTACTTCGCCATGGCCTTGCGCATGCAGGCCTTGCCGAAGGAGCACATCGCCCCAGGCCTTGAGCGGGTCGGCCCAATGCGGCCCGCGCAGGTTGGCGTCGCTGAGCTTCGCAATCGCACCGGCGAGGTCGCCGTGCCGGGCGAGAGCCAGACCCCAGGAGTAGTACGCGGCGGGCAGGTCGGGGGCGAGTTCGACCGCCTTGGCATAGGCCGCCTGTGCTTCCGCCCACTGGCCGCGCCCGTCGAGGATATCGGCCCGGAACCGGTAGCAATCCACGTAGGTGCCCGCGGTATCGAGTAAGGCGTCGGCCTTCTCCGGGTGCCCGGCCATTTCCCGTACCGGAGCCACCCAGCAGATATAGCCCGGACATATTGCTTGAGACATCCGGATTGGCGTAGGCCGCAGCGAAGGCTTCCATATGCGCCGACGCGCTCGCCACATCCCCGGCGTCCGCCGCCAGACGCCCGCGCACATAAGTGGGTCATCGCAGCAATGTTCAGATCGTGCGGGTCCTGTTTGGTGGTGGCCAAGGACAATTCCGCGGCCTGCGGTTCGTGCAGGCGCATCTGGATGTCGGCAATGGCCGGACCGGCCGCACTGGCGTAAGCTTCCCACGCCGGCATTGCTGGCGGCATCGGCGAGCGAGGCGTCGCGCCACGGCTGCAGATTCCAGGTCAGATAGTCCCAGTTCTGGTAGTTCGAAGTCTCGCGACCGGAAAGACGGCCTCCGGCCACTCTGAGCATGTCATTGCCGGTGCGCCAGGCCTCTTCCTCCTCGCCCAGCACAATCTGGGTATTCATGAGGTTCGCATAGGTGCGCCAGGTCCGGGGTGCGATCTTGATGGCCTCCTGGAACAGGTGCAGCGCCTCGCGGGCGGAACCACCGATGGTCTCGATCTCGTTGGCCCAGGTGTTGAGCAGTTCGGCCCGGGTCTCCGCATCTGCGCTCGCCACGGCCGTCCGGCAAAATTCAATCGCCTCGGTCGCAGCGTCCCATATTGCTGAGGTAAGCGGCCCAGCGCGCCGGCTGCGATTTCGAATAGACGTATTCGGCCGCCGCGGTGGTCAGTTTGGGCAACTCCGTAACCGCCCCGGAAAAAGTCTGCGGAGGCACGCCGTTACCGCGCACCGTGAGCGCGTAGCCCCCCGACAGGGGTTCGGTCAGGTCACCCGAAATATGCACGTCATGTCCGAAGCGCTCGCGCAAAATCCTCGACAGCTCGCCCAGGGATATCCCGGTGTCCGCGACATCGACCTTGATGTTGTCCGCCCAAGTGCTCGAAAGGCTGTAGGCCGCCGAGACACTCCGGGTGGAATCCTGCAGACGACTGAGTTCATCGAGCAAGCCGCTGGCGATGACCGTGCCGTCAAAGCCGCGCTCGGCGAGGCCGGGCGGCGCGTGAAAAGGGATCAATGACAACTCGTCGGGAGGTGAAGGAGTCGCGCAGCAAAACCACGACGCCGAGCCCTAGGACGGTCGCGACCAGCGCCACAAAAACCTGAAAAGCGACGCGCAGGCGCAGACTGAACCAGCGGACTCCCTCTTCTTCGAGCTCATTGCGCATGCGTGACAAGCGCATCGCGTGTTCATCGACGAGATGCTCGGCCTGGATCTTGAGCAAATGCGACTGGTGCCTTAGAAACTCTTCGGTTTCGCGGGCGACCCCGGGATCGTTGCCGGAAAGGCGGGCCGCCACGGCGGCGGCAAAGGCTTCGGTCCCGATGAGCGGATCGGGACCCTCGACCTCGGGCTTGTCTTCTTCTTCGGCGCTAAGGATTCCGCCGAGCAGCTCTTCGGCCATCTCCGCTCCCCCCTAATTCAGCGGCCGGGTCAATCTTAGATCGATTGCGACGGCCTCGCAGCGTCTTTGAGCGCCGCCCGGCTTGGGCGCGTAGATAAGGAGATACTTGGGATAAGCGGTCCGGGCTTTAAGAAGGAGCACTGTGTCGCGGTGAGGAGCCTTGGTTCTCTCATTTCGCGCCATCCTTGGCACCGGGCGGCCTACCCCGCGAGCCTTAAACCCCTCATCGCCGCCCGCGAAAAGCCGTGTAGCGGGCCCGATGCCCGATGTCATCCGAATCGATTTGAAAATCGCGAAACGCCGATCGGCGCCGCGGGCTAATGGCCGATAAACGCCATCGGATCGATCTGTCGGCCATCCCGCATCACTTCGAAGTGCACGTGCGGTCCGGTCGAGCGTCCGGTGGATCCGACCACCGCGATCGCCTGGCCGCGCTCCACGGTGTCCCCGCGAGTCACCGAGACGCGCGAGTTGTGCGCGTAACGGGTCACGTAGCCGTTGCCGTGATTGATTTCCACCAGGATGCCGTAACCCTCGCGGGGACCGGCCCAGGTCACCACGCCCTGCGCCACCGCGAGCACGTCCGTCCCCGCTTCGCTGGCGAAATCCAGGCCCTTGTGAAAGGCCTCCTCGCCGTTGAACGGATCCATGCGTTCGCCAAAGTACGAGGAGATGTAGCCGGCCATCACGGGCTTGCCTTGCGGGCGGATCTCTGCCGACAACTGCCGGCCGAGCAGGACGTACTCGAGGGCCGAGAACTGCGCGGTCCTGAAATCCAGGCTCCGGTCAAACTGCGTGATCATCGCCGAGAGGTCCGGGACCTCGGCCCCGCGCCCGGTACTTTCGGTCTCGGGACCACCCAAGGCCGGATCGTGATCAAAATCGAATTCTCGGCTGCTCAGGTTCGCCATCTGGGTCAGGCGCTTCCCCAGCGCATTGAGCCGAATCAGGTGCGCATTGAGCAGCCCCATCTTAAGGGCCAGCCCATCGATGCCCTCCTGCAGATGGACCTTGAGCTGCGCCAGTTCGGCGCGCTCCTGGGCGACGCCGGCCTTACCGCCCAGCGCGCCGAGCCCCGAGCCCTGGACGCCCGCCTTGACGCCCAGCGCAAACACGCCCGCAAGAACGGCCAGTGCGGCGATCGACAAAAGCGTGACAGTCAGCGGATGCGACAGGTTCAGGTGCCGCGTACGGCCCTGGCTGCGCGAAAAAAAGATCAGGTTCACGCGGCCCGCCGTCCGTGTACGAAGGATATTCGCGCGCTGAGCTGGACAATCGACCGGCCGGTTATCATGGCGCTCCCGCGGTATTCCTGTGGCTTTGCTGGCCCGCCTTATGACAGGCGGAACTGGCTCTTAGTTCGATGCGCGAGACTATGCCGAAGAACCCCCCTCAAGACAAGAAGACAATCGCTAAAAAGGGAGGCAGTCCCGCCTACAGACAGCCTCGCAAATTAATGCGCGGACCGGTGCAAACCGTGTCCGGGATTATGAAACAACACGGCTGGATGCAAAGCCTGAAACAGGTTCGCACCCAGCAGCAGGAATGGCTCGAATGGTTCCGCGCGAGCTTGCCGGATGAGTTGGGCGGGGCCATCGTGAATGTGGTGCGCAAGGGCGAGGAACTGACGCTGTTGGCCACATCGGCCGCCTGGAGCGCCCGGCTCCGCTATGCCCTCGATCCGATTATGGAAACGCTCAAAGAGCGTTCGCCCGATATTGTAAAAGTACGGGTGCGGGTTATTCCCCAGTCCTTAGGACCGGAAAAAAAGTGAACGGGTCGGCTATTTAAGAGGCGAGCGCCGTGTTGGGAATCGTCAGCGCCTGTACGTAGGAAATCGGCGCCTGATCGGGCCGTTCGAACACGACTTCTTCCCACGCCGCAGGCTCGGCCTGAAGTGCCCGCAGCAGGCGGTTATTAAGGCCATGGCCGGATTTGTGTCCGCTAAATTCACCGATCAGGCTGTGGCCGAGCAGGTACAGATCCCCGATTGCATCCAGGATCTTGTGCTTGACGAATTCGTCCTCGTAACGAAGTCCGCCCTCATTGAGCACCTTGGAGTCATCGAGCACGATGGCATTGTCGAGCGTGCCGCCGAGGGCGAGGTTATGGGAGCGCAGCATCTCCAGATCGCGCATAAACCCGAAGGTGCGCGCACGACTGATTTCCTTCAGGAACGAGGTGGTGGAGAAGTCCATCGTCGCCCGCTGCATGCGGCGCTTGAAAATCGGATGGTCGAATTCGATCTCGAAATTGACCTTGAACCCTTCGTAGGGATCAAACTGCGCCCACTTATCCCCGTCCTCCACGCGCACCGTGCGTTTGATGCGCGTAAAGCGCTTGGGCACTTTCTGCTCTTCGATCCCCGCGGACTGGAGCAGGAACACAAACGGGCCCGCACTGCCGTCCATGATCGGCACCTCCGGGGCATTGACCTCGATGCGCGCGTTGTCGATACCGAGACCCGCGAAGGCGGACAGCAGATGCTCGACGGTGGAGACCTTGGCTTCCCCCTGGACGAGTGTCGTGCCGAGGTTGGTCTCCCCGACGTTCGAGGCCCGGGCCGGAATGTCCGGAGCACCCACAAGGTCGGTCCGCTGGAACACGATGCCCGTGTCAGGCAGCCCCGGCCGGACCGTCATCAGGACACGTGTTCCGGTGTGCAATCCCACGCCCGTGGCGCGGATGCTGTTGCGGATTGTGCGTTGGCCCACCATGGGCGTTACCGTACCACAGCCGCGCGGCACGGGGGCATCGCAACCCCCAGCGCTTGCGCGACCTCGCACGGCCCATGCGCTCCTGCGCCTGACAATAATCCTCCGTCCTTGATCGCGCGCCGGAACCTAAAGGGGTGAAGCGCACTCCAAGAAAGTGCGCTTCGATGCGCGGCAGGCCGGACCGATTCCTATGCGCAATCGCCGTCGCCCGCAGCTCCGGCCGGAGCCGGAGTCCTGCGGGGGCGGTGTCTCGCGCGCGTTCACGCCGGCGCCCATCAGTCGGCCTGGCGGCGCAGGAACGCGGGAATGTCCAGCATCTCTTCGGCCGGCATGGCCGCTTCCGGACGAAGCCCATCGCCCACGGCCCGCTGACGCTGCACGGTCGGCCGGTCCAGACTCGCGTAGTCGTGCGCGGTCATCGGCGCGCTCTTCACGGCCCGGATCGTCGGCAGTTCACGCCGGATCGCGAGGCTCTCGCGACTTGAGGCGGCGGCCGTGCGCGCTACGA
>CAWCJE010000002.1:0-18154 GCA_963795685.1 uncultured Gammaproteobacteria bacterium
CGAGACTGAGTATGCACTCCATCTCGACCCTGGCACCGCGCGGCAGCGCGGCCACGCCGACCGCCGCCCGCGCCGGGTAGGGCAGGGGAAAATAAGTCGCCATGATCTCGTTGACCTTGGCGAAGTGCGTCATGTCGGTCAGGAAAACGCCCAGCTTGACCGCGTTGCCCAGCGTGCCGCCGGCCGCTTCGGCGATGGCCTTGAGGTTGTCGAACACGCGGCGGATCTCGGCCTCGATGTCGCCGCTGATCAGCGTTCCGGTGGCCGGATCCAGTGGGATCTGGCCGAGATGTAGACCGTATCCCCGGCGCGCCTGGCCTGGGAGTAGGTGCCGATCGCCTTGGGCGCCCGGTCGGTGTGGATGACTGTGCTCATAGGTTCCTGCTCAGGGTGGTAGGGAATCTCTGCGTCGGTGCTGCCCGGCGATCGTGCGGACAATGCGCACCACATCGCTCATGCGGCGCACGGTGCGCATCACGCGCGCCAGGTGCTCGCGATCATGCACCTCCAGCATGAAGATCATCGTGGCGGTTTCAGATTCATCATGCTGGAAATTCACGCTGCAGATATTGGTCTGCGTGCCCGAGATGGCCGCGGACACGGCCGCCAGCAGGCCCATGCGGTTCACCGCCTCGACGCGTATCTCGGTGAAGAAGAAACGGCCCTCGCTTGATTTCCAGTTGACCGGGAGCCAGTTCTCGGGGTGCTTGCGGTAATCGGTGACGTTGCCGCAGGTCTCGCGATGAATGACGATGCCGCGCCCGGTGCTTAAGAAACCGAGTATCGGATCGCCGGGCAGCGGGTAGCAGCAGTGCGCGTAGGCCACCAGCAGCCCCTCGGCGCCGGCGACTGTGAGGGGCGCGGCCTGGCCGTCGCTGCTCTGGGTCTGATCGGCCGGCAGCAGGCGGCGGGCCACCATCGGCGCCAGACGCTCGCCCAGGCCGATCTTCTCGTAGAGCTCATCGACGGAGTGGAGTGCGAATTCGCCCAGCGCGGTTTGCAGCGTCGACGGATCGACCTTGTCGAGCGCCACCTGAAATTCGGCCAGCGCCTGCTCGAGCAGGAGACGCCCCAGCTCCACGGCTTCGTGGCTCTTGAGCCCCTTCAGATAGTGGCGGATCCCGGTGCGCGCCTTGGCCGTGACCACAAAATTGACCCAGGCCGGGTTGGGCCTCGCCCCTTTGGCGGTCATCACGTGCACGGTCTGCCCGTTGCGCAGTACCGTGCGCAGCGGGGTCAGGCGCCGATCGACCTTGGCGGCGACGCAGCGGTTGCCGATGTCGGTGTGCACCGCGTAGGCGAAGTCGACCACGGTTGCGCCCCGGGGCAGTCGGAGGATGTCCCCGCGCGGCGTGAACACGTACACCTTGTCGGGAAACAAATCGACCTTGACGCTCTCGATGAATTCTTCCGAACTGCCGCTCTCCTGCATCTGCATCAGATGGCTGAGCCAGGCGCGCGCGCGCTCCTGTTGCGCCGAGCCCTCGCCGGTGTGCTCCTTGTACTTCCAGTGCGCCGCGATCCCGGACTCGGCCACCCGATCCATGTCGCGGGTGCGGATCTGCACCTCGATCGGCACTGCGTTCGGCCCGAATAACGTAGTGTGCAGCGACTGGTAGCCGTTGATCCTCGGGATGGCGACGTAGTCCTTGAAGCGTCCCGGCATCGGCTTGAACACGCTGTGCACGACGCCGATGGCCCGGTAGCAGGTGTCCACGCTCTCGACGATGATGCGCAGCCCGTAGACATCGACGATCTCGGCCAGCGGGGCGCGCTTGCGCTGCATCTTCTGGTAGACGCTGTACAGGTGCTTCTCGCGCGTTTCGACCTCGGCGCTGATGCCCGCTTTTTGCAGAGCCGGTTCCAGTTGCGCGCGGATCTTGGCGAGGAATTCCTTCTGGTTACCCCGCGCGCGCCGCAGTGCACGCTCGATCACGCGGTAGCGCTGCGGGTACAGGGTTCTGAAGCCCAGTTCCTCGAGCTCCAGCTTGATGGTGTAGAGGCCCAGGCGCTCGGCGACCGGGGCGTAGATGTCGAGCGTCTCGCGGGCCACCTGGCGCCGCTTGGCCGGCGCGACCGCATCCATGGTGCGCAGATTGTGGGTCCGGTCGGCCAGCTTGACCAGGATCACGCGCAGGTCGCGCACCATGGCCAGCAGCATCTTGCGGAAGCTTTCGGCCTGAGCCTCCTGGCGGCTCTTGAACTGGATCTGATCGAGCTTGGTCACTCCATCGACGATCTCGGCGACATCGTTCCCGAAGCGTGCGGCGATCTCTTCCTTGGGCGTGGGAGTGTCTTCAATGACATCGTGCAGGATGGCCGCGATCAGCGTGTCGGCGTCCAGGTGCAGTTCGGCCAGGATTTCCGCGGCCGCCACCGGATGGGTGATGTACGGCTCGCCGCTGAGTCGTTTCTGGCCCAGGTGGGCGGCGGCGCCGAACTCGGCCGCGGCGCGCACGCGTTCGACCTGCTCGGCCGGCAGGTAGGTGCTGACCTTGCTCAGCAAGTCTTTGAGGCCCGGTGTGCGTCGGGTGCCCGGAAGCAGGCCCAGTAACGACGCTGCGTAATCCATGGGCCGTAGGGCGCTAGCGCGGTACTCCGTCAGTCGCGATCAATCAGACCGAACTGAGGGGCGCGAAAGTTGGACTCGTTTTCCGCATCCGGCATGGGCGCGGCCACCGGCTCGGGCTCCGGTTCGCGCAGCATCTCCGGGGTAATGTTGCCCGCGGCAATTTCGCGCAGCGCCAGCACCGTCGCCTTGTCGTTGTCGACCGGCACGGTCGCTTCGGCACCGTTGGCCAGGCGCCGGGCGCGCTGGGAGGCCAGCAGCACGAGCTGAAACAGGTTATCGACGTTTTGCAGACAGTCTTCGACGGTGACTCTGGCCATGGCGTACTGGAATTCCCTAGAAAAGGTCGGGTGACAGACTCAGAAAGTATACGCCCATTCCGGGGGTCTTACGACACCAAAGAAGGCAGCAAGGCGCTGATTTCCGGCCTTATTGAGCTCAGCGCGCTGCCGTGGCCATCGATAACGGCCAGCAGATCGGCCACCGCCCGCTCGAAGTGATCGTTGATCACCGCGTAATCGAATTCCCGGCAGTGCGACATGTCGGCGGCGGCATCGGCAAGGCGCCGCGCGATGACCTCATCGCTGTCGGTGCGCCGCGTCCGGAGCCGCTCCTCTAAGACGGCGCGCGAGGGCGGCAGGATAAATATCGACACGCACTCGGGCACGCTCTGGCGTACCTGGCGCGCGCCCTGCCAGTCGATCTCGAGCAGCACGCTTCGACCCGCGGCCAGTTGTGCGCTGACCTGTTCGCGGCCGGTGCCGTAGTAATTATCGAACACCTGAGCATGCTCGAGGAACTCGCCCGCGGCCGCCAGGCGTTGGAACTCCGCCACGCCGACGAAATGATAGTGATGGCCGCCGATTTCACTCTCGCGCGCCTTGCGAGTGGTGTGCGATACCGAGACCACCAGTTCCTTGCGCGCGCTGAGCAACGCCTGGACCAGGCTGGTCTTTCCCGCTCCGGAGGGGGCCGAGATGACGTACAGCTGACCGGTACGCGCCATGACATGTCTTGCTGCTGTGGAAGTGCGCATCATACCCGGCCCCGTAGTCCATGGCCTTTGCCTTGATGGCCTGGTGCGGCGCGTAGCCCGCAACGCTCCATTGTTGTAAGTTACCGGACATATCCATCCGGATATATCCGGGACCGGACGCTGAAATGACCGACCGTCTCACACCCCCGCCGCCCGTTTCCATGGCTGATTCCGAGCAAATGGGTTCGGTGATATATCGGGCGACCATCGCTTACGGCCTGCCCGCCCTGGTGTTGAGCTGGACGGCCATCACGGTGGCGCTGGCCCTGCTGGTGACCGCCGCGCTGATCACCTCCGTGCGCGGCTGGGTCAGCCCGAAGGAACTCGCCGTGGCCGCCGCGGTGACCGGCATCCTCACGATTCCGATCTCCTACAAGATTGGCAAGCTCCTGCGCGATCTGGAGCGCAGCCGCGCTGCGCTGCGGCATCTGGCGCAGGTCGATGCACTGACCGGCCTGGCCAACCGCGGCTATTTTTTCAGGCGGGCCGAGCAGCTCCTCCATCCCAATGCCACGCGCGCCTGGCCGTTGTCGGCGCTGATGATCGACGTTGACCGCTTCAAGTCGATCAACGATGAGGGAGGTCACGCGGTCGGCGATCAGGTCTTAGGCGAAGTGGCGCGCGTGCTGGAGCGGAATCTTCGGGCTGGGGATTTCGTGGCGCGCTACGGCGGGGAGGAGTTCGCCGCGATGCTGCCGACCACCGATCGCACCACGGCGATGGGGATCGCTGAACGCATGCGCTTGGCGGTGGCCGAAGATCAGTTGCTGCAGCAGCTGGCACAGCGCGTGGTCACGATCAGCATCGGCGTGGCCGAAACCCTCGATGAGGTGCCGGTCGATGCCGTGATGCTCGCGGCCGACCGCGCGCTGTACACGGCCAAGGCCGAGGGACGCAATCGCTGCTCTTTTCTCGACGTCGCTTCCTCGCTCAGCGCGACGGCGCGCGCGCGCGCGCTCAAGGCGACGGCCACCGGCGTGCATAAGATCTAGACCAGCAAGCCCCATCGGGCCCTCAGGCTCGCGAGGCCGCCGCGGTTTTGCGCTACAGCTCATTCCCATTCACACGAAGGAAATCCCATGATCGGATATGTCTGCATCGGCACCAATGATCTTGCGCGCGCGGCGCGTTTTTACGACGAGCTGACCGCCGCACTCGGTGCCAAGCGTCAGGGGGAGACGGAGCGTTACATCAGCTGGGGCCTTTCTTCCGACGATTCGCAGCTCCTGCTGATCAAGCCCCTCGATGGCAAATCAGCCAGCGTGGGAAACGGATGGATGGTTTCCTTGCTGGCCAGTTCCAAGGCCCAGGTCGATGCCGTGCACAAGAAGGCGCTTAGCCTGGGAGGCAAGGACGAGGGTCCCCCCGGAGCCCGGAGCGAGGACTTCTACGCCGCCTTCTTTCGAGACCCGGAAGGCAACAAGCTCGCCGTGTATTACTCGGGCTAGTTCGCTTTGCCGCTCGGTTGCAGGTAGCGGCCGAACCAATCGGCCGTCCGATCGTAACGATCCTTGAGAAAGCTTGGCCGTGTGAGCTCATGGTTCTGGTCCGGGTAGATGATCAGCTGCGTCGGCACGCCGAGCGTTCGCAGCGCCTGATACATCTGTTCACTCCCGGTCACCGGCACGTTGAAGTCTTTATCGCCACCCATAAAAAGTGTGGGCGTGTGGATGCGATCGGCATGGAAGAATGGATAGGAAAGCTTCAGCCACAACTCCTGGGTGCGCCATGGAGGTCCGAGTTCGTATTTGTTCTGGATGACGTACTCGGCCGATCCGTACAGTGAGAGCTCGTTTCCCGCGCCCGCGCCGCTCATCGCCACCTTGAAGCGCTGGTCGCTGGCAATCGTGTAATCCGTCAGTATCCCGCCATAGCTCCAGCCGCCGATCCCTAGACGGTCCGGGTCTGCGATGCCGCGCGCCACCAGAGTGTCCACCGCCGTGAGCAGGTCCTCGACTTCCTTGTGGCCCCAGTCGGCGAAGATCGCGTTGGCAAACTCGAATCCACGCCCGCTGCTGCCGCGGTAGTTGACGCCGACCACCAGATAGCCGTTGGCGGCGATGATCTGGCGCAGGAACTGGTAGCTGTTCTCGAAGTCAGCCGAGTGATCATCCTGCAGGTCGGGCCCGCCGTGGATCCAGAGGATCGTCGGATACTTGCGGCCGGCCACGTATCCTGGGGGCTTGACCATCATGCCGTGCACCTCGGTCCCGTCCTTGACGCGGAAGCTGAAGTCCTCGGTGGCCCCGAGCTGAATTTCTTTGAGCAGCTTATCGCTGTGAAATGTCAGCCGCCGCAGGCCGTGGCCTTCCAGTGCGTAGATCTCCGAGGAGTTCGCATCATCCGAGGCGCTGACGGCCAGCCGGTTGCCCGCCGCTGACTGGCCGTACACCACGACGGGACGTGCGATCAGCTTCTCTACGGTGCCCGAGGCCAGGTCCAGGCGCGCGGGATAAGTGTTGCCGTCATCCTCGACCAGCAAAGACACCGTCTTGTTGTCGGGCAGAAACTTGTACGAGGAGATCCAGCGATCGAGCTTGCGGGTCAGTGATCGCGCCGCGCCGCCCGCGGCGGGCACCGTCCACAGCTCATCGTGCATGTACATGGAGTACTTCGGCTCCAGGCCCTGCAGGAAAGCAATGGACTGGCCATCTCGGCTCCAGGCCAGATGCTGGAAGGTGGGCGCCCAGGGGCGCAGCAACGGGCGCGGCGCGGCACCCGGTCTCGCCTCCACGACCTCGATGTCGACCTTGCCGTCCATGTCCACGGCCCGTTCCTGCGTACGCACGAAGGCGATCTTCGTTCCATCCGGCGACCAGGCGGGCGAGACATCGTTGTATTGCTCGGTCTTGGCGAGCGGCTCGAGTTTTGCCTCGGCGATATCAAACAGGTACAGGTTCTGTTTCTGATGCCGGCCGATGTAGCCGGTGACGTCTTCCTTGAAAAACATCGAGTCGATGACGATCGGCTTGGGTCCCTTGGCGGTCATGGCCGCGGTAGTGGGCTCTTCGTTGGTTTCGATGACCAGCACCAGGCGTCGCCCGTCGGGCGACCATTCGTAGTCCTCAATGTCATCGGTCACGCGGGTCAACGCGTGGGCCTCCCCGCCGCGCCGGTCGAGCACCATGACCTGGCTGTGCTCGGCCTCACCGACCTTGGCCAGATAACTCAGATACCGACCGTCGGGACTCCAGCGAGGATCGGAAATGCTGCCGGAGGGCTGGGTCATCTGCAGTTGCTGCTTGCCGTCCCAGCTCACCATCCAGATGGCGCTGCGGAATTCATCCGCGTCGCGATCGCTGGTGCCGACCAAATAAGCGACCCACTGCCCGTCGGGCGAGATCTGCGGTTCGCTGACCGCCTCCATGCGGAACATGTCATCGCTCGTCAGTGGCCGCTTGTCTATAGGCGCGGCCACAGCCAGCGCATTGGTGATTAAGGCCGCCAGTACCACGATCCCGCTTGTTCGGTGCCGATGAGCTGGTGCCATGTTTACGTCGCCCACTTGTTGAAATAAGGCATGGGATGCCTGAGCTCATTCATTGTGGCGGCTCACATCGGAATAGGCCAGAGCATGCCCGCTGTGACTTTTTCCTACAGGAGAGTGCCGCCCGATGGAGACTTTACGGTATTGACGGAAGTGGGCGTGCGGCGCTGAATGTGCACTACCGCCTGCCAGAAGCGGTATCGATTAGGGAGAGACCGATGAGAGCAATCTGCGCCTGCTTAACGGCCCTTACATTGATCGCCTGGTCGGGAAACACGCTGTCGCAAACAAATTACCGCATCAAGGCACTCGGACCCCTGGGCGGCTGTACGGACTACGCTGAGGGGAATGCGTTCAATGAAGCCGGTCAAGTGGCCGGCGAAGCGTGCAACGCGCACGGCGACGATCACGCCTTCCTGTGGCGCAACAACGGCGGCCCGATGGTCGATCTTGGCCCCCCCGAGGTAGGTTCGACGAGCTACAGCGTAGGCCTCAACGCGTCGGGAGTGGCCACCGGCACCGTGTTTGACAGCACCGGCGTTTTTGTCTTTACCTCCTCGGGCGACGGGACGCCGATGAAAAGAATCTATGACGTTGATAACGGATTTATTGAGGCGGGAGGCATCAACGACCTCGGACAGCTGACGGGCTCCGCTTACTTGGGCGGCAGTTTTCAGCACGCCTTCCTGTGGAAGAACGACGGGTCACCGTATGTTGACCTGGGTACTCTGGGCGGCGATTCCAGCTTTGGATTGAAGATCAACGCCAGCGGGGAGATCGCCGGTTATTCGTATATCCCGGGCACTGTGTCGCATTACCACGCCTTCCTCTGGAAGAACGACGGATCGCCCATGCTTGACTTGGGCAGTCTGGGTGGAGATTCCTCAGCCAATTTCATCAACGCTTCGGGCCAGGTCGCGGGGACCAGCCGATTGCCAGGGACGGCCCACCATGTTGGGAACGAGCATGCTTTCCTGTGGAGGAATGACGGCACACCGATGCAGGATCTGGGCACCCTGGGTGGGGCGCTGGCCTATCCCACTGCGCTCAATGATTCAGGGCAGGTCTCCGGGTTCTCGGATACCCGCACGATCAATACCTTTCATGCCTTTGTATATTTGAATGACGGCTCCCGGATCAAGGATCTCGGGACCTTGGGTGGAAGTTCAAGCGTAGCCAATGACATCAACGCCTCGGGGCAGGTGACGGGCTGGGCCAACCTTAGCGGTGATACGACCACGCACGCCTATCTGTGGAAAAATAACGGCAAGAAGATGCGGGACCTGAACAATCTCATCGACCCCGCCGATCCGTTGAAGGCCCACATCACCCTGATTGGCGGGGAGTTCATCAACGATCATGCGGACATCGTGGCCGATGGAATCGATGACCGGACGGGACGGCAAGGCCTGTACCTGCTGGAGGCGACGCCGGGAACCAGCTCGGTGATCACGGTCGCCCCGGGCTCGATCAGCTTTGGCAGTCTTCCGATCAACAGCTCCAGCGTTGCACAATCAGTGACCGTGACGAACACGGGCGCCAACGCCGCAGCCATCACGAGCATCGCACTGAGGGGCACGTCTCCCGGACAGTTCGCCTTTACCGAAGCGTGCGGCAATTCGTTGGCAAGCCACGCGAGCTGCACGATCCATGTCACTTTCAAGCCGACAGCCACAGGCGCAAAGACCGCCTTTCTGGATGTCAACGGCGGAGGTGGCGGATTGCGTGCGGTCAAACTCACGGGCACGGGCACCTAATCAATATCGATCCTGCCGTCCATGTCCAAGGCGTGCCCGCCTCGACGCGCGAACGGTTCGAGAACCGGTGGACGTCCGTGACCTAGATCAACTGCGGCACGGTCCGACCGTGTCACCGTGCGCAAGGTGCTGATCGAATTGCGTTGGAAAATCGACCTTCATTGTCTTGGCGGCACCTTTGGCATCGCTCCCCGGGGCGCTGTCCGAGGGATGGCAGACGAAGGCGGTGTCGATCTTCAACACCCAACCTGCGTAGCCGATATAGCCCACACCCCATCCGGCCAGCACCTTGCCATCGTCGGAAATCGCCGTCGGCTCCCACAGGCTGAACCATTGCTCGGTCGCCGTGCCCTGCCTGATCACGAATTCGTCCAGATTCGCCGTGCCCAGCTCACGTGTCCAGAGGAACGGTCCGGGATTGAAGCTCAGGAAGGGATTGCCACTGAAGCCTGCCATCACGTTGCCGTTGCCGGACATCGCGTTGGGCGTGGCGGGGCTGGCATCCCCCGGCAGAGGGGCGACCCATTCCATCCGCCCACCGCTCGCGCGGCGCCGATAGCCATTCCCATACGGCAACTGGCCGTCATAAAGCGGCCCGCCGATCAGCGAGCCATCCCCGCTCACCGCGGTGACCTCATCGACCAGTTCACCTGAGGGCGTGCGCACCAGACTCGGTACGCCCGAATTCCAGACCACGCCCTCCCACTGTCCCGTCACAGGATCTTCCTGCCAGCCCACGATCGTGTGCCCGTCCGCCGAGACCTTGTTGACGCGCGAATTCACGCCCTGGCCGTTGGGCTTGAGGCTGGGTGGTTGCAACGGCATCGAGCCGGCTTTGGGAGTCCAGCGAAATCCGCGATAGCTCGTGCAGCTTCGGTACGCGAGCCCATAGACCGCACCGTTATTATCGACTGCGAAATTGGTGGTCGTGTCGGTGCCGCAGGCGCCCAGTGCGGCCACCGGCAGCCAGCCGGCGGCCGCATCCCAGCGATAGGCGCCGAGCGACGTATCGGTGTCCGGGTTGAGCAAATTGCTGGAGATGTACTGGCCATTCTCCGAGATTGAGCTGGTCTCCCCGGTGCTGGTGACATCCATCGGCACCACGCCCGTCTTTGCGGTCCAGCGGAATACCGGACCGCCGCGCCCGTAGTCGCCCACGGCGGTCGAGCCATCTCCGCTCAGACCCGTCACGCCCGTACCGTAGCCGAGCTGATAGAGCACCGGCGCTCCGGGTTTGAGCCGGAATTTGATCGGCGCGTTCGTACTCTGTCCGGCCCGTGCCGTAATGACCGTGTACTGGCATGGGTCGTACTTTCCGCTGTTGCCGTCCTTGGCGTAGAACGGTGCGGCACCCGGCAGAAACCATTGCGGTGGCGTTGAGAAGCCACCGGCCACCAGCGCATCGAGATACACGACGTAACGTTGTCCGGGCACCAGCCCGTGGAGCGTGAAACGGCCATCCGGGCCGAGTTCGCCCTGCGTCATTTGGCCGGTGATGGCCGAATTCGCACCCACGAAGGGGTCGGAAATGTTCCGGGCGATGACATTGACGCCGGTGAGCTCCGTCTTGCCATTGAGATCGAGCACTTTGCCCACGACACTGCCGTAGGCTGAAGGCCAACCGGCGCCCGGGTACAGATCGGAAATCGAAGCCATCGAATCTAGGGTGTGGACATCGCCTTGGCCGGCACCGCTCCCGGTATCGGGCGTGGGGTCGATGTACGGATACATCGTCTCGATGTCTGCGCGGAGGGGCGCGCCTTCGTACGGCAACGCGCTGCAGCTCTTCGGGCCCAGGGCCTCGTTGAAGAACAACACCGCGCCATTGACCTGGCTGTGCGCGAGGCCCAGCGAATGCCCGAACTCGTGGGTCGCGACACCCTGAAACGCGGCCGCTCCAGTGTCCTGCGGGTAGACGGCCGCACCATTCAACACCGCGAAGCTCTCGGTGATTGTGGTCGTGCCATCGATGGCATATTGCGGCGATGAAATACCCAGCACACCGTCGGAGACGCCAAAGAAGTCACGCATGATGCTGCCGTCGGCGTCGAACACCACATAGATGCCGCGACCATTGGAGGTGCCCACGACGCGCGAGATATTGGTGGCGTCGATATTCGGAAGTCCCTTGAGCGCAAAACTGCCAACAACCTTGGCGCGCAGCGATGTGGTCGGCACATTCGACCAGCTGGCATATCCGGTGCGCACGAGCTTCTCGCCGACCGCATTGTTGAACACGACCTTCGTCGGGGTGGGCGTTGAGTAATCCAAGGTCACGCCAAAGTTACCCAGATCGTAGTAGACAGGAACGGGCGTCGGCCCGTAATGGAATGCGGTACCGGTGGCAGGATCGACGATGAGCGGGCCGCCCGCAATCGTCACGCCCGTCACGACGAGGCCCAATCCCAGCAGTGCGGGGTAACGCACCAGATCAGCGAGGTTCACTGCGCATTCCTCCCTGCTCAATCCAGCGATCAGCGACAATCTTGCGCACCAGTGCCACGAAGGCCTTGGCATTGACTGCTCCCCGTTCCGTATTCATGACGCGCCGGTCGGACTCGCTGAGCAGATTTTGTTCGACCTGCACGTGGGCAAACAATCCGGCGTTATCGACGTGATTTGAGGCGCCGGCCATCGCGATCTTGAACTGGCCCTGGCCCAGGCCCACCGTGGTCTGCAGGCCGGTCCATCGCGCGTGGCGATAGAGGAAAAGCAGGGTTTCCTCGCCCTTGCGGTACGTTGCCCATCCGGCCGGCGTCACGGTGACGTTCGCCATGCCATTGCCCAGGCTGCGCGGCTTGAGCAGACCAAACTGGCGGAAGGTGTACTCGCTTCCGACCTCGCCGCGAATCGCGTCGGCCACCTGGAGCGTGACTTCGGTGTACGGGATCCCGCGCGCGTCGATGCCATCGCTGAGCTTGGTGACGGTCCCGCGCAGGATCAGTTCCGACTGGGCCACGAGATCGACGATATTGCTCTCGCGCGGCTGTACCGTGGCCCAGGCGCCCCGGGCCGCGAAAACCAGAATCGCAAGCGATCCGATGACGGCCAGCTTTTGTGGCAGCTTCATGTATCCCCCGTTGAAATCAAATGGCCGTTCGGCTCTTGGGCGTACTTTACCGGAGGACCGGCCGGTGGCGGGGAATTTTGCAGTAGACATAATCGCGCACGGATCCGGCGCTCACTCGCGATACTCTTCTATATAGGGTGCCTTCGTTGCCGATCCTTGGAGCGCGGGCGGCCTTCAGTGCTTATTGGCGGCCTCACGCGCCGCGCGCGCCGCAGGATCCAGGCAATTGATCTTGTTGTCCGGCATGTGAGAGTTGTCGAGCCGGCAACGCAGGCGCGAGGCAAAGTCTTTGACATCCCGTTCGAGCTCATCGAAGGTCATTCGATGGCCGTTGTTTCCGCGCAGGGCCACGAAGTCGGCCAGCTCTTCGCTGGAGACACTGTCGCTAAACTCGCCCTGGACGTTGGCGCCCATGATGTCGTATTTCTCCATCATGTTCAGGACCGCGTCGACTCCGACCTTAAGCACGAAGCCCACGGGGGTATAGGCGAGCAGTGGGCGCCTCTTGCGCGTCAGGCTCAGATCGGTAATGGCCGACTTCATGTAGAGCACCGAGGGCCCGGGGGCGTCGACGATTTGATATCCGCCGGCCGCCAATGCCTCGCCGACGTCCTTGCGGAACAGCTCGGCAATGGCCATCAGGTCGGCTGGCTTGGCCCCGTTGTACTCAGACTTGCCGCTCATCAGCACTTCGGGCTGATCGATCATCACGGCCGTGTAGGTATCCTTTTTTTCGAACGCGGCAGGTTGCACGTAGATTAAGTCGGTCCCGGCGTTATTCGGCAATGGGGTGGCCACGAGCTTGCTGTAATCACTCAGGAAGGTCTTGTCGTATTCCTGTCCCGAAGCCACATTCGCCGCGGCGCAGCCCACGAGAATTGCGGCCGCCCAGTAACTCGAGATGCGAAGATTTTTCATTGGGGGTTCCCTAGCAGTCCCAGAGCCGAAATTGGAGCCAAGCGTAGAGTACGCCGCGGTATAGCATTTGTCCTACAGCAAAACGGGTGCCGCGCTGCGTATGCTCGTGATTGAATATTCCACCGTGCCGAGTGGGAAAAGGGGAGCGAAATGAGATTAGCGATTGGCTGCGCGTTACTCGCCAGCACATTTCTATGCCTGTCCGCCTGCAGCAGGGCCAAGGCCCCCGAGGACGTTCAAGCGGACGTCGCCAAAGCCCAGAGCAATGCCGTCGAGGCGAACGCCAAGGCGGACGAAAAAGTGAAGCAAATCGAGGCCAATGTGGTCCAGGACCGCCAAGATGCGCTGGCCAAGGTGGCTGACAACAATATTGACGCCGTAGCAGATTCTGCGGTCACTGAAGCCGAGGGAGAAACGAAGATCGCTCTCGCCAAGTGCCAAGCGCTGGAGGGCGATGCTCAGAAGGCGTGCAAGGATCAGGCAAATGCACATCTGGATGCGGTAAAGG
Source organism: uncultured Gammaproteobacteria bacterium (assembly GCA_963795685.1). Taxonomy (GTDB): domain Bacteria; phylum Pseudomonadota; class Gammaproteobacteria; order Steroidobacterales; family Steroidobacteraceae; genus FEN-1191. The sequence continues at coordinate 13,346 of CAWCJE010000002.1, forward strand.
CAAAAGCCAAAGCGGCCAAGGCTCACTAAGGGCCGAAGAGCATTTCGCGGACCGCCAGTAAATATCTGGGGCGTGTGGGGCGCGATCTAAATCGTCGCTGAAGTGTAGCGGCGCCTTGCGCCAGTTTCAGCAGACACCCCGTTTTCCACCGCGGATCGGGATGCGCTGCGTGTCGTGAGTTCCTGTTGTGGCTCGTCCGGCATGCCCTCTTAAAGAGCTCGGAACCGGTTGCCGATGACGTTGCTGCGCTGCGACGCTCGCTGTCACCCAAGAGGATGACTCCAGAACCGCTAAGCGGCTCCTGCGTGAACCGCTGGCGTGTTTGCGGGGGGCGACGACAGAAGAACCATTGAGAGGCCAATTGTCGTGCAGGGCGGACTGTAATTTAGTCCTATTGTGATGTAATGATGGTCCGGTTCCACGGGGTCACCATGCGCACACCGCCAACCCACTGCCGTCCACCGGCGCTATGAGCGCCTCGGATTTTCCAATCATCGGCATTGGCGCCTCTGCAGGCGGTATCGATGCTTTCCATGCCTTCTTTACCCATATGCCGGCCGACAGTGGCATGGCATTCGTGGTGATTTTGCATCTGCCCGCCGATCGCAAAAGCATGCTGACCGAGATCTTGGGGCGGTGGACATCCATTCCGGTGGTCGAGGCCTGTGACGGCGCAAAAATCGAGCCCAATCACGTCTACGTTCCACCGCCACATGCCGTTGTCACATTGCGTGATGGCCGCATAGGCATCCAAATGCCACGCGAAGGCGCCGAACGCGGTTTTCGCCCAATCGATGGATTCTTCGACTCTCTTGGGACCGCGATGGGCGAGCGAGCGATCGGAATTGTACTCTCCGGTACAGGCAGCGACGGAGCTCTCGGGCTCAAAGCCATCAAGGAGCGCGGCGGCTTCACCATCGCGCAAGGAAGCAATGGGACAGCTCCGCAATACGGAGAAATGCCCGCGGGGGCGATCGCGACCGGAGTCGTCGATATTGTTTCGCCGGTCGAGGAAATCCCGGGCGAGCTACTGCGCCTGAAGAATACCCACGTCGAGGTTCCCAAAAACGGCGATGGGCAGAGCCCAACGGAGGTCGCACGCCTTGCGATTTGCGGGCTACTGCGCGCGCATTTAGGCCATGACTTCAGCGGCTACCGAAGTCAGACCTTCCTGCGACGGGTGGAGCGGCGCATGACGGTGGTGAATGCTGCCACGCTTGAAGAGTATGTTGAGAAACTCAAGACCGATCCGGCTGAGATCCCCTTTCTCTTTCGCGATCTACTGATTCGCGTCACCAGCTTCTTTCGCGATCCCGAGACTTTTGAGGTCCTGGGTTCGAAAGCCATTCCACAGTTATTCCAGGAGAAGATGGCCGACGATGTGGTCCGAGTCTGGGTGCCAGGATGCGCGACGGGCGAGGAAGCCTATTCGCTCGCTATCTTGCTTCGCGAACACATGGATTCGATCCCCGTGGTCCCGAAAGTGCAAGTATTCGCGACCGATATCGACGATTCGGCCATCACTACCGCGCGACTCGGACGCTACCCGAAGACTTTGCTGGACGGACTGTCCAAAGCCAGGCTAAAGCGTTTTTTTTCTCCCTCCCAGGGCAGTTATTGCGTGAGCAAGGAGATCCGCGAACTGTGCACTTTTTCCGTGCACAACCTGGTTCGCGATCCGCCGTTTTCGGTGATGAACCTGGTTTCCTGTCGCAACTTGCTGATCTATATGAACCCGGAACTTCAGGCGCGCATCATTCCGATGTTTCACTACTCGCTTACGCCGAAGGGAATTCTGCTCCTGGGCGGTTCGGAGTCCGTGGCGCAATTTGCCAATTTGTTCGAAACGGTCGATAAGAGCGCCCGTATTTTTCAAAGGCGGGAAGGCCGGAGCCCGGAACTGAACCTCCGATGGCGAAATCCGCATCTGTTCGCCCATGAAATGCAGTGGGATGGCCATCGTGCGCCCCACGATCCATCCGCCGGATCGGGAAGTTACGGTCTCCTGAGCCCTCGCGGCCACGTCCGGACGGCCAAGCAGGAGATGGCGAGCTTCGCACATCTCCTTGAGCCGGCGGCGCCAAGTGCGGAAATCGTCTCTCAACTGCAAACGGCGCTTAGCGGTGTCTCCGAGCACCTGCAGTCACTGGCCGAAGAGCATCAGACGGCGCTCGAAGAACTCCGAAGCGCCAATGAGGAATTGCACTCGGTCAACGAGGAGATGCAGTCTTCTAATGAGGAGCTGGAAACATCGAAAGAAGAACTGCAGTCGCTCAACGAAGAACTTCACACCGTCAACCTTCGTCTGACCGAAAAGATCGACGAGCTTGACCGCGCGAACAGCGATCTTCGCAATCTGTTTGACAGCACCGAGATCGCCACTGTCTTTCTCGACCGGAACTTGCTGGTCCGCAGTTTTACGAGGGCGATCGCGACGATTTTCAATTTGATCCCGAGCGATCGCGGACGGCCATTGACCGATATAGCAAGTCGGCTCCAATACCGGGCCTTGCGAGAAGATGTGGCGCATGTGCTATCCACATTGCACCCCATCGAAACACGAGTGGAGCGCGATGACCATTCGGCGCAGTACATCATGAGAATCCTGCCGTATCGTGAACCGGACGGCGCCGTGACCGGCGTGCTCGTAACCTTTGTCGATGTCAGCAGCATCGTTCAAGCCGAAACAGCGCTGGTCGAGGCTGATGCGCGCAAGGATGTGTTTTTGGCCACCCTGTCACACGAACTGCGTAATCCACTGGCCCCGATACGCATGGCGGCACAGATACTGCAGTCCCCGAATTTGGCAGAACGCCAATTCAATGAGGCACGGACGATCATCGCTCGACAGGTCACGCACATGAGTTCGTTGCTCGACGATCTGTTGGATGTTGCCCGCATTACCCGGGGATCTTTCCTTCTGAAGAAGAGATATGTGGAAATTAAGGAACTGATGGAGGATGCCGTGGTCGCGACACAGGCAGCCATGACCGCAAAGCATCACACCTTGCGTGCGGAATACCCCCCGACGCCGATTCAGGTTGAAGTCGATCCAATTCGGATAACGCAAGTCATCACCAATCTTCTGACCAATTCCGCAAAATACACGCCCAGCGGCGGCCTGATCCACCTAGGGGCGCGGCTTGAACCCAAGCACCTGAACATCTATGTGCGCGACAACGGCGTTGGGCTCAGTAGTGAATCGCTGCCCACGATCTTCGATATGTTTAGCCGTGTCCAATCGGAGCTCGGCCGTGCAGAAGGGGGTTTGGGCATTGGTCTCGCGCTGGCGAAGGGGCTTATCGAGCTTCATGGGGGGCGGGTGGAGGTGCGCAGTGCCGGATTGAATCAGGGAAGCGAATTCTCAATTTGCCTCCCGCGATCGGTCATCGTCGAGAGCTCCGCAGCGACATCGCCGCAGCCCGGCCAGGCCGACAACCCCCAAGGGTCGCGACGAATAATGATCGCCGATGACAATCGGGACAGTGCTGAGGCCATGGAGATTCTGCTCAAGCTAGCCGGACACAACGTGCATCTCGCGCACAGCGGACTCGAGGCGTTGGCAGTGGCCAAACTCGTTCGTCCGGACGTCGGGATACTGGACATCGGCATGCCCGATATGAACGGCTACGATGTGGCAGAACGGATTCGGCACGAGGCTTGGGGTAAGGACGTAACGCTGATCGCAGTAACAGGATGGGGCCAAGACGCCGACAAGCGACGCGCGCTGGCGGCAGGATTCGATCACCATCTGACCAAGCCGGTCGAATTCGAAAGCTTGAGACAGTTGATTGACCAAAGCCCGTCAACCAGCACATCCCATCCGACCGGATCAGAGTTGGTCCAATGAAGGGAAAACTTCTACAGAGTTAAGCCGGCTCGCTCGACATTAGGTTGGCATCGCGTTTGAGCAGCCAAGAACCCGAGGCTGAGCGAAAGAAGATGGTCAGAGTGCGCCCTTGTCTGGTGTGGTGTTCAGCGCCCTGCTTGGAGGTGATCTCGACGAATAACAAGCTTATGGCGTAGGCAAGATCGCCCGAGACAAAAACCTCCTCCACGCGGGACGTCGAGCGCACTTGGCTGTGGGCGAGTAAAGCTCGCAGGCCCTTCTCGAACGAGGCCTTTCCGGTCATGGGAGGTTTGCCCGCGATTAGGAAGGTCGCGTCTTCAGTCATCAACGAAAGTACGGAATCCACATCGCCCTCGGTCGTGCGCACATGCCACAGAGCGATTAGGTCTTTGATTCTCTGTTCATCAGATTTCATGGGCGCCACCTGAATAAGGTCGGCAGATTCTGTGCCCTGGTGGGACGCGGCGTGGCTAATAGGTCATTACAAGTAAATTGGCCAGTGCCATTTAGGACACTCCAGCGCTTACTCAATATTCTGTACCTGCTCGCGCATCTGTTCGATCGCGACTTTCATCTCGACGGCGATGCGGGTCGTTTCCAGATCCTGCGATTTCGAGGCCAGCGTATTGGCCTCACGATTGAATTCTTGCAACAGGAAATCCAGTCGCCGGCCTGCGGCCTCAGGACCGGCGAGCGTGCGGCGCGCCTCATCGATGTGTCCGTCGAGCCGGTCCAGTTCTTCGGCCACATCAAGGCGATGCAGGAGCAGCACGATCTCCTGCTCAACGCGTTCCTGATTGAGCTCCCCACCCAGCTCCGTTAAGCGTTCCTCGAGACGCGAGCGTACGCGCGCGAGAACTTCGGGCAAACGGGCACGTACCTGGGCGATCAGCGCGGCGAGCATCTCGCAGCGCTGCAGGATAAGTTCAGTAAGTCTTTGGCCCTCTCGCCCGCGGGCC
>CAWCJE010000003.1:0-23142 GCA_963795685.1 uncultured Gammaproteobacteria bacterium
GGCGCGCAAATACCGAATCGCCCGATACAGCGCACCGAAGGCCATCTCGTTGGGCTGCACGACCGCAAGCTGCAGGAAGCCCACGCTGGCGGCCGAGGCCAGCTGGTGGCGAGTTTCGTGCTGGCCATCGACCGAATCGCCCGAGAAGCGCGATTCCGAATAATCCCCCAGCTCCCAGTTCTTGCCTTCGCTCTGCTTGGCGCGATGGGCATGGGCCACGGCCGCGAGCCGGTTGTCCGGGGTGAGCTCGAAGACCAGCATGCCGCCAAATTCACTGATGCTCGAGCGCTCGGCAATGTTGATGATCAGATTTCCATCGCGCACCCAGGCGCCGCCGCTCCCGGCCAGACTGAGATTGTCGTAGCGCGCCAGCGCCTTGCGCTCGTCGGCCAATTGCTCGAATCGGGGAGCGACATACTCGCCCACCGCCAGCCCGATCAGCAGCAAGATCGCCCCGCAGCCCAGCATGGTGCCGGTCAGGCGCCACTTGGACATGCCACCCGAGCGCATCGCCGTCAGCTCGTGGCTGCGCGCCAGCGCGCCGACCCCGAGCATGGCCCCGATCAGTACTCCGACCGGGAACACGTTGAGGGCGAAGCGCGGCACCGTGAGCACGCTGTGGACCAGGCCCTCGACCATGTCGTAATGGCCGACCCCGATCGAACCCTGCTCGCTGATGAAATTAAACAGGGCCCCGAGCACCAGCAACACCGCCATGACCAGGGCGATGGCACCCAGCACCGTACGGGCCACGTAGCGTCCGAGCTGACTCATGCGTATTTTCGTGCCAGCCAGAGGCACAAGGCGATGATCGGAAGGTGCACCCACCAAATCCCGAGCACGGCGGGCGTCACGCCATGCTCGTACCAGGTGCGCGCCGCAATCGCGAGATTTCCATAGAAGGCGAATATGAGCACCGCAGGCCACACCCGCTCGTAGCGCCCCTGGCGCGGACGAAGACGACCGATGGCCATCGCACAGCCGGCCGCCACCAATACCATGAACGGAAAGCCCCATCGCCACTGCAACTCGGCCCGGTCTCGGACCGTGCTGCTGCCGAGCAAATCGCGGGTGGTTCGCTCATCGAGTCTTGGCCCCTGGGCCGCAGGCTCGGGAACCGCCAGCGGCACGCGCAGTTCCGCGAACCTGAGAAACCGGTACCGACGTGCGCCGGGAATGCCCTCACTTCGTTCGCCATCGAGCAACACGATGCTCTGATTGGTGCCTTGCGGTCCGATCTCGCGGCGGGCTCGCTGCGCGACCGTCGTGATCACCGTCGCGTCGCTCCCCTGCTTGATAAAAACCCGCTGCAGTACGCCGGCCGCGTCCACCGCGTGCGCGTAGACCACCGTACGGCCGCCATCAAAGCTGCTAAAGCGCCCCGGGGTGATCGGCATCGCCAGTCCGGCCCGCAACGCCGCGGCGGTGATCATCACGCGCCGATGGGCCGCCTGCGGGGCAAACTCCAGGTTAAGCCAGGCGCTCAAGGCCGCCACCGGCAGGGCCAGAATAATTACCGGCACCCAGGCCTGGGCGCGTCCGTAACCGCAGGCCTGGGCGGCCGTCATCTCGCTCTCGTGGTACAGGCGCCCGAGCGCCAGCACCACGCCCAAGAGCAATCCCAGGGGCAGCAACAGGGAAAAATTCTCCGCCGCGCCGAGCGCGAACAGGCGCAGCACCAACTCGCGCGGGTATTGATAATCCGCGGCCCGCTTCAGCACCGCGCCCAACTGGTAAATAAACAAAATTGCGGCCAAGGCGCCCGTGACGCCGAGAAAATTAAGCGTCATCTCACGCAGAAAATACCGCTGCAAAATCGGCAAGGCACCCTCACGAACTGGTCGGTATCGGCTAAACTGCCGCCCTTTCGCTACCCTACCTTATACTGGAGCGCTTGGCAGCAGCTCGATGTTAGGGGAACTTAAGGATCACTCATGCAATTCTCAGCCTATAGCGGCAAGGCCCTGGACCAGCGTTCCGATTGTCTCGTGGTGGGTGTGTTCGAGCGGCGCGAACTGGGCGATGAAGCCCGGGCAATCGATCGAGCGGTCGGTGGACGGCTCAAGAATCTGCTGACGCGCGGCGACTTCGCCGGGCGCGCCGGCGAAACTTTGCTGCTGACCGATTGGCCGGGACTGCACGGGAGCCGATTGCTGCTCGTGGGACTGGGGGCCAGCGCAAGTTACCAACGACGCGGCTGGAAACGCGCCTTGATAAGCGCGGTCGGCGCGCTGGCGCGCACGCGGATCCGCAGTGCCAGCCTCGCGATCGAGCGTCCCGCGGAGACGGGACTGGACGATTACACCTTGGCCCGATCCGCCGCCGAGGTCTGTGGGGGCGCCGCGTACCGTATCAATGATCTTAAGACCGGCAAGAAAGCGCCGCCGGCGGCGCTGGCGCGCGTCAAGGTGGGACCCTTTACGCCCGCACGGCTGAGTGATGCGCGCCGGGGGCTGGCCGACGGTGAGTCCATTGCGGCGAGCGGCGCGTTGCTGCGCAACCTCGCCAACCTTCCGGGCAACGTCTGCACGCCGCGCTACCTCGCCGCGCAGGCGATGCAGCTGCGACGCACGCATCGCGGTCTGCGCGTTCGGGCCTTGAACGAGGCGCAGATCCGTCGGCTGAAAATGGGCTGCCTGCTGGCCGTGACTCGCGGCAGCGCTGAGCCGCCGCGCTTTATCATTATGGAACACCGCGGCGGCCGGCGCGGCGCGGCCCCGATCGTGCTGGTCGGCAAGGGAATCACCTTTGACAGTGGCGGAATCTCGATCAAAGACGCCAATGCCATGGACGAGATGAAGTTCGACATGTGCGGCGCGGCCACCGTGATTGCCGCGCTCGATCTGGCCGCCCGCCTCAAGCTGCGGCTCAATCTCGTCGGGCTCGTCGCCACGTGCGAGAACATGCCGGGCGGCCGGGCCATCAAACCCGGCGACATCGTCACGAGCGCCGCCGGACAGAGCGTGGAGATTCTCAACACCGATGCCGAGGGACGCCTGATCCTGTGCGATGCGCTGAACTACGCCCGCCGCTACCGGCCCGCCGCACTGATCGACATCGCCACGCTCACCGGCGCGTGCGTCGTCGCGCTCGGCGCGCATCACACCGGCATCATGGGCAATGACGACAAGCTGGCCCAGGAATTGGTCGCCGCGGGCCGGCGTGCCGAGGATCGCGCCTGGCAATTACCGCTGACGCCGGAGTACGGTGAGCAGCTCAAGACCAATTTCGCCGACGTCGCCAACGTGGCCGGCCGTGAAGGGGGCGCCATCACCGCCGCGGCCTTCCTCGCTCGCTTTACCGAAGGGATGAACTGGGCGCACATGGACATTGCCGGCACCGCCTGGCTCTCGGGTGCCGCCAAGAGCGCCACCGGGCGCCCCTTAGGCCTGCTGGCAGATTTCCTGATCCAGCGCGCCCGCGCGTAACTCAGCCCAAGGCCCGGGCGTGGAGCGTGTAGATTTCTACGTGCTGGAAGGCAGCGATTCCCGCCTCCGCTGGCGCTTCGCCTGCCAGCAGATCGAGAAGGCGTTTCTCGCCGACGAACGCGTCCTGGTCCGGCTCGACAGTGACGCCGATCTGGCCGCGTTCGATGACTTGCTGTGGACCTTTGCCGATCGCAGCTTCATCCCTCACGAGGCCTTGAGCGCGGATTCTGACTGGGAGGAGACCCCGGTGCTGCTGAGCACGGGCCTCGAACCGGCGACGCCACCGCACCTGATCGTGAATCTTGGCGCCTCCGCTCCCCCGAATCTTGAGCACGTGGCCCGTATTATTGAAGTGATCGATGCCGATCCCGCGCGGCGCCAGAGCGGCCGCCAGCGCTTCAAGCACTACCGGACCTTGGGTGTGGAACCGGTGACCCACAAGCCGGGCGCGGCCGACGCCTAGCCCCATGGACAAGACCTACTCCCCCGCCGACATCGAGCAGCGCTGGTATGCGCAATGGGAATCCAGCGGCGCCTTCGCGCCGCGTTCGGATCCTGCGGCTCCGGCCTTTTGCATCATGATCCCGCCGCCGAACGTGACCGGAACGCTGCACATGGGGCACGCCTTCCAGGACACGATCATGGATGCGCTCACGCGCTATCACCGTATGCGCGGCGAGGCCGCGCTCTGGCAGCCGGGCACCGACCACGCGGGCATCGCCACGCAAATGCTGGTGGAGCGCCAACTGAATTCGGAAGGCCGCCAGCGGAGCGATCTGACGCGCGAGCAATTCATCGAGCGGGTGTGGCAGTGGAAACGCCAGTCGGGCGGCAGCATCGCCCAGCAGCTGCGGCGGCTCGGCGCCTCGGTGGATTGGTCGCGCGATCGCTTCACGATGGATCCGGGCCTCTCGGCCACGGTCACGGAAGTGTTCGTGCGCCTGCACGAGGAAGAGCTGATCTATCGGGGCCAGCGGCTGGTCAATTGGGATCCGGTGTTGCGCACGGCGCTGTCCGATCTTGAGGTCATCAGCGAAGAGGAAAATGGATTCCTTTGGTACTTGCGCTACCCGTTGAGCGAGGGGTCCGGTTCACTGGTGGTGGCCACCACCCGTCCGGAGACGATGATCGGGGATACCGCCGTGGCCGTTCACCCGGAGGATGAGCGCTACCGGCATCTGGTGGGCCAGCGCATCAGGCTTCCACTGACCGGGCGCGAGATTCCGATCATCGCCGATACCTACGTCGATCCGGCGTTTGGCACCGGTTGCGTGAAGATCACACCCGCCCACGATTTCAACGACTACGCGATGAGCCAACGCCACGCGCTGCCGCTGATCAACGTGCTCACGCCCAGTGGCGCACTCAATGAGGCCGCACCGGCGGACCTGCGGGGCCTCGACCGGTTCGTGGCGCGCGAGCGCGTCGTCGAGCAGCTCACCGCCGCAGGACTCATCGATCACATTGACGCGCACAAGATCATGGTGCCCCGGGGAGATCGAAGCGGCGCGGTGGTTGAACCGTACCTGACCGACCAGTGGTACGTGCGCGTGGCTCCTCTGGCGGCACCGGCCATCGCCGCGGTTGAATCCGGCCGGGTCCGTTTCGTGCCGGCGAACTGGGACAAGACCTACTTCCAGTGGATGAACAACATCCAGGACTGGTGCATCAGCCGCCAGCTGTGGTGGGGCCATCGGATCCCGGCCTGGTACGACGAAGCCGGCAATATCTTCGTGGCGCGCGATCTGGCCGGAGCGGCGGCTAAGGCGCGCGCACACCACGGGCACGAAGTGCCGTTGCGGCAGGACGAGGACGTACTGGACACCTGGTTCTCATCGGCCCTGTGGCCGTTCTCGACCCTGGGCTGGCCCGAACCCAGCGCCGCGCTGGCGCGCTTTTACCCCAGCACGGTGCTGGTGACCGGCTTTGACATCATTTTCTTTTGGGTCGCGCGCATGATCATGATGGGCCTGAAGTTCATGGGCGATGTGCCTTTCCGCGAGGTCTACGTGCACGGCCTGATCCGCGATGCCGAGGGCCAGAAGATGTCCAAGTCAAAGGGCAACGTCATCGACCCGCTCGACATCGTCGATGGCATCGCGCTCGAGCCGCTCCTGGCCAAGCGAACCTCAGGCTTGCTCCAGGCCCGCCTGGCCCCGGGCATCGAAGCGGCCACCCGCAAGCAATACCCGCAGGGCATCGCCGCCTACGGGACCGACGCGCTGCGCTTCACCTTTGCGTCGCTCGCCACACAGAGCCGCGACATCCGCTTCGATATGCAGCGCGTGGCCGGATACCGGAATTTCTGCAACAAGCTTTGGAACGCAGCCCGCTACGTGATGATGACCATCGAGCAGTCCGCGTCCGTTTCCCAGGACGGCCCGGTGGCGTACTCGGCCACCGATCGCTGGATCCGCTCTCGACTGGGCACGGCCATCGGCGCGGTGGACAACGCGTTTGGCGAATACCGCTTTGATTTTGCCGCGACCGCGCTGTACGAATTCACCTGGCACGAGTATTGCGACTGGTACCTGGAGCTGTCCAAGCCCGTACTGCAGGAGGCCGAGGTCGATGCGGCCCTGAAGCGCGGAGCACGCAGCACGCTGCTCGCCGTGCTCGAAGCGCTGCTGCGCGCCTTGCATCCGCTGATGCCCTTCATCACCGAGGAGATCTGGCAGCGTGTCGCGCCGCTCGTGCCCGGCGCGTTCACTTCCGGCAGCATCATGGTCGCACCGTGGCCGAAATCGGCGGACTTTGCGGCCGATACCGAGGCCGAGCGGGAAATCGACTGGTTGATGAAGGTGGTGCTCGGCGTGCGCCAGATCCGAGGCGAGATGGACATCAGCCCGGCGCGCAAACTCCCGCTCCTGCTGCAGAACGCGGGGACCGAGGATATCGCACTGGTCCAGCGCCACCAGGCCCTGCTCATGCGCCTGGCCGGAGTGAACGAGCCGCAGATTCTGGCGCCGGGCACCAAGCCCCCGCCGGCCGCCGCGGCTATCGTCGGTGAACTCAGCTTGCTGGTGCCGATGGCCGGACTGATCGATCCGGCCACCGAACTGGCCCGGCTCGACAAGAAGATCAAGAAGCTCAGGGAGGAAATTGGCCGGGCGACGGCCAAGCTGGGCAACGAGAGTTTCGTGCGCAGTGCGCCTCCGGCCGTCGTGAACCAGGAACGCGAGCGACTGGCGAGCTTCGAGCAGTCGTTGGCGGGCATGGACCGCCAGCTCGCCCAAGTGCGCGCGCTGCAAGCATGAGCCGCCTCGGCGATGCGCTGGCCGCCATCGAGCGGGTCGTGCTCGGCAAGCCCGGGCAGATTCGCCTGTGTCTTGCCTGCCTGCTCGCGCGCGGGCACCTTCTGATCGAGGACGTGCCGGGGGTCGGCAAGACCACGCTCGCCCACACACTGGCGCAGGTTCTGGGACTGGACTGGCGGCGCCTGCAATTCACCAGCGACCTGTTGCCGGCGGACGTCGTGGGCGTGTCGGTGTTCGACCGCGCGACCCAGCAGTTCCAGTTCCGGCCGGGACCCGTGTTCACCCAGCTGCTGCTCGCCGATGAGATCAATCGGGCCAGTCCCAAGGCGCAAAGCGCGCTGCTTGAGGCCATGGAAGAGCGGCAGGTCAGTATCGATGGGGTCACCCATCGCCTTCCGGATCCGTTTTTCGTGGTCGCGACGCAAAATCCGCACGAGCAGCTGGGTACCTTCGGACTGCCCGAATCCCAGCTCGATCGCTTTCTGATGCGCGTATCGCTGGGGTACCCGGACCGGCAATCCGAGCGCGCCTTGCTGCTCGCCGGCGAGCGCCAGGAGATCCTGGAGTCCACCGCTGCGGTATTGACGCCCGCTGAACTCCTGGCGGCGCAACGCGCGGTGCGCGCCGTGTACGTCGGTTCGGCGCTGCTCGATTACGTGCAGGCGCTCGTGGCGCATTCACGCCAGGTATTTCCGTTGGGACTTTCACCGCGCGCCGCGCAGGGGCTGGTGCGTGCGGCGCAAGGCTGGGCGTTGCTGGCCGGTGAGCGCGCGGTCATTCCGGAACACGTCCAGGCGGTCCTGGCGGCGGTCGCCTCGCACCGGCTCGAGCCCCGCGATGCCGGCGCCAGCCCCGCGGGCGCGCGCCCCATCGAGACGCTCCTCACCGCCGTGCCCGTGCCGGTCTAGGCCGCCCGAGCGTGTTCGCCGCGCTGCGCCTACGCACCGTCGAGCGCATCGCGCGCTGGGCGCGCAAGCGCCAGGGAGAGGACGCCCTCCCACTGCAATTGCAGGCCCGACGCCTCTACATCCTGCCGACCCGTGCCGGCTACACCGCCGGCGTGCTGTTGTTCGTGATGCTGATCGCCGGGCTCAACTACACCAACAGCCTGGCCCTTGTGCTCACGTTCCTTCTCGCCGGATTCGTGTTGGTCGGAATGCACGAATGCCAGCGCACCCTGCAAGGCCTGGAGCTGCTCAGCGCGCAAGCGCCCGATGGCTATGCGGAAGCAGAAGGCATCATTGAGCTTCGCTTTGCCAACGCCTCGCGCGTTGCACGCCGCGCCCTCACCGTGTGCGCGCGGGGAGCGGCGCCGGCTCAATTTGATCTACCCTCCGGGGCGCAAGCGATGGTGCGCGTCACGCACCTCTGCGCCCAGCGCGGGCGCCACCGGATCGGGCGGCTGGAATTGTCCACCACCGCCCCATTCGGATTGTTTCGAAGCTGGACCTGGCTGCACCTTCCCGTAGAGCTCATTGTCTATCCGCGTCCGGCGGGCACAAGGCCGTTGCCGCCGCCGGCGGCAGGCCGCCATGCACGGCTTGCCGCCAGCGCCTCTTCGGGCGAGGAGGAATGGGCGAGTCTTCGCGCCTACCAGATGAGCGACAGTCCGCGCAGCATCGCCTGGAAGACGGTGGCGCGCGGCGGACCGTTCATGGTCGGCCAATATGCGGGCACCGCCGCGAGCGAGTATCGGTTGAGTTTTTCAGGCCTCGAGTCGCTCGCGCTGGAAGCGCGGCTGAGCCAGCTGTGCGCATGGGTGGACGAGTGCGCGCGAATCGATGCCGGATGTGCACTTGAGTTGCCCGACGCCCACGTGCCTCTGGGTCGTGGCGCGCAGCAACGCACACTGCTGCTGCGCGCGCTCGCGCTCTACGGGATAAACGCGCCATGACGGCCCGCGGGCCGGGCCGCGCTTGCACCGGGCTGGCCGTGGCGGCCCTGCTGGCGACGGCCGCGGTCAATGCCCATCACCTGGCCTGGTGGTGTCTGCCGTTGCTGGTCATCGCCAGCGTCTGGCACGCCCGCGCCTCGTTACGCGGCCACGCACTGCCCGGGCGCGGAGCGCGCATCGGCCTGACACTGATCGTCACCTGCGGGGTGCTGCTCAGTTACCGCACGCTCAACGGATTATCCGCCGGGGCCACCTTGCTGGCCTCGATGTCCGCAGCCAAGCTCTTCGAGGCGCGGACATCGCGCGACTGGCAAGTGCTCAACGGCGCGACGCTGTTCCTGCTGCTGGCCGCGTGCCTGGACCGACAGCAACTGTGGCGCTTGCCGGTCTACGGCCTGTGCCTGTGGCTTTGCGTGAGTTCATTGCGCGGACTGGGCGGCGGTGGCGCGATTCCGGCTCGTACGCTGCTGCGAGAATCCGCGCGCCAACTGCTCTACGCGCTACCCCTGGCCGCGATCCTGTTTGTGTTTTTCCCGCGCCTCCCGGGGGCCTTCTGGGCCCTGCCGGGCGATGGCACGGCGATCACGGGTCTGGGCGAGGAGATGTCCCCCGGCGACATCGCCCGCCTGGTCGAATCGGACGAGCCCGCGCTCCGCGTGCGCTTTTCGGGCGCTTTGCCACCGGCCCGCGAGCGTTACTGGCGCGGTCCGGTCCTGCACGATTTCGATGGCGCCACCTGGCGCCGCCACCGTACCCCGGCCGCGCCGGCTTCGGCGCTGGAATGGCGCGGCCCCGCCTACTCGTACAGCGCCACCATAGAGCCCAATTCGCACGGCACCGTGATTGCGCTGGAGATGACCGATCCGCCGCCGGTGCCGGGGGTGATGTACACGGAAGACTTTCAGATCCTCACGCACCGATCCTTCAGCCAGGCCCAGAGCTACGAGCTCACGGCCCACCCGCTGGCCCTGCGAGTGCAGGAACCCGACCCGACGATGCGCGAAATCGATCTGGCACTCCCGATCCAGCGCAATCCGCGCACGCACGATCTGGCCTCGCGGCTGCGCGCGGCTTCAAGCGATGACTCGGCGTACATCGCTGCAGTGCTCGGGTTTTTTAGGACCGGCGGCTTCGAGTACACGCTCACCCCGCAACGCCTCGGCCCCAACTCGATCGACGAACTGCTGTTTTCGACCCGCCAGGGGTTTTGCGGTCACTACGCCTCGGCCTTTGTCGTATTGATGCGCGCGGCCGGCGTGCCGGCGCGCGTGGTCACCGGCTATCAGGGCGGGGAATGGAATCCGATCGGCCACTATCTGATCGTGCGCCAATCCGACGCGCACGCCTGGGCGGAGGTCTGGTTAGCGGGTCGTGGATGGGTTCGCGCCGATCCGACCGCGGTGGTCTCACCCCAGCGCCTGAGCCGCGAGATGCTGGCCTTCGAGGACGGAGGCGGTGAAGACGAGCGCCTGCGCGGAAGTCCCAGATGGCTCGCGACCGTGCTGCAGAGCTGGGATGCGCTCAACGCGTGGTGGCAGGATGACATCGTCGGGTTCAATTTTGCCCGTCAGCTCAAGGTCGCCGACTGGCTCGGCTTTGGCGATCGCGACTGGCAGACGCTGGCGATCGCACTGGGGGCGGGAATGGCGGCTTGGCTGGTGTGGATTGCCTGGTCGCTGCGCCGCATCGCCCATACGATGCGTCCCGATGCGCTCGCGCGCGCGTGGGCCCGTATCGAAGCGTCCATGAGACGCGTGGGCCCGGCGCGCGCGGCGCACGAGGGAGTTCTTGATTACTGCGATCGGCTGGCCCGGACGCACCCGAGCCTGGCGGCGACCGTGACGCCTCTGGCGCAGCAGTACGTGCGCTTGCGATACGGTCCGCCGGCCGACCCCGGCGAACTGCCCGATTTCCTGCTCAAGGCACGGCGCTTCAGAAAAAGCGCGTTGAACTGAGGGAGGAGCACAGGTAAACGCGCCGCCCGCCGATCAGGAGCCGATCGGATCGCCCCAGCTGCGCACGTGACCGGTGTCCACGTGCACAAAGTCGGACGCGCGATAAAAACCGACGCCCCCACGGCCCTGTTCGAGCGCGAGACGGGCCAGCCGTTCGGTGGCCACACCGCTCATGCGCACGTCGATGGCCTGGCCTTCCATGTGCAGACTGTGCTCGGCCACTCCGCTCGATTTCTCGTGCAAAGCGGCGTTGGTGTTCGGAGACCGGTAGCCGGAGATCACCTGGAAGGGTTCCGAGCCGCCCGCGGAGGTCTGCAGCAAGAACAGCCGGTCCAGTAATTTCGGATCGATGGGATGCACGGTCCCGTCTCTGAAATCCCGCAACAGCAGGTTCACTTTCGCAAGTCCGTCGCTCGAATAGGTGCCGTTCTCGAAGTAGACCACGGTCAGGTGCTCGCCGGTATGAGTGTGCACAAACGACAGGCGGCGCCGTTCATCGGCCTGGGCGAGCACGCTGCGGGCGGCGGCCACTCCGATGCCAATGGCGGCGAGCTTTTTCAGGAAGCTGCGTCGCGGCGGGGGCCGCGGCGTCGTAAAGGTTCGAGATCCTAACCATGTCGATAAAGTGCCATAAAAAGCCCGGCGAAGCACTTCCGGCCGCGAATTCTGCGCGCCGTCTCCGCAGCTTAGGTCAAATGATCAACACGGCGCGAAAATCATTGACGTTGGTGCGGGTCGGGCCTGTCACCACCAGATCACCGAGCGCGGCAAACACCGAGTACGCATCGTTCCTGTCCAGTGAGGCTTGGGGGTCAAGGCCCAGCGCGAGCGCACGGGCCAGGGAATCGGGACTGAGGTGCGCGCCGGCGTTCTGCTCGGTGCCATCAATTCCATCGGTGTCCGCGGCCAGCGCGTAGACACCCGCCAGGCCCTCGAGGCTGAGCATGGCGCTGAGCAGGTACTCGCTGTTGCGTCCGCCGCGGCCGTCATGGCGCACGGTCACGGTGGTCTCGCCCCCGGACAACAGGAGGCAGGGACGAGCAGAGGATCGCTCCTGGCTGAGGATTTGTTTTGCGATCTGCGCGTGCGCCCTTCCCAGTTCCCGTGCTTCGCCTTGCAGATCATCCCCGAGCATCCTGACCGTGATCCCACGTGCGCGGGCGTGTTCCGCCGCGGCTTCGAGCGCCATCCGCGGTGAGGCAATGATTTTCTGCTCGACCCGTGCCAGGCACGGATCGCCCGGCTTGATGGTCTCCTCGCGCCCGCTTTCCAGGAACGAGCGCACGCGCGCAGGCGGCTCGATGGCGTAGCGTTCGAGAATCCGCAACGCATCGGAGCAGCGGCTCGAATCGGCGCTCGTCGGACCCGAGGCGATGGTGGCCGGATCATCGCCAGGCACGTCCGAAATGAGCAGCGTCACCACGCGCGCCGGCGCACAGCACGCGGCGAGCCGCCCGCCTTGAAGGCGCGAGAGGTGCTTGCGCACGCAGTTCATCTCTTCGATATTCGCACCGCTCCTGAGCAACGCGCGGTTGATGAGTTGCAGGTCTTCGAGCGTGACCCCGACCGGCGCCAGGGCCAGCAAGGCCGAACCTCCACCGGAGAACAGGCACAACACCAGATCATCGCCGTGCAGATCGCGCAGCAATGCGGCGATCCGCGCGGCGCCCTGCGCACCGGCCGCATCGGGGACCGGGTGGCCCGCCTCGATGACCTCGATCCGGTCCGTCGGCAATGCGTGACCGTAGCGCGTCAGGACCAGGCCTTCCAGTTCCGGGCCCCATTGCGCCTCGACGGCCCGCGCCATGGCGGCGGCGGCCTTGCCCGCGCCGACCACGATCGTGCGGCCCCGCGGCCGCACGGGAAGCGCCGCCGCAACCCGGCGGGCCGGGTCGGCGGCCGACACGGCCACATCGAACAGCCCGCGCAACAGCGCCGGTTCTGGGGGCATGACTATTCCCGCTTGGTCTAAGATGAAGCCTGGGCGATCTTAACGGCGCGCCCTGCCCGGCGCGAGGCGCCCGCAGGTGCGACATGAGTTGCAGGAGTGTCCACCGATCCATGCGCACAGTATTTCTTGACAGGGACTCATTGCCGCTCGGTTTCCGGCCGCCGCGCTGCGCCTCCCCGTACGTCGAGCACGGGGAGACCGCGGCCGAAGAAGCGGTGCGGCGCCTGGCAGGTGCGACCGTGGCCATCGTGAACAAGGTGGATCTTTCCGCCGCTGAGCTGGCGCAGCTGCCGGACTTGCGCATGATCGCAATCGCCGGTACCGGTTACGACTGCGTCGATGTCGAATATTGCCGCGCGCACGGCATCGCGGTCGCCAACGTGCGCAATTACGCGATGCACGCCGTCTCCGAGCACGTGTTCGCGTTGCTTTTGGCGTTACGGCGCAATCTTGCCGGTTACGCCGCGCTGGTCGCCAGCGGCGAGTGGCAGCGCTCTGGCCTGTTTTGCCGCTATGGCCCACCGATCCACGACTTGCACGGGACGGTACTCGGCTTGGTCGGGAGCGGTTCGATCGGGCGCGCCACCGCAACGCTTGGCGCCGCCTTTGGCATGCGCGTGCTCGTTTCGGCCAGTCCTTCGCATCCGGCCGGAGTGGACGGCCGGGTGACACTGGAGCAACTCCTGGCCGAGGCCGACGTGCTTTCCTTGCACTGCCCGCTTACCCCGGCGAACCGAGCCCTGATCGGCAGCGCCGAATTACGCGCGATGAAACCCGGTGCGATACTGATCAATACCGCCCGTGGTGGGTTGGTGGATGAGGCCGCGCTCGTCCATGCGCTGCAAGAGGGGTGGATTGCCGGGGCAGGGTTGGACGTTCTGAGTGTCGAGCCGCCGGTTGACGGCAACCCCTTGCTGTCCTTGCAACTGCCTAACCTGCTGATCACTCCGCACGTGGGCTGGGCGTCGGACGAAGCCATGCAGGGTCTCGGCGATCAGCTGTCCGCCATCGTCGACGCCTGGGCGGAGGGTGCACCGAGAAATCTGGTCGCTGGAACGGGCTCGCTCTAGCGAAGTTGCTCGGGCACCCGTACCCGCCAGAGCAGCAGCGCACCGGCGGCAAACAGCACCATGAGCGAGGAGATGCCGACACGAGAGCTGCCGCTCAGCGTCGCCATGACGCCGACCAGGACCGGCCCCAGAACGGCGGCGAACTTGCCGAGCATGTTGTAGAAACCAAAATACTCGCCGGAACGCTCGCGCGGAATCAGCTGCGAAAACAGCGATCGCGACAGGGACTGGACACCGCCCTGCACGGTGCCCACCAGCACCGCCATCGCATAGAACTGCCAGGTGAACTGCAGGAACAGGGCCCAGACGCTGACGAACACGAACACCGCCAGCCCGATCAGAATGGCGCGCCGCGCGCCTATCCGATCGCCAAGCTTGCCAAACACCAGCGCCGATGGAAACGATATGAACTGCACCAGCAGCAGCGCCTGAATCAGCGCGGCGGTCGGCAGACCCAGCTTGCTGCCAAAATCGACGGCCATCTGCTGCAGCGTGCCGATGCCATCGATGTACAGCCAGTAGGCGAACAGGAAGCCTCGCACGGCACGGTCGGAGAGGACCTTGCGGATGGTGCGCCACAACTCCGTCAGTCCTGGCGCCTCGGCGACCGGCGGCGCCTCCGGGACATTCCGAAACAACGGCACGGTGAACACGGCCCACCAGACGGCCACATCGAGAAACGCCAGCCGCGTCGCCGCCACACTGTCGGCCAGTCCGAACCAGCCCGGGTGCAGGGCCAGGAGCACATTGACCAGCAGCAGCAGGCCTCCGCCCAGGTAACCGGCGGCAAATCCATAGGCGGAAACCCGATGCGCCTCCGCCGGTGTGGCGACCTGCACAATCAGCGCGTCCTGAAACGATGAGCCCGCAAAGAAACCGACCGATGCGACCGCAAACACCGGCAACGCCCATTGCCACTCGCCGCGGCCTATGAAGGCCAGCATCGCCGTGGCGATGACACCGATGCACGTGAATACACCCAACCACAGCTTCTTCTGCCCGCGCCGGTCGGCAAGGGCGCCCAGCCACGGCGCCAGCAGCATCACCACCAGGCTCGCGCTGGAATTGGCAAGCCCGAGGTAGAGTGTCGAGCGCGTTGCGGGCAGCTCGGCCGCCCAGTACTTGCCCAGGAAGACCGGGAAAAAACCGACCAGGACCGTGGTGGCGAATCCGTGATTGGCCCAGGCGGTCAGCGCCCAAGCGCGACGCGCGCGCGCGCGCGCCATCGGGCGGCCGATCTTTAGGCGGAGGCATCGGCGAGGTGTTCGCGCGTCTCACTGAAGCGAATGTCCGGGTACCGCTCCTGGGTGAGCTGCAGATTCACGCGCGAGGGTGCCAGGTACACCAGGGCACCGCTGTGATCGCGCGCCAGATGATCGAACGCCTTGTTCTGGAACTCCTCGAGCTTGGCCGCACTCGAGGCGCTGACCCAGCGCGCGGTATGCACGTTGATATTCTCGAACACGCACTGCACAGAGTACTCATCGGCCAGCCTGAACGCCACCACCTCGAACTGGAGCTGCCCGACGGCCCCGAGAATCATGTCGGCATTTCGCAGCGGCCGGAACAGCTGCGTGGCGCCCTCCTCGCACAATTGCGCCAGCCCCTTGGCGAGCGCCTTCATGCGCAACGGGTCCTTCAACACCGCGCGCCGAAACAATTCGGGCGCGAAATCGGGAATGCCGGTGTAGACCAGCGCTTCCCCTTCGCTGAAAGAATCCCCGATGTTGATGGTGCCGTGGTTGTGCAGCCCGATGATGTCCCCCGCGTAGGCCTCATCGGCCTGCACGCGATCGGCCGCCATGAAGGTCAGCGCATCGGCGATCCGCACTTCCTTGCGCAGCCGCGTGTGATAGATCCTCATGCCGCGCTGATAGCGGCCCGAGCACAAGCGCATGAACGCAATGCGGTCGCGGTGGCCCGGATCCATGTTCGCCTGGATCTTAAAGACGAAACCTGTGAGCGCGGGCTCCAGAGGCTCCACGCTCCGCCCGCGGGTGGCTCGCGGCAGCGGGGGCGGCGCATGCTGCACGAACGCGCGCAACAGCTCTTCGACACCAAAATTGCTGATGGCCGAACCGAAGAACACCGGCGTTTGCTTGCCCGCGCGGTAGGCGGCCTGATCGAAGGCCGCCGTCGCGCCGCGCACCAGGTCCACTTCCGCCATGTAGGCCGCAGCGTCCGCACCCAGAAGTTCACGAGCCTCCGCGGAGGCGAGCCCGTCGATCGTGCGGTTGCCGCCCACGCGGCCCTTTTCTCCGGCCTCATAGACGTAGATGCGATCTTCCAGCAGATGATAGATGCCGATGAGCTCGCGCCCCATGCCGATCGGCCAGGTCACCGGTGTCGGATGGATCTTCAGCACGGCCTCGATCTCATCGAGCAGTTCGATCGGCGCGCGCCCGTCGCGATCGAGTTTGTTGACGAAAGTCATGATCGGCGTGTCGCGCAGACGGCACACGTCCATGAGCCGGACTGTGCGTTGCTCGACGCCCTTGGCGCAATCGATGACCATCAGCGCCGAGTCGACGGCCGTGAGCGTCCGATAGGTGTCTTCCGAAAAGTCCTCGTGGCCCGGCGTGTCGAGCAGATTGACGATGCAATCGCGGTACGGAAACTGCATCACCGAACTGGTGATCGAGATTCCGCGCTGCTGCTCGAGGCGCATCCAGTCGGAGGTGGCATGGCGGGCCGCCTTGCGGCCCTTGACCGTGCCGGCCATCTGGATCGCGCCACCGAACAGCAGAAGCTTTTCGGTGAGCGTGGTCTTGCCTGCGTCAGGGTGCGAAATGATCGCAAACGTGCGGCGGCGCAGGATCTCCTGGTCGGGTGAATTCATGTTCGAACTGCTCGAGGGGTACGGGCGTTCTACGCGGATTCGACGCTGCGGCGCATGACCAGCGCATCTTCACGGCCCCCGGGGGACTGGTAATAGCCCTGCCGACGCCCGGATTGGCGAAACCCCATGCTCTCGTACAGCCGGATCGCCGCCGTATTGACCGGCCGCACTTCCAGGAAAATCACCGTCGAGCCGGCCTGTCGCGGCCTGGCCCAGGAGGCTGGAGAGCAACGCGCGGCCAAATCCCCGGTTGCGGAATTCCTCGCGCACGCAGACGTTGAGCAGATGCGCCTCGCCCGCGCCACTGGCGATGATCCCGTAGCCGACCAGTACGTAGTCCAGTTCCAGAATCGTGCAGTGGTAGCCGACCCGCAGACAGTCGCTGAATATGCCCGCGGTCCACGGGTACGGGTACACGCTGCGTTCGATCTCCACGACCGCGGCAAGATCCGCTTCGGTCATGGCTCGCAGTCGCATTTGCGGGAAGCCTGCCGCCTCGCTGGTGGCCACCACCTCAGGAACCCCGCGGCTGCGCGCGCAGGCGCGCCAGCTCGTTTCGGACCATAAGCAGGTCATTCCACGACTTACGCTTCTCGGTGGGGCTGCGCAGCAGATAGGCCGGATGGTAGGTCACGATCAGCGGCGTGCCGCCCGATCCGTACTGATGCGATGGTGCCGCGCAACTTGCCGATGGGCGTATCGGTGGCGAGCAGGTTCTGCGCAGCGATACGCCCCACGGCCAGGAGCAATCTGGGCTCGAGCAACTCGATCTGGCGCTGCAGGTAAGGCTGGCAGCAACGCACCTCCTCAGGTGCCGGATCCCGGTTCCCGGGAGGTCGGCACTTGAGCAGGTTGGCGATGTAGACCGTTTCCCGCGGCGTACCGGTGGCTCGCAACATCGAATTCAACAGCTGTCCGGCGCGTCCGACGAAGGGTTCACCCTGGCGATCCTCCTCGGCGCCCGGGGCCTCCCCGATCACCAGCAGTTCAGCGTGCTGATTGCCCACGCCAAATACGGTCTGCGTGCGCGTGGTATGCAAGCCGCACAGCACACAGCCGCTGACCTGCGCGGCCAGCTGATTCCATTCGGCGGAACGATCGAGCACCGCGCCGACCGGGGCGCCCGCCGGCGGCCGGCGCGATACCCAGCGCTCAACGCCCAGGGCCTTCAGGTACTGGCCCTGGCGGGCGGCATCGCGGCTCATCGCTAGCTTCCAGCGCGTTCCGCGCGCTTGCCGGCGACGCAGGCGTCGCCAGGTCCAGGCCAGGGGCGGCCAAATCGCATAGCTCCCAAAGCACAACAACAACGCTCGCGAGGGATCTCCGGCAATGACCACGAAGATCAGTACGATAACCACCAGGTAGACAAAGCGAATCGGCTTACGCAGGTCAAAATTCTTAAAGCTCGGGTAGCTGAAGGGACTGACCATCAGCGCGCCGGCCACGGCCGTCACCGTAAAGGCGATGATCAATCCGGGCAGCCCCGGCTCGCGCCATTCGGTCGAAGCCCAAATAAAACCCGAGACCACGGCGGCCGCCGAAGGACTGGGGAGCCCTTCGAAGTAGCGCTTGTCGGCGCTGCCCACGCGGGTGTTGAAGCGCGCCAGCCGGAGCGCCGCCATGACCGCATAAAAGAAAGCCGCCAGCCAGCCGAGCCGCCCCCAGGTGCGCCCGTACTCGGCGATGCGGGCCACGCCCCACTGGTAGGACACCAGCGCCGGTGCCACGCCGAAGGCCACCATGTCGGCCAGGCTGTCGAACTCCTTGCCGAAGGCGCTCTCGGTGTGAGTCAGACGGGCGACGCGCCCGTCCAGGCCGTCAAACAGCATGGCCACGAACACGGCGATACCCGCGCGCTCGAAGTTACCGTCGATCGCGGCGATGATGGCGTAAAAACCCGAGAACAAAGACCCGGTGGTCAACAGGTTCGGCAGCAGATATATCGCCCGCCGCCGCGGCACCGCCACCGGTTCCGGAACTTGATCTTCCATGTACGGGCCATGATAGGTGGCCGCATTCGCTACGTCCAACCCGCGCCCGGGCGCGACCATCTGCTAGCATTGCCCGCCTTTGCCCTGTTTGGCGATGCTCATGCGACTTTCCCAATACCCGATCAACACCACCAAGGAAACACCGGCCGAGGCCGAGGTGTTGAGCCACCAGCTGATGCTGCGCGCAGGGTTCATCCGGCGCATCGCCGCCGGCATTTACAGCTGGCTGCCGATGGGCCTGCGGGTGATGCGCAAGGTGGAACACATAGTCCGTGAGGAGATGAACCGTGCCGGGGCCTACGAGATGCTCATGCCCGCGGTGCAGCCCGCCGAGCTGTGGCAGGAATCGGGCCGCTGGTCCGCGTACGGGCCGGAACTGCTCCGAATCAAGGACCGGCACGAGCGCGAGTTTGTGGTGGGTCCCACGCACGAGGAAGTGATCACCGACATCGCCCGCCGGGAACTGCGCAGTTACCGCCAGCTGCCGGTCAACTTCTATCAGATCCAGACCAAATTTCGCGACGAAGTCCGCCCGCGCTTTGGTGTCATGCGCGCGCGCGAGTTCATCATGAAGGATGCCTACTCATTCCACGCCAATGAGGAGTCGCTTGGCGCAGGGTTATGCGGCCATGCGCACCGCCTATACGCGCATCTTCACGCGTCTGGGTCTGCGGTTTCGTTCGGTCCAGGCCGATAGCGGGGCCATCGGTGGGAGCGTGTCCGAGGAATTTCAGGTGCTGGCCGAATCGGGGGAGGATGCGATCGTGGTCAGCGACGGCGATGACTTTGCCGCCAATCTCGAGCTGGCCCCGGCCGCCGCGCCCACGCAGGCGCGCCCTGAGCCGAGCCAGCCGTACGAGCCGGTGGCGACGCCCAACATGAAAACCATCGCCACGGTCAGCGCATTCCTGAACACTCCGCCCGAACGATGCCTGAAAACGCTGCTGGTGGAGGACACCGCCGGCGGCGCGATCGCCTTTGTGCTGCGCGGTGATCACGAACTCAACGCCCTCAAGGCGCAACGGATCCCGGGCGTGGCCACTCCGCTGAGGATGGCCAGCGCCGCGGCCGTGCGAAGCGCCAGCGGGAGCGAGCCCGGATTCGTCGGACCCAAGGGACTGAAGTGCCCGGTGTATGCCGATCATATGGCGATCAACACGGCCGACTTCGTCTGCGGGGGCAACGCCCCTGACCTGCACCTTCGCGGAGTGAACTGGGGGCGCGACCTGCCCGAGCCCCCGGCGGCGGACCTGCGAAACGTGGTGGCCGGCGATGCCAGCCCCAGCGGGAAGGGCAAGTTGCAGATCGTGCGCGGAATCGAGGTCGGTCACATTTTCAAGCTCGGCCGCAAGTACAGCGAGGCCATGAAGGCGTCGGTCCTGGACGAATCGGGTCAGTCCGTCACGATGCTGATGGGTTGTTACGGCATCGGTGTGACGCGCATCGTGGCAGCGGCCATCGAACAGAATCACGATGAGCGTGGCATCATCTGGCCCGACGCACTGGCCCCCTACCATGTGGTACTCATTCCGCTCAATTTGCAAAAGTCCGAACGGGTGCGTGACGCCGCCGATGCGCTGTACGCGTTACTGGGTGCGGCGGGCATCGAGGTGCTCTACGATGATCGGGACGCGCGTCCCGGCGTTAAGTTCGCCGACGCCGAACTGCTCGGCATTCCCCACCGCCTGGTGCTCGGCGAGCGCGGACTGGAGGCGGGGACCTGCGAGTATCGACAGCGCCGCTCCACGGACAATCAGGATATTCCGCTTGACTCGGCCGTCACGTTCATCAAGAGCCAGCTTAAGATTTAGTGCGGCATTCGTGCTGCTGATCGCCAACGCGTGGGCGGGGGCGGCCGGCACGCACGATCGTCAGTGACGCGCAACGCGATCCGGAGTTGCGCGCTGTAGTGCAGCAGGCCCTTAGTTCCACCGAGTGCTTTGGAGATCAGTTCGATTCGATCGTCTGGTACAAATTGATGGAGCCCAAGCTTCGCCGCTACATGCCCGACCATGACGAGCGGGTCGCTTTGCTCAGGACCGTGTACTGCGAGACCCATCGGAGCGGCGCCGCCCCGCTGCCCCCGGGCCTGGTGCTCGCCGTACTGGATGTGGAGAGCCGCTTCGATCGTTGGGCGGTCTCGAGCGCGGGCGCGGTCGGCCTGATGCAGGTCATGCCGTTCTGGCCCGAGCAGTTGGGAATGCACCGGCGTGAACTCGTTTCCATGGAGCCCAACATCCGCATGGGCTGCGCCATCCTGCGCCACTACCTGCTGACCGAGCACAACGACGTGCGCCGCGCGCTGGGTCGCTACAACGGCAGCACCCGGAGCCGCGAATATCCCGATCGCGTGGTGACGCGCTGGACCCGTTACTGGAACGGTGCCGACGATCTGGGACGCGGCTGAGCGCCGGCTCAGGCCAAGCGCTGCTTGGCGCGCTGCGCCAGCACGTCGCGAATGAACGGCACCGTCAATCGGCGCTGTGCGGCGAGCGCCGCGGCGTCCAGTTCATCCAGCAAGGCGAACAGGCTCGACATGTCGCGTGGCAATCGGCGCTGCAGGTAGTGCGCCGTTTCCTCGGGAAGATCAAAGCCGCGCACCTGCGCGCGCAGCCGCAACGCCGCGCATTGTTGCTCCTCATCGAGGGCCTGAAGCGTCAGCCGATGCCCGGCGGCGCATCGCGAGGCCAGGTCCGGCAGCGCAAAAGGCAACTGGTTTGGCGCCTCCCGGGCCGCCATCAGCAGGCTCGCGCCCCGCTCCTCGCAATCCCGATAGACGCCAAACAGCGCCCGCTCCCACTCGATCCGGCCCACCACCGGTGCGATCTCATCAAGACACAGCCAACGAGCCCCCTGCCAGTCACCTAACGCGGCGGCACCGTAGGACTCCAGCTGCGAAAGGGGACGTAGGCACCCTTCCGATCCGACAGCGGCGCACAGGGCCTGCAGCAAATGCGTCTTGCCGCTCCCCTCCGGTCCGCACAGCCAGAGCAGGCCCGGGACGTGTTGCTGGGCCAGCGCCCTGACCTGCTCGAGTGCGATCGCATTCGGTCCGGGCAGGAAGCTCTCGAATGAGGCGCGGTCTCGCAAGCGCACGCTGAGCGGGAGCTGACGCAAAGGCGCGGCCGCTCAGGATTGCGCTGCGACTTGCAGCGCCCGCAGAGTAAATTCACGAATGTAGGCCACGCCGCTGTAGAGCACCGTAGCGATGATGAGCGCACCCAGTGCCTGGAGCACCGAGGCGGGAGGCTCGCGCCCAGGCGGCGTGCGTCACCACCAGCAGCACGTACAGAAGCTGCAGGCCGGTATTGATTTTACTGGACAGGATCGGCCGCCCGCGCAGCGGACCCCACGCCATCCGGAAAACCACCGCGCCGAGCACGATCAGCACATCGCGACCCACCGCGCACACCGCAAGGTACCGCGGCACGTGCCCGAGCCAGGTCAGCACCAGAAAGACCGACACCAGCAGAAGTTTGTCGGCCAGCGGATCGAGCCATTTACCGAGCCGGCTGGTCCAGCCATAAGCGCTTGGCGAGCCATCCATCCAGTCCATCACTGGCGGCCGCGACTGCAAACAACAACAGAGTTCGTTCGTAAGAGCCCGCCCAGCAGAGAACCGACGATCGGCCAAATCAATGCGATCCGGCACAGGCAGATGATGTTGGGCAGATGGCGCATGGGTTCGGCTACTATAGCGCGCCCAATTATAGAGCCCCCATGAACGACAAGCGCAGCTACACCTACCGCGACGCCGGGGTCGACATCGACGCAGGCGACGCGCTGGTCGAGCGCATCAAGCCGCTCGTACGCCGCAGCCACCGCCCCGAAGTGCTCGGCGGGCATCGGCGGCTTTGGGGCATTGGTGGAGATTCCCGCCGGCTACCAGCGAACCGGTGCTGGTATCGGGTACCGATGGGGTCGGCACCAAACTGCGACTGGCCATCGACACCGGCCGCCATTCCACCATCGGGATCGATTTGGTCGCCATGTGCGTCAACGACGTCATCGTGCAAGGCGCCGAGCCGCTGTTCTTCCTCGACTACTACGCTACCGGCACGCTGGACATCGAAGTCGCCAGCAGCGTCATCAGCGGCATCGCCGAGGGCTGCGTCAGGCGGGCGCGCGCTGGTCGGCGGCGAAACCGCCGAGATGCCCGGCATGTACCACGGCGGCGACTACGACCTGGCGGGATTTTGCGTCGGCGTCGTCGAGCGCGAGGCGATCCTCCGACGGCTCGCGGTGCAGCCGCCGGCGACATCGTGATCGGACTGGCCTCGAGCGGGCCCCACTCCAACGGTTACTCGCTGATCCGCGAAACTGGTGGAAGTCACCGGCAGCGAGCGCCGACACCCAACTCGACGGCCGCGCTCTGGTCGATCGTCTGCTCACCCCGACCCGGATCTACGTACGCAGCCTGCTGCAACTTTTGCGACTACCCGCGATCAAGGCCGCGTACACGGGCTGGCCCACATCACCGGCGGCGGACTCTCGGACAATATCCCCAGGGTGCTGCCCGAAGGCTGCGAAGTGTACTTCGGCGCGCCGCGTGGCCGCGCGATCCGGTGTTTGACTGGTTGGCCGAAAGCGGCAATGTCGGCGCGGAGGAGATGCACCGCACCTTCAATTGCGGGATCGGGATGGTGGTGATCGTCGAGCCGGCGCGGGCCGAGGCGGCGCTGGACGCCTTGCGCGCGGCCCAGGAGAACGCGCAGATCATAGAGCAATACGTATGTGTCAAAGGTATACATAACATT
>CAWCJE010000004.1:0-256515 GCA_963795685.1 uncultured Gammaproteobacteria bacterium
CGCCGGGAGAACAGCCCGGGTACGGATGCTCGAGCACATCGAACCCGACCCGCTGGAGGCGTACCGGCGATGCTCCGACTCCTGCAGACCTCGGACCTGCACCTCGGCGCCCGCAACGTCGACCTCGGCGAAGCGGCGGCGACCTTGCGAGACCGGCGCTTCGCCGCCTTCGAGCGCTCGCTGGCCCTGGCCGTCTCGGAGAAGGTCGACCTGGTCCTGATCGTGGGCGACCTGTTCGACACGAACGACGTGACCAAAGGGCTCGTCAGCCGCGTCGCGGCCGGCCTGGGCGGACCCGGCCAGGCGGGGATCCGGACGGTGATCCTGCCCGGTGACCACGATCGGAACGAGCCGTCCTCGGTCTATCGGGCCTTCGACCTGGCCGCCCTGGCCGCGGCGCCGGGCAAGGTCACGATCCTCGATCCATTCGCCGGTCCCGGCGCCGACCTGGCGATCCCGAGCTGGGCCTGACCCTGACCGCCCGCTTCCCCGCCCCGAACCTGCCCGACGATCGCTGGCGGATCGGCCTCGTCCATCGCCCGGTCCGACCGCGGGACGACGAGATCGCCGGCGCCGGGGTCGACTACCTGGCCGTGGGCGGGCCGCACGAAGCCGGCTCGGGCATCGCCGCCGACGTGGCCTGGGGCGCCAGCGGGTCGCCCGACCCGGTTGACGTCGGCC
The DNA here is from genome assembly GCA_963795685.1 of uncultured Gammaproteobacteria bacterium. Taxonomy (GTDB): domain Bacteria; phylum Pseudomonadota; class Gammaproteobacteria; order Steroidobacterales; family Steroidobacteraceae; genus FEN-1191. Next base: position 682 of record CAWCJE010000004.1, read on the forward strand.
GTGACCGGGGCGGGGAGGTCCTGATCGTCCGGCTCGAGGAGCACGGCGAACGGCGCTCGGTCGTCGGTCGAGCGCCAGCGCGTCGGCATCGCCCGCTACGAGGCCCTCAGCCTCGATCTCGGCGCCTTCGCCGACGACGCTGCCCTCGGGTCGGCGATCGCCGCCCGGGCCGATGGCGGGGCCGGTGCGGACCTGATCCTCGACGTCCGTCTCGAGCGGCGCCTGGTCCGATGGGCTCGAGGCCGACACCGAGGCCCTCGAGGCCGGCCTGCGGCCGCGCTTCCTGGGCCTCCGGATCCGGAGCGAGGCCAGCCCGGCGCCGAGCAGCGGCGAGCTGCCGTCGGCCGAGACGGTCGGCGGTGCGTACGTCCGTGACCTCGAGGCGCGGATTGCCACCCCGGTCGAGGGCGATCCCCGCCGGATGAGCTGCGCGAGGCGCTGCGCCTCGGCCGCCGCCTGCTCGATCGAGCGACGCGCTGATGGCCGCCTTCCGGATCAGCCGGATCCAGCTCCGCAACCTGCGCCGCCACCGGCGTTCGACGCGAAGTTCGCGCCCGGCCTGACGATCGTCAAGGGACCCAACGAGTCCGGCAAGTCGACCCTGGCCGAGGCGATCGAGCTGGGCCTCACGCCGGCCGGCGGCTGGACGGCCGCCAGCTGCGCTCGTGGAGCGCCGCGGCCGACGCCGCCCCCACGGTGATCATCGACTTCAGCGTCGACACGGCAGGCCGGGCTGGCCGAGGGCTGCCGATCGACCCGGGGTCAAGGCCGGCCAGGTGAGCCGGACCTGGAGCACGGCCGGCGTCACCACCGTGCTCACCCTGGACGGCGCCTCGATCACCGATCCGGCCGCGGTGGACGCCCGCCTCGTCGAGCTGACCGGCCTGCCCAGCGCCGCCTTCTTCCGGGCGACGGCCCTCGTTCGGCACGCCGAGCTGACCGGGATCTCGAGCGACTCCACCATGCGCGACCGTCTGGCCGCGTCGATCACGGCCGCCAATGCGCGCACGGCGGCTGCCACGACGTCGATCGGCGCCACCCTGGCCGATCTCCAGGATCGGGGCGAGGGCAATCCGGGCCGGATCGGGGTGGCCAAGGCGGCCGTCGACCGGTCGGCCACCCTCGTCCGACCGGCCGACGGGGCGCTCGCCCGCCTGGCCGCGGATCGGGCCGCGGCGGTCGAGGCGGAAGCGGCGCAAACGGCCGCCGCCGCACACCTGGCCGAGCGCAAGGCGATGCTCGAGCAGGCGCGCCAGGCCGAGAAGCTGAGCGCCGAGCGCGACGCCGCGGCCGACCGGGCCCACCGCTACGCCGAGGCGATGACGATCGCCCAGGAGCTCGCCGTGCTGGCCACCACCCATCCCTCGAGCGAGCCGCTGCCCATCCTGCGCCAGACCGTCGGCCGCCTGACGACCCTTGCCGGCCGCATCGCGGAGCTCAAGCGGCTGCTCGAGGGCGAGGTCCAGGTCGACTTCGAGGTGACCGCGCCCGAGCCCACCTGGCGCGGCCCGACGATCATCGGCCTGCTCGGGATCCTGGTCGGGATCGGCCTGGCCGTTGGTGGGGTCCTGGTCAAGGGCCTGACCGTGCTCCTCGGCGTCGGCGCTGGGCGTCGCCCTGATCGGCCTGGGGCTGCTCATCTTCGCGCGCCGGCGGCGGAGCACCGCGATCGGCGCCGACCGGTCCAAGCAGCTCGCCGACGTCCAGATCGACCGCCGGCTGCGCGGCCGGTCGCAGCTCGAGAACGAGCTGAAGGAGGCCGAGGGCGACTTCAGCAGCCAGCTCCAGGGGATCGGCCAGCCGGACCTCGAGACGGCCCAGGCCGAGCTGGCCCAGGAGGAGGCCCACGTCGCCCGGATCGACGAGCTGACCGCCCGCCTCGAGAGCCTCGTCGGCCGGGATCGCCGTGGAGACCTTCCCGACCAGCCGCGACTCGGCCCTGGCCGCCGCGGCCAACCGGTCGGCCGACCTGGCCAAGCTGCCCGACGAGGCCCGCGCCGACGGTGCCCGGCCGCGACTCGAGGGCGAGTTCGCGAGCGCCGAGGCGAGCCTCGAGTCGGCCCGCCAGGCGGCCGCCACCGCCCGAGCCGCCGTCGATGCCAACCCCGTCGACTCGGAACAGGCCGCCGGCGAGGCCGAGCGCCTGGGCGTGTGGCAGGGCCAGCTGGCCGCCCTCCAGCGCCGGGCCCGGATCCACGAGGCGGCGCAGCGCGGGCATCGAGCGCGCCGGTCGCGGCAACCACGGCCCTGACCTCGCGCTACGTCGAGCGCCGGGTGAATGCCACGATCGGGCCAGATGACCGGCGGACGCTATCAGCGGGTCGCGATCGACGACGGGACCCTGGCAGTCCGGGTCTTCTCCGCCGACCGCGGCGACTGGGTGGCGGTCGAGCGACCTCTCGGATGGGACCGCCGAGCAGGTCCTGCTCGCCGCCCGGATCGGGCTGGTCGGATTCGTGACCGGCGGACAGCTGCCGCCGGTCATCCTCGACGACCCGTTCGCGGGCTACGACGATGCCCGGGCAAAGAGCTCGTTCGACCTCCTGCGCCAGCTCGCCGCCGGCCAGCAGATCGTCTACCTCAGTGCGTCGAACCGGTTCGACGGCGGCGGCGATCCGGTCGTCGATGCTGGCCGGCCCGTCGGCCGTCGATGGAGCCGGCGGACCGCCCTGAGCGTCGTTCTCCTCGGACTCCTGGCGGCCCTGAGCTGGGGCGCCGGCGACTTCGGTGGCGGGATCGCCGCGCGCCGCGGACCGCTCTTCGGGATCGTCATCGTCACCCAGTTCGTCGGTGCCGGCCTGACCCTGGTCCTGGCCGTGGTCCGGGCCGAGGCCGTGCCCCCGGCCTGGGAGATCGGCTGGGCCCTGATCGCCGGGCTGTTCGGCGGCATCGGGATCATGGCCCTCTACCGCGGCCTGGCGACCGGCCGGATGGGGGTCGTGGCGCCGATCAGCGGCGTCCTCGCGGCGGCCATCCCGGTCGCCCTGGGGATCGTCCTCCAGGGGCTCGCCCGGCCCGGCGCGCTTGGCCGGGATGGCCTGTGCCCTGGCCGCCGTCGTCCTCGTCTCACGGGCGGACGGCGGCGGCAGCCGGCGCGACGTCGGGCTGGGCCTGCTGGCGGGCTTCGGGATCGGCGTGCTTCAACATCGCCGTCTCGCGCTTCAGCCCCGGCCAGGTCTTCGCCCCGCTCACGATCGTGCGCGCCTCGGAGGGCCTGCTGGTCGTGCTGGCCGTGCTCGTCGTCCGGCGGAGCTGGCGCCTCGCCCGGCCGCATACTGCCCCTGGTGCGTCACCGTCGGCGCGCTGGACATGGGCGGCAACGCCTTCTACATCCTGGCGACCCAGGCCGGCCGCCTCGACGTGGCCACGATCCTGTCGTCGCTCTACCCGGTGACCACGGTCATCCTGGCGACCGCGTTCCTGCGCGAGCGGATCGCCGGCAGCCACCTGGTCGGGCGTCCTGCTGGCGATCGTCGCGATCGTCCTGATCGGCGCCGGCTAGGCTCGCCGGCGCCGGCCGGTCAGGGCCAGGTGACCGTCATGGTCAGGGCGGTGAACCCGAAGCCCTCGTCGAGGTTGGCCAGGGTGCCCTTGTAGGCGGTCGCGGCAAGGACCGGGAAGGACGCATTCGCCGTCGTCGAATTGCCGGTCGTGGCCAGGCTGTGGGCCGGCGTGGAGGCGAGCTCGACGATCAGGGCGTAGTCGAACGGGTGGCCGCCCCAGTCGGCCTTGATCGCGACCGAGCCGGCCTTGGCGTCGGTCAGCAGGAACGTCGCTCCGTCGTACGGGAACGACGTCCCGTCGAAGCGCCCGTTGGTGAGCTTGACCGACGGCTTGGAGTTGCTGAAGGTCAGGCTGATGTTGAGCGTCGGCGCGCTCGAGCCGGAGCCGATCGCGGTGGCCGTCCAGCTGGTCTTGGCCTTGCTCGTCGTGCTGGTCAGGGTCTCGGCCGTGCCGGTCCGGCAGATGCTGCTTCCGCCGACGGCGTTCAGGCAGGCGATCGTCTTGCCCGCCGGCGATGGTCTGCTTGAAGACGGCCGTGACCGTGCCCGGGCCCTCGGTCGTGAACGCGAAGGTGCGCGGTGCGGCGCCCGTGGCGGCGTGGCTCTGCGGATCGAGGCGCATCGCCGTGAACTCGATCGTGGTCAGGTTGGGCTGCGGCGTGGGCGACGGGACGGCCGTCGGCGACGGCAGGGGCGCCGAGCTGGGCGGCAGGCTGCGCGGTCGACGGCGTGACGCTGTCCCGGCCGATGACGGGGCCGTCGATCCGCCGGCCGCGGTCGTCGGGCTGGGCAGCACGGCGGGGGCCGGGCCACCGGTGATGACCACGGCGGCGGTGATCCCGCCGAGGAGGGCCAGGATCACGGCGAGGATGATCGCGACGTTGCGCCAGCGGTCGTTCACGGCTTGCTCCTCCTGCTCCGGCGAGGCAACGCCGATGGACCAAGGGTCGATCGACCAAGGGTAGCGGCCCCGCCCGGCTTCGTCTCTCCGATCGTCGCCGAATCCAGCCAGCCGGGGTCCGCGACCACGATCAGCTGGTCGTAGCCTTCAGCGGCCAGCTCGTCGCGATCCAGGCTGCGCCGCAGGGCGGCAAGCTGGCGCAGGACGGCGGCCGCCGGCACGATCCGCTCGGTCCGGGCGGCATTGCGGGCGAGGCAGGTCGCGGGCGGCAGATCGAGGACGATCGCGACGACCGGCCGGCCGGCGGCCTGGGCAAGGCGGCGCAGCGGCCGGCGGGCGGACGCCTCGACGTTGGTGGCATCGACCACGGTCAGCTGGCCGGCTGCCAGCCGCCGGGCCGCCTGCTCATGGAGGATCCGGAACGCGAGCGGCGTGGCCGACTGGTTGGCCGGATCGCCGCTGAGTGCCGCCCGCAGGGCGTCGGACGACAGGATCGCGTCGGCCGGGAAGAGGCGGGCCGCGAGCGTGCTCTTGCCCGAGCCGGCCGCCCCGACCAGCACGACCAGCGCATCCGGCGCGATCGCGAGGCGGTCCGGGGCTGGGCGGGTCGCTCGATTGGACCATCGTCCTGACCATGCTGGTGATGATGCCCTCCGGTCGCGATCGTTCGGGTAGCCTTGGGCCGGTGAGCCTCGACCCCCGATCAGACGAGCGGAGCAGCGATCCTGCGCCGATCCAGGATTGGCGGGTCCTCCTGGCGATCTTCTGCGCGACGTCGGTCGTCGAGAGCCTGGGCGTCAGCCAGATCTTCGCCTTCGCGCCGGCCTACCTGACGCCAGATGGGCGTCTCGGGCGCCGACCGGCTCCACTTCGTCGGCCTGTTCAGCGCCCTGATCTTCGTCGTCGGGGCGCCGCTCGTGCCGCTCTGGGGGGTGTGGGCCGACAAGTACAGCCGGAAGGTGGTCATCGTCCGGAGCGCCCTGGTCGAGGCGGTCGTCTTCGCCTGCGTCGCCCTCAGCCGGGAGCCGTGGCAGCTGGCCGGCTCGATGCTCCTGGTCGGCTTCCAGCTGGGCAACACCGGGGTGATGCTGGCGGCGATCCGGGATTCCACGCCGCGGCCGCGGCTGGGCACGGCGATCGCCCTGTTCGGAGCCGCGGGCCCGATCGGGATGGCGATCGGTCCGGTCCTCGGCGGGCGGATCGTCGACGGCCTGCAGCTGGGCCTGCCGGCGATCTTCTGGGTCTCGGCCGTCCTGTCGCTGGGCACCGCCCTGCTGGTCACCTTCGGCTCGAAGGAGGTCCGGCCGGCCGTGATTCCCGAGGGCCGCCTGGTCACCCTCGCCTTCGGCGCCGTGCGCGGGGTGCTGACCGATCCGGCGATCCGGCGGGTCTTCCTGATCTTCGGAGTGGCCTTCCTGGGCGCCCAGATGAGCCGGCCCTACATGCCGGTCCTGGTCGAGGCGGTCAACGGCAAGGTGGACCTGGCCAGCGCGATCGGCTTCGTGTCGGGCACCGCCGCCCTGGTCGGCGCGCTCGTCTCGCCGATCGGCGGCTGGATCGGGGACCGGGTCGGCTTCCGGCCGGTCCTCGTCGGCGGCCTGCTGCTGGGCGGCGTCGCGGCCGCCCGCTGCCCCTGCTGCCAGCGTCGGGACCCTGGCGATCGGGGTCCTGGTGTTCGGTGCTGCTATTCGGTCGAGGCGCGATGGTCTTCGGCCTGCTGGCCACCGAGGTCCCGGCCGAGCGCCGCTCGGCGACGCTCAACCTGGTCTACCTGCCGCTCTACGCGGCGGGGATCATCGGCCCGATCCTTGGCGCGATCGTGGTCGGCTTCGGGATCTGGGCCCCGTTCGCCGCCGCGTCGCTGGTGTTCATCGACGGCGGCCTGGGCAAGATGCCGAGCAGGACCGCCGTCCGGGCGCCCGGGCGGCACGCGGCGATCTGATCAGGCCGGAGGCGCCAGGCGATCGGCGCGCCGCGGCCGGTGGCGTCAGCCGGCCGGGTCCGGCGGCAACAGGCGGGCCGGCGCCGACCAGAACGCGAGCCGGCGAGGATCGCGCAGCGGGATGACCGCCAGGAGGATGGTCAGGCCGCCGTACCACAGCGCCGGCAGGGCCAGCATGGCGGCGACCGGCACGGCCCAGCGGCGGTCCGTCCGGGCACCCCAGACGACGACCGCGATGGCAATCGGCAGCCGGAGCCAGAGCGGGATCGGCAGGGCCGCCCACGTCCCGCTCGTCTTGCCCACGCTGAGTCGATCACGCCCAACCACTCGAGCCAGGCGCGCGGAGTCGATCGACCAGCGACACGGCCACGATGGCGGCGGTGGCGCCGAGGGCGATCGCCAGCGAGCCCGCCACTCGCGCCGGACGGCGAACCAGAGCAGGCCGATGCCCGGGCGTGATCTTGGTCAGCAGGATCAGCGACCAGGCCGCCGGGTAGCGGAAGCCGATCACGATCGCGACCGCGAGGAGCAGGTGGATGTTGCCGCCGATCAGCTCGGGCGCCGCGAGGAGCAAGGGCCAGGGCGAACAGGCGCGGCCCGGACAGGAAGCGGACGGCGAGCAGCAGGATCACCGTCCAGATCGCCAGGAACGGCTCCCAGGCCAGGACCTTGAGCGGCGCGAGGAGCTGCAGGAAGGCCGGCGAATAGACGTAGGCGATCGGGGCGGTCCACTCGGACAGGGCGTACGGCGCGTCGAAGCCCGGGACCCAGTAGCAGCGGGCGTCCTGGCCGGTGATCAGGAACCGGCTCCAGGGCTCGCCAAAGGCCATACGACCAGCCCAGACCCGACCGCGGCGACGATCCCGGCGGGCTCGAGCGAGACGCTGGGGCGCTGGAAGCGGGGCCTCGTCCGCTGACCGACGAAGGCGCTGGGAGCCAAGGTCATGGGATCAGGCGGGCAGGTCCCGGTCGAGTGGACCGGTGTAGCGCATGTCGGGCCGGATCAGCTTGTCGACGCCCGGCCTGCTCGATCGCGTGGGCCGTCCAGCCGGCGTGGCGGGCCAGGGCGAAGGTCGCCGGGAAGAGATCGGGGGTCAGGCCCACGCCCTCGAGGACGGCCGCGGCGTAGTACTCGACGTTCGTCTTGAGGCTGCGGCCCGGCTTCAGCTCGGCCAGGACGCGCAGGACGACGTCCTCGACTGCGATCGCCAGGTCGAGCCAGTCCGGGCCGCTCGTCCATCGCCTCGGCGACCTGGCGCAGGGCGGCGGCGCGCGGGTCGTAGGCCCGGTAGACGCGGTGGCCGAAGCCCATGATCCGGCCGTGGTTGGCGATCGTCTCGCGGGCCCAGGCCTCGGCGTGGTCGATCGAGCCGATCTCGTGGAGCTGGCTGACGACCTCCGCCGGGGCGCCCCCGTGGAGCGGGCCCTTGAGTGCGCCGATCGCGCCGCAGACCGCCGAGGCGAGGTCCGAGCGGGTCGCCGTGATCACCCGGGCGGTGAACGTCGAGGCGTTCAGGCCGTGCTCGGCGCCGACGATGAAATAGGCCTCGAGGGCACGGGCCGCGGCCGGATCCGGGCGGGCGCCGGTCAGCTGCTGGAGGAAGCCGCCGGCGAGGTCGAGGGACAGGTCGGGCTCGACCGGCTCGAGGCCCTGGCGCAGCCGGCCGAACGCGGCCAGCGCCGACGGCGAGAACGCCGGTCAGCTCGCGGGCCTGCTCGGGCGTCGGCGGCCAGGTGATCTTCTGGGTCGCGCCCCAGACCGAGACGGCCGTCCGCAGGGCGTCCATCGGGTGGGCGTCGTGGGGCAGCTCGCGCAGGCTGGCCAGGACCGGTGCCGGGACGGGCCGCGGGATGGAGCTCCGCGCCGGGATGCCATTCGCCCGTCCAGAGCAGGTCGGCGACCTCGGCGTAGGTGCCCTTGGCGACGAGCTGGCCGATCGGGATAGCCGCGGTACAGGAGCCGCCCGCGGGCGCCGTCGACGAGGGCGATCGCGCTCTCGGCACCGATCGACCCCGGCCAGGCCGGGCGAGTACGGCCGGGTGTCTTCGGGGGCGGCGTCGGATCGGCGGCCGGACGCTGCTCGGTCGGCGCGGCGGTGGTCGCATCGGTCATGGTGCGATGGTATCGCGCTCGTCGAGAAAGCCCTCGACGGCGGCGACGAAGAGGTCCGGGTTGGTGTGGTGGGCGGCGTGCTTCTGGCCGGGCAGGACTGATCAGCCGCCCATCCTGGAGCCGGTCGTCGAGCTCGCCCGTGCCGTCCGTGAAGAGCTCCGGGCTGGCGCCCCGATCAGCTGGAGGACGGGGATCCGGATCTCGGCGAAGCCCTCCGCGTCGGCGTCGCGGCCGGCCTCGGCCCGCAGCTCGCGAATGGCAGTCGGTGCGGCCGCCGCCCGGATCGGCCAGGTCGGCGAGCGGCGATAGGCATCGACTTCGTCGGGCGTCTGGCCGACGACCTCGGCCATGAAGGTGGCCATCACGCCGTCGACGTCGCCGGCCGCGGCCAGTGCGTCGAGGCGCGCCAGGAGCTCGGCGTCGTGGAAGGACCGCCCGGCCGGCGCTGGAGCGCCCTCGTAGACGACGAGCCGGCGCAGGTTCGACGTGAGCCGGGCCGCGCCCAGGCCGCAGCGTCCGCCGAACGAGTGGCCCACGACGTCAACCCGCTGGCCGGTCGAGGCGGCCAGCCAGTCCACGACGGCGGCCACGTCCTCGTATTCACGTTCGATGGCATAGGGCGCGTGATCGCTGCTCAGGCCGCGGCCCCGGCGATCGATCGAGACGACCCGCCGCCGGGCGGCGAAGCGTGGCGCGACGGTTCGGAAGGCGGTGTGGTCGGCGGTGGCGCCGTGGACCAGGACGAGGGCCGGCCGGCCCAGGTCCGCCGTTGGACCGATCTCGTCCCACCAGGCGATCTGCGTCCCGTCGGGGGATTTGACGAAGCCGCCCGGCGCCGGACTGGCGGCGGTCACCGGGGCCGAAGGCGGCCCGCAGCCGGCGCGTCGACGAGCCAGGTCGCGGAGGCACGCCGGGCGAGCTGGGCCGGCAGGCCGGCCGGTGTCGCCGGATCGAGCCGCGGCCCGTCCAGGATCCGGCCCAGGACGTCGGCCTTGGCCGCCCCGCTGACCATCACCAGGATGGCCGGGGCGGCCCCCAGGATCGTCGGGTTGAAGGTCACCCGGGGCAGGTGGGGCTCGATGTGGGTCGGCGCCGGGATCGCCAGGGCGAGCTCGGCCGAGCCGATTGCGGGGCTGCCCGGGAAGACCGACAGGAGGTGGCCGTCCGGCCCGATCCCGAGCAGGACCAGGTCGAAGGCCGGGACGCCCGGCGGACCCCTGGGGCAGCCTCCGCCAGCGCCTCGGCGGCGTAGGTCGCCGCGCACCACGCCGGCCCTCGCTCCTCGGCGATCGCCTGGCCGGTGGGCCACGGGTGGACGTGGTCGATCGGGATCGGCACGCCATGGACCTTCGTCGAGCAGGATCTCGTCCAGCCCGAAGACGTTGGAGAGGGGGTGATCGCGGGGGACGTAGCGATCGTCGCCCCACCAGATGTGGACGGCGTGCCACGGCACGCGGTCGCGCAGCGGCTCGCTGGTCAGCCGGCGGTAGAGGCCGGCCGGCGTCGAGCCACCGGTGGTCGCCAGGTCGGCCCGGCCGCGTTCGGCCACGGCGGCGACCAGCGCATCCGCGACCCGGGCGGCCGCAGCGGCGGCCAGGGCCTCGGGATCGGCGACGATCACCACGTCCGGCTCGCCGATCTCGGCCTCGATCCGGATCCGTTCCGTGTCGCTCATCAGGGCTCCTCTGACCGTCAGGCCGGCGGCGGCGATCAGGGCCGCCATCCGGACCGCGTCGTCGGCGACCTGGTCCCGGCCGCCGGCCTCGATCGCCTCGGCCAGCAGGTCGGCCTCGGTCCGGCGAGCGGCGTTGAACCGCCGGTCGAGGATCTCAACGCCGTCTTGCCAGGCCCGGACGCCGACCGATTCGGCCTCGGCGGTGACATCCACCCGGAGCTCGGAGCCGCGCCGCTCGCAGAGCAGCTCGACCCGCAGGGTGGTGCCCGCCGGGGTCGACGACAGCACCGGCCGGACGACCACCGCGATGTCGCTGTTGCCCTGGCGCAGGGTGGCGGCATAGCCTCGTCCGGGCGCCGGCTTGACCCCCGGCCGGACGGGCGCCGGCGCACCGGGGACCGGAGCGAGCGGCTTGACCACGGTCAGGTCAAGGCGCGAGGCGAGCCAGGCCACGTGGTAGAGCGGCTTGACCAGGTTGGTGCTGCCCGGCAGGCCGCTTTCGTCGTGGGTGCCGTAGGTGACCGCCACCCGGCGGAGCGAACGCAGGTAGGGCAGGAACTCGGGCATGTCGAAGGTCGAGGCGATCGCCTCGCGCCAGCGCGACTGGCGGGCCAGGGCGAAGTCCGACACGGCCGTCCGGGTCGTCGTCGCGACCCGGGCCAGCTCGCGCAGGCGGGCCAGGCCATCACCGCGCCAGACCGAGCCGTCGACGACCAGGCGGTCCGCCGAGGCGAGCACGTCACGGGCCTGCTGGCTCTCGAGGCGGGCCTCGCCCGGCCACCAGACCGTCACCGGCAGGTCATGGATCAGGAGCGGCTCCACGATCGCAGCCAGGTGCCGGCCGGTGTCGCCGCCGGCCGTGATGTAGATCGTCTCGGCGCAGGTCTCGGGGGCGTCGGCCCGGGGCAGGATGCACATGGCCGTGATCCGGGCATCGAGCCAGCCCGGGCCGTCGGGGTCGGCCGAGCTGAGGATCATCGTTCGTGACGGGTGGCGGCCGGTCAGCTGGCTGATGATCGCCGCCCCGTGCTCGCCGTCCTCGGCCTGCTGGGCGATCACGACCAGGTTCATCACGCTCGTCCGGGCGGCGATGTTGCGGACCTCGACGCCGTCCACCTCGGCGAAAATCGCGTCGGCCAGGTGACCGGCCTGGCGTGGACCGAGGTCGGGGGCGAGCTTTTGACCATCGAGGCGGCCGTGGTTCCAGGCAAGGGCAAGCTCCAGCACACCGGACAGCTCGGCGAGGTGATGCAGGAGTCGATCCAGGCGGCCATGTCGGTCGTGCGCTCGCGCGCCGATGTGCTCGGCCTTGATCCGGACTTCTACCAGAAGAACGACGTCCACCTGCACATGCCCGAGGGCGCGACGCCCAAGGACGGCCCGAGTGCCGGCATCGGCATGTGTACGGCACTCGTGTCGGCGCTGACGCGGATCCCGGTGCGCTCCGATGTCGCCATGACCGGTGAAATCACCTTGCGCGGTGAAGTGCTGCCGATCGGCGGACTGAAGGAAAAATTACTGGCGGCACAGCGCGGGGGCATCTCGTTGGTGATGATTCCCGAAGAGAACCGCAAGGACCTGGTGGAGATCCCGGACAACATCAAGGGCAAGCTCGACGTCCGTCCGGTTCGCTGGATCGATGAGGTGCTGGAAATCGCCCTGACCGCGCGGCCGGTGCCCCGGGTGCAGGTGGTCAGCGAGCCCATCGAGCCCATCGAGCCGGCCGCCAGTCCGAAGCGTCGCGGTAAGGCGCGCGGGCCCAAGATCCCCCAGGCGCACTAGCGCCCTAAGGGCCTATAACTTAGAATGCGCCGCCTTTTTGGCCGGCGGCGGCTTACCCTCGCGGGGTCGCCTTTTCGGGTGCTTAGCTCAGCTGGTAGAGCGTCGCCCTTACAAGGCGAATGTCGGGGGTTCGATCCCCTCAGCACCCACCATTCTCCTGGTTGATCGGCCCGAAGTGGGTCGCAGTTCATCATTCCAAGCGATACTCTTTGGAGTCGTCCGTTTCGCGGTTCACGCGGCGATATCGGACGGATCGCTGCAGCCTTCCCGGTCTTGGGGAGGGAACACGGTCAAATTTAGGCGATACCGCCGGGCAGAGTCTGGCCGGCAAAAAACGCATCGAGGTTGCTCAGTACGGCGCGCGCCATGGCCTCGCGCGTTTCTACCGTGGCACTGGCAATGTGCGGGGTAAGCAGACACTTTTGGAGAAGAGCGCAGCTCCTGCGGGACGTTGGGTTCGTCTTCGAACACGTCGAGCGCAGCGCCAGCGATTCGATTGTCGCCAAGCGCGCTAATCAGCTCCGCTTCATCGACCAGCGAACCACGGGCCACGTTGACCAGATACCCCGCAGGCCCGAGTGCATCCAGTACCTCCCGCCCGACCAGTCGACGTGTCGAGGCATTCGCTGAGGTCGCGAGGATCAGGACTTCGCACCAGCGTGCCAGCTCCACCGCGGAGGCAAAGAACTGATGCGGCACCTGTTTGCGGGCGATATCGCAATAGCCCACCGGTCCGAAGGCAACCAGTCGCTGGCCGATCGCATGGCCGATCTGGCCCAAGCCCACGATGCCAAAGCGCCGGCCGGCGACCTTGCGAGCAAGCGGGCGCTCGCCGTTTTTCCAAAGACCCTCCCGGACATGGCGATCCGAGTCGGGAATCCCGCGCAGCAGAGCGATCGTCAGGCCGACAGCCAGGTCGGCCACATCATCGGTGAGTACATTGGGTGTGGTTGTAACGCGTACGCCGCGGCGCCGGCATTCATCGAGGTCAACCTTGTCAAAGCCAACGCCATTGATTGCCACGATGCGCAGCGATGGCAGACGAGCCATCAGCTCGGGCTGGATCCCGATTTCACCGCCGGTCACCACCGCTTGAATATGCTGGCCGTGCTCGGCAATAAAAGTGTTCAGGATCGGTGGTCTCGAACCACCGATGAACTTGGTAGCGCGACTGTAGCTCCTGTTCGAGCCACGGCGAAAATGATCGCATCTGCAGAGCGTGGATAGTCATCGCGGGTTGCCTATGATATTTACAGCACGGCCAGAACGCCGCCGTCCACGTAGATCGTCTGGCCGTTGACGAAATCTGAGGCTCGCGAGGCCAGAAAGATGACCGCGCCGTGGAGTTCTTCGATTCTTCCCCAGCGACCTGCGGGCGTGCGCTTGCGCAGCCAGCTGTCGAAGGCCGGATCATCGACCAAAGACTTGTTCATCGGGGTATCGAAGTAACCCGGGCCAATGGCATTGATCTGCAGGCCATACCGGGCCCAGTCCGCGCACATGCCCTTGGTGAGGTTTTTGACTGCACCTTTGGACGCCGTGTAAGGGCGCAATCCCGGGACGGGCCGCCTCGCTCTGGAGGCTGGAGATGTTGATTATCTTTCCGTGTCCGCGCGGAATCATCCGCCGCGCGACCGCCTGGCTGACATAAAAGACGCTGTCCAGGTTGGCGCTCATCACCTCCCGCCAGGTCTCGGCAGAGAAATCCTGCAGGGGTTGTCGGCGCTGGATTCCGGCGTTGTTGACCAGGATGTCGATCGGGCCGGTTTGTTCTTCGATCTGCGCAATCGCGCGCTCGGCGGCATTTGGGTCGGTGACGTCGAATGGGGCGCCAGCGACCTTTAGCCCCCAGCCCGCCAGGCGCGTGACGGCCTCGTCCAGCCGGGTCTCGTCGCGACCGTTGAGCAGCACCGATGCCCCGGCACGCGCCAAAGCCTCCGCCAAAGCCAAGCCAATGCCCTGACTTGAGCCCGTGACGAGCGCGCGGCGGCCTTTTAGATCAAAGAGTTCCAATTCGGTACCCCCTGTTCGAGCCTCCGGGTGGCGCTCCTGCTATCAAGCGCGGCAATATAGCTTGGGTCAGATGCAGGCGTGGGACCGCAGCCGGATGTTATCGGTAACATTATACCCTAGAATAGACAGTGAAGCTCTGCGGCTGTCTGCGGAAGTCTTGCCTCAGGACAGTGATGCTGAATCCACTCGGGCCAGCTCGATCAGAGGCGCGCGGCGGGAATTGGCCGGATCTGCAGCGTGCGAAGTGCAAGTGAGGAGCGGATGACGCTCGGGGTTTAACCCGTTGGAGGTTGGTGTGACAACACACTCAGCAGCGATCAAAGTGGCAGTGGTGACCGGTGCAGGTACGGGCATCGGCCGCGCCGCCAGCGTGGCGCTGGCTGAAATGGGCTACACGGTGGTTTTGGTCGGCCGGCGCCAGGGACCTCTCGATGAGGTTGCCGGATTGTTGGCCGAGCGCGGCCTGCGCTCGCTCGTGCTGGTCGCGGATGTGTCCCAGGAGCAGGCGACGCACGATCTTTTCGCGCAGGTGCACTCGCAGTTCGGTCGGCTCGATCTACTGTTCAACAACGCCGGCATTACCGCGCGGCCGGTCCCTCTCGAGGATCTCACGCCATCCGAGTGGCGTGCGGTGATCGACATCAACCTGAACGGCGCTTTCCTGTGCGCTCAGCAGGCGATTCGGATCATGAAGCGGCAAAGTCCGCGCGGCGGGCGGATCATCAACAACGGATCCTTGTCGGCGCATACGCCGCGACCGAATTCGGCACCGTACACCGCGAGCAAGCATGCGATCTCCGGTCTCACCAAGGCCATAGCGCTGGAGGGACGCCCGTTCGACATCGCTTGCGGACAGATCGATATCGGCAATGCCGCCACCGCTATCGGATCACATGCTCAGCAAGGCGCTCTGCAGGCCAATGGCTCGACGATCACCGAGCCCATGCTGGACCTGGCCCACGTCGCCGCCGCGGTGCGCTACATGGCGAGCCTGCCACTTGGTGCCAACGTGCTTAACCTGACCGTCATGGCCACGCAGATGCCGTACGTGGGGCGCGGTTGAACAATGCCGGCCGGCCTGCTGAGGGCCCGGTGCGCTCCGGCACTCTGGGCCTCATCGATGGACCCGTAGGGAGCGAAGACATCGTCCACGTCCCCGGGACTTCGTGGCTGATCGCCAGTGGATTGAATCTGGGCGCTCCCGCCCAGCTGTCACTGATAGACACGCGTACCAAGTCCGCTGTCGCGCTGTCGCTGACCTGTCCGCCCGGCACAGAGGGGGATCAAGGTGCCGCGCCGCCTGATCTCGCGCGCATGTCGACCGATGGACTAGCGCTGCGCGAGTGCCACGGCGAGCAGCTCCGGCTTTATGCCGCCAATCATGGCGACCGTCATGCCATCGAGATTTTCGCGATCGACTCCGCGGCGGCGCGGCCGGTATTGCGCTGGGTGGGTTGCGCGCAGCTGCCCGCGAATGCGCTGCCGAACGCAGTGAGGCCGCTGCCCGATGGGAGCCTGCTGGTCATCTGCCCCTACGACCCCACGGTCCCGGATTACTGGTCACGGATGGCGAGCGCGCAGAACACTGGGAGAATATTGAAGTGGCGTGCCGGTCACGGCATTGAGGACATGCCCAACAGTGCCATGTCTGGTGGCAACGGGCTGGAGGTCAGTGCCGATGGCAACCTCGTGTATGCCAGCGCGTGGAGCGCGCGCGAACTGCTCGTGTTCTCGCTGCGCGATGGATCACGCCGTGCGATTGCGCTGAACTTCATGCCCGACAACATCCATGCGTTGGCCGATGGGGCGCTGCTGGTGGCTGGACAGCGCACTACGGTCGAGGCGATTGCCACGTGCACTGGCGAGAGCTGTCCGCAGCCCTGGGTTGTCGCCCGGGTCGACGCCCGCAGCGGCGATGTGCGCGAGCTTGCTCGCCGCCGAGGGCACGGTGCAGGTGAATTACGCCTGCGGTGCACTGGTGGTCGGCGACACCATGTACGTCACGGTGCGCGGCGATCGCTGCATCGGCTATAAGGCCGTGAGCGAATTGCCGTCGATGGATTGAGGCGGTCTACAGTTCGGTCTGGTACTGCAGCTGCAGATCGGCCATGTGTTCACGGAAGGCATCGGCGACATAAGCCATGTTGTCGAATTCCTGCGTGCCCAAATGTTCCTTCTTGAAGATTCGGATCTCGTCGTAGCGGCCTTCCCGGACCTTGCGCACCCATTCCGGATCACTGATGTTGCTGCGTCCCGCGGCCACCAGGTCAAATTCGTGGTTGGCAAATCGGCGCAGCAGTTTCGCCAGTCCCTGCTCCACCTGAGGCGTGACTTCCTTGCCAGCAAAGCTCTCCATGACATCGAGCTCCAGGCCGACGCTGCCCACGGTGATGACCGGCGCGCCGCTGAGTTTTCGCGCCCAGCCGGCGAGGCCAAGGTCGCTACCTGGCCACTCAGGCTCAAAGAAACGCCGGGTCGAGACGTGAAAAATATCCACCCCGGCCATTCGCAGGGCATTGAGCATCGTGGCGAACTCCTCAGGTGTGCGCACGATCTTTGCCTTGAAATCAATTTCCTTCCATTGCGAGAGGCGGAAGGAGATCACAAAGTCCCGCCCCACGGCATCGCGCACCGCTGAGACGATCTCGGCTGGGAATTTCACACGGGACTGAATCTCCTCGCCCCCGTAACCATCGGTGCGCAGATTGGTATCCGCCCACAAGAACTGATCAAGCAGATAGCCATGGCAGGAATGAATCTCGACGCCGTCCGCGCCAATTTCGCGGGCGGCGAGTGCGCCGCGCACGAAGGCGGACTTGATCGATTCCAGATCCGCGGCGGTGGCCGGCACGCCGCTGGGCTTGTCCGCCTTGACCAGCCCTGAGGGACTGAGCGTGCGGTATTGAGAGTAGGGGCTCAAGCCGCCCTCCTTGCGAATGGCGCCCTCGTGCCAGAGCTGGATAAACATGTGGCCGCCCGCCTCCTTCACCGCGCGCACGCACTGAGCCCAGGCCGCCAAGGACGCGGGAATCATCCGCGCGTAAGAGGGCGCCTGGGTCGCGGATGGATGATCCACGGCCACCGCCTCGGTGATGATCAGCGACACGCCGCCCAGTGCTCTTGCGCGATAGTAGTCGACCATCTTGGCAGTGGGCGCGCCGTCTCGACACCAACCGCGCTGCATCCCTGGCATCACGAAGCGATTGGGCAAGGTCATGCCCTTGATGGTCAGCGGCGTAAACAGCGGTGAAACGTCAATCGAGCCCACGGATCATTGCCTCCGAACTGTACCGGGATGGGGTCCGGCTAGGCCGGCTGCGAGTGGGGCACCGACGCCACGAGGTCGCCGCCGGGTGCATATATGTAGCGGCCCAGTGTCGCGATACACACGATGGTCAATACGATGCCGGCCTCAAAGACCATCAACGCGGCCTGGTACGAGTGGGTGTTCTCGAACACCCGCCCCATCACGAACGGACCCAATCCGCCAGCGATCGAGGCGAAGGCGTAGATGCCCCCGTACAGTTGTCCAAAGCCGCGCAGTCCGAAGTAGCGACTGATGTAGTAGGGCATGAGGCTGTATTCAGAGCCAATGCCCAGGCCAAAGAAGGCCACGCCGCATAGCATGGCCGCCGATGTCGAACCGTGATCAATCAGCAGCAGCCCGATCAATACGGACAGCGCGAAGGGGATGCCAACTCGTGGGCTGTTGATCCGGTCGAGCAGGAACCCCGAGGCAAACTGTCCGATCGAGGTCGCGATAGCCACGGTGGACAGCGCCGCCGTGGCCACACCGAGCGAGATGCCGCGATCGGTCAGGAGAGGCGCCAGATGCACGAGCAGCCCGTTGTTGGCAAAGCAGCTCAGAAAGATTGCAACGAAGATCAGCCATAAGGCCGGTTGCCGGATGGCCTGCGCCACGGTCAGGCCGAACTGGACCGGTGCGTCGTGTGGCTAGGGAGTGCGCCGAGCGCAAGGGTCGCTCTCCTTTGAGCAGCAAGAAGATCAATGGGAATGCGACCACGATCGGCAGCAGGCCGAGGCCGATGTAGGCGGAGCGCCACCCCAGGTGCTCGATCAGCAGGTGTGCGAATTGCGGCGAGAGAGCCGCTCCCAGTCCGCCACCGACGCCGAGGCAAATCCCAAGGGCCTTACCGCGGTTGCCATCAAATACGCCGGCCAGCGCGCGGCCGTACACCACGCCGCTGACCAGAGTCCCGGCCGCAGCGACTAGGAAGAACTGCACATCGAATTGCAGCGCCGACCCGCGTAGGAACGCCAGTGAAATGATCGAGCCTCCGAGCAGCAAGAATGCCGGGCAGCACCACGACCCGGGCGCCACGACGATCGACGATACGGCCAACCAGCGGGTAGAGCAGGGTGGTAACCGTAAAGGCAATGAGCACGGCCGTGGACATGGAGTCACGGCCCCACCCGAACTCCTGCGACACAGGCTGCAGGAACAACGAAAACGTGGCACCCACAATCGAGGGCATGTTGGTCATCATGCCGACGATCGCCGCGATCGCGAGCAGTACGCCCGTGGATCGCCTCGGTACCGATGAGGTGCCGGTAGCCATCAGCCGGCCCGGCCGGCCCGATCCAAGGCAGAGAGTACTTTCATAACGGCCCTCTTCGCCGGTCCCGCAAGCGGCCGCTTGCGGGACCTCTGTGTACGCGGTGCGCTTATTCTGCCCGAAGCCGAATCTATTCCCCCACGCACATCAGCAGCGAGACTAGAACTTCACACGCACCCCGGCGGTGAAGTATCGGCCGACATTGTCGAAGAATATCGCGTTGTGGAAACTGGGCAGAAAGGGCGGCTGCTTGTCGAACATGTTGTTAATGGCGCCAAACAACTGCACGTTGCGAGTGCTGCTGTCATAGATGTCGTACTTGGCCGCCAGATCCGCATACCACGAGGAAGCTACCGTGTTGCGGTTGATGCTGTTGGGCAGATTCGGGTCGTAGTTCGACTTGTCGGGCCCAATCATTTCCGGATCAAAGGTGCCGTTGGCGATGTAGCGGGCCTGAAGGCTGATCGAGCCAGGTCCCTGCGCATAAGTGGTGAGCAGGTTGATGTTGTAGCGTGGCATGCCCGGCGTGCCCAAAAGTTCGATGCCCGTCTGTCCGGCACGGTCCACGGTGTGTCCGCCACTGTCGGTGAGCCGCAGGTGATAGACGTAATTGGCGATCAGGCCGAAGCTCAGCGTGCCGCTCGCCGACGAAGCGAGCTTAGACAAGCGGCAGCGTGTAGTCGGCCGCCAGATCGAGCCCGGAGGTATCGAGCTGGTCCAGGTTCAGATAGGTGACCGTCAGATCGGTGACCGCGCCGGTGGAATCGCGCGTGACGTATTGGCAGTAGAGTTGATCGCCCGCCGCGCAGCGGTTCAGGATCGTCTGCGGGTTAACGATGTCGACGGCGTCTTTGATCTTGATGTGGTAATAATCGAGCGACGCCTTGAGTCCTCCCATTTTGTCGTGGCCTTGGAAGACCACACCAAAAGTGGTGGTGTCCCCGGATTCCGGCTGCAGATTCGGATTGCCGCCCTGGTGCTGGGTAACGAAGACCTGACTGTTGGTGGCAGGGTCGATCAGGATGGTCGGATGGCTGTTGGTAGGCCCGAACAATTCATCCATGTTCGGAGCCCGGAAATCGTGTGATTGTGTCGCGCGCAGCCGGAACATATCCGTCGCGTCCCACACCAGGCCCACTTTCCAGGTGTTGGCATTGCCCGTCGTGGTGTAGTGCGTCTCGCGGTCGGCCGCGTTGAGCGTCAGGCGTCTTTGCCAGCGGAATGTCCGCTTCAATGTAGCCTTCCGTCACCGTCACGGAACCGTCGATCGGCGTGCCGGCATTTTGCCACCAGCCCTGAGCCGCGGAGATCGCATCAACATCGCCGGTGGCCGAGTCCCAGCGCCCTTCGGCTCCGGCCGCCATCGCGATGGGACCTGCCCAGCTATTGAAGGGCGAGCCGCTGAAATTGACGGCCGCCACCGACTCCTCGAGGAGCCGCGTGACGTAGGAGGTGCCATTCACGTACATCTTCGAGCTGTCGCTCGACAGTCCCGAGCCGAACAGATCGACCGGGTGGCAGCCGTTGTTCGGGTCAGTAAGCGTCGAGCGGCACACCACCTGCCCATTCGGTGCCGTCACCGCGTCCACGGCCAGTGCCCAGTTGGCGTTGATGCGATTGTTGCCCACCTGCGAATCGTTGGTGTGGTGACCGTACTGGTAGTACGCGTCCCAATGCCATTTTTCGCCCAGCAAGCCGCTGAGGCCGAGCACAAAGCGCTCGTCTTTGTCGGTGGACTCCGGCACCAGAACGCCGAAATCGTTGTTCTGGCGCTTGAACCCAAAGCTGGTCTCGCCGTTGGTCGCCAAAATCGATTTCAGCGTATCGGGCAGGAAGGCATTGTCGGCCTGGAGGGTGGTGGGGAACTCGACCGGGGGGATCGAATTGGCCGTGGCCTTCACCTGCGAGAAGGAGGCTTCGAAGAATCCCTGCATACGGTCGGTGAAGTCATAGTCGACGTGAGTCATAACGTTGTAGCGCTCGACTTGCTGGGAGATCAGCGCACCCTCGAGAAATAACTGCTTGCCGTTGTCCGAATCGCCTCCTTGCATAAAGACGAACCCGGCGTTCGCAGCCGTAGTTGAACTTGGTCGGCGTGCCGTTGGGCGTGAAGGTCGTGCCGGCGAGCGCTCCTGAGATAATCAGGCCGTTGGCCGAATTGACCACGTAGAGATTCGGCAGCATCAGGTTGTAGGGCTGGCCGTTGCCCGGCGTCTGATTGGTGGTGATATTGATGTTCTGGGCGCAGGACTCGCGCGAGAAGCAGTCGCCGGATCCGGCATCATTCAGGTATTCGCCGCCGATGAGGAAATGGCCCTTGCCACCGGCGAATGGCGTGCCGCCCTTGAATGAGAAGTAGGGCCGATTCATGTCGCCGGCCTGGGCACGTCCGAATGACGCCTCGACACTGAAGCCATCGTAGTGCTTGTCGAGGATCAAATTGACGACGCCGGAGACGGCATCGGCGCCATACAAGGCCGAGGCGCCTCCGGTCACTACGTCCACTCGCTCGACCAGGTTGCTGGGAATATTGTTCAGATCGACCGTGCCCTGGGAATTGCTCGGGACAAAGCGACGCCCGTCGACCAGCACCAGCGTGCGACTGGGTCCCAGGCCGCGCAAGTCGGCGATACGTCCGGCGATGTTGGTCGGTGTGCCATCGGCCGTGGTTTGCGGGGTAAGCGTGGGTCGGAAGGTTGGGATCTTGTTCAGGGCTTCGGCGACGTCGGTCACCGCCATATTGTCGAGCCGTTCCTCACCTACGGCCATCACCGGATTCGGCGATCCATAACCCCCGGAGGTGATACGGGTGCCGGTAATCATGATTTCCTCGACCTGATCACTTCCCGTCACTTCGACAGCCACTGGGGTGGCAGGCGGCGGAGGGTCAGCGGCGACGCTGCGCGCTGTGACAGAGGCCGCGAACAGTCCCATCAGAAGTGCCGACGTCCATGTGGCGCAGGGCGTGAGAATTGGTTGGGTAACGGCCGAAAGGGCTGCGGTGCGTGAACGTGATCAGGCGCGATTTCTTAGCCATTATTCCCCCGGGGATATTCGATTGGTCGTGCGTAATAGTGCTGGCACTTGTGGCCTTTGTAGGCTGCAAATCTGAGTATAATGGTACCGTTATCATCTGGCAACGATCAGCGCCACGTGATGACTTGATCATTCTGTTGCGCTGCGCAGAAGTTTTATTGCACAATGTTGCAACGGACCACGGTGTACGTGCGTGCAGATGGCCGAGTCGCCGGATGGCTCATTATTGCAATTTATGCCGCGGGCTCGGAATGGTCGAAGCATGTTAGCGAGATCTTCGGGCCTGACCGCGCCCCGCGGGAACAAGCGATCACGGTTAGGGTCTCGACGGCACCAAGTGCTGCATGAGACGATGGATCTCTGATACCGTGCACATATTATAAGGATAACAATTTATGCTTGCCGCAATCTGCCATGGACGCAAAGACCTGCGCATTGAGCGCGTTGTGGATCGCCCTCTGGGCCCGGACGAAGTGCGCGTCGGAGTCGCCTTCGGTGGCATTTGCGGATCAGACCTGCATTATTTTCACCGCGGGGCCGTAGGCGATTTCCAGGTCCGCGAGCCGTTAACTCTGGGACATGAGGTATCGGGCGTAGTCCTTGAACTCGGTGCCGGGGTAAGCGGCTTGTCGCCCGGAACCAAGGCGGCACTCGATCCAAGCCGTCCGTGCCTTAGCTGCGACTACTGCCTGGCCGGCCGCCGCAATCTGTGCGTAAACATGCTTTTTCTGGGTAGCGCCGGACGTTTCCCGCACGTTCAAGGTGGATTTCGCAGCATCTGGTCTTGCGCCAAGACCAGATCATCCCGGTGGCCGAAGAGACCGATCTCTTGCAGTTGTCTGTCGCCGAACCACTCTCAGTAGGGTTGCACGCTGTCAATCGCGCGGGTGCTCTGGCCGGCAAGCGGGTATTAGTCGAGCGGATCAGGACCAATTGGCTTATTGACCGCGCGCTCGGCGCGTCACGCGGGCGCTGCGGAGGTCGTGTCGACGGACGTCGAGGACGCCCCGCTGGCGGTCGCGCTGGCGCACATGGGTGCTTCGCGCACCATCAACGTGGCCTCCAGTCCCCAGCCCCTCAAAGAATATGAGACCGATGGCGGCTACTTTGATGTCGCGTTTGAGGCGTCGGGTTCCCCGGCCGCACTGACTTCATTGTTTAAGGTAATTCGTCGCGGTGGACGTATCGTTCAGGTGGGCATGCTGCCGGCTGGCGAGGTGCCGATTCCGGTCAACACGCTCCAGTCGCGTGAGATCGAGTTCGTTGGGGCGTTCCGGGCGAATGACGAGTTTCGTCTGGCGGTGCAGCTTATCGTCTCGGGCACGATCAATGTCCGGCCCATCCTGTCGGGCACCTATCCGCTCTCACAGGCGGTAAGGGCGCTCGAACTGGCCGGTGACCGCTCGAAGGTGGTCAAACTTCACCTGGCCCTAAGCGAAGCAGGCGCCTAGGCGCATGCACCTATCTGTTCGATAGATGTAATTGCCCTGCGAAGCATCGGCAAATGCCGCGCGAAGCTCGGGTGGTACACGCTCTGATGTGCACAGCACCCTTGTTCACGGTCGGAATCTCGTTATACCTTGACCAGCCACATTGCGGAGCCAGCGAACACTGCATGAGGCGGTTACCAAAGAAGAGAGCGCCAGCGGCCAGGGTCTCGGCACGCGTCGGCCAGCGGCCTACGATCCGCGAGGTCTCCCGGCTGGCCGGTGTCTCACGCATGACGGTCTCGCGGGTGATTCGCAATCTCGATCTGGTGTCGCCGGAAACTCGGGAGCGCGTGAACAAGGCGATCGCCGATCTCGGTTACGTGCCCGACCGCGCCGCCGGAAGCCTGGCCAGCCATCGAACGGGGTTCATCGCCCTGGTGCTGCCGACTCTGACCAATGCCAATTTCGCCGCGGTCGCTCACGGACTGACGGAAGCCCTTCGCCAGGCCGACTATCACCTACTGATTGCGTACACCGATTATTCGCTGGATGAAGAAGAGCGCCAACTCAGAAACCTGCTCGCGCGCCGCCCGGAGGCGGTCGTCGTTACCGGTGCCGTACACAGTCGTAGCGCATCGCGGATGCTTCTTGCCGCCGATATTCCGGTGCTTGAAATTGCCGACTTGCCGCGCCATCCGATAGAGCACGCCGTCGGGTTCTCCAATTATGAGGCCGGCCGTACGGCCGCGCGTTATCTGATCGAGCGCGGATTCATCAAGATCGGTGCCGCCGGCAGTTCGAATGAAGGCGATGTGATTGATCAGCGCGGTGAGGAACGCCTCAGGGGGTTCGAAGATGAATTACGCCTTTCCGGGAGGCCGACTCATCTGGTACTGCGCCATGGCAATGCGCCCGGTCAGTCATGATCACGGCGCCAAGATCATCGGTATCCTTATCGAACGCGAACCCGAGCTGCAGGCGGTCTTTGCCGTCTCGGACCTCTCGGCCGTTGGCGTCGTCATGGAATGCCAACGTCGCGGCATCAAGGTGCCCGCTGATCTTTCGGTGATGGGATTTGGTGATTTCGAGATCGGCCGCGAGATCAATCCGCCGCTTACCACGATCCACGTGGATTTTCGGGCGCTGGGCCTGCGCACCGGTCAACTGATCCTCAACCTGATGCCGGGCAGCAGCAAGGATCCCCCGCAGATCATAGACCTGGGTCTTAAAGTCCTTGAGCGTGCTTCGGTCAAGATCCGCGGCTGATGCAGGTACGCCTGCATGCCCGCCCGACAATGACAGGAGCAGTCGTCGTAATGGGCGTGAGCGGTTGCGGCAAGACGACCCTGGGCAGCGCGCTCGCCGAAGCGCTTGTGTGGCGATTCGTCGACGGCGACACGCTCCATCCGCCCGATAACATCGCCAAGATGGCGGCGGGCATACCGCTGCAAGACGCAGACCGCGGCCATTCTTGGAACGCGTTGCACAGGCGATCACTGAGCAAAAGCAGACCGGTATTGTGGTGGCTTGCTCCGCGTTGCGTCGCAGTTACCGGGACTGATTCGTGCGCGCAGCGGCGAGGTGTTTTTGTGGTGCCGGTTTTGGCGCGTGAGGTGCTGCTTGCGCGACTGGCGCAGCGACGTGACCACTTCATGCCCCCTTCATTGCTCGACAGTCAGCTTGGGCTCTTAGAACTCCCGCAAGCCGACGAGCAGGCGGTTGTCGTTGATGGCAGCTGCCCGACTCGCGTCCAGGTCTTCCAGGCGACCTGCTGCGCTGCGGGCGCAGAGCAAACTACTGAATGTGTCGGCGGCACGATCGAGTCCAGTCACTGATCAATGCTCTGTGGGGAGTTTGGCAACATGAAATTTCGAATGGGAGGATGTAGGCAAATGGCGCGAAATCTCGTTGAAGCAGCTCTTGCTCGAGTCAAAAAGCTGCGTGGTTGCTCCTTGCGTTTACGACTGTGCTTCGGCCAGGGCTGTGGAAATGGTGGGATTCCCCGCCATGATGCTGAGCGGCGGCGAAGTCTCCATAGCCATGAATGGCGTCATTGACTACGGTTTCATGAATCTCACGGATCTCGAGTGGATCACCAGCCGGATCACTCAGACCTCGCCCCTGCCGTTGGCGGCAGACATCGAGAACGGATTCGGTGGCCCGCTGGCTGTCTATCGTTCCGCCAAACGGATGGTCAAGGCGGGAGCGGGGGCGCTGCAGCTGGAGGACTCGGGAGATATGGAGGATGCGACCAGCCTGCTGCCGCGGGAAAAATACTACGAGAAGGTCAAGGCGGCGCTCGCGGCGCTGGAAGGCACCGACTGCATCCTGATCGCCCGGACCAATGCGGACCCCGCGACCGAACTCGATGAAGGGATCGAGCGTTGCCGCAAGGCAGTGGAACTGGGTGCGCAGATGACGCACGGTCGTTAAGCTGAACAACCTGGCGGATGCGCGCTACGTGGCCAGCAAGGTGCCGGGATGGAAGATGTACCCCGATGCGGCGGGCCAGAACGGCGTTGCGGAAGTTACCGTGGAGGAAATCTATCCGCTGGGCTACAACCTGATGACGGTGCATTACCTTCTCAAGGCGGCCATGGACGGCATGCTGGAGCACGGCAAGCGCAATGTCGTGCAGCAGGGCTGCCTGTACACCTGCGATAAGGTGGACGCCACCGCGATACTGGGCATGCAGTGCCACGCCGCTCTTCGATCCGAAGGGCTACATGGAGCTCGAGGGAAGATTCAGCGGTAAGCGAAAGGAATACACGATTGTCGGCCACCAGGTCGATGACTACCCGAAGGGATTTGTCAGAACCCCGATTACGGATCGTCTCTGAAACGGGTGCGCGCGCACTTTCCTTGAGATAGGTTCTCCAGGGCGGTCCCCTGCAGCCTCGGTCCGTCAGCGCAGCCTCTGCCGGAGGAGCGCCTGTGCCGGACACATTTGCTCTAAAGTTAGGTTAGACTGCGCCCCCGAAACGGGTCGGAGAGTCCGCGAGGCCGTGCATCGCGGTGCTGTTTTCTCCGTCGAATAGTTGTTTTATTCTAATAGGTTACGGGTTTGCCGGGTCCCCTCAGCACCCACCAGTCACTGCGGAGCGGTAGTTCAGTTGGTTAGAATACCGGCCTGTCACGCCGGGGGTCGCGGGTTCGAGTCCCGTCCGCTCCGCCATTCTTAAATATGCTGCAAAACATCGGTGACATCCTCAAGGGCCAGCGCTGGCTGGCCTTCCTCGTGCTGGGATTGCTGATCCTGGTGTTTGCGCTGTGGGGAACCTACGGCATCGTCGATCTGACCTTTGGTGCGCCTAAGTACGGCCTTAAGGTCAACGGCGAGGAGGTTCCGGCTGCCACGCTCCAGCAGGCCTGGCAGGAGCGTCAGTCGCAGTACCAGCAGCAGACCCGGACCGACATTCCTCCGGCGGTCCGCATCCAGCTGCAAAATCAATTGCTCGACCAGTACACGCGCGAAACCCTGATGCGCCAGCGCGCCATTGCGCGGGGCTTCCGGGTGAATGACGAGTCCGTGATGCGGGCTTACCAGAGCGAGAAGGCTTTCCAGGTCGACGGTAAGTTCAATGACGTGGTGGCCAAGGGTGCCCTGGCGCAGGTGGGCTTGAGCCCGGCGGAATATGAGCGCCAGCTTCGCAACAGCCTGCAGATCTCGCAGCTCGAACGAAGCCTGCAGCTGGGCGATTTCCTGACCGACTCGGAGGTCAAGCGTGCCTTCGCTCTTGAGAACGAGCAGCGTCAGGTGCGCTATGCCTTGCTGCCGCTGGCCCCTTTCGCCGCCGCGGTCAAGGTCGACGATGCTCGCGCCAAGGCCTGGTATGACGCTCACCCGGATGATTACCTGAGCAAGGAGTCGGTTCGGCTCCAGTACGCGGAACTTCGCCTCGAAAGCATCGCCTCGGCGATCAGCGTCAACGAAGAGGATCTTGCCGCCTGGTACAAGCAGAATGAGAGCCGCTACGTGGAAGCCGAGAAGCGCCACGCGCAGCACATACTGATCACCCTCGATGGCAAGAAGGACGCGGCCGCGGATGCGGCGGCGTTGGCCAAGGCGCAGGCGGTCCTCAAGGAAGCTCGCGCCGGCGCGGATTTCGCGGCTCTGGCCAAGAAATATTCCCAGGACCCGGGCTCGGCCCAGCAGGGGGGCGATCTGGGCTGGGCACTGCGCGGGGCCTACGTGCCGGCCTTCGCCGATAAGCTGTTTTCGATGAAGCCGGGCGAAATCAGTGATCCGGTCAAGACCCAGTTCGGCTATCACATCATTCGCCTGGCCGAAATCCAGGCCGAGCACTCGAAAACTCTCAGCGACGCCCACGCGCAGATCGAGGCCGACTATCGGCGCGATCGGGCGGCCGATTTATTCGGCGATCGGCAGGAACAGTTGCAACAAAAACTCGAAACCACTTCCGGTGCCGATCTGGCGGCGCTGGCCAAGGAGTTCGGGCTGACTTTGGGCGAAGTGCCGGATTACACGCGCGGGGGCGGCGGAATACTGGGCGTCAATTCGGAGCTTTCGGCGCGTGGTCTTCAGTGACAACGTGCTCAAGGACCAGCGCATCGGGGGGCCGGTGGCGCTCGCCGATGATCGACTGGTCATCGTCAAGGTGCTCGAGCACCGTCCCGCCAAACCGCGCCCCATCGCCGAAGTGCGCGATGAGATCAACGCCGCCGATTGCCAAGGAGCAGGGCACCAAGGCGGCGCGCGCAGCCGCGGATGCCGCCGTCAAGCGGCTCAACGCCGGCGCCAGTTTCGATGAGGTGGCCAAGGAGCTGCATACCACGGCCACCGCCGCGGCCTACATGGATCGTGGCGACCCGCAGCCGCCGGCCCAGATTCGTGACGCGGCCTTCGCCGTCCCGGGCGCAGGAGCCGGCAAGCCGGTCTATCAGGCGATCGCCATGGATGAGGGCGGCGCGGCGGTGGTGGCGGTGCTGGCGGTAAGGCCGGGCGCTGCCGGTGCCAATCCGGCCAACGATCAGCAGCTGGTCGCGAGTTTCGCGCAGCGCCATAGCCAGGCGGATTTCGCAGCGTACCTGGCCGAGATGCAGCGGCTGGCGACGGTGCGCAAGAATCCGGCGATCCTGAACTAGGCTCGCACGCGTTGTGCCGCGCGCGGCCGGCACGCTAACTCCCGCAGTGGGTATTGCCGATCAGCGCGGCGAGCGCACGACAGGCATTCACTGAACGCGTCGGACCCTCGGCGGTCTGTACCGTATCGGTGGCCTCGCTCAAGAGTTCATGCGCTCGACCGACATCGAGCCTTGCTTCCCGCGCCAGCAACAAGGCCGTGATTCCGGTGATCTCGCCCGTGGCAATCGAACTGCCCGAAAAAAAATCGTAGCGACCGCCCGGAGCCAGCGTCAGCACTTCGCGGCCGGGCGCCTGCAACGCGCCGGTGATGACGCCCTGGTCTTCGGAACGCGCTACTCCGAGCACGTGGCTGAGGCTCCCGGGAAAGGAGGGGGCGGAGGTTTCCGGACCGACGATGATGATGCCGGCGCGCACCGCGCGTTCGGCCAGCGCGCTCAGCAGCGGGTCCGGTGGACCGGTGAGGCTCAAGTTAATGATCTTCGCCTTCAGCGCGATGGCGCTGGCCATGGCCTGGGCCAGCGTGAAGGTATTGCAGTGCGCCTCGTCACGCCCGTCCTGCAATTGCCAGCAGGCCTTGAGCGCCAGCAGGTGCGCCTCGGGAGCGACGCCTGCGATGCCCACGCCATTGTCCGCATTGGCGGCGATCACGCCGGCAATGGCGGTGCCGTGCCGATCAAGCTGGAAACGTTTGGCGTCGCTGTCGACGAAATTGCGTTGCACATCGACTCGCCCGAGCAGGTCCGGATGATCGCTCGCCAGACCCGTGTCGATCAGCGCAATCCGAACTCCACGACCGCGCGAGACGCGGTGCGCCTGAGCGATGTCCATGCGCTCATTGCCCGCCTGCACCGAGGAGTAGGGATCGGGCGCCGCCGTCTGCACCGCGTAATCCTGCAGAGGCTCGGCCAGCGCCACTCGCCGGTCAGTGCGCAGCCGGTCCAGCATCGCCTCCCGAGTGACTCCATCAGGGAGCTGCAGCACCGCGCAATGGAGCTGCAGCAGGCCAATAGGCCACGCGGCGACCGGCTGAAGGTGATACTCGCTCGACAGCGACTTCATCGTGCGCCGTGCGCTGTCGCTGACGATGTAATCCGAATTGCCGCTGTAGCTGCGGCTCGTGCTGCCAGGCCGGGCGGGTTGCGGGTCCGGGTCGTTGGCAACCGCGAGCACGATGTAGCGCTCGGAATTGCGCTGTGTTTCAGTTACACGGGCATCCGCGCGCACCGCCGCCGGACCCGTGCCGCTGGCGCACGCTGCGATCAGGCAGGAAAGTAAGGCAATGCCGAAGCGAACTCGGTGCATGCGGGTGTCCTGCAAGCTACTGTGCGCCGACCTCGGCAAAACGGACACGGGGATCGGCGCGCAGTCGCGCTGCGGCGGCCGGCACCTCCGCCGAGGAGCGGGAATCGCGCGGCACCAGCGCAAACACGCCGGCCTCGCTCGGGCCCGAGATCACCACCAGGCCCTCATCGGCGAGAATTTCCTTGACGTCAGCAAGGCGAACACGGTCATCGAAGATGGCCTTGATCACCGTTCCATCCGTGTTGGGCATGGGCACGGCATCGGTCACGGTGCGATAGGAGGTCGGCGCGGGGCGCCACCACAACACCCCGCATAGCACCAGGATGGCCGCCGCCTGTGCGGCCAGCGTGGTGCGTACCCAGGGCCGCATGGCGCTGCGCCTGCGCAGACCGATGAGCGTCGGGTGCCGCGCCGGCAAATTCTGGCGCGAACGGCGCCGTGCCGGCTTCTTCGGCCTCAATCCGTTTCCATAGGCGGTTGAAGGACGCCTGGGGTGCGAACTCCACCGTGGGCTCTCGGGTGAGCGCCTCGCGGATCCGACGCTGCGCTACCAGTTCGCCGCGACAGGCTTCGCAATGTCTCGAGGTGCTGCGCTGAGCCATCGGCTCTCGCTCGCCTCGATGCGGCCATTGACCATCCAGGGCAAAAGTTCCGAGGCACGTGCGTGTTCGTTCATCGGGATACTCACAGTTCGGGTTGCGCGCCGGCGAGGCCGGGCAGTAAGGCGCGCAACTTCGCGCGCGCGTGAAACAGCCGGGTCTTTACGGTGTTGACCGGGCAGTCCATGATCTGGGCGATTTCCTCGCAGGAATGCCCATGACCATAGGCAAATTCCAGCGCCAGTCGTTGCTCGGTGGGCAGTTGCTCCATGCCCAGCAAGATCCATTCGGAGGTTTCCGCCTCGCCCAGTTCATCAGGCGCCACCAGCATCGCCTCTTCGATGGGCGAGGTCTCGTACTGCCTCTGGCCGCGGCTCTTAAGCGACTTAAGAGCGCGTCGATAGGCAATGCCAATGATCCAGGTCGAGACGCGCGAGTCGCCGCGAAACTTGCCCGCCCGCCTCCAGACCACCCACATGGTGTCGTTGATGATCTCCTCGGCCAGCTCGTAGCGTCGCGTCAGACGGGTGAGGAAGCGTGCCAGGCGGCGGTGATAGGCGATGTACAGATCGCGAAATGCGTCGCGGTCTCCGGCCACCACCCGCTCCAGCAGCAGACGGTCGGTCTCGTCACGGTGCTGCTGTTGGTAACTGGGTGCCGACATAATTGGGCGCATAGATTCAGTGGTACCCGTGTAAGTGCCCGGTCCAGGCCGTCTTGGTTCAATCGAAACCGCTTAAAAAACCCAGGCGAGGGTGCCCACCACCGGACCACCGTTCGGGCCGGTGGAATATTGGCGGTGGGTGGCATTTTGCGCCCATATCAGGGCGAGATTCACGCGCCAGTGACCATATTTCCACCCCAGGGTGGCGTCCCCATAGGCGTAGGAGGCTTGCTCGAGGCCCGGGGGGTAGTAAAAGCCAATCCCCGCCGAAAGATCGATGTGACGAGGCAGGTCGCGATGCCAGCTGGTCTCGAGGGTCAGCACCTGTCGGTCTGAGGCCAGGCCGTCCGAGTACGAATACAACGAAATGCCCGGGATCCAGCTGGCGGCAATGCGGATCTGGTCGCGCCACATCAATGCCAGGCTCATTTCGCCGTAGTTGTAGTCGGCCGGCCGAGGATCGCTCGGGTACGTGTAGTACGTCGCCGCGGCCCCCAAATCCAGGTCCGAGCTGAGCGCGCGATGCCATTGCAGGTAGCCATCGACCTCCCAGGTGTTGCTGCGCGGCTCGAGCGCGACCTGGGAGGCCCACACCCCGCTCGAGAAGCCTGCCGGAAAATCCCAATGTGCATCTCCTTGCCAGGCCGCCTTGCCCTGACTTTGCGACACACCCCGCAGCACATAGTCGCTGGTGATGTCGATCGACCCACCCAAGGCCGCACGAGCCGGGGAGGCCGCGGCTATGGCAAGAGCTGCCGCAAGCAGCGCCGACAGTGCCGAACGGATGGGCGTAAGCATGGCGGCCGATTGTATACAACCGCCCCGCTGGATCGAGCATCAGAAGTAGGCGTGCACCTCGAGGAACGCCTGGTTGACCGCCTGGTACTGGTTGGTGTGGTCGTCTTGCCAGCGCCCGCCGAGGCGCAGCTGCAAATACTGCATCGGCGTGTATTCCGCGACGACGCTAAATCGAGTTTGCAGATTGCGGCTGTGACTGCGATCCGGATCGAGCGCTTCGACAGTAAATTTCAGATTCGCGCCTCGCTGCACCAGCCAGTCGGCTTCCAGGAGCGCGGCGGCCAGATGCTGCTCGACCTGACCATTGGGCTGCACGTTGACCATGTCGGCCTCGGCGAGCCAGGTGACCGAACCGGTCCGTAATCCTCCGAACAGGCATGCCGCCGCGCTGCGGTCAGTCGAGCTGTCGTTGTAGTTTCCGCCGACGCCGAGCCGCCACCGATCCACGACACGCACCACCTGCGCCGTGTATTGCTTGCCATTGTCGCCTTCCGCGCCGCCGGCGGCGCCATTGCTGATGGCGAACTGGGCATCCCAGAGGCCGGCGCGGTAGCCGAGTTCCATGCCGTTATCGGGCGTGTCCATGTTGATGCCCGCGATCTGCCGCACGAAGGCCTGCTGGTCCTGGAGCCTGAGACCATAGGCGAGGGTCATGCGGCCGGCGCGCAGATACCAGCGGTCAGCTCCGAATCGATACATCGCCCACGCTTCGCGATTGACGGCGGCATCGGGTGCCACCTGTTCGTCGATGTACAGCTGGATTCGGTTTGGGATCAGTGAAACGCCCAGATAGACACGCGCCTGCTCGGTGTTGAAGGCATCGTTGGCGACTGCGGCGTTGTTCCACGTCGCCGCCGCGCGAAAGTCACCGCCCATCGCAATGTAATTGTTAAGCGCGCCGGTCCAGACCAGATCGCCGGTATCCACGTGATGAGCCGGCAGCACGCCTTGCGCGAAGGCGTTGCCGACGACAGTGCGCAGGCCGCCGCCGGTGGGATTGACATGACACTGCCCGCAGGTCAGCCCCTGCTGCACGGCTATGTACGGCTCCGCGCTCGCACGCTCGCTCCACGCCGCAAACGCCAACGCCAGCATCGCCCCAAGCAGGCAGCGAGCTAAAAAGTCTTTTGCATTGGCGTGCTGCGCAACGGGGCTCATGCCGCATCAGTGCCGCGTGGCGGCCCATCGGTTCAATGAACCCTCGCAACGGCTGTCCGGCACCTATAGGCGCACATGAGCTCAGTGGCCCAATGGAGAATCGCATTTTGAATCGCACCGCACTCTGGATCCTTGATATCGGCGACTTCCGCTGCTGGGATTGAGCCTGCTCGTCGCCTGCGGCGGCAGCTACGGTGGCGGAAGTGGCGGCATGGGCATGGGCACTGGCAACAACGGCAGCACAACCATCACGGTCGCGTTGGCCGCCGATCAATTATTTCCGCAACCGACTACCGCTGCGACCGGCAGCGGCAGCTTCACTGTCGAGCCGAGCACTCGCGCGTTGAGTGGCAACATCATACTCAATGGAGTGAGCCCCACCGGAGTGGAACTGGGCGATGCCTACGCCGGTGCGCAAAGCACGGCGCTGATCATGCTCAGCATGGATGCGGGGAATGCCAATCAGTGGGACATTCCCGCCGGTACCACACTCACGGCGCAACAACTCGCGGATCTGAATTCGGGAAAGATCTATGTGCTGGTTCGCTCCGCGTTGTATACCGAAGGCGAGCTCAGGGCACAGCTCGTGCCGAGCGGCATTGTCGTCAAGTTCGCCGCGCTCAGCGGATCGGCGCAGGTCCCTCCTGTCACCACTACCGCGACTGGGCAGGTGGCGGTGACGGTGGACTCAACGAACATGCGCGCCGCGGCGAACATCAACGTGGCAGGACTTACGGCCACGGGCGCGGAGATGGCCTCCGGCGCGGTCGGCGTCGTGGGCTCGACCCTGGCGGCGCTCACGGTCGATGCGAATGACCCCAATCACTACCTAAATGAGCACATTACTCTAACCAGCGCGGATGTCGCGAGTTTCACCGCGGCAACTGGTACGGCAACGTGTCGAGCGTCGCACACCCGGCCGGTGAGCTCCGTGGTCAGATCAGCTCAGGCCGCCGCCAGTGCGCCTACCCTGACGCAACTGCAGGCGGATATATTCACGCCGATATGCTCCGGCTGCCACACGGGAACGGGAGCGTCGCTTCCGGGCAGTCAGAATCTTACCGCCGGCCACAGCTACGCCAGTCTCGTCAACGTCACGCAGCCTCGAGGTGCCTTCGATGAAACGAATCGTGCCCGGCGATCCGGACAGCAGCTACCTGGTGCTGAAAATCCAGGGATCGCCTGGCATCGTCGGAGTGCAGATGCCTGCCAGCGGCGGCCCGCTCACGCAGGCGCAGATCGATGAGGTGCGGGCGTGGGTTGCGGCCGGAGCCTTAGATAACTGAGGCGCATTTGCAAGATTCAGTGCGCAGGGGCGGGAGCGTGTATCGGATGTGCGTCGATTGCCGATGCACCTTGCCGGCAGCGGCAAATGAAACCCGCGCGGCGGCCTACTCGCCGGCCTCGTCCGCAAAACTCATTCCCACGGTGCTGAAACCGCTGTCTACGTACATGATTTCGCCGGTCACTCCTGCCGCCATGTCCGAGCACAGGAAGGTCGCCGCATTGCCGACATCTTCAGTGCTGACGTTGCGACGGAGCGGGGCCACCTTGGCGACGTAATTCAGCATCTTCCGAAAACCGCCGACGCCGGCGCCCGACAAGGTCTTGATCGGGCCGGCGGAGATGCCGTTGACGCGGATGCCCTGGGGACCCAGGTCTGCGGCAAGAAAGCGTACGTTCGCCTCCAGGCTGGCCTTGGCCAGGCCCATGACGTTGTAACTCGGGATTGAGCGCACCGCGCCCAGATAAGACAACGTCAACATCGCGCCCTGCCGCCCTGCATCAGAGGTGCGGTGGCACGGGCGAGCGCCGTGAAGCTGTAGCTGGACACATCGTGGGCGATGCGGAACGCCTCGCGGCTGGTGTTGGCGGTAAAGCGGCCCTCGATCGCCTCGCGCGGCGCGAATGCCACCGCGTGCACCAGGATGTCCAGATGCCCCCAGTCTTTCGCGATGCGCGCGGCCGCCGCGTCGATGTGCTCATCGACGGTCACATCCAGCGGCATCAGGATTTTGGAATTGACTGTGGCCGCCAGGGGCTCCACGCGCTCCCGGAAGCGGTCGTTGGCATAACTGAAGGCCAGTTCGGCGCCGTGAGCGTGCATGGCCTGGGCAATGCCCCAGGCAATCGAGCGGTCCGTTGCCACGCCAACGATCAGGGCGCGTTTGCCCGCCAGCATCCCCATCTTCAATCCCCTCCTCAGATTCAGCCGTGCGAGCTGACGAAGGCTACGAGTTTTTGTCCCGGACGGATTGCACTGCCCGCCGACATGGAATTCCAACCGAGCAGATCGTGCAGCGTGACCTGCAGCAGGCGCGCGATTCCGTAGAGCGTATCGCCGGCGCGCACCGTATAGGTGACCTGCCGCCCGTTGGCGGGAGCGGTGGTCGAGGCGCTGCGGCTCGCATGGCTCGTGCTGGCAGCGCGATCGGAGATCACCAGGCGCTGGCCGGCGCGCAGCGGATCGGAGATCTCCATGTTGTTGAGCCGCGCGAGCGTGTGCACATCGGTGCCCAGACTGTGGGCAAGGCCGTACAAGGTGTCCCCACGGTGCACGACGTGCAGACCATGATGGGCCGAGCGACGCCCGCGCATGCGTTCGGGGCGATCCACGAGCATGGCGGCGCGCAGCGCCTTCTCCGGCAGGTCGATCACGGTCGAGGGCACCATCAGCGTGCTGCCCACGACGGGCTTATCGTTCGTATCCAGACCATTGAGGTGGCGCAGCAACTCGGGCGTGGTCGAATTCTCTTTGGCGATGTTGGCCAGCGTATCGCCGCGCTGCACCTCGTAATGCGTCACCCGCATGCGCTGCTCGGGGGTCAGCGTGAGCAGAGCCTTCTCCAGCCCCTCGGCCACATCGGTCGGCACCAGCAGGCTGTACGGACCGGTCGGGTCGGTGGCCCAGCGATGGAAGGCGGGGTTAAGTTCGTACAGTTCTTCCTTGGTCATGCCCGCGAGCTGTGCGACAACCTGCAGATCGACCTGGCCGCCGGTGCTGATCTGGGTGAAATACGGTTCATCATCAATCTGGCTGAATTCCAGGCCGTACGCGGCGGGGTTCGCGACGATGCGTCGCATCGCCAGGAGCTTGGGCACGTAGGCGCGGGTTTCGGTGGGCAGCTTGAGGTGCCAGAAGTCGGTGGGTTTGCCTTGCCGCAGATTTCGGTTGACGGCCCGCTGCACGTTGCCTTCGCCGCAATTGTAGGCGGCGATCGCGAGCAGCCAGTCGCCATCCAGTGAATCGTGCAAGGATTGCAGGTAGTCCAGCGCCGCCCGTGTCGAGGCGACCACATCGCGTCGGCCGTCATACCACCAGTTCTGTTTCAGCCCGTAGTTGCTGCCGGTGCCCGGGATGAACTGCCACAGTCCCGAGGCGCGGGCCCGCGAATAAGCGTAGGGCTCGAAGGCACTCTCGACCACCGGCAGCAGCGCCAGTTCGAGCGGCATGTTGCGCGCGTTGAGCTGCTGCACGATGTAGTGCAGGTAATGCTCGGCTCGCCCCCAGGTGCGCTCGAGATAGTCCGGGTGATTGGCGTACCAGTTCAGTTCGCGATCGACCGCGGCCTGGTCCACGTCCTGCAATTTGAAGCCCGCGCGCAGCCGCAGGAACAGGTCCGGGGGGAGAGGTGAAACGAAAGAATGATCGGTGAAGGCCGGTGGGTCGATTTTCTCCACCAGCGCATCGTCGGCCGCCGCATTTGATTCGCTGCCGCTCGCGGAGGCGACGGTCGCCACGGGCGGTGGCAGGGGCGGCTGAAGTGATCAGGGCCTCGGCGGTGACGGGCTGGCGAACGTGGCGGCGCATTGGCGCAGCCGCTCATCGCCGCTACGGCCATCAACAACAAAACGGGGATTTCAAGCGGTCGAATCGGCGTAGTCAAAGTTGTTACATCCCAGTGCCGGGCCGATAACATGTTACGGTATGGGTGTCGGCTCCATGTGTGACCCGACAGTGCTATTTAACCTGTAAGTTCACATAATTGCTACCTTTTTTGGGTGGTCAGTCACACTCTTGGATTCTGATGGCCGAATACTCCTCAGTGTTGGCGGCTTGGCAGGCGGGCTCGCTCGGGCGTGCGGTCGTGGGCGCCGAGGCGCAATTGTTGGCGGAAGTCTGTGATGATGTTTTTGGGCTGGAACTGTTGCAGATCGGGTGCTGGGGTCGGGACCGGGAACTGCTTGCCTCCAGCCGAGTTCGTCGCCAGACCTTGATCGCGGCGACATATCCCGCCGGACAACGCCCCGACATCGTGGCCAGTGCCGCGGGACTTCCCGTTGGGAGCGGCGCGATCGACGCTGTGGTATTGCCGCACAGCCTCGAAATCGAACCCGATCCGCGCGCGGTGCTGCGGGAGGCCGAGCGTGTGCTGGTGGGGGAGGGTCAACTCATCGTGTTGGGTTTTAGGCCCTTAGCCTCTGGGGCCTCAGGGCCGCAGCAAGCCGCGGGGGATACCCACCGGGTCTGGGTCGACTGCTTTCGGAACATCGCCTGCGTGACTGGCTGGGTCTACTGGGCTTTGAAGTGACGCTCGCTCGCCACTACCTTCACGTCACTCCACGCGAACCGAGCGGTGATCCGAAACAATCGGCCCTCGGCATGCTGCGCAGGGGTCTGTTCAATCCGGTGCCCGCGGGTGCCTACCTCATCAAGGCCCGCAAGCGCGTTTACGCGCCCACCCCGCTTCGCCTGCGCAAGCGCGAGCATGCCCCATTGGTCGGATCGTTGGTCAATCCTCCGGCATGAGCGATCCGCAGGACATTGTCGAGATCTACACGGACGGCGCCTGTCGCGGTAATCCGGGGCCAGGGGGCTGGGGCGCGGTGCTCTCGTGCAAGGGCCGCTCCCGCGAGATTTCAGGCAGCGAGACGGATACGACGAACAATCGCATGGAGTTGCTCGCCGTCATCAGCGCGCTGCGAGCCCTCAAGCGCCGTACGCAGGCGCGGATCTACACCGACTCCCAGTACGTGCGCCTGGGTATCACCCAATGGCTCACCAACTGGAAGGCGCGCGGCTGGCGCACCGCGGACCGGAAGCCGGTGAAGAACCAGGATCTGTGGGAACAGCTCGCGGCCCTGAGCGCGGGTCACGATCTGGAATGGCACTGGGTGAAGGGTCATTCAGGGGTGCCGGGCAATGAGCGGTGCGATGAGCTTGCAAACGAGGCGATCGATGCCTTGCTTGGTCTAAAATGACACCATGCGACAGGTTGTCCTTGATACTGAAACCACCGGGCTCGAGGCTTCCCAAGGCCACCGCATTATTGAGATCGGCTGCGTCGAACTGTTCAGCCGACGAGCCACTGGCCGACATTTTCACTGCTATCTCAACCCCGATCGCGAAGTGGACGAAGGGGCCCGGGCGATACACGGGATGTCGCTGAAGGACCTCGCCAACAAGCCGCGCTTCACCGAGATCGCTTCCGAATTTACGCAGTTCATTACCGGCGCGGAACTGATCATTCACAACGCCGGATTTGACGTGGGCTTTCTGGACGCAGAACTGGCGCGACTGAATAGCGCCGTACCCGTGCGAATCGCCACGCTCTGTCAGGTACTGGACACATTGAGCCTGGCGCGTGACATGCATCCTGGCCAGCGAAACAACCTCGACGCGCTTTGCAAACGTTACAACATCGATAACTCTCATCGTGATTTGCACGGCGCGTTGCTCGATGCTCGCATTCTTGCCGACGTGTATTTGGCCATGACGGGTGGCCAAAGTGCGCTGGCCCTCGAGGAGGGACCGCGCCGATCCGGAGCCGGACGCGCACCGAGCGACACAGCACTAGGTGAGTTGGCCCTTAGCGTTGTGATGGCGACCGCCGAAGAACGTGCCGCCCACGAGCAACTGCAAGAGCTTCTACACACCGAGAGCAGGGGCCATTGCCTGTGGCGTACTCAATGAAAATTCTGGTCACGGGTGCCGCTGGCTTTATTGGATCCTTTACCGCGTCGCGCTTCCTGGCCCGCGGCGATGAAGTCGTTGGGCTGGACAATCTGAATGACTACTACGACGTGAACCTCAAGCGTGCGCGCCTGGCGCGACTTGAATCCCACCGCGCGTTCAGGTTCGTCAAACTTGACCTCGCCGATCAAGCAGGAATGAAGGCTCTCTTTGCGAGCGAGGGATTCCACCGAGTTGTCCACCTGGGTGCGCAGGCAGGTGTGCGCCATTCCATGCAAGACCCCCACAGCTATATCGCGAGCAACGTCGTAGGCACGCTCAACGTGCTCGAGGGCTGCCGCCACACCGGCGTCGGGCACTTGGTCTATGCCTCTACCAGCGCCGTCTATGGCGCGAGCACCAAGATGCCGTTCTCAGAGCACGAGCCGGCGGCACATCCACTCTCCCTTTACGGTGCAAGCAAGCGTTCCTGTGAACTCATGGCACACAGTTACTCGGCGCTCTACGGTGTGCCGACGACCGGTTTGCGGTTCTTCACCGTGTATGGGCCTTGGGGACGCCCCGACATGGCGCTATTCCTGTTTGCGCGCGCGATCATGACGGGTCAGCCGATCGAAGTGTTCAACAACGGGCGTCATAAGCGTGACTTCACCTACGTGGAAGACATTGCGGAAGGCGTCGTGCGCGCCACAGACGTTGTGGCAACCGCAAATCCAGATTGGAGCGGTGATGCCCCCGATCCGGCGACCAGCGCAGCTCCATTTCGTTTATATAACATCGGCAGCAACCGCCCCGTCGACCTGCTGCGCTATATTGAGGTTCTCGAGAAGTGTTTGGGCGCCACGGCCAAGCGGATCATGAAACCGCTCCAGCCCGGCGATGTTCCGGACACCTGGGCCGATGTTACGGAGCTGGTCGAGGCCATTGGCTATCGACCGGAAACACCAGTCGAAGTAGGCGTGCAAAATTTCGTCACTTGGTTCCGGGAGTATTACCCATCTTGAGTCATGCCACACACGCGGGGCCCGATTGCGCCGCCTGGCCGCAGCTGGGTGCAATGGCGGCGCCGGCACATGCGCGCTCGACCCGAGAACTCTTCGCGGATGATCCCGAGCGATTCGCGCACTGCTCAGTGCAGGCGGCGGGGCTGCTGTTCGATTACTCACGCCACCGCGTGACGCAAGAGCTGATCAGTCGCTTTGGCGAACTCGCCGACCAATTGCAGCTTCGAAGTCGCATTGCCGCCATGTTTCGCGGCGATCCAATCAATACGACGGAGGGTAGGGCGGTATTGCACACGGCGCTTCGCCGTCTGAATCCCGCCAAGCCGCTCATTGTCGGCTCGGAGAACATCGATGTCCTGGTGCAGGCCGAGCGCGCGCGGATGCTCGATTTTGCAGAAGCCGTGCGCAACGGCACGATCCAATCGAGCACTGGCCGCCCTTTTTCGCTCGTCGTCAACATCGGCATTGGCGGTTCCGATTTGGGGCCCGCCATGGCAGTTCAGGCCCTGCATCAATACTCATCGGGCGGTCCTCGCATCGCTTTCGTTTCCAACGTCGATGGCTGTCAACTCACCGACGTGCTTGCTGACGCCGAGCCCTCGCAAACACTATTTATTATTTGCTCGAAGACCTTCAGCACGCTCGAGACTCGTACTAACGCGTTGGCCGCGCGAGCTTGGGTGCAGGAGAAGCTCGGCGCGAAAGCCATTCCCGACCACTTTTCAGCGGTTTCGGTAAACGTCGCGGCAATGAACGAGTTCGGCGTGCACCCGGACCACCGCTTTGTCATGTGGGATTGGGTGGGCGGCCGTTATTCGATATGGTCGTCAATTGGTGTTTCACTCGCCATCGCCCTTGGTCGAGCCGGCTTCGAGGACTTTCTTCGTGGCGGCGCCGAGATGGACCAGCACTTTCAAAGCGCGCAATGGGCGCAGAATCTCCCGCTTCTGGCTGGCATGCTCGCCGTATGGAATATCAATTTTCTTCACCTGCCCACGCTTGTAGTTTTGCCATACGATCAGCGTCTGGCGCGATTTTCGGCATATCTGCAACAGCTGGAAATGGAAAGCAACGGCAAATCTGTGCGCCTCGATGGCAGCGCGGTTCTCGGGCCTACCTGCCCGGTGGTCTGGGGAGAGCCCGGAGACAACGCACAGCACTCCTTTGCTCAACTGTTGCACCAGGGGACTGAACTGGCGGCGATCGATTTTCTATTGCCCGTGATCTCCTCGTGCGGACGGCAGGATCAACAGGACCTGGCCATTGCCAACTGCCTTGCGCAAGCCGAAGCGCTCGCGTTCGGCCGGACTGCTCAACAAGTGGAGGCCGATCTTCGTGGTCGACGGACACCGGAAGCTAGAATTGCTGAATTGCTGCCGCACAAAATCCATAAGGGGAATAGACCATCAACTTTGATAATGTTCTCGCGCCTTGATCCCGCGACGCTCGGTCGTCTTATCGCCTTATACGAGCACAAAGTGTTCGTGCAGAGTGTGGTATGGGGCACCAATGCCTTCGATCAGTGGGGCGTTGAGCTGGGCAAAGAGCTTGCCGACAGCATTGCGCCTTTAATCACAAAATCGTCGCGTGAGGCGGCGAACTCAACGGAACTTTCCAGCTCGCTACGCGGGGCACTGGGATTCGTCTCCAGTCACAGGGGCGGGCGTCAGAGCCCATAGTTACGAGTCCGCGCACACTGGATTGGCTGGGCACTCCATTGTTTTCGATCTGCGGTGTCTACCGTTGACTGCAGCACTGAAAAACTGCCGGTCATGCATAGGGAGAGGGAATGTTTAGCTTGCGCAATTGCCGTATCGGAATCGTTGGTTTGGGCTACGTCGGGCTGCCATTGGCCGTGGAGTTCGGCAAGAAATTCGTCACCACCGGATTCGATATCAAGGCTGGTCGGGTCCGAGAATTAAAGGCGGGGCGTGACAGCACCCTCGAGGTGAGCTCGATGGAACTGCGACAAGCCACTAAGTTAACGGTGAGCTCTCGGCTCCTTGATCTAAAGAAAAGCAATGTGTTTGTCGTGACGGTTCCAACACCGATCGATGAATACAAGCGCCCCGATCTGCGCCCACTGCTGGGTGCGACGGAGTCGGTAGGCAAGGTGCTAAAAAAGGAAGACATTGTCGTCTACGAATCCACGGTATACCCAGGCTGCACAGAGGAGGTCTGTGTGCCAATACTCGAGCGCGTTTCGGGCCTGAAATTCAACCATGATTTCTTTGCGGCCTACAGTCCCGAGCGCATAAATCCAGGCGACAAGAAACACCGCCTGACAGCGATTCGCAAAGTAACCTCCGGGTCGACCCCGGCGGTCGCAAGATTCATAGATGGGCTCTACAGGGAAGTGATAACTGCTGGAACGTACTTGGCCAAAAGTATTCGGGTCGCCGAGGCAGCCAAAGTGATCGAGAACACCCAGCGGGATGTAAACATTGCTTTGATCAATGAGCTCGCGCTTATTTTTCACCATCTCGGAATTGATACCGAGGAGGTGCTGCAGGCCGCGGGTACAAAGTGGAATTTCTTGCCATTCCGTCCGGGCTTGGTCGGCGGTCATTGTATCGGTGTTGATCCCTATTACTTGACCCACAAGGCGCAGGAAATTGGGTACCACCCAGAGATGATTCTTGCCGGGCGGCGTCTCAATGACAGTATGGGCGCCTACGTTGCCAGCCAGGTGATGGGCCTGATGGCGAAACGGCGAATTCACGTCAAGGGATCGCGCATTTTGGTTTTGGGGCTCGCGTTCAAGGAGAATTGCCCCGACCTTCGAAATTCCAAAGTC
Source organism: uncultured Gammaproteobacteria bacterium (assembly GCA_963795685.1). Lineage (GTDB taxonomy): Bacteria > Pseudomonadota > Gammaproteobacteria > Steroidobacterales > Steroidobacteraceae > FEN-1191. The sequence goes on from CAWCJE010000004.1 coordinate 42,997, forward strand.
GTCGATGTAATTCGTGAGTTGAGCAAGTTCGGCGCCAAAGTTGAGGTCTACGACCCTTGGGTGAGTAGCCAGGAGGCCCGCAAGGAATACAACCTTCAACCGGTGCGAACATTGCGCAGAAATCGCTACGATGCCGCCGTGCTGGCGGTCGGGCACGATGAGTTCAAGAAACTCGGGGCTTCCGCGATTCGACGCCTATGCCACCGGAATCACGTGTTCTACGACATTAAATACGCATTTCCTGTGGCCGAAACCGACGGCCGCCTGTGATCGGCTTGCACTAAATTCTCCAAAAATCGGTACAATCCGCGGTTTAGATCAATCCCTTGGGGCCCATACTTCGTGCGTCAGCAGACCTCCGCTTTCAGACTCTCACGGTTCATAGCCGCGTTGCTTGCCACGGTTGCCGGAATGGTGCTGACTTCAGTCGCCGTATTTGCGCAATCCTCAAATTCGCCGGACCTGATCTCTCTCTTCAACAGCATGTCGCCCGAGCAACAGCAGGCGATCATGCAACAAGTCGGTGGACAGTCCGGAGGCACGAACGCCCCCGGCAATTCATCGCGAAGCAGTAACAAGAAAGCCGACGCGAACGGGGACCAATATCAGAGGTGGCTCAGGAGCCAGTCAGATGCTTACCTGCCGCATCGTCTGCAAGCCGATGACCTCATTTTCATCGAGGTGGAAATTCAAAGGGAGAAATTGACTTGGCCGACGGCCCCGAATCCGGGCTCTTCTCAGGGCAACCAATCCGAACAAAGCGGGTCTGCCCCACCTGGGGCTGGTGGCCAGAGCAGTGCGGCCGCATCGAGTGCGGTGTCGTCAGCGGTCGCGCCGGGGTCGAGTCCTGTGGTCGCGCCCCCGATCGTAGTTGACGATACGGAACGGAAACGCCTTGAGGACATTATCAATCTGATTCGCTCAAGCGATCCCTACACTGTGGATCCCGCCGGCGCCGTGCAGTTGCCTGGATTTGCTGCGATCACACTGGCGGGACTTACTGAAGAGCAGGCCGCCACGCGACTATCGGCCGAACCCGACTTGCTCCGACTCGACTTTAAGGTGACCTATCTGCCAGTAAGGCGCTTAGGGGGCGCCGGGCTCAAGCACTACGGGTATGATCTTTTCGGCGACATGATGCCGTCGACCTTTGCGCCGACTTCCGATGTACCGGTACCTGGCAACTACTCGGTAGGCCCAGGGGACCAGTTCAATGTTCAACTTTACGGAAGCCAGAACAGAAATATTCGTTTAACGGTTGGCCGCGACGGTTATGTGAATTTTCCTGAGATCGGCCCGATCAGTGTAGTGGGTCGCTCGTTCGGAACGGTAAAGAGCGACATTGAGTCACGCGTCGCCCGCCAAATGATTGGAGTGCACGCGAGCGTGAGCATGGGCGATACCCGTGCGATTCAAGTTTTTGTGCTCGGGGAATCGCGGTTTCCCGGAGCGTATACGATCAGTGGCCTGTCAACCATGACCGGCGCGCTGTTTGCGTCCGGCGGTGTGAGCGAGATTGGCTCGCTGCGAAGAATTCAATTAAAGCGCGGTGGCAGGAGTATCAGCGAACTCGATCTCTACGATTTGCTGATGCGGGGCGACTCCACTCACGATGCGCAGCTTCAGGCTGGCGATGTGATCTTCATCCCCTCAATCGGGCCTACGGTGTCCATCGACGGTGAAGTTCAACGACCGGCGATATATGAGCTCAAAGATGCTATCGACCCGGCCGCGGCCGTGCAAATGGCAGGAGGTTTCACACGCGAGGCGGACACGGGTAAAGCCACCCTGAGTCGAGTCGATGCCCAGCGGCGCCGCATCGTACAAGATATTGATCTGACCGGATCGGCTGCCGCCACCGAACCGATGAAGAACGCGGACGTGCTACGCGTCGCCCGGCTTCGCCCGACGCTTGATTCGGGCGTGACGGTGGACGGACAGGTGTATCGGCCTGGAAGCTACGCCTGGCAAACAGGCATGCGGCTTACACAGCTTTTATCATCGCTCGATGAGCTCAAACCTGATGCCGATCAGCACTATGTGCTTATCCGTCGAGAGGATCCGGTTACCAAACGCGTTTCGGTGGTGTCTGCCGACCTGCCTGCGGCGCTAGCCGCACCCGGATCGGCGGCGGATCTGGAGCTGCTGCCCCGCGATCGCCTTACGGTCTTCGATCTTCAGAATGGGCGCTCTAGAGTGATTCGCCCGCTAATGGATGAGCTGCAACTCCAGTCCAATCAACAACAGTCGCAGGCCATCGTCAATATAAGTGGCAGCGTCAAGGCGCCCGGTGACTATCCGCTCGAAACCGGGATGAGGATTTATGACCTCATAAGGGCTGGCGGCAGCCTGGATACGGCAGCCTATAGCGGGAGCGCCGAACTCTCGCGCTATGTCATCGAAAACGGCCAAAGCCGCAGAACTCAGGTGATCGCCGTGGATCTCCCGGGAGTATTGCGCGGTGATGTGAACGCAAATCTTGTGTTGCAGCCATTCGACCGTCTTTACATCAAAGTGATCTCGGGCTGGACCGGGCAGGAGCAAGTGAAGTTACTGGGAGAAGTGCGCTTTCCCGGCACCTACCCGATCAAGCGCGGGGAAACGCTGCGCGAAGTCCTTAAGCGCGCCGGTGGGCTCACTGACCAGGCCTTCCCGGAGGGAGCGGTTTTCACCCGCAAGGATTTGCAGGAACGAGAACAGCAACAGCTTAACGTCCTCGCCGATCGGATGCAGAATGAGCTCACGGCGAGCACTATGATGGCCGCACGGGGCGGCCAGGCGGGCGCCGGACAAGCCTACAGCCTCGGCCAGTCATTGCTCACACAGCTGAAGGCCGCCAAGGCGGTAGGACGGCTGGTCATCGACATCGAGGCCGCGAAAAAGGCACCCGCGGATTCCGGCGGTGATGTGATCTTGCGTGATTCTGACATCCTTATGGTGCCTAAGCGCAGCCAGGAAGTGACCGTCATCGGTGAAGTGCAGAACGCCACGTCTCATCTTTACCGCGGCGATCTGGATCGCGACGACTACATTGCCTTGAGCGGTGGAGTCACCCGTCTGGCCGATTTCAGCAAAACTTACGTCGTACACGCCAATGGCAGCGTGGAGGCCAAAGCAGATCATTGGTGGGTGCCGCACGCCGGACAAGCGCCGATACGCCCTGGCGATACGATCGTCGTGCCGTTGGATACGACACGGGCACCTGCATTGCCTACCTGGCTCGCGGTGACGCAGATTCTTTACCAGATCGCCATCGCGGTTGCGGCGGTCCATTCGTTTTAGTAATGGATTGATCGCCAGATCACTGAGGCGACCTTTCAGTACAACAACCTTCGGCCATCGGGAAATCCATGACAGGAACAATCACTGGCCGCAAGGTCCGTTTCGCGCTCGTCGGGTGTGGCCGAATATCGCAGAACCATATTGGAGCCATTAAGTCTCACGCTGATCGATGCGAGCTGGTGGATGTTTGCGATTCAATAGACGAGCGCGTGGCGGAGGCGGCAAAAGTCACAGGGGCACGCGCGCATCGCGATTTGACAGAATTGTTGAAGCACACAACTGCGGATTGCGTAATTTTGGCCTCGCCCTCTGGCCTGCACTCGTCGCAGGCGATCCAAGTCGCGCGTTCCGGCAGACACGTCATGACGGAAAAACCGATGGCCACACGGTGGCAGGATGGCCTGGAAATGGTGCGGGCCTGCGACGAAGCGGGCGTTCGTCTCTTCGTGGTCAAACAGAACAGACGCAATCCAACACTGCAGCTGCTCAAATCGGCCATCGAAGGCAAGCGATTTGGGCGGATATACCTAGTAAGCATAAATGTCTTCTGGACGCGCCCTCCGGAGTACTACACAAGCGCCAAATGGAGAGGTACGTGGGAATTTGATGGGGGCGCCTTCATGAACCAGGCAAGTCATTACGTTGACCTGCTGGACTGGCTGATCGGTCCGGTGGAGAGCGTGATGGCTTATACCGGTACTCTGGCGCGCAATATTGAGGTCGAGGACACGGGCGTAGCGGCATTGAAATGGAGAAATGGCGCGATGGGCTCGATAAACGTGACGATGCTTACTTATCCTAAAAATCTGGAGGGTTCGATAACCATCCTTGGCGAGCGCGGTACGGTAAAGATCGGTGGAGTTGCAGTCAACGAAATTCAACATTGGGAATTCGCCGTGCCGGATCCGATCGACGAGCAGATAAGCGCCGCAAACTATGAGACCACATCCGTTTACGGCTTTGGCCACCCACTCTATTACGACAACGTCATTCGAACATTGCGCGGTGACACAGAAGCTGAGACCGACGGGCGCGAGGGCTTAAGATCTCTCGAGCTGTTAATAGCAATGTATAAATCTGCTCGCGATGGCAGCCGTATTAATTTGCCATTGGAATATTGAGCCGCCGTGGCTTTCCCGACAATTCAGGCGACAGCGATTGTAGATCCGGGAGCCACGCTAGGCGAAGATACCCGAGTCTGGCATTTCGCGCATATTTGTTCCGGCGCCCGCATCGGCGCAAGGTGCTCGCTGGGGCAGAATGTCTATGTCGGTAATGACGTAGTTATAGGTGACAACGTCAAAATTCAAAACAACGTCTCGGTTTTCGACGCCGTGACCCTGGGCGATGACGTTTTCTGTGGTCCCAGCATGGTATTCACAAATGTCTACAATCCGCGGGCCGCAGTTGTCCGCAAGAGCGAGTTCCGGCGCACCTTGGTGCAGCGTGGGGCGACCCTCGGGGCTAATTGCACGATTGTCTGCGGTGTCACCATCGGCGCCTACGCGTTCGTGGGTGCTGGTGCGGTTATAAATCGAGATGTGCCGGATTTCGCAATTGTGGTGGGGGTTCCGGGGCGCCGCATCGGCTGGATGAGCAGGCATGGGGAGCGCCTGGATTTGCCTACGCAAGGAACGGGTAAGGCAACTTGTAGGGTCACCGGTGAAAAGTACGTGTTGGACGGCGAACACTGCGCTCTTGTGGGCGCTTTGTCGTGACGGACGGGCGAGCACGCACGGTCAGCGTTGTCGGGGCGCGACCTCAATTTGTGAAGCTCTCGCCCGTGGCGGAAGCAATGCGGCGCTCCGAAAAGCCGTTTGATGATTTTATCGTACATACCGGTCAACACTACGACGACGAGATGTCCAAGGTTTTTTTCGATGAATTGGGCATACCACGCGCGTCGATCAATCTTGCGGTTGGCTCCGGATCTCACGGTGCACAAACCGCCAGGATGCTTGAAGGTGTTGAATCCTGCTTGATCAAGTGGAATCCCGACGCGGTTATTGTCTACGGCGATACAAACTCCACGTTGGCTGGCGCGCTCGCAGCTTCAAAGCTTCATATTCCGGTCGCGCACATAGAGGCTGGTCTGCGCAGCTTCAATCGACGGATGCCCGAGGAATTGAATCGCATCGCAGTTGATCACCTGTCCGATGATCTATGCGCGCCGACCAAGACTGCAATGGACAATCTCAGGAATGAGGGCCTGCAGGCGCGTGCTACGCTTACGGGCGATGTCATGTACGATGCGGTGATTAGTTTCGCGCGGAAGGCCGCAATCGAGTCCCGGATTCTTGCGACTTTGGGGCTAAGTGCTAACTCTTATATGGTGGCGACGCTCCACCGCGCCGAAAATACCGCGGTCCACGAGCTCGGGCGCCTGTTACAGGCAATCAATACAGCTGCTTCGCGTTTCGGGCGCATTGTCCTGCCCATGCATCCACGTACCGCCGCCGTCCTTAAGGCCGAATTCAATAGCTGGCAGCCAGTTAAAAACCTTACCGTCGTCGGCCCTGTGGGCTATCTCGACATGTTGGCGCTCCTACAGAGTGCTCGCTGCGTTTTGACCGACTCGGGCGGCCTACAGAAGGAGGCCTTTTTCCTGGGCCGCGCGTGTGTGACACTCCGCGGAGAGACTGAGTGGATCGAAACGCTAGTTGAGGATGCCAACCGCATTGCCGGCAATGATGGGGCAGGACTCCTTGCAGCCCTGGAAGTGATTTTCGGAAGGGATTCCCCGCTGCCTAGGGAACCGCAATTGGGCCGCACGGGCCCGTTTGGAGATGGGCGCGCGGCTGAGCGTATTGTCGAGCGAATCAGCAAACTATGTGAGTCGAGACAATGACCGAGTATCGAGATGAAAATGGGCGAGGCCTGAGCCTAGTTGCTTCGTGGAAGTTCCTGCGACGTAACCTTGCGGTAATCTCAATCAGCGTGGTTGTCGTCACTGCTTTGGCGGTGCTAATTGCCTTTACGCTGACACCAAAATATCGCGCTGAGGTTGTGATTTCGCCCGCAGAGAGTCCGTCCGGGTTGGGTCAACTTGGCGGTCAACTTGGGGACCTCGCATCATTGGCCGGCATCAATATAGGGTCCGGAGGGAATAGGAAGTCAGAGGAAGCCTTGGAATATCTGCGTTCCCGAGTATTTACTGCAGGCTTCATCAATCGCCATGGGCTGCTGCCGGTTCTATTCTCAAAAAATTGGGATATGCAGCGTGGCCAGTGGCGTGACAAAGATCATGTTCCGACGATTTCCGAGGGAGTTAGAAAATTCTCCGACAAGGTTAGGGAAATTGCCGAGGATCGGCGCACTGGAATCATAACAGTCGCAATAGTCTGGTCGGATCCAAAGGTGGCCGCAGATTGGGCGAACCTTCTGATTACCGACGCGGATGCCGAACTGCGCGCGAGGGCAATTGCTGAGCAGACCCGCAGCATTAATTACCTGGAGAAGGAGGCGCAGACAACGCCCGACCTCGACATACGTTCGACGGTATATAAGGTCATGGAGAGTGAACTAAAGAACGCAATGCTCGCGCGGACTCGAGACGCCTATGCCTTTAAGATAATAGATCCCGCAATGGTCCGGGACCTGCGCGATCGTGACAGTCCAAACAGGCCGCTTGTTGTGCTACTTGGCCTCTTCGTGGGCGCCATAGTGGGTGTAATCGCCGCAGCAGCGCTTGGCCACCGCTCCGTGCGGCACAAGCCATAGCGCATCCCAATGTTGCCAGTGGACTACGTGCATGCGACGTTGCTTGTCGGCGTTGCGCTATACATATGGGGCCGCGAGCCGCCGCGACTCTTGATGACGCCGCTGATGCTGATGTCATTCTTTGTGCTTTATGGCGCTGGCAATGTCATTTATTTCAAGGGTGCGCAAACCATACCTGGTGTACATGAGGCGGTAGTCACAAGTCTGGTCCTCATGTGGATATGTTTGATTGCAGGTATTGAGCTAGCGCGTATTTGCGCTCAGCCCTTGTATGCGCGATTCCAGCAGGTAACGCGTGGCTGGAGAAGCGCGCGAATAGTCGATCGAAGCGATGGAGACAACCTGCTAATCGGGATTGGTATCGCGACCACTCTCTATTTGATCGGGGTTTTCATCTATCTGCACAAACCGTCGCAGCTAAGTGAATTCGTGTCGTTGCAATCGGTATCCGATAAGGCCAAATACCGACACGACTTCGGCGCAGAAGGAGGCTATCTATACCAAACGTTGCTTGCGTGCGTGGCGCCATTTCTGAGCTTTCTTTTGCTAGTGAAAGGCATTTCGATCAGGAAGCCAACATTTCTTTGGCTTGCATTGATAATGGGCGCCGTAATTCTCGCTGGAAAGGTAGGTACGTTCCAAAAATCTCCGTGGGTAGTGTATCTGTTGCAACTGATTGCAGTGTGGCAGTTGATGCGCGGACTTGAATTTGGACTGGGGCGGATCCTGATACTTTCGGTGGTCACGATTGCAGGCGTTGTGTTGGCGGTAATGATAGCGCTGCCTCAAATTGAAGGGGCCGACATATTGGAATGGTTGGGTTACCGGTTTTTTGAGGTCAATAACGAAGGCATTTATCAAACGTTCTATGTCTATCCGCACTATTTGCCGCATACCTGGGGAATGAATATCGGATTGATCCACGCGATATTCGGAAGCGGGGATCTGGTTCCAGCATACAGCCGCGTCGCGAGTGCCTTTGGTGCGCAGGAGGCCACATTTGACGTGGTATTTATTGGCGATGCTTGGGTGGACTTTTCCTACGGTGGCGTTATCGTGATTTCCTTGATCGTAGGGTTTGTTGTAAAAACCTTGGATGTCTTTGCAATGAACATTGGGAAAACGCCGGTCACGATTGCATTGCTTGGGAGCGGGTTGTACGGCGTGTTCCAATTGCAGGTCAACTCAGCGTTTACCGCATTTTTATCGGGAGGATTGCTGATCATACCTCTGGTGACACTTGCGTCGATAGCACTCATGAATGACATGTCCCGTCCCGCCGGCGGATGGGACGAAAGGCCAACTTCGTGAGTACCGTAGCCATCGTCAACTATGGCATCGGCAATGGCGGTTCGATAACCAACATGTTTCGGAAGCTACGCCGCCAGGCAGAACTGGTTTCCAGTCCCGAGCAGGTAATCGCGGCCCAGCATCTGGTGTTGCCAGGAGTCGGATCGTTTGATGCATGCATGGCTGCGCTGAATAAATCTGGGCTTCGCGACGCAGTATTACAGTATTCGGTCTCGGGACGCCCACTGCTTGGAATTTGCGTTGGCATGCAAATGCTGACTTTGGGAAGCGAAGAGGGTAACTCATCAGGGCTGGGTATCGTCCGAGCTTATGCGAAACGCATCAAATCAACCCCGGAACTGCGGGTTCCTCACATAGGTTGGGATACCGTACGGTGGCAGATGCCAAATCATCCACTAAGTAAAAACTTACTCGATGATAACCGTTTTTATTTCGTGCATTCATATTGTGTCATATGTGAATCGGCGGCAAATTCCCTGGCAACCTGTACATACGGAGAAGAATTTTCGGCGGCAATAGTCCGAGAGAATATTGCCGGAGTTCAATTTCATCCCGAGAAAAGCCACAGGTTCGGTTTGCAACTCCTGGATAATTTCAGTAACGCATGAATTCGCTGCGGCCCCGGGTTATTCCCTGTCTACAATATTCCGCCGGCGAATTGCTGAAGACGCAGCGCTTCAAGGACGCCGTGTATCTTGGAGACCCGATAAACGCTGTAAAGGTTTTTAACGACCTGGAGTGTGACGAGCTGGTCATAGTCGATATCAGAGCAACACTCGAGAGCCGAGTACCAGACTACGTAATGATCGAGGAATTTGCCACGGAAGCTTTCATGCCTTTGACATACGGCGGCGGCATCACCACTGTTGAACAGGTCAGAACGATATTGTCGATCGGCATTGAAAAAGTTGTGATCGGTACGGCGGCCATGGACGATCGCCTGATCGCTGATGCGGCGTCAATATTCGGCTCGCAAAGCGTTGTTGCTGCAGTCGATGTGAAGAAATCGCTTTTCGGTCGACAAGATGTATGGGTTCGGAGTGGAACAACCAATACCGGCGTCGACCCGCGAACTTTCGCGGTGCGAATGCAGGACATGGGTGCTGGAGAGCTATTCGTGCAGTCTATTGACCTGGAAGGTTCGCGTTCGGGCTATGATATAGCGCTGATGAAGGAAGTTAGCGCGGCGGTTAGCATCCCGGTGATCGCTTGTGGGGGCGCCGGCAGCCTCGAAGACATAAAGCGGCTATTTGTCTCCACCGCGGCAGCGGCGGCGGCCGCGGGGACCATGTTTGTGCTGCACGGCAAACATAAGGCGCCCCTAATTAGCTACCCGCGCCCCGGCGAAATAGCTTTGCTAAGCACTCGCACTTAAGAGCAATGAAATGATGGTTCCCTACAGAATCTGCACTCGCTGCATTATGGACACCACCGATCCGGAGATTACCTTCGACGATGCAGGTAGATGCAATCATTGCACGACCTATCTGGCACGTCCGGCTGTCTACAATCTACCGATTGAGACACGCACTCAGCAATTGGCGGCGATTGTGGATGTAATGAAGCGCAATGGCCATGGGAAACCCTACGATTGCATTATCGGGGTCAGCGGTGGAGTGGACTCGAGCTTTCTGGCAATCAAAGCCAAGGAGCTCGGCCTGCGTCCGTTAGCGGTGCATGTGGATAATGGATGGAACTCTGAGAAGGCCGTCGGCAACATTAAAAGAATCCTGGACCCGTTGCAGATTGATCTGTCGACGCTGGTACTCAATTGGAAGGAGTTTCGGGAGCTGCAACTGGCCTTTTTACGGGCCTCTACCCCCGATTCAGAGATTCCCTCAGACCATGCCATCGTCGCCTCGTTTTATGCCGCATGCAAACGGCATGGCGTGGGCTATTGCGTCAACGGAATCAATATGAGGACCGAGGGGATCCATGTTCGGCAGTGGTCGCAGGGGCACCTCGACAGCCGTTACATTCGCAGCGTCTACAAGCTGTTCACCGGCAAAAACCTCCGACAGTTCCCCTTAATTCCAGTATCCACGCTGGTGTCCAATATTGTGCTGCATAGGCCCAGAAACGTCTTCATGCTCGACTACCTGGAATACGACAAGTTGGCAGCCAAGCGATTGTTGATGGAAAAATTCGGGTGGGAAGACTACGGCGGCAAACACTACGAATCGGTATATACGAAGTTCTATCAAGGCTGGATTCTTCCGCACAAATTTGGGTACGACAAGCGCCGAATGCATCTATCCTCTCTAATTTGCTGCGGACAAATGACCCGCGAGGAAGCGATTGCCGAAGTCTCCACCCCTGCCTATCCACCGGAACTGGTGGAATCGGACAAGGCATTCGTTGCGAAAAAGCTGGGGATTTCCAGCGCCGAATTTGACTCTATTATGGCGCTTCCAAAGAAGACTTACGCCGACTATCCCAACCTCCAAAACCATTGGATATTTGGTCGCGGCATAGATCTATTCCGGTTTCTCAAATACAAATTACACTGGGTTAGTTAATCTCTCACGATGGCCACAAATGTGGTATCGCGCGCAGCCGGGATTGGGGCGCTCAGCGCCGCAGGCCAACTGATCATAATTGGCTCGCTTCCGGCCTATTCCAGGTTATTTGATCCGGCAACGTACGGTGAGTACCTGATATTTGTGGGCGCGGCGGGTGTACTCAGTGTTTTCGCGGGCGTTAGATATGACTCCGCGATAGTTCTGCCGCGTAATGATCGTATTGCGAGTTTCCTAACCGGCTTGGTAATGGTACTTGCGCTGGTGATCGGAGTATTAATCGCGGGTGCGACGCTATTTTCACGAGCCAGCGAATGGGGTCCCGCGCGGTGGCTGGCGGGTGCCCAAGAAGTCGGATATGCCCTGTCGGTCGCAACTATTATTGGCGCTGCGCAGCGTTGCCTGTCGAGTTGGTGCATTCGGGGTGGCCATTTTCTCGCGATGGGAGTCGGGATTTTTGTGCTGTGTTTGGTAACGGTTGTCGCGCAACTTTCGTTTGCGCATGTGCTAAGCCAGCGTGGAGCACTAGTTTGGGGCTATACCTGCGCTTTGGGATGTCAGACCGCTTGGCTCGCACTGGCGACATGGCGAGGCAACTATCAGAGTTGGGGTCGTCAGGCAAGTATTCGCGGAATGAGGCTTGTTGCCTACAAATACCGAAGATTTCCGATGTATATGGTCGGGTACGCGCTAGCGTCGTCCGCGCGCGATCGCCTAATTCAGATTGTGCTTGGGATCGGCGCGGGCGCCGCTGTAGTCGGACGGTTTGGGTTGGCATATCGAGTCGCTTTTGCGCCGAACTCGCTCATATACAATGCCGTGTCACCGGTGTTCTATTCGATCGCGAGCCGAGGAAATCGCACTATCGTCGGTCGGTTTGCCGCAAGTTTGGTCGAGGCGTCGTTTGTGGTGCTGGTGGTGCCTTACGTTGCGTTCGCACTGGAAGCGCCATTGATGACCGACCGATTACTGTCTGACAAGTGGCACGGTACAGGCCCGTTTTTTCAAGCGTTGGCAGGCCCGGCGCTGCTACTCGCAGTTACTTGTTGGCTGGACAGAGCTTTTGACTCATTTAGGCGGCAAAATGCGGCGTTGTGCCTAGAGGCTTCCTTCACATTTGTATCGGTCGGGTTAGTCGCATTCATATCGCGGTCAATGGAGCCTGTGTCCATTGCTTGGGTCTATGGAGTTATAGCCGTCATTTACTACTGGATTTATTTTCTAACGACATTTGTGGCATGCGAATTCCCGCTTGCCGATTTTCGTCGTGCCTGCATGACGGGATTGTTCGCACTGGTTGCCGCCTTGGGGATCGGCAGCATCGTTCACCTTATACCAAACTTAGCGCTTAGGCTCGCGGCGTATCTGCTGGTAATGGTAATTGTAATTTGTTCATGGTTTAGAATCCGAGACGGTGCGGCTACAGTACGTTTACTTATGCAATCGCACGACGACTCTCCTGGCGTTGATTCCTTAACGACTGCCGAAATGTAGGAGTCAAATGCGCGCGAAGTTGAATACAGAGGTCCGGTTCGGCAACCTCTATCAAAGGGATGAGCATTGCGAATCGCGCTGATCTTCTATTCGTTCCCGCGGGATATGGGATATTCCATCACCATGCTGGCGCGATATCTGTCTCGGTTCGGTGCTGATGTGCACTACGTCACGACTGACTTGCCCGTGTACCACAAGAGCCAAGACGCCCGCTCAGCGTATAATCAGTTTAGCGCGGATACCACGCTGACGCCCGGTACCACAGAGAAATACGATGGGTACACTGTCCACTGTGTCGGACATCGATACATTTGTGCCGTCCCGATGTTTATCGGACTAGCAGAAAAGTTGCGCGAGATAAATCCCGATATTGTCCAGCTCTATATAAACGCCGGATGGGTCCCCTTGCAGACCGCCGCCGCCAAGATACCTGAAAAGTTCAAGCTCTTCTCGGCAGCACATACTACCGTCTCGGTATTTCCACTCGCGCGCCGCGAGACACGCTTCTGGGACCTCGAGTGGATTGCAAATCTATTTTCGAGAGTTCTACCCGGTCGCATAGTGAGTTTATTCACTGAGAAGTGCTACGCGGCGACTGATGACTGCGCGGAGGTCGCAGTTCGATTCTACGGAATGCCCAAAAGCAAAATCGTGATTGCACCTCTCGGGGTGGACACCGAAAACTTCTACCCGATAAGCACAAACAAGGATGCTATAAGCCGGGCAAGCGTTCGCGCTGATGTGGGCTTCAGTGACGGAGAGGTAGTGTGCATTTACACCGGCCAGTTTACGGACGCAAAAAACCCTATCATTTTGGCGCGCGCCGTCGCCATGTTGCGCGCCCGAGGCAAATCGGTGCGCGGACTATTCATAGGCAATGGGTCTCAGTGGGACGACATCGCGAAATGCGACGGATGCGTTGCACTTCCATTCAGACCGCATCGAGAATTGCCAAATTACTATCGGGCGTCCGACATTGGCGTGTGGCCCACGCAAGAGTCGATGTCAATGCTAGATGCGGCAGCCTGCGGATTGCCGATTATTGTGAACGATACGTTGTTGGCGCGGGAGCGCATAGACGGGAATGGTGTGATATATCGCCTGAATGACATTTCGGATCTCGCCGAGCAGATTGGTCTTTTGTTGGATCCTGAATATCGCTTACGGCTCGGGGCCGTCGGTGCGCGCCGGATGTCGCAGCTATTTAGTTGGGAGAGCATTGCAAAGCGCCGTTTGGCCGACTACGAGGCTGTCCTAGAGTCGCGCGATCGACTCATTTAGACACGGATTTCTAATACTTTAGCGGTGACAAATGGACACGGTTGGTGTAGACCCGAAACTGCAGCAAAACTATGACGACTACTATCACGCCGATATCTCAGCATGGCGTGAACTGGGCGCCATAGACAAGGCAACTAATATCCGCAGTTTGTGTAGCGCGTTCGCTCCAAAATCGATTTTGGATATTGGCGCGGGTGAGGGATCGGTATTGCGGTGCCTTGCCGACAGTGGATTTGGGGAACGACACTTCGCAATCGACATTTCAGCCTCGGGAGTGGAGCGAATTAGGGATCGGAAAATACCGACGCTGATTGAATGCCTGCAATTCGACGGTGTCAGAGTTCCATATCCCGATGGGACGTTTGACCTCGCGATATTGAGTCATGTGCTCGAACATGTAGAGCACCCTAGATTGCTAATCAATGAGGCAGCTAGAGTCGCTCGCCTTGTATTTATTGAGGTACCACTGGAACACAATCGACGGCTTCCGAAGAACTACGTATGGGATTCCGTGGGCCATATTAACTTCTACACAGCGCAGACCATCAGGTTACTCGTGCAGTCCTGTGGACACGAAGTGATTTCCCAGTGCGAGACTCATTCGGCGCGAGAACTCTATACTTATCGGCTCGGAAAGAAGGGAGTCGCCGCTCATTTGCTGAAGGAGATCGCGTTGCGCACATTGCCCTCCATGGCACAGCGCCTGTGGACTTATCATTCTTCATTGCTCGTGCGTCCGCACCAGCCGCCAAATAGTGGCATATCACTGGAACAGCAACACGACGTCGCCAACGGTTCTCGGTAATGCGTAGGTGAGGGTGCTGCACATCATCGAGACGATGGCACCCCATGAGGGAGGACCTCCACGCGTGGTTGCTGGATTGGCCGGAGCGCAGTGCTCCGCGGGTATTGATGCGCACGTGTTTAGCGGTGATGGGGGCGATCTCGCTACCCATATGCAATATTGGCGAGACAACGCTGCTGAGTTGTCGGCCGCAAGCGTTCACACGGTGTTCGAATCAGGCATAGGTGGCCGAACCGTGGCAGTTCGTGCGTGGTTGTTAGCGAATGTGACTCAATACGACGTCGTGCACATACATTCTCTCTGGCGAGCGGTCCCGACCCTTGCCGCAATGGCGTGCCGACAATTGAATGTGCCGTATTTGATCGCGCCACATACTGCGTTGTCCCCATGGGCGCTTGCACAGAAGAGTTTGAAGAAACGGTTGGCGCGCATGTTGGTCTGGAATCGACTCTTGGGAGCAGCAGCGGGATTCCACGCCCTGAATGAGCTCGAAGCGGATGAAATAAGGAATCTCTGCGGTGGGGCGTCTTCGCGAATATTCGTTGTGCCAAACGGCGTATCTCTGGCGGAATTCTCTGCTAATAGCGCAATCGACCTGGCGGTACTTTCCGGGGCAAACTCATCATTGCTCAATGGCAGGCCTTTTGTACTCTTTTTGGCTCGGCTCCATAAAATGAAGGGTCCCGATTTGTTACTGGAAGCGTTTGCACGCATTGCAAATCAGGAGCCGGAGCTGAATCTCGTATTTGCGGGGCCAGATTTCGGCATGCTCGCGGCTCTGCAAGAGCGGGTGGCACAACTCGGCCTTGCAAATCGCATATTCTTTCCGGGATTAACATCAGGTAATTTCAAATTGTGGCTATTGAAAAGTGCCGTGTGTCTTTGTCAGCCGAGCAGGAGCGAGGGTTTCAGTCTCAGTATTCTTGAGGCATTGGCAAGTGCTTGTCCCGTGGTCATCTCGGATTGCTGTAAGTTTCCGGCCGTCATGGAGTTGGGGGCCGGAATTGTCGTGCCATTGGCCGTCGAGAACATTGCGGCGGGTTTGCAAATTTATACGCATGATTTGACGCGTCGCGCCGCAGATGGTCTGGCGGCTCGCCAGCTAATTGAACGGAGCTATACGTGGGAGATAGTGTCTAAGCAGGCCGAGAAAATGTATGCCCAGGCAGTCACCCCAGCAGCCGCCATAGCCACGAGTGTTGACCAACACCGATGAGTGCACGCTGGGCGGATTATATTGGGCCTCGCGTCAAAATGGCATTTGGTCGCACCGTGGCCTCACTCGGCGACATCGTATTCTTGCGACGCGATCCCAATTTGCAGTTAGTGCGCATGGGGACGGATTATGGTGGTTGGTATTGTTGTCGAAAGCTCTTATCGTTTGGGTCTACGGGCCTGTGCTGCGGAGCCGGAGAAGATGTGTCATTTGACGTGGCTCTTAATGCCAAATGCGGTATGCGAGTCGTGTGTGTCGATCCGACGCCGCGTTCCATAAGCCACGTCACCTCATTGCTTGCCGCTAATCGTGAAGGGCGGCAATTTCCAATCGAGTCAGGACCATTGCAGTATGAAATGACCGGATTCCAGGAATCCAGGTTCATCTTCATCGGGCGCGCAATCTGGTCAAAAGACGGAACGCTGGATCTGTTCGCGCCTAAGGATCCCGCACACGTGAGCTTCTCTGCTATGAATTTGCAGCGTACTTCCCAAAAGATTCAAGTACGGTCAAGCTCAGTTGAATCCATAGTTGAGGAAGTCGGAATATCACACTTGTCGTTGGTGAAACTCGACATCGAAGGCGCGGAATATGAGGTATTGCGTGCGATGCTCGCCGCGGGGATTCACCCAGACCAACTGCTCATCGAATTTGATCAGGTAAATCAACCTCTCACGCCTTTTTTCTGGGTGGAGCTCATGCGTACCCTGCGGCAACTCCGGAAGGCAGGATATCGGTTAGTCCATCGGGACCGCGCGAACTATTCCTTTTTATTGATGTCTGCGCTAGGCGGGTGAGGGAAGCGGGTTGATTTGCATAAATTCAATCCAGGGGTGGCCTCCAAAGAAGCTAAACTGCCCCGACTTCTGGCGCTGAAGTGTTGCTTTTAGGAAATTGGTTTGAGGCAAGAAGCAAAGATGTTGGGGAATGGGTGGTTTTCGACGGCAGTTCGGGCCTCAGTCCGAGTCACGTCAATTCTATTCATCAGTTCCTGCAACGGCAGCGGGTATACCCCAGACATGGCCCAAACGGAGGACCCCGGAACGCCGCCGCAGGTCGCGTCTGATGCCGACGCTACGGGCCTGATCTCCCAAGTTGTACTTGGCGACGGTCCGGCCGTGGTTTCGTTGTTTTCCTCGGGCGTAGTCTACTTTAGCCCCAATGGTCGCAATCCGGGCGGGGGTTGTTCCGTTGCTACTTCCACGGTCGAGCAGGTGTGCACGGTCGTTGCGTATTCGCCCAAGGCGAACCTGGGAAATGCTCAACTTCTGCAGATTGTGCCGACCCCGACCGGAGTCGAGGCGTTGCTTGACAACGGGCGGGTGTTTTTTAGTCCCGATGGCATCAACTTGAGCGGGGGAGGGAACTCTATCGCTGAAAACGACGATTGCACGCCGGTTCAAAAGCTCGTCGTCGGCGTGCCCTACATGTATGGTTTAGCAAAAGCGGTTTCATCGGATCTTTCGGCAACTTGCGGCACAGATGTGAAACCAAATTCCTTGGGTGTGGACAATCGCACCAGAAATGGAACCGGAAACCTGGTGTACGTAGGCTATGAGATGCCTCGCGTGATTGATATGGCCGCGTTGGGTACCAGCGGCGCCCTAGTATCCTTGCTCGCCGACGGCACGGCCGTGTACAGCGCAAATTACAAGACCGCGCCTCCGAGTACTGGAGCAGTTGTTGCCTATACGGGACTATCCAGTCCGGCGCGCATCGTGACTGTAGGCGGTGGGGTCGAGACAGCGTTCTCCGATGGTAGTGTCTATCTGAGTCCAGATGGCTTGAATCTTGGTGGCGGCGGACGAACCGTAAGAGTTAATCCCTGGGTACTGGTAACACCGCACGCTGAATTTGGCGCCTCATACGGCGGGCGCGACAGTGCCAAGGGAACAATTTTTCAGGGGAAGCTATGGCTGAGCGGCGGTTTTCACGGACCCCAAGGCAGTACCACTGCGGATTGCGGGCGCGTGTGCAGTTTCTACGACTTGTGGTACTCAGCGGACTGGGGTCAAACATGGATACAAGCTCAGTTTAACGGGGCACCCAGCGATAATCAGCCGGCTGGTGCCTACGATTCTTACAGCCCCCTGTTCGCATTTGGCGATGCCTTGTGGGCTCTGGGCACCACGTTGTGGGGATCGGCCAATACGGACGCTACCGGCGGGCTCAGTTCCGTGCAACTAAGCGGCCCGGCGCCCGCCGCCACACCGCCTGGTGAAAACAGCTGGGCGATTGCAGTTGGAAGCAACGCGTATTTTATAGATACGAACACGAGTCAGATCTCAATTAGTTCAGGCAATCTGACAACTTGGACACCAAGCACCACCATGACGACCTCGTCCAGCGCGCCGTTTTTGCCGCGATGCGGAGCCGGAGTTAAGTACGCTTTTAATAAGTTCTGGATTGTCGGCGGCGGAGCCTGCGATTCGTCTGCTAGTTACAATGATCTATGGTCCTCAATCGACGGATTAAACTGGGATCGCGAATCCAAACCTGCTGAATGGTCGCCAAGACTGTGGCCATGCATGGCCGTCGACACTTATGGGACCTTATGGCTGATTGGGGGTTACGGCGATAGCAGCCGATATGGTTTCTACACCCAGAACATGGCAGATGTCTGGTATTCCACGAACGGCGTAGACTGGAAACAGTACAAAGCTGCGGCCGGATCCGGCCTTCCAGACGATGGAATCTATCAGCCCAGGCACGCGCCAACGTGTTATGTACGACCCGATACTAATACTTTGATAATCGCTGCCGGGAAAGGAGGCTCCCGCGCCGATGATCTGCGTGATGCCACCAATGGGGACTACGCAATCATGCGCGATGATGTGGTCTCTCTGGAGTTACCGGCAGCCAACCAGTTGCCTTGAGGACGCCCCCCGATCGTCCGGATCACATTCAAGTCATCGATATCCTTTTTTGTGGCGCCACTCGAATAATATCTAGGCCCGGTCTTCGAACAGATGTTCTGTCAACGAGCGGCATGCCATGTTTAGGTGCAGGCAAGGTTACGGCGGGCATGTCGGAGTAAAATATGAAGATCACGATTATCACCGTGACCCTCAACAACGAGACTACAGTCGCTGATACCCTGCGATCCGTTAAATGCCAAACTTATGGGGATATCGAACACATTGTTGTAGACGGAGCGTCCACTGACGAGACGCTGCGTCAGGTAAGCGTTCATGGCCAACGAGTTTCGACGGTTCTGTCGGAGCCGGACGCCGGAATCTACGATGCAATGAACAAAGGCGCGCGGCTTGCATCCGGTGATTTGGTCGGTTTTCTGAATGCCGATGACATGCTGGCATTTCCGGGCGCAATCACTGCCATTGCAGAAGCTGCACGCGAGCCCAGAATAGACGCGGTATTTGGTGATCTGCTATACGTCAATAGGCTAAATACGGGGCGAGTTGTACGTCGCTGGCGTGGCAGCGAATACTCTTTGCAACGCTTGCACTGGGGCTGGATGCCATCGCATCCAACATTTTACGTGCGCAGGACACAACTACTGCAACTAGGCGGCTTCGACTTAAGCCTAAAAATTGCGGCCGACTATGAATTCATGCTCCGCTATTTGAACCGACCCAAAATTCATGCGAAGTATATACCGGAAGTTTTAGTCCGAATGCGCAGCGGCGGCGCTAGCAATCGATCACTGAAGGCCATGCTGACTAAGAGTCGAGAGGACCTGGCCGCGCTCCGACGAAATAACGTCGGAGGCGCCCTTGCTTTGGTGTGCAAGAATGTTCGCAAGGTCTCGCAGTTCCTATGAGCCGCCACACAATGCGGTTCGCGACGTCCAACTCTGATCTAAATACCGCCGACAGGAATTCGCGCGGCGGAGCCAATCCGAAATGAGTTTCGCAACAGACCAGGAAGTTCTTTCCAAGCTTCAGCCCGAGGTTTGTGTTGGAGGCTACAGTGCGCTCGATGGGACGATCGAATTTTACGGAAGGCTTAAATCGCTTTTGCACTCTAGAATGCGAGTCGTCGACTTTGGTGCCGGCCGTGGCGCCTGGTTCGAAGATGACAACTCAATCTATAGGCGCGAGGTGAGGCTCATTAGAGGCTCCGTACAGGAAGTGATCGGATGCGATGTTGACGATGCGGTGCTTTCCAATAGAGCCGTGGACAGGGCGGTGGTTATTCAGCCTCGCGCGCCTTTACCTTTCGAAGACTCCTCCATAGACCTTATTGTTTCCGATTATGTATTCGAGCACATTACGGATCCGACATGGCTTGCAGGGGAATTTAGTAGGGTGCTTAGGCCCGGAGGTTGGATATGTGCGCGAACGCCAACTAAGTGCAACTACGTGTCTATAGCCGCGCGAATGATTCCGAATCTGAAGCACGCCCGTTTCTTGCGCTTCGCGCAACCGGGTAGAAAGTCCGAAGACGTATTTCCGACGGTATATCAATTGAATTCTCGTGGGAGTATCCGCAAGTATTTTAGTGCAGCGACTTTTCGGGATCACTCGTACATCTACAGTAATGAACCTCAATATTTCTTCGGGAGTCGGGTGGCCTATCGGTTGTTGCAATTCGTACATTGGCTCCTGCCGGCTGCGTTTCACGGCAATTTATTCGTTTTTCTGAGAAAGCTATAGCCGAGCTAGCCCCACCGAACTCCCCGCAATTGGCGATGATCGATTACATCGCCTTCATAACTTGAGTAATTGATGTAATCCGCCCCTGTATGTCGGGCAAAATACAGGGTGTCACGATTGCAGAATTGTCGTGGCAGTCTGGCACTTCGTTGGCATCGGCGTTCTACCGCTTCGAAGCAACGATGTGACGCTGACGACAGTCTTGGGCCCAGTCGAATGTCGGACGTTCAATTGGGTGGGATCTTTCACGAGCCAGGAGGTAATCCACATGAGTCACCTATGGAAACATGGCAAAGTGGCCTCGCAACTGGTGCTGGCGGTGGGCATGCTGATGGCGATATTTGGGTGGCCCAAACCCTCGTCGGCGCAAGCTACGGATACCCGCCCGTGTCAGCCTCATTCCGCCGCTGTAGAGGCGACGAGTTTTGGCGCCAAAGGAGACGGTTCCAGCGACAATGTACAGGCATTCAAGAGCGCCATTTCTTATGCCGCCAGATGTTCAGTGCCGTCAATTCACATACCGGCGGGTACATATGTGTTTGTCGCACACGGACCTTCCGCCGGAATATTGTTGACGTCCAATCTTTCATTAATTGGAGACGGGGCGGACAAGACTAAATTGCAAGTCGCTGTGAGCGGGGCAGGGGCGAACTTTGACAGCCTATTGTGGGCTAGAAATCAGGACCACATTGAAATTAAGGGCATTTACTTTGTGGGTAATAATACCCCGGTTAGCAATAGCGCCGGCCGCCAGCTTAATACCTATGGTTCGGCGCTAAGCGTACTTTTGGACGCAGCACCTGGTGCGAACGGCGCTCCCCGGAACCTCTCGCATTTTCTAATTGCAGACAGCGGTTTTGAGAATTTTAATGGCGCCGCGTGGATTCGCGTAATCAACTCCAGCGAGAGCTATTCTATCGATGACCTTGAGATACGCGGCAGTCGGTTTGCCAGTCGTACCGGTAACGCAGTTAATCCGGGGGAAATCAGCTACACGTCGAATGCGATTTCGGTAGTCGGTTCATTGACAAGTAAAGTTGGCTTGGTAACGAATGTCCGGATTTCTGGAAATACCATCGACGCGGCGCATCTCAAGGGAGGCGTGGCGCTTTGGGCGGGAGTACGCGGTGCTTCAGTTTCGGGTAATGCAATCGCTGACGCTGGAGCCGATACCGCCATTCCGAACGATAAGGGTGCTTACGCTGTGACCGTTTATGACAACGGATATTATTACGATAAGGACCATCCGCAGGGCGCCCATCATGGGGGAATTCGGCCTGATGACATCCATATCGAACGCAACGTGATCACGCACCCCAAGTCCTGCGGCATCTATGTGGCGTCGGCGAATCGGGTCTGGATCGTGGGCAATAGAATTTCTGGTCAAAGTGACCCCGAGAACAAGACACTTGCCAAAGGGGCCATCGCGGTCGGCTACTCACTCAATGTCACCGTGACGGGAAATGAAATCTCGGGCAGCCATATCGGTATGACCTTGCTCGGGGGAGACTACTTCCACATCGTTGAGTCAAATAATTCGATCTCGGATATCCCTCCAGGCGGATACCGAGTTTTCCCATCCCGAGGCCCGCCACCTGCCATCCTTACTAGCTGGGCTGCTAACGGCGTGGGTACATAGGAAAAAGACCCCTCCGGCATAGCCATTCTTTTGTAGGGGCTCGACAGCATAGGATTGTCTTGTACCGCGTCGATTAGGGATGCAATCTTTGAGATGCAACCACGGTGGCATTAGCCGCGCCCGCCCTTGAATTGAAGAATTCCCTACGAAAGATCCGGTCAAAGCGACGTTATTTAAAACATGTTGACGCGCGAGATTTTGGCTATTCCTTGCGAGGGCCAGTACGGCGGATATCACTAACTGCTAGAGAACCGCGGCCTCGCAGATTTGCACGTGGCGCCCTAACGAGCGGCGCGTCGACGGCCTTCCGTGGCTCGGCCGTTATTCGATTCATAGTCGGAATTTCTGCAGCACAACTCGGCGAAAATCGCCCATTTTGAGCGGTGACGCGATATCGAATTTGGCCGGCCGCACAGGATCAGTTCCGCGGACGGGCGTTGTAATTGCATCGTGGATGGGCATTCCCTGGGTGCCGATGACAATCACCCGGACGCCTCGGAGCTGAGTCGCTTTCGGCCGGATATTGAAGGCGCTGTGCGAAGAGCATTGGTCAGGAACTAAAGTGTTGTCTTTTAAATCTTATACTTACATTTGCGTGCTTTTGTCGGTGTCAACCGACAGCGATTCGAGACGTTAAGAGCTTTGTCTGGGGAGATTGGGAGCCCGATCCATAGCCTAATTTTTGGTACAGTAGGCCCGATTTGGATGGGGCGGGGCGAGGGCAAACCGAGCTGTCGCAAATTAGCGACAGCCAAACAGGGGCGATTAAGGTAACATGCGCGCTGCCGCCGAACTAAGAAGAACAAGGGTTTCGGGATGAATGTTCTTGTAGTCGCCGCTATTGGTTTTTTCGTGACGTTGCTGGCAGTGCTCGCTTTGCGGCCCCTGGCCAAAACCATCGATCTGGTCGACCGCCCGGGTGGGCGTAAGCAACATGACGGCGACGTGCCGCTTGTAGGCGGATTGGCCATGTTTCTGGGTCTGGTCGCCGGAGTGGGCTTTCTGGAAACCTCGAGCGCAGCCGCCACCTCGCTGGTGGGCGTGTCGGCGATTCTGGTGGCCATCGGCCTCCTAGATGACCGGTTCGAGCTCTCGCGTTGGATGCGCCTGGGGGTCCACCTGGTGGCCGCTATTGCCCTGATCGCGGGCACCGGGACATTGGTCCGTCAGCTCGGCAACCCGTTCGGCACCGGAGAGGTGGCCCTGCATGGGCTCAGCGTCACGATATTCACAGTGCTTCTGATAACGGCGGCCATCAACGCCTTCAACATGCTCGACGGAATGGACGGCCTGGCCAGCGTCACGGCCCTGACGGCTTTCGCCGGTCTGGCCCTGGTCAGTTGGCTGCACGGTGATCACGGCCAGGAATTGGCCATTTGTGCGGTCGCGGGCGCTGCGGTCTGCGGCTTTCTTATATTTAATGTTCCGGCGCGCTATGTCGGCGGGATGCGTTGTTTTATGGGCGATGCCGGAAGCACCCTGCTCGGGGCCGTGGTCGTGTGGCTTGGTATCCGGACCAGCCAGATTCCGACGGCCGGCGCCGTGCACCCGGTGACCGTACTGTGGATTGTCGGCTTGCCGCTGTTCGAACTGTTCTGGACGGTAATTCGCCGCGTATCGCGTGGCCGTTCGCCGATGAAAGCCGACATGGAGCATTTTCATCATCTGCTGATGAGGGCAGGATTCAGCGTGCCGGCGGCCTTCATGGCCTTCGCGTTCATCAATCTAATGCTGGTGGCCTGTGGCGTGGGTCTGGACCTGCTCGGGGTTCCCGATTCTGTGTCACTCACCCTATTGGTGCTCACCGGAATCGGGCTGGTCCGCCTCATGTATCGCGCGCATCGTCTGGTTCGGTGGCTGCCGGCCATTTCCCGAGGTACACCGAGCGAAGTCAGCCAGGACTGGTCCAGGTAAGAGAATAGCCGCTCGCCTTGCGAGCGAGTGGGGGTTAAGCCAGTCGACCGCCGCTCAACATCGTATCGACGGCGGAATCATCCAGATTGGAAGCGGCGCCCGCGCCGCCCCGCGTCGCGATGTTCCCGCGCAGCTGCGCGCCACGCGCCACGGAAACGCGTGGCGAGTACATGTCCCCGACAATTCTGGCGCCGGCCGCGACGCGCAGTGACCGACTGGCGCGCACGTTTCCGCTGATTACGCCTTCCACGAAAATTTCGACCGCGGAAACGTTGCCGCTCACCTGCCCATTAGGGCCTACCGAGACGGCGCCGGCATACTGTATCGGTCCTTTTGTCTGGCCATCGATGCGCAGCACCGATTCCGCACCGACTTTCACGCCAGGAGGCGGTGCCAACTCCGCTGCGGCATTCACGCTGTCGACCCGCACGGGAGGCCCGGAGCCAAGGCCCCGAAGCCGCGCGCCGCGCGAACTCTTATTTCGGCGGCATTTCATCGGGAGCGACGCACCGCACGGAGCGGCGCCAGCTGCGGCACGTGCTCGACATCCTCAACGCCAATAGAGGAGTTCGGGTTGATCGCGCCATTGATCGTCGCGCCTTCCTGGATCGTCAACTGCGGGCAGTGGAGGGAACCTTCCACGATCGCGCTGGCGTGCACTATGGCGGCAACCTTGGCGAAAATATCGCCGACCACCACACCCTCAATGCGTATGGTCCCGGTGTGGATCTCGGCGCAGACGTGCGCCTCGGGGCCTACCGTCACATTCGGTGCCTGCACACGGCCTCCATCGAGCTGCCCTAGAATAACTAGGTCGCCGGTGGTGGCGAAGTCGCCGCTCAGAATCGACCTCGGGCCGAGCAACGAGACTCGCTCCTCAGTGGCCGTTTCGCGATAGCTCATCATGGGACTCCTGCGGATCATGGGCTCGACCATACGCCGTAAGAAGCGGCCCCTTTGCGACCGAAGTCACAGAGACGCGAGAAGGTACTGCTAACTGGTTGTAACTTCGCAGGTTTTATAGCCGCGTCGGTCGGTAAAAAGGGGCCATCGACACGGTAATGGGCCTGACAGCTCGCTGGTGCGAAACCGCATTCGCGCCTAACATTCGGCGCCCTTCTTGGCCCCCGCGCGACTACGGAGATCACCGCACCATGAGGCAGATTGCATTCGGACCGGATGAGAGCGCCGATTCGCTGCGGATGGTCGAGGCTCCCAAACCGGTTCCCGGCGCAGGGGAGGTGCTGATCGCTGTGGCCTATGCGGGAATCAATCGGCCTGACCTGCTGCAGCGCTCCGGAAAATACCCGCCACCGGCCGATGCCTCGCCTGTGCTGGGCCTGGAGGTATCAGGACACATCGCTGCGTTGGGCCCCGGGACCGGCCCCTGGAAAATTGGCGATGCGGTGTGCGCGCTGACCCCGGGCGGTGGTTACGCGGAATTCTGCAAGGCGCCGGCGGGCCACGTGTTGCCCGTCCCGGAGGGCCTGACGCTCGAGCAGGCGGGCGGCATGCCGGAGACCTGGTACACGGTCTGGGCCAATCTGGTGGAACTCGGCCGCCTGGGCCGTGGCGAGCGCGTACTGGTGCACGGTGGTTCGAGCGGCATCGGGCTCGCTGCAATCGAGTTGGCGAAACTGCGCGGCGCGCAATGTCTGGTCACCGTGGGATCGGACGATAAGGCGAACTTCTGCCGCGCCTTCGGCGCCGATGCGGCGATCAACTACCGGAACGAGGATTTCGTGGCGCGAGTGCGGGAACTCACCGGCGGGGAGGGCGTGGACGTGGTTCTCGACATGGTCGGGGGAGACTACATTCCCAGGAACGTGAGCGTGCTGAGGCGCGACGGCCGGCTGGTGCTCATTGCGTTTCAGCGCGGCTCTCGCGCGGATATGGATTTCAATCTTGTAATGCGCAATCGCCTGGTGGTGACCGGCTCAACCATGCGTCCGCGGACGGTGACCGAAAAAACCAAGATTCGAGACGCACTCCAGCGCGAAGTATGGCCTGCGTGCGCCGCAGGCCAGGTGCGCGTCCATGTGCAGGCGACCTATCCGCTGGAACAGGTGGCCGAAGCCCACCGCCTGATGGAGGGTGGCCAACACGTGGGCAAGATTCTGCTGCGCGTGCAGCCTTAATCGCGCCGATGTTTAGTCGCTGTTCAGCCAGGAGGTCACGCCGTTGGAAAACTGCGTGCCCATCTGAAGTGTGATCACCCTGTCCGGCCGCACGATATACAGCGAAAGAGTGCTCTGAGGAAAGCCCGTGACGCTCAACGTGCCGATACCGCGCCCGGTGTCGGAGTCGAGCAAATAAATTCCCCGGGCGGAGCTGCCTGCAGTAAATGAGCCGTTCGTGGAGTTGACCGTGTCCCCGACCGTAAAGTAGACCGCCGGCAAGGTCAGCACGGGCGAGGAGTCTTCGGGGAATTGCGTGCCGCTGACAAACAGGCCAGGCATGGGCACATTAAAGGGCCCCGCGGACTGCGCCTCGAGCAGGCCGGCGCTACCGACGGCGCTCCCAGGTTCGACAACATAGCCATTGGCCGGGCCGTCCAGATAAAGCACAAAACTGCGGGTGATGTTGCCGACCGTGTAAGTCATCGTGGTGCGTCCGTCGCTGGCGCGAACCGCATAGATGCCGCCGTTAAGGGTCTGACCGAAGGTGACCGTGCCCTGGTTGCTGGTGTCCAGCAGCAGGTTGATCGTTCCGCTCCCCGGATCGGCACTGCTGAACCGCCCCAATGCCAGGACAGTCCGCGGCAGAAAGTCGGCAGCCGCGCCCCACAGCGTGAGAATGCCGGGATTGCTCAGACTGGCGTTGCTGAAGGGGCCCGTCTGGCGCGTCATGAACCCTGCGATCGGCAGGCTCGAATCCATGCTGGCGATAAACAGCCGGTCGGCCGTGACAATGTAATAGGCAAAGTGCATGGTGCGGGTCCCACCGCTCCCCGAGGCCACGAGTGTGAGCGTGCCACGACCGGTGGTGGCACTGGGCGCCGTGAGACTCCCGGTCAGAGAGGCATCGGTCAGGGGGCTCGTCCCGTTCGCATCCGCGTGCCCCGCCGTCACATGGCCGGTGGCATCCACGGTAATCGCTCCCACGGTGCCGGTGGGTATCGCCGCGGCGTCAGCACCCAGGGCTCCGAATGCAAAATTGCCGGCGAGTTTCGCGAGCACAAAGTCGGCCGGGGTTTGCTTCTCCAGCGGGCCGGAGCCTGACTGGTCACTGCCGCCGTTGATCAGCTGCACTCGCCCGTTGAGCAGGGCGGTGGTCATCGCGTAATTGAAGACAGGCGAGTTGGCGACACCGACGAGCTGCACGGTCCCGTTGTTCGCGGTGCGCGTCGCGCACGCGCCGGTGAAGCTTTCGCTAACCGTGGTGCCCGCGGGGTTGAAGTCGTGAAACCCAGTTATCGTGCCGGTGGAGGAAATGTTCATGCCGGTTCCGCCGACGGCGACCTTTCCACCCACGAACCCTGAATATACGGAGGCATATTGCCCCTCAAGCAGGCAGGCCACTTGGGCCTTGATGATCATTGTCAGATCGGTCGTCGCGACCTTCTTGTTGCCGTCGATCACCTGGATCTGGAAATTGTAGGTACCCACAGTCGTCGGGGTACCGCTGATCGTAACGAGCGAGGAGGTCGAGGTGCCCAGAGCCATCCCTGGCGGCAGGGCGCCGCTCGACACCGACCACGCGTACGGGTCGAGCCCGCCCGATACGCTCACCTGAGTCGTGTAGAGGGTGGCGACGTTGCCGGGAAACAAGATCGTAGGATCAATGACTGGGGTGCCCTGTACGAGCAATAGGGCCTGTGAATTCTGGGTGGTATCGGCTACCGATGTGGCCGTCAGCAGAGGAGAGACCGATCCGGTGATGCCCGTCGGCGCCGTGTAAGTCACCGATTTATTGGTCACGGCAGAAAGTGTTCCGGCGCCTACCAGCGTCCAAGTCACCCCCGCGCCGGTGGGATCGGGCGTTACCGTGGCTCCAAAAACAATCTGCGCCCCCTGCTGCACAACCGAGCTGCCGGTGGAGCTATTGATGGCTACGGCTCCGGAGGTGCCGATCTGGCCCGTGGGCGTGGAGGTCGGGCTGCCGCTGCACGCGCCCAGGAGAATAGATGTTGCGGCCCAAATGCCAAACCCGATACCGCGGAGTTTCGGCATGCGCCTGAGAACCGTCAAATGATCTCTCCTAGCAATTGTGCGAATCCAATGCGCCGGCCCTGGGCGGCCGGCCGCGTAGCATAGCGGCCCGCGCGACTCGCCGCCGCAGGAACGCGCCAAGACTCCCTATCGACAGGATAACCAGCGTGGTCGGGTCGATCCTGCCGCTGCCGCCCCCGTTGACTTCCCTGAAGGCCTTTGAATTGACGACCTGGCTTTCTACATCCTGCCGCCCCAGGCTGTCGGTCACGGTCAGGGTCACGGTAATGGGACGGAGCGCCGGAAATTTAAGGCTCGCCACCGGGCTGCTGGCGTTGGAAATGGCGACACCCGGATCGACCGTCCACAGGTACGAGGTGAGGTAGGAACCGCTCGCCGCACTGCTGGCGCTCCCATCGAGGGTGACCGTTTCACCGATCGTGGCGGTCTGGGGCGTCGTCACAATGCTCGCCTGTGGCTGCAAGGCTTTGGCGAGCGCCGCGGGCGCGTTCAACATGCCCGCGCCGCACGTCGTCGTGGTGCACTGGCATTCCTGAGCCTGCACGTCGTTGTAGTGGCCGCTGGAGTCCACGGTCAATGCGGCCACATGGCATATACCCCCCGGGGCCGGCGTCGCCGGAACCGGGAAGGGCGTGGCGCCGGCCTGAATGCGGGTAATGATCTGGCTGGCGTTCAGGCCCGGGTTGGCCTGCACCATCAGCGCGACCACTCCGGACACCAGCGGCGCGGCGTAACTGGTGCCCACCGATCCTTCGTTGAGGACATTGCCGGTGTAGCCGGGGTTAAATATCGAGTAGGTGTAGAAGGGGTTCTTCGGGACCGTCACACCGTCGTTGCTGGTGGTCTCGATCGAATACTGGCAGGGCTGCGTCCACGGATAGCTCGTGTTAATGACGACGCAATTGCCCGCCGGGGCGGCGATGCTGACCGCGGCCGCCGTGCTGCTGACGTTGCTGTAGCCCACCTTGGTCCCCACCTGCCGGATGCCTGCAACCGCCATTGCACCCACACAGTTGGCGGGCGCGTCGATCGGCCCGCCGTCATTGCCCGCGGCCGCGACGACCACGTGGCCGTCCTGGACGATGGCCGTCACCGCGTCCTGTTCGGTCTGGCTGCAGGGCGCCTGGCCGCCCACGCTCAGGTTCAGCACCTGGGCCGGGAACTGGTTGACAGGCACATCGGCAATCGCGGCGTAGCTCATGCCCGCGGCCCAATACATGCCGGCCACGATGTCCGAAACATAGCCGCTGCATTTGCCGATCACGCGCACTGGCAAAAGATAGGCACCGTAGGCGACCCCGGCGATGCCCAGATTGTTGTTGGTAATCGCGGCGGCGATTCCGGCAACGCGCGTGCCGTGCCAGGTGCTGTTGATCGGTTCGTCCTGATTGGGCCCGCCCCCGCAGCCCTCGAAAAAGCGATCGCTCCTGTCCAGATCGACGGCGCTGATCCACTCACCCGGGTCGGTGGGATCAATGTCCCATCCGTCACCGTCGTTGGCCACCATAAAGGTGTAGCCCGCGGTCCCGGTCAGGCAGTTCGTGCCCTGGTCGTTGCAGATGAAGTCACGCCCGGGCAGCAATTTGCCCCCGAACCCGTAGGTCCCCAGATCCGGATGCGTGAGATCAATACCGGTATCGATAATGGCGATCACGTAGTTCTGGCCCGAGGCGGTTTTCCAGGCGGTGGTCGCCCCGATGGCCGCCGGAGCCGCTGCGGAAGGATCGTGCAGGTACCATTGGCCCACCCAATGTCCGACCGCATCAGAGCCGGCGACAAAGCGCGGGTCGTTCGGGGGATCATCGGGAAATGCCAGGGCGTAGCGACGTTGATCCGCTTCCGCATATTGCACCGCCGGATCGGCGCGCAGCCGCGCGATGACATGGCGCATCTCCCCGCCCCTGATCGGCGCGTCCAGGCGCATCAGGTCGAGCCGATCGTGGAGTTCCCGCATAGGATGAAGCGCGACCCCCGTGGACTGACTCAATCGCGCCGTGCGCTCCTGGGTGCCTTTCATCTGCACGGCCGCAAATCCGGAATCGCGCCACTTGACGATGATCCGATCGGTGGGCTCGTCCCCGGGCGCATGGGCGCGCCACGGCGCCGCTGAGGCCGCCGTCCATGCCCCCGCGAGTGCGCACAGGCCCCAGACCAGGGGCGCGCGATGCAGCCTTCGGATCAACATTCAACACCCCTGAATTCGCTCATTCAGAGCGCACGTTAGCCTGTAAGTTCCGCGGCGGGCAAGTTGACGCCAATGCCCGAATATGATCGGTGCGAAGATCGAAATCCTGGCCTTTCCGGACCAGGACGCCATCGACGGGGCGTGTGGCGCGGGGCTCGCGAGCGTGCTCCCCGGTGCCATGCGATACGGGCCGTGCGCTAGACTGGGCCCGTATGAGCCCAAGTGCGTTGCGCGTCGCCCTGGTCGCAGTTGTGTTGATCCTGCCTGCGGCCTGCTCCCGCGATTCCCACGTGCCCGCCGTCGGCACCATCGAACGCCACCGATTTGAGATCGCCGCCACCGCCACCGAGCAGATCCTCACGATGCCTGTGCGGGAGGGGCAACAGGTCAAGCAAGGTGATGTGGTCGCGCAGCTGGACGGCGGTTCGCTGGCGGCAAACCGAGCCAGCGTCGCCGCTCAGGCCAGCCAGCTCCAGCACCGGCTCGATGAGCTGGTGCACGGTGCGCGCAGCGAGGAACTCGCTCAGGCGCAGGCACAGGTGGCCGCGGCGCGCGCGCAGCGCGATCAGAGCGCGAAGGAATACGATCGTCTCGCCACATTGCTTGCGCGCGGACTCGCCGCCCAGGCGCAGGTCGATGAACAGCAACAGCTGCGCGACAGCACTGCGGCGGCGCTCCGTTCAGCCGAAGCCGGACTGGCGCTGCTGCAGCACGGCACCCGTGCGGAACAGCTCGATCAGGCGCGCGCGGCGCTCCGTTCCGCGCAGTCCCTCCTGGAGCAACAGGACGTGCTGCTGGACCGCCTGAAGCTCGTCGCGCCGGTCGATGGCGTGATCGAAGCGTTGCCGTTTCGCGCCGGCGAGCGCCCGCCGATCGGCGCGCCGGTGGTGATCATGCTGGCCGGGGGCATGCCGTTCGCGCGTGTCTATGTGCCCGAGCCCCAGCGCGCACAGCTCCATCCGGGACAGGCGCTCAAGGTCCAAGTCGATGGTATCGCGCAACCCTTTACCGGCACCTTGCGCTACATCGCGGGCGAGGCGAGTTTCACGCCGTACTTCGCTCTCACCCAGCGCGATCGCAGTCGACTGGCATTTCTTGCCGAGATCGACCTTCCCGAGCAGTCGGCCCGTGATTTGCCGGCCGGCGTCCCGGCCGAGGTGCTGCTGGACCGGGCGCCGTGAACGAGGGGGCCATCGCCGTCGAAGCGCACGGGTTGAGCCGGCGATTCGGTAACGTGATGGCGGTCGATGGCGCGGAGCTCTCGATTCCGCGCGGGCGCATCTATGGTTTTCTGGGCCCGAACGGCTCGGGCAAGTCGACCACCATCCGAATGCTCTGCGGGCTCATCAAACCCACCAGCGGCACGATCAGGGTGCTGGGGCTGGACATTCCACGGCAAGCCGAGTCGCTCCGTACCCTGATTGGTTATATGACGCAGCGCTTTTCGCTTTGGGAGGACTTAAGCGCGCGCGAGAACCTCGAGTTCATGGCGGACATTTATACCATTGACCCGCCGCTCGCCAAGCGCCGCATTGCGCAGGTCATCGAGGAGTATCGCCTCGGGGAATTTCTGGATCGCCCCGCCGGGACGCTCAGCGGTGGCCAGAAGCAGCGTTTGGGGCTGGCGGCCGCGACCCTGCACGAGCCTCCGTTGTTGTTGCTCGATGAACCGACCAGCGCCGTGGACCCGCAGAGCCGCCGGGATTTCTGGGAGAGCCTGTTCGCGCTCACCGCCAAAGGCACGACCATCCTTGTGTCCACTCACTACATGGATGAGGCCGAGCGCTGCCACGGGCTGGCCATTCTCGACCGCGGCCGCATCGTGGCCGACGGCAGTCCCCAGCAGCTCATGGAAAAACTTCCGCTGCAAGTGATCGAGATCGAAGCCACCGATATTGCCGCCGCGCGATCGGCGCTGCACGAGCTCGGATCGCTCCGCTCGGTGGCGCAGCTCGGGTTGCGCCTCCACGCGCTCATCGCCCCCGAAGAGCCTGACGCGCTCGGGCGCGTGCAGCAGCTCCTTGCCGAGCGCAAGGTTTCGGCCGTGGTGCGCAAAGCCGAGGCCAGTCTTGAAGACGTGTTTGTCGGTGCAACTTTGGCCACATCGCAGAGCAAACAGTAGATGGTGCCGGCAACGCTGCGCCGAATACGCGCCATTTCCGTAAAGGAACTGCGGCAGATGGCCCGCGACCGCATGACGCTCGCCATGGTGATCGGCATTCCGCTGTTGCAGATGATGATCTTCGGGTATGGCATCAACTATGACGTGCGCCACATACGCACCGGCGTCGCAGACATGGCCAACACCTCGGGCTCGCGGGCGCTGGTCGCGGATATTGCATCGAGCCAGGTCGTCGATTTCGTGGCCAGAGCCCCTGGCGCCGAGCAGCTGCGGCGCATGATCGTCAGTGGGGAGGTGCATGCCGGGCTGTACATTCCGCCCGATTTCGAACGCCGCCGCATTGACGGCACGCGTCCCGTGGCGCAGGTGATCGTCGATGGCACGCGACCTGGGGTCGACACCGCGGTGCGCGCCATATCCGACACGCCGCTCCCGCCGCGGGAGGGCACGGGGCGCCGTCAGTCACCCTCGATCGAGGTGCTGACCGAATTCAATCCCGAGAAGCGCACCGCCGTGCAGGTCGTTCCGGGCCTGATCGGCGTGATCTTGAGCATGACCATGGTCATCTTCACGGCGATCGCGCTGGTGCGCGAGCGCGAGCGGGGCAATCTGGAGCTGCTGATCACGACTCCGGTGCGATCCGTCGAGCTCATGGTCGGTAAGCTCCTGCCTTACATCCTTGTCGGCCTGGTGCAAACCACCCTGGTGTTGGTGGCCGGTATAGTGCTCTTTACCGTTCCGATCGTCGGCAGCCTGCTGGACCTGTATCTGGGCGCCGGACTGTTCATCGCGGCCACTTTGGGTTTGGGACTGGTCATCTCCACGATCGCCTCGACCCAGTTTCAGGCCATGCAGCTGGGATTCTTTACGCTCCTGCCTTCCATACTGCTGTCAGGTTTCGCCTTCCCGTTCGAGGGCAGTCCCCGCTCGGTGCAGATCATTGCGCAGGCCTTGCCGTTGACCCATTTCGTGGAAATCCTGCGCGGCGTGATCCTGCGCGGGGCAACGCTCGGGGCGCTGTGGCTTCCCGTGCTCAAGCTCAGCGTATTCCTGATCCTGGCCGTGGGGGTGGCTGCGGCACGATTTCACAAGCGCCTCGACTAGCCTCGCTCCGGGGCCGGGGTGCCTCAGCTACGCACAGCGAATATCGCGGCTTGCCCGGATCGCGGGCGGCCAGTACAGTGCTTTGGTTTCCGGCCTTTCGTTGTGCCCGGACAGAGTGCCCAGGCGATGAGTTCCGCGGCTCCCAGTTCCTGGGTGGTCTATAAGTTTGGTGGCTCGAGCGTGGCGAATGCGGATTGCTTCGCCCGGGTCGCGGCCATTGTCGAATCTCAATCCCGTCATCGGATTGCGCTCGTGCTGTCCGCCTGCAAGGGCGTCACCGACGGGCTGTTGCAACTGGTGAGCCTCGCCGAGCGTCAGGACGAGGCCTGGCGGGTGCAATTGCGGATCCTGCGCAAACGCCACGAGGAAATTGCCTCTGCACTCTTGCCGGCACCGAAGGTCGAGGAGTATCTGGGCGAGTTTGATCGGGACGGCGCGGACCTGGAAAGCGTGCTTCGTACCACGCAAGTGATGCGTACGGCGAGTCAACATGTGCGCGACAAAGTCTCGGGCTACGGCGAGATCTGGTCTACGCGCTTGTTTTGGCGCTATCTGGAGCAGCGCGGCCATGACTCGGTCCAATGGATCGATGCGCGCGCCTGCCTGGTGGCCGAATGGGGTCCGCTGGGACCTGCCATCCAGTGGCAGGCCTCGGATGATCGGCTGCGTGCAATGCTGGGGCCGGAGGCAATGACACTGGTCATCACCGGCTACATCGCCAGTGATGCTTCGGGCATCCAGACCACGCTCGGGCGCAACGGGAGCGATTTCTCCGCTTCGATCTTTGGCGCCTTGTTGAGTGCGACCGAAATTCATATTTGGACCGACGTGGACGGGGTGCTCTCGGCGGACCCGCGCCGCGTCCCGGATGCCCAGGTAATCACGGCACTCTCCTATAACGAGGCCATGGAACTCGCGTACTTCGGCGCCAAGGTCATCCATCCCCAGACTATGGCCCCCGCCGTCGGGCGTGATATTCCGATCTGGATCCGCAACACCTTTGCTCCCGAGAAATCCGGAACCCTGATCTGCGCCAAACCGCAATCGGACCAGCCGGTCAAAGGGATCACCAGCATCGAACACGTGGCGCTGGTCAATCTCGAGGGAGCCGGCATGATCGGCGTGCCCGGCACCGCTCACCGGCTGTTTGGCGCGCTGCGGGAAGAGGACATCTCGGTCATCCTGATCTCGCAGGCCAGTTCCGAACACTCGATCTGCTTCGCGGTACCCGCCTCCCAGGCGGCGCGGGCCACCGCTGTGCTGGAGCGGGCATTCGCGCGTGAGCTCAGTCAAGGGCAGGTGCAGAGTATTGATGTGACCGCGGAGCTCGCGATCCTCGCGGTGGTCGGTGATGGGATGGAAGGCATGCCCGGGGTCTCCGCCAAGGTCTTCAGTGCGCTGGGCCTCGCCAACGTGAACGTGCGCGCAATCGCGCAGGGCGCTTCCGAGCGCAATATATCGGTGGTCGTGGAGGGGCGGCACGCCACGCGCGCGCTGCGTGCGGTGCACGCGGGATTTTACCTGTCACCGCACACAGTTTCGATCGGCGTGATCGGCCCGGGTTCGGTGGGCAAGGTGCTCCTTGATCAGCTCGGGAGCCAGCGCGAGCGGCTCGCGCGCCAGTTCAATATTGATCTGCGGGTGCGCGGCATCATGAGTTCGAAGACCATGAAGCTTGCCGATCCCAGCATTTCCCTGGACGGATGGCGTGAGCAGATCAGTCACGGCCAGGTGGCGGCCGACTACGAGCAGTTCTACGCCCATCTCAAGGCCGCTCACGTGCCCCACACGGCAATCATCGATTGCAGCGCAAGCCAGGAGGTGGCCAATCGTTACCACGAGTGGCTTGCTGCGGGTGTGCACGTCATCACGCCCAACAAGAAAGCCAACAGCGGACCGCTCCCGTACTACCGTTCGCTCGAGCAGGCCCGGCGCGCCAGTGGCGCGCACTATCTGTACCACGCCACCGTGGGGGCGGGGCTGCCGGTAATACATACGCTGCGCGATCTGCGCGAGACCGGGGACGAAATCATCAGCATCGAGGGCATCTTTTCAGGAACCCTCGCTTACCTGTTCAATGTCTATGCGGGCACCACGCCGTTCTCGGCCATTGTGAGCGACGCACGGCAGCGCGGATACACGGAGCCCGATCCGCGTGATGATCTTTCGGGGACCGATGTGGCCCGCAAGCTCACGATCCTGGGACGCGAGATGGGGCTGGCTCTCGAATTGAATGACGTGCGTGTGGAGAGCCTTGTGCCCGAAGCCCTGGTGAAAGTGAGCATCGCGGAGTTTCTCGCACAGCTCCCGCGCTACGATGCGCGGATGGCGGAACGTTTCCAGACCGCGCGCTCGCGCGGCCAAGTCCTGCGTTACGTGGGCCGGCTCACGGCCTCAGGCGAAGCCACCGTGCGTCTCGAAGAACTCGATGCGAAGCACGCGTTTGCCAACATCGCGCTGACTGACAACGTCGTCCGGTATGTCACTTCACGTTACTGCGATAACCCATTGATAATACAAGGACCTGGAGCCGGACCCGCCGTCACGGCTGGAGGAGTATTCGCCGACCTGCTGCGCACGGCCACCTTCCTCGGGGCGCGATTGTGAGCGCGGAGACGGATCGGCCCGTGGCCGCCAGCGCCTTTGCTCCCGCCTCGGTCGGCAATGTCGCCATTGGCTTTGACATCATGGGATTTTCCGTCGATGCGCTGGGCGATCGCGCCACTGTCCGGCGTACCCAGGAGCCGGGCATCACCATCTCAGCCATTCGTGGCGCGGTCGCCGATTTGCCGATGGAGGCGGCCCGAAATACCGCGGGCCGCGCGCTTCAGGCGATGCACGAGTCGCTTTCCTTGCCGTTCGGCCTGGAGCTCGAGCTGGACAAGGGCATTCCCCTGGCCTCGGGACTGGGCGGTTCGGCGGCCTCGGCCGTGGCGGCCGTGGTGGCTGCGAATGCGCTGCTGGCCAAGCCTTGCACTCTGGTGGAGTTGCTGAAATTTGCCATGCAGGGCGAGAAGGTGGCCAGCGGCTCATTGCACGTGGACAACATCGCCGCCTCGCTGTTTGGCGGCCTGGTGTTGACGGTGGGCATCGATCATCCGCGCGTCAAGCAGATACCGGTCCCTGCGTCCATCCGCGCGGTCGTTGTCCATCCACACATGTTCCTGTCAACGCGCAGTGCCCGCTCCATATTGAAGGGGAGCGTGCCCATGAAGGATTTCGTGTGGCAGACCGCCAATCTTGCCGGCTTTATTTCCGGCTGTTACACCAACGACCTTGACCTGCTGCGCGAGTCCTTTGAGGACGTGGTCATCGAGCCGCAACGCGCGGCGTTGATCCCGGGTTTTAATGAGGTTCGACGTGCGGCCATGTCGGCCGGTGCCTTGGGTTGCTCGATCTCGGGAGCCGGACCCACCGTATTCGCCTGGTGTCTGGAAAACCACGCCTTTGCGGTACGCGAGGCCATGGTGGTGGAATTCTCGCGCCACAAGCTCCAGTGCGATCACTGGACCACGACGGTGCAGCCCAGTGGCGCGCGGGTGCTGCGATGATGCAGTTCGTGAGCACGCGCGATACTTGCGAGCGCGCCGGATTCAGCGAAGCGCTGAGCCACGGCCTGGCCAAAGGCGGGGGGTTGTATGTTCCGCTGGAGTGGCCCGCCTCGGCAGTGCAGTCACTGCATGCCGGCGAATCCCTCGCGCAGCTGGCGGAGAAATTCATCGCGCCGTTTGCCGAAGGAGACCCGCTGGCCGCCGAGCTTCCGGCGATCACCGCACAGGCCTTCAATTTTCCGGCGCCACTGGTGCCGCTGGATCTGGATCGGCTGAGTGTGCTTGAACTGTTTCATGGACCCACGGCCGCGTTCAAGGATTTCGGCGCACGCTTTCTGGCGGCGGCACTTCCGCGCCTTCGCCGCGGGAATGCTCGGGCGCTGAAGATCCTGGTGGCCACCTCGGGCGATACGGGAGGTGCCGTTGCGGCCGCATTTCACCGCCAACCCGGCATCGAAGTGGTCGTTCTGTTTCCCAAGGGGCAGGTATCCCCGACGCAGCAGCAACAACTGTGCTGCTGGGGAGACAACGTGCTGAGCCTCGCGGTGCGGGGCAGTTTTGATGACTGCCAGGCGCTCGTCAAACAGGCGTTCGGCGATGCCGAGACGCAAGCGCCGATGGGAGCTGTCCTCCGCGAACAGCATCAATCTCGGGCGGCTTCTCCCCCAGGCGGTGTATTACATCGCCGCGAGCCTGGAAATCAAGGCACGAACCGGTGATGCCGCCTCGTTTATCGTGCCCAGCGGCAACCTTGGCAACGTCACGGCCTGCGTGTGGGCGCGCCACCTCGGCGCGCCCATTTCCGAAATCGTGCTCGCGCACAACGCCAATCGCACCGTGCCGGACTTCCTGGAACACGGCGTGCTGCGCGCGCGTGCGAGCATTGCGACACTGGCCTCGGCGATGGACGTCGGCAATCCCAGTAACTTGAGCGCCTGACCGCACATGTACCCCGACGTGAGCGCGCTGCGGGCGGCCGTAAGCGCGGTGTCGGTAGATGACCACGCGATTCGTGCGCGAATCCGTGCGGACCACGAACACTACGGTGTGATTTGGTGCCCGCACACGGCTACGGCGGCTGAGGCGTGGGCGCGGCTGGAGTCGGAGCGTCGTCACCGGGGTCGATGGGTCTTGGTGGCCACGGCCCATCCGGCGAAATTTCGCGAGATCGTCGAACCGCTGATCGGGCGCCCGGTCCCCGTGCCCGAGAGCCTGGATCATTTATTCAAGCGCCCGGCGCACTTTACGGAAATTGACGCCACAATGCCCGCATTGCGCACGGCCTTGGAGGGGTGAGTAGGCATGATTGACCTGTCGCAGGATTGGCCGAGGAGCTGGAAAACTTAGAGCCCCGCACTCTCGCCTATGCGGGCGCCGCTCTGGCTGGGTGTTTTTGTTGCTGCTGTTTTGGCGCTGGTACCGACGGCGCCGCGCGCGTGCCGCGTTGCTGGCTGCCGTCACCGGGGGCGCCTTGGAATACCATCGCGACGTGCTGGTGCCCGACGGGCAGGGCGGGGTCATGCATATCGATTTCCTGCTACTGACCACGCGCGGCTGCGTTATCGTCGATATGCGCGACATCGCAGGCAATATTTTTGGTGGCGATCAGATGACCGAGTGGACCGTAATGCACCGGGCGCAACGCTATACCTTTCCCAACCCACAGGCCGGTCTCTACGATCGAATCGCGGCGGTCCGGGCGCTCGCGGTCGATCTGCCGGTCGAAGGGCGAGTGGTGTTTTCTTCGCGCGGAAGCTTTCCCAAGGGGTTGCCGCGCTACGCGCTGATGCTGGACTCGATACGCTTCCGAGTATCCGGCGGCTGAGCGCGACCAGTCGGGCGTCATACCCGAATTATGGCGCACTGACTGGAGTCGGCTCAGCACGGCCTGCCGGCCCAGCAAGCTCATGGAACCGAAGCCCGCGATTTAATCGAGAACGTCCAGACCAAACAGGGCACGCGCTGCGGCGCTGGTGTGGGCGCATGCAGTGTTCGAGCGACTCCCCGCGCAGGCGAGCCACGGTCGCGGCAATGTGCGGCAGGAATGCCGGTTCGTTACGGCGCAGCGCCGGGCGTGGCCGAAGATCACGCGGCAGCAGATACGGCCCGTCAGTCTCGAGCAGCAGCCGCCCTTCGGGGATACGTGCGACCAGGGCCTGCAGCGGCTGGCCACGGCGCTCATCGCAAATCCATCCGGTGATGCCGATGTGAAGGCCCAGTTCCAGGTAGGTCATCAATTCGCTCTCCCCGCCGGTAAAGCAGTGCGCCACGCCCCGCAAGTCGCGGCCGTACTCACGCAGGGCAGCGGTGAAGTCCGCGTGCGCATCGCGCTGATGCAGAAACAGGGGCAGCTTGCACTCGGCTGCCAGCGCCAGCTGGCGCGAAAAGGCCAGGCGCTGCTCGTTCGGTGGCGAATAATTGCGGTAATAATCAAGCCCGCATTCTCCCGCCGCGACCACGCCGGCTTCGCGTAACAAGCGCCCTCAGGCGAGGCAGTTCCTGCTCCGTGAGCTCGCTTGCGTGGTGGGGATGCACTCCGGCGGTGGCAAACAGCCGCCCGGGATGGGAGCGGGCCAGATCGATGGCCGACTCACTCGAATCGAGGGTGGCCCCGGTCACCACGAGCTGCGTGACGCCCAGCGGCAAGGGCCCGATCGATGACCTCGCCCCGATCGGCATCGTAACTGGCGTGCGTGAGATTGATGCCGATATCGATAAGGCCCATGGGCGCGGAAGTTTACACAGCGCGGCACGGGGCGCACCCCTGTTATGATGCGGACACCATGATTTCTGCATCGTTGCAGCAATTGCCGCTCTGGGACGAAGGCACCGCCGATGCGGGTTGGCAGGTGAGGCGCAGTCGCCGGGCGCGACGCCCGAGCGTGAGGGTTTTCCGGGACGGGGCGGTGGAAATCGTAGTCCCCGAGCGACTCGCGGCCCAGCAGATCGCAAGCTTCGTCGCGCGGCATCGTGTCTGGATTGAACGTCATCGCTGCGCGCCGCCGGCGGACCTGGCCTTTCCGCCTTCGTGCCTCGAGTTGCGCGCATTGGGCGAAACCTGGCAATGCCGGGCTGGGACACGTGGTCCGAGGATTCTGGCCCGGGCGAAGGGGGTCTGGTTCGTGCGCATGCGGAAGGCGGAATCCTCGAGTTGCAAGTCTCCGCCGGCATGGAAAAGCTCCGCACAGCGCTGCTGGACTGGCTGGCCGAGCGTGCCCGCGCCACTCTTGAACCGCGATTGAACGCGCTGGCCGTCGAACTGGGTGTCAATTACCGGCGCGCGCAGATTCGGCGACAGCGAACGCGCTGGGGGAGCTGCTCGGTGCGCGGGACGGTCAGTCTTAATTTTTGCCTGCTGTTCCAGCGGCCCGCCGTGCTGCGCTACTTGCTGGCACATGAGCTCGCCCATCTCACGCACATGAATCACACGCCACGCTTTTGGGAGTTGGTGGCCCAATACGAGCCGCAATGGCGCGAACTGGATCGTGAACTGCTGCAGGGATGGAAGCAGGTGCCGGCCTGGGTGCTGGTGGCCTTGCGATCGCGCGCCAGTCCCAGGAATGACTCGTGAGCAACGGGCCGCCTCCTGCAGAGGACCACATTGGCAGCGTCGAGCTGCGCGATGAGTCGGTGCACTGGAACTAGGCGATTCGCAATCCTACGGCGAATACCTGCATCTCGATCAGCTGCTGAGTGCGCAACGGCCATTGACGGCCGAGCACGGCGAGATGTTGTTCATCATCGTGCACCAGGTGTCCGAGCTGTGGATGCGACTTCTGCGCCATGAACTGGCGGGCATCATGCAGTGCGTGCGGCGCGATGAACTTGAGCCGTCGTTTAAGATGTTCAACCGCATCGCGCGGATTCAGGCGCAGTTGCTGGCGGTCTGGGAAGTGCTCTCGACCATGACGCCCTTTGACTATTCGGCATTTCGAAACGCCCTGGGCCGCTCGTCCGGATTTCAATCACAGCAATATCGTTTGCTGGAATTTGTTTTGGGCAACAAGAATGCCGGCCATGATCGAAGTGCATCAGAACGACCCCAAAGTCTACGCTGAGTTTAAGCGCGCACTGGAGGCGCCCAGCCTTTACGATGAGGTGCTCCGGTTGCTATCGCGCCGCGGGTACGGTGTGCCCGCTGAAATTCTGGAGCGAGATTTGACGCAACCCTATGAGGCCAGCAAGCAGGTTACGGGCGTGTGGCTGGGCGTGTACCACAATGCCGAAAAGGACTGGGATCTGTACGAGCTGGCCGAGCAATTGGTGGATCTGGATTATCGGTTCCAGCTTTGGCGCTTCCAGCATATGAAGACTGTCGAGCGCATCATCGGTTACAAGCCCGGGACGGGCGGCACCGCCGGGGTTTCCTATCTCGCCAAGGCGCTTGCGGCTCAGGCTGTTCCCCGAACTTTGGGAAGCGCGAACTTCGATGTGACGCGAATTGCCGCCGGCTCGGGTCCGTCGGTCACTGCGCTCGTTCCAACAAAGCCCAGCCTCAGAGGTCCGACGGCGGGACGGCCCCGGTGGCGCGGGTGTGCCAGCGTACCGCACGGACGGTCGGCATCCTGGCCAATTCATCGGCGGACCCGTTCACGATAGGTGCCCGCGCTTACCAGCTGCAGGTGTTCAAGATCGGCGCGGCTGTTGCCGTAGGCATGGCTGTATAGCGGACCGCGCTCGCTCAGCAGCATTTGAACGCAGCGCGCCTTTTCCGATCCGCGGCGGTTGGCGGAAATGAGCGTCCCCTCGAGTCTGGAGTCGCTATGCCAACGCAGTTGCGTACATATGCACTCATCGAACCCCAAGACTTTGGCAATGACAGGCACGTACAGATCAGGACTGGCCGAGAGCAATACCAAGTACGTCCGCTCGCGTCTGTGCACTGCGATGCAGGTCAGCGCTTCAGCATAAAGGCCGCCGCGCAAGAGGCGGGCGGTAAACTCTGTGCTCCATGCGCTCAGCTCTGCGCGCGAAATCCCGCCCAGAGTCGAGTGAATTACAGCGCCCTTAAGAGCCCCCCGATCGCGGGGACCGCACACAAACCGTATCAATGGGACGATGCACAGGGCAAGACGCCACCAGCGCGCCGGGTGGCGCCACAGGAATCCTGCGATGTACGGGCACAACGTATCGTGACGCGTGATCGTGCCATCGAGGTCAAAAACCGCGAGCGTGTTCTCGGGCACCGGGCCGCGCCCTGGCTCAGGCCGCTTTGCCGCTCACTACCAGCTGGCGCAACACGTATTGCAGGATCCCGCCATGCTGGAAGTACTGGCGCTCCTTGGGGGTGTCGATACGCACTCTTGCCTCGAAGCGAATCGGCTCTCCAGAGCCCGCAGCGGCCACGACCGTGACGGTCTTGGCCACGCCCTGTTGGAGGCCCTGGATCTCAAAGACTTCCTTGCCCGTGAGGCCCAGGGACTGCGCGCTCGCCCCGGCAGGAAACTGCAGCGGCAGGACGCCCATGCCGATGAGATTGGACCGGTGGATGCGTTCAAAGCTCTCAGCGATGACCGCACGCACCCCCAGCAGCATCGTGCCCTTGGCCGCCCAATCGCGCGAGGAACCGGTGCCGTATTCCTTGCCGGCCAGGATGATCAATGGAGTGTTCTCCGACTTATAGCGCATGGCGGCGTCATAAATGCTCATGGCCTCACCGCTCGGGATGTGGGTTGTGACCCCGCCTTCGGTGCCCGGCAGCAGCAGATTGTGCAGTCGGATATTGGCGAACGTGCCGCGCATCATCACTTCGTGATTGCCGCGGCGTGCTCCGTACTGATTGAAATCCTGCGGCTGCACGCCTTGCGCTACCAGATATTTGGCGGCCGGGCTGCCCTGAGCGATATTGCCGGCCGGCGAGATGTGATCAGTCGTGACCGAATCACCCAGCAAGGCCAGCACCCGCGCGCCTCGGATCTCACCGAGCAGCGCCGGCTGCATCGTCATGCCTTCAAAGTAGGGCGGGTTCTTCACGTAGGTTGATCTCTCGTCCCAGGAATACACGGTGCCGGCCGGAACCTTTATGGACTGCCAACGCTCGTCGCCGTCGTAAACGCTGGCATAACTACGGCGGAACATTTCAGAGTTGATGTTCCGGTGCACGCAATCGGCGATTTCCTTAGGGGCGGGCCAAAGATCTTTGAGGAATACCGGCTTGCCATCGCTGCCGGTGCCGAGCGGTTCGGTATTAAGGTCAAGATCGAGCGTTCCGGCCAGTGCGTAGGCGACCACGAGCGGTGGTGAGGCTAAGAAATTCATTTTGACTTCCGGATGCACACGGCCGTCAAAGTTGCGGTTCCCCGACAATACCGCGCAGCCAATCAGGTCTCCGGATCGGACAGCGGCGGAAATTTCCGGCTTGAGCGGCCCGGAATTGCCAATACAGGTGGTGCAGCCGTAACCCACGAGGTTAAAGCCGATGCCGGCAAGCTCATCCAGCAACGCGGCTTTGCTCAGGTAGTCGGTGACCACTCGCGAGCCGGGTGCGAGGCTGGTCTTGACCCAAGGCTGTGCAGTAAGTCCCCGCCGGCGGGCATTGCGGGCCAGCAGACCTGCGGCGATGAGCACGTCGGGGTTGGAAGTATTGGTGCAACTGGTTATGGCCGCGATTAGCACCGATCCGTCCTTGACGGAAAAGCGTTTGCCGTCCACTTCGACAGGCATCGATCCGGCGGCGTCCGGTTTACTCCTGGCGCGCTCGGTGGCCATTTTCTTGTGGTACATCTCGTACGTGCTCTTGGCAGCGCGTAGTGGCACTCGATCCTGAGGGCGACTCGGACCCGCCAGACTCGGCTCGACCTCATTGAGGTCCAGTTCGAGTACCGCGCTGTAGTCTGCGCCGCGCGCGCCCTGGACGCGCCACAGTCCGGTGTGCTTGGCGTAGGCTTCGATCAACGCGACATGCTCAGCCGGACGCCCTGACAGGCGCAGGTAACGAAGCGTCTCTTCATCAATCGGGAAAATCGCGCAGGTGCTTCCGAATTCCGGCGACATGTTGCCGATCGTGGCCCGGTCGGCGAGCGGAAGATTGGCCAGGCCGTCGCCAAAAAACTCGACGAACTTATCGACCACACCCTGCCGGCGCAGCATCTCGGTGACCGTGAGCACCAGATCGGTGGCGGTCGCTCCGGCTCGCAGGCTGCCGTTGAGCTTGAAACCGACCACTTCCGGAATCAGCATCGTAATCGGCTGTCCCAGCATGGCCGCCTCGGCCTCGATGCCGCCCACTCCCCAGCCCAAAACGCCGAGCCCGTTGATCATCGTGGTATGTGAATCCGTGCCGACGAGCGTATCCGGGTAGGCCTGACGCACGCCATCGGTCGCGACGTCAAACACGACGCGACCCAAGAATTCGAGATTGACTTGGTGCACGATACCCGTGTTGGGTGGAACCACTTTGAAATTGCGGAAGGCGCTCTGACCCCAGCGAAGAAAGGCGTAGCGCTCGCCGTTGCGCTCGAATTCGATGCGGTTGTTGGCGGCCAGTGCCTTGGCAGTACCGTACTCGTCCACCTGTACCGAATGGTCAATGACCAGTTCAGCGGGCGCTAGCGGGTTGACCTGCTCGGCATTGCCTCCCAAGCGCGTGATCGCTTCACGCATCGCGGCCAAATCGACCACGCAAGGCACGCCCGTAAAGTCCTGCATGATCACGCGAGCGGGAGTAAAGGAAATCTCGTATGTGGGTTGCGCCTTGGGATCCCAGTTGAGAAGTGCTTCGATGTCCGAGCGGGTCACGTTGACGCCATCTTCGAAGCGAAGCAGATTTTCCAACAGGATTTTCAACGCGTAGGGGAGCCGCGCCACACGCTCGGCGCCCAATGCCGCAATGTTGAAAATCTGGTAATTCGCGCCCGCCAAATTAACTATTGAGCGCGCCTTGAAGCT
This sequence comes from uncultured Gammaproteobacteria bacterium, assembly GCA_963795685.1. Taxonomy (GTDB): domain Bacteria; phylum Pseudomonadota; class Gammaproteobacteria; order Steroidobacterales; family Steroidobacteraceae; genus FEN-1191. Next base: position 87,815 of record CAWCJE010000004.1, read on the forward strand.
GTCAGTCATACCGGGCTCCACTTGGAATCGAATTGGGCGGATCTTCTTAGCCCACCATTATAAGGATTCCTCTATCACGCTGCCGCCCAGGCAGCGATCTCGCAGGTATATTGCCGCGGTCTGGCCCGGTGTTACGGCCCACTGCGGCGTCTCAAAGCGGATGTGCACGCTGCCGTCGGGCAGGCACTCGACAGTCGCGGATTGATCCGGTTGCCGATAGCGGACCTTAATCGAGGCTTCGAATGACCCTGCGGGAGGATCGCTCAGCCAGTTCATCACGCCGGTGCGGGCCATTTGCGCCGTTGCGGCGGCCCGATCGCGCGCGGCCACGACAATCAGGGCGTTGCGCTCCGGATCCTTGCGCGCGACATACCAGGGATCGCCACTACCACCACGGATCCCGCCGATCTCCAGGCCACCCCGCTGGCCGAGCGTGTAGAACGGCAGGCCACGGTGCTGTCCAAGGACCTGGCCCGTGGAAGTTTCAATCGGCCCAGGGCTTTCTGGCAGGTAGCGAGCCAGGAACTCGGTGAACGGGCGCTCTCCTATAAAACAGATGCCTGTGCTGTCGGGCTTGTTGTACACCGGCAATCCGGCGCGCTGGGCCCGCGCCCGCACCTCAGTCTTGGTGAACTCCCCCAGCGGGAACATCACTCTGCTGAACTTTGTGCGCTGCACTCCGCACAGGAAGTAGGATTGATCCTTGGCGGTATCGCTGCCTCGCAGCAGCACCGGCCCGGACTCACTGGAAGTGACCCGCGCGTAATGCCCAGTCGCGAAGAAATCTGCACCCAGGCGTTGGGCGTAGGCCTGGCAGATGCCAAATTTTATTTCGCGATTGCACAGCACGTCCGGATTGGGCGTGCGCCCGCGACGATATTCGGCAAGGAACTGCCCGAAAACCTGTTGCTGATATTCAAGGGCAAAGCTGACTCGGTGCAGGACGATGCCCAGTTCGCGCGCGGTGGCGCGCGCGTCCTGATAATCCTGGGCACTGGTGCAATAGCTGTCTTCATCGTCCCAGTTGCTCATGAACAGTCCGTGCACCTCGTGCCCAGCTTCAATGAGCTCCAGTGCGGCTACCGAGGAATCGACTCCACCGGATAGTCCGACTACGACGCGGGTTGTATTTGCCGCAGGCATTCGTCGACCTAGACCGGCGGATCGTTGATGGCCGACAGGGGCAGGCGGCGTCCGGCGAGATAGTCATCGATACAGCGCACCACAATCGGAGTACGCAGGGTACGCCCTGGCACTAGCAGCTCGTCGCGGCGTAACCAGTGAGTGGCAATGACCGGGGCATCCAGCGGCCGGGCGGGTTCGTGGGCATGGACACGCCCGGTGAATGCAAACCTGAGATTGGTGCGCTGGGTGGCGGGCGAACGCCAAGGATAGATGCCCAACAGCCACTCGGGTTCAAAATGCCAGGCGGTTTCCTCCAGGGTCTCGCGAATCACAGCGGCCAATAGCGTTTCGGCCGCCTCCACGCGCCCGGCCGGCTGATTGAACACGCGGTAGCCCCGGATAACTTCTTCGACCAGCAGGAATTTGCCTTCCGTCTCGACAACGGCAGCAACCGTTATGCTTGGCCTCCAGCTCATACGATCAGTATACGATTCAACGCCGAAGCCTGCGGGGCAGGCAGGCGGCCGCCCGCGTCGGGATCAGGGACCGATCGGAATCCCTGGTTTTTGGCAGTACGCACAGCGATGGCCCACATCCGAGCGATGGGGGATGTACCGAGTCCTGACCCGGCCGGGGCATCGTCAGGCGCGGATCCAGGTCAGGTGAACCCGCCCGATGGCGCGATCAGCGCCGGCAGGCCACATGCACTTGCGCGCAGCCGGCGCTAACGCATCCGTGCGGCGCGCTGGTGATGCTGGTCGTGGCTGGCCAGCCACGCCGCATCGAATTCCTGCAGGTATTGCCGGGCGACCGGGGGGCTGTTCACCGCGGCGATTCCATCCCAACGGTCCGATCGCATCCGATACACGATGCCCCGGTCATCAGCGATGCAGTAGGAGGCGGTCAGATGGTGAAACTGCGGTACCAAAATGCGCAGTTCCAGGTAACTGGTCAGGCGACGTGCCATCGACATGAAGCGGCTGCCGGATCCGGTGTAGCGCGTGTGATCGCGCAACAGCACGCGCACCTTCGCGAAACTGTGGCTCAGCACAAAGCGTTTGATCACTTCGATGACGCGCGGGTCATCGTAAAGCGTGGGTTCCAGGTCCGGAGTGAATATCGATATCAGACGCTGGCCGGTCGCCACGACCGCGGCGGTGGTCTGGCGGACCTCCGCTACGCTCGTCAACACCTGCAGCTCGTCGGCTGCCGGCATCGGCATGGCCAGGATTACCGGCTGCGCGGGTCGCTCGGCCGCGGCGAGGCTTTCGAGCCATGCCTCGGTCGTCGAACTGTGCTTTTTGGTCTTGGCCACGCCGCTCGCCTCGATGCTCTTGATTCGCACAGGCATGGTAAGAACAGGGCGGGCTCGTGCGAGTCGAACGGATCACGCTCGTCGGCTCCCGCACTGTGACGGAGGCCGCAGTTCTGCGGAGCAGCGGCGAAGGAAACGGATGAATTTATGGCGGTTCGTGAGCCGAAGCTGCGAATTGGGCGGCCGTGATCCTTCAGTCGGGAAGATCCAGGGCAAGTTCGGCCGCGAGGCCCACATAGTCAGCAGGTCGCAGTGCTGCCAGGCGAGTTCGCTCGGATTCCGGCAAAGGAAGTCCGCCAACAAACTTACGCAACGCCGCGGCGTCGATCGTCGCCCCGCGCGTGAAGTTCTTGAGTAATTCGTACCCGTTGGGTACACCGTGAGCTCGCAGTACCGTCTGCAGCGCCTCGCCGAGCACTTCCCAGGACTGCTCGAGATCACGAGCGCACGCCTCGGCATCGACGCCGAGCTTGTCCAGGCCCGCCTGCAACGCGCGCCAGGCAATAAGCGTATGAGCAAGCGCCACCCCGACATTGCGAAGCACGGTGGAATCACTCAGGTCTCGCTGCCAGCGAGAGATCGGCAATTTGTCCGAGAAATGCCGCAGCAGCGCATTGGCCACTCCAAGATTTCCCTCGGCGTTTTCAAAATCGATCGGATTTATCTTGTGCGGCATGGTCGAGGAGCCCACTTCGCCTGCGATCGCGCGCTGGCGCAGATATCCCAGAGAGATGTAGCCCCAGGTGTCGCGACACAGATCAATCAGAATGACGTTGATGGCGGCGCACGCATCGGAGTATTCCGCAATCCAATCGTGCGGTTCGATCTGGGTGGTATAGGCGTTGCAACGCAGATTCTGGCTGACCACGAATTGGCGGCTTATTGCGCGCCAGTCCATGCCTGGCAGCGGCCGCGTGGTGGGCGTTGAAGTTACCAACCGCGCCGTTCCATTTGCCCAGAATCTCAACGGCGGATAGTCGTGCCAGCGCGCGCTGCAGGCGTGCGGCAACGTTTGCGTATTCCTTGCCCAGGGTGGTCGGGCTGGCGGTTTGGCCGTGAGTGCGCGCCAACATCGGCACGCGCGCGTGCAGCCGCGCAAAGTCGCGCAAAGCGCCCGTCAGTTGCGTGAGCTCCGGCACCAGCACCTGAGACCGGGCCTGACCCATCAAACGCGCGTAGCTCAGATTATTGACGTCCTCCGAGGTGCACCCAAAGTGCACCAACTCGAGCGTCGCTGGACTCGCGCCGGCCGCCGCCAGCTCTTGACGGACGTAATATTCCACCGCCTTCACATCGTGCTTGATGCGCGATTCGATCTCCTTGACCGCAATGGCGGCGCCCGTTCCCGGATCACGGGCCAGCGCCTCTGCGCGCGCCCGGGTCTGCGCTGATAGCGCGGCGCCCGGAAGCTGGGCCGCCGAGCGCGAGAGCTCCAGCAGCCACAGGGATTCGATGCGAATGCGCTCGTTGATCAGTCCGGCTTCGGCAAATAGTGCCCGCAGCGGCTCTGCCGCTGCTCGCGTACCGCCCATCGATGGGTGAAATGGCCAGCAGGCGGGTTTGGTCCATGCAGTAGGCTACGCGCGAGGTTAGAATCCCAATTGTAGCGCGTTACCCGCGGTGGCGCGGAACCGCTCCTTGCGATCACCGGAGTTGGGGATATCATGAACTCAGGCGGATTTCGGCTGGAACACGACAGCATGGGCGAACTCAAGGTGCCCCAGGACGCGCTGTGGGGTGCGCAGACCCAGCGAGCCATAGATAATTTTCCGATCAGCGGCCGCCCTCTGCCGCGCGCCTTCATACGCGCGCTGGCACTCATCAAGCAGGCCAGCGCGCAGGCCAATGCCGAGCTGGGACTTCTGGATGGTTCGCTGGCGAAGGCTGATCGGCGCTGCGGCCGCCGAGGTCGCTGGCGGGCGCGCACGATCGCCATTTTCCGATCGATGTGTTCCAGACCGGCTCTGGAACCAGCAGCAACATGAACGCCAACGAGGTGATTGCGCGCCTGGCGGCGCGCACCGCGCCCGATGTGCATCCGAACGACCACGTCAACATGGGTCAGAGCAGCAATGATGTGATCCCTTCGGCGATTCACGTCAGCGCCGCACTGCTGTTGCGCGAGAATCTCCTGCCGGCGCTGGAACATCTTGCAGGCGCGATTGGGGTCGCGCGAGGCCGAGAGCGGCGATATCGTCAAGACGGGACGAACGCACCTGATGGATGCCATGCCGGTTACCTTGGCGCAGGAACTTTCGGGCTGGCGCACTCAGATCGAAAATGGCGCCGCGCGGCTGCGCGCGACCGAGCCGCGCTTGTTGTGCCTGGCTCAGGGCGGCACCGCGGTAGGCACGGGAATCAATGCTGATCCGCGCTTTGCGGAGGCTTGTTGTCGGGCGCTGAGCAAGCTGTCGGGAATCGAATTCAAACCCAGCCGAAATTATTTCGAAGCGATGTCCACGCAGGACACGGCGGTTGAACTGTCCGGTCAGCTCAAGGTGGTGGCGGTGAGCCTGATGAAGATTGCCAACGATCTGCGGTGGATGAACAGCGGACCGCTGGCAGGGCTTGCCGAGATCGAGTTGCCCGCGCTTCAGCCTGGCAGCAGCATCATGCCGGGCAAAGTCAATCCGGTGATTGCCGAGGCGGTCACCATGGTGGCGGCGCGAGGTCGATTGGCAATGACCTGACAATCACCGTGGCCGGACAGTCCGGTAACTTCCAGCTCAACGTCATGTTGCCGGTGATCGCATGGAACCTGCTCGAGAGCATTCGTCTGCTGGGCAATGTCTCGCGCCTGCTGGCCGACAGCGCCATCGCGGGCTTTAAGGTCAACCGCGCTCGACTGGCCGAGGCACTGGAGCGCAACCCGATTCTGGTGACGGCTCTCAATCCGGTCATCGGCTATGAGAAAGGCGCGGCCATTGCCAAGCGCGCATACAAGGAGGGCAAGGCGATCCGAGAAGTGGCCGCTGCCATGACCGACTTGCCGGCCGAGCAGCTCGCGCAACTTCTCGATCCCGCGGAGCTGACCAAGGGTGGCATCAAGGGCGGCAACAGCGGAGGCGGCTAGCGCGTGGCATTGCCCACGAACTGGCTAGAGCGACTTCGCCATGGTCTGGCGGCCGCGCCCAACCACGATCCGGAGCTCTGGCAGATCGCCGGCCAGCCCCTGTCCGCATTCGCGGGCGTGCGCGCCGCGATGACCGAGACGCCGCGGGCTGCGGCGGTCCTGGTACCGATCATCGACCGCGCTGGACTCGCCGACCTTGCTGATGACCACGCGCGCCGGGCACCTGCGTCAGCACGCGGGGCAGATCAGTTTTCCGGGCGGTGGAATCGAAGCCGAGCGACGATGATGTCCTGGGAGCCGCGTTGCGCGAGACCGAGGAGGAAATCGGCATCGATTCGAGCTTCGTCCAGCCTTTGGGATTTCTGCCCGATCAGATTGTACTGACAGGGTTCCGCATTACGCCCGTCGTGGCTTTGGTGCGCCCGGGCTTCGAGCTGCGCGTAGACACACGCGAAGTGGCAGAGGTATTTGAGATTCCGCTCGAATACTTAAGTGATGCGGGAAACTTCCACTCAACGCGCCGGACATTGCGCGGGGTGGAGATCACATTGAATGATCTGCATTTTGAGGGCCGCGTGGTCTGGGGCGCGACGGCGGGAATGCTGCAGATGCTGCGCGCGGTGCTTCTGGAATGAGCATGAGCACGGCAGCTCGCACAACTTGAAGCTTTGCTGCAGCTTATGCGCCCAACTGCGTGATCCGGATGGCGGTTGCCCCTGGGACCGCGCGCAGACCCTGGCGACGATTGCTCCGCATACTATAGAAGAGGCCTACGAAGTGGCCGATGCGATCTCCTCCGGAGAGCCGGCGCGTATTCGGGATGAATTAGGCGACCTGCTGTTCCAGGTGTTGCTGCACTCGCAACTGGCCCAGGAGAAGGGCTGGTTTGGTTTCTCCGACAGTCGCGGCGGGCCTGCACGATAAGCTGGTGCGCCGTCACCCGCACGTGTTCGGTGGCAAGACATTTGCCAATCGGCGAGGTCCTGGCGCGCGAGTGGGACTCCCAGAAGGCCGCGGAGCGTTCCGCGGCGGGGCTGGGCGGAGCGTTGGCCGGGGTGCCTAAGGCGCTGCCGGCATTGATTCGTGCCGCCAAGCTCGGTCGACGGGCGGCCGGCGCCGGATTTGACTGGCCGAATGAAGGCGCGGTGCGGCCCAAGATCGCCGAGGAACTGCGCGAGACTGAGGTGGCACTGGCTTCACGAGGACTCGGCGGCTGTGGCCGAGGAACTCGGTGACACCTTGTTTGCGCTGGTCAACTGGGCGCGGATGCTGCATGTGGACCCGGAAGCAGCACTGCGCGGCGCCAACGCGAAATTCGAACGCCGTTTCGCGGCCATGGAAGCGATGATTGCAGCGCGCGGGCTCTCCGCTAAAGTCGCTGTCGGCCGAGAGCTGGGACGAGCTATGGAATGAAGTCAAGGCGGCCGAACAACACGGATAGCGCGCTCGGGCGAATCTGAGGTTAAGGGTCCGTTCAGGCGCGCACTGGCATCCTTGCAGTAGGGGCTACTAAGATGTCATGGCCGCCGCGCGGATTGCTTACGCGGTGGCTGTTTGACTGGAGCGTACATGCGCAAGACTTTAGTTGTCCTCGGCCCGGCTATGAGCCTGCTGTCCTCTCTGGTCTGGAGCGGACCGCCACCGCGGACCGAGTGCACTCGGATATGTCGATCCCGGGCACGCACACGAGAACGGACAGCGGTGTCAGCCAGGAGCAAATCATCGAGTCGGTGCAGAAGCGATATAACGCGAAGGTGGTGCGCGTCACTGAAACCCAGTGTCGATGGCCGCCCGGCTCTGAGATTGCGATTGCTGTCGGCGCAGCGGGTTTGGAACGTGGTTGTTGATGCCAGTTCCGGCCGGGTTCTGTCGGGGGGCTGATGCGCATTCTGGTCGTCGAGGACGAGACGGCGCTGCGCGAATCTCTCAAGCATGATCTAAGCGCCGCCGGCCACGCGGTCGACGTCGCCGCCGACGGCGAGGAAGGATTGTACGCGGCGCTCGAATACCCGATCGACGTGGCCATCGTTGATCTGGGTCTGCCCAAAATCAGCGGCCTGGACATCATTCGCCGACTCCGCGCTGCGGGTAAGAGTTATGCGGTACTGGTTCTCACGGCACGGGACAGCTGGCAGGACAAGGTCGAAGGTCTGAGCGCCGGCGCCGATGACTACGTGGCCAAGCCTTTCCATTTGGCGGAATTGCAGGCGCGCCTCAGCGCCTTGCTGCGCAGGGCGGGCGGCTGGACGACTCCGCTCCTGCAGTGCGGACCCGTGACGCTCGACACGCGGGCCCAGGCGGTGGCAGTGGGCGGTGTGCCGGTCGAACTCACCAGTTTTGAGTATCGGCTGCTCGAGCACCTGATGCTGCACGCCGGTGAGGTGGTTTCCAAGACCGAGCTCACCGAGAAGCTCTACGAACAGGATTATGAGAGGGACAGCAATGTAATCGAGGTGTTGGTGGCGCGACTGCGTCGCAAGCTCGATCCCAACGATGAGCTCAAGCCCATCGAGACGCTTCGTGGTCGCGGCTATCGCGTCGTGTTGACGCGCGGCGCACCGGGTCCGTAGGCGCCGCAGCCCATGTCGGCGGAAGATAGAGCGCGCACCCTCGATCAGCCGGCAATTGGTCATCGCCGTTGCGGTGCCGCTTCTGCTCTCGTTTGCCCTGACGGTCGTGGTGCTTGATCGGATTTTTCAGGATTCGGCGATGCGGCGCATTGCGCGAGCGCCTGGATCAGGAAGTGGTGTCGCTGGTTACCGCGGCCGAACTTACCGATGCCGGGCGCATGGAATTGCGATTGCTCGATCCGGAATCGCGCCTGAGCCGCCGGCGATCGGGTCAGTACGCGGCCGTGCGCGCGGCGAGCGGCCGCGATTTGTGGACCTCGCCGTCGCTGGCAGGCCTTCCGGTCAATTTCGGCGCTCCGGTCGGCAAAGGGCAGGTCTCCTTTTATACGAGCACTCTGGCCGATGGCACCGTGCTCGGGATTCTCAACCGCGGCTTGGAATGGGACTCCGCGCCGGGCACGAGCGCCGAGCTGGTGTTCAGCGTGGCCGAGGACCTGGCGGGACAGAACGCGCGTCAACGGCATTTCCGAAACCAGCTGTGTGCTCTGGTTTGGTGGCCTGGCAATCCTGCTTCTGGCGGTACTGGGCGCACTGTTGCGCCGAGTTCTGCGCCCGGTGCACCGACTCGAACAGGAGATTGCCGAGCGTCGACAGCGGCCAGCAGTGCGCAGCTCGGGGAAGGCTATCCGCGCGAACTCGCAGGCGTCGCGCGTTCGCTCAATGCCTTGCTCGGCTCGGAGCAGCGCCGGATCCGCCGATATCGAGACACGCTCGGAAACCTTGCCCACAGCCTGAAGACGCCACTTGCCGTAATCCGCACGGCGCTGGCGAGCGATGCGGAGAAGCATTCCGCCGTGAACCGGGAAATTGACCGCATGGCGCAAATCGTGGATCGCCAGCTGCAGCGCGCCGGCATGAGTGGCGGCGCAACGCTAGGGCAGGCAGCAGTACCGGTCGCGCCAGTGATTGCCGAACTGCGCGCGGCGATGCGCAAGGTACACGCGCAGCAAGGACCTGGTGATCGAGAGCGGACGTCGCGCCGGAGACCGGATTTGTCGGCGATCGGGGGGACCTGTTGGAGGTGCTCGGGCAATCTGCTGGATAACGCCTGCAAGTGGTGCCGCAGTACGGTGCGAATCCAGGCGCGTCTGGATTCGGTGTTACCACCCAGCGCGATGTCTGACCATCAGGGTCGAGGACGACGGCCCCGGGATTGCCCCCGAGCAGCGCCGCCGCGTACTCGACCGAGGCGTGCGAGCGGACGAGCGCGCACCGGGAAACGGACTGGGTCTGGCCATGGTTGCCGACACCGTGATCTTGTATGGGGGGGAGCTTCTGATCAGCGAATCACCCGCAGCTGCATGGGGCTTGCCTGCACCTGGCGCTGCCGGGCCGGTCGATCGAAACGGGCGTGTTAACATCCTCATGATGAGATCGACGGAGAACAATTCCTGGCAGCCGACCAGCTGGCAGGCCCGAAAGGCGCACCAGCAGCCCGTGTATTCGGATCCGGCGGCACTGGAAAGGGCGGTCGCCGACCTCTCGCGCCTGCCGCCGATCGTCGTGTCCTGGGAAATCGAGAATCTGCGTAACCGACTGGCGGCCGCCCAGCGGGGCGAGGCGTTTTTGCTGCAGGGCGGGGACTGCGCCGAGAGTTTCTCGGACTGCGATTCCGATCGCATAGCGCGGCAATTAAAAGTGCTGCTGCAGATGAGCCTGGTGTTGCTGCACGCGATGAAGCGGCCCGTGGTCCGTGTCGGGCGTTTTGCCGGCCAGTACGCCAAGCCCCGTTCGGCTGACACCGAGACTCGCGAAGGCGTTTCGCTCCCCGCCTACCGCGGCGATCTGGTCAATCAGCCCGAGTTTAGCGCCGCGGCGCGCCGTGCCGATCCGCAGCTGCTGTTGCGCGGCTACGAGCGTGCGGCCCTGACGCTCAATTTTGTGCGTGCGCTGGTCGATGGCGGCTTTGCCGACCTGCATCATCCCGAGTACTGGGATCTGGGTTTCGTCCGCCACGCGCAGCTGCGCGAAGCCTACGAGCGCATCGTGCATTCCATCGGGGACGCGCTCGATTTCTTCGAGTCCCTGACCGGCCAGAAGGCGGGTGATTCGAACCGGGTCGAATTCTTCGCCAGCCATGAGGGATTGCATCTGCTGTACGAGCAGGCGCAAACCCGCTACATCGCCCGTCAGGAGCGCTGGTACAACCTTTCCACGCATATGCCGTGGATCGGCATGCGCACCGCGCAGGTCGAGGGTGCGCACGTGGAGTATTTCCGCGGCATCGCCAATCCCGATCGGCGTCAAGATCGGCACGGCCATGACCGATGAGTGGCTGCAGGAGCTGGTGGGGATTCTCAATCCGCAGAACCAGCCCGGGCGCCTGACGCTGATCCATCGCTTTGGTGCGAAGGACATCGAACAGCATTTGCCGCGGGTGATTGCCGCCGTGCGCCGCACCGGCGCGACTGTGCTGTGGTGCTGTGATCCGATGCACGGCAATACCGAAACCACCAGCGGCGGGCTCAAGACGCGGCGCTTCGAGAACATTTTGCGCGAACTGGACCTGTCATTTCGCATTCATCGCGAACTGGGCTCGATCCTGGGCGGTGCCCACATCGAACTGACGGGCGAGGATGTCACGGAATGCACGGGAGGGGCGCGCGGCCTGACCGACGCGGACCTGCAGCGCGCTTACCGCTCCCAGGTGGATCCTCGACTGAACTACGAGCAGGCGCTCGAACTGGCGATGCTGATTGCCGAGCGCAGCAAGCAGCGCACGTGAGTGCCCGAGTCCGCCCCCACATTTGACCCGCAACAGTTTGTTGCCAGCCTGCCGCTGCGGCCGGGCGTTTATCGCATGTACGACGCGGCCGGCGAGCTCGTCTACGTCGGCAAGGCGGCGCGCCTGCGCGACCGGGTGGGGAGCTATTTCAAGGCGAAGTCGGACTCACCCAAGGTAGCCGCGATGCTGCGCCGGGTGGCGCGCATCGAAGTGACGGTGGTCGGCTCAGAGACCGATGCCTTGCTGCTCGAGTGCAACCTGATCAAGGCGCACCGCCCGCGCTACAACGTCATCTTCCGGGACGACAAGACCTTCCCGTACATACTGTGCGCCCCGGGCCACGAATTTCCGCGCCTGCAGTTCTGGCGCGGCCTGCGCCGGCCGGCGGGTCAGCTTTTCGGACCGTTCCCCACCGCGCACGTCGTCAAGGAGGTGCTGCTGCAGCTGCAGAAGGTCTTCCGGATCCGCAACTGCCGCGACTCTTTCTTTGCCCACCGCAGCCGTCCTTGCCTGCAATACCAGATCGGCCGATGCACCGCGCCGTGTGTGGGACTGATCAGCGCGCAGGACTACGGAAGGGACCTGGATTCCGCACTGCAGGTGCTCCAAGGGGGGAGCGAGGCGGTGAGTGAGGAGCTGAGCGCTCGCATGGCCAGTGCCTCGGCGGCATTGCAGTACGAGGTCGCCGCTCGCCTGCGCGATCAGCTGGCGGGCCTGAGTGAATTGCAGTCACAGCAGATCACCAATGCGCCGCGCACCCGGGATGTCGATGTCGTTGCGCTGGTGGGGGAGCCGGGACGGTACGGAGTAACGCTCCTCACCGTGCGCGAAGGGCAGAGCCTTGGTACCACAAACTTCTTTCCGGCGGCTCTGGGCGAGCCGGCCGAGACCCTCGCCGAGTTTCTGCTGCTCCACTATGCGAGCCAGACGGTTCCGGGAGAAATTTTGATCAATCAACAGTTGCCCGATCACGAGGCCGTCGCCGAAGCCTTGGTGGCCGTGTCCGGCCGCAGCGTGCACCTGCACCGGAGCGGCCGCGGCTTGCCGGGACGCTGGCTGGAACTGGCGGAGGAGAACGCGCGCCAGGCGCTGCGCATGCGCGCGGACCGGCACGACTCGGTGGCCCGGGCTCTGGAGGCGCTGACTTTGGCGTTGCCGTTGCCGCGCGCTCCGGAACGTATTGAATGTTTCGACATCAGCCACACGGGCGGTGAGGGCACGGTCGCGGCCTGCGTCGTGTTTGGCCCGGACGGGGCGGTCAAGCGGGCCTACCGGCGCTACAACATCGAGGGCGTGGCGCCCGGGGACGACTACGCGGCGCTGGAGCAGGCACTGGCGCGGCACGGGGCCCGCATTGTGTCCGGCGACTTGCCTCGACCCGATCTGCTTCTTATCGATGGGGGTGCGGGCCAGCTCCGGGCCGCAGAGCAGGGCCTGGCGAGGGCAAAATGCGAAGGACTGATCCTTTTGGGCATCTCCAAGGGGCCGGACCGCAGGCCCGGTCAGGAAAGATTGCACTGGCCGGGTGATTCGGTGGCGCGCACGCTCCCGCCCGACAGTCCTGCATTGCACCTCTTGCAACGCATCCGCGATGAAGCTCACCGCTTCGCCATCACCGGCCACCGCCGGCGGCGCGCCCGGCGTTACACCGAGTCCATACTCGAGACCGTGCCGGGGCTCGGACCCGCCCGACGGCGCGCGTTGTTGGTGCATTTTGGAGGTCTGCCCGGAGTACTGCGCGCCGGTATCGCCGATTTGGAGCGCGTACCGGGAGTCGGGACAGCGGCTGGCGCGAATTTTATATGATCACCTGCACCCGGGGGCCTGATGGTCTGGAATCTGCCGATAGTCTTGACGTGGATGCGGATCCTGGCGATTCCGCTGATCATCCTGTTGTGCGTCATGGGAAAGCGCAACCCGCTCGGCGCGGCCGACGCCGCGGCCGGCCTGGTGTTCGCGGCGGCCGCCATCACCGATACGCTCGATGGGTACCTGGCGCGCCGCCTTGGCCAGACGACAGCGCTCGGCGCCTTTCTTGATCCGGTCGCCGACAAGCTGATCGTCGCGGTGGCTTTGGTGCTGATCGTAAGTCGCGATCAGCACCTGCTCATGGTATTGGCGGCGGTGGTCATCATTGGCCGTGAGATCGCCGTCTCGGCGTTGCGCGAGTGGATGGCGGAGTTGGGCTATCGAACCAAGGTGGCAGTGTCCGCCCTGGGCAAGTACAAGACCATCGTGCAGATGGTGGGAGTGAGCCTCCTGCTGTACCGGCATGAGCTGCTGGGTGTGCCCATGTATTTCCTGGGCAAGTGGCTCACTGTGGTTGCCGCAGTGCTGACGCTAGTGTCCATGTTCATGTACCTGAAAGCGGCACTCCCGTACCTGCGCGCGCGCTCGTGAGTCACGGCGGGGAAGGGCGATGGATTGCTGCTGGCAAAGTTCTCCACCGTCGGTGGGCGTGCTGACCGGAACTGAGGGGCCGATCGGTCAGTCTGCGCCCAGCGACTACTTAATTATTTCAAAGTCGTTGCTGCCCACGGCCCGCGCGAAGTCGCCCCAGTTTCCGGTTCTTCGCCAGTGATCGACAAATCCAATATCACGCACGAGATCCTTAAAGCGCGGATCCTGGCGTAGCTCGGCAAAGGACGGATGCCAGATCTCGATAACGGTCAGGCCGTGCATCTCGGCAAAGCCGCGCCGCAACGCCTGGATAGCAAGATCACGGTCGCCGAAATAAACGGCCCACATCGCCAAAGCGGCCAGCCGCGAGCCGTCCTGATAGGCGGGATCATCGAACGCCGCGCGTAGGATCTTGAGTGCCGGCTCAGGCTGACCCGACACCTGCAGCAACTGCGCATCAAAGGCCATCCACGACAAGCCAGCATTAAGATAAGACGCAAAGCGCTGTCTTAGTCGCGCGTCGCGACGCGCCAGCAGGCGTGCCACCGCACGCCACTCGACGGCGCCACGGTTGCCGGCCAAGTCCTGGCTGCGTTGGTATTCAACTTCGGCTTCTTCAAAACGGTCCGCGATGTCGAGTAAGACCTGCAGGTCAAAAGACACTCCGAGCGCAAGCGGGTCGGCTTGGCGCGCCGTGAGGCATTCGCGCACGGCGGCCTGCGAGCGTCCGAGCGTACCCAATAAGAAAGAGAAACTCCCGAAGGCGTCGCCACCGCGGCCGCCCCATGCGGTGAGACTTTCATCTACCTCGGCCCAATCGTAATGCACCCAACCCAAAGCGGCTTGAGCTGCTTGGGTTTCCGGCAGCTCTGGAGCGAGTTTGGCGGCTCGAGCGATCGCCTGTTCCATTTCCGGGCGCACTTCTGCAATGGTTGCGGGATGAAAAATGAGGCTGCTGATAATTGCGGTGGCAAGACCCGCCCAGGCCAAGGCGAATTCCGGATCCAGAGTCACCGCTCTGCGATAGAGCTCGAGCGAGCGCGGGGCTTCGGGTCCGTGCGTATTGCTGAGCGCTCGCGCGCGCAGAAACAGATCGTAGGCGTCCAGATTCATTGTGCCCCCGGGCACACGCCTCTGCTCGCCCAGCTTAAAGGTGACGCCCAGAGCTCCACTGACGGCGCGGGCGACGTCCTCCTGGATCGCAAACACATCATCGAGCTGCCGATCGTAGGTTGCAGACCACAGGTGGAAGCCATCCCGGCACTTGATCAGCTGTGCGGTGATTCGCAGGCGGCTTCCTGCCTTGCGCACACTGCCCTCCAGCACATGATTGACGCCAAGCTTATTGCCGATCAGTCGAAAATCATCCGTCTTGCCCTTGAAGGCGAAGCACGAAGTGCGCCCGGCGATGCGCAGTCCCCTGACATGCGCGAGCTGATTGATCAGTTCCTCAGAGAGCCCATCGGCGAAGTATTCTTGATCGGCGTCAGGTGACATGTTGACGAATGGCAACACCGCAATGGAGATCTCGCCGTCGTCCATGGGTGCCGGTGCGCTGGCCCTCCCGGCAGCGGGCTCGAGCAATGCGCTGAGCGCCCGCGACAGATTTCTAAAGGCGGCGCCAGCAGGATTTGCACCCCAATGATCCAGATCGATTGTGTGTACCGCGCGGGCGTCAATCGGCAACCTGGCATTATCGAATCTTACCGGTACCAGGATGCCCCGATCGGCGGCCTCACGTGCTTCGCCGCGTACCCAACGCGAGTCGACCGACAGTGGAGTCCAGACCACGATGACCGCTCTGGCGGCGTCAAGTTCGGCGGAGATCTGGCGATCAAATTCCTGGCCCGCCGTGACCTCAGGATCCCACCAGACCGACCAGCCCCGCCCTTGCAGGGCATCGACCAAGGGCGCGACGCGCTCTTTGTCCAGGCGCGCGTAAGAGAGGAAGATATCGGCCATCGGTTCAGGTTATTGCATTTGCGAAGGGATTGGAAACCTGGAGCCCGCGATTTTCGTGACTGTTGGTCAGTGAAAGTCGCGCGAGCGGCGCGCCACCCCGGCAAGCCAGCGCGAACGATCATGCAGACTTTGGGCCACCACGTGCGTGACGCCGTGCTGGTTCTGCAGCGTGCCCTTCACCTCCAGGAGACTTGCCGTGAGGGCGGGCATGCGCTGGGTCGCAAACACCTGTGGCCAGAGAATTACATTGACGATGCCGGTCTCGTCCTCGAGCGAAAGGAACACTACGCCGGAGGCGGTGCCCGGCTGCTGCAGATGGGTGACCAGTCCTCCCACGCGCACTCGCGCCCCATCGGGGAGGGCGCGCAGTTCCAGGTTGCTGCTCAGTCCCAAGGCGCGCAAACGCTCGCGCATCAGGCGCAGCGGATGATCCGTCGTGCTTAAGGAAAGCTGCTGATAATCGGCCATGATTTCTTCGGTCGCGCTGGGCCGCGGCAGCGCTACGGCCGGTTCGGCTGCCGCCTCAAGGGCCAGCGTGCCCGGTGGCGGCTCGGCGCCCAGAGCCAGCCAGCTGGCCGCGTGCCGATGCTCGCTCAATGACCGCAATGCACCCGCGCGCGCCAGCAGCTGCAGGCTCCGCCGCGACAGCATCGCGCGCCGGGCGAGCTCGGCGATGCTAAGAAACGCCTGCTCCTTGCGAGCGGCAATGACGCGTTCGGCGTCGGCTCGCGGGAGCGAACGGACCAACGCCAGGCCAATGCGGATGGCGAGCGCTGCCCCGCTCGCCGCCTCCAGTGTGCAATCCCACTCGCTGATCAGTACATCGGGCGGCAGGATGCTCACGCCACTGCGCCGTGCTTCCTGCACGAGCTGTGCAGGTTGGTAGAAGCCCATCGGTTGGCTGTTGAGAAGCGCGGCAATAAAGGCTGCGGGCTCGTGGCATTTGAGCCAGCAGGAGACATAGGTAAGCAAGGCGAAGGAGGCGGCGTGCGATTCGGGAAATCCGTAATCGCCAAAGCCGAGGATCTGTTTATAGATGCTGTGGGCAAACTCGGTGGTGTAACCGTTGTCGGCCATTCCCGAGAGCAACCGTTCGCGGAACGGTTCCAGCCCGCCGCGGCGCTTCCAGGCTGCCATGGAGCGACGCAGCTGATCGGCCTCGCCGGCGGAGAAGTTGGCGGCGGCCACCGCAATCTGCATCACCTGTTCCTGGAAGATCGGGACCCCAAGCGTGCGGCGCAGAACCTCAGCCAGGGCCGGACTGGGATAGGTGACGCCGGTCGGATCCTGTCGCCGCCGCAGGTACGGGTGCACCATGCCCCCCTGGATCGGGCCGGGGCGGATGATCGCCACTTCGATCACCAGGTCATAGAAGCAGCGCGGGCGCAGTCGCGGCAGCATGCTCATCTGGGCGCGCGATTCGATCTGGAATACTCCGACGGTCTCGCCGCGGCAGATCATGTCGTAGGTGGAGCGATCTTCGGGAGGGATGTCCTGTACGCATCTTGGCCAGCCGCGATGTGCGGACGTGAGTTCGAGTGCCTTGCGGATCGCAGTGAGCATGCCGAGCGCCAGCACATCCACCTTGAGCAGGCCCAGGGTTTCCAGATCATCCTTGTCCCACTGGATCACGGTGCGTCCGGGCATGGCGGCGTTCTCGATCGGCACCAGTTGATGCAGGGGCTCCCCGGAAATCACAAAGCCACCCACATGCTGGGAAAGATGGCGCGGGAAACCGCGCAGCTCGGCCATGAGCTGTGCGGCAAGCGCCACTGCCGCCGGGGAGGATTCCGGCTTCGTTCCGGCGCTGATGCCCAGCGCCCGCTCGACATCGCGCCGCGCGCTGCGTGAGCGATAGGTGATGACGGTGGCGGCGAGCGCGGTGCGCTCACGCCCATATTTGGTGTAGATGTACTGGATGACCTCTTCGCGCCGCTCGTGTTCAAAGTCGACATCGATATCGGGGGGCTCGCGCCGCTCGCGACTGACGAAGCGCTCAAACAGCAGGCTCATGCGCGCCGGGTCGACTTCGGTAATGCCCAGGGCGTAGCAAACCGCGGAGTTGGCCGCCGAGCCGCGTCCCTGACAGAGTATGCCGCGTTGCCGTGCAAAGGCGACCAGGTCATGCACCGTAAGAAAGAAGTGCTCGTACTTGAGCTCGGCGATCAGCCGCAGTTCTTTTTCCAGAAGCGCCGCGACCGCGACTGGCACCCCGTCAGGCCAACGCCTTCTTGCGCCCGCTTCGCTCAGCTGCCGCAACTGTGCCGTAGCGCTCTGGCCGGCCGGCACCAGTTCGGCCGGATACTCATAGTGCAGTTGACCCAGATCGAAACGGCAGCGCTCGGCAATCGTGAGGCTGGCGGTCAGCAACTTTGGAGGATAAAGACGCGCGAGCGTCTGCCGCTCGCGCAGATGCCGCTCGCCGTTGGCGAACAATCGCCTGCCCGCCGTGGCCACCGTGCAGCCGTGGCGAATCGCCGTCAGCAGATCCTGCAGCCGCCTGCGGCTGCGTCGATGCATGTGCACATCCCCGGATGCCACGGCCGGCAGATCGCACTGGCTGGCCAGTTCCAGGCAGCGCGTCAGGCGCGCGGCATCGCTGGCGCCGCGGTGCAACTCCACCGCCAGCCAGGACCGCTGTGAGAAGCACTCGCGGAACCATTGTCCCTGGCGCAGCGTGGCTGCGGCGCTTAGGGTGCGGGTCGATGGTGGCAACCAGAGCGCCAGGCAGGCCTCGAGCCCGGATTCGAGATCCTGAGGGCCGAGCGTATAGCTGCCCTTGCTCGCGCGCCTTCGGGCGCGGGTGATGAGCTGGCAGATCTGCGCGTAGGCGCGCTGTTCGGGCGCCAGCAACACCAGCTGCAGACCTTCCTCGCAGCGAAATTCGGCACCGATGATCAGCTGCAGCGCGCTGCCTTCCGGCAGGGCGCGCCGCGCCTCATAGGCGCGCACCACGCCGGCCAGCGAGCATTCGTCGGTCAGGGCCAGGGCGCGATACCCCAGCTCGTGCGCGCGCGTTACCAGTTCGGCCGGATGCGAAGCGCCGCGCAGGAAGCTGAAATTGCTCACGCAATGCAGTTCGGCGTATTCGATCATCGCGTCCTCACGCCCGCCGGTGCGGCATGGGCCGGTGCATGGCCGGTGCGCTCCTCATGCCCAGATGCCGTGCACATGCCAACCACCGCCGCGCAAGTCTTCAAACACCCACAGCTGCGCGCCGTTCGCCTCGCGGGCCAGGTAATAATCGCGCGCCACATCGGCGCCGTCCCACCAGCCGCTTTCGATGCGCTCGGGACCGGCGAGCAGTTCCTGCGGCCTGTCGATGCGCCGCGGTTCGGGCAGCAACCAGCAAGGACGTCCGGGCAGCTCCGATACGTCACGGGGCGCGCCGGCCGCTCCGATGGCTCCGGCGGCCGTGAGGGCCACGAGCTGCGCGGCATTAAGGTGCCAGGCGCGCTCTGGACGGTGTTCATCGGTGCTGCTCAGGGCCTGCACGGCCCCTGCGCCAAGGCGTGCACCGAGCCGATCGAGCACTTGCTGGAACTGCTCGCTTTGCTGCTCCGCGCGCGAGAACAAATCGTTCTGCACCAGCAAGGGCTGGAGAAACTCGGAGGCGGTAACGCCAAGTCCATGGACCGGTGCGGTGAGCACGCTCACCGCCAGCCGCTCGCGCGCCAGCAGCAACAGCTGCGCCGCATCGCGGCTGGGGCGGGTGAGGCTCACCGTCAGGCGCGTCACTGCCCCGCGGTGGTGCTCGAGGTGGAGCGTATAGCGTTGCACCGCGCGCTCACGCGCGCGCAGATACCCCTGGAGCCCTGCCAGCAGGCGCTGGAGGGGAAACAGCAACGCGGTGGTGTCGGTCACGGCGTCGCCGAACTCGCAACGGACATGAAAATGCGCCGGTGCCTGCACATAGCGCAAGGGCTCGTGCGCCGCGCCGCGCAGACGTTGCAGGTACAAGGTGGCGTCGGGACCAAAACGCTGCGCTATCGAGGCCGCGGGCAATGCCAGCACTTCACCGATCCGCCGCAGGCCAGCGCCGTGCAAGGCGGCGAGCTGCTCGAGGGGCAGGGCCAGCAGCGCCAGAGGGAGCGGTTCGAGCAGTTGCAACAGCTCCGTACACGTTAGGGCGCTGGTTGCGAGTCCGGCACGCGCCAGAAGGGCCGCGCCCTGGGGAGTGGGGGCGAGGCCCAGCCGATGGGTGTAGCCGAGCGGGATCAGTCCTTCGGCAATGCGCTCGCGCAAGCGGGCGTGATCACCGAACAAGCGACGACTCGCGCCAATCTCGAGCCACAACCTGGCGCTCCCGTCGGCTGCGGCGTGCTCGCTGACCTGGTCGCTCCATTGCAGGGACCACAGGGCCAGGGTCTTGAGCGCAGCCTGCACGGCCGCTGGCGACCGGGGCACAGGCTCCGGGCTCCGCGCGGCGCCGGCCGACGCTTCAAGCGCAAACCGCGGCAGCAGGATGCACAACCAGAGCATGGGCGCGCCCACCACGGGCTTTTTGGATTTCGACGTGCAGCCCGGTGTCCAGGGCCTTGAGCCGCAGCCTCAAGGCCGCCGGTGAGGGCTGCAAGCGCTGCGCTCGGCGGGCGATACAGCACACCACAGCTCCCACCGGTCTCGGCCGCGAGCTGGAGCCGGCGCACGCGTCGGTCATCGAGTGATGCCGGCCAGGCGAGCACCGCACCGATGGCCGGACAGCGCAGAGCCTGTTCTGCAGCCCACAGCACACTGGCCGCATCGCGCGCCTGCACGAGTACCATTCGATTGAGCACCAGACCATGTTGTGCGAGCGCCAGCGGGTAGGGCAGGCAGGGAGGAGCAATCCATACCAGGTACCGTCCGGCGCGGCTGAGTTTGGCGAGCGCCGGCAACAACAAGGACAGCTCGCCGATCCCCTGTGTTTCCGGCATCACTTCGGTGATCGCTCCGACCGGCCATCCCCCGCCTGGCAACAGCGCATCGAAGTTCGCAAAGCCTGTGGGCTGTGCCCTCGGCCGTGCCTGATCGTCCGCATGCGCGTTGCGGCTCATGTGTTCCAGCCGCGCGCGCAATTGATCGCGGTCCAGAGACGGTGGGGACAGCTCCGGCCCGTGCAGTGGCTGGGCTCTCATGGTTTGCGCGCCTGCGGAAATCCACGGCGCACTAGTCCGACCACCAGTCCCTCGATGAGGCACTGTTGCCGTCGCAGATCCACTTCAAGCGGCTTGAATGCGGCGTTGGCCGGCTCGAGTCGCAGCAGGTGCCCATTGCGGCGGTAATATTTAACGGTCGCTTCATCCCCTAAGCGCGCCACGACGATCTGGCCGTTGCTGACCTGTGCGGTGCGGTGCACGGCCAGGATGTCGCGATCGTGAATGTCGGCATCGAGCATGCTCTGGCCGTGCACGCGCAGCAGAAAATCCGCGCGCGGACGGAACAGCGCCGGATCGAGCAGCAACTCATCCTCGATGTTATCGAGCGCCAGCGTGGGTACGCCGGCGGCGACCCGGCCATACAGCGCCAGCCGCCGGGCCAGCGCGAATGAGGATTGCAGTAGGCGGATGCCGCGCGCCACGCCCGGCTCGAGCGCGATGAGCCCCTTGCCGGCCAGCGCGCGCAGGTGCTGATCGATCCCCTGGCGATTGCGCAATTTCATCAACCGGGCCAGGTCGGCACGGGTCGGCGGGCGGCCGTGGCGATGCAGGAACTGTTCGATCAATTCCAGGATCTGACGTTGGCGAGGACTCGGTTCGGGCGTAGGGATGCTCATGGCCAATACCATACAAGTGTCTGGTATATATTTAAAGTCGGTAGTTTCCTCGTGCTAGGCTTACCCGGACACGCACCCCGCCAAAACAATGCTTAAAACAAAAACTTATATCGCGCTGCTGTTGGCGGCCGCCAATGTGCCCTGCTTTGCCACCATTTATGAAATAAGCCAGCCCACACAGAGCGTGTTTGGCGAGGACCAGAGCGTACAAACGGTCTATGAGGACACCCTCTACGATCTGGCGCGCCAATACAGCCTGGGTTCCGAGGAGCTTATTCGCGTCAATCCCAAGCTCGATCCGTGGATTCCCGGGGCCGACAAAACCGTATTCATCCCTGGGCGGCACATCCTGCCCACCGGCCCGCACAGGGGCATCATCGTCAATATCGCCGAGCATCGGCTCTACTATTTCCCGAAGCGGCAGCCTCGCATGCCCCAGCAGGTGATCACTTACCCGATCAGCATCGGCAAGATGGACTGGCACACCCCGTTGGGCCTGACGCATGTGATTGCCAAACAAAAGGATCCCTGGTGGCATCCGCCTAAGTCCGTGCGCGAGGAACACGCCAAGGATGGCGATATCCTGCCTGCGGCGGTTCCCCCGGGCCCTGACAATCCGCTGGGCACCCGCACGATGCGTCTGGCCGTTGGCAATGGCACTTACCTGATCCATGGCACCAATAATCCGATCGCCGTGGGCCTGGCGGTCACCCACGGCTGCATACGCATGTACCCCGAAGATGTCGAAGCCTTGTTTCCGCTGGTGCCGGTGGGCACCGAGGTGCGCATCATCAATGAACCGGTCAAGGTGGCCTGGGTCAATGGCGAGCTGCTGCTCGAGGTGCACCCGCCCGTAGACGCGCAGGGCCAAACGTACGAGCCGGACGTGGACAAGTTCTCGGAACTGTTGAAAGAGGCCGTGGGCAAGAGCGTTGTGGCGATCCATTGGGACTATGCCCGCGAGGTGCTGGCGCGCGCCGATGGCGTGCTGGCCACGGTGGGTCTTGAGGCCCAGCTTCCGGACGCCAGCCCGACCGCAGCACTCCTTCCGGCCGCCCATTGATCCCTTCGGCGGCGGCCGCTGGTGCGGGGCACCTTTTCGCAGATTTCGTGTCGGAGTTGAATAGCGCGACAAATCAGCTATAGTTCGCTGCCCCCGCGAGACCTATATCTGCTTTAACTTGCTGATATTGAAGAATATTTTGAAGAGAAGCCATGTCAGAGCGCGATAGCGAAAATTTCGATTTGGATGAAGAATTCGTCGCCGAGGCCGAAGACAGCACCGACTATGACGGTTTGCTGGCACGCGTGGACAAGCGCGTGCGCACCCAGGGCAAGAAGGGCAAGGCCGCCTGGAGCAAGCTCGAAGAGGTGCTCGCTGATCGGAAGCTCGAGAAAGATCTGCGGGATCTTTTCAACGAAGAATAACCGGCAGTCCGCAGGCGCGGCGGTGCCGCGATCGGCCCGGCCTTTCCCTGATGACCCGTATAGTCAAGGCTAGCGATGAGCGCAGGCGCCAGGGCTGATTGGATCGTCCTGAAGTTCGGCGGCACGAGCGTCGGCTCACGCGCCAACTGGCTCAACATTGCTTCCGTCGTACGCGCCCGCCGCGCGACAGGCGCACGAGTGCTGATCGTGCACTCCGCGCTCGGCGGGGTCACCGACCGTCTCGAAGAAATCCTTCTGGCCGCAACGCAGGCAACTCACGCGCCGCTCCTGGCGGCGCTTGACGCGCTCCATCGGCAGCTGGCCGCCGAGCTGGACGTGACAATGACACCGGGCTACGAGAAGTTGCTGGCCGAATTGGGACGGTGGCTGGACGAGCTTAAGTCACAATCCGCGATCGGCGATGCGTTGCGGGCCCGGGTCATGGCCTGTGGCGAGCTGTTGGCGAGCGATCTGGGCGTGAGTTTTCTGAACGCGCAGGGCGTGGTGTGCAGCGGCTGGGACGCGCGCGAGGGATTGCGGTCCGGTGCGCGCACGCCCGCTTCGGGAAGCGCGAATTACCTGTCCGCGACCTGTGATTTTTCGGCCGACGTGGCGCTGCAGGCACGCCTGCAAAGCCTTGGCGAGATCGTGCTGACGCAGGGATACATCGCCAGCAACCGGGCGGGAGAGACTGTGCTTCTGGGGCGCGGCGGTTCCGACACCTCGGCCGCCTATCTCGCCGCCAAGCTCCAGGCCGCGCGTCTTGAGATCTGGAGCGACGTTCCGGGCATGTTCAGCGCCAACCCACACGCGATACCGGCCGCCCGACTGCTGCGCGCGCTGCACTACGATGAAGCGCAGGAAATCGCCAGCAGCGGTGCCCGGGTGCTGCATCCGCGCTGCATATTCCCGCTCAAGCAGACGCAGATTCCACTCTGGATCCATGCCACCCAAACACCGCAGCTGGAAGGCACACACATCAGCGCCAGCAGCGAGGACGGAGCCGCACAAGTCAAGGCGGTATGTCTGAGGAAAGGCATTACGCTTCTGGCGCTGGAGACGCCTGGGATGTGGCATACGGTGGGGTTTCTGGCCGACATTTTCCAGATCTTCAAGCAGCACGGCGTGTCGGTGGACCTGGTCGCGACCTCCGAGTCGACCGTCACGGTATCGCTCGATGCGGCCGCCAACCTGCTCGATCAGCACACACTCACGGACCTGGCGGCGGCGCTCGGTCAGCTGTGTCGAGTGGAGCTGATCGGGCCCTGCGCGCAGCTGAGTCTGGTCGGTCGTAACATCCGCGGCATCCTGCACCAGCTAGGTGCGGCGTTCCGGCTGTTCGCAGAGCAGCGCGTGCACATGCTCGGTCAGGCGGCGAACGATCTGAACTTCACAATCGTAGTGGATGAGGCGCAAGGCGATCGACTCGCGCAGGAACTGCATGATTTGCTGATACGCCCGGTGGCCGATGACACCGTGCTGGGGCCCACGTGGGCTGAGCTGTATGGTCTGCCCAAGTCCGCCGCGTTGCATCGGCCGTGGTGGCAACAGCGGCGCGATGAGTTGTTGCGCATCGGCAAGGAGCACGACTGCGCCTATGTTTATGACGGCGCGGAGGTCAAGGCGGCGGCGGCCAAGCTGCACGCGCTCAAGTCGGTGGGTCGCATTTTCTATGCCATGAAGGCCAACCCCAACGCCGAGCTGCTGCGGATCATCGGTGCGTCGGGCATGGATTTTGAATGCGTCTCGCGCGGGGAGATCGAACACGTCCTGGCCTCGGTTCCTGGGCTGACGCCCGAGCGGATCTTGTACACCCCCAACTTCGCACCGCGCGAGGAGTACGCCTGGGCCTTTGAACAGGGCGTGACGGTCACGATCGACAACCGTTACGTGTTGCAGCACTGGCCGGAGATCTTCCGGGGCCGGGAGGTGCTCGTCAGGGTGGACACGGGCACGGGACGGGGTCATCACCGGCACGTGCACACGGCCGGCGAACACGCCAAGTTTGGAATTCCGCTCGATGAGCTCGCCGATCTCGCGCCGCTGGCCGACTCGCTGGGATGCCGGGTGATCGGACTGCATGCGCATACCGGCAGCGGGGTGTTCGAGGTCGAAAGCTGGCCGCAGACCGCCGAACTGCTGCTGGAGGCGGCACCAATATTTTCCGCACCTGCGGATCCTCAACATCGGCGGCGGACTGGGCGTACCCGAGCGGCGCGAACAAGCCGCCCTTGATCTGGTTCACCTTGATGCCGCGTTGGGCGCGGTGCGCGCCCGGGCGCCTGGACTGGAATTCTGGCTCGAACCTGGGCGTTTCCTGGTGGCCGCCGCCGGCGTGCTGCTGGTGCGGGTCACCCAGACCAAGGCCAAGGGCGCCACGCGCTACGTGGGTGTCACCACCGGGATGAATTCGCTGGTGCGGCCGGCGCTGTACGGATCCTGGCACGAAATAGTCAACCTCAGCCGTCTGGAGGAGCCCGCCACCGAGCTGGTCAACGTGGTCGGACCGATCTGCGAATCCTCGGATGTGCTTGGCCACGACCGGTTGCTGCCACCCTCCACGGAGGGCGATATCCTTTTGATCGCCAATGCGGGTGCCTACGGGCGCGCCATGAGTTCGAACTACAACCTGCGGGCGCCGGCCGTTGAGCGGGTTCTATAGCGCGAGGCCGGGCGCAGATTCTCGATCCGAGTGCTTCTTTAATATGCGCCTGAGCTCGGCAGCTGGCGTAGACTTCCTGCCATAAACGGCCACTAGAGAACCGCGTTAGGCTGTCGGCGAAGTGTGCAAAGCACCGGATACTGGTTTTCTGACCATGCAATCCCGGGCAGATTGGGAGGGCGGAAAATGAGCGTCAAAATGCGATCCAAAAAGCCGGCCCGCGCTCGCACACGCGCGCGAGTACGCACCCGAATACGGCATCAGATACTGGTGGTTGACGATCACCCGATCGTACGCGAAGGATTACGGCGACTGATCGATCAAGAAAAGGATCTTGCCGTCTGCGGGGAAGCCGAAAGTGTCGCCGAGGCCGAAGCGGCAATCCGCAAGCTCAAGCCAGACCTGATCATTGTCGATATCACCCTAAAACAGGGAGATGGCATCGATCTGGTCAAGGAAACGCGCGCGAAGAATCCGCAGCTGCCGATATTGGTGCTCTCAATGCACGATGAGGTGATCTACGCCGAGCGCGTGGTGTCGGCTGGTGCGAATGGCTACATCATGAAGCAGGCAGACTCCGACGAATTGCTGCGGGCGATGCGCCGCGTGCTTGGGTGGAGGAATCTACGTCAGCGAGGCCATTGGCAACAGCATGGTCCGCAACCTCGCTTCCGGTGGCCGTCACGTCGCCTCTAATCCGATTGAGCGCCTCTCGGACCGCGAACTGCAAATATTGCAGATGATCGGCACGGGACTGTCGACCCGTCAGGCCGCCGAGGCGCTGGGCTTGTCGATGAAGACGGTCGAATCGCACCGTGAACGCATCAAGCGCAAGCTCCATCTGGCCACCGGCTCGCAGCTGGTCCAATATGCCTTGAATTGGTCCGACAAGTCGGACGCCGGTGCCGCCTGAACATCATATCGGCCGGCCTTCGGCCTGAGGTGATTAGTCGGATGTTTTCGTACTAACTAAGGGCTGCTGGCACTCACATACCACAGAGGTGCCACCGTCTTTGCCACTTAGCAAACGGAGCCTTGCGCCTATTGCAGCGGCTCGCTGCCGCATGCCGTCGATCCCCAGACCCTTAGGCGTCGTGCGAGGATCAAAACCACACCCATCGTCGGCGACCTCCAGATGCACAAGCTGGGTGTCGATCTCAAGGTGGATTTTGATGCGCTTGGCACCCGAATGCTGCAAGGCGTTGTTGAGCGCCTCCTGAACAATGCGGTAAAGCTGATCACGCATTTCCCAGTGCAGCGTCAGTCGTGCCTTCTCGGTGGCTTCGAAATCCACCGAGGCCTGCTGGCTTGAAGCGGCGCTCTCGGCGAGCTTCCGGAGACTAAGGACCAGTGATCCGCGGCTTTCGGTCAATGGAGACACACCGCGGGCAATGGCCCTCGAGGATTCGATTGCCTGAGCGGAAAGCTTGGCCAGTTGCTGCAGGTCACCACTGAGAGGTGAACCGGAACGAATCGCCGAGGTCGCGATGGCACTTGCCAGGTAGGCAATACCGGTGAGCTCCTGCCCCAGCCCGTCGTGGATCTCCTGCCCCAGCCGCAACTGCTCAATATGCGTTGCTTCCGCGAGCGCGCGTTCCAGGCGCTTGCGCTCGGTTATATCGTTGGCCACTCCAAACACCCGGGTAGAATCGGCCGCGCTCGGATGTGCAATCACGCTCAGCCAGCGCCTGGTCCCGTCAAGATGCCGGAGTGGCAATTCCATCCGGACAGTTCCCCCGTGTAGCGATCAACGCCGCGCCGTCCTTGAGTTTGCTGCGACTGGCCGCGTCGTAGAACCGCTTTCCGCCCAGGCGTTTGAATTCAGCGAGCGAACAGCCGAAGACGCGCTCAAATCCAACGCTGACCCACGTCGGTTGCGGGATTCCCGCCACCACCGTGCCCTCGAAGACAAAGCCCGGCAGCAGGTCCGCGGTTGCTCGATGCCGAAAGTCACTTTCGGTCAGCTGCGCCTCGGCTTCCTTGCGCGCAGTGATGTCCTGAATCTGGGATATGAAATATTGAAATTGCCCGGCGTCGTCCCGCACTCCCGAAACCGAAAGCAAGACCCAAAGCGGGTGGCCCAGTTTGTGAAAATACCGTTTTCTCCATTTCGTAGTAGGAAATGGAGCCATCGAGCATCTGGCGGACGAAAGGCCAGGTCGGCACCAAGATCGTCCGGATGCGTTATGGTCTGAAAGTCAGCGCGTAGCAGCTCGTCGGCCGAATAGCCGACGATGCGGCACAGCGCCTGGTTCACGCGCAGGAAGCGGCCATCCGGAGCGACCATGGCCATGCCGATGGCCGCGAACTCGAATGCGGAGCGGAACCGCACCTCGCTCACCCGCAACGCACTCTCGGCGCGCTTGCGCGCGTCGATGTCAACGGAGACTCCCACTACCTTGAGCGCCGTCCCATCCGCGCTGCGCCGGACGATGCGCGCGCGATCAAGCAGCCATTTGTACTCGCCGCTTGGGAGCCTGATGCGATATTCAGTCTCGTAGAAACCGGTGCTGTCCATTGAAGGCACAGTGTGTAATGCGGCGCAGTTTGGGCGCGTCTTCCGGATGTATGTCGCCAAGCCAGGTCTCGGTGCGCTCGCGGGCCTCCTCCTCCGACAGGTCATATCCCACGGTGCGGTGCCAGTGGACATTCCCCCGGACCGAGTCCTTCACGACGTCGTATTCCCATACCGGAAGCCGTGCGGCGTTGATCGCCAGCTCGTGGCGTTCCTCGGCCTCACGCAGCGCGAGCTCTACGCGCTTTTGAGCGTCGATGTCGAAACAGGCGCCCACAAAGTGCAGCGGTCTGCCGGCGGCATCGTAGGCCGTTATGTTGCAGCGCTCATGCAGCCAGAGCCATTCACCGGTTCGGGTGCGCACCCGATATTCGATGACGTAAGAGTCGGTGATGCCCCGGCCGCAGTCCTGGTCCACCGCGCGGTAACGTTCCAGATCTTCGGGATGAACCTGGGCATACCAGCGCTCCATCCGATCCGGCCCCATGCACGGATCGATGCCGACCCGCTCGCACCAATCGTCGAACCAGACCCCTACGCCCCCCTGATCGCTGTCCCACAGGCCGATGCCCGTGCTGGTGGCGCCGATGGCGGCGTGCAGCCGAATTTCAGTGGCGCGCAGTGCAGCGGCGTCGCGGTGCTGCCGGATGACAAGCGCCGCAAGCGCGGCGGCGAACTGGATCAGCTCGATTTCCTGTGTCGAGGGTTTGCGCGGCTCCGAGTAATACATGGCGAAGCGTGCCCAGCAGAGCGCGCGAGTCATCGAGGATCGGTACCGACCAGCAGGCCCGAAGGCCCTGCGACACTGCGATTGGGGCGTAGGCACTCCAGAGCTCTGATTTTTCCACGTCCTCGACGATGATCATCTCGCGACGAGCCGCGGCCGTGCCGCAGCTGCCTTGGCCGATTTCAATGGTCACCGGATCGATAGCCTGCACGTAGGCCAGGGGCAGGCTCGGGGCGGCCGCGGGCCGCAGCAGGCGCCCGCTCTTATCGGCGAGCAGCACGCTGCAAAAGAGTTCCTCGGCCCAGGTTTCCACGTAGGTGGCCAGACCATCGAGCAGGGCATGGAGCGGCGCGGAAGAGCCTAGCAGCGCCAGCAAGCGGGCCTGCGCGGGCAGGGGCTGTCGCCCGGAGGAGGACTGCGGCGTACGCCGCACGATCGCATCGACCGAGTCCGCCCACGCCGTTTTTCCGGTTTTGCGAGCTATGGGATTCCTATCGTTCGGTGCGCCCGAACGTGTCCTATGAATCTGAAGCGCATGCTACATGCGAATGCATGGTAAGCGCATGCACCACGCGTAGCCGAGCGGTGACAGGGCGCCTTGGATCGCTCTTGCCTTCCGTTCGCACAAAGGGAAGTGCCCGAGCAACTTCCCGACGCACATTTTGGGGTTACTTCGAACACGCCGAAGGCCCCACAGGCGGAAGCTCTGCTGTCTTTTGAAATGAACACTCGTCCGAGGCACCCAATGCTAGGTCGTTGAACGGAAAGCGATGTAGTGAGCTTTCAGGGAACGAATCCTCCCGGCTTTCGAGTTAGGGGAAAGACGTAAGGTGGTGTAGGGGAATTTCCTAATCGAGGTTTAAAAGTGTGGCCACCGTCACGCCGGTCATAAGATCGGGTAGCTAAGAATACGCGCCGACGAGTTGTCGGATGTCCGAGTTAATTTCGCGAGGCGATGCCGAACGAACGATCCGCTGGCCCGCAGCTCCGAGAAGTGCAACCCGAGCGGTTCTGGCCGCCGGTGCTGCGCGAGTCAGATCGTAAACATCGACCTAACGATTTTCCAAGGAGCTCAAATGCGCAAGATCCTCACTGCAACGATGGCTGCAGCGGCGTTGGCCGCGGCCGGCACCGCCAGTGCCGCCGTCGTTACCACGACCTTCGGGGTATCGGCGACCGTACTTAAGACCTGTTCTGTCGCGGCAAATCCGCTGGGATTCGGCAATTACACCCCGAGTACCGGTGCCTTGGCTGCAAACACGACTGTCAACGTGAAGTGCAGCAAGACCACTCCGTTCACGGTGACTCTCAACGGCGGCAGCACGACCGGCGGCAGCATCGCGCAGAGGCTGATGACCAACGGCACTGACACGTTGCAATACAACCTTTACACCACGGCCGCCTTTGCCACGCTGTTCGGCGATGGAACGACGGGCGCCGGTGTGCCTGGGGTGGGCAACGGTCTGGCGAGCGCGGTCGCAGTGACTGTATACGGCAACCTGCCGGATAACGCCTCTAACCAGGCGGTATCGACGGGAGCCTATACCGACACTATTAATGTAACCGTGACGTACTAAACCTACGTCGAGCAGTGCACCGTTGAGTCCCGAACACGACAATCGGCCGAACGTGGCCCAACGTGTCACTGCGTGTTTGCTGATGCTTGCGGCGGCGGTTCCCGCCGCCGCAGGCAATTTCAGCGTTGCGCCCAGTCCGCATCGATCTTGAGGGCGCGCAGCGCACTGCGGTGATCACCGTCCACAACGAGGACGAGGCACCCCTTACTAATCCAGGTCTCCACCTTGTCGTGGTCGCAGCCAGGAGGGCGAGGAGAAATACGAACCAACGCGTGAGATTTTGGCCACGCCGCCGGTGTTCACTCTTGCCTGCCCACGGCGAGCAGATCGTGCGGGTCGCGTTGCGACATGATCCGGATCCGAACCGCGAGCTCGCCTATCGGCTATTGCTGACCGAGGTCCCCCAGTCCACCGACAAGAACTTCACGGGCCTGCGCGTGGCACTGCAACTGAGCCTGCCGGTTTTCATCAAGCCGGCGGCAGCGGCGACGCCCTCGTTGGCGTGGCACGGCCTATGGCAGGCGGACGGCACCTTGTCCGTCACGGCCAGCAACAGCGGTGCGGCCCACCTTCAAATCAGCGATTTTTCCCTCCAGTTCACCGGCAACGACCGAGACGGCCCGCGCCGCGGTCACGCGCTATGTGCTGCCGGGCAGCACGGTAAGCTGGACACCTCAAACCGCCTGCCGGCGTGGCACACGATGGTGTGATCGCTGTGCATGGCTATAGCGATCAAGGTGAATTCCAGGCCGATGTCGCGATAGCCGGTTCGTGAGCAAGGGTGCATTGCGATGTGCCCCAACTCCGGAATCTCGCCGCGCCGATTTAACCTAGTCTGGTCTTTGGGCCTGCTCCTGTGCGCCATCGGTAATTGCGAACGGAACCGTTCGGGCGGACGTCGGACAGCGGCGAATTTCAAGAGACCGTGATGAGCGTCAGCGTGAATGCGCAAGCGCAGGGCGACATGTTGGTGATGTTGCGCGACGCGACCGGTGCGCTGTGGATCGATAGCCGTGATTTCGAAACGCTCCGCATGGTCCCGCCGGTGACCGCGACTCGCAACTATCAGGGACGGGAATACCTGCCGTTAACCGCGATCACCGGAATCCATGTGGCCGTGGACGAATCCACGCAGAGCGTCGCACTGACAGTGCCCGCCGATGAGCCTGCTGCTCACGCGAACGGACTCGCCCGATCGTGCCGCGCCGGCGCTTACTCGCGCCAGCCCGGGTGCATTCTTAAATTACCAGCTCTCGGCACAGCGGGTGGCGGGCGAGGAGCTCACCGGCGCGTTCGGAGAACTCGGTGTTTTCGCCGCTCAAGGCGTTTTCACCAATACCGGCGTGTTCCGCTCGCTGGCCGGTCAGGGCAGCGCGGTTCGCCTCGATACGGCCTTCACCGTCGATTTTCCGAGTCGTATCGAGCGAGTGACTGTGGGCGATGCCGTCAGTGATGGCACGACCTGGGGGAGCGCCGTTCGGTTTGCCGGCATCGGCTGGAGCCGGAATTTCTCATTGCGCCCTGATCTTTTGACTACGCCGCTCCTGAGCGCCACCGGCACCGCCGTGGTGCCCTCCACGGTGGATGTGTACGTGAACAACCAGCAGGTGTCGAGCAATGCAATCCCGCCCGGGCCCTTTGTCGTCGATCGCCTGCCGGCCGTCACTGGAGCAGGACAGGTCAGAGTGGTCGTTCGGGATGCTCTGGGCCGCGAGCAGCAGGTGACTCAGCCCTTCTACTCAAGCCTGCAGTTGCTGGCGGCGGGGCTGAGCGCGTACGAAGTGGACCTGGGCAAGGTGCGACGCGACTACACGACCGCGAGTGACCATTACGGGCCGACCATGGGCAGCGCCAGCTACCGCCGTGGTATCAGCAACGCGTTCACGCTCGAACCGCACGCTGAGTTCCTGGATCAGCAGGCTCGCACCGCCGGCCTGGCGGGCGCCGTGGCGCTGGGCCAGTTCGCGGTGGTCAATTTCACCGCGGCGATCGGCGGCGGAAGCGACACTTCCGGATCCCTCTACGGTATCGGCCTGGAAAGGCAGGGCGCAAGGTTCAGCATTGGCCTTAACCACCTCGCTGCGAGTCCCGGCTACCGCCAGATCGCGACGGCCGAGGACCCCGCGCGCCGGTTTCAGGATCGAGACCTGGTGCAGCTCGGAGCCAACTTTCAGCGATGGGGCTCGCTGGTGGCCGTCATTGCGCGCCAAAGCTATGTGGATCTGCCCAATGAGGCAGACCGCGAGCTTGAGCTACAGCCGCAATCTCGGCGAGCGTGGCGCGCTCAATCTGACCGCGACGCGCAGCAGCCAGGGGAGTGAAACCGGAAGCAGTGTGTTTCTCACCTTCACCTACTCACTTGCGGAACGAACGGCCATGGTGCTGACGGCCAACAGCGGCAATGGCCCGGGAGCGCCTGCAGACGAAGTGTTCGCCAGCTACATCCAGAATCCGCCGCGCGGTTCGGGCGAAGGCTATCGCCTGGGTGTCTCCACCATCGGCAATTACAACGCGCAGTTCAGCGCGCAGGCGGCACGCGGGCGAGCTGCAGCTTCAGGCGGCGCGCAGTCAGGGCGTGTCAGGGCGTGAACGGCTACTGGACCGGCGCAGCGACGTTCCTGGGCGGCGAACTGCACGCGGCGCGTGCAGGTGGGCGGCAGTTTTGCGCTCATCGATGTGGGCGGGCTGCCCGACGTGCCGGTGTACGTGGACAACCAGCTGATCGCGCACACGGACTCGCACGGGCGCGCGCTCCTGCACGATCTGCTGCCCTATGAGAGCAACCGCGTGAACATCGAGCCCACTGAGATTCCGCTGGACGCCAGCATCGGTGCGCGCACGCTGGTGGTGACGCCCGGTTACCGGAGCGGAGTGATCGTGAAATTTCCGGTGGAGCGCGAGCACGGTGCCACCTTCAGGCTGGTCACGGCCGAGGGTAAGGCGGTGCCGGCCGGCGCCACCGTTCAGTTCAAGGGCCATCGTTTCCCGGTGACCTACGATGGGGTGACCTTCGTGACCGGGTACGAGCAGGCGGGCGAGGGCAGGGCGCAATGGGACAGTTCCAGCTGCCAGCTTCAGCGTCGGCCCGCCGCCGCCCGATGATCCCCAGCCGGACTTGGGCACGCTCGCCTGCCAGACGCTTCCGGCACGGAAGCACGCGCCATGAGGCGGATTCGCGCCGCAATATGGTCGTGTTGCTTCTGTCCGGCATCGGTCTATGCTGCCCGCAGTGACCCACGGCGCGGTGAGTTGCTCGGTTTCGGCGACCGGGCCGCTCTTCGGTGTCTACAACCCGCTCAGCGCGACGCCCACTTACGCCAACGGCCAGATTCAGGCGACCTGCACCCTGCTCAGTGGTGGGGCGACCACGTTGAACCTGGTTTCGAGCTACAGCACCGGGAAGAGCGGCAGCTTCGCATTGCGCTCAATGGTCTCGGGCACCAACAAGCTTAATTACAATTTGTTTTTCGATGCGGCGTACACCCAGATTCGCGGCGATGGGACGGGAGGTTCGCAGACCGGCGGTGCCGCCCTGTCACTGACGCCGGGCAATCCGACCCAGACCAGCACCTCTACGATCTATGGACGCATACCCGCGAGCCAGGACGTTGCGGCAGGCGCCTATGCCGACACGATCGTCGTGACGATCACCTACTAGGCCGGCGAACTTCAGAGCGGCCGTGCAGAGAGCCGCAGCGGCCACGGCGTAGAGGCCAGGCTGCGCCCCTGCAGACAGCTTGAAACGCGCGCGCAGGGTGATGGCACGCGACCTGGCATTCTGCCAGCGCTGAATCACGCTGCCGCCCGCACTGTCCAGTGCCACCTCGGTAGTCAAAGCCTTGCAAAGCGACGCCCGCGCACCAAGCACCCAAGGCGGATACATCCAGGGCAAATCCGGCACGCGCTGTTGCTGTCAACGCGCAGCCACAGCGCCCGAGGGGCATCGATATAGCCTAAGGCGATATCGGCGGCGCTCACCTGAAGCGGCGGCATTTCACTCGCCAACTGGAGGCGCGCCGCCGGCACGACCGTGGCGCTGACCATCATCATTCCGTGCGCCTGGCGCCGCGAACAACGGAGCGGACGCGCAGACCAGGATCAGGCCGGCCGCGGCGCCGCGGATCGGTGCGCGCGCCTGTCCAGGGGGACTCGCGAAGGTGCAGATAGACCGGTGTGGACATATTCATGTCGGGTGCACGTTTATTCTTTACAAGGCCCGCCCTAAGACTAGATCAGGCGCGAAGCACCAGCAACTGCGGGCGGGTCCGATCCAAATCGCCGTGCACCTTGACGCTCCCGCGAATCGGACCCTACACTTAAAGCCACTCATCGAGACCGGCTGAGGGATAAGGCCCTTCGACGCCGGGGCAACCACCGGGTGGACCGGCACGGTGCCAACTCCTGCGGCTCTTATATATGTGCCGGCAGATGAGCGTAGCTGCCGCCTGCTCCCTTAAGGGCTGGCGATGGCCATGGCGCTGTACTCGCAACGCCCTCGCTCCTGCCTGCCCTGAATCCGCCGATGGGTGTGGCGTGGTCATTGACGGAGCGAAAACGTGAAATCAAAGAACGATGCAGGTCCCAAGGCGGCAACCCGTGCGGTGCGCGCCGGTTTGCTGAGCGATACGGTCAGCGGCGCGGTGGTCCCGCCCATTTTCCTGAGCACCACCTACGCCTTCCACGGCTACGGCGAGAAGCGGCCTTACGACTACTCGCGGACCGCCAACCCGACCCGTGACTTGCTCGGCAACGCGCTTGCTGACCTGGAAGAGGGCGCGGGCGCCGTCATCACCAGTTCCGGCATGGCGGCGATCACGCTGATCGGGCACCTGTTCAATGTCGGCGCGCGTCTCGTTGTGCCGCATGATTGTTACGGTGGGAGTCATCGGCTGTTCAGCGAATGGCAGCGGCGCGGCGAATTCCAGGTGCAATTCGTCGACTTTGGAAACGAGGAGGCCGTGCGCTCGGCGCTGTCGCGCGAGGCGGCGCTGGTGTGGATCGAAACACCGAGCAACCCGCTGATGCGCATCACCGACATCGCTGCGGTCGCGGAACTGGCGCATCGGGCGAACGCCCTGGTGGTCGTGGACAACACCTTCATGTCGCCGGTCTGGCAGCAGCCGCTTCGCCTGGGCGCGGATGCGGTCGTGCATTCGACGACCAAGTACATCAACGGACACAGCGATGTGGTGGGCGGCGCGGTGGTCGCCAAGAGCCGCGAAATCTACGAGCGACTTGCCGAGTGGGCCAATTGCATGGGACTGACGGGCGCACCCTTCGACAGCTACCTGACCTTGCGGGGAATACGCACGATGCACGCGCGCCTGGCGATCCACGCGCGCAACGCTCAGGCGTTGGCGGAATGGCTCTTGGCGCAGCCGAAGGTCGCTCGCGTGTGGTATCCGGGTCTCCCCTCGCACGAGGGGCATCAGATCGCGGCGCGCCAGCAAAGCGGATTCGGCGCCATCATCTCATTTGAACTGAAGCAGGGCGCACCGGCGGTCAAGCAATTCGTCTCCGCCCTGCGCTGCATCACCCTGGCCGAGTCACTGGGAGGAGTGGAAAGTCTAATCGCCCATCCGGTGACCATGACGCACGCGGCAATGGACGCCACGGCGCGGCGTGAAGCGGGGCTTACGGACGGCTTGCTGCGCATGTCCGTGGGCATCGAGGACCTGGCCGATCTGCAAGAGGACCTCGAGCGCGGGATGGAACACATCGGCCGCTGAGCTCTGGCCACGGGCGGGCGATCACCACTAGAATTCACAGCTTCCAGTGCCGCGGGCGTGACCCCAGTCGGGGGCCGCCTTCGGACCCGTCGAGCACGTCAGAAAATCTTAAGGAGGGCCTATGGCCGCGATCTCGATACACCCTTCGGTCGACAACGGCGTTAAAGCCGCCGCCAAGGACTTTGCCGGCGGCACGCTGGTATGCAAGTGCACGCAAAATCCGGTCGAGGTCGCCGTGGGCGCCCAGACCGCGCATAACCACGCCTGCGGCTGCACGAAATGCTGGAAACCCAAGGGCGCCTCGTTCGCCGTGGTCGCGGTGGTCGGCAAGGACAAGGTTCGCGTGACCAAGAACGCCGAGAAGCTCGCCGTGGTCGATAGCAACGCGACGATACAGCGCCATGCCTGCAAAGGGTGCGGGGTGCACATGTACGGACGCATCGAGAACACCAAGCATCCGTTCTATGGACTTGATTTCGTGCACACGGAACTGTCCTCGCAAAACGGCTGGGCGGCACCCGGATTCGCCGCGTTCGTCTCCTCGATCATCGAGT
The DNA here is from genome assembly GCA_963795685.1 of uncultured Gammaproteobacteria bacterium. Lineage (GTDB taxonomy): Bacteria > Pseudomonadota > Gammaproteobacteria > Steroidobacterales > Steroidobacteraceae > FEN-1191. The sequence continues at coordinate 123,992 of CAWCJE010000004.1, forward strand.
CGGGCGCCGACCCGGCGCAGATGGGCGCCGTTCGTGCGCGTCTGAAGGAACTGGGGCTCGAACCTTACGATTGCCTGTCGCCACCGCTCATGGACGCGATCGCCACGCACCTGGCCAAGGCGTCCGGGGCACTCAGGGCCTAAGGGGAAAGATCATGGACGTACGTGCCGCGGTGGCGTTCGAGGCCGGCAAGCCGCTCAGTATTGAGCGGGTGCAGCTTGAGGGCCCGAAGTCGGGCGAAGTACTGATCGAAGTGAAGGCCACCGGGATCTGCCACACCGACAAGTACACGCTCTCGGGCGCCGACCCGGAAGGGCTGTTTCCTTCGATCCTCGGGCACGAGGGTGCGGGCGTGGTCGTGGATGTCGGGGCCGGCGTGCGCACGCTGAAGAAGGGCGATCACGTCATTCCGCTCTACACGCCCGAATGCCGCGAGTGCAAGAGTTGCACCTCGCGCAAGACCAACCTCTGCACCGCGATTCGCGCTACCCAGGGCAAGGGAGTCATGCCCGATGGGGCCAGCCGCTTCTCTTATAAGGGCAAGCCCATCTATCACTACATGGGTTGCTCCACTTTTGCCAATTACACGGTGATGCCCGAGATTGCGCTGGCCAAGATTCGCGAGGACGCGCCTTTTGATAAGGCCTGCTACATCGGCTGCGGCGTTACCACGGGCATCGGCGCGGTCATCTTTACCGCCAAGGTGGAGCCCGGGCGCCAACGTCGTGGTGTTTGGATTGGGTGGCATCGGATTGAATGTGGTGCAGGGAGCCAAGCTCGCCGGGGCCGACATGATCATCGGCGTCGATACCAACCCGGCGCGCGAGAAGCTGGCGCGGAAATTCGGGGCCACGCATTTCGTCAACCCCAAGAAGATCCAGGGGGACCTGGTGGCGCACCTCGTCGAGCTGACCAAGGGCGGAGCCGACTACAGCTTTGAGTGCATCGGCAACACCCAGGTCATGCGCCAGGCGCTCGAGTGCTGCCACCGCGGCTGGGGTCAGAGCATCATCATCGGGGTGGCCGCCTCCGGCCAGGAAATCAGCACGCGTCCGTTCCAGTTGGTCACCGGCCGCGTCTGGCGTGGCACGGCCTTTGGCGGTGCCCGCGGTCGCACCGACGTCCCAAAGATCGTCGACTGGTACATGGAACGAAAGATCAACATCGATGACCTGATCACCCACACGCTTGCCCCTTGATCGGATCAACGAAGGGTTCGAGCTCATGGCCCGGGGCGAATCGATCCGGAGCGTGGTCGTTTATTGACCACCCGGCGCCGCGCTCTGGCCGCTGCGCCCTTCGGATATATGTCAATGTGAGCCGAGCAGCGGCACCGATCGGAACCCTCGGTATCGGCTAAGATTTCTGGGACCGCCGGGGCAGGTCCTCCCCCTTATGAGTTCGCTGACCGGCTCGTGTATCCTTTGGGAGTTTGGCTGCCCGTTTGCGGCACCGTATTGCATCGCGCAATATGGCCCGCGCCGACTCAGGAACAGTGGAGAGTCCAGGTGATAAGTCCGACCGTGACCGTGGCGGCGCGGCGCGTGGAGGGCGGTGTCGCCGAGGGCATCGCCGAGACCTTAGCGGCCGAGGTGCCGGTGGCCATCCAGTTCAATGGCCGGGCCCACGCGGTGATGCTGGCGACCCCGGCGAACTTGGACGACTTTGCTCTGGGCTTCGCGCTGACCGAGGGGATAGTTCGCAGAGCTGAGGAACTGACGTTGGTTGAACAGGCCTGGACACCCGAGGGCGTAGTCTTGGACATACGGATTCCGGAGATTCGGTTTGCGCTGCTGGACACGCGCGAGCGCAATCTCACCGGCCGCACCGGCTGTGGCCTGTGCGGCACTTCGACGCTCGAGGCGGCGATCCGGCCGGTCCGGCACGCCGATCCGGACGGACCGCGCGCGGATGCGAGAGCGCTTGCGCGAGGGCATGGAACGGCTTGCCACCTTGCAGCCTTTCAACGACGCCAGCGGTGCCGTGCACGCGGCCGGCTTGATGACCGAGGACGGCGGATTTACGGTGCGCGAAGACGTGGGCCGGCACAATGCCATCGACAAGGCGGTGGGCGCTGTCGCGCGAGCCGGAGGACGGCCCCACAGCTTGTTGGTGACTTCGCGGGCCTCGTATGAAGTGGTGCACAAGGCGGCCGAAGTCGGGTGCCGACTGGTGGCGGCCATTTCGGCGCCGACCGCGCTGGCCGTGCAGCTGGCGACGGAGGCCGGCATTACCCTGATCGGATGGGCGAGGCCCCCGCGCCTGACCGTTTACAGCGGGGAACTGAAGTGAGCAAGCGCACCCCGGTGGGTTTTCCACTCAGGTCCGAACCCAGCGCAGATCTGCCCGCCGAGGAGCGCAACGCCGTTCTCGAGTCGGTGCGCGAGAACCGCGCCTTGGCAGGAAGCCTGCTGCCGATCCTGCACGGCATCCAAGACCGCCTGGGGTGGGTACCCCCGCGTGCGGTGCCGCTGATCGCCTTTGAGCTGAACCTTTCGCGCGCAGAAGTGCACGGCGTGCTGAGCTTTTACCATTACTTTCTGCAGAGCAAGCCCGGGCGCCAGGTCATCTACCTGTGCCGCGCCGAGGCCTGCCAGGCCGTGGGCGGAGCGAGCCTCGAAGCGCACGCCAAACGGAAATTGGGCGCCGATTTGCACGGCACCAGTGCCGATGGGCGCTACACGCTCGAGCCGGTCTATTGCCTGGGCAACTGCGCCTGCGGGCCGTCGATGATGATTGACAAGGAACTGCACGCCTACGTCACTCCGGCGCGCTTTGACGAGCTGGTGTCCGGGTCAAGCCGATGAGCACCACCGTATACATTCCGGGTGAAGCGACGGCGAGGGCGCTGGGCGCCGAAGCGGTGGCGCAGGCGGTGATTGCCGAAGCCCGCAGCCGAAAGCAAGCGGTGCGGATCGTGCGCAACGGGTCACGAGGCGCGTTCTGGCTCGAACCGCTCGTTGAAGTGGAAACGCCGTCCGGCCGCGTGGCGTACGGGCCGGTGCAGGCCAAGGACGTCGGCCGCGCTGTTCAGCGCGGGTTTTCTTGAGGGCAAGCCCCACGCGCTGTCGCTGGGTGCGGTCGCCGAGATACCGTATCTAAAGAATCAGGAACGATTGTGCTGCGCGCGGCTCGGGGTCATCGATCCGCTCAGCCTGGATGACTATCGCGCCCACGGCGGTTACGCGGGTTTGACCGCCGCGCTGGCGATGGCGCCTGCGGACATCGTGCAGGCGGTGACCGATTCGGGACTGCGCGGGCGCGGTGGCGCGGCTTTTCCGACCGGCATCAAGTGGCGCACGGTGCTCAATGTTCCGCCGACGGCGGCTACGCAGAAATACATCGTATGCAACGCCGATGAGGGCGATTCGGGCACTTTTTCGGACCGGCTGATCATGGAAGGGGATCCGTTCGGCCTGATCGAGGGCATGACGATTGCCGGGATCGCGCGTCGGGGCGACGCGCGGATACATTTATTTGCGCTTTGAATATCCGCGCGCCCACGCGGCGCTCAAGTCCGCGATTGCCACGGCCCGCGCGCAAGGCTTTCTCGGCCCCGATATCCAGGGAAGCGGCAAGGCCTTTGAGCTGGAAGTCCGACTGGGCGCGGGCGCCTATATCTGCGGTGAGGAGACCTCACTCCTTGAATCGCTCGAAGGCAAACGCGGACAGGTGCGCTTCAAGCCCCCGCTCCCGGCGATCGCCGGATTGTTCGGCTGCCCCACGGTGATCAACAACGTGATCACCTTCGCAAGCGTGCCCACGGTGCTCGAACGCGGCGCGAATTTCTATCGTGACTTTGGCATGGGCCGCTCTCGCGGGAGCCTGCCCATCCAGCTGGCCGGCAACGTCCGCCGCGGCGGTCTGGTGGAAAAGGCCTTCGGCGTCACCTTAAGGGAACTGCTGTACGATTTTGGCGGCGGGACGCGCTCGGGCCGGCCGATTCGCGCCGTGCAGGTGGGCGGTCCGCTGGGGGCGTATTGGCCGGAGTCCAAATTCGACACGCCCCTCGACTACGAGGCCTTTGCGCAGGCCGGCGGCATGCTCGGCCACGGCGGCATCGTGGTATTCGACGATACGGTGGACATGGCGGCGCAGGCCCGCTACGCGATGGAATTTTGCGCGATCGAGTCCTGCGGCAAGTGCACACCCTGCCGCATCGGCTCCACGCGCGGGGTGGAGGTCATCGACCGGCTGCGCTCGGGTGACCGTCCGGCGCTCCAGGCGACGCTGTTGCGCGACCTGTGCAACACTCTGACCTACGGTTCGCTTTGCGCGCTGGGCGGACTGACCCCCTTGCCGGTGGTCTCCGCCCTCGATCATTTTCCGGAAGATTTTTCGAAACCAATGACTGCTGCGGCAGTCGGAAGTTAATGCTATGCAATCCATTGCCGAACAGGATCTGGGCACACCGGCGCGAGCCTCGGAGACGCAGGTCAAACTGCTGATCGACGGGTGCGAGATTTCGGTGCCGGCCGGCACCTCGGTCATGCGCGCCGCCGCGCTCGCGGACCTGAAGATCCCGAAGCTCTGCGCGACCGATCAGCTGGAGGCCTTCGGCTCCTGCCGCATTGTGCCTGGTGCAGATCGAGGGCATGAAGGGGTATCCGGCCTCCTGCACCACGCCGGTGGCCGAGGGAATGAAGGTCACCACGCAGAACCCCGAACTCGCGCGGCTGCGCCGCGGGGTCATGGAGCTGTACATCTCCGACCATCCGCTCGATTGCCTGACCTGCCCGGCCAACGGGCATTGCGAATTGCAGGACATGGCCGGCGCGGTGGGCCTGCGCGAGGTGCGCTACGGCTACGAGGGCGCCAATCACCTGGATGCGCCGAAGGACGAGTCCAATCCCTATTTCACCTTCGATGCCAGCAAGTGCATCGTCTGTTCGCGTTGCGTGCGCGCCTGCGACGAGCAGCAGGGCACGCTGGCCCTGACCATTGCCGGGCGCGGCTTCGACTCGGTGGTCTCGGCCAGCCAGGGCGAGTCGTTCATGGATTCCGAGTGCGTGTCCTGCGGCGCCTGCGTGCAGGCCTGCCCGACCGCGACGCTGTCCGAGAAATCGCTGATCGAGCAGGGCCAGGCCGAGCACAGCGTGGTGACCACCTGCGCCTATTGTGGCGTCGGCTGCTCGTTCCGTGCCGAGATGCGCGGCGAGGAACTGATTCGCATGGTGCCGAACAAGGACGGGCACGCCAATCACGGCCACAGCTGCGTCAAGGGCCGCTTCGCGATCGGCTACGCTACCCACCCGGATCGCATCACCAAGCCGATGATCCGCGCGCACGATCTCCGAACCGTGGCGCGAGGTGAGCTGGGAGCAGGCGATCAGCTCATGCGGCCTCCGAACTGCGCCGCATCCAGGCCAAGTACGGCCGCGACAGCATCGGAGGCATCACCTCGAGCCGCTGCAGCAACGAGGAGACCTACCTGGTGCAGAAACTGGTGCGTGCCGGTTTCGGGAACAACAACGTCGATACCTGCGCGCGCGTGTGCCACTCGCCGACCGGCTATGGGCTCAAGAAGACCTTGGGTGAATCGGCCGGCACGCAGACCTTCGATTCGGTCATGGCGAGCGATGTCATCATGCTCATCGGCGCCAACCCGACCGATGCGCATCCGGTGTTCGCCTCGCAGATGAAGCGACGCTTGCGACAGGGCGCGAAGCTGATCGTCGCCGACCCGAGGCGCATCGATCTGGTCCGCACCCCGCACATCACGGCCGCGCATCATCTGGCGCTCAGGCCCGGCACCAATGTCGCGCTGATCAATAGCCTCGCGCACGTGGTGGTGACCGAGGGGCTGGTCAAGGAAGATTTCGTGCGCGCACGGTGCGAAATCGAGTCCTTCGAGAAGTGGCGGCACTTCGTTTCCGAGCCGCGCAACTCGCCCGAGGCCATGGAGTCGGTGACCGGCGTGCCCGCCGCCGAAGTGCGCGGCGCAGCCCGACTGTTTGCCACCGCCGGGAACGGCGCCATCTATTACGGCCTCGGCGTCACCGAGCACAGCCAGGGCTCGACCATGGTGATGGGCATCGCCAATCTGGCCATGGCGACCGGCAACGTCGGCCGCGAGGGCGTCGGCGTCAATCCGCTGCGCGGGCAGAACAACGTGCAGGGCTCGTGCGACATGGGCTCCTTCCCGCACGAATTCCCGGGCTACCGCCATGTGTCCGATGACGCCGTGCGCGCAGCAGTTCGAGCGCCGTTGGGACGTGAAGCTGCTGGCCGAACCGGGCCTGCGGATCCCGAACATGTTCGAGGCCGCGCTCGATGGTGAGTTCAAGGCCCTCTACATCCAGGGAGAAGACATCGCGCAGTCCGATCCCAACACCCAGCACGTGACCGCAGCGCTCACGGCGATGGAGTGCATCATCGTGCAGGACCTGTTCCTGAACGAGAGCGCCAAGTTCGCCCACGTGTTCCTGCCGGGCTCCTCGTTCCTGGAAAAGGACGGGACCTTCACCAACGCGGAGCGGCGCATCTCGCCGGTGCGCAAGGTCATGCGCTCGAAGTCAGGCTACGCCGACTGGGAAATCACCCAGCTGCTGTCCAACGCGCTCGGCTACCCGATGAACTACACGCATCCGAGCGAGATCATGGATGAAATCGCCGCGCTTACCCCGACCTTTAGCCGGCGTGAGTTTCGCGAAGCTGGATGAGCTCGGCAGCATCCAGTGGCCCTGCAATGACCAGCATCCGGAAGGCACACCGATCATGCACGTGGATACCTTCGTGCGTGGCAAGGGCAAGTTCCTGATCACCGAGTACGTCGCCACCCGCGAGAAGGTCAATGCGCGCTACCCGCTGCATCCTGACCACCGGGCGCATCCTTTCGCAGTACAACGTCGGCGCGCAGACGCGCCGCACCGACAATGTCGCCTGGCACGGCGAAGACCGGCTGGAAATTCATCCGCACGATGCCGAGGAGCGCGGCGTCAAGGATGACGATTGGGTCGGGGTGCAAAGCCGCGCCGGCGAGACCGTTCTGCGCGCCACGGTGACCACGCGCGTGCAGCCGGGCGTGATCTACACGACCTTTCACTTTCCCGAGCTGGGCGTGAACGTGATCACCACCGATAACTCCGACTGGGCCACCAACTGTCCTGAGTACAAGGTGACGGCGGTGCAGGTGACCAAGGTGACGCAGCCTTCGGCGTGGCAGCAGCGCTACGCGCAGTTCGACCAGCGCCAGCAATCATTCCTGGCGCAGGCCACTCATCCCGGCGAGTCCGCGGAAGCCGAGGCCACCGTCAAATGAGCGCGGATCGGCTGGTGCAAATGGCCAACGACATCGGCGAATTTTTCGGTGGCGAACCGAAACGGGCGGATGCCGTCGCGGCCATCGCCAGCCACCTGCAACGCTTCTGGGACCCCAGGATGCGTCGCAAGATCCTGGCTCATTTGCAAGCAGGCGGGCGAAGGCCTGAGCGACCTGTCGCGCGAAGCGGTGGCAAGCCTGCCGAACCCGTCGATTAAGCTGGTTCAGCACTACACCGTGGCCAAGCTATCTCGAGTTGCCGTCTCCCTATGCGCTCTTTCTGGGCGATGGTGATCAGTTGGCGGTCAAGACCGCCACCGGCATCGCGCACTGGCGTCCGGAGCGCTGCATTGCGCAGGTCATGCTGCCCGGGTGCAGCGCCGATCTGGGCTTGCCCACGCTTGTCCCCGGCCGCTGCGGCGGCGGCCGGCGCGCGGGTACTGATCGTCGGTGCGGCTGAGTTTGGCGGACGGATCTCCCCGAACTGGATCCCGATGCTGCTGGATGCGCTGGAAGCGGGCCTGGACCTGGCGGCCGGGCTCCATGAGCGATTGGCCGATGTGCCCTCGCTCCGTCAGGCCTCGGAACGCTTGCGTCGAGCCTTGTACGACGTGCGCCAGCCGCAAAGCGGCCAGTCGGCCATTGCCACCGGCGCCAAGCGCACGGGCATGCGTCTGCTGACAGTCGGCACGGACTGCGCGGTCGGCAAGATGTTTACCAGCCTGAGCATCGAAGCGGAATTAAAGCGTCGCGGCGTACCGGCGACGTTCCGCGCTTCCGGCCAGACCGGAATTCTCATCAGCGGCTCGGGGGTGAGCGTCGATGCCATCGTCTCGGATTTCGTTTCCGGCGCTGCCGAGCTGTTGTCGCCGGAGAACCAGGCCGAACATTGGGATGTCGTCGAAGGGCAGGGTTCGCTCCACCATCCGGCCTATGCCGCCGTCACCCTGGGACTGATCCACGGCTCTCAGCCCGATGCGCTCGTGTTGTGTCATCGCATTGATCTTGAGCACATCGATGGCTATCCGCATTATCCGATCCCGAGCTTCCAGGCCGCCATAGCCGCCAACGAAGCGGCGGCGCGCCTGACCAATCCGCAGGCGCGCGTGGTGGGGATCAGCGTCAACACCTCACCGGCCATCGCCTCCCGAGCAATGCAATACCTCGCCGAACTGGAGGCCGCATTGAATCTTCCGTGTTGCGATCCGGTGCGCACCGGCGTTGGCCCGCTCGTGGATCGCTTGCTTCAGGAATTTCCGCGCGCTGGATGATTGCCGCGCGTACCGGGCGCCACGCTGCGGACCGGATTGTGTATCCTCGCTCGCCTGCACCGCCAAAGACCCATCGGTGGGCGGGCATTCCCTTGAAAATCCTGGAGGTCGCGCGTGGACAGAATAAGAATTTCTTCTCGGCAATGGGGCGTAGCGGTCGCAGTGCTGCTGTTCGCTGGGGCCGCATTTTCCGCGGCGCCTGTCGATCCGATGACCCGCGTCACCCAGGTGCTGGCGGCCACGCCGCTGATCGACGGACACAACGATCTGCCCTGGCTGATCCGGGCGCGCTTTAAAAGTTCGATGGACGCCTTTGATCTTTCGAGGGACACCTCGCATCTCAAGCGGCCGGAAGATCAGACGCCGATGATGACGGATTTGCCGCGCCTGCACGCCGGACACGTGGGCGCCCAGTTCTGGTCCGTGTTCGTGCCGGTGGAGATGCAAGGGACCGGTGGCTGTGCAGGCCACACTCGAACAGATCGATATCGTCCACCGGCTGGTGGAGCGCTACCCTCACGATCTGGAGATGGCCTACACGGCGGAGGACATCCGCCGCATCCACAAGAGCGGGCGCATTGCCTCCCTGATCGGTGTCGAGGGCGGCCACCAGATCGCCAACTCGCTGGCGGTGTTGCGTCAATACTATGCGCTGGGCGCGCGTTACATGACCCTGACGCACGTGACCAACACCGATTGGGCAGACTCGGCCACCGTGGACCCAGTGCATCATGGCCTGACGCCGTTCGGACGCGAGACGGTGCGCGAAATGAACCGCCTGGGCATGCTCGTGGACCTGAGCCACGTGTCGGAGGAGACCATGCGCGCGGCGCTCGAAGTCTCAGCGGCACCGGTCATTTTTTCGCACTCCTCGGCGCGAGCGCTGGACGATCACCCGCGCGATGTGTCGGACGAAGTGCTACGGCTGGTGACCCGAAACGGCGGGGTGGTGATGGTCAATTTCAATCCGGGCTACGTCTCGATGGCTCGCAATGAATGGGAGGCGGCGCAGGCCGCCGAAATGGCCCGTTACAACAGTCCGCCGTATGTGGGTCTGTACATCGGCCAGCCCGAGCGGGCCAAGGCGGCGCTCAAGGCCTGGGAACAAGCGCACCCGAAACCGGCGGTGACGCTCAGCCAGGTGGCCGATCACGTCGAACACGTACGCCAGGTGGCGGGCGTCGATCATGTGGGCATCGGCTCTGATTTTGACGGGATCGATGAAGTGCCCACGGGACTGGAGGATGTGTCCAAGTTCCCTCAGCTCCTTGTCGAGCTGGCGCGCCGCGGCTGGAGCGATGCCGACCTCGCCAAGGTGGCGGGCGGCAATGTTTTGCGGGCCCTAGCCGCCGCCGAACAAACAGCCGCGCAGCTTCGCAAGCAACGCCCGGCCTCCGAACGCCACGATCGCCGTACTCGACGCGCCGCCAGCCGCCCATTGACGGCGAAAATGGGATCGTAAAAGTCCGGAGCGGCTTAAGTCCGCCTGAGGCGCTCGACGACGGCGGTGCCGACTTCGCGGGTGGTGGACGGGCGCGCGCCGGGCGAGGCGATGTCTGCGCGTGCGCGCGCCGGCAGTCGATGGCGGCGGACACGGCGGCTTCCACGGCCGCCGCTTCCTCGCCCAGGCCGAGGGACGATCGCAGCAGCATCGCCGCACTCAGAATGGCGCCGTAGGGATTGGCGATGCCGCGGCCCGCGATGTCCGGCGCCGAGCCGTGGATCGGCTCGTAGAGCCCTCTGGGTCCCTCGCCCAACGAGGCCGATGGCAGCATCCCGAGCGATCCGGCCAGCATCGAAGCCTCATCGGTCAGGATGTCGCCAAACATGTTCTCGGTGACCGCGACGTCGAAATCACGCGGTCTGCGGATCAAATGCATGGCGGCGGAATCCACCAGCATGTGCTCGAGGTGCACGTCCGCGAACTCGTTGCGCACCGTGCGCTCGGTCACCTCGCGCCACAGGCGCGAAGTCTCCAGCACGTTGGCTTTGTCGATCGAAGTGAGCCGGCCGCGCCGGGCACGCGCAAGGCGCGCCGCCACTCGCACCACCCGTTCTATCTCAGCCACCGAATAGCTGCACAAATCGCTGGCGGCCTCGGCCGTGCGAGTCTTGGCGCCAAAATAAATGCCCGCCGGTCAGTTCGCGCACGAAAATCAGATCGACACCCTCGAGCACTTCGCTCTTGAGCGTCGTGGCTTCGCGCAGTGCCGGATGCACGCTGACCGGGCGCAGGTTCGCATACACGCCCGAGCGCCTTGCGCAATCGCAGCAGCCCCTGTTCCGGACGGACTCTGGCATCGGGCGCCGACCATCTGGGCCCGCCGATCGCGCCCAGCAGCACGGCATCCGCTGCACGACACAGTTCCAGCGTATCGGGCGGAAGGGGATCGCCGCATTCATCGATGGCAATGCCACCAAAGGGCGCCTCGTGCAGCGTGAACTCATGCCCGAAGCCAGCGGCGATGGCCTGCAGCACGCGCACGGCCTCGGCGGTGACTTCCGGCCCGACGCCGTCGCCGGGGATCACGGCGAGGCTGGCCTTCATGAGCGGGCGCGCTCGTACCGGTCGATTGAAGGTTCCTGGGAGCGCAAATAGCCCATTTCATCGACGCCATTGAGCAGGCAGTGACGCGCGAAGCGCTCGATCTGGAATCTCACCGCATCGCCGTTAGGCAAGGACAGGGTGTTCTGTTCCAGGTCGATCTGCAGCTCGATGCCCGGGATGGCTCAGCAGCCAGCCGGCGCGATCCTCATCGACGACGATCGGAAGCAGCCCGTTCTTCAGCGCGTTGCTACGGAAGATGTCGGCGATCTCGGTGCTGATGACCGCGCGGATCCCGAAGTCAAGCAGCGCCCAGGGCGCGTGTTCGCGCGATGATCCGCATCCGAAATTCCGGCCCGCCACCAGAATGCCGCACCCGGCGGCCTCCGGCCGGTTCAGCGCAAACTCGGCCCGCGGCGCGCCGGCCGCGTCGTAACGCCAGTCGTAGAACAGATTGTTTGCCCAGCCCGGCGCGCCCCGTCGTGCGCAGGAACCGCGCTGGAATGATCTGATCGGTGTCGATATTCGTGAACGGCAATACCACGGTGCGCGAACTGAATTTTTTCAGGGCATCCATGCGCGGCGGGCCTTAGGCGAGCAGTTCACGCGGATCGGTGACGCGGCCGCGCACGGCGCTGGCCGCGGCGGTGAGCGGGCTGGCGAGCAGGGTTCGCGCGCCGCGTCCCTGGCGGCCTTCGAAATTTCGGTTGCTGGTGCTCACCGACAATTGCCCGGGCACCGACGTTATCGCCGTTCATGCCGATACACATCGAGCAACCCGATTCCCGCCAGTCTCCGCCGGCCTCGATGAATACGCGATCCAGTCCTTCGGCCTCGGCGGCGCGCTTGACCTGCTGGGAGCCCGGCACGACCAGCAATTGCACGCCCTTGGCCACCTTGTGTCCGCGCAATATGTCGGCGGCGCCACGCAGGTCCGAGAGCCGGCCGTTGGTGCAGCTGCCGATAAACACCACATCGATCGCCTGGTCGCGAATCGGCGCGCCGGCGCTAAAGCCCATGTAGGCCAGTGCCTTGTCGTACACCGGATCATTCGCGAGCGTGGGTATCGGAGCACTGATCGGTATGACCATCCCCGGGTGGGTTCCGAAGGTGATCATGGGTTCGATTTCGGATCCATCCAGACGGATTTCGCGATCAAAGGGGGCGCCCTCATCGCTCGGCAGCGCCCGCCAGGCGCTCAAGCGCCTGTTCCCACTTGGCGCCCTTGGGCGCGCGCGCGCGACCCGATAGGTATTGAAAGGTCGTCTCATCGGGCGCGATCATGCCCGCGCGTGCGCCGGCTTCGATCGACATGTTGCACACGGTCATGCGCTCTTCCATGTTGAGTGCGCGCACCGCGGTGCCGCGATACTCGAATACGTGTCCCGTGCCCCCGTCGATGCCGATCGTCCGATCAGCGCGAGGATCAGGTCCTTGGCGGTCACGCCGCTTCGCAGGCGCCCCTCGATGTTGACCGCGAAGGTCTTCGGGCGCCGTTGCAGCAGGCACTGGGTGGCCAGCACATGGGCGACCTCGGTCGTGCCGATGCCGAAGGCGAGGGCGCCGAAGGCTCCGTGCGTGCTGGTGTGGCTGTCGCCGCACACCACGGTCTTGCCCGGCTGCGTGAGTCCCAGTTCCGGCCCGACGATGTGCACGATGCCGCGCAGGTCGTGCCTGAGATTGAACAGCTCGATGCCGAAACGCGCGCAGTTGCGCTCCAACTCGGCGATCTGCTCGGCGGCCGAGGCGACCGTGATCGGCGCGCCGCCGAACACCTGCGCGCGTGCGCGTCGGGGTCGAGTGATCCATCGTGGCGAGCGTCAGGTCCGCGCGTCTCACGCCGATGCCCAGTTCGCGCAGCATCGTGAATGCCTGCGGCGTGGTCACTTCATGGATCAGGTGCAGATCGATGTAAAGTACCGCGGGCGTATCGGCGGTCTCCGGGACGACCTCGTGTCGTTCCCAGATCTTCTGGAACATCGTCTTCATGTCAGCGGGCGGTGGCGATGCGCGATGTCCCCGCCATGTCGACGTGATCCAGCCATCCCCAGCGGTCCTTGGTCCGCCCATCGAACAGCCCGAAGAAGGCCTGCTGGATCTTCTCGGTGACCGGTCCGCGTCGGCCTGCGCCCACGGCGATCCGGTCCACCGAGCGGATCGGAGTCACCTCCACGGCGGTACCGGTAAAGAACAGCTCATCGGCCAGGTACAGCAGCTCGCGCGGTACGGCGCTTTCGCGCACCTCCAGCCCAGATCGCTGCGCCAGGTGCATGACCGTGTCGCGGGTGATGCCACCCAGCACGGAATGGGCGATGGCTGGGGTGATCAGCGCGCCGTCCTTGACGAGGAACAGATTCTCGCCGCCCCCCTCGCTGACCATTCCGTTGGTGGTCAGTGCGATGCCCTCGGCAAAACCCAGGCGTTTGGCTTCCATCGTGATGAGCTGGCTGGACAGGTAGTTGCCGGCGGCCTTGGCCATGGCCGGGAGCGTGTTGGGCGCCATGCGTTGCCAGGAGGATACGCACACATCCACGCCTTCCGCTTCGCTCCCGTGCCCCAGGTATTTGCCCCACTCCCAGGCCGCCACCGCGACCTCGACCGGTGGCTCGTTCTTGGGCACCACGCCGATCTCGCCGTAGCCGCGAAATGCGACCGGCCGCAGGTACGCCCCCTGGCGCAGTTCGTTGGCGGAGATGGCCTGGTGGCAGGCCGCGTTGATCTGCTCGTGCGTGAAGGGAATGTGGATGCGGTAAATCTTCGCCGATTCGAACAGGCGTCGGGTGTGATCGGCGAGCCTGAAGATCGCCACGCCTGCAGGTGTGGGGTATGCCGCGGATGCCTTCGAATACCGAGGAGCCATAGTGCAGCGCGTGGGCGAGCACGTGCACGGTGGCTTTCTCCCAGGGAACGAGCTTGCCGTTGAACCAGATGTACGGAGTGGCAGGAATTGGCATGGGTTCCTCGATTCGCTCTATGGATCAATGAGGCCTTAAGGCCTACAGCGCGCTCTTCGCAGTCGCCGGCCACCTCGCGCATGGCAGCGGCGCGTGCGCCGCCGTGCTGCGATTGCTCGATGCGGTTGACGACCTCGAGCAACGCCTTGCAGCTGGCCTCGATGATGTCGGTCGAGACGCTCGAGCCGCGGTAGCTGCGTCCATTGTAGTCCACATAGACGACGGTCTCGCCCTGCGCATCTTCCCCGACCGTCACCGCGTGCACCTCGAACTTGCGCACCTTGACGGCCATCCCGGTGGCCTGCTCGATCGCCTTGTAGGCGGCATCCACCGGCCCATCGCCGCTCGCCTTGCCGGTCGGCGAGCGCCCATCGGCGTGCAGGAGCCTCACGGTGGCGCTCGCGGCGGCGCCCAACTGCGAGCTGACCTCCAACCGTGCCAGCGACCAGGGGCCATGGGCGGAGCCCTCGGCGCGAAGCACCAGGGCCTCGATGTCGCCATCAAAGAGTTCCTTCTTGCGGTCGGCGAGCGTCTTGAATTCCTCGAACACGCGGTTGAGTTCAAGTTCATCGAGCTCGAAGCCCAACTCGCGCACCCGGTCGCGAAACGCGTGGCGGCCGCTGTGCTTGCCGAGCACCAGATTGCTGTGGGTCAGGCCGACATCCTCCGGACGCATGATCTCGTAGGTCATGCGGTTTTGCAGCATGCCGTGCTGGTGTATGCCGGCCTCGTGCGCGAAGGCGTTCTCGCCGATCACCGCCTTGTTGCGCGGGATGGGCTGGCCGGTGATGCTCGAGATCAGGCGGCTCACCGGATAGAGGCGGTTGGTCTGGATTCCGGTCTGCAGATTGAAAAACTGCGAGCGCGTGGCCAGCGCCATGACCACCTCTTCCAGCGAGCAGTTGCCGGCGCGCTCGCCGATGCCATTGATCGTGCATTCAATCTGGCGCACCCCGGCGACCACCGCGGTCAGGCTGTTGGCCACCGCCATGCCCAGATCGTCGTGGCAGTGGACCGACAGGCGCACCTTGTCGATGCCGCGCACGTTCTGGCGCAGGTACCGGAACAGTTCGCCAAATTCATCCGGTACCGTGTAGCCGACCGTGTCGGGAATGTTGATCGTTGTGGCGCCCGCATCGATCGTGGCCTCGACCACGCGCGCCAGGAAATCCAGTTCGGTGCGCGAGGCGTCCTCGGGGGAGAATTCCACATCATCGCAATACTCGCGGGCGATCTTCACGGCCTCCACCGCGCTGCGCACGATTTCATCCTGCGCCATGTTCAGCTTGTATTTGCGATGGATCGCGCTGGTGGCCAGAAAAACGTGCAGCCGGTGGCGCGGGCGCGGGCGCCAGAGCCTTGGCCGCCTGTTCGATGTCCGCGCGGGTGCAGCGCGCCAGGCCGGCGATGATCGGGCCCTGCACCTCGCGGGCCACGGCATGGACCGAATCCCAGTCCCCGCGCGAGGCGGCGGGAAAGCCAGCTTCGATCACATCCACTCCCAGGTCCGCCAGGGCCCGCGCCACGCGCAGTTTTTCCGGCTGCGTCATGCTGCAACCGGGCGATTGCTCGCCGTCGCGCAAGGTGGTGTCGAAAATCAGGACTCGATTCGGATCGGCAGTCATGGTGTCCTCCGGCCTTAGGTGGCCGCACTTCGATGTCGTTAACGCGTGGCCTGCAACCAGGGCATGCGAGCGCGCAGCTTGGCGCCCACTTTTTCGATCGGCTGTTTCAGGTCCGCCTCCAGCAGGCGCTTGAAGTTGTGCCCGCCGGATTCGCTTTCGCGTATCCATTCGCGCGCGAACTTCCCGCTCTGGATTTCCTTCAGGATCTTGCGCATTTCATCGTGGCTGCGTTCGTTCACCACGCGCGGGCCGCGCGTCAGGTCGCCGAACTTGGCGGTATCGCTGATGTACTTGTGCATCTTGGTGATGCCGCCCTCGTGCAGCAGGTCGACGATCAGTTTCAGTTCGTGCAGGCACTCGTAATAGGCGACTTCGGGCTGATACCCGGCCGCCACCAGCGTCTCAAAGCCCTTGATCACCAGTTCCGTGGCGCCGCCGCACAGCACGGCCTGCTCGCCGAACAAGTCGGTTTCGGTCTCCTCGGAGAATGTCGTTTCAAGAACGCCCGCGCGCGTGCCGCCGATGCCGTGCGCGTAGGCGAGGGCGCGCCGGTGGGCCTTGCCGGTCGCATCCTGCGCCACGGCAATCAGGCAGGGCACGCCATAACCTTGCTGGTATTGGCGGCGCACCAGGCCGCCGGGGCCCTTCGGGGCGATCAGCACCACGTCCAGATCCTTGCGCGGCTTGATCTGCTTGAAGTGGATGTTGAAGCCGTGCGCGAACAGCAACGTCGCGTTCTTGCGGAGCTTGGATCGGATCTCCTGATAGAGACTTTTCTGCGCCATGTCGGGCACCAGCATGGCAACGACATCGGCGCGCTCGACCGCCTCGATCGGCGGGGCGACGCTCAAGCCCGTCGCGCTTGGCCTGCTTCCAGCCCGCGCCGCCCTTGCGCACGCCCGACCACCACCTTAAAGCCGCTGTCGCTTGAGATTCAGCGCCTGGGCGCGGCCCTGGCTTCCGTAGCCCAGCACGGCCACGCGCGCGCCCTTCAACGCCTTCTTGTCGACGTCTTTTTTTGTGTACAGCTCCATAATCGAGTACTCCCTGAAATCGAAAAAAAACCCCGCATCGGCGGCCGGTGCGGGGTTCTGGTGTTGTTTTGTCCCTCGGACTTTAGCTCAACATGCAGCACCCGCACCTGTGGCCCCGCAGGGGCAGCAGGTCAAGAGCAAGCAGGAGGCCAATGGTCTGCATGAAGCTAAATTTATCCGTAAAAAGGTGGACGAATAACACCACGGCATCAGGTGCTTGTCAACGCTGGCTCCGGAAGCGCCGCGCCGGCGCAAAGGCTTCCGTCGTGACGGCGATTGGTTAAGCTATCGGCATGCTGCTTCCGCCCGCTGAATCCAAGGACGCCACGCCTCTGTGGCTGGTGAGCGAATCGCAGCTGCTCCGGGCTTCCAGAGTCGGCTCGATCCGCAGGCCCTCGCCTGGCTCGCCGCCCACGGCTTCCAGGCCGAACGCATGCGTGTCATCACCGTTCCCGGATGCCCAGGGCGGAGTGGCCGCAGCGATCGCCGGCTTGGGTACGGCCAGCGAGAGTCGCGCCCTCGCTATGGGACGCGGCGGCCTGCGCCGAGCGCCTGCCTGCGGGCCGCTATGTCCTGGCCAAGGATCTGCCCGCCCAAGCGGCCACGCAGTTCGCGCTGGGCTGGTTGCTCGGGTGCTATCGGTTCACTCGCTACCGAAGCCAGCCCAAGCCTGCTCACGCCGCAAGTCTGGTGACGCCTGCCGGGTGCGATGCGCACTACGCTGCAGGCCGCCGCTTCGCGCCATTGGCTGGGCGCGCGATCTGGTCAACACCCCGGCCAACGCGCTCGGTCCCGCCGAACTCGCGGCGGCCGCCTCCGAACTGGCCCGGGAGTTTTCTGGCCAGTGCACGCTTACGGAGGGCGAGGCGCTGCGACGCGAGTATCCGCTGGTGCACGCCGTCGGGCAGGGCAGTGCGCGCGCTCCGCGCCTGATCGACTGCCGGTGGCTGCGCGAAGGAGCGCCGCGCGTGACGCTGGTCGGCAAGGGTGTGTGCTTTGACTCGGGCGGCCTGGACCTCAAACCCTCGGCGGGCATGTTGCTGATGAAAAAGGACATGGGCGGCGCGGCCTGTGCGCTGGGTCTGGCGCGATTGCTGCTGACCATGAAGGCGCCCGTGCAACTGCGCGTGATCATTCCGGCGGTCGAAAACAGCGTCGGTGATTCGGCCTACCGGCCCGGAGACGTGTGGACCTCACGCAAGGGGCTCACGGTCGAGATCGGCAACACCGACGCCGAAGGCCGCCTGGTGCTCGCCGATGCGCTGAGCGATGCGGACGCAGAGCGTCCCGATCTGCTGATCGACCTGGCCACGCTGACCGGGGCGGCACGCACGGCGCTGGGGCCGGATCTTCCCGCACTGTTTGCAAGCCACTCGGCGCTCGCCGAGGCGGCGCGCGCCGCGGGCGAAGCGGTCTGCGATCCGCTCTGGCCGATGCCGATTTGGGCGGGGTACGACGATGAGCTGGCCAGCCGCGTCGCCGACCTGAACAACGTCTCGGCCGGATCCTTTGCCGGCGCGATCATCGCGGCGCTGTTCCTGCGGCGCTTCGTCACCGCCACGCGCGACTGGCTGCACGTGGACCTGTACGCCTGGAATCCCAAGGATCGTCCGGGGCGACCACAGGGGGCTGAAGCGCAGGGACTGCGCGCCCTGTACGCGTTGATCCGCGAGAAATTTGGCTGACCCTTCCGCCAGCCCCAGCCCGGTGGTCGAGGCCATGTACGCCCGCGAGGTGTGGCCGTGGGCACTGCTGGGCATCGCCAGCGGTCTGGTCGAGGGCGGCACCGTGGCGGTGCTGGTCAAGAAGGGCTACTCGGGCCTGGTCGCACCGCACTGGGTGGACTTCGCGGTCGCCGTAGTCAGCGGCGCGCCGGCACTCGCCAATATTTTCAGTTTCGCGTGGGCCAATCTCGCTCACGGCCGAGCTCGGGTCGGCGTGCTGGTGACACTCCAGGCGGCTTTCGCGGTCGCGGTCGGTCTGGTGGCGCTCGCCCCGATCGCCGCCGGTGGTCTGCTGATGACGATTTTCGCGGTGCTGGTGGCGCGGATCCTGTGGGCGGGCGTGCTGACGGTGCGTGCGGCCGTGTGGAGCGCGAACTATCCGCGCCACGTGATGGCGCGCATCACCGGACGGATCGTCATCGTCAGTTCGCTCGGGGTGGCGAGCGGTGCGCTGATGGTCGGGAGGATTCTCGATCTGCACGCGCGCGCGGCGCGCTGGCTGTACCTGTTCGCCGCGCTCTGCGGGGTCGTGGCGGCGTTCCGTTACCGTGCCGTGCGGGTGCGGCGCGAGTATCAGCTGCTGGCCGCGGAGATCGGGAGCAGTCCGGTCTCGAGCACCTTCAGCCTGTCGATGCTGCGCGAGATCCTGCGCGCGGACGCCTCCTTTCGCCGCTACATGTTCTGGATGAGCCTGTACGGTTCGGGGAATCTGATGATGAACGCGCAACTGGTGGTGCTGTTCAGCGATCGGTTGCATCTGGCCAGCCTCACGCAGATTTTGATTCTCACCGTGTTGCCGATGCTGCTGATCCCGCTGGTGCTGCCCTGGTGGGCTCGACTGTTTGATCGCGGGCACATCATCGAATACCGCTCGCGCCAGTGCTGGGCGCTGGTCGGTGCGATCCTGCTGCTGTCCTTGGGCGTGGTGTTTCGTCAGAACTGGATTCTATGGCCGGGCGCGGCGCTGATCGGGGTCAGTTACGCCGGCGCCAATCTGGGTTGGAATCTGGGCCATAATGATTTCGCGACGCCGGGCCGCGCCCAGCACTACATGGGCGTGCACGTGACCCTGACGGGCGTGCGCGGCCTGATTGCCCCGCCGCTCGGCATCGCTTGTTACGAACTGCTGGAACGCTTGCGGCCCGAGTGGGGCACGGCGGCCCTGGTGTTGCCCCTGGGCCTGGTCACGGCGGGCGCCATCGGTTTTGTGGGCATGCGCGATGAGGCGCGCAAGAGGACGTGATAGATCAATGAAGAAGCAACCGCAACCCATTAATATCCGGAAATATTCTAGCCTGGTCGTCGATGGCTTGAAGCAGACCCCGGCGCGGGCGATGTTGCGTGCGGTGGGCTTCGGGGATGCCGATTTCTCCAAGCCACAAATTGGCATCGCCTCGACCTGGTCGAATCTCACCCCGTGCAATATGCACATCGACGCTCTGGCGCGCGAGGCGGGTGCGGGCGCGGACGGGGCGGGCGGGCAAGAGCGTGCCGTTCAACACGATCACGGTCTCCGATGGCATCTCGATGGGATCCCCGGGCATGCGCTATTCGCTCGTGTCACGCGAGGTAATTGCCGATTCGATCGAAACGGTCGTCGGCGCCGAGGGCTTCGATGGCTTCGTGGCCATCGGCGGATGCGACAAGAACATGCCCGGCTGCGCGATGGCGATTGCGCGTCTCAACCGTCCCGCGGTTTTCGTTTACGGCGGCACGATTCGCCTCGGCAAGGCCAGGCGCGACATCGTTTCGGTGTTCGAGGCGGTGGGCGCGCGCGCGGCCGGGACGATCAGCGATGCAGCAGGTCGATGAAGTGGAGCGCAGCGCGATCCCAGGCCCGGGCAGCTGCGGGGGCATGTACACCGCCAACACCATGGCCTCTGCGATCGAAGCGCTGGGCTTGAGTCTCCCCGACAGTTCTGCGCAGGAAGCGGTGAGCGAGGCGAAGCGTCTGGATTGCCGGCGCGCCGGCGAGGCGGTGGTGAACCTGCTTCGGTCTGGAATTCGACCCTCCGACATCCTGACGCGCAAGTCGTTTGAAAATGCCATCACCGTCACCGTCGCATTGGGCGGCTCGACCAATGCTGTATTGCATCTACTGGCGATTGCCCAGGCCGCGCACGTTAAGTTACATCTCGATGATTTCACGCGCGTCGGCCGGCGCGTGCCGCTGCTGGCCGACCTTCGTCCCAGCGGGCGTTACGCCATGTCCGAGCTCATCGCGATCGGTGGCATCCAGCCGCTGATGAAAACGCTGCTCGATGCCGGGCTTCTGCACGGTGATTGCCTGACGGTCACCGGGCGGAGCCTGGCCGAGAACCTCAGCGTCGCGAAGCCCTATCCGGCCGGTCAGGACGTGATTCGCCCGCTGGCCGACCCGATCAAGAAGAGCAGCCATATCGTGATCCTTTACGGCAATCTCGCGCCCGAGGGCGCGGTGGCCAAGATCACCGGCAAGGAAGGCCTGACTTTCTCGGGCAAAGCGCGGGTGTTTGACGGCGAGGAGCTCGCCACCGCCGCGATTCTGAAGGGCCGCGTCCGAGCCGGGGACGTTGTAGTCATCCGCTACGAGGGCCCCAGGGGCGGTCCGGGAATGCGCGAGATGCTCAGTCCGACCGCGGCGATCGTCGGCCGGGGGCTCGGCGCCCAGGTCGCGCTGATCACCGACGGGCGTTTCTCGGGGGGGAGTCACGGCTTTGTTGTCGGTCACGTATCGCCGGAGGCGGCCGTAGGAGGGCCGCTCGCGCTGCTCCGGAACGGCGATCAGGTAACAATCGACGCCCGGAGGCGCCGGATCGATGTGGAAATATCGGCGTCAGAACTGCGCCGGCGATCCCGGGCACTCAAGGCGCGCAAGCCCTACGCCGCCTACGGCGTGCTCGCCAAGTACGCGCGCGTCGTAAGCAGCGCATCCTTAGGCGCGGTGACGGATCTTGACGCAAGCGCCTGAGCGGGATAGGCGAACATAAATTGTCGTCAGGCTGTCAAAGTGAGGTTGTAAGGTTTGAAAGTTGCAGCTAAAGTCGCGAGACCTGAGGTTGCCCGACGGGTTGCTTCATGGAATTACTACGACGATAGTAACGATCAGGGGCGGCCAGGCGGGCTAACGACTGCAGGGTTGAACGAAAATTTATGACAACGCGCACTTACGATTCAGGTCACACGCAGCGCCGCATGGTCGCCTTCGCAGCGATCGTTGTCGTACACGCGTTGATTGCCTGGGCCTTCATCACCGGGTTCGGCCAGCAGGTGCTCCACCAGGCGCAGGCGATACTCGAGACCACCATCATCAAGCAGGATGAGGCCAAGGACGTGCCGCCGCCTCCGCCCAAGCCGGAGCTCGAGAAGCCGCCGCCACCGTCCGTGCCGATCCCGATCATCAACGTGAACGTTCCGATCGAAGCGCCGGCGATGGTGGTCTCCAAAGCCCCGCCGCCCCCGAAGGCCGTGATGACCGTGGCGTCCACGCCGGTCAAGACGGTTCGCATGCCCGATTGCGGTGAGGACTACTACCCCCCGCAGGCCCTGCGCCTCAACCAACAGGGCACCGCGGTGGTGAGATTCTGCGTCGGCGTGAATAACAAGATCGACGGGCCGGTGGAACTGGTCACCAGCTCCGGGTTTCCCGCGCTCGATGAGGCGGCGGGCAAGTGTCTGGCCGCCGGCAGTTACAAGGCAGGAACGGTCGAGGGTAAACCGGCCAGGTCTTGCAAAGACATTAAGGTGACCTTCAAGCCCCTGGAGCGTTGATCGGCTCCAGCGTGGGCTGTGCAAAGTTTGATTTTGGTTTTGTCGTTTTAGTTTTATTTACTGATTTAACACGGTCTGCAGGCCGGATTAGCAAGAGGATAAAATATGGATACCCCCGTCGCCGCTCCTGAGCAACAGGTTTATGGACTCATTCCGTTATGGGTCAACGGCAATCTCGTTTCCCGCGCCACGCTGATCGTGCTGGTCATCATGTCGCTCGGATCCTGGTTCATCATCTTCACGAAGGTGTGGGATCAGCGCACCCTGAAGAAGTCCGCCAAGATCGTCGAGCGGGATTTCTGGACCGCCGATTCCATCAAGGAAGGCGTGGAGCACCTGCCGATCGGCAATGACTTCCGCTACATCGCGGAGGACGGACTGCGCGCCGCCTCGCACCACGAGGGACGCCTGACCGATCGAATCGATCTGCACGAGTGGATCACCCTCGCGCTGCAGCGCGCGACCGAAGAGGTCAATGGCAACCTGAGCAGCGGCCTGTCGTTCCTGGCGACGGTCGGATCGACCGCCCCGTTCGTAGGCTTGTTCGGAACGGTCATGGGCATCCTGAACGCGCTGATCGCGATCGGCATCGCCGGCCAGGCGAGCATCGACAAGGTGGCAGGTCCGGTCGGCGAGGCGCTGATCATGACCGCGCTGGGCCTGTTCGTGGCCGTCCCCGCGGTGCTGGGCTACAACTGGCTGCTGCGCCGTAACAAGGGTCTGCAGGACAGCCTGCGCAATTTCTCCGGCGACCTGCATGCCTACCTGGTCGGTGGCGCACGCATGACGACGGCGGCCGCAGACCACGCGGCGGCGGCGCATCGTAAGTAAGGCGCGCGGCGCGAGGTTCCTAAGAAGGTGTGCCGGAAGCGTGATGGAGATTAAGGTGACATACGTCATGGCAATGAAAATTGAGTTGTCGGGCCAGGAAGAACAGCAGGTGATGGCGGAGATCAACACGACTCCGCTGGTCGATATCATGCTGGTGCTGCTGATCATCTTTCTGATCACGATTCCGATCATCACCAAGACGGTGCCGGTGCACCTGCCCAAGGCGGTCAACATCGCCACCAAGACCAAGCCGGAGAACATCGTCATTTCGGTGGACGTCAACGGCGGCATCTGGTGGAACGGGGTGCTGATGCCGGATCGCGATGCGCTGATCAAGCGGGTGGTGGTCGAGGCGGTCAAGGTACCGCAGCCTGAGGTGCACATCCGAGGCGACGCGGGTGTGCGCTATGAGGCGATCGGGCGCACTCTCTATAGCATCCAGCGCGGCGGGCTGACGAAGGTGGGCTTTATCACGGAACCGGATCGGGTTTTAGGCCGCTGAAGCGGCCGTTTGGATTGGTTGGTCGTGGCGTGTACGGTCAATAGTTAGCAGGCGGAGTTAGCTCTCATGTCAATGAATGTGGCGGGCGACAAGTCGGGCGTAATGTGCGAGGTCAACATGACCCCGCTGATCGACGTCATGCTCGTGCTGATCGTGACCCTGATCATGACGCTGCCGATCCAGACCCACGCGGTCAAGCTCGACATGCCCCCACCGACGGACCAGCCGCCGCCTCCGGTACTGCCCGAGGTCATCAACCTGGATGTCGATTTTGACGATACCGTGTATTGGGACGGCAATAAGGTCGATATGGCGGCGCTCGAGGGATACTTTCGCGTCGAGAGCAAGAAGGATCCGCAGCCGGAGATCCACCTGCGCCCCGACAAGCGTTCCCACTATGACACCACCGCCAAGGTGCTGGCCTCCGCGCAGCGCCACGGCATGACCAAGATCGGCTTCGTGAATACAACCGAATTTTCCGAATAACACCCCCAAGGGCCCCTGCGCGGTGCGCGCCGGGGCCGGCGGGAACCTTAGGCGCGCCCTGCGCGTCCAATACGTAACGATGGCTTTCTGATCGGCCCGAACCAGAGGTTTAGCATGAGTCGCGTCGCATTTATCGCAGCATTGATCCTGAGCTTTACGGCCGTGAGCGTGGTGTCCAGCGCCGCCGATGAGCCACACGTGAGCGCGGGTCTGGCCAAGACCCTCAAGGCAGCCAACGATGCGCTGCAGGCGAAGAACTGGACCGAGGTGCTCAACAAGACCCGCGAGGCATCGGCCATGACGCCCCGCAGTTCCTACGACGATTACGTCATTCATTCGATGCAGATGGCCGCCTATGGCGCGACCAACAACTACCCGGCCACTGCCGAGGCGATCGAGAGCATCATCGATTCGCAGTACCTGCCGGCCGCCAACAAGCCGCAACTGCTGCGCACGCTGATGAGCATTTTCTATCAGCAGAAGGATTACGCGCAAGGCCATCACCTACGGCGAGCGCGCCCGCGCGGCGGGCGACACCAGCCCGGATACCTCCCTGACCATCGCGCAGGCCTACTTCCTCAGCAACAAGTTCAAGGAAGCCCAGACGGAGATGGAAACCATCGTCTCGCGCGACGAGCAGGCGGGCCGAAAGCCCTCCGAGAAGGCCCTGAACCTGATCTGGAGCTGCGCGATCAAGACCAAGGATGACGCGGCGGCCGCCAAGGCCATCGAAAAGCTGATTCTTCATTACCCCAAGCCGGACTACTGGTCCAACGCGATGGCCAGCTTCCTGAATACGAAGTCGACCGACGATCGCGTACGCTTGATGACTTACCGGCTGATGTTCCAGGTGGGCATACTCAAGCGCGCCGAGCACTACACCGAGATGGCGCAGATCGCGCTCGACCAGGGCAACCCCGGCGAAGCGCAGACCGTGCTCGAACAGGCGTTCGCGAAGAACGTGTATACCGATCAGCACGACAAGGAACGCAGCCAGCGATTGCTCGACAAGGTGCGGCGCACCGCCGCCGACGACAAGGCGACCATGGCTAAGCAGGAAAGGGATGCCAGCGCGGCCGCTTCCGGCGATGCGCTGGTGCAGGTGGGCGGCGCCTACCTGGGCTATGGACAGCCCGACAAGGCCGTCGCGGCCATCACCTCGGGTATTTCCAAGGGCAACCTGAAGCGCAGCGGTGAGGCATACATGCTGTTGGGCATCGCCTACGATCGGAGCAAGAACGGCGCTGAGGCCGTGCGCGCCTTCAATCGCGCGGGGAGCGATCCGCTGTATGCGCAACTGGCGAAACTCTGGGCGCTTGAAGCGCGAAGCTGAGGGCTTAAATCTATGACCATCAAAGCCGGCGACCGGATGCCCGCGGGCAAATTCAAAGTCATGGGGGAGAGCGGCCCCCAGGACCTCACCACCGCGCAGCTCTTCGATGGCAAGCGCGTGGTGCTCTTTTCCGTGCCCGGCGCGTTCACGCCGACCTGCAATGCCAAACACCTTCCCGGCTTTTTGCAGCAGGCCGGCGCACTCCAAGCCAAGGGCGTCGACACGATCGCGTGCATGGCGGTCAACGATGTGTTCGTCATGAACGCCTGGGGCAAGAGCGCCAACGTGGGCGAGAAGGTGAAGATGCTGGCCGACGGGAATGGCGACTACGCCAAGGCGCTGGGCCTGGAACTCGACGCTCGCGGCTATGGCATGGGACAGCGCGGACAGCGTTTCGCGATCATCGTCGATAACGGCGTCGCCACCAAAGTGCTGATCGAGGCGCCCGGCGAATTCAAGCTCTCCTCGGCCGAGCACGTGCTGGGCGAACTCTAGCCCGGAAAAATGCCGGACCTCGCTCCGGCGGCGCGTGAGCGTCCTTGGCTTGTGCCGTCAGGACTTCTTTCAGGTAAAAGATGTGGATTGTCTTTTAACTACCTGAAATTCCTATAGAAAACACTCACATTTTTTCGACTCTGGCGGAGGGCGGCACGATCGTCGTGCCGACCCGCCAACGCGCGCTTGCCGTGCGGCTTGCGCACACACGCCTGCAGTTGCGCGAGGGGCGGAGCGCCTGGAACTCCTGCGATGTCCTCCCTTGGGCGGCGTGGCTGGAGCGTTGCGCGGCCCAGGGACGCTACGGGCACTTTGCAGGGCCTGCGCCGCCTTGGGGCGACCGAGGAGTGGCTCCTGTGGCGCGAGGCTGCCGCTGAAGCGTGCGCGGGTCTTGAGATGCTGGCGCCCGAAAGCCTGGCCGATTCGCTCCGTCGCTCTGTCGCGCGCGCCCGCGACTGGGACATCCGCTGGAGCAGCAACGGTCACGCCCGAATCCTCGGTCCTGCAGCAGGCGCAGCAGATCTATCGCAGCGCTGCCAGCGATCGAAGGCGTATTCGGTCAGCGACTGGACGCAGGTGCTGCGCGAATTCCGAGCGGGCCCGACGCCGCTCCTGTTCGCAGGTTTCGAAGCTCAGGGCAGTGCACTGCTTCGGACGGCTCGAAGAGTTGGGCGCGCAGATCTTGCGCAGCGAGAAACGAAGCTGTGCGCGATCCTCGCGGGCAGGCGAAGGGTTACGCCGATCCGGCCGACGAGCTGCGCGGCGCCGCGCGCTGGTGCCGCGAGGAACTCACCCGCAATCCCGCCGCGCGCCTGCTGGTCGTCGACACGAAGCTCCGATTGCGGCGCGCGCACGCCGTGCAGGCCTTCGAGCACGAGCTGCACGGGAGCGATCTGTTGGGCCCGCTGCCCGAGGCGCTCTACGGCATCGAGGGCGGGCAGCCGCTTTCCGAGTACGCGCTCGTCGGGGCCGCGCTTGATCTGCTCCAGCTGAGCGCAGGGGCGCTGGAGTTTCAGCGCCTCGCCTCGCTGTTGCGATCCCCCTATATCGGCTTGCGGGACGCCGCGCGCAGCGCGCGGCGCTGGAACTCAGGCTCCGCGAGCGCAACGTCAACGGCGCCGACTATGCGCGCCTGTGCGAGTTGGCCCGCGAGCCGGGCGCCGGCGCGGAAGACTCATTGCTGGACACGCTCCTCGCCATCGCTCCGCTGTGGGCTGTCGAGCCCGTGCGGCCCGATCAGGGCGCGGGTTGGGCCGGGGAATTTGCCGCGCGACTTGAAGCGGGCGGGTGGCCCGGGGAAGGCGCCTTGGGCAGCGAGGAGCAGCAGCAGTGCGAGCGCTTCCGTGAGCTGCTCGCCGAGCTCTCGACGCTCGGCGGGCAGTGGCCGGCAATTGAATTTCCATCAGGCCCTGGATCTGCTGGGCGCTTTGGCGATGCGCACCTCGTTTGAAGCGGCCACGCCTGATGTGCCCGTGACCTTGACCGAGTCGATCGATGATCCGCTCATCGAGTACGACGGAATCTGGGTGGCGGGCCTGAGCGCCGAGAGCTGGCCCGCGCCGCCGCGCGCCGACCCCTTCGTGCCCATCCCCGCCCAGCGTGCCGCCGGATACCAGCCCGCCAGTGCTCAGGGACAACTGCAGGCCGCGCGCCAGGCGATGAACGCGTGGCAGCGCTGCAGCAAGCAGCTGGTCTTCAGCTGGCCGTGGGCGGACGGGGATGTGCCCCTGCAGCCCAGCGAGCTTCTGGGCGCAAAGGCGCGGGCTCACGGCGAGCCCATCGCACCGGCCAGCCCGGACCGTCTGATGAGTTCCGTTCGCCACAACGCGCAGGCGCGAGCCGCGGCCGGTCGAGCGCGCGCTCGCCTGGCCCGCGGGCAAGAGATTGCGCGGCGGAACTCGCGTGCTGCAATTGCAGGCCCTGTGTCCGTTCAAGGCCGTGGCTGAATTGCGTCTGGGCGCCGTGGCGGTGCCCGAGCCCGTGCCGGGCCTGGATCGGTTCGAGCGCGGGCAGCTTCTGCATCGTGCGCTGGAATTGGTCTTTGCGCAGCTCAAGGATTCGCGCGAATTGACGCGCCGCGCGACGCGATGAGGCCTCGCTTGCGGCGCTGGTGCGTGCGGCCTGCGATCGGGCCGTGCGCGAGGGGCTTGCCTTGCGAATCGAGCCTCTGCCCGCCGCACTTGCCGACAACGAGCGGATGCGCCTGTTGGGCCTGATCGCAGAGCTCTTGCGCCAGGAATCGGTCCGCGCGCGCTTCGGGCGATTTCACCATCGCGGCGCTCGAAGAAACCCAGGATCGTCGAGCTCGGCGGCTTCCCGATACGCGTGCGGATGGACCGGCTCGACCGGCTGGACGACGGTCGCCTGATCATCCTCGATTACAAGAGCGGCGCCGCCCAGGCGTTTCATCCGCTCGAGGAGCGACCCCGCCAGCCCCAGCTGCTCGCCTACGCGGTGCTGGCAAGGGGCGCGGTGGCCGGAGTGGCGGCCGTGCACCTGGGCGCCTCCGGCGTTCGCTGGCGTGGTGTCGCTGCCGAGCCCTCGGTGCTGCCGCGAGCTCGCGCGCCTTCGCGCGCCGAGCGCGCCCTGGCCGCAACTGCAAGCGCACTGGCGGAGCGTCGTGGAAAAATTGGTGGAGGACTTTGTCGCAGGCGAGAGCGCCGTGGATCCCTTGCCGCAGGCATGCCAGTTCTGCGCGCTGCCGGCTCTTTGTCGCATCGAGCCCAATCGACGAGAGGCGCTCAACTCCGGATGTGGAAGAGCCGGGCGCGGAAGTGAGCGAGATCGATGGGCGCTGAATCCGACCTGCAGGACATGCAGCAGATGCTGCGAGGCGGACGCTGCGGCGCGCGCGCGCGGCCGTCGATACCCGCGCTTCCTTCCTGCTGCAGGCACCGGCCGGATCGGGCAAGACCACGGTGCTCACCTGCCGGCTGCTGGCGCTGCTGGCCACGGTCGATGAGCCCGAGGAGGTGCTGGCGATCACCTTCACGCGCAAGGCCGCCGCCGAAATGCGCGAGCGCGTATTCGCGGCGCTGCAGGCCGCGGTGGACCGGCGCGGCTCGGATAAGCCCGAGGCCCCATTCGCCGCCGCGGCCGCGCAGCGCGATGCGGCGCGCCACTGGCAGCTGCTGGCCGTGCCCGCGCGCCTTCGGGTCATGACCATCGATGCTTATTGCCAGTCGGTTTGTGCTCAGTTGCCGATCGCCTCGCGCAACGGGCTGCGCCTTGAGGTGGCCTCATCGCCGCGCCCGCTGTATGCGGCCGCGGCGCGGCGCGCCCTCGAGCAGGCACTGAGCGATGCGCGCGCGGGTCGGGGCCGCGCAGCTCCTGTTCGCGCGGCTGGACAATGACTGGGGGCGGCTTGAGGAGTTGCTGATACTCGATGCTCGAGCAACGCGCCCACTGGTTGCGGCACGTGCTGAGCGGGGAGGGCCCGCTGAGTCTGGAGCAGCGCGTGGGTGCGAGCCTGCGTTCGGTCGTGAACGGGCGCCTCGCGGCGATCCATGACAGCCTGCCGCCCGAGCTGCGCGAGGCCGGTGCGCGCCTGGCGACGCACGCGGCGCGCACGCTCAAGGCCTCCGGCCTCACCGTTCGCCAGCGACACCTACGCGTGGCTCGATGCGGGCGGGCCGCTCCGCGCGGAGGCCGAGGATCTGCCCCGCTGGCGGTCCTTGTGCGCGCTGTCCGTGACCGCGCAGGGCGAGTGGCGCAAGAGCTGGAACAAGAACCAGGGCCTGCTCCCGGAGCACCGCGCCCAAAAGCAGGAACTCTCGGCCTGGGTGGCCGCGCTCGCGGCGGTGCCCGAAGCAAAGTCGCTGATCAACGAAGTGCTGGCATTGCCGGATGTGCAAATATCGCCCGAGGACGCCGCGGCGCTGGCCGCGCTCTCGCAGTTGCTGCGCTTCGCGGCCGCCGAGCTGCAGCTCGAGTTCGCCGCCCAGGGTCGGGTCGACTTCGCGGCGATCGCCGGCGCCGCGCGCGCGGCCTTGATCGAGGAGGGCGAGCCCACGGATCTGGCGTTGCGATGCGGAAGCGCGATTCGCCACATTCTCATCGATGAATTTCAGGACACCTCGCTCGAGCAATTCGAGCTGTTGCGTTCGCTCACGGTCGGCTGGGAACCCGGCGACGGGCGCACGCTCTTTGCGGTCGGTGATCCGATGCAGTCGATCTATCAGTTCCGCGAAGCGGAGGTCGGCTTGTTTCTTCGCGCGCGTGATCACGGCGTAGGAGAGCTGCGCTTGAGCGCGCTGCAGCTGCGGCGGAATTTCCGCTCGGCCCCGGCGCTCATCGACTGGGTCAATCGATACGGGCTCGCTGCATTTCCCTCCGCAGGATGATGCGCGCCTGGCGGCCATCCGCTACCTCCCTGCACACGCTGCCAGGAGCGCTGCGAGGGCAAGGTGAGCGTGCATCCGCGCGCTCAGCGCCGATCCGCGCATCGAGGCCCGGGCACATCAGCGCGCTGATCCGCGAGTGCCGCAGGAGCGATCCTGCGCGCGAGCATCGCGGTGCTGGTCAACTCCCGCCATCACGCCGCCTCGATTGTTGAGGCACTGCAGGCCGGTGGCGTGCCGATTCGGGGCGTGAGGCTCGAGCCGCTCCGCGAGCGGCCGGTGGTGCGCGACCTCAGCGCGCTGGGCGGGCGCTGCAGCACCTGGGCGATCGCACCGCCTGGCTCGCCTTGCTGCATGCGCCCTATTGCGGGCTCACTCTCGCCCAGCTCCAGGCACTTGCCGAAGGACAGCCCCTCACGCTCTGGGAACTCGCTTGCGATGTCGCCGCAGAATCGATCCGTCGATGAGGACGCGCGTGCGCGCCTGAGCGCGAGTGCGCGAAGCCCTCTCTCCGGCGTTGCTCGGCCCCGAACGGGCCTTGCCCTTGTGGCAGCGCGTTCATCGCGCCTGGTTGCGCTTAGGCGGACCGGCCGCCTACAGCGAAGAACGGGATCTGCTCGACGCTGAGGAATTCATATCGGCGCTGGCCAACGAGCCGCACCCGCAGTTTCTGGCGGGCGATGTCTTCGATGAATTCACCGCCGAGCTCTATGCCGCCCCGGCCTCGGCCGCCGCCGCGGGGAGCGTGGATGTACTGACGCTCGCACGGGGCCAAGGGTCTGGAGTGGGACATCGTGATCGTGCCCGGCATCGGCCGGGGACAGCGCAGCGATCGCGAGCCGCTCCTGCACTGGCTCGATCTTCCCGGAGCCGGCGGGGAATCGGAATTGCTCCTCTCGCCCATCAGCGCCGCGGGCGCTGGCGCGGAGCGTACGCTGGCGCAGTACATCCAGCGGTTGCGCAAGCAGCGCGCGAAGCTCGAACGAGCGCGCCTGCTGTACGTGGCGGCGACGCGCGCGCGGCGCGAGCTGCACTGGTTCGGGGCGCTGCCGGTTCGGCGCGACGGCGAGCTGGCCCCGCGCGCAGACACGCTCCTGAATATTCTCTGGCCGCTGGTGGGGAGTCACTTCATCGAGGCTCATGCCGGGGCGGCAGCGGAGCTGTCCGCTGCCGATCCGATGCCTGTGCCCGCAGGATCGGTCCAGTGGCGATTACCCGCACGCTGGGTGGCGCGCGATGTGATGGCCCCCGTGGAGGCTTCGCGCCTTGATTTGTCATTGCGCGAGATTGCCGCAGAGCCCGAGTATCTGTGGGTGGGCCTCACGGCACGCGCGGTGGGCACCATCGTGCACGCGGAACTGCAGCGCCTGGCGCAGCTCGCGCAGCTCCCATCGGCCCCTGACTACGGCCCGCAAGCCTACGATGGATGGCTCTCGGAACTCGGGGTCGTGGCTGCCGAGCGCGACGCGGCCGGGGAGCGCATTCATCAGGCGCTGGCCCAGACCTTGCGCGATCCGCGCGGTCGCTGGCTGCTCGGTCCGGGGCATCGGGAAACCCACAGCGAATGGCGAGTGACGGGCCGGTACGAGGGGCGCATCGTCAATGTCATCATCGATCGGATGCTCATTGATGCGAATGGAGTTCGCTGGCTCGTGGATTACAAGACCAGCAGCCACGAGGGCGCGAACCTGGAGGGATTTCTGGCGCTGCAGGAGGAGCGCTACGGGCCGCAGCTTCAGCGCTACGCAGCGCTGGTGGCCCAGGTCTCGCCCGGCCCGGTGCGCACCGCGCTTTATTTTCCGCTGCTCGGCAATTTTCGGGAACTGATGATCGGGCCTGAGATCGAGGCGGTCTCCTAGAATGATCCGGCCAGCGAGTACTGGCGGCGGCCCTGCGCGTCCGCGGGGCCCAGGAACTCCACGTCCTTGGCGAGCTCCGCGCTCGCTTCGGCGCGCGCGGAGGCGGTTCCGGACAATACGTATTCGCTGCCGCGGCGGACCATCAGCGTGCCGGTCACCGCGAGCGGTCCGCCCAGGTCTTTGAGTTCCCCGCTGATCGTCCCGTCGGCGGGCGATGACTCGGGGAAGCGCAGCTCATAGCTCCCGAAGGCCATCGGCGGGCTGAGCTGCGCGAGCGAGCGTGCGGTGACCGTGCCATGGATCGCCGCCAGGCGCCCGGCGCTGATTTCCAGATCAGTGAGCGCGAGCTGCAGCCGCCCGCTCCAGCCGCTCGGGAAAAGCGGCAGAAAGCCCGCATCGATCGGCACGTCCGCCTTTAGGTCGCGGACGTGATGGTGACCGCCCCATCCGAGCACGAGAGTCGCGGTGGCCGGCGCGCGCGGGTCGGCGCTTTGCAGGTCCAGCTGAAGATGCCCGCCCAGCACGGACCAGGGGTGCAGCTGCCAGCGCACGTCGTTCAGCTCGGCGCCGGCCACTCGCAACTGAGCGCAGGCCCCGTGCCACACCGAGCCGGCAGGCTGCTCGCATTGCAGTGCTTTGGGTAAGGCGCTCGTGAGCCAGCTCGCCGGTGCGCGAACCAAAACGATAAGCGCAAACAGCGCGCCTGCAAGAATCAGGAAGCTGCGATTGGCCACGTGAACCGATCCGAAGGCGCCACTGAGCCGCGCTACGGACCGCGCAGCACGAAGCTGGCACTGACCGAACCCACCGTCGCGCTCCCATCGATGTTCGCCGAGACCACCCGCACGCCGTGGTGCTGCACCAGCTGCCCGGCCCAATTGACCAGAGAATCGAAGGGCACCTGTTCAAGCCGCACGCTCAAGGTCCCATCATCACCGGGCTGGCTCCCGGCCAATGAGCGGGCGATGCCGGTCTCGCGGGCCACACCGTCCACGACCACGACCAGGGACGGTCCGCCGCGAATTTGCGGCGGCATTGCGCAGTGCGCCAAGCTGCGGGGCCACCGATTGGAGCCACGCCAGATCCGCCTGCTTGGTGCGCACGCTGTCTTCAAGGTGCGAGACGCGCCGCTCGATGGGCATCCAGGCCGCAAACAAGATCACCGCCACGCTTACCCCGGCTCCGGCCAGCACCGCGTATTGCTCGCGCTGGGCGAGGCCCCGGAACCAGGCTTTGACCTTGCCGAGCAGCTCGTCCATCAGGACGCCCCGCCGCGCAGTTGAATATTGCCCTCGAAGGCGTCCCCGTCCGCGCCGCCCGAAACCAGCTCGGCCTGCCATCCGGCCGAGCGCAGGCTCGTGTTGATCCGATCGAGGCTCTGCGCATCGCTGGCCCGAAGTTTCAGCTGCAAGGCGCCGTCCTTATAATTCAGCGCGCGCACCCGCGCGCCGGGCACTCCGCTCATGGCATGCGCGAGCCCCTGCAGTGCCGGCAGCAATCCGGATCGGCCGCCCTGCGATTGCGCGGCCAGGAGCCTGGGCTCGAGGTTCTTGCGGATCGATCCGCCGTCGTTGGCCAGCTCCGGTCCGGCAATGGCACTGATCGCCTGATCCAGTTCCTTGTCGTTCCGGTCCAGACGCCACAGCAAGTAGCTTTGCGTGCCCAGGTGCAAGAGCAAGGCGACCGCGGCCAGCACCGCCGCCAGGCGCCAGCGTGCCCAGTTGGAAAACAGCGACGTGCGCGGCGCGTAGGGGCCCTGCAGCAGATTGATCGGTTTCGCGTTCGGAAGCTGGGAGGCCAGCCAGGGCAGCGCGCCGGTGGCCAGCAGCTGCACCTTGAGGCTGGCGAGCGATGATCGTGCCGCCTCGACCTCGGTGGAGCGGCGTTGCCAGTCGAGCGGATTGGCGTGAAACAGCAGATCGGTCTTGGGCAGTTCTTCGCCAAAGGCAATCTCGAGGGCGCCGGCGAAACCTCCCGGCGGCGCCGAGAGCGTGAGCTGCGCGTCGTCCTCGGAGTCGGTGAAGATGAGCGTGTCGTTTTCCAGCAGCGCCACCGCGTGGCCGGCCAGGCGCGGCATCAGTGCGGCATCGGCGCACAGCAGCTCGGGCTTGATGCCCGCGGCGCTGAGCCTGGCGAGCCACTCCTCGAGCAATGCGCGCGTGACCACGGCCACCGCGGTGCGGCCCGGAACGCGTGCTTCGACCGATCGCAAAGTGCTGGGTCTCCACATCGCTCGCCAGTTGCTCCTCGAGCGCGAAGGCGACCAGGCGTGAGGCGCGCGCGCCGGAACCGCTCGGCAGCTCCACGTCCAGGCTGAGCACTTCCGAGGCCGGCACCAGCACCGCCACGCGGCGATTCAGGCGCGGCGCCCGCGGCCGCTTCCAGCGCTCCGGTTTCCACGGGCGCGAGCGGGCGGCCTTCGCTGTCGGCGATCGAGCCAGCCGGCCGAGGCATCGGCGGCGCGCGGCATGCGCAATATGAGCCATTCCGCCATGCTTATTCCGTGCCGAAGGTTCTGAGAATCGGGCGAATCTGCCCGCTGCCGTCCTGATTGATGAGACTGTACAAGGTGAAGCGCGTGGTGCCAATAGTGATCCACGTGCGCAACCGAAAATACGTGTGTAGTCAGTTCCGATGTGGCTCTGCACGTAGGTCTTCTGCGCGGCCGCCACGCCGCTCATGAAGGCCGCCTTGCCCGGATAGCAGTTGCTTTGCTGGCGCTGCGCGTTCAGTTCGTTCACGTCCAGTGCGTAGGTCTGCACGCCCGCGAAGGCATCCAGCACTTCCCCGGGCGCGGTGCAGACATTGAGCTTGGTGGCTATCGGGAGCGCCGTGACCAGCGGAGCCAGCCTGTCGTAACTCGCCCGGTCCATGCCCATCGCGAGCAATTCGGAGACGCTGGTCAGGGGCATGTTGAGCGCGCGATGCGGCGGTTGCTGCGCCAGATAGAAACTGTCCTCCGCTCCCCCGGGAAAGGTCGGCTGATCATCAGGGTCGATCCAGTCGACCAGTCGCGCCGCGTAGTCGGTGTTGATCTTGAGGTTGCTCAGCAGCGCGATGAAGATGTTGACCGCGTCCTTGTTCTCGACCAGCGTCACCGCGCCTGGTGGAGTCGTCTGGCCGTGGAATCGTCTGGCCGCCACCGCTCCCGGCCGGCATGACCACGCTGTTGAGATTGAATTTTCCCGGTCTGGTCCTCGAGCGAGGCTTCAAGCACGACGCCGGCGTCCATCTGGACCGGCCCGTAGGGTTTGGCCCAGAGCTGATTGGGCGCGATGATCTTCTGTTGCCATTCTTCTGCCGGTTGTCCCGCAGCGCATAGGCGGCGATCGCTTCGGCCCCTTTGGCGAAGGCCAGGCTCTGCGCGACCGTGAACACCGCGATGCCGCGGCGCGCCGCGAGCTGGCTCTGCCAGGCGATCGAGGTGGCGACGATCGCCGCCACCGCGACGAGGATGATGGCCGTAAGCAGCGCCACGCCGCGCTGGCGCGATTTCATTCCACCACCTCGATGATGCGCGTGAGCACGCCGGTGTCCTTCAAAGAGAGCACGATCCGTACCGCGATCGGCCGCGCACGCCACAACTCCTGGGGCGTGGACATCATCATGCCCTGCGTGGGCCAGGTGTGGGACCAGGCGAAGGATTCGTCCATGTACTCGAAAGTGAGTGCGTCGACCTTGTCGAGCAACTCGCGCTCCACGACATTCGTCGCGGCGGTGGTGTCCATTACGGGCAGGTGCTGGCGGATCAGCTTGCCATCGCGCAACAGGTAGCTGACGCGCTGCAGTTCGCTGCGCGGAAGGCCGGCCGGATTCGCCCACCCGCCGCGCGTGAAAGTCATCAGCGCCGGGCCCTGCGAGGTGCTGACGGTGCTGCTGGTCGCGGAGTTGTCCGATGCGTTCTGGCTCACCACCAACGCCGCCTCGTACCCGTTGCCGAGCGGATCGCGCGCCGGGCGGGGTTGAATGAGTTCGATGTCCTGTTCCATCACGCGCATCGCTTGCTGGATCGCCGAAAGGCGCGCGCTTTGATCCTCGACTTCCTTGCGGCTGTTGAGCGCCTGGGTCAATGCACCGTAGCCCATCGCAAAGAGAATGGCGGTGATGAACAGTGCCACCAGCAACTCCAGCAGCGTGAATCCTTTTAAACGGCGCGTGTTCATGGGCTGAAGTCAGTGGCCTGGGCCGGGCGCCGGCGGGGTGACATCCGGTGTGCTGCCGTCACCCGGATTGGAAGGGGGAGCGTCCCAGTTCGCCAGGCCATCCTGCGGTGACTGCACCGCATCGCCCCGAAAGCCGATCACCGTCGCAACCCAGGAGTTCTTGTCCGGCGCAGGCTTGGAGCCGGAGGACTGGCCGGGATTGCTGTCGGTCGCGCGCACCCGGATCGTCAGCCGCCGGATGCCGGGCACGTCGATATTCTCCACGGTCTGCTGCCAATGCCAGCGGTTCAAGCCGAAATCCACGTCCCCTTCGGTGGCTCCGGTCGGCGGAATGGTGGCCTGGAGGCGTGCGAGGGCGAGCTGATTGAGGCCCACCCACTCGGCAAAGGTTTTCTCGCGCATGCGCGTGAGATTGTCCGCCGAGGAGGTCAGGGCGGTGAGCACGGCGCCCATGCCGAAGGCCACGATGACCAGGGCCACCAGCACTTCCACCAGCGTGAAGCCCGCGCTCGGATGGCCCCCGCGCAACGGTCTCATGGGCGCTTTTCCGTGACCGCGCCTACCTGCACCTTCCCGTCGGCCGTGCCGGTCAGCAGCGCGCTGCGCCCGACGCCGGTGCGCAGGAGCGTCAGTTTGAAGCTCGTAATGTCACCGCTTGAATACAGCATGATCTGTGGGGTGAAGTCCTGGGGCGCGTCGCTGCGCTTGGCATCGGTGCGCACCGGCAGCACGACGGGGCGATCCTCGATGCTGAGCGCCATTTCAAGGCCGGCCGGGAGCGTGCGCGCCCGCAGCGTGTCATCGAGCGGATCTTCGATCCATTTTCCGGTGCGCGAATCGTACATTGAGAATCGATAATCGCCGCTTTCGCAGCGCAGGCCGTATTCGACCGTCTGCAACGCCGCGCGTTCGCGCACGTACTCGATGATTGCGGCGAGCCGGTCGCGTTCCTGCTCGAGCTGGCTGTCCCGGCCGCTCCCGCCGATCGACAGGAGGGTCGCGGCGATCACCACGCCGATGATCACGACCACGACCATCAGCTCGATCAGCGTGAAGCCCGCGGCGGGCCGCAGACTTCGCTTCGAGCAGTTCACGGATGGCTACGCCGGTGCGTGCGCGGCGCGGGCTACTGGCCGGTATTCTGGTCGAGATTCCAGTTACCGATGTCGGCGTTGTAGCCATCGCCACCCGGGCCGCCCGTCCGCACCCAGCGAATACAGATCGTACTCCCCGCCGTGCGTGCCCGGGGTCTGGTACAGATAATCGTTCCCCCACGGGTCCTTGTTCAGGTGCTGCAGATAGCCGCCGGGACGCCAGTTCTTGACGATGGTGGAATCGGGTTTCTGGGCCAGGGCCTTCAATCCCATTTCCGGGCTCGGGTAGGTGTAGTTGTCCAGCTTGAACATCGTCAGCGCGGTCTCCATCGCCTGGATGTCCTGCTTGGCCTTGGCCACGCGCGCGTCATCGACGCGGCCCAGGAACTGGGGGACCACCACCGCCGCGAGCAGGCCGATGATGATCACCACCACCATGATTTCGATCAGCGTGAATCCGGACTGTGTGGCCCGCACGCGCTGTGATGGGCGGGCGTATAACTCGTTGAACTTGGGCATAGCTGTTTCCGTGCCGGCCATGGCATTAGCATGGCGATGCTCGATGATAGCAAATGCCTGTTGCGAGCCATGAATATGCCGCGCCAAAAGCTCTTGACGTCGCTCAACTGCGACGGACGCCTCGGATGGGCCTTGCTGGCCGTACTGGCGGTGCCGTGCCTGCTGTTCGCCGGGGGCGAACACTGGACCGAGGCGCTGCGTTACGAGCGGGCGGGTCTGCACGAGGGCCAATGGTGGCGCCTGCTCAGTGCGCACTGGGTCCATCTGAGCCTCGATCACCTGCTGCTCGATGGGGCGGGCCTGGCGCTGCTGTGGGCGTTGTACGCGCGCGATTTGTCGCCTGTGGAGTGGCTCGCGGTGCTGATCGGCGCGACGGTCGCGATCGATGCGGGTCTGTGGTGGGCGCAGCCGCAAGTGCAATGGTACCTGGGCCTTTCCGGGCTCCTGCACGGCGCGTGGGCCGCCGGCGCCGTGGCGGTCGGCCGGCGCCAGGGCCGCTGGGCGTGGCTGATGCTGGCCGCGCTGGCGATCAAACTGCTGCTTGAGCAGCGCGCAGGAACGAGCCTGTTGGTCAGGGAATTCCCGGTCGTCAGCATCGCGCATCTGTATGGCGCCCTGGGCGGCCTGCTCGCCTACGCGGCATTGGCGCTGGCCCGCAAACCGCTATAATCCGCGGCGCTTTTTTTCCAAGGACGGCTTATCTGATGTCGCTGGCGCTGGTATTTCCCGGACAGGGTTCGCAATCGGTCGGGATGCTGGGCGAGTTTGCCGGCGAGCATGACATCGTGCGTCGCACCTATGATGAGGCGTCCGTGCGCCCTGGGCTACGACCTGTGGCAACTGACCGCCTCGGGTCCGGCCGAACAACTCAACAAGACCGAATGCACGCAGCCGGCCATGCTGGTCGCAGGCGTTGCGACCTGGCGGCTCTGGCAGGAACAGGGCGGCCGGATGCCCGCGCTCGTGGCCGGGCACAGCCTGGGGGAGTTCAGCGCACTGGTGTGCGCCGGCGCACTGGAGTTTTCCGCGACCGTGAAGTTGGTGCGCGAGCGCGGCCGGCTCATGCAGGCGGCCGTGCCGGAAGGCGGGAGGCGCGATGGCCGCCATCCTGGGGCTCGATGATGTGGCCGCGGAGGCGGCCTGCGTGGACGGCGCGCAGGGTGAGGTGGTCGAGGCGGTGAACTACAACGCCCCGGGCCAGATTGTCATCGCCGGCCAGATTCACGCCGTGGAGCGCGCGATCGCCGCGGCCAAGGCGCGAGGCGCCAAGCGCGCCGTGCTGCTGCCCGTCAGCGTGCCGGCACACTCCTCGTTACTCAAGGGAGCGGCGGCGCAATTCAAGGAGCGGCTCGATGACACGAACATCGCGACGCCGAAGCTTCGCTACCTCAGCGCGGTCGATGCCACCGAGCACGCCACCCCGGACTCGATTCGCGCGATCCTCGGCCGACAGCTCGCCAGCCCGGTGCGCTGGACGAGCACCGTGCAGGCGCTGATCGCCCAGGGCGCCACGGCTGCTGGCCGAATGCGGTCCGGGCAAGGTGCTCACCTCCCTCAACCGGCGCATCGAGCGCGGCTCGGAAGTCAGTTGCGTGGCCATCGAAGATGCGGCTTCATTGCAGGCCGCGCTCGGCGCCGCGCAGCTCTAGGAGATTTTGCCCATGCCAGCTGAGAATGTCGTAGTGGTCACGGGCGCATCGCGCGGCATCGGTCAGGCGATCGCCGCGGCGCTGGCCGCCGAGGACACGAGCGTCATCGGCACCGCCACCAGCGCCGAGGGGGCCTCGGCCATCACGCGCCTGGTTCAAGGAGCGGGGACTGGCGGGCCGGGGCGCTCAGTACGACGCCCTGGATCCCAAGGGCGCGGAGACTCTGGTCGCGGACCTGGAAGCCCACGAGGGCCTGCCCACGGTGCTGGTCAACAACGCCGGCATCGCACGCGATGGGTTGCTGCTGCGAATGAAGAATGAGGAATGGGACCAGACGATCAACGTCAATCTGTCGGCGGTGTTCCGGCTGACCAAGCTGTGCCTCAAGCGCATGCTCAAGGATCGGCGCGGGCGCATCATCAACATCAGCTCGGTGATCGGTGCGATCGGCAATCCGGGCCAGGCGCATTACGCGGCCGCCAAGGCGGGGCTGATCGGCTTTACGCGCTCGCTGGCCCGCGAACTGGCCTCGCGAAATGTGACAGTCAACGCCGTCGCGCCCGGCTTTATCGAGACCGACATGACGCGCGCCTTGCCCGAGCAGGTGCGGGCCGCCTACCAGGGACAAATTCCGCTGGGGCGCTTTGGCGCCGTGGAAGATGTGGCCAGCGCGGTGGCTTTTCTGGCCGGCGATCAGGCCGGTTACCTGACCGGGCAAACGCTGCACGTCAATGGCGGGCTGTACATGGGGTAGGGCGAGGTAATACCGGCGCCGGCAAGTACAAATAACCAAATAAATCAAGAACTCGCAAAATAACCGGGTGGCGGCGGGCAGGGTGTTCCCCTACAATACGCCGCCGTCAATCGAACAGAGGGTTAGAACACGATGAGCAACGTTGAACAACAAGTGAAGGCGATCGTTGCCGAACAGTTGGGCGTCAAGGCCGAGCAGGTCACAAGCGCCGCCTCCTTCGTTGACGACCTCGGGGCCGATTCACTCGATACCGTCGAGTTGGTGATGGCCCTCGAGGAAGAATTCGAAATCGAGATCCCGGACGAAGACGCGGAAAAAATAACTACCGTCCAGCAGGCCATCGACTACATCAACGAGCGCCGCAACAAGACCTGA
Source organism: uncultured Gammaproteobacteria bacterium (assembly GCA_963795685.1). GTDB lineage: Bacteria > Pseudomonadota > Gammaproteobacteria > Steroidobacterales > Steroidobacteraceae > FEN-1191. The sequence continues at coordinate 164,556 of CAWCJE010000004.1, forward strand.
GCATTTCGCGGGCCGCTTGGGTTCCTGAAGTTGAGTAAACGTCGCGTCGTCATCACTGGCCTCGGGCTGGTTTGCCCGTTGGGCAGCACCGTGGCCGACGCGTGGGCCGCGCTGCTGCGCGGCGAGAGCGGGATCGGTCCGATCACGCGCTTTGATGTCAGCGCTTTTCCGGTGCGCTTTGCCGGCGCGGTGCGCGGCTTTGATCTGTCCGCGTACCTTCCGCCGAAGGAAGCGCGCCGCATCGATCCGTTCATGCACTACGGGATCGCCGCCGGCGTGCAGGCGATGGCGGACTCCGGAATAGACCTGGAACGCATTGACCGCGATCGCTGCGGCGTGGTCATGGGCGCGGGGATCGGGGGACTGAGCACCATCGAGTCCGAGCACGATGCGTTTCTGGCCGGCGGCGTGCGCAAGATCTCGCCCTTTTACATTCCCGGCTCGATCATCAACATGCTCGCCGGGCCATCTGTCGATACGCTTCGGCCTGCGCGGGCCCAATCTGGGCGTCGTCACCGCGTGCACCACTTCGACCCACGCGCTGGGCCTGGCCGCGCGCTGCATCCAGTACGGGGATGCCGACATGGTGCTCTCGGGCGGCGCCGAGATGGGCACCACGCCCACGGCCATCGGTGGCTTCGCCCAGGCCAAGGCGCTCTCGACGCGCAACGATTCTCCGACCACGGCGAGCCGCCCCTGGGACCGGGATCGCGACGGCTTTGTGCTCGGCGATGGCGGCGGGGCCATGGTGCTCGAGGACTACGAGCACGCACGCGCGCCGCGGCGCGCGCATCTACGCCGAGCTGCTGGGCTTTGGCATGAGCGGAGACGCCTTTCATATCACCGCGCCTCCCGAAGATGGGGCCGGGGCGCGCCTGGCCATGCAAAATGCGCTGCGCGATGCGGCCATCGAGCCCAGCGCGGTCCAATATCTGAATGCGCACGCCACCTCGACGCCGCTGGGCGATCGCGCCGAAGTCGCGGCCATCAAGAGCGCCTTTGGCGAGCACGCCTACAAGATGGCGGTGAGCGCGACCAAGTCGATGACCGGTCACCTGCTCGGCGCCGCCGGCGTGGTCGAGGCGATCTTCTGTGTGCTGGCGCTGCGCGATCAGGTCGCCCCGCCGACCACGAACTACGAGAACCCGGATCCGACCTGCGACCTGGATTTCGTGCCCAACACCGCGCGCCCGATGCGCATCGATGTGGCGATGTCCAATTCCTTTGGCTTTGGCGGCACCAATGGAACGCTGGTCATGCGCCGCCTGCCGGGCTGACGCGCTGCCCCTGTTCCCATGAACTCGCGCAGCCCCACGGTGCGCGAAGTCGCCAGCCACTCCAGCGCTTTTGCGCGCGCTCGCGGCTGCGCCAGCCGCAATTGTTCCCGGCATTGTTCGACAGTACCGCGCTCGGTCCGCTGGGCCGCTATTCGGTGCTGGCGGCCGCGCCCATCGCATCGATCGTCTTGCGCGGAGATGGCCGGCTCGAATGCCAGGGCGTGAGCCTCGCGCGGTGCCGACTTCCTCGGCGCGCTCGATCAGTGGTGGCTGAGTCAGCATCCGGCGATGTCCTCGCGCGGCGGACCATGGACACGCTGCCGTTTCGCGGCGGATGGATCATCTATCTGGCCTACGAGACCGCCGATCGCATTGAGCCGGGCCTGCACCTGCCCTCCCTGGCGCCCGATGCGGTCTGTGCGATGGCCATCCGGGTTCCTGCCGCGCTGGTCTACGAGCACGAGGCGGCCCGGTGCTTTCTGGCGCTGGAAGCCGGCGCCGAGGCGGCCGGAGACCAGATCGAGCGAGCGCTGCGCACGCCAGGCCGCAGAGCGCACACGGATCGTCCCGACAGCGAGCTCAATACAGGGGCGATCCTCGAGCAGGAGCCTTCGGCGTTCCGCGACGCGGTGATGCGCGCGCAGGATCACATCGCTGCCGGGGACATCTATCAGGCCAACCTCTCGCGGGGCTGGCAGGTGCAACTGTCCGGGAGCGCCGATCCGGGCGCCTTGTACGAAAGCCTGCGGCGCGCCAATCCGGCGCCGTTTGCGGCTGTATGCGACGCTTCCTGGCATGACACTGCTGAGTTCCTCGCCCGAGCGGCTGGTCAGGGTCAACGCCGGACTGATCGAGACCCGCCCGATCGCCGGCACGCGCGCCCGGCGCGGCACCCCGGCCAGCGATGCCTCCGAACGCCAGGAACTGCTCGCCAATGCCAAGGAGCGCGCCGAGCACGTGATGCTGATCGACCTGGAGCGCAACGATCTGGGCCGGATCTGCGTGGCCGGAAGCGTGGAAGTCAATGAGTTCATGGTGACCGAGAGTTACCCGCACCTGCACCACATCGTCTCCAACGTGCGCGGGCGGCTGCGCGACCGGCGTCACGCCGGGCGCAACGCTGCGCGCCGTGTTCCCGGGGGGCACGATCACCGGCTGCCCGAAATACCGCTGCATGCAACTGATCGGCGAGCTTGAGGGCGAGGCGCGCGGCGCGTACACCGGCTCGATCGGTTACCTGAATGTCGACGGCGACATGGACTTCAATATATTGATCCGCACGGCGACGCTCAGCGGCCGCGAGCTGCGGTTCCGGACCGGCGCCGGGATCGTCGCCGACTCGGACTGGTCGCGCGAACTGGCCGAGACGCGCACCAAGGCCGAAGGGATGTTGCGCGCGTTCGGAGCGCGGCCGTGAACAGCTAAGCCCCTCACTCTGATCAACGGGCAGAGCGCAGGAGCGATGGTCGGTGCAGGATCGGGGCTTCCAGTACGGCGATGGTTTGTTCGAGACGATTTCCTGCCTCGACGGGGAGCCGCGCTGGTTCGATCGGCATCTCGCGCGCCTGGCGCTGGGTTGCGCGCGGCTTGGGATGCGCGCGCCCGACGACGCGTTGCTGCGCGCCGAGGTGCGCTCGCTTGCTCGGCGCCGCGACCGCGCGCGCTCGTCAAGATCATCCTGACGCGCGGTGTCGCGACGGCGCGAGGCTACCGGCCAGCCGGTGATGAAACGCCGACGCGCATCGTCAGCGCGTACGAGTGGAAGGTGCGCGGAGACTCCGGAATTCCGCGCGGGCCTCAGTTCCGGTGCCGCTGGGCATCAATGCCGCGCTGGCCGGCATCAAGCATCTCAACCGCCTCGAGCAGGTCCTGGCGCAGCGCGAAGCGGCCGCGCAGGGCTGGGAGGAGGCGTTGATGTGCTCGAGTGCCGGTGAGGTGGTGAGCGGCAGCATGAGCAACCTGTTTGTCTGTCGGCACGGTGAGTGGCTGACGGCGCCGCTCACGCAGTGCGGTGTGGCCGGCGTCATGCGCGAGATGGTCATGGAACTGGCCCCGCGGTTGGGCACTTAAGGTGCGGATCGCCCCCGTATCCGTGCAGGATCTGGCGGCGGCCAGGGCGTTGTTCGTGACCAATGTGCGCCTGGGGCTGCAGCCCGTACACTGGTATCAGGGCCGGACGCTGCGGTCGATGAACGCGGCGCCCGATTGCAGGAGCTGATCGATGGCACGCTCGGGTAGGTTCTTAAGGACGATAAGCACGCTCGCCTTCGGCGCGGTGATCGTCGCGCTGGTGCTGTGGCGGCAGATCGATGCCAGCATGGATCAGCGCTCGCTCGCTCCCGAGGGGACCCGCATCCAGGTGAATGCCGGTGCGAGCCTGCGCGGGGTGCTGGCTGAACTCGCGCGCGTGCAGCGCGCTGCGCAACCCGCGGCTGGTCGAGTGGTACCTGCGATTGCACCACGAGCCGGTCCGGGCCCAGGCCGGCATCTACGAACTGGCGCGCGGCGCGACCACCCGGGAGCTGCTCGAGCAGCTTCGCGCCGGCCGAGTGGTGTTATCGCAGGTGACCATCGTCGAGGGCTGGACCCTTGCGCAGATGCGCCAGGCGCTCGATGCCAGCTACCGATCTGGTGCACGAGTGGTCTCATCTGGACGATGCCGCGCTGATGAGCGCGCTCGGGCTCAAGGGCGTGGCCGCGCAGGGACGCTTCTTCCCGGATACCTACCGATTCGCCGCCGGGACCGCGGATCGCCATATCTACGAACTTGCCGCGCAAGCCATGACCGAGCGGCTGCGCGCAGGAGTGGGCCGGGCGCACTCAGGACCTGCCGGTCCGAACTCCGGAGGACGCGCTGATTCTCGCCTCGGTCGTTGAGAAGGAAACCGGTCGCGAGGATGAGCGCGCTAAGGTCGCCGCGGTGTTTATCAACCGCCTGCGCGCCGGGATGCGCCTGCAATCCGATCCGACCGTGATCTATGGCCTAGGCAGCGCGCTACGACGGGAACCTGCGCCGCAAGGACCTGGACACGGACGGCCCGTTCAATTCCTACACCCGCTCCGGGTCTGCCGCCCACGCCGATCGCGTTGCCGGGAGCCGCCTCGCTCCACGCGGCCTTGCATCCGGCGCCGATCGATGCGCTGTATTTTGTGGCCACCGGAATCGGGGATGGGAGCCACCATTTCTCGGCGACCTACGAGGAGCACAACGCGGCGCTGCAAGCGCTTCCTGCAGCGCACCGGTGCCACGCCCGACAGCGCCGTGAGCCGGGGCGGGAAATGAGCGCCGGACGATTCATCAGCCTGGAAGGAATCGAAGGGGCGGGCAAGAGCACGCGTCGCTCGCGCCCTGCAGGCGGAGCTGGAACGGCGCGCCGTGCCGGCGCTGCTTCACGCGCGAGCCGGGCGGGACGCCCGTGGCCGAGGCGCTGCGCGCGGTGCTGCTTGAGCCTGGCCGCGAGCGCATCAGCCCGCCGGCCGAGACCCTGCTGATGTTTGCGGCGCGCGCTGTGCATCTGGACAACGCGATCCGCCCGGCACTGGCGGCCGGTCGCTGGGTGATCTGCGATCGGTTTACGGACGCGAGCTTTGCCTACCAGGGTGCGGGACGGGGCGTGGAGGAGCGACTGCTCGAGGAACTGGCCGCCTCGGTCCATGGCGGATTGTGGCCGGAGCGAACCTTGCTGCTGGACCTGCCCGTGGCCGCAGGTCTCGCCCGCGCCCGCGCCCGCGCCGGCAAGTCCCGACCGCTTCGAAGGCGAGGAGGCGCAATTCTTCGAGCGCGTGCGCGCGGCGTACCTCCAGCGCGCCGCGCGTGATCCCGAGCGCATCAAGGTGATCGATGCCACGCCAGCCGGCCGAACAGGTGGCCGCCGCCGCGATCTTGGCGCTTGAGGACCTCTGGCCCGCGGGGAATGAGCGATGAGCGCGAGCGACTGCGCGCGATGCCGGGCTGGATCTGTTCTGGCTCGAGCCCCAGATCGAGGAACTGCGCCGCGCGCGTACGTCGGGTCGATTCCCTCATGCCTTGCTGATTCAGGATGTGCCGGGTGGAGGAGGGCTGCAGCTGGCGCAAAAGGCCGCGCAGGTGGCGCTTTGCACCGATAAGGATTTTCCCTGCGGCCGGTGCCGCGAGTGCCAGCGCGTGCTGGCCCAGGCGCATCCGGATCTTTGGTGGGTGACGCTCGAGGAGGATGCGAGCCAGATCAAGGTCGAGCAGATCCGTGCGCTGAACGAATCCCTTGCGCTTACCGCGCACGGATCATCGGCGAGCGTGGCGATCATTCATCCGGCCGACCTGCTGAATGCCAATTCGGCCAATGCGCTGCTCAAGACCCTCGAGGAGCCGCGCGCCGGCGTGCTGATGATCCTGGTGGCCGCGATCAGTGCGCGATTGCCCGCCACGGTCCTAAGCCGCTGCCTGCGGATGCCGGTGCGTGCTGCCCTCGCGCTCCGAGGCTGCCGCCTGGCTGCGCCGCAACGGGGTGAGGCGGACTGGGAGGCGGTGCTGGAGATCGTCGGCGGTGCGCCTCTGCGCGCGCTGAGCGCCGATCCTGCACAGCTTCTGGCCTTGCGCCGGGAAACCGAGGCCCAGCTGGAGGGGGCGCTGGCCGGCACCCTGGATGTGGCACCGGCCGCCGAGCGCTGGGCGGACCGGGAGGGTTTCGAGCTGCGCTTACACTGCGCTGAGAACTGGGTCACACGGCGCCTCCACGCCCAGCTGGCTCTCGAGGGGAACGTGAAAGAACTGCACACTGCAGCGCACTTGCCAGCGGGGAATTCCTCTATGAATATACGAGGTCTGATCCGGCTGATGGACGCTCTGTACGAGCTTCGGCGGTTGGCGACGACAACGATCAACAAGGCGCTCGCGGTGGAACAACTGCTCTGGCAGTTACGCCCGGCGCGCAAGAGCTGAGTACCGATGGTCAAAGACAGCCACGCACGCAACGATTCTCCCGGCGAAGGCGCGGGGCGGACCGATATCGGTCGGCCCGCCGCCTCCAAGCCCGGGCTGCTGACGCTCACCATCAAGGACAAGAGCGCCCTGTACCTCGCTTACATGCCCTTCGTCGCCAACGGCGGGCTGTTCATTCCGACCAACAGCAACTATCGGATCGGCGATGAGGTGTTCATGCTTTTAAACCTGATGGGAGAGGATGAAAAGCTCCCGGTCGCCGGACGGGTGATCTGGGTGACCCCCAAGGGCGCGCAGGGCAAGCGCACCACCGGCATCGGCGTGCAGTTCAGCGATCAGGATCGCGGGCAGACGCGCCACAAGATCGAAAATTATCTGGCCGGCGCCTTCTCGGGCGACAAAGCCACTCACACGATGTAGATCCGGGGCCTGTTCCGGCTTTCGGCGTCTCTCGAATCAATTCGCTATTTCTCAGTGAGATAGCTATCGAGCCGGTGCGCGTCGGGCGATTTCAATCGGGGATTCCGGCCAAAGCGTTGCAAGCGGCGACAAGGGCACGCGCAAATGCGACTTACCGAGGAGACCGTGCGGCGCAACGATCGGCGGGCCGGGTCGGGATCCAAGTGGGAACGCGCATGGCTTGCCTTGCTCCTACCAGCTTGCGTTGGCTTTGCACTGTATTGCCCCACCATAGCTGCCGATCAGCCGTCCGATGCGGTGGTGAGCAAGTCGATTGCACAGCCATTGAAGGGTGCAGTGGACGCAATAGATCAGAAGCGCTACGACCTGGCGCTAACCCACGTGAAGGAAGCGCAGGCCGTTCCAGCGAGGAAGAGCGCCTATGACAATTACGTCATAGATTCTCTACTATTTCAGATCTACGGGGGCGAGGGCGATTCTGCGAAAGCTATCACAATGCTTGAATCGATCGCGCAGTCCCAATATGCCAGACGCGATTGGCTGAAGTCGGCTTACCTTGCCTTGGCCCAGTACGAATACAAGCTGGGCGCCTATGACAAGACGCTCGATTTGATTCGGCTCGCCATTCGCTACGGGGCGACCCAAGGCGAGACCGCAGGCCTCATCGAAAGCGCGGCGCGTTCGCGAGCCAGCCTGTTGCGCTGGCGCAAGAGCGACAGGATTTCGGAGGTAAGACCACGTCGCAGAGATACCCCCTTAAGGTATCTGAATGTGTCCGACGATGAGGTTCGAGAGATTCAGTCAGCGGTCGGCGCCACTGCACCTTACGAGTTTGTAAGTATCGGAGGGGTAGTGACGGGCTGCCCGGCCGAGGAAGGTCCAGCGTGTACAGACCAAGTGTGGGTCGATTTGTCCCACCGAGGTAAGAACAGTGGCTTGTTGCTGTCCAAGGTTAAAAACCGATGGATCATCGGGGTAATACAGCAATGGTATTTGTGTGATGACGATCTAGAGGCAAGGCGCGATACATTTCCCACTTACTTTGATTACATGTCTGCCAAGGAAGCCCTGGTCGAGAGTTTCCCTTCGTGCGTTGAGCAGCCGGTGCCCGCGCCACGACCGTAAGTGGCACTTACATCCCGCCACGGCAGTGGACGCCTGTTCCGGCAATCAGGGCCCGCACCGGGTAACGGTACCGGTCCCGAATCGCAACCTGATTGGGGGTCGGCTCACTTGAGGCAGTCAGCCGCGGTGCGCGGCATGCCGGTCGGAGCTAGCCCGGGCGGCGAAGATCGGGCTCGGCGCTCGCCAGACCCCCGCGCAGCACGTACGCGTCAAACCCGCGCTCCAGCAATATGAACGCCCCGGCCGCGCTGCGCCGCCCGGTGTCGCAGTACAGGACATAGGGCGTGTCGCGGTCCAGGGTGGCGAGCTTGAGGCGCAGGAAATAAAGCGGAATGTTCGTCGCGCCCTCGATCGCCAGGTTCTGGTACTCGGAGGGCAGGCGCACGTCCAGCCAGTGGCCACCGCGCTGCGATCAGTTCGCGCGCAGCGGGGTAATCGACCCACTGCTGGAGCGGCTCGTTCATCAGTTCGCGGAAATCTTCCTTGCTCAGTCGCATCAGCACGCCATCGGTCAGCATCGTCACGGTGGCGTTGCGCTTGCCCTCGGAGATGAGCGCCTCTTCGCCGAATGTTTCGCCGACCGAAAGTTCAGCCAAGCGGATGCCTTCGCGATTGAGCGGCGTTTCGCGCGTGACCGCGCACTTGCCGCTGACGATGGCGTAAAAGAAATCGCCCTCGGCGCCCTGGCGGATGATCACCTCTCCGTTCCGGCAGGCGACGCGCTGCATGCGCATGAAGATCGCCTGGATGTTGGCCGGCGGTATGCGGTGGAAGGCCTTGGTCTGCAGCAGCGTGGTCATCCAGTCGTCACTGCCGGCGTTGCCAAAATGCGCCTGCAGTTCGCCGACCTCGTAGGTGCCGGTCTGGTCCCAGGTGATCATCATGTCGAGCAGGTCGGCATCGACGGCCAGGTATTCGATCGCATCGACCGCGCGTGCGCTGACGCGCCGCGGAAGTTTCGGGGACAGCGGACTGCGCGCCTCGGCGGTGCCGCCGCGGATCATGGCCACGGTGCGCTCGCCCTCGCGCAGCTCGATCAGCCCGGCGATCAGCCAATAGCATTGGCGCCCCGTGTCGCCTTCCTTGAACAGAGTGCGGTTGGCGGGCAGTTCGGTAATGGACACCTTGCGGGCCAGAGCCGCCAGGTTGTCCTTCTTCATACCGTCGAGCGGCGAGAGCTTGCGCAACAAGGCCACGTCGGCGGGTCGGCCTTCGGTCATTCGCTTATCCTAACTGGCGACTTGCCCGATGTTAGCACAGTGATTCCCGTCTCCAAATGAGACGCAGGTCAGGCGAGAGTCGGCCATAACGCGTCGGGATGGAAGCGCTTACCGTATCGCTGCTCGAGTTCGTTGAGTCGCGCGATCACCGCAGGCACGCCGCGCGTCTTTGCGTAGTGAAGCGGTCCGCCGCGAAACGGCGCAAATCCGGTGCCGAACACCACGCCGGCATCGAGCAGGTCGGCATCTTCAACCACCTTTTCGCGCAGGCACGCCGCGCACTCATTGAGCAGCGCAAGGATCAGTCGGTCGGTGAGATCGGCCGGCGCCGCGCCCTCGGCGACTGGACGCACGGCCTTGCCTTCCTGCCAGGTGTAAAAGCCCTGGCCGCTCTTGCGCCCGAGTTTGCGCGCCTCCACCAGCTCGCGCAGTTTCTGCGCATAGGGAGGCATGTCACGCTGCAACTCGCGCGTGATGATTTCGCCCACGTGCACCACGACATCCAGGCCCACCACATCGCACAGCTCAATCGGTCCCATCGGCATGCCAAATTCCACCGCGGCCCGATCGATCAGCGCCAGCGGCACGCCTTCGCCCGCGGCGTACAGCGCCTCATGCAGATAAGGAAACAGCACGCGATTGACGAGGAACCCCGGGCCGCTCCGGCACGGCAAGCGGGAGCTTGTCGAGTCGCCGCGCGAAGGCCATGGCGGTGGCGAGCGGGGCGGCGTCGGTCTGCGCGGAGTGGATCACTTCCACGAGCGGCATTTGCGGCACGGGATTGAAGAAGTGCAGCCCCACCAGCCGACCCGGATTGGCCAGCTGCGCGGCCAGCTGCTCCAGGGTGATGCTCGAGGTATTGCTGGCCAGCACGGCGCTGGCGGGCAAGCGCGGCTCGGCCTGCGCGTACAGCGCGCGCTTGGCGTCGAGATCCTCGAAGATCGCCTCGATCATCACATCGGCTGTGGCGACTCCATCGCCTGCGATATCGGCGCGCAGCCGCGACTGCGCCGCGCTTCGCTCGTCGGGTTCGCGGATGCGTTTTGCGAACAGCGCCGCGGCCCGCTTCAGCGCCGGCTCGACAAACTTCAGCTCGCGATCCTGGAGCGTGACCTCAAGGCCCCGCAGCGCGCACCATGCGGCGATATCACCGCCCATGACCCCGGCGCCCACGACGTGCACGCGCTTGAGCGGGACCGGCGACTTGCCGCCCAGGCCCTTGAGCCGGTCCTGCAGCAGGAACATGCGCACCAGTCCGCGCGCCGCCTCGGTGCTGAACAGCCGTGCGATCGAGTGGGCTTCGGCCTCGTACGCCGCGCGACCGCGCGCGCCGTAACGCACCCAAAGATCGATGATGGCGTAGGGGGCCGGATAGTGCTCGCGCCGCGCCTGGCGCGCGACCCGTGCTTCCAGCGAGGCGCGCAGGAACTGCCGCACACCGGGCAATCCGAGCAGGCGGTCGGCGAGTGGCGCTCGCTGCGGCGGCGGGCGCTCGGTGAGGATCGCGCGCGCCGCGCTCTCAAGTTCCGCGGCCGGCACCAGCCGGTCCACCAATCCGCATTGCAGCACCCGATCGGAGCGCAAGGGCTTGCCGGTGAGCATCAATTCCATCGCCTGGCGCACGCCCAGCAGCCGCACCGAACGGACCGTGCCTCCGAATCCCGGATGTATTCCGAGCAGCACTTCGGGCAGCCCCATGGCGAGGCGGCTGTCGTCGACCGCCACGCGATAGCGGCAGGCGAGGGCGAGCTCAAGTCCCCCGCCGAGTGCGAATCCGGCGATGGCCGCCACGGTGGGGCAGGGGAGCGCTTCGAGCTGGTCAAAGATTCGCTGCCCAATGCGGATGTGCTCGAAGGCGTCGGTGGCAGTCACGAAAGGTCGTGAACTCGCGAATGTCCGCGCCGGCAATGAAATCCCGAGGGCTTGCCCGAGCGGATCATCAGCCCGGCGGGCGGCGCAGCCGCGAGCTCGCGCAGGAGCGTTTCAAGCTCCAGCAGGACCGCCTGGCTCAGCGAATTGGCGCTGCTTCCGGGCCGATCGATGGTCAGGGTGGCGATGCCATCGCCGCTCGCGTTCCAGTCGCCACGCGTTGCTGTCGTTCATGCGCTTGCCTTCATTGCTTGCGGATTTCAAAATCGCAGATCAGCGGGCGGTGGTCCGAGTGGCGCACTTCCGGGATCCGAAAATCGGTGACCTCGATCCCGCCGCTGACCAGAATGAAATCCAGCTCCACGCGCGGCGCGCGCGCTGGATAGGAGGGCAGGCCGAGCGAATTGGCGCTGCGCAACCCCGAGGCGCGCATAAACAGGTAGATCTCGTGCGTGCCCCAGAAGGTGTTGAAGTCCCCGGCCACGATCACGGGCTTTGCGGCGCTCGATATCAGATCGTGCAAGGTGCGCAGCTGGTACTGGCGATGGCGGTACTTGAGCGAGAGGTGCACGAGGAACACGCACACTTCTTCGAGTTCAAGTTCGATGATGAGCCGCTTGATGCCGGTATCGAAATAGTGGAAGCGCTCGCCGGTGACGCTGGGCGAGGCCAGCAGCGCGTTGGACTGCTTGCGGACAATCGGCACCATGTGGTTGATGGACTCTGATCCGTACTTGCACTCATAGGCGGTGTAGTGGCCTATGGAATCGGCGATGTATTCGGCCTGATTGACCATGCCGGTGCGTATCGAGCCGGTGTCGACTTCCACCAGACCCACCAGGTCGGGGTTCTCGTGGCGTATGAATTGGGTGATCTGCTCGAGCACATGGCGGCTGCTGCGCAGGTACCCGGCGCCCGGCAGCGGCAGGTGAAAGGCCGGGCCCGTGCCGGTGGCATAGCGAATGTTATAGACGAGAAATCGCAACGTTTTACCCTTTGAAAGTATGCAAGGGCCGGACAGCACAGTACACTTAATCTCATGTCACAGAGCGATCCTATACGGGTATATACCACCCACGCATGGGAACTCAGCGACGATTACCTGCGGGTATTCGAGTACCTTGAGAGCGCACGTAATTTCTACTACCGCAACTGTAGCAATCCGGACCAGCGTCCGGTCGATACCTCCACTGAAGGACTGCGCGATGAGTTGCGTAGGCAGATGGCCGCCGCCGAGGTGGTGGTGGCGCTCTCGAGCCTGTACGGCTCTCATCGGGACCTGATGGTTTTCCAGCTGCATTTTGCCAAAGCCAGCAACAAGCCGGTGATCTTAATGCCCGGGTTCGGCTGCGAGCTGCCGATGCCGCGCACCGTGACCGAATTAATCGACGGTCAGGCGGGATGGGATGAGCGGGCGCTGGTGGATGCCATCAAGCTCCAGGCGCGCCACGAAGAAACTCAGCGCTGGGACACCATCGAATTCAAGATCGAATGATGCTTCAGGAATTGCGGGCGCGCTTGGCCTGCACCACGGCGCCCCCGTTCCCTTCCAAGCGCCAGCAGGGCCGCCAACGGCGGCGCGTTGCGCGAGGGGTTCGCCTAAGCGCGCGGGCCCCACGGGCGTGGCCGCCAGGCTTTGCAGCTGCAGCACGTAAGTGCGCACGATCAAGGTCGCAAATCCCTGGGCTTGCTCATTGGAGAACTTGCGCACCGAAGCTCGCACCACGCTGTCGCCGGGCAGGGCGCGCGCGCTGTGCATGGCGCGACTCATCGCGGCGAACTCGCCCTGGACTTCCTCGGGCAGCTCATGTTCGCGTAAGATCATCCAGATGATCGCAGTACGCGGCGCACAGACGATCCTTTAAGTGCGCCGTGTCCGACCAGAGTTAAAACCGCCGCCTCAAGTTGTTTGGAAATTGCGCTGTGCATGCCTTAAGTCCCAACCGCTCTTGCGGTGCTATCGAAACTCTGCCGCTGCGCGTGCAACTTCAGGTGTAGCGTTAACTGTTCCGAAAATCTAAACGCTGTTCTTTACAGTCGCCTAGCGCAAGCATATCGCGTGGTCTCTGCGCTTTTCAACGTATGCTTTTACCCCGCACCGCCGCAGTGCGCGCACGATCTGGATGTGAGAAAATCATTGTGAAACAGGAGGCTATGGAAGTTTCCTCAGTGCTTATGTAATGTAGGAGTCGCTCGGGCTCAGCGGGCAGGAAACAGCCTGCTGATATTATTGGTCTTTAGGGGTGGGCGGGCATGGAAACGGTCGAGACTTGGCGCGGGATCTACCCGATTACCAGCTTCGTGCTCGAAGCGCTGGGCCGCAAGCGCGACGCCGATGCCGCCGGCGATGGCACGGCCCTTACCCCGGAAGAAAAGACCCTGCTGACGGCGGTCGAGTTCTGGGCCGCCGCCGCTCACGGGACACTGCACGAGCACTTGCGGCCGCACATCGGGGAGAATCTGGCGGCCGCTCAGCACGCCTTCCATGCGCTTGGTGCGGTGCGCGTGGTGAGCCTGCTGCGCGTGGCCAGCGAGGAGCTGCATGACCGGACGCTCCGTCAGTCAGAATCGGCGGTCATCGATCAACTGGACGAACGCCTGGCTCGCACGGACGACAACATCGACGATCTGATCGCGCGCTATGCGGGCATGATCGACCAGTCGATGGAAAGCGCCGCGGCGCGCTGAGGCCATGGGCGGCTTGGATCGGGTGCCGGCGCGCCGCGTCGACGCCGCCGGAAAGGCGCACGTCGATCAGCGCGCCATCGTGGCCCTGGCGTTGCCGCTGATGGCCAACAGCGCCGTGCAGCTGGTGCTCAATCTCACCGACATCTGGTTTATCGGCCGCATTTCCACGCGCGCCGTGGCGGCCGTGAGCGCCGTGCATTGGCTGGCGTTCGTGGTGCTGCTGGTGCTCTCGGGTCTGGGCATGGCGGTGCAGACGGTGGTCGCGCAGGCGCACGGCGCTCGCCGGCAGGCGCGCGCGGCGCAGGCGGTATGGATCGCGCTTTGGGGACTGTTGCTGACCACGCCGGTTTTTCTGGCGGTGGGCTTATCCATCCGCTGGATGCTCGCGCCCTTTGCCCTGCCCGCGGACATCGTGGATCTGGCCGCGGCGTTCTGGCTGCCGCGCGTGGGCGGCTCCTGCTTTGGTGCCGGCGTGTGGGCGTTGCTCGGGTTCTTCAACGGCATCGGGCGGCCCGCGCGTCACCTTGCTGGTGACGGCGGTCATGGCGGTGGCCAATGCCATCTTCAATCCGATCTTTATCTTCCATCTGCATCTGGGCGTGGCCGGCTCGGGACTGGCGACCATGGTCGCGCAAGCCTGCGGCCTGGTGATCGCCGTGGCGGCATTTCTGCGCGGTCATTACCGGCGCGGTTACCGCACGCATCTGACCTGGACGCCGAACCTGCGCCGCATCTGGACCCAGTGGCGCATCGGCTTTCCGATGGGCCTGCTCATGGCGGCCGATCTGATCGGCTTTTCGGTGTTCCAGCTCATGCAGGTCAAGCTCGGCGAAATCGAAGGCGCCGCCTCGCAAATCGTCATGATCATGACGGCCATTGCGTACCTTCCCGGCGTAGGCATCGCGATGGCCGGCACCACGCTGGTCGGTCAATCGATCGGCGCCGGGGATCGCGCCTGGGCCTACGTGCTGGGCAGTCGCGTGATCATCCTGGCTTCCATCTACATGGGCGGAGTGGGCGTGTTGCTGGCGGCCTGCGGCCCGTGGCTGCTGCCGCTTGTTCATGGCCGCCCCCGGAGCGAGCAGTGCGGCGGTCGATCGCGCTGGCCGCGAGGCTCCTGTGGATCGCCTCCGCCTATCAGTTCTTCGACGGCTTGAATCTATCGAGCGGTTTGTGCCTGCGCGGCGCCGGCGATGCCAAGATTCCCGCCACGCGTGGTGATCGCGATTTCCTGGTTCCTGTTCGTGCCCCTGGCGCACATGCTCACTTTTGCGCCGGGTCAGGGCTGGGTGAATTTCCTGCCGCAGTGGGGCCTGGGGGCCGTCGGCGGCTGGATCAGCGTGGTCATTTATTCAATGCTGGTGGGGCTGGCGCTGCTGGCGCGCTGGCGCTCCCGCGCCTGGCAGCAGCTTAAGATCTGAGGCGCCATGCAGATCGCGATCTTCACCACCGGCGGCACGATCGACAAGGTGTACTTCGACGCCAAGGGGAACTATCACGTCGGCGCCCCGATGGTGCGCGAATTGCTCGTCGCACGCGCGGCTGAGCGAGATTCCCGAGATCACCGAGCTGCTCCGCAAGGACAGTCTGGAGATGGACGATGCCGACCGGCAGATCGATCCGTGCGGCCCTGCGAGGCCTGCGCCGCGCCGCGCATCCTCGTCACCCACGGGACCGACACGATGGTGGCCACCGCGCTGGCGCTGAAGGGGATCGCGGATAAGACCATCGTGCTCACCGGGGCGCTGCAACCGGGCCGATTTGCCGACAGCGATGCCGCCTTTAACCTCGGGCTCGCCTACGGGGCGGTCCAATTATGTTCAGCGGGCGTGTACGTGGTGGCCAACGGCACGGTTTTTCCGGCCGACAAGGTCCGCAAGAACCTGGAATTGAACCGTTTCGAGCCGCTCTAGCACGCTTTAAGCGACTCCCGCTGTCGCCTCGTTGCGAACTGGCGACCCCGGTCACAGACCGTACGATGGCGCGGCGCGCTAATTTCCTAACTTATGTCCCTCACGCTTCCGGCCGTGTCGCTCCGGACTGCGCGCCCGCCTATGCAGGCGAGTACCTGTGGCCAGCGCATCGTGGCCTCCTTGCCCCTGCTGTGGGCCAAATGGGTGTCGCTGCACGATGCCGCGGGCAATATTTACTGGCACCAGGGCGAGGTGCTCGGTCCGGCCGAGCGCGAAGCGATCCGCGTGGCGCTGGAAAGCTTTGTGGGCGGCGGTGCGCCGGCCCGCGTCAATCATCCCCTGCAGCGCGACCGCACCGCGCTGCTGCTGCGTGCCGAGGACGACACCAATTCGTTCGTGGGTTTCGTGATGATGGTGGTCGATGACCGCTGGCTGCGCGGCAAAGGCACGGCGGCACCCGGACCTTCCGATTCCGGTGGTGCGCGCGGTGCGCGAGTGGGGCGCGACCTTGAGCTGCGGCGCGCAAGGGCCGATTGCCGGCACGCTCGCTTCCACCACCGAGATGAAGGCGCCGCAGGTGGCGGCACTGCTCGAGGAGAGTCCGCGCGTGGATAACGCCGAGGCCGATAGGTTTCTCGAGAAGACTGCAGCGCTTCGAGATGGACCTGCACGCGCAGCACCTCACGCCGATCCAGGCGGAATCCGCATTCGCCGCTACGAAGTGCTGATGCGCGAGGCCGGCCCGCTCGCCTCGGCCTCGGCTCCGCAGGCGTTGATCGAGGGTGCGCAGGCCCTGGGGCTGGGCGCGGCCCTGGACCGGCGCGTGGTCGGCGAACTGCTGGTCTGGCTGGCGCAGCGCGCCGAAGATCTGGTCCGGGCGAGCCGACTCAGTTTTCGGTCAACCTGACCACCGGTTCCCTCAAGGACAGCAACTTCCTGCACTTCGTCAAGGTGTGCCTGGAAAAGGCCCAGTTGCCGCGCGGCCTGCTGGCCTTCGAGGCTGCCGCATGAATTTTGCCGCCGCGAACCGCAGTATTTTGGGCAACTGGCCGCCAGATCGAGCGGCCGGCGCGGGCGTGGTGGTCGACAATTTCGTGCTCAGCGATCTGGGGATCGATCTGCTGCTGCAGCCGGGCGTGCGCCTGGTCAAGCTCGACCCCGAGCTCTCCCGCGGCGTGGTCGAATGACCGGGGCCTGCAGGCGCGCGTCGTCGCCATTGCGCAGGCCGCGCGAATTGCCGGCGTACACGTGGTGGCCAAGCACGTGGATTGCGAACAATCCCAGGCGCTGCTGCAGGCGCTCGGCGTCGATTTCGTGCAGGGATATTGCTCCAGCGCGCCCACCTCGCTCGAGGAAGTCGCCGCGCAACTCGATGAACGGCGGATCGTCGATCCGCTGTTCGGCGAGGAGTCCGCCGACGAATTGCCGCAGCGCTTTGCCGCCACCGGTTGATTGCGGGCGTGGCCGCTACCAGCGCTCCGATTGCCGGCACCAGTTGAAAGACGTACCGTCGGCGAACGGCGCTCGAACACCGCGCGCGCGCTCGTGGCCGGTGGCTGGCACGCGCGCCGCAAGACGCGTGCGTCGCGCCGAGCCTGCGCGGGTGGGATTCGTGGACTGGCACGCCTCGCGCTGGTTTGCCGCCGCCCTGATCGTGCTATTGCTGTCGATGGCCGACACGATGCTGACCTTGGTGCTGGTTCAACACGGCGCCATTGAAATCAACCCGCTGATGGAACCGTTCGTGATCGGCAACGGGCCGGCCTTCGCTTACCTGAAGCTCGCACTGACCGCCAGCGCGGTGATGATTCTGGTGGTGCTCACGCGCGTGCCCACTTTCGGCCGGCTGCTGGCCGGGCCCGATACTGGTCGGTGCGGCGTTGCTCTACACGGTGCTGCTCACCTACGAGCTGTGGCTGCTGGACCGACTGGTCGGCTGAGGACCGGCCGATTTGAACCACCGGGCCACGCGTGCTCGAATTCAGGCGCAGGGAACTGTCCAGCGTACCGCATCTTAACGGCAGCCTCGTCCTACAGCGCGGAACCTCTCGTGCCGTCGGCTGCCCTGACCGATGGCACCCGTTTCGAACCCGTTAGGGGATAATCCGGACATACCTAAGTCCCAGCCTACCGGGGTGCCAGTTGATGAGGATGCAGCGGCTACTGCCTGCCTTGGCGACCGTAGCGCTCGCGGGTGCATTCACGTCAAGATCGACGAGTCGCGGGAGGTGGCGGCCTCCATAACCTCGGGCGAGGGCGTGGTGCTGCTGGCTAAGCCGGAGTTGCGCGGGGTGGGCTCGGAGAGCGGCTTTCTGGATTGCCTCGAGAACGCAGCTCCTGGGGCACTCCATGACCAAGGGTAAAGCGGCGGACCAGATCGTCAGCGTGCCCGGGCGTCACTTTCGGCTGGTGTCCCATCAGGCGTTTATCGACAGCATGTACCCCTGGCTCGAGGCGAGTACGGCACCGGCCGATGCGGAGTTTGCGCGCATTCTGCATGGCCAGGCCCGGGGTCCGGGAACGCATCGCCGCGGCGCAGGTCAGATACGTCGTGGCCATTGAGGGTGGCACCGTAGTCACGGACAAGAGCGGCTCGCTGGCCTGCGCGGCGGGCCCGGGCGGCGGAGGGTGCATTGGCATGGCCTTCTGGAAAAAAACCTCCGATTACCAGGCGAGGATCTGGGACCTGGAAAGCGGGGTCTCGCTCGGCACGGTCGGGGCGGCAGCCAGCGGAAACTCAATGATCGTCGGCGCTATCATCCCTCTGCCGTTTGTAGCGCCTGTGCAGCACACGGCGTGCACTCGCATGGCCGACCGAGCTTGATCATTTCTGTTGGGCAACGACGTAAAGGCTAATGGATCCTGAAATCATGAATTTAGTCGGACATGGCGATGCAACCCGAACCTGGGCGCATTCTCACCCCGCGAACGCGCGCGCGCCCGTAGGTTGGCCACCGCGATTCTCGCCCTTGCGCTTGCCGGGTGCGCGAACAGCCCGTCCACGCCGCCCTCGACGCCGTCCACACCCAGCACGCCAGCCGAGTTCCAGTTCGAGCTCAACTCCGAGTTCGAGCGCGAGTCAAGCCAGATCCAAGAGCCAGAGCCAACAACAAAGTCAGGGCCAAGCTCAGGGGCAGAGCGCAAAACCAGAGCTCGGGCTCGACGTCCGGCGGATCCCAATCGAGCCGACTTCAGGGAGCGTGCGCAATCCTGCCGGAGGAGCCCAGGGCATCGCAGGGCTCAGGGCCACAAGCTCGGGTGCCCAGGCGAGCGCAGGCACTGCAGGGCAGCCAGGGCGAGGGCGCAAGTTCCGGCGCACAGTCGGGCGGCAGCGACTCAAGCAATTGAGGGCGCCGGTGCGAGTTCCGGCGCACAGGCCTCGGGCGGGAGCACCAGGCCATGCTGGCGGCAGGACGCAACTGACGGCGGGCCTGCGGGCGCAAATTCCGGTGGGCGCAGGCAAACGCGGGAAGCGGATCGGCCGGTGGCGTGCACGCAAGCCAGCGGCAATGCGACGGCGGGCGCGGAACCCAACGCAGAGGGCGGCTCGAGCTGCGGGTGGCAGGCGCTCCGGCGGGAGGCGGTGCTCGTCCAGGAAGTGGAACAACGGCGAAGGCGCTGGCGCTGGCGCTGCGGGAGGACCGGCGGTGCGACGAGCGGGAACGCGTCGGGCACGTCGGGCGCGGCAATGGGTCATGCTTCCGGTGGAGCGAACGGTTCAAACGGGGCGTCCGGCATGAGTGCCGGCGCCCACGGCGCGGGCGGCCGGGGATCCGGCTTCGGCGACTGCGGGCGGCAAGTTCTGCCGAGTCGCGGTTCGAAATCCAGCAGCGGCGATTCGGCGGGCGGGGCGGCAAATTCGGCGGGCGGCGCCATCAGGCAACGAGGGGGCCGGCGCCGGCTCCGCGGGCGGACCGGCGAGTACGGAGGAACAACGAGCCGCCATCAATCGCAGGATCGATGACTCGCTCGTGGTCTTCGATCGCGGGATACGCAACGCGCAGGACGCGATTAACAAGGAACGCGATGCGGCGGGGATCGACGCCGCCGCAGGCGGCGGCGGTTCGGGCGAGGGGTCCGGGCAGTCCGGCGCAGGGGCGGGCGGAGCATCCGGCGGCGTCGAAAGAGCGCGGGTGGCTCGCAGGGAACGCGAAACGGTACCGGAGCGGCCGGCGGTGGCAGCGCCTCCAGTGGCGGCGCCGGGAATCGCACAGGCTCGAACAACGGCAGGAGGCGTATCGTCAAGCGGTGGCGGTGCTGGCACCGGCAGCGGCGCCAGCGGCGGCGGTGGAGGGCCCTTCCCACGTGCCGGCCGACGTCGGCAATGGAAATGATGATGACATCGTCGCGCGCCAGTTACGCGAGGCGGCGATGAAGGAAAGGGATCCGCAGCTGCAGGAAAAGCTGTGGCAGGAATACCGCGACTATAAGAAGGACGCGAAGTGAGTTTGAGGCTGCTGGGCTTGCAGTGCTTCTGGCATGTCTGGCCGTTCGCCGTGTCCGGCTGCGTGACGAGCGAGACTTTGCCGCAGCCACTTGTCCTCGGCACACAAGGCCGAGGCAGAAGTGGCCGAACCGCAGTTGCTCGACGTCGGCATCGGAGTTTTTGATGCCAATGTGCCGGCAACCGAAAAGGAACAAAAAGCCCATCGCATGGATCCGGACGTGCGCGCCGCCGAGGCGCGATACATGCCGGTGCTGCTGGCGAGCACGTTACAAGGCACGGGATATTGGGGACAGGTGCGAGTGGTGCCGCGCGGACTTACGGCCTTTGACGTCAATATCGCCGGCACAATCGTCGAGTCCACGGGACAGAAACTGAAGCTGGCGATTGTCGCCACCGATGCTACCGGCCACGTGTGGTTGTCGAAGAATTACGAGGGCTGAACCTGACACGCGTGCCTACAAGACCGGTGCGACCACAAAGCGGGATCCGTTCCAGAACCTGTACGTGCAGATCGCCGACGATCTGAGCGCCGCGCGCGCCAAGCTCAAGCCTGCCGACTTCGAGAGAATCCGCAATGTCGCCTCGTTGCGCTTCGATTCCGAGCTGGCCCCTTACGCCTATCAGGGCTACCTGCAGAAGCAGCGCGACGGCACCTACAAGATCCTTCGCCTGCCCGCCGAGGACAGTCCGCTTTCAGAGCGCCTCCAGCAGGTGCGCGAACGCGATTATGCGTTGCTCGATACGGTGGATGACCAGTATCAGCTTTCCGCGGAGAAAATTACCGATTCCTACGTCAACTGGCGCCGCAGCAGTTACTCCGAGCTCGAGCAGGAGGCGGATCTAAAGCACAGCGCACACATGCGCATGCTTCTGGGTGCCGCCGCAGTGATCGGGGGCATCGCTGCCGCCACGGAATCCAACAATTCTGCGCGGCCAGATTGCCGGAGCCTTGGGCATCGGCGCGGGCGTCGAAGCGTTCAAAAGTGGAATGGGGCAGAGCTCCGAAGCCAAAGCCCACTCCGAGGCGATCAAGCAGCAACTTGAGTCTTTCAGTGCCGAGGTGGCCCCGATGAATGTGGACCTGGAAGGCAAGGTGGTGGAGTTACGAGGATCCGGCGAGCAGCAATTTCTGGAATGGCGTCATCTGCTCAAGGAGCTCTACCAGAATGAGACCGGTCCCGGCGAACCGGTAGCAGGTAACACGCCCGTCAAGCCTTAAGCCGCGCGCCGTCAAGCCATGCTCAAGACAGGGGATGAGATTGCCAATCGCTTTACCCTCTTGCGCCTACTAGGCGGCACGGAGTGACGCGCCGGTATGGGAAGCGCACGACCGGCGCACAAATTCTCGGGTGGCGGTAAAGCTGCAGCCTGCGAGCGCCTCAGGGCGTCGGGCTCGCGGCTCAATACGAGATCTCCCAGGGTTTGTCGCATCCGTCGATTGCCCGGCCGCTTGAGTTCCTGCGAGTCGGTGAACTTGACGGCCTGGTGATGGAGTTGGCTACGGGCGGCGATTTGGGAAGCTGTCCGCGGACGCTCCTATCGCGAATTCCTGCCGCACGCTGCAGAACCTGGCACAAGCCCTCGGTTATTTGCACTCTCTGGGGTTTGGTGCACGGGGACCTCAAAGCCGAGCAACGTGCTGCTTGATGCCAAGCGCGGGGCGCAACTGGCGGATTTCGGGAGCCTAAAGTCCATTGGCGCCGTGCGTGACCCCGGCGAACCTTTCTCGCCGTATCGGCAAGTCCGCAACAACGCGCCGCCGCGGCCGCCGCAGCCGAGCGACGATATCTACAGTTTTGGCGCGTTGCTGCACGAACTGCTGGTTGGCCAGCCGCCGGGCTATTCGTCGGCGGATTCCTCAGCGCAGATCACCCGCAGCAGACGTGCAACCCGTCCAGCCTGCCCCGCGGCGGCTTATCGATCTGATGCACCGGTGCCTTAAGGACTTGCCAGAGGATCGGCCCGCGTCGATGCAGGAGATTGAAGCCGAAATTGAGGCGATCAGCATCGCTGACACGCCCGAGGCTCCACGGAGCACTCCGCTGCTGACCCCTCCCAAGACCGCGGCCGATGTGCTTGCGCCCAACCTGGCAGCGCACCACGCCTGTTGCCGCTGCTGACCCGAAGGCCTTGCAGCGCCAGGGCTTCAGGTCGGGTGTCGCGGTGGCCGTGCTCTCGATACTCGCGCTCGTTGCGCTGGCTTTGTTCATCGTACCGGCACGTCACTCTCCGGTCCCGCCCCCGCCCACCGTCCACGAAAGTGCGCCGAGCGCCGCAGTCGTGCTACCGGCACGAGGACACGGTCGACCTGCAGACTCTGGCGAAGCAAAAATCCGCGGCCGACGAGCAGCGTGCGAGTGTGAATTCGCGATTGACGTCGTTGAGGAATGCCGGTTCGGAGTCCTGGGCTACGGCCGGAACTGCGGAGGCAGTAGTGGCGCTTGCGGTGGCAGACGCACTGATGCAAAAGCGCGAGTATGTCGCCGCCCAGAAAAACCTCTCGGTTCTCTCGCGCGATTTGGATCGGCTTGAAGGGCAGCGTGCACCGGCCTTCAAGGGGTCCATGCAGCGAGGCGAGCTCGCGCTGCAGCAGGGTGACTCGAAAAGCGCGGCGGCCGACTTTGCACAGGCCCTGGCAATAAGTCCCGGCGATCGCTGCGGCCCAGCGCGGCGCACGGCGCGCGAGCGTCACTCGATGCGGTGCTCACGTTGCTCGCATCAGCGAAGGGATCCGAACAGCAGGGGAGAATCGCCGAAGCCGCGGCCACTTATCGCAAAGCGCTTTCTCTCGATCCGTTCGATAGCCAGGCACAGACCGGTGCCGCACGCACCTCCGCTCAGTTGCAGTCCGATCAATTCGGCCGTGCCATGGCGCGCGCCTACGCAGCCATCGGGCAACACCAGGATCAAGCGGCGCGCGCCGCCCTCGAGGAGGCACGTAAAATCAAACCCAATGATCCGGAGATCGCACGGGCCACGGCCCAGCTTTCAGCTATGGACGCCGCGTCCCAACTCTCCGCAGCGCTTACCCAGGCGCATGCGGCTGAAAGTAGCGAGCACTGGCAGGAAGCCGTCTCGCAGTATCAGCACGCCCTGGCGCTGGACCCGACCCTGGTCGATGCGCGCCATTCCCTGGACATTGCAGTCGAGCGTGCGCGGCTGGATGGGGAACTGCAACAGATCATTGCGCATCCCGAACGTACCTACAGCGATGCGGTCTATGGCGCGGCGCGCAGCAGCTTACAGCAGGCGCAGGCCATAGCGGCCCCTGGGCCTGTGCTTTCGCGCCAACTCAGCCAGGTCGCCGACCTGCTAAATCAGGCCGCGACACCCATAGCTGTCACTTTGCGCTCGGATAATCTTACGGACGTGACCGTGTATCGGATCGGCGCGCTGGGCAATTTCACGCAACGCGCGCTGCAACTCAAGCCTGGTCGCTACGTGATCGTTGGCACGCGCAGCGGCTATCGCGACGTGCGTCGCGAGCTGACCGTGGCGCCGGGAAATGCACCGGCCCCGGTGTCGATTCAATGCGTGGATCCGATATGAGCACCGTGCTGGAAATTTTCGATTCGCTCGGCAGGCGGGCGGTGGAGCGCGCGGACTTCCCACTGTCGCTTGGCGGCGCCGGGCTGTGCGCTGGTGGTGGACCGCAGCGCACAGCGCGCCCCTCGCCTGGCTGGGCTTGGAAGAAGATGCACTGTTTCTGCAGCCTACGAAGGCCGGCTCGCTCCTGCACAACGGCGCACCGGTGCACGAATCCACCTGGCTCCATGCCGGCGATGTGATATCCGTCGGTTCGGCGCTGATTCGCATGTCCAATCCGCGATGGCATCCGGCGCCTCGATGTCGATGATGGCGGCGCCGGCAATCTCACGGCTCCGCCAGTCCTCGATCGCGGCGCGCTGCGTCTCGGGCACCACGACGGAGGGATTGGAACCGGTCGTCAGCATGAAATATCGCAGCGGCCAGGCGTCAGAAGCCGAAACCGGCCAAGGCCAGGCTCGGGCCAGCCCTGATCGCAATCGCCGGATTGCTGATCCTGACGGTGCTGTGGTTTCTGGCCAGCGGGGTGGCCGTGCAAATAAAGGTGCTGCCGGCAAACGCCCAGTTGCATGTGTCCGGCTGCATGGATGACACCGCGCTTTGGCACGCAGCTATTCGTGCGACCCGGGCGCTTACACACTGCGCGCGCAGGCGCCGGGGTATCGAGCCGCGCAGCTCCGGTTTGTTGTCAGCGGGCAGCGCGGGCCAGGTTGTCACTTTGCAGTTGCAGCAAACTTCGCCGGCCAGGTGCGCTTCGAGATGCCCGCGCCGGCGACCTTGCACATTGATGCCGGCGATGCGGTTCCGGTACCCGCCGTAATCCAAATCGCCGCGGGCAAGCACTCCGTTCTCATGGAGGCTGCCGGGTATTTGCCCTATCGGGGGGATATCGAGGTGCAGGGGGAGGGCAAGGCGCAGATTTACGCGCCGACATTGACGGCAGAATTCGGCCACCGTGGCGATAAGCTCGGAGCCGAGCGCCGCTCAGGTCTCTGATCGATGGCCAGCCCGCGGGCGTCACACCGTTCAATGCAAAACTGGCGGCGAGCACTCATCACCTGGAGTTGCGGCTGCCCGGGTTCAAGCCCTGGACGATGGATTTGCTGGTCAAAGCCGGAGAATCGCAAACGATTGGACCGGTGCGCCTCGGACTGCCGGATGCGTCATTGATGGTGCGCAGCAGTCCTGCCGGTGCCCGAGTCATGGCCGGCGGCGTGTATCGTGGACAGACTCCGCTGCGGTTGACGCTGCGGCCCGGAGGTCGGCACGACCCTGTCCCTGGCCTTGCCTGGCCATGAGGATGCGGCGCGCACCGTGAAGCTTCGGCCTGGGCTCGCAGGAGGAGATCAATGTCGAACTGACTCCCATCGTCGGCAACATCGCGATTCACGTAACGTCCTGCTGATGCGGAGATCTGGGTGGACGGCGTAAGCCGCGGGCACGGCAGTCAGACGCTC
This sequence comes from uncultured Gammaproteobacteria bacterium, assembly GCA_963795685.1. GTDB lineage: Bacteria > Pseudomonadota > Gammaproteobacteria > Steroidobacterales > Steroidobacteraceae > FEN-1191. The sequence goes on from CAWCJE010000004.1 coordinate 189,436, forward strand.
TCATTGACCACCGTGGCGCACCAGATGGAGGTGCGCAAGTCCGGCTTTCTCAGTTCCACCAGTACGGTGACGCCCCGGCTCGGTCTTGAGCAGGCGTTGAATGTGACGTTGCTGACGGAGGCGCAGCAACGCGCGGCGCGCACGCCGTCGACGATTCGGGCACACGGCTCGATCGAGATGCGCCTGATGCCGGTGGGCCATTTCACGATGGGCAGCACCCGGCGCGAGCCGGGGCGGCGCGCCAACGAAGGTCAGAGGCCGGTCGAGCTGCGACGGCACGTTCTATCTGAGCACGCGCGAAATCAGCAACGCGCAATTCCGCGAATTTCGCCCGGAACACAAGTCCGGGCATGTTCGGCGGCGTTTCGCTCAATTTGGACAATCAACCCGTGGCGCAAGTGAGCTGGCAGGATGCCGCCGCTTACTGCAACTGGCTTTCGCAGCAGGATGGCTTGCCGCCCGGCGTACCGGCAGCAGGGCGGCGAGCTGGTGGCCGTCTCGCCGATGACGACAGGTTACCGTCTGCCGAGCGAGGCGGAGTGGGAGTGGGCCGCGCGCGGTGGGCCGGCGCAGCGCCGCTATCCTTGGGGCGATGCGCTGCCGGTGGCCGCAAACTCCGGCAACTATGCCGACGCCTCCGCGCGCCCGCCGCTGACCGATGTCATCGCCGGCTACGACGATGGCTTTGTGGCTTCCGCGCCCGTGGGTAGCTTTGCGGCCTCCCCGCTGGGTCTGTACGATCTGGGGGGCAACGTCAGCGAGTGGACGACGGATCTTTACGCCACCTCCTACAGCGCCGAGGCCGCTTGCCGTGGATCCGATGAATCTTGGCGGCAGGCAACCAGCATGCGGTGCGCGGCGCCAGCTGGCGAAGCGCCGACCCCGCTGAGCTTGCGCGGTCGCGGCGCGTGACGGCGGGCGCGGCGCCTCGCGACGATCTCGGCTTTCGTATCGCACGCTACGCGGAGTGACATCATGAAAAGTGCTGCGTTGGCCGTGGTCATGTTGTGTCTGGCATGCGGGCCTCACAGGCTCTGCGGCCGAGCCACCGGCGGCGGCAATCAAGCCGCGCCCCCGCGCCGGCGCCGGCAACAGCGCCTGCGGACACATCGACGGCCCCGGCGCCGGCATCGCAGACCGCTGCATCCGCCGGGTGCGCGAGCGGCCGGCCACCGTACCCGATCGCATCGACCCCACCGAAAAGGTGCACTCCGATTCCGAGATTTCCTTCCCGGTGGATATCTAAGTAGGATCCAGCGCCCATGAAGCAAGCCAATTCCAACGAGTTTCTGGTCGAACTGTTTTCGCTGATCATCATCGTGACGGTGGTCCAGGCCATCTGGGTGACCGTGATCCGGCCCGCATGCGGCCGTGATCAACGCCTCCAACCTCGCCGCGATGGCCCGCGACAAGGAGTTCGTTCCCGAGCGCGATATGTACACGATCATCAAGGACTACGAGCCGGAGACCTGCGTAATTCTCTCGTGCTGGGCGTTCTTCATCATCGGTTACAAGTCGCGCGGCATATTGCGGGCGCGCCGCCTGCTGAGACACGGATTTGCTCTCACTTCCGCCCGGGGTGCGGATCCTGCCGGAGGACAGCCGCGAGTACGCGCGGCAGATCGAGGCGTTGCCCGCCGCGCTGCAGTCCGAGCTACTGCCGCGCGCGCTGCTGTCGGGACTGCATCGCTTCGGGGCGACGCGAGAACATCCAGGACGTCGCCTTCGCGATCCGCGAGACCTGCAATCTGGAGACCGACCGGCTCGACTCGGAACTGTCGATGGTGCGGTTCGTCGCCTGGGCGATCCCGGCCATCGGATTCGTCGGCACGGTGCGCGGCATCGGCAACTCGCTGCAGCAGGCCCACAAGGCCGTGGAAGGCGATGTGTCGGGGGTGGTGGCCGGCCTTGGGCACCTCGTTCAATTCCACGCTGGTGGCGTTGTCGCTCAGCATCGTGGTGATGCTGTGTCTGCACCAGATGCAGTTGCGCCAGGAGCGCACGGTGCTGGATACCGAGAATTATCTCGACTCGCACCTGATCCGTCACTTGCAGATGCGCTAGCGGCCCATGCTGGCACTGGAACTCAACGACGCGCGGCTGAACCTGGCCTCGCCGGCGGGCGCAGAGGAGGCGCGCATCGTTGCCTCGGCACCCGGGCATCGCCTGCGTTACCGATGCGCAGCTGCTGACCGGAGGTGCCCGCGGCCGTCAGGCGAAACTCCAGCCGCAGCGCAGCTTACCAGCGCTACTGGCAGGATCTGTCGGCCGATCCGCTCGGGCCGCGCCCATCGGCCGCAGCTGTCAAGCGCGGACCTGGCTTTTGAACAATTGCGCACGCTGCTGGCGAGGCCAACGATCCGGATCGGCGCCTGATCATCGCCGTGCCGGCCGGCTACACGCGCGATCAACTGGGCTTGCTGCTCGGCATCGCCGCCGAGGCCGGTGTGTCGGAGACCGGCTTAGTCGATGCGGCGCTGGCCGCCTGCGCGCTGGCGCCGATGCCGGTGCACGTGATGCACCTGGAGCTGTATCGGTATCGGGCCGTGGTGACAGCGGTCGAACGGGAGGGCCGCGGATCGCGGCGCGCGCGCTTCGAACTGGACGGCGAGCTGGGGTTTGCAGCAGATCGAGCAGCGATGCATCGAAATAGTGGCCGGAAATTTCGTCAAGCAGACGCGATTTGATCCCCTGTATCGTGCGCAGACCGAGCAAATGCTGGCCGACGGCGTGAGCCGGCTGGCTGAAGCTCTTGCAGACCGAGGAGGCGGTGCCGATATCGCTCGCGCGTGGGCTACTGAGAATTCGCAAACCGAATTTACCCGTGAGCAGTGGCTGAGCGCGGCCGAGCCGTGCTTTGCGGCGCTGCTGCAGCTGGTGCAAAGCGCCCGGCCGGCGGGCCAGCAGTTGGAGTTGCGGGTCGGGAGCTGCGCGCAGTCGCTGCCGGGCCTGATCGCGCGACTCCAGGAGCCTGAACTCCTGCGCGGTCACGCTCTTGCCTGAGGGCGCCTCGGCCTTCGGCGCCCTGCGCCATCACGCCGCGATATTGCGCGGCGCGCATCCGGCGTTGGTCTGCCAGCTGCCGCTCGAGCAGCATCGAGCGCCGGCCGAAGTCAGCCCATGGAGCCGGCGCGCAAACCGGCGGCGCAGACGGCGACCCATGTGTTGTGCGACGGCCGGGCCTGGGCGCTGCGCATGAGCGCCCTGACCGTGGGCACGCAGGTGCCCGAGGGCCTGCGAGCACTGACCTTGCCCGCCGGGTCTGCCGGGTGTGTCGCGCGTGCATTGCCGACTTTTGCTGCGCGATGGTGTCGCCTGGATCGAGGACCTGAGCAGTTACGGCTCGTTCGTGAACGAGCAGCGCGTGCACGGCGCAGGCGGAGTTGCAACGCGGCGATCGCTTGCGGCTGGGTGCGCCCGGGCATCGTTCTCGAGATCATCGAGCTCATCGACGAGCATGCAGCGCCGCCGCTTTGACATTTTCAGCATGTCCTTCCTGGACACGATCTGCTGCGCCTTTGGCGCCATCGTTCTGCTGTACATGATTCTCAACGCCTCTAGCGGGCCGGGCCACGCAGCACCAGATCCGCCGCCAGCCGCGCCGAGGCGGACGGCTCGAAGACCAGGTGCTGGACGGCTACGAAAATCTGGTGGTGATGACCAACGCGCTGAAGTCGGCGACCAATGCAGAGGTCAGCGCGCAGGGACAATCCTCGCGGGTCCTGGAGGAACTGACCCAAACCAAGGAGCAACTCGCCGAGTACAACCAGACCACGCTCTCGCGCCGCGAACACATCAATCAGCTCAAGGCTGACCTCAAGTCCATGGAGGCGGGAAACCGGCGACTGGAGGCGGGCTCGACACAGCTCGGGCCGCCGGGCAACAAGGTGGCCGGCTTTAAAGGGGAAGGGGACCGGGCCTATCTCACGGGATTGAAGCTGCAGCGGCCAGCACACGCTGATCCTGGTCGACAGTTCCGCCAGCATGATGGATGAAACTCTGGTCAACATCATCCGCCTGCGCAACATGGCGCCCGAGCGGCGGCGCGCGGCGGAAAAATGGCGCGGCACCGTGGCCACGGTCGAATGGCTGATGTCGCAGTTGTCCGGCGAGCCGCCAGTTTCAGATCTATTCGTTCAATACCACGGCGTGGCCGTTGGTCAGCGGCAGTGCCGGGAAATGGCTGCAGACCGCGCGATGCCAACGCGTTGAGCGGTGCGGTCGGTGCACTGCGCCAACTGGTGCCGCAAAACGGCACCAGCCTCGATAACGCCTTTGCCGTGGTCGATAGCCTCGATCCCAAGCCCGACAGCGTGATCATCATCACCGATGGCCTGCCGACCCAGGGCAAGGACGGGCCCGGCTCGCACAAGACCATCGACGGCAACGGACGCCTGAAATTGTTTGATCAGGCGGTGAGCCACTACCCGACCGCCATTCCCATGAACGTTATCTTGTTGCCGATGGAGGGCGACCCCAGGCGCCCGGCGCGTTCTGGAGAGCGGCGCGCCGCACCCACGGATCCTTCCTGATGCCCTCCAAGGACTGGCCGTGAGGAGGCGCCGCAGTCGCGAGTTCGACGTGTTCAGCATGTCGTTCCTGGACACGATCTGCTGCGCCTTCGGCGCGATCATCCTGCTGTTCGTGCTCAGCAAATACGGGGAGCCGAAGGCCATCGAGCAGGCGCGCGTGGACCTGGCCGCGCGCGTGGCGAAGATGCAGGAGGAACTGGTCGAGATACGCGGCCGCACCGAAATACTGAATCGCGAACTCAAGGCCCGCAAGATCGAGGTGTCGCAGGACCAGCTGCGGCTGGCCCGCTTGCGCGGTGACCTTTCGTCGGTGCGCGGGGAGATGAAGCGCTTCGCAGCCAGGAAGCCGAAGTCACCAACACGATCGAAGGGCAGCTGGTCTCGGCGCAGCAGACTCTGACCGATGAGATGAAGCGGCTGCTCGGCTCGCAGTACAAGCGCATGCAGGATGCCGCCATCGGTGGTGTCCCGATCGACAGCGAATACGTCATTTTCTTGATCGATACCTCCGGCAGCATGTACAACTTCCATTGGCCATTGCTGCTGCAAAAGGTCAATGAGGTGCTCGACATCTATCCGAAGCTGAAGGGCTTCCAAGTCATGAACGACCAGGGCGTCTACATGTATCCGAGCTTTCGCGGCAAGTGGCTGCCCGATTCGCCCTCGCAACGCAACAACGTCATCGACCGCTTGCGCACCTGGACGCCGTTTTCGGCCTCCAGTCCGGCCGAGGGGATCATCGAGGCGATACGCACCTACGGCAACCAGAATTACAAGATCAGCATCTTCGTCTTTGGCGACGAATTCGACGGGTGATTCGATCGAGTCGGTGGTGCAGACGGTGGATGCGATCAACCGAGCTGGACGCCGACGGGCAGCGCCAGGTCCGGATCCATGCGCTCGGCTTTCCGCTCGATCCCGGCTTCCCGCCGTTCTCGCAGATGCGCTACTCCACGCTGATGCGCGCCTTGTGCCGGCGCAATGGCGGGGCCTTCGTCGGGCTGAATCCGGAACCGGGCGTGGGCACGCGATGAGGGCGAGTCCATCGAAGAAACTGGCATGGACAATCGTGGCGTGCGCGGTTGCGTGCAGGGCGCTGCATTGGCCGGTTGCGGGCCGACACACTTGGACCGTCGGCCGGAACATTCCGCCGCTTGCTGATGACTCCGATGCCGCTGGCAATGGGCGTACGCATTCCCAAGTCCTTCTCCGAGTACGTGCAAAAGGAGAAGACCCAGGAGCGTGAGTGGGACATCAATCTGGGTCCCGGACAGGCCGATGCCATCCAGACCGTAACTGCCGCGATGTTCGAACATACGCTGGTGCTGGGCGATCAGGCGCCGGGCGATGCGCGTGCCATCGCATCGCACAAGCTCAATGCGATCCTCGAGACCACGCGTGGACAGCTACGTGTATCTGCTGCCTCCCCAGGCGGCGCCGATTACTATTCGGCCACCATTGGCTATAAAGTCAATCTGCATGCGGTGGACGGCAAGATGCTGGGCAGCTGGATATATGAGGGATATGGAAGTGCCCCGTCGAGGGGCCTGGGCAACGCCGAAGGGGTGGAACGTGCGTGACGGCACTGGCGATCCGTGATGCCTGCGCCAATCTCGCCGCGCATCTGCCGGACCAGGAGCTGGTGCGCGACCTGCTGGCGCCACCGGCCGCGACCGGCGCGGCGGCGCCGCCCCGCAACGATGGCTCCGAGCACGGCGCCGGCGGCACAGTACGCGGCGCCGATCTGATCGACAGCCCACCGCGCCGCCACAATCGCCTGCACCACCTGCAGTCACCGTGATGCCGGAGGCCTCGGCCGCGCCGCCGGCATCGCCTGCCGAAACACCCGCGGGGAACTGGATCATGAGGGCAGTCCGATGTCTTCTGGCATCGGCAGCGGGCATGCTGCTGGTCGCCTGCCAGACTGTTGAGACCACCCAGACCGGGCGCGGTGGGCGTGTCACGCAAGCAGTCGATGTCCACGATGGTCAGTGCGGCCGACATCGAGCGGAGCGCCGCCAGGCAGTACAACGCTGAGCTGGCAAGGCGCGCGCCTACAGCACCCTCAATCGTCGATTCGGCGCAGACCGTGCGCGTGCGCAAGATCGCGGCCCGGCTGATCGATCAGACGCCCGCATTTCGTCCCGACGCCAAGAACTGGCCGTGGGCCATCAACGTCGAGACCAGCAAGGAGATCAATGCCTACTGCATGCCCGGGGGCAGGATCATGGTCTACACCGGGCTGATCGATAAGCTCAATCTGACCGATGCCGAGCTCGCCACGGTCATGGCGCACGAAATCAGCCACGCCTTGCGCGAGCACAGCCGCGAACAGGTTTCCCGGCAGATGGACGAGCAAGTCGGCTTGACCGCGCTGGCCGGGATTGGCGGGGCTGAGCGGCGTGTCCATGCAACTGGCCAGCATTATTGAGTCGATGTGACCTTCAACTTGCCGCACAGCCGCGTCCAGGAATCCGAGGCGGACGAGATCGGACTTGAACTGATGGCGCGCGCCGGTTACGACCCCAACGCCGCGATCAGCCTGTGGAAAAAGATGTCCGCGTCCGGGCAGGGTGGCACGCCGGGGTTCTTGAGCACCCACCCTTCAAGCGACCAGCAGAACCGGCGACCTGCAGGCGCTGCTTGCCCAAGGTCATGCCGTTGTACCAGGCCAGGCTGCCCAAGTGAACGAGCCGCAAGCGCGCTCAGTGCCTTGCGCTCGGACGGCCCTGGCGCTCGGCCCGTGGGCGGGCGCGGCGGATTACTGGGCCTATACTTATAAGGATCTGGACGTGATGGCCGAGGGCACTTGCGCCGAGGCGCAGTCACGTCAGGCACGCCAGGTAGGGGGATGGATGAGGCCATGCGCGCGCTCCTGCGCCTGCCGGGGGCGCGAGCGAGCCGCCCACGCGCGTGTATGTTCGGTCCCGCAAAGCGAGCTGACCGCGCTGGATGCGGTATGGAGCGCAGAGGGCGGCGCATTCTTCCGAGCGGGGCCGTTTGATGATTACCTGGTGTTGCGCAGGACGGAGCGGCAGGGCGCCAGTGACATCGTCCATGCCGAGCGCGCGCACGCGTTGCTGGCGAGCTGGGGCATGGCGCGGCTTGCCCGAGTGGTATCCGGCACGGAATCGCGCTGTTCATGGCCGGCGGCGAGCTTTGACCAGGACCGTTGATCATTGGCCACGAGCTGGGCGAACGTGTCGGCGCAGCCTTGCGCACGGACTGGATTCCCGATGGCGCAGATTGCTGCAAGGCGCCCGCGAGCGACCCAATCCTGCATCGCTCGCCCGAAACGGAAGCACTCTACGATGCGCAGTGCTGGTGGCTGGTGCACTTGAGTCTGCTGGACAGGGTGCTCGACAGGGCCATGCCACATTATCTGCAGCGGCTGCTGATGGGCGAGAGCCAGCAAGCAGCCTACGCCGCGACCTTTGGCATGCCCATACGAGCAGCTCGATGAGTACTTCAAGAAGCTCAGGCAGCAACATCAAGCTCGAGCAGTACACGGCGACAGCTTTGCCTGATGCCTGCCACTTGAGCACAGCCGCAGAAATTGACCGACACCCGAGGTCAAGGCGAGGCTGGCCGAGTTGCTGCTGGTGCACGAGCCGCGTCGGCGGCCGGCGCGCAGATGGCGACCGACGTGCTGAGCACGGATCCCAAGAATGAACGGGCCATGCTGGCGCTCGCGCGGCACGAATTGTGCCCAGCGCAGTATGACAAAGCGAAGCAGGAGCGGTGCAGCAACTCGGCGGACTCGGAGGATCTGTCGGCCGCAACGTCACCGCGAACTGGGCGATGCTGCTGTCCGGCCTGTGCGAGTCAAGGATGAGAGCATGCCGGGCACTCGAGCGCCGTGGACTGCAAGGCCACGCGCACCGCGGCGCGCGCGCATTTCCGGCGCGCCATCGAGCTGGCGCCGAACGATCCGCGCGCGCCCTACCAACTGGGCTGGATCGATGTGCGGACAGGGGGACGTGGCCGGCGTGCGCGAACTGCTGCCCACGGTCGAGGCGGCGTTCTATCGCCGGCCCGAAAGCGCCGAATTCGCCGAGCTGCTGGTGCGCATGCACTCGATCGTCGGCAACACCGCCGAGGTGTTCAAGTACGCGGTCGCCGAGCAGCGCCTGGCGGCCACCGAGGCCGAGCGGGCGCGCGCGACGGCCCGGGTTGAGCGACTGCGCCCACAACTCAAGTCAGCACAGTAGACTGACCGACACTGAACGCGACCATAAGGATCCAAAACATGGCGAATGAGCACGCGGTGCGCCGCGAAGTGGGTGCACTGGCCCTGATGTTTACCGGCCTGGGCTCGATCATCGGCTCGGGTTGGCTGTTTGGGGCCTGGCGCGCCGCGCAGCTGGCCGGGCCCGGGGCGATCTATGCCTGGATCATCGGTGCGGTCGTCATCCTATTTGTCGCGCTGACCTACGCGGAGCTCGGCGCGATGTTTCCCGAATCCGGCGGCGCGGTCCGGTACGGCCACTACTCGCACGGCTCGGTGGTCGGCTTCATTGCCGGCTGGTCCGCCTGGATCGCGATCGTGTCGGTCATCCCGGTCGAAGCCGAAGCCTCGGTGCAGTACATGAGCTCCTGGCCGTTCGAGTGGGCGCAGGCGCTGTACGTGCACGCCGCGAACGGGCAGGGGGAGTTGACACGTCCGGGCCTGAGCATCTGCGTCGTCCTGGTGGTGATTTACTTCCTGCTGAATTTCTGGAGCGTGAGGGTATTTGCCCACGCCAACAGCGCGATCACATTCTTTAAGCTGTTCGTGCCGGCCGCCACCGCCATTACGCTGATGCTGACCGAGCTTTCATTCCGCCAATTTCCAGGTTGGCGTGCACGGCGGGCGCGCACGTGGGCAACCTCGCCTCGATCCTTACGGCGGTCGCCACCAGCGGCATCGTATTCAGCTTCAATGGCTTCCAGAGTCCGGTAAATCTGGCCGGCGAGGCCCACAACCCCGGGCGCAGCGTGCCGCTGGCCATTTTCGGATCCGATCGCACTCAGTACCGTCGTGTACCTGCTGCTGCAGGTGGCGTTTCTGGGCGCCGTGTCGCCCGACCATTTGAACGAGGGCTGGGCGGGGCTGGAGTACAGCTCGCCGTTTGCGCAACTGGCGCTGGCGATGAACCTGAACTGGCTGGCGATCCTGCTGTACGCGGATGCCTTCGTGAGCCCGAGCGGGACCGGGCGCGACTTACACCGCCACGACGGCCCGCATGATCTATGCCATGGAGCGCAGCAAGACACTGCATTCGGTGTTTGGGCGCGTCCACCCGCGCTATGGCATTCCGCGCCCGGCGATGTGGTTTAACCTCGTCGTCTCCTTCATCTTCCTGTTCTTCTTCCGCGGCTGGGGCAAGCTCGCGGCGGTCATTTCGGTGGCCACGATCATCACCTACCTGGTGGTGCCCATCAGCGTCATGTCCCTGCGCCGTACGGCCCCGGACCTGCCCCGCCCGCTGCGCCTGCCGCTGCTGCACGTGCTGGCGCCGGTGGCCTTCGTGCATGGCCACACTGATGCTGTACTGGGCGCGCTGGCCCCACACCGGGCAGATCATGCTGGTCCTGATCCTCCCGCTTGCCTGCCTATGCCTACTACCAGAGCGCAACAGGGCTGGCGAGAATTTCGCATCGGCACATGCGCGGGGCCTGGTGGCTGGTCGCTTACCTAGCGACGGTGTCGATCCTGTCCTGGGCCGGGAGCAAGGAATTCGAGGGCCACGGTTACCTGGCATACGGGTGGGACCAGTTGTGCGTGGGCGTGTCCGCGTTGGTTTTTTGCTACTGGGGAGTAAAGAGCGGCTGGCGCACTCCGGCGGTCGAAGCAGCGCATGGGAGCACCCCGATCACCTGATCAATGAGCGGACCGGTGGGAATGGAGCCTCGGCTTAAATCCTCGGTTTCTGTCTCTATATGAGACGAGCCAAACCGTCGGTGTGGCCGCTACAACGGTGCACAGGCAGGCCTCGGTGCCCCAGCAGGCGGCGGTGGAATCCGGCTGAATGACACCTAGGACGCGAACTAAGCGAATGTTCTGACGGCAAGTCCATGATTGTCCTATGCGTGAGGTGGATTGATCCGGGGTGGGAACCGCATGGGCCAGGCGACTGTAAGGTTGCAAATATATTTCAGTGCTTCTACACTCGGGCGAATAAGTCATCTGTTTGTTGCCTATTTAGCAACGCATTATTTAGGGGGATTGGCAATGAAATCGATGCTGACTATTGGGATGACGGCGATCCTGGCGCTGGCCGTGGATGCTCGCTCAGGCGCAGACCACGCCACCGACCGCCACCGTGACTACCAGTTCGACGAACAGTCTGGAAGAGGTCGTCGTCACCGGCACGCGCCGTACTGACCGGACAGTCGCCGATTCCGCATCGCCCGTCGACGTCATTTCCAACACCGACCTGGCGGCCCAACCCGCCGCGAACATGATGGATCAGGTCAAGTACCTGGTGCCGTCGTTCTTCGTCGGCCAGAACACGATCTCGGACGCCTCAACTATCGTGCGCTCACCTTCGCTGCGCGGCCTGCCTGCCGATGAAATCCTCGTGCATGATGAACGGCAAGCGCTTCAACCGTTCGGCGCTGGTGCAGGTCTACGTCGGCGGCGACACGGCGCTCTCGTTCGGTTCGCAAGGCTCGGACCTGTCCTCGATTCCCTCGATCGGCATCAAGCACCTCGAAGTGCTGCGCGACGGCGCGACGGCCCAGTACGGGTCGGATGCCATCGCCGGCGTGCTGAACTATGGCCTGCGCGACAATGACGGGCCTGGAAGTGCAGGCGCTCTACGGCCAATACAAGGACCAACACCGACGGCCAGAGCCATCAGTACGCTGCCGACTACGGCATGCGACTGGGACCGCGGTTTCTTCAACATCGCCGGTGAGTACGACAGCGACGGCCAGACGAGCCGCGGCGTGACGCGACCCACCGCCGTGTCGTTCGCGCAGGAAAACCCGACCCTGGCGAACACGATTCCGAACTACCCGCTGCCGGCGCAGATCTGGGGCCAGTCCCCGACCCACGGCTACAAGTTCCTGCTGAACTCCGCGATTCGATGTCACAGACAACAGCAAGGTCTACTTGTTTGGCAATTACGCCAACAGCCACACGGACGAAAGCTTCAACTTCCGGTCGTCGCTCCAGGGCTCGCGCACCTATGGCCTGGTGGGCGGCGGAACGGACGTCGAAGGCGGCCGTTCGTTCTTCAATCATCCCTACTACCTGACGCAATGCCCGGCCGGCAATCCCACCTGCCCGGCGGGTGGCTACGTCCAGGACACGAACACCTTCAGCTACCTCTCGATCTACCCGGGTGGCTTCACGCCGCGCTTCACCGGCGACACCACCGAACTCTTCGGGGTGCTGGGCTACAAGGGCACTGCAGGCGGCTTCGGCTACGACATCTCGGCCTCGCAAAGCAGCAACACGGTTGACTTGGGGATGCATGACTCGCTCAGCGCCTCCTATCGGCGCCGACACGCAGACCTCCTTCAGGTTCGGTGACCTGATCCAGAAGGAGACGGACGCCAACCTCGACCTGACCTATCAGCTCGACCTCGGGATGGCGAGCGCGCTGACCGTGTCGGGCGGCGGCGAGTACCGCAAGGAGCAGTACACGGCGGAGGAAGGCGACCTGCAGTCGTACGGCGCCGGCCCTACGCCGTGGAGCATCCGCTGTATGCGGAGACTAGCCCGGGCTCGGGCGTCTTTGCGTCACCGGCGAATTTCACGGCGGTCGAAGGTGCGGCCGCCAGCGGATACGCCGGCACGGGTCCGACCTATGCCGGTACCGAAAAGCAGGCCAGTCACGCGTTCTACCTCGGGCTCGAGGGTGACGTGGCGCACAACCTCAGCATGGGCGTCATGGGCCGCTACGAAAGCTACGATTCCTTCGGCAGCAAGACGGTTTGGAAATTCAACACGATTTGGCACGTGACCGATACGGTCGCGCTGCGAGGCACGATCGGCACGGGCTTCCACGCACCGTCGCCGGGGCAGAGCAACGTCCAGGTGGTCACGACGAGCTTCGTTCAGGGCGTTTCGATCCAGCAGGGCACCTTCCCGGTGACCAGCGCCGTGTCGCAGTTCTTCGGCGCCGTGCCGCTGAAGCCCGAGACCTCGAAGAACTACGGCGTCGGCATCGTGCTCACGCCGATGCCGAGCTTCACGGCCACGGTCGACGCCTACCAGATTGACGTGACCGATCGCATCGCGCTCTCGCAGAGCTTCGGTGTAACTACAGCGCTCATTCAGAGCCAACCCGCAGCTGCCGGAACTCGCCCTGGTCGGCGACGGTGGCACCGTGCAGTACTTCACCAATGGGTTCAACACGCGGACCAAGGGCATCGACCTGGTGGGCACCTACCACATGGTGATGAACGAGGGCAGCAAGCTCGGCCTGTCGCTCGCCTACAACTACAACAAGAGCGAGGTCACCAGCTACAACCCCGCGTTCATCAGCACCGACTTCATCATCGACGTCGAGCACCTGGCGCCGCAGCACCGCGGCACGTTGTCGCTGGACTGGGCAAAGGGACCGTTCTCCGTCATGCTTCCGCGAGAACTACTTCGGCTCGTGGATTGATGCCAACGACTACCCGACGGCCTTTGATGCCAACGGCAACATCACCGCCGGGCAGGAATTCGGTGCCAAGCTGACGACGGACCTTTCCGCCAACTACAGCTTCCTCGACCACTATGTGTTCACGCTCGGCGGCGCGAACATCTTCAATACCTATCCGGACAAGATCCAGAACACCGCATCCAGCCCGATCTACACCCTGACGGGCGGCCAGCTGGACGGCTCGGTGTACCCGCGCAGTGGCGGCCCGTTCGGCATCAACGGCGCGTTCTTCTACGGCCGCGTCGCGATACATTTCTAGCCACGGCCTCGAGTGATCGCGGGCTTCGGCCCAATGACGGGCGGGAAAGATTTGGCTTTCCCGCCCTTTTCTTTTCTGCGATCCTAACAATCCTGCTGTGGGGCTCCGGGGATTTGCACATGCGTGCGGTCAAGTTGGCATGGGTCCTAATCCTAGGGCTTGTCACTGAGAGGGCCGACTATGTGCGCCCGCGCCCCTGCCCGAAGGGGCAGAACATGCTGGTCTGCGTGCAGCGCCTGGGGAGTGAGGTCGGCTTGGAAGCGCGCAAACGCGGCGGCAACGCGATCTCCTTTACGATGCAATTGATCCGCCGCTGCCGACCGGCAGCGTGGCGGGTTACTAGGCGGTGGCCGGTGCGAAATTGAAGTACGCCCTGCGCGCGGCGACCTGTGGATGACATACCGGCGCTGCGCGAGCTGATCGCGCGCTCGATCCGCGCACTGGGCGCGGCGGACTATTCCGGCGCAGCAAATCGACGGCGCTCTTAAGAGCGCCTTCGGCGTCGATACAATGCTGATCCGAGACGGCACTTATTTTGTCGCCGCATCGGAGGCTCGGGCGCACTATCTGGCCTGCGGCGGCTGGAGCCGGCGGCGCACGCTGTTCGGGAGCGATGCGCGCTCGGACCGCGATGAATCGTGGCTCGATCCGCAGCACCGAGGCCGCCAAGATCCGCGCTTTCTTCGTCGATCCTGGGCATGCGCGCCAGGGACTGGGCCGCGCGATACTGGAGAGAAGCGAAGCGCGAGGCGCGGCAGGCCGGGTTCTCGAACTTGGCGCTGATGGCCACGCTCCCCGGCGTCCCTTTCTACGAGCAGCTTGGGTTACGTGGCCGGGGCCGGCGATCAAATTCCCGCTGCCCGGCGGCATCGAAATCCGCTTCGTGCCGATGAAGCAAGCACGGCCACCATGCTAGGCATCCACGGCTTGGGCTGTTTCTGGCGGCCGGGCGTGCTGCTCAACCTCACGCCCGGCCAGGATTCGATGTTCGTCATCGGCCAGAGCCTCACGGGCGGGTTTCGTGCCGGGCGTCGCCGCGGCCCTGGGCATCGCGATCGGCACCGTGTTCCACACGCTGGCCGCAGCGCTGGGGCTCTCGGCGATTCTGGCGACCTCCCCGCTGGCATTCTCGATCGTCAAATTCCTGGGCGCCGGCCTACCTCGTGTTCCTGGGCATGAAGCTGATACTTTCAAAGCCGGCGGGCAGGCCGTGCCGGGGGCGGGGCAGTCGGCGACGCCGCGCGCCGTGCTGCGGCAGGGCATCGCTGACGAACGTGCTCAATCCCAAGGTGGCCCTGTTCTTCCTGGCCTTCCTGCCGCAGTTCATCGATCCGGCCAGCGGCACCCGGATCCTCGCCTTCCTGCTGCTCGGTGCCGACTTTCTAGCGACCGGGTTCCTCTGGTGCCTGGTGCTGGCCGCCGCCGCGGCCCGGCTGCAGGCGTTCTTCCTGCGCAACCCAAAGTTCAGGGTCGATCGTCGATCGGGTCGTGGGGAGCCTGTTCGTCGCGCTGGGCGCGCGCCTGGCGTGGTCGCGCTGAGCGGGGAGCGGGGCGCGGCGCGTATATACTGCCCGCACAATGAGTGAACTGCTGGCCGATGCCGCACGCCGCGCGAGCCGCTACGTCGCAACCCTCGATGATCGCCCTGTGGCGCCCGCGCCAGAAGCGCTGGCGGCGCTCGGCCGCCTTCGAACCAGCGCTCCCGGAGCAAAGCTCCGCGGCCGAGACCGTGCTGGCGGAACTGGACGAGCTGGGCTCTCCGCCACGATGGCGACGACCGGCGGGCGCTTTCTTTGGATTCGTGACGGGCGGGGCGCTGCCGGTCACCGTGGCGGCCAACTGGCTCGCCACGGCCTGGGACCAGAATGCGGCCATGGTCGTCACCGCGCCCACTCAACGCGCAGCTTGAATCCGTGGCGGGGCGCTGGCTGATCGAGCTGTTCGGGCTTCCTGCACAAAGCGCCTGCGGCTTTGTCACCTGCGCGACCACCGCGAATTTTTCCGCGCTCGCCGCGGCGCGCCATGCGCTGCTCGCGCGCGCGGGCTGGGACGTCGAGGCCCAGGGACTGTTTGGCGCGCCGCCGCTGACGGTGGTCGTCGGCGAGGAGGTGCATTCGAGCATGCAGAAGGCGCTGGCCATGGTCGGCTTCGGGCGTGAGCGCGTCATCCGCGTACCGGTCGACTCGCAGGGCCGGATGCTCGCCAGCGCGCTGCCGCACGCTCGATGCGCGCACGATCGTGGCCGTACAGGCCGGCAACGTAAATACCGGCTGCCTTTGACCCGATCGCGGAAGTGTGCGAGCGGGCCCATGCACACGATGCCTGGGTGCACGTCGATGGCGCATTCGGCCTTTGGGCCGCTGCCGCCCCCTCGCTCAGGCACCTTGCCGAAGGCATCGGAGCGGCCGATTCCTGGGGCACCGATGCCCACAAGTGGCTGAACGTTCCCTACGACAGCGGCCTGGTGTTCGTGCGCGACGGCGGCGAGCGCTGCGCGCGGCGATGGCCTCTGGCGGCGCGTACCTCTCGCAGAGCGATGCAGCGCGTCCCGTACCAGTACACGCCGGATTTTTCGCGCCGCGCGCGCGGGATCGAAGTCTGGGCGGCACTGCGGCACCTGGGCCGCGCGGGGCTTGCCGATCTGATCGAGCGCCACTGCCGCTACGCGCGGCGCTTTGCCGCAGGGCTCACCGAGGCCGGATGCCAGGTGCTAAACGAGGTGGTGCTCAACCAGGTGCTGGTGTCCTTCGGCGATGCGGCGCGCACGCGGCGAGTCATTGCAGCGCGTGCAGGAGGAGGGCACGTGCTGGTGCGGCGGCACCCTCTGGCAGGGCCACGTGGCCATGCGCATCAGCGTATCGTCCTGGGCGACCACCGAGCGGGACGTCGAGCGCAGTCTGGAGGCCATCGTGCGCGTGGCCGCGGAGAAGAGACCTTGAAGACCATCATTGAACCGTTCCGCATGAAGGTGATCGAGCCGATCCGCATGACCAGCCGCGCCGAGCGCGAGCATGCTGATCGCGGCGACCGATTACAACCTGTTTTCCCTGCATTCCGATGACGTGCTGATCGATCTGCTGACCGATTCGGGTACCGGCGCCATGAGCGCCAACCAGCTGAGCGCGTTGATGCGGGGCGATGAATCCTACGCGGGCTCGCCTTCGTTCTACCGCTTCCAGGCGGCGGTCAAGAAGCTCATGCCCTTCCGCCATGTCATTCCCACCCACCAGGGCCGGGCCGCCGAGGCGATCTTGTTTTCCATCCTCGGCGGGGCAGGGCGCGTCATCCCGTCCAACACGCACTTCGACACCACGCGCGGCAACATCGAGGCGACCGGCGCGCAGGCGCTGGACCTGCCCACCGGACATGCCGCCGACTTCTCCAGCAGCTATCCCTTCAAGGGCGACATCGATCTTAGCCGCGCTCGAGAAGTTGCTCACCGAGCGGGCGAGCGCGGTGCCGGTGGTGATGATGACCGTGACCAACAATGCCGGGGGCGGCCAGCCGGTCTCGCTGGCGAATCTTCGCGCGGTGCGCGCGCTGTGCCAGCGCTTTGGCAAGCCGCTGATCATCGATGCCTGCCGCTTTGCCGAGAACGCCTACTTCATCAAGCAGCGCGAGCCCGAGTACGCCTCGCACGGCATCGGCGACATCGTGCGCGCTATCTTCGAGCTGGCCGACGGCATGACGATGAGCGCCAAGAAGGATGGGCTGGCCAATATCGGCGGCTGGCTCGCCGTGAATGACGATGAACTCGCGCGCCTGGCGCGCAACCGGCTGATCCTGACCGAAGGTTTCCCTACCTACGGCGGGCTGGCGGGCCGCGATCTGGAGGCGATCGCCGTGGGTCTTGAGGAGGTCATCGACGAGGAGTACCTGCGCTATCGCGTGCGCTGCAATGAGTACATCGGCGATGCGCTGAAGAAACTCGGCGTGCCGATCGTCAATCCGGTCGGCGGCCATGCGGTGTTTATCGACGCCGCGCGCTGCTGCCGCACATTCCGCCGCTCCAGTATCCCGGCCAGGTGCTCTCGGTGGCGCTGTACGAAATCGGCGGCGTGCGGTCCTGCGAGATCGGCACGCGTGATGTTCGGCCGCCAGCCCGATGGGAGCGAAGTGCCGGCACGTTACGAACTGGTGCGGCTTGGCCATGCCGCGACGCGTCTACACCCAAAGTCACGCGGATTATCTGATCGAGGTCTTCGCCGAGGTGACGCGCACGCAGCAAATCTGAGAGGGATGCGAATCACGTACGAAGCGCCCCAGATGCGCCATTTCACCGCCAGCTTCGCGCGCCTGTAAGGCGCAGCGGAGAGCAGGCGAACCGTAAGCCCAGGGATCGAATCTACGTCGCGTTCGGGCAGGTCCACTTACTTTGGTGCCGAGTGGCGATGGCGTGATGCCAGCCCTTCGGGAAGCGCCATCCGGCACCGAACCCTCAATTGACAAGCAGTGGGGTCCTCCGCAGACTTCGCGCTGGCCGAGGGGAGAAAAATATGAATAACATCGAAACGGCAACCTTGACGCCTGCGAGCAAAACACCCGCTGCGGATTGCGCGCCTTGGCGGCGATAGTCCTCGGGGTTCTGGCGCTGATCTCCCCATTCAAGGCGGGAATCGCAGCGACCATGGCCTGGCGATCAGTTTCGTGATCGGTGGGGTCTTCGGGTTCGTCGCCGGAATCCGCGCCCACCGATGGACCGGCACCTACGGTCTGATGTTATTGTCGGCGGTCAGCATACTGGCCGGCCTGTTCATTTTTGCCAATCCCCTGATCGGCCTGGGCACCGTGACACTGGTGTGCATTGCGGGCCTGGCGGCCTCAGGATTCACCAAGCTCTTCTGGAGTTTCAAGCTACGCTCAGGGCGCGGTCGCTGGCTCATTGCCCTGAGCGGCCTGCTGTCCATCGCTTGTGGCCGCGATGCTCTATTGGCACTTTCCGTTTTCCGCAGCCTGGGCCTTCGGCGTGCTGGTCGGCGTCGCACTGATCTTCGAGGGCATCACGCATCTGGAGTTCCTGCGCCATTCGGCCTGAACGGGTGGCCCACAGAAATGGATATCATTACAGGCCAAGTGACGCAGCGGCGTGCCCGGAACAGGGAAGGGCGCGCCCAAGAACCAACGTGCATCGGGCACAAAAACAGGAGAAACCCGTGACCTATCGTAATTTGCTCTTCGTTGCCGGCGTTTTGCTCGTGGGATGCGCTTCGGAAGCCAGCTTTCTGGATGCCAAGCAGGCCACCGCGGTGGAGACGGCACTCGCGCGCGGCAAGTTCGACATGAACTGTCCCGCGGCAACAGGATCGGTGCTCTCGCGCCAGTTCATTCAGGCGCCGACCTCGGGTCCGCGTATGGCCTCGGTGGGCGTGGACCGGGCCGAGTACACGATCGGAGTGCAGGGCTGCAACCAGCGCGGCACCTACATGGTGGTGTGCACCCAGGGAACCGAGGGCTGCATCGCCGGGGATCGCAGCGGGGACGAAGTAAGCACATACCCTTTCGGTATTGGGGCGCTCCCGCGACAGGAACGCGGGGCGCCATTACCGACCAGCGCTTAAGGACTCGCCCGCTGGGCCCTTGCGGTCCTGCAGTCGCTAAAAAATCTTGCCGGGATTGAGGATCCCCTTCGGATCCATGGCCTTCTTGATGGTGCGCATCAGCGCGATTTCTTCCGCACTGCGCGAGAGGTGCAGAAATTCCTTCTTGAGCAGACCGATTCCGTGCTCGGCCGAGATCGAGCCGCGCCGGTCGGGCCACCACGCCGTAGACGACCCGTTCGATGTCCAGTTCCGGCACCGAGTGGCCGGCCATGCGCACCGTGACGTGCAGGTTGCCATCGGCCACGTGGCCGAAATAAAGGACCGCCAATTCCGGCCACCGCTCGTTGAGCGCCGCCTGGATCTCCGTGACCAGCTCGCCGATCTCGCCGGTCGGTACACTGACATCGAATCCCAACTGGGGCCAGAAACCGGCCTTCTGCCATTCACCCGGGGAATCGCGAATGGACCAGAGCTCGCTGACCTGGCGCTGCGATTGGGCAATGACGGCGTCCTGGACTAAGTCCATCCTGCATCGCCCCGCCGATGAGCGATTCGAAGCGCTGCTGATCGGCTTGCGGGTCCTGGCCCAGGGTTTCGATCAGCACGTATAGGCCGTGCCCGGTCGCGAGCGGCGGCTTCCGGCCCAGATCCACGGTGCCGACCTGGTAGAACGCCGGCCACATGACCTCGAACGCCGTAAGTTGCGAGCCCAGGCCGCTGCGGGCGCGCTGCAGCAGGTCGAGCACGCCCGCGTAGTCCGTTGCGGCGCATAGAGCGGTGCATACGCTGTGCGGTTTCGGAAACAGGCGCAGCACCACCGCGGTGATGACACCGAGAGTGCCTTCGGATCCGATGAACAGTTGCCGCAGGTCGTAGCCGGCATTGTTCTTGATCATCTTGTTCAGGCCGTCGATGATCGTGCCGTCGGCCAGCACGGCTTCCACCCCCAGCACCAGGTCGCGCGCCATGCCAAAACGAAGCACGCGGTTGCCGCCGGCATTGGTCGACACATTGCCGCCAATCTGGCAGGAGCCGCGTCCGCCGATATCCAGCGGGAAGAACAACTCGGCGGCATCGGCCGCCTTCTGCACCGCTTCCATGACCACGCCGGCCTCCACCGTGATGGTGCCGGCCGCTCGGTCGAGCTCACGGATCGCGCGCAGGCGTTCCAGCGAGAGCACGAGGCAGGGCCCACCGGCACCGCTCCACCGGACAGGCCGGTCATGCCGCCTTGGGGCTGCACGGCCACTTCATGCTGGTGGCAGTAGCGCAGGATCGCGGCGACCTGGCTGGTGTTTCGCGGATAGGCCAGGGCCCTGATGCCGGCGTTCGGATCGCCATGCACGCAGTAGTCGCTGATGTGGCGCACGATGTTCTGCGCGTCCGGGGTGATGACCACATCGGCGCCCACGAGCGCGGCGAGTTCGGAGACGATGTGGTCTTGGGCACTCATAATTTACTTTCGCCGTGGCGCTCGGATGTCGCGATGTGACGGGTCAGCGCGTCTCAGGCCGGCCGGTCGCCCCGGACGGTCGTGCGGTACATTTCACGCCGGTACCCCTGATAATCGTTGTACGCCTGGTGCACGCAGAGGCGGTTGTCCCAGATCACGAGCATGTTCGCCTCCCACCTCAGTCGGCAGGTAAAGGCGGGCTGCGTGAGGTGCTCGGTGAGGTAATGCAGGATGGGGGCCGATTCTTCCGCAGCCATGCCTTCGATGCCGATCCCGTAGGATGGATCGATATACAGACCCTTCTCGCCCGTCACCGGATGTGTGCGCACCATCGGATGGGCGTTGCCGCTGACCTTGCGCTGCAGATCGTCCGAAAGCGGTCCGGCCTCGCGCGTGGCCGCAAGCCGGCCGATCGGGCTGTCGCTCACCTCCACGGCGTCCTGCGCGGACTTGAGCACATCGCGCATCGAAAAGCGCACCTTGAGCCCGTCGATCATGCTGCCGGTAGGTCTCACTGAGCATCGAGTAGGCCAGTGCGGCATTGGCCCAGGTCGTATCCCCGCCGAAGGGCGGGACCTGCGACCGAGTAGAGCATCGTGATCGAGGGGGGCTCGGGCAGGAACGGGGAGTCGGTGTGCCAGCCCGAGCCGAAGACCATCCTGGACCGGTCATCGGCTTCCTTGATCACCGGATGCACGTTTCGGTGGTCGGGGAGGCCTTGGGTATAGGCATCTTCGGCAAACGGGCCAAAGCGCAGGCTGAAGGCCTCCTGATCGTCGTGCGAGAGCTCCTGTCCGCGCAGGTAGATCATCTTGTGGCGGAACAGCGCGGCCCGGGTCTCTTCGAACTGCTCGTCGTTCATTCGTGCGAGCATCGACCCCGATGATTTCCGCACCCATCGCGGCGGCCAGGGGCCGCGCCTCGATGTGCCGGTTGGCGGCAGGATGATTGTCGAACTGGCCTGTGGGATGAAGTCGCATGCGCTACCTGCAAGGCAGGAGTGCTTACAATGCCCTGGTCGTCCGGTATACGATAAATTGGATCGCGAGGGGGAGGGTAGGAGAATGCGCATTGCCAGCGTCGGCCATGCGGTTTTTGCCGCGGTCCTGATCGCCATCGGGATCGCGGGCCTCCTCGAGGCGAAAGTTCGGCGCGATATGGCAGCCGGTACCCCAAGGAATGCCTGCGCGCGAGGTCTTGATCTACCCTGCGCGTCCATTTCCTTGGCTGTGGGATGCGGCCTGCTCTGGCCGCGGACGGCGGCCCGCGCCTCCCGTGTGTTGCTGGCGTATCTGTTGCTTTGGTTGTTGATCTTTAGGGTGCCCGCCCTGTTTTTGGCGCCCGGTCAGCAGGACTCCTGGTCGGGATGCGGGGAGACGATGGTGATTGTGGCCGGCGCCTGGGTGCTGTATGCCTGGTTCGCCACCGATTGGGACAGGGCAAGTTCGGGATTTGCCAGCGGCAATCAGGGGTCTCGAACATGGCGAGGATAATTTACGGCCTGGCGTTGATTCCATTCGGCCTGGCGCATTTTTCCTACCCGCATCGAGACCGCCGCATTGGTGCCGGGCTGGCTGCCTTTCCCACTGGCCTGGGCGTATGCACCGGGCTGCGCTTTCATCGCGGCGGGTGCGGCGATAATGGTGGGCAGGCATGCACGTCTCGCTGCGGCGCTCTCGGCCTGGCAGATGGGCCTGTTTACGCTCCTGGTCTGGGTACCCCTTCTGGCGGCGGGCCCGAAGGACCCCTTTCAATGGAGCGAAACGGTTCTGTCCGTGACGCTGACGGCGGCGGCATGGGTCGTCGCGGATTCCTCCGTGTCGAGCCGAAAACACTATTCACTCGATAGAGGGTGTCGGAGCGATTCCGGGTCAAGGCGGTCGGGTCAGTGGGAAGGGCGCTCGCGTTCGAATGGGCTTTCGGCGCTCCCGCCTGACTATCTCGCGCCGTCAGCGCCGCCTACCGCCGCGCTGGCCGCCCGTCGGCCGGTGCGTATTGGCCGAGGGCGGAGCATTGGTGAGCGCGCCCACCTGCTGGACAACGGTCTCGATCGTCGGCCGCTCGCCGCGTACGTGAGCGTCGATCGCCGCGCGCATGGCGGCGACGTGCTCGGGAGTCGTGCCGCAACAGCCGCCGACGATGTGCGCGCCGGCATCGATCGCCAGAGTGGCGTATTTGGCCATCTGTTCCGGCGTGCCGGAATAGACGCATTCGGTGCCCTGGAAGTGCGGTATGCCGCAATTTCCCTTAACCACGAGCGTGTGGGTCGCGCCCTGCATCGCCAGGAGCGTCACCAGGATATCGGAGGCACCTACCCCGCAGTTGGCGCCGATGGCCAGAGGAGCGATCGGCTGCCCGGCCACAATTCCGTCCAGTTCTTGCGGCAACACGCCCATCATCGTGCGGCCGGCGGTATCGAACGTGCAGGTAATGACGTACGGCAATCCGACTTTAATGGAAGCCTCGGCCGCGGCATTGAGCTCCTCGGTGGAGGAGAGCGTCTCGATCCATACCACGTCAGCGCCCCCATCGCGCAGACCCCGCATCTGTTCGACGAACGATTCAACCGCATCCTCATGAGTGAGCTCGCCCAAGGGCGAGAACAGTTCACCGGTGGGTCCCACCGAGCCTGCAACCACGACGGGACCTGCGGCGGCCTCAGCGGTCTGGCGCGCCAGCTCGGCGGCCCGCTTGGCCAGTTCGTAGACACGATGCTCGGCCTTGTGAAGTTTAAGGCGCTGCCGATTGCAGCCAAAGGTATTGGTAAGGATGATCTCCGCGCCGGCCTCAATGAACCTCCGGTGCAGGCTCAATACTTCCTCGGGCCGATCGACGTTCCAGAGTTCAGGCGGGTCGCCCGCACCCAGGCCGGCCAGGAAGTAGTTGGTCCCGGTGGCGCCGTCGGTTAATACGACCGGGCGGATTTCAAGCAGCGCTGAGAGTGTGGTACGCACGGGTGTAATGATAAGGCCCCGTGAAAGAACCCGCCCGGGCTTCGGATCGACCGACCGGAACTGTATTGGAAGTTAGGTCCAGCCCGGAGGATTTTCTCCGCCTTCAGGCGCTGCGCTCACGGCACAGCATCCTCGCAGAGACGGACCGAATGGTTTGGGTGAATTACTGCACGAGCCGTTTCAGCCCTTGGCCATCGAAGAGCCCAAATCCCCGGGATAAATGCCGCCAAGCAGGGATGTGACAGGTCGTGCTCACGATCGACTGTTTCGTACACCCATCGAAACACTGAGTTCGAAAAACCCCAAAATCATCGTCCCATGCGTCGTTGGTAGGAGCGGGTGAGCTCATCCTGGAGGCCCGAGTCCTGGGGCGTGGGGCCCGTGACGGAAAATCCGACGCGCACGGTGCCATCCGCCTGACCTGCAACGGTGACCAGCACGGCAAGCGGGCCCTTGTCGCCCCGCAACGTCCCGCTGGCTCGATCCTCGTAGGTAACGCGCACACCCTGATCGGCGGCGGCACCGCGCGCCGCTTGCCAGGACGCATCGAAACTGGCGGGGACGGACTGCGTCGTAGCGACGGGTGCGTAGGCCGGATACGCGTAGCATCCGCTCAGAGCCAAAGTGGCGAGGGCGGTAACGCCGGGCGCGTAAGAATTTAATGCCCTCATGTTCGAGGCCCGCTCCGTGTCGATTCACCGGGATGTTCCCGGATAGCTTATCAGTGTCCGGGAGTCGTTGGCCTCAGGATACTGAAATCAATACGCCTGAAGCGTCATGCGTTACTGACGCTGAGGCGGTGCCGATTGAGCAGGCCGCGCGGGCATTGGTTCGCGGCATCGAATGTGCGAAAACAATCAGACCGAAGAATTAGCGGCCGGAGCAAAGGCCGCTCCATGGAAAAATCAAGCAAGGGTGCCGTCGGGTGGACCGGGCTGTTCGCCATCGCATTCCTGCGTAGCGTTCGCGCACAAAGTGGCCATGCAAAATTGCAATTAAATTTTGGTAATTCAAAAAATAGGGAGTAGGATTCTACCTACAAACGCCGCTGCGAGGAGTCGCAGCACGCGAGAGTCCGCTGAACACTAAGCAGAATTTGCCGGACCCTTGAGCGTTTTGATTCCGCATCGGACATTCGGATCCTACGCATCGCGAACCTCGACCAATAAAGGCGGGAAGACTCGAGTGCTCGCACCGGCGAATGTCCTGTTTCGCTGCAGGATTGTCGGCTGGCCATTTATTTTTCATTCGTGGGGGAGTGCTAATGATATTTGCAAAGAGAGCGGCATTGGTGGCGGCAGCCATGCCCTTATGCCTGACGCTTTTCTCACCGCCTGCCCTGGCGGAGTCCAAGAAACCCAACATTGTTGTCATCATGGGCGACGACGTCGGTATGTGGAACATCGGTGCTTACCACCGCGGCCTGATGGCGGGGCGCACGCCAAACCTCGACGCCATCGCGAAAGAGGGAATGCTCTTCACCGATTACTACGCCGAGGCAAGCTGCACGGCCGGTAGGGCGAACTTCATCACCGGCGAGTTGCCGATCCGGACCGGCATGACCACGGTGGGTCAGGCGGGCGCGTCGGTCGGATTACCGGCTGCGGCGGTGACTACGGCGACGATTTTGAAGTCGATGGGATACGCCACGGGCCAGTTTGGCAAGAACCATTTGGGCGACAAGAATGAGTTCCTGCCCACCGTCCATGGGTTCGACGAATTTTTCGGCTACCTATACCACCTCGACGCGATGGAAGACCCCGCGCATCCGAACTATCCGCAGAATCTCCTGAATGTCGTCGGCCCGCGGAATATGGTCCACAGCTGGGCGACCGAATCCGATGACGCGACCGATATGCCCCGCTGGGGCAAGGTCGGCAAGCAAAAGATCGAAGACGCTGGCCCGCTTTATCCCAAGCGCATGGAGACGGTGGATGACGAGATCCGTGATTTCGCCACCAAATTCATGGAAAAGGCCAAGAAGGATGGCAAGCCGTTCTTCGTCTGGCTGAATCCGACGCGCATGCACATTGTCACGCATCTGTCCCCGAAGTACGAAGCGATGCGAAATTCGGACAATGGCTGGTCGGAAGAAGAAGCCGGCATGGCCCAGATGGATGACGACATCGGCATCGTGATGAAGAAACTGAAGGAAATGGGTGAGGACGACAACACGATCGTCCTTTTTACCACCGACAACGGCACCGAGGTCTTCACGTGGCCGGATGGCGGCCAGACACCCTTTGCGCAATCAAAAGGCACGGTCATGGAAGGCGGCTTTAGAGTGCCCGCCATCCTGCGGTGGCCTGGTCATGTGCCAGCGGATACCGTGCAGAACGGCATCTTCTCCGGACTGGACTGGTTGCCCACCTTCGTGGCGGCGGCGGGTAATGCAAACATCACCGACCAGCTTCTCAAAGGCGTGAAGATCGGGGACCGGACCTACAAGAACCATCTGGACGGATACAACCAGATGGATGCGATTACCGGCAAGGGACCGTCCGCTCGCCACGAGATCTTCTATCTGGGCGAGAGCACCGTGGGTGCATTGCGGATCGACGATTACAAGTTCCGTTTCATCGATCAGCCACAGGGCTGGGTGGGTGAGAAGACCAAGCCCGATGTGCCTTACATCACGAATCTGCGCCTTGATCCATTCGAGCGCACGGGTTGGCCCAACAACGGCACGAGAGAGGGCGGCCAGCAGTACTTCGACTGGTTCAAGTTCCAGTTCTGGCGCTTTGTGTTCGTTCAGCAGGTCATAGGCAAGGAACTGCAGAGCTTCCTGGACTATCCGCCGATGCAAACCGGCGCCAGCTTCAATCTTGATGCCGTCAAGGCTGAAATGGGTAAGAGAATGGCTGAGGCAGAGGCCGCGTCTAAAGGCACAAGCAACTAACGGGACTAGGGTCGAATCAGGGCGGGCGGTCCGCGAGGACCGCCCGCCGCGTCATGGTTCGCAGGCCGCATTCATCTAATGCAGGCGTAAGCGGCCGAATTCCGGCCGGAGTATGTACATTTACGTGAGGTTGGGAACGGAGCCGTGGCCTGCCGTCCCATGACTGATCGATTGCGCATTTTTCCTTGTAATCCGCGGGTGAAGTCGCAGCGATTCCAACGTGATGCGCAATCTCTATTTTTTTGCGCTTCCGTAGATCACTTTGTACTCCCGCGGCACGACCGGCGTGTCAATAGGGTCGCCTGGCTCCCGCACCGCCGGCAGGATGTAGCGCGGCGGCAGACCCTGCTGGATTTCGAGGGTCGCCCGGCTGGCGTAGTTCGCCCCATAAGTGGCCACGACCATGTCCAGCGCAGGAATTACGATTACTCCCTGGCCGCCGTTGCCGCCCGCAAAAAAGGCACGCACCGTGCGGTCCTTGTAGGGAAAATCGATGTTCCACCACAGGTATCCGTAGTGGATGTTTTTGAGCTCGTACAGAGGGCTGGAGGCCCGAGTCACGAAATCCTCAGGCAGGACGCGGCGCCCGTTCCACATTCCGCCATTCAGCATGAGCTGTCCGAGTTTCATGAAATCGCGTGGCAACAGCCGCGCGCCGCCGCCGCCGTACGGTTGCAGTGCGGGGGACAAAGACCAGGCATCGCGATCGATCTTCAGCGGATCGCCTAACAGCCGATCGAACAGATCCATCGGGTGCTCGCCTGTGGCCCGCCACAGCACGCCGATCGCCAAGTTAGGATTGGCGCTGCAATAGACCGAGACCTTGCCTGGATCGTATGCCATGGGCACGGCCATCGTGTACTTGTAGTAATCCGGTTCCTTGCTGTCATCGGTCATCGTATCCTCGCGGCCCGGGGCCTTGGGGTCGGAGTCGTCGCAGTAGAAGCCCGAGGACATCGTGAGCAGGTTCTCCAAATGTCATAGCGCGCTTGCGCGGTTCAAGTCCCTCCGGGATTTTTCCGCCATTCATCGTGGCGTAAACCGGCATGGACAGCTGCACTGGCAAGCCCGGCCTGCATGCCGCGCCCACCAGCGTGGCGGTTAGGCTCTTGGAGGCCGAGCGCGTCTCGTGGGGATGGTCCCGATCGTTGCCGTGGAAGTATTCCTCCAGCACGAGCTTGCCGTGACGCGCGATGAGTATGCCATCGACCTGTAACGAGTCGAGCGTGTCCATCGGCATCTCGATGAGGCGCTGGATAAAGTCTTCAATGCCTCTCTGATCGATGCCCACCTCCGCTAGGGTGCCGGTTGGCCATCCGTCATCGCGCGCCAACGGGGGGTGATAGACGTATTTAGCAGGGTGAGCGCCGCGAGGGTAGAAGTCGCTCGCGTCGCCATCTCGCCGGAAGTCGAGCGTGACGCCGGCCGCGGGATACCACAGGCTCATGACATCGTTGTCCGCATTGTAAGCGCCTTCCAGCAGCGCGCTTGTCCGCCTTGTCGCCCGGTCCACGCCCCATCACGCGGATGCGGTCGCCATCTGCGCTCGATGCGGTCCGCTTTGTAAAACACACCGATGTTGCGCTCTGGGCTGCGGATGAAGGTTCCCAGCGTGCCGTCGGGTCGCTTCTTGACCGGCAGGTAAAGCGTGAGCGTGTCGTCGATCGGCTGCACCTCGCCTCGCCAGCGGCTTGCACCGTCTGCAATAAAACGCACGCCGGTTGCGAACAGCGGATTGACCGAGGAAGCTTGCTGAATCCATTGGCCGTGATGAACGCCGCCATCGGTATCGAGCTTGGCCCGGAACGATCCTCGAGCGCCGGGCAGAGTGAAAGTCAGGACGTTGCCCTGCTGCTGCAGTGCGAACTCTGACCCGGCAAAATCGGCCCGCCAGCCGGCGGGAGTTCTCTGCAAGGATCATTGGCCCCCGCGGATCCGGGCCGAAGTTCAGCCTGGCCTTCCACAAGCCGATCAGCGGATCGATTTGCGGCGCGGCCGCGGGGCGCGCCGCTTCCTGAGCGCCGACCGAAGAAACGAGAACTGGCGCGATGAAGATCGCCATCGCCATCGATGCAATGACCAGGGAACCGATGCGGCACGCTCCGCTAGTACGAGGACCTTTGCTAGTCATGGGGTCATCCCTCAGCCGAAGCTGAAATGAGGTGTGCCGGGAGTCTCGGCACAGGGCGTGTCGAACGCGAGAGTTCAAACGAAATGCTGGGGGCCGATTACGAGCTTGTTCGGCGGTGTCTTTGGATTTTCGTTGGTATTAACAATGCCGCGCTTGCAATCGGCATCGGCCGCGTGCTCCAGTGCGACCGTACGCGGGATGGCAGGAATCGCGGGAAGAGCTGGAACGGCTGCAACCGCTGGAATGGCCGGAACAGGACGGAAGGGCAGGCAATGCGTTCGTCCCGGGTGGGTCGGCCGCCGCGCGTGCTTGCGCCCGAACTGCAGGAGCTGGGACAAGGGGAGCCAGTTGCCGGATGGGTCGCGGCGGGTGAATCGCCCGGCAGTCCGGAGATCCGTGGTTTGAGGAATTCATGGCCACGGGTACGACGAGACGGCTGTGGAGAGCGCGCGATGCGAATGGCTCGCCTTGAATTGGATTGTCACTACCTGGCACGCCCTTAAACGTGTGCCGCTGGGCTCCAGTGTCCGCAGCAATCAGAGAATTGGTGTTACTACCATTTGTTGTTGGTGTGACAAAAGCAATCGCCGCCAGCGTCACTGAGGCGCCTCCCATCAGGCACAGGCCCGCGAACGAGGCAAGGCGGGCACGCTCAGTCCTCGAACGATCGCCATCCAGAATTGAGCGAATCCGTGTCTGGAGCGGTGAACATCCGATCATCCCCAGTACCGCGGGAGAAATCGCTTCACCGCGTCTTCTGCTGGCCAAGTCGAGCAGGAACTGCGCGTAGTCGGAAGGCCTTACGCCGGCCCGCAATACGGCATCGTCACAGGCCTTTTCCTGGAGCATCCGCAACTGCGCTGCCGCGAGCCATACCAGCGGATTGAACCAGTGCATGGCGCAAGCCATGCGGGCGATCAGCGCGGTCACTGCATCATGGCGATCGAGATGGGCCTGTTCGTGCAATAGTGCGTGTCGGCGCCGTGATTCCGACCACGCATCGCCGCCGGCCGGCAACATCAGCACCGGTCGCACGAATCCCCAAGTGCACGGCCCGTGGTCGCTCGGGACACTCCAGGATCAAGAGTCGGCTGTGCTGCCGAATCGGCAGAGATTGCAACGTGGCGATCCAGGCGCCGGAACGCAGCGGACGGGCTCGACGCAGCCAGCGCAGCAATCCGGCATGGGCTAACGCATCGCGTAACAGCAACCCTATTGTCCCGATCCACCAGATCATGAAGAGGGTGGGCCACGCGCCCCCCGATGCTGAGGCTTCTTCTGGATTCTGGGGCGAATTCAAGTTGTCCGAGGTGTGCGGCGCTGGTTTCGGCTGCGGGAACGCTTTGGGGTCCCGAAGGAGCCCACGACGAGGGAAGGACCTCAAGCGAGGGGACCCACAGAATCGCAAGTGGCATGGCGAGGCAGATGGCCAAGGCGCATGCCCAAAGCCAATGGCGTAGGGCTGCAGAGGTGCGATGAAGCAAGCTCGAGACAGCGCCTACAACCAGAAGCAGCACGCTGGTTTTTAAGGCGATGGACGACAGCAGCAAGATAGTCACCCATGGTCAACGTCCCTTCTTGCGTGCACTGGCGATCAGTGCGCTGAGTTCTTCGAGTTCTTCACCGGTGATTTTCGTGTTGGGATTGCCCAGCAGAGAGGCGACCAGTTGTGACGCGGAGCCGTCGAAAAACGTGTCAACGACCTGGGCAATCGCCCCTGATCGCGCCTTCTGGCGTGACACGGTCGGTGAATAAACGTAGCGTGGCCCTTCCTCCCGATGCAAGAGATGCTGTTTGTCGACGAGAATGCGGAGCAGGGCGCGTACCGTCGAGTAGCTTGGAGGATTGTCCAGCCCTTCAAGGATCTCGGATGCCGTCGCCTCACCGCGGCGATAGACAACTTCCATGATCTGGCGTTCGCGACGACTTAGCGAGTTTTCCATCGAGCGGTCCTGCTAGGAAATTAGCACAGTGCTAAAAAAATAGCAGAACACCCAGCGCGTGTCAACCGAGCTGGACTGCCCGTGCGTCTCGGCAAGATCGATCTGCGTTACCGACAAGGACCGTGATGGTCGACCTCGGCAGAACGCGCGCAAACTTTACCCGTCCGCGCCGCGGTAGAAACCTTTGAACCAATGGTTCGGTCTGGCATCGTACGATTAGCGTTTCAATCCAACGACATGACGATGCGCCAGGGGTGGTCAGATGAATCCGAGAGGTGCTTTTCCGCCTGGCCACTGGACTTTCCTCCGGAGGAGGGCATCAGGAGGGCTGGCAGGCGCATGGCTCACTTTCGCGGCCGTCGTCCTGCTTCCCACCGGAGGGGTTGCGTTCGCTGAGCCGGAATCGGTGTCTGTGATCACGGAGGACCAGAGGCTACTGACCTATCTCAATCCGGGTCAGCTGGTAGACATCGGTGGCCGGAGAATCAATTTGCATTGCGCGGGCGCGGGCGGGCCTACGGTCATTCTGATGGCCGGTTTATCGAGTTGGTCGCCGGTCTGGTACAAGGTCCAGCCCGGCATCGCGCAACTGACGCGCGTGTGCACCTTCGATCGAGCCAGCTACGGCTTTAGCGATCCGGCGCCCCGGCCGCAGATCCTTGCCGATGTGGTGCAGGACCTGCACGCAGCGCTCAAGGCCGGATCCATACCTGGACCGTATGTGCTGCTAGGGCACTCCTTGGGTGGCATAGAGGCGCGACTCTATGCGCAAAATTGGCCCCAGGAGGTGGTGGGCATGATCCTTGACGATACCAGTCCGGCCGCAGAGCGACTCATCGACGAGACCCAGCCGGATTTCGACGAGGTGATCGCCCCGGAGCACTACGCATCCAATAAGTTGTATTGCGCCCTGTTGGCGGCTCATGGTCCCCTAGAACTGTCGAGGCCGGAATATAAAGACTGTTCGCTGCCCTTGCCAAGCGACACGCCCGCCGCGTTTAGGAAGAAAGCCCCGCAGTTCTTCACCGCCGCCTATTTCGCCAGCCAAGTCTCACTCATGTCATCGATCTCCGTACACCGATACGACAGCGTGGATCACCGTAGCCTTGGCGCAATGCCCCTCGTGGTGCTGTCGGCGGAGAACTCCTGGGAAACCTGGGATGAAAACACGCCTGCCATCGCCCGGTTCAATCGATCCTACTTGCCGATTTGGATCGGTATGCACGATGCGTTAGCGCATCTTTCTTCGCGCGGGGTACACCGAGTCATCAAGGGATCTGGGCACGAGATTCAATTGGAAAGACCACAAGCGGTGATTGATGCTGTTGCGGAAGTGCTTCGCCAGCTGCCATCATCACTAGGTGCGGACGGGTCCCACCAGCGTTTCCTGCCCAGCCACGGTGAATAGAATTAGTGTGACCTCAATAACGATCTAGGGCAATTCACTAGAAGCGCATGGCAGAAGTACCACATTTTTTATCGTAGGCGCTCCTGAGTGTGGAACGACAGCGCTATTTACTAATTTTTCGTAACATCCGTCAGTATTCATGGCATCCATGATCACTAAGAAATCAATACCGCTTTGGAGAAATCCATCATGATCAAAGCCAAGGACTTGCTTTCAATTGTGGCGTTGTTCGGGTTTGGAGGCATCGTGGCGCCGGTCGAAGCCGCAGACCAGAATAAACCCAATATCATCATGATCATGGCCGACGATGTTGGCACATGGAATATCAGCGCTTACCACCGTGGCATGTTGGGCGGGACTACGCCCAATATCGATCGCATCGCCAGAGAAGGAGCGATGTTTACGGATTACTATGCGCAGCAATCATGCACAGCGGGCCGAGCCGCGTTCATCCTCGGACAGACGCCGTTCCGCACTGGACTGCTGAAGGTCGGCTTGCCGGCTGCGAAGCAGGGCCTTCAGGACAAGGACCCGACGATTGCGGAGCTGCTGAAGCCCCTCGGCTACGCCACGGCGCAAATCGGCAAGAACCATTTAGGCGACCGCAATGAATACCTGCCTACGGTTCACGGATTCGACGAGTTTTACGGCATTCTCTATCACCTCAACGCCATGGAGGAGCCCTACTCAGCAACCTACCCGAAGGACCCTAAATTTCTCGCGATGTTTGGTCCGCGCGATGTGCTCGACACTAAAGCGACAACGACCGACGATGCCACCGTAGACCCGCGGTGGGGCAGGGTGGGCAGGCAGATCATTGTTGATGCTGGTCCGCTCCCGCCGCACCCAAACCTGGATCCGAAAGCCAACGTCAATATGGAGAATGTCGAAGAGGAAATAGTGCGTCGCTCAACTGCCTTCATCGAGCGTTCCGTAAAGGCGGGCAAGCCGTTCTTTCTTTGGCACAACTCTACCCGCATGCATTCTTTTACCCACCTGTCGCCCAAATGGAACGGGAAGAGCGGCTACGGGCTTTACGCCGACGGAATGATGGAACTGGACTGGGAGGTTGGCGAGATTCTCAAGAAAGTGGATGAACTGGGCATCGCCGACAACACCATAGTTCTGTTCACCAGCGACAACGGCGCCGAAGTGTTCTCTTGGCCGGATGGCGGCAATCAACCGTTTCGCGGCGAAAAAGGTACAACTTTTGAGGGCGGTTTTCGCGTCCCCATGGTGGCAAAGTGGCCCGGCGTTTTTAAGCCCGGAACTGTGGTCAATCAGATTTTTGCTGGCGAGGACTGGATGCCTACGCTACTGGCCGCTGCCGGCGACTCCGACGTGAAGGAGAAACTCTTAAAGGGGTACAAAGTGGGTGGCAAGACTTTCAAGAATCACCTCGACGGCTATAACTTCATGCCGTACTTCAAGGGCGATGCTGCAACCGGCCCGCGCCATGAGTTCTTCTATTTCAGTGACAACGGCGACCTAATGGCCTTGAGATACGACGACTGGAAAATCGCCTTCAAGACCATTCAGGGGAATCTGTTCACAGGCAAGGAGGATTCGACCAATGTGCCGTTGATCACCAATCTGCGGATGGATCCATGGGAGCGTTACCAAAGCGAATCGCCTTCGTATACCCAATGGTGGGGTGAACAGTTGTGGACCCTGGTACCTTCGGTCGGCATCGTAGGATCGTTCCTTCAATCCTTTAAGGAGTACCCACCCAGCCAAGTGTCCGGCTCAACCAGCGTGAGTCAGTTTCTCGAAGCGATTCAGGCCAGCGCGGCAGGAGCGGGCAAATAAGGGTGTAAATGCCTTGCTTGCAAATTCAAAGAAACGCATTCACCCCCGGATTGGGCGGACTGATCCATTTACTCACTTGGCCACTCCGCCATTTCGCGTGATGTATAGCAAGTGCTTTGAGCGTTGGTTAAAGGACTAGGCGACTAGCGCCGCATCGAGTCGTGCCACTGCAGTCTCGAGGGCTGCACGGATCCCAGGTGACCCAACCACCATTAACTTAACGTGACGCACAGTCTCGGAGCTTGACCAACTGAATGGTTCGGCGTTGCCCAGTATCGTGGGAATTATCGCTGGAAAATTTCCACATACCGACCTGCAATTTCGAGTATACCTTGCAGCCAGCTTTCGGGCGCATCGGGAATAAGGTTCGGCCACCGGGTTGGCACGCCAAAATACGAAATGTTTTGAGGGGACGCTGTCCATGAATAAAAATCAGAACGGAACCACTGCTGGAAAATCCATCACGCTTCCCGAAACCCTGACACTGTTACTCGGCCTCTCGCTCGCATTTGCCACTTCCGCCCTGGCGAATTCGACACCCAAGTTTGTTTACGTGGCGAATGACGGAGATAGCACGGCCTCGGCCTACGCCGTTGACTCCTCCACAGGCACCCTGCACGAGATCGCCGGTTCGCCCTTCGCAACCGGCATTTGGTACCCTTCGTCGGTGACGGCGGAGCCCTCGGGCCGGTTCATTTACGTGGTGAACTATTGCGACACCGATGACTGCGTGCCCGGCACCGGCAACGTATCGGCCTACACCATCAACAGCGCCACGGGGGCCTTGCGCGCGGTCGTCGGTTCGCCCTATGAAGCCGGGAACCAGCCTGACTCGATAACTGTGGAGCCTTCGGGCCGGTTCGTTTACGTCGCGAATTACGGTGGCGCAGTGTCCGCCTACGCCATCAACAGCTCCACGGGCGCCTTGCGCGCAATTGCTGGTTCGCCGTTCGCGGCCGGGTCCTTCCCCAATTCCGTGACGGTGGATCCCTCAGGCCGGTTCGCTTACGTGGCGAATTCGGGAGATAACACCGTCTCGGCTTATGCTATCAACAGCTCGACGGGCGCCTTGCGCGCGGTCGCCGGTTCACCCTTCGCGGCCGGAGGCGGTCCTTATTCGGTGACGGTGGACCCGTCGGGCCGGTTCGCTTACGTGGCGAATCAGTGTGACGCTTCCAATGATTGTTCGGCGGGCACAGTCTCAGCCTACATTATCAACAGTTCCTCGGGCGCCTTGCACGCGGTCACCGGTTCGCCATTCGCGGCGGGGGCCAGACCTCAATCGGTGACGGTGCACCCCTCCGGCCGATTCGCTTACGTGGCGAATGGGTGCATCGATCTCAGTAATTGTAAAGGCACAGTCTCGGCCTTCGCCCTTGACAACTCCACAGGCGCATTGCACGCAATCGCCGGTTCGCCGTTCGCGGCCGGCTTCTATCCTAATTCGGTGACGGTAGACCCCTCCGGCCGGTTCGCATATGCGCCGAATTATTGGGACGATACGGTATCGGTATACTCAATTAACGGCTCAACAGGGGTGCTGCACGCGGTCGCTGGTTCTCCCTACCCGACCGGGAACTTTCCTATCTCGGTGGCGGTCGTCGGCCAGGCTCTGTCCACCCCGGCGCTAACGCTCACCCCACGCTCGCTCGCTTATGGCAATCTTCCGATTCACACTTCCAGCGCGGCGCAGTCGGTGACTGTAACCAACACCAGCTCAAAAACCGTGGTCATCACCAGCATCGCGCTGAGGGGCACAGCGCCAGGGCAGTATGCTTTCACCGATAATTGCGGAAAATCGCTGACGGCCTACGCCACATGCACGCTCGAGGCGATATTTAAGCCCACAAGGGACGGCGAAAAGTCCGCCTATCTGGACGTGAACGGCGGGGGCGGGGGGCGTTCGGTGATGCTGACGGGCACGGGCAAGTAATCGCTCGCGAACACCCGCGCTACTAATCGCTTATTGTGGTCGGCGACTCTCTGCAGAGAGCGCGGGTCATGTTGTCGGAACGCGCGGCGTGACAATACCTATTGGCCCCGTCGATCCAGAGGTCACGATAGGAGGAAGACTCGGTGACAAGCGCGCAGTACTGGTATTTTCCGGAACGAAATTGAAGGAGCACAGTTATGACAAGCTCGACAGATCCTGTTTCAGTGGTGGCGCAGTATATGGCCGCCTTCAACAATGCAGACGTGCACGCCATGGCTGCTTTGTGCGCCGACCCTATGTCCATTCTGGACGGAATGGCGCCGCATCTGTGGCATGGGGCTACAGCGTGCCGGGATTGGTACAGAGATGTGCTCATCGAGGGTGAGCACGCGGGCGCTAAAGACTACAACGTCATTCTGGACAAACCCCGACATGCCAATGTGACTGGCGATGCCGCATACGTTGTCGTCCCTGCAACCATGAAATTCAAAGTTCACGGGAAGCAGGTAACCCAGTCCGGCGCTGTATTTACGGTCGCCCTTCGTCAGCTGTCTGCAGGTTGGCGCATCGCAAGCTGGGCGTGGGCCAAAGGTACCGCCACAGCCTCATAGATGTTGGAACGATTGTCCTCTTTCGGGAAATCCTTGCCTCCATACGGTTAGGACGCCAGTTCGCACAATGTATAGCAAGGGCAATCCTGGATTGGCAGGAAAACCTGCGAACATGGCGCAATCCTAACGATAAGGGAGAAACGTGCCGGCATTCCAACACCTTAGCGTCCTCGTATCGATCGTCGTCGGCATGAGCATGTCCCAAGTAATCTTTGGCTTGGGGCAACTGGTGCGCAGACGCGGGAGCTACAAGATCGACCCGCTTTACATTCTATCCAATGTGATCGTTATTCTTGTTCTGGTTGATTCTTGGTGGACTGCTTTCTCGTGGCATGACGTGGCAGGCTGGTCCTACCGAAGAACATGGTTTGTGATGTTGAATCCACTGTTGGTGACGATGGCCGCGCAACTCTTGCCGCCAGATTGGGAAGACAGGCCCGTTGATTTCCACAGAACCTACTACAAAAATCATCGGCTCATCTTTGGCCTGCTCACTTTCTACCCTTTAATAGACATGCTGGACTCGAGCTTGAAAGGGATCGCCCATTTCAAGGCTTTGGGAGCCGGCTATCCGATTATCAGCATTACGATGGCGGCACTCTGCGCCACCGCCGCACTAGCAAGGAGTCGCAAGATTCAGTGTGTTTGTTTGGTCGGTGTGCTGCTGATTGTGTTGTCGTTCGTATTCGAAGTCTTTTCACTAACGCCGCAGTTTATGTCAGGCACGTACCCGGAGACCTTTCAAAGCAATGTCACGAGTCGAGGCTAGTCCCAGGTCATCGGGCGCCGCCTTGTAACTTCGCATAATGTATATTATGTTAAATAACGGGTAGGCTTCTGATGTATTGGTTCCAACGCTTGGAATTGGCTAAGGGCCCTACTGGCCGTCTCTAGCTATGGTGCTCTGCCAATGGCGATTGCGTATCAGTTTGCCGTTCTCGGTGCAGCTCGCGTTTCACGTCGAGATAGAAGTTTTTCTCATCGCTGTGTGCGTCAAGAATGGTGTGCCATAAGCAGTTCGCGATCCTTTAATCGCACGGTCATGACCGCATCACCTTGCGCTGAACTTAGCTCGGGATGGACATCGTCGGCGCGAAAGACAATGTGCTCGCGGACATCCTCGGTGCCCCAGGGATAATCATCCGTGCTTCCGCCTCGCCATTCGACAATTCCTTGATGCTTGGCTGGATCGTGACTCGCCGTCCAGGCCAGTACCCGGGACGTCGGAACTCAGATTCATTTCATCCGTCTGAAGGCGCCCCGGCGGGGGCCGTATCGGGCTGTTTCGGGTTCTTAGGAGCGGGATCGGCAGGGCGCTTTTTTCTGGCACGACGGGCAGATCGATTCGTGATCCTTGCTCGCCGCCGAGTTCAAGGGTCGTGGTCATCGCGAATGGGGTCGGCCATATCATTGGCCACATGGAGTTCGAAACGGCCACATGGACGCGATGGCCCGGGGAAAGACCCACGAAATGAGATGCAATCGATGCACAAATCGTAAAGCTTTCCTGGAACCAAAGGCGCCGGACTGCGCGATGATTCGCGTTGTGCGCCCGCCGCGCCGGCGCCTGTGACAAAAGTGGTCACCCCGTCTGGCGCAACATCAGAAAGCGTCACGAACCAATGGGCGGTCACTGCCGTTGCGGCCACGCGCAGACAGGCCCGGGGCCTGCCCAGGATCGATACTGGCTGCGGTAGGGGTTCGGAGTTATAGACAAGACTGTAGGCATCGACCGATCGCTGATCACCGTAAACGTCCCCCCACCAAAAGTCCGGGCCCCCGCCCTCCTGCGTGGACGCCGGTCGATAAGCGAGTTCATGATGCGCGGCCGCTGCGGGCTGGTCCCTCAATGAGTTTGCGCCGTCCAGATAAAAGCTGCGCATTCTCTGAGCCGCGCGGCGGCCAGCCCTCCTCCGCTCGCCATTCCCCCGGGATTTTCCTGATCTGCAGATCGGGCGGATACCAGTGGTTCATGTATACCGTGAACTTCGGTCCCGACATTGCGCCGTTGGTGCGACCGCGCAACCAATGATCCCACCACTCCACCGCCTGATCGCGCCACTCGACGGCCGGACCAGGTACC
This sequence comes from uncultured Gammaproteobacteria bacterium, assembly GCA_963795685.1. GTDB lineage: Bacteria > Pseudomonadota > Gammaproteobacteria > Steroidobacterales > Steroidobacteraceae > FEN-1191. The sequence goes on from CAWCJE010000004.1 coordinate 227,633, forward strand.
GCGTCGTGGGGCTCATTGTGATTCCAGGGACCCAGAAGTGCTTTCGCGGGTGCGCGGATCCTCGCAAGCATGCGCGGGATGCTGTCGCGGTAGCCATCAAGCATGCCGCCGATCATAAACACCGGCACCTTGATCTCGGACAACGGTCGCACGGGTTCTTCCCAGAAATCACCGGCGCGCGGATGCTGCTTGTAGATCAGGATCCACGGTGGCCGGTCAAAGCGCGCGGCCAGGCTGGCCTCGTCCGTGGGAAAATCCGGAGAGCGGGTGACCGCCATGGTCAAATCGACATTCAATTCGTACTCATCGACGTGCATCATCCCGTCGATGAAGTGCACGTCGTCGTGGAAGAGCTCCTCGGTGGCGTCGATCGCGATGATCGCCTTGAGGGCGGGCGGGTTGCGCATCGCGAACTGGATCGAATTAAAGCCACCCCAGGAAATTCCGAACATGCCCACGTTCCCGTTCGACCATTCCTGCTTTGCCAGCCAGGCGATGACCTGCAGACCGTCTTCCTGCTCCTGACGGGAATATTCACGCTCGGGCAGCAGGCCTTCGCTGCGCCCGGTCCCGCGGATGTCCACCTGCACCGACACATAGCCGCGGCGAGCGAAATAATCGTGCACGCTCGAGAATTCTTTTACCTCGTCCTTGCGGTAGGGCAGATATTCGAGGATCGAAGCGAATTTCTCGGCATGGCCCTTCACGACGGGGAAATGGAGGGTGGCCGAGAGGCGCACGCCATCGGGCATTGGAATCCACACTTCGCGAATCTCAACACCGTACGGAGGTGATGCGGGCGGACTGCTGGCGGCCCAGGCCCCTGAGGGATGCATCGCCAGCGCCGCGGTGGCCGCAAATGCCGAACCCCAGATCCGTGGAGGGTTCAAGCGAGAAGATGGGCGTGCAGCATGGACACCCGAGGATAGTCGCCTAGCCTCTCATGGCCGGTCAAGCGACGGTCCCGCCGAGAATTTAATGATCGGATGCCGGATGAGCTACGGACTTTCCTGATCAATTGAGAGTACGTGCAGCGCCGAGCCGCCGGCGACGGCCGAGAGCGCGCCGAACAGATCACCACTGCTGGCCATGGGCGTGCCTTTGGTGGAAATCCGGGCCATCACCTCGACCTTCTGGCCGGGCTTTGATGCGATTGCTCGGGATCATCGAATCATTCGCCGAGAGATCCACACGCTGAGGGAATTGCCAGATTGAGGCGCTTGACGGCCAGCGGCGGTCCGCCCTGGGGGGATCGCACGAACACGAACAAAGTGCCCTGCTTCGGTATGCTCGCTGCCACGGCCGGTGCCAGCGTGACCTGCAGATGGATAGCTGGTGGCCGGATCGGGCTTTTGTCGGGCCATTTCTGCATCGATTGCGCCGATCTGCTTATCGAGTGCCGCCACCACATTGGGCGGTGGCCCAAGGTCTCGGAGCTCGGCAAAGCGCGAGCGCGCCAGTTCGAGGTTGCCGTTGTTGAGCGCCGAGACTGCGGTGTAAAAAAGCGCCTGCGGCGAATGCGGATCGAGTTTCAGCGCGCGATCAAACAAGCGCAGCAGCCTCCGCCACGCGGCTGGTGTCGTTTTCGTAAACAATCGTTTCGCCGAGACCATTGAGCGCATCTGCGCTCGTCCCGTGGCTCAGCCGGTCGGCGTGCTGAAAACTCCGGCGTGCCAGCGGCCACTGTGCAATCCGCAAATACCCCTGCCCCAGGTCCAGCCACGCGCGAACATCGTCCGGATGATCATTGGTGGCCGCGAGCAGACCCGCGATGCTCTCATGATCGGCCGCCGGTGGTGCCCGCCACGGCCAATTGCTCCAAAGAGGATACAGGAGCGCGGCGGCCGACCAGTGTGACTACACCTGCCGAGATGGCCCACAGGTACTGGGGCGAATTCCCGTCCTCGCGCTTTCGCAGCAGCGGCCACACCAACAACATCACGGCAATCAGCGCGCACACCGCCGCCCAGAGGATGAACGCGTTCATGCTTCGGGAAACGTGTCCTGGAGGATCATCATCCGTGATCGGGAGCCGTGAACGCTGACGCACGATTCGCACGGCGATGCCCAGGCCCGCGAGCAGCAGGACTCCCGGTGCCGCCCAAAGCCAAGCGGTTCGCGCGTTGAAGCGTGGTTTGAACAGAATGAATTCACCGTATCGGGCGACCAGATAGTCCCGAATTTGTTCGTCGCTCTTGCCAGCCAATATCAGCTCGTGGATCTCACGTCGCAGATCCGCGGCCAGGCCCACGTTGGAATCGGCCAGCGTTTCGTTCTGGCACTGCATGCAGCGAAACTCATTGATGAGCCCAAGGTATCGCTGCTGCAAGGCCGGATCGGGCAGCGGCGGCGTGTTGTCGATCGCCATGGCCTGGAACGCCCAGCTCAGGGTGACCATCAGCACGACCGTGCGGAAGTCTCATGCGCCGCCCTTGGCCCGCCGGATGGCGCACCCGCAGCTCAAATGCGGCAGGAATCTCGTGCGCCAGTCCTCCAAGGTCATGGCCCCGGTCTGCTTTTCCACCACGATCCCCTGCGGGCTGACCAGAAAGCTCTCCGGTGCGCCGTAGACGCCCCAGTCGATGGCCACGCGCCCGTCACGATCGGCGACCACCGTCTCGTAGGGATTGCCCAGCTGCGCCAGCCAGGCCACCGCTGCCGCATCCTCGTCCTTCCAGTCAATGCCGACGATGGGCACCCTGCCCTGCTGCTTGATCTGAAGCAGCGTCTCATGTTCGGCACGACATTCCACGCACCACGTGCCCCACACATTCACCAGATGCCACCCCCCCCGGAGGGAGCGAGCCTCGAACTGCTGCCCGATGTCGATCAGTTTGGGCAGTGTGAAATCCGGGGCCGCCTTGCCGAGCAACGGGGAGACGATGATTTTGGAGCCGTTCCTTGGGGCATTAAAAATCCCAAAGGCGAGCACGACCACGAGTAGCGCGAAGGCGCCTAGCGGCCACAGCGAGCGCTTCATGGCGCCACCGGTGGGCGCTCGCCTGCCAGCGCTGAGCGCGCGGCATCGGCCGCCGCGGCGGCCAGCTTGTAGCGCCGATCAAAGAGCGTCGTGATGCCCCCAAGCGCCATGATCGCCGCTCCCAGCCAGATGAAGCGAATCATCGGCCGGTACTGCAATCGCAAGCTCCACGAGTCCTTGCCGACGTCCTCACCCAAGGCCGCGAGCAGGTCGCGATTCCAGCGCGCGTTGATCGCCGCCTCGGTCATTACCGAGCCTTGTACGAAGTAGTGGCGCTTCTCCGGGATAGAGCTCGGCGACCACCTGGCCATGGCGCGTGGCCGTGACATGTCCGCGGTAGCCGTCAAAGTTGGGCCCCTCGATATTCTCTCCGCCGTTAAATCGAAACGTGTAATCGCCCACCTGCTTGCTTTCCCCACGCGCCAGAGCGACGTCCGTCTCGATCGTGTAACTCTTGACGAATGTGATCCCCAAGACGAACAGGCCAAGTCCGATGTGCGCGACGCACATCCCTATCTGGCTCGCAGGCAGGGGCATGCGATGCCGGAGTCTGCTGATCGGATCAACGAGCGAGGATAGAATGATCCAGAATCCCACGACCGCGCCGACCGGTGTGAGCAGGTGCTGTCCGCCATAAACGCCGTAGGTGATCGCAAGCCCGATCAGCAGCGCGCCCGCTAGCGCGCCCAGCAGGCGGCGGCGGGACTCTCCCAATGCGCCGCGGCGCCAGCGCGCGTGCATGCCGATCGAAACCAGCATGACCAGCGGCAGCATCGGCACCAGAAAACTGGGATTGAAATAGGGCGGCCCCACCGAAAGTGTTCCCAGGCCCAGCGTATCGGAGATCAGCGGTGCCAGCGTGCCCCCAAAGACCACCGCCGCGGCCACGACCAGCAGGATGTTGTTGAACAGCAGAAAGGATTCGCGCGAGAGCATTTCAAATCCCACGCTGGAGCCTAGCGATGGCGCGCGCCAGGCGTACAGCGCCAGCGCACCACCGATCATCAGCACCAGGAAGGAAAGGATGAAAATGCCGCGCGCCGGATCCGAGGCAAAGGAGTGCACCGAGACCAGCACGCCAGAGCGGACCAGAAAAGTACCCAGCAAACTCAAGGAAAACACCGCGACCGACAGCAGCAGCGTCCAGCTCTTGAACAGTCCCCGCTTGTCGGTGACCGCCAGCGAATGAATCAGCGCGGTGCCCACCAGCCAGGGCATAAAGGACGCGTTCTCGACCGGGTCCCAGAACCACCAGCCGCCCCAGCCGAGTTCGTAATACGCCCACCAGCTGCCGAGCGCAATGCCGCAGCTCAGGAACGCCCAGGCGATTACGGTCCACGGCCGTTGCCAGCGTGCCCAGGCGTGGTCGGTCCGCCCCTCGAGCATCGCCGCGCAGGCAAAGGCAAAGCTCACGCTCATGCCGACGTACCCGGCATAGAGGATTGGCGGGTGTATCGCCATCGCAAAATCCTGCAGCAGCGGGTTGAGATCATTCCCGTCCACCGCCGCCGGGATCAGGCGTTCAAACGGATTGGAAGTCGCGAGCAGGAACAGCAGGAACCCAAAGTTGACGACGCCCAGTACTCCGAGCACACGGCGCCACGTAGGCGCGCGGCAGGTGAGTCGTGCGCAGCGCCACTGCGATCGTCCACAGACCGAGCACGAAGATCCAAAGCAGCAACGAGCCTTCGTGCGCTCCCCACAGTGCCGCGATCCGATAGAACAGCGGCAAAGCCGAGTTGGAATGCTCGGCGACATATTTGACCGAGAAATCGTTGACCACGAACGCGTGCACCAGGGTGAAGGTGCCCAGGCACAGGAAAATGAACTGTCCCGCGACGGCCGAGGACACGGCGGCGAGCCACCGTTCGCGCTTGAGGTGGGCGCCCAGCAGGCCGAAGAAGGCCTGAGCGGCGCTCAGGCAAAGCGCCAGAACCATCGCAAAGTGCCCGATCTCGATGAGCATCAGTGCTGACCCTCCGGCCGCGTCGCGGCCGCCGCCTGCCCCTGCTTGAGGGACCGTGCCACTTCCGGTGGCATGTACTTCTCATCGTGCTTGGCCAGGACTTCGTCGGCAACAAACACGCCGCTCGCCGTTGAGTCGCCCGAGTGCCACCACCCCGGCGCCTTCCTTGAAAAGGTCCGGCAGCACATTCGAGTAGGTGACGGGAATGTCGTGCGCAAAATCCGTGACCACGAATTTTACATTGAGCGTGCCCGGCTCCCGTTGCACGCTGCCCTTGACCACCATGCCGCCCAGCCGAAAGCGCTGGCCCGCCTTGACCTGACCGGCGGCAACCTTGCTCGGATCAAAGTAGAACATCACATTTTCCCGGAACGCCCGCAGTGCCAGCGCGCCGGCCAGGCCTACGCCGCACACGATGAGCGCCACCAGCGCCGTGCGCCGCTGCCGCGGCGTCATGAGTCACTCCGCGAGCGGGCGGCGCGTCGTCGCGCCTCGCGCACCGCGGCGGCGAAATCCCGCCGCGCAAGATAAATATTCAGCACCGACCGCGGCCGCGGTCAGCAGGTAGCACGGCCACACGTAGGGCCAGTATCCGCCCATGTACAGCCAGTCCATCATGCGCTCATCGCCCCCGTCGCCTCGCTGATCCAGCGTGCGTTACGCTCGCGGCGCAACACCTCACCGCGCGCGCGCGTCAGCATGATGGCCGCAAAATAGAGCACGAAGGCCAGCATCATCAGCAGCAACGGCACGAGCATGCTCGGGGGCATCGAGGCCTTGCCGAATTTCAGCAGCGTATGGCCCTGATGGAGTGAATTCCACCAGTCCACCGAGTAATGGATGATCGGCAAATTGATGACACCGACCAGCGCCAGCACCGCACTGGCCCGGTCGGCACGCGCGGTGTCATCGATGGCGCCGCGCAGGCCCATGTAGCCCAGGTAAAGGAACAGCAAGTACCAGCTCGGAGGTCAGTCGCGGATCCCATTCCCAGTAGGTGCCCCACATGGGCCGGCCCCACAGACTCCCGGTCGCCAGCGCGAGCACCGTGAACCAGGCCCCAATGCTGGCGCAACTGGCCGCCACCGCGTGCGCGACATTCATGCGCCAGATCAGACCCACACCGGCCGCAGCGGCCATGACGCGCATAGGCCACCGTCGAGAGCACCGCGGAGGGCACGTGCACGAAGATAATCCGGTAGCCCTCCCCTTGCTGATAGTCCGGCGGGCGCGAGCCCCAGGCCACCGATCAGTCCGGCCGCGCCGGCGATGGCCGCCAGCCACGAAACCCATGGGATCACGCGTCCGGCAATGCGGAAAAAAATCGGCGGCGATGCGTAGCGATGCAACCAAGCCCAGCTCATGCTTACTCCAAGACTCTCACTCGAGACTGATACGTACCGCCGCTGCCGCTCCCAGCGGCGCCAGCGTGGCACTCAGCACGACGATCGCTCCCAACATATACATGGGCGCCGAGGTCGGCTCGAGCGCGATCGCCAGTGCCGTGGCGCGCGCCCCGAATATCAGTACCGGCACCGCCAGCGGCAGCACCAGCAGTGCCAGCAGCACTCCGCCCCGCCGCAGGCCCAGGGTCAGCCCAGCGCCGACCGCGCCGATCAGGCTCAAGGCGATACTCCCGAGCAGCAACGCCGCGAGTATTCCTGGAATCGCCGCGTAGGGCGCGCCCAGCGCGGTGGCCACCAGAGGGCGCGGCAACCACCAGCGGCAAACCCGTCAACAGCCAGTGCACACAGCACTTGGCCAACAAGGAGCCAAGATAAGGGCAGCCCGGACACTGCCAGTTGTTCGAGGGTGCCGTCCTGACCATCTTCACGAAATAGCAGCTCCAGTGCCAACAGGCACGATAACAGCGCGGCAACCCACAGCGCACCCGGCGCAATGTCTCTGAGCCGCGACAGCTCCGGGTCGGTGGCCAGCGGAAACAGCATGGTTACGACAAAAAAGAACACCAGCGGCTGGAGCCATTCGCCCGGTCGGCGCAACGCCAGGCGCAGATCACGCTGCACCAGGAGCCATCCCGCATGGGCCGGTGAGACGCTGTTCGGACCTGCGCCGTTCATGATAGTTCGAGCGCCTGCACGCGATCGGCAGGCACAGGAAGCGGCTGGTGTGTGGAGATGACCGCCAGGCCGCCGCCTGCAAGGTGCGCTGAAAGGATTTGACCAAACATGTCCTGCCCGCGGCCGTCGAGATTCGAGGTCGGCTCATCCAGCAACCATAATGCGCAATCGAGCAGCAGCACCCGCGCGAGCGCGACGCGACGCTGCTGGCCCGCGGACATGTGCCGCGCCAGGCGACCATCGGCCGCTCCGTAACCGACCTTCGCGAGCGCCGCATCGATCTGAGAGCGTTCGAGGGGGCGCCGCAGTCCTGCAGAGAACCTCAGATTCTCCTGCGCCGACAGATCACCCTTCAGTCCCGGGCCGTGGCTGAGCCAGGCCAGCTCGCCGTGATAAAGCGTAGTGATCCTTGCGCGCATCCTGCCCGCACCACGTGACGGTGCCGGACTCCAGTGGGAGGAGCCCGGCCAGCGCGCGCAAGCAGGCTGCTCTTGCCTGAACCGTTGGCGCCACTCACCTGCAGGCACTGGCCCGCATCGAGGCTGAAGCTCAGGCCGCGCAGCACATGCATCTCGCCCCGCCACAGATGCAGTGCCTCAGCTTGGAGCGATCGTTGAGCGCTGGGCATAATGGTGCGGACGGCGGGAATCGAACCCACACTCCCTTTTCAAGGAAGCAGATTTTCCTGCCACTTCGGCTTTCGCCGCCGCTCGCGTCAATCGCGAGCGTTCGTGGTCTGGACTATCCCTTCGCCATGGCCTCCTTCGATTGGCTGTAGGCGCCGCCCGTCTAGTCTCTACACCTTCCCCTTGCGGGGCTTGGCTCGGGATTGGCCTGGGTCTGCACCTGTAGCGTTCCCCGAGTTTGGGCGGTTCTGCACCGCAGGTTTCCCCGCGGGCACTCCTGTCAAAGTCTGCTGCGTATACCAGTTTCGCCACGTCCGCAAACGGTCCGGAGCCCAGGTTCGGAATCCAAAATCCGCGCCATCCTACTAAATATGGGCGCTTATCGCCCGCCTTCGTTCGTAAAGATCAGCGCAGCGCACTCTTTCCAATAGAACGGTGTTTGTCCGCGTGTCCGGCGCTTCCGCTACTTCGTGGCCTTGGGCGGCCCGTCCAGCGACTCAATGGTCGCCTCCGAGGCTTTGCGGGCCGTGCGCAGTCTCGCGGCTATGCCTTCCACGCTTGCGAGGACGCGCAGCATGTTCTCGCCGGCGACTTTGGCGACTTCCTCGTTCGTCCAGCCGCGACGCATGAGCTCTGCCAGCAGGTCCGGGTATTTATCGACCCCATCGAGGCCCACAGGCGTTGCCGGGATGCCATCAAAGTCGGAGCCCAGTCCGACATGATCGATGCCCGCAATGCGGCGCACGTGCTCGATGTGATCGGCGACCTCCGCGATGGTGACTTTCGGAGCCGGATGAGCCTTGACCCAGTCCTCCAGGGCGGCCTTAGCGCGATCGGGCTGGCCGATATAGATGCCTGCAAAGGGCGGGCTGGCATAGCGCGCCCGCTCGGCAGCATAGTCCGCATCCCACCGATTACGGGCGGCGGAAAGGTAGCCCGGGTAGAAGTTGACCATCACGATACCGCCATTTTTCTCGAGCAGGCGCAGGACGTCATCCGGCAACGTCGCGCGGGTGATCTACGAGGGCGCGTGCCGAGGAATGCGAGAACATCACGGGCGCTTCGGCGATGTCGAGCACCGCGTGCATGGTTTCCGCGGACACGTGGCTGAGGTCGACGACCATGCCGAGGCGGTTCATCTCGTGCACCACTTCGCGCCCGAAGGCCGTGAGCCCGTGGTGGCTTGGAGAGTCCGTGGCCGAGTCCGCCCACTCGGTATTGGAGGAATGGGTGAGGGTCATGTAGCGCGCGCCCAGCGCGTACATCTCCCGGAGTACGGGCAGGGAGTTGTTGATCTGATGTCCGCCTTCAATGCCGATCAGGGAAGCGATCTTTCCGGCCTTGTGGATCCGGCGTACATCGGCGGCGGTAAAAGCAAGTTCGAAATCTTGCGGGTAACGTTCAGTCATCTGACGCACGATGTCGATCTGCTCGAGAGTCGCCTGCACGGCCAAGGGGCCCTGCATTTCCACCGGGACGAATACCGACCAGAACTGGCCGCCAACTCCGCCACGGCGCAGCCGCGCGATGTCCGTCATCAACGCGAACCCCTCCGGCGGGAATGGCAGTCGTGCACGTGTCCGCCCGAAGGTCAACCGCGGAGAGCTTGCCGTGGAAGCGATCTCGTATTTCCCAGGGCAGATCGTTGTGACCGTCGATGAGCGGAGTCTGCTTGAGAACCTGTGCGATGCGGGTGGCATAGCTTTGCTCAGGTGAGCTGGCCGCCCACAGGAGCGGAGCCGCCAGCAGGCCTAAGGCGCACCAGAACAGTTTCTTGACCATGAGATTCTCCAGGTGGTAATCGGCAAATGCGCTGAACGTGTGTGTGACTCAACCGACCGCTGCGTCCAACCCCCAGGGCTTTTCGGGGCGATGCTCTGAAACAACCCATCGCCGCTCGCTCCCGCGATCGGTCGATGACACCGGCTCGAATCAGCACGCGCGTGTGCGAACCCGGCGGCGCCTGTGGCCTGGGTGCCCGCGCCCGGAACTCTAAGCGGCTAGGGCTTGGTCTGCACCGGCGTGAAAAGGAGGTCCTGGTAGTCGTAGCTGAAATCCGCGATCGGCGACACGGCTTTCATTTTGATCTGCGCGACCTGTCCTTCGGCATCCAGGCCAAAGGTCACGTACGCCGGCTCGATGTTCTTGTCATCCAGGTGCGTGACAAAGGTGTCGTACTGCCAGTGCTCGAGCGTGCCGGTCATGCGGGGCGTCGACTTGAAATCGATCCGGAGCTTGCCCTCTTTCTGGATGATTTCGACGTTGCCGTACCACGGGTCGGCGAAGGTGCCGGCGTAGCGCTCCAGTGGGAGCGATGGCCCCACCGGCGCTGGCTTCGCGGTTTGCGCCTTGAGTGCGACTAAGGCTTCTGCGATCCGACGCTTTTTCTCGGCCTGGTAGCGTGCAACCCAGTCGGTGTACGGCAGTGCCAGATAGTGATCCAGAAGTTCGTACATGAGCCCGCGAATGATCTCGCCGTCCTCGCTGTTGATCTCGATGGAAAATCCCACGTGGCGGTCCGGGATCAGTACCACGGCGGTCAGAAAACCGAACACGGCCCCGCCGTGCCAGACGATCTTTGTGCCGCGGTAATCCATGACATCCCAGCCCAGGGCATAGGAGCTGAAGTTCGGCTGCGTGGCCTTGAGCGCGTCGGGCACCGGGTCGATCGGTTCGGGCACCACCGGAGTCCACATCTGCTCGTGCGCACTTTCGGAGAACAACCGGCCGCTGTGACCCGGCAGTTCGCCGCCGTGCAGTTGGATGTAGAGCCAGCGCCCCATATCGTTGGCACTGACCGCAAGTCCACCGGCGGGTGCTGCGGTTCGGCCCAGCTCGTCACGCTCGTCCAGAAGTTCCTGCGTGCCGGTCCCGCGAAAGCCTCCGTCCATGCGCGCGTGAGGCTGCGCGCGGTCGACCGCCGCGAATCGGGATTCCGCGTCGCTGGTCGAGTGCAGCATGCCGGCGGGCTTGAGCACGTGTTCGGCCGTGTAGCGCTCCCAGGTCTGCCCGGTCACCGATTCGATAAGCTGGCCCGCCACCATGTAGAGGACGTTGTCGTAGGCGAAGCCGCTGCGGAAGCTGGTCGCGGGTTTGATGTAGCGCAGGCGCCGCACCGACTCGGCGCGGCTGAGGTTGGTGCGCGGAACGAACATCATGTCGCCGGCCCCCAGTCCCAGCCCGCTTCGATGCACAAGCAGATCGCGGATCGTGATCTCGCGCGTGACCCAGGGATCGTACATCTGAAAGCCGGGCAGTCGATCGGTCACCTTGTCGTCCCAGCCTATCTTGCCTTCGTCCACGAGGGTTCCGAGGGCGGCGACCGTCATCGCCTTGCCGGTCGAACCCGTTGGGAAGATCGTGTCCGCGTCCACCGGATCGTTCTTGCCGATGGCCTTGTCGCCAAATCCCTTGGCGAAGGTCACCGCATCGCCTTCCACGATGGCAATCGCCATGCCAGGCACGCCGACCGCTGCGCGGGCTCGCTCCACGCGCTGAGCGAAGTCCTTGGGCGGAGCGGCCAAGGCGGCCGAGGCGGCCGTGACAAAGAGAGCAAGGATAAATTTCTTCATGGGTTTTCCTGGCGGGCCGTGCCGCGCCAAAGCTTATAGACACCGATGGTCAGCACCGGGAGGACGTAGACAATCAGGAACACCGCCGCCAGCAGTCGGTAGCCATGGGCGATAAGTGCCACCAGGCCAAAGCGCGTTGCCAGCAGCATGCATCCGCTCAGGATCACCAGCGCGATCGACAGACGCGCACCGTGCCCGAGCGAGTGCCCATGGCGACGGCGCCACGCGTTACCGAGTCGCTCGTTGATCGCGTGCACCGCCCCGGTGCCGCTTTCCAGCAGCGCCGAGAAAATCATCAGCTGAAACAGCAGTCGAAATACGGGCAGGTCAAGTCGCTGCAGCAGGAAGTCGGAGGGCAGCGTGACCGCGCCGATCTGCGGGTAGTAGGCCATCATGCAGCAGAAAAACAGCAGCGCGGGCAGCATCGCCAGGGGACCGGCGATGAGCCCTGCGATGAGCGCGTCCTTGTTGCTGGTCAGGTGGCGCAAAACGGGCAGGATCACCATCGCACCGACGATGTTGTAGCTGGCATAGGTCACCCCGCCCGTTACCCAGCCTTGCATGGGCACGTGTTTGGAGAATCCTGCGGCAATGAGTCCCCCGAATCGCGTGAGCGCGAGCAGCAGAAACAGCGCGTATACGCCGTACAGGAGAAAGGAGACGTACGTGAAGAGCCGCTCGACGGACACGTTTCCGTAGGCCACCACGAGCGCAATCAGGGCCATGAGCGCCAGCGTGCCAGAAATGGCGGGCAGGCCCAGGCTCTCGGCGATGGCGCCCGCCGCCGCGCCGAACACCGCCAGGATCAGGACCACGAACAGCACGTAGGCCGCCTCGAACACGATCCATCCCGGGCCCAGGAGCGAACGCACAAAGCTTTGGTAATCGCGCGCGCCGCTGGCGCGCGCAAAGAGAAAAGTGGCGACGCACACGGCGCTCCAGATCAGCGTCGCAAGCAGCATCGCGGTAATGCCACCCCACGGGCCGCTGGGCAGGAAGAATTCGGCCAGTTCGCGACCGGTCGCATAGCCGCCGCCGATCACGACCGCCTTGAAGGCAAAGCCGGGAAGCAGGAAGCGCTGGAAACGCGTTGACATCGCCGGCGGGTCGGCTAGTTCGGTGCGCGGGCGTGCCGGGGGGCGCGACCCGAACTCACGCGGCCTGCCTGCTCTGGCTCCCCCACACGTGTTCATCACACCAGATCATGCCGTCGCTGTACGTGATGGTGGGCGGCGGGTCGTGCTTAAGGAAAGTCGGTCCGTCCAGATCCACCACGTCGCAGAGCTGTCCGAGGACGAACGAGGGCGCCATCGCCAGACTCGTACCGACCATGTTCCCGACCATGACACCCAATCCCAGGCGTCGGGCTTCGTGCGCCATGGCGAGACCTTCGGTGAGGCCACCGCACTTGTCGAGCTTGATATTGACCAGATCAAATCGCCCCACCAGTCCGGCCACATCCGCCAAGGTCAGCGCGCTCTCGTCCGCGATCAAGGGTATCGGTGATACGAAACCCTGCAGTTCCGCCTCACACCCTCTCTTGAGGGGTTGTTCGAGCTGACTGACCTGGGCATCCAGAAGGCCGGCGATCAGCGGCTTGAGCGCGTCTATGGTATAGCCCTGGTTGGCATCCACACCGATCCAGGCGTCCGGTCGCGCCGCGCGCACGGCGCGCACGCGATCCATGTCCAGCGCCATGTCGCCGGTGAGCTTGAGCTTGAGGGCACGCGCGTTGGCGTAACGCTTGGCTCCATTGGCCATGTGGGCGGGACTTTCGGCACCCAGCGTGAATGTCGTCAGCAGGGGCTTGGGCGAAGGGAGTCCGGCAAGTTCCCACACCGGCCGGTTGGCACGGCGCGCCTCGAGTTCCCAGAGCGCACAGTCCAGGGCATTGCGCGCGCCCCCGGCAGGAAGGAGCCCCTGCAGGGCCTGTCGATCGATGCCCGCCTCGATGTCCGCTCGCCTGGACTCGAGCACGGCGATGATGTGCTCGGCGTCATCGTTGAGGTAATAGACGCCGGCGGCTTCGCCGCGACCGCTGTGCTTGCCATCGTCCACGGTCACAACGATCGCGTCCTGGCTGTCGAACACGAACCCGGAAATCCGAAATGGCGCCGAGAACGGCAGGTTGACCTTCTCGACGGTGAGCTTGAGCGCGGACATCAATAATTCGTCCCGAAGCTCAGCAGCTTGCACGCCAGGGCCGCCCAAAGAATGGCAGCGGAGGAAATCACAAGCACGATGCTCCACAGCTTCGCAGGCCACCGGCGCTGACCGCCCCACACCCGCTTCAGGTTCCACAGCATCAGGAGCAGGCCGCCAAAGAAGGCCACTACGCCGAACAACTGCGCGAACCAAAGCAGCGGATCCAGCCGCGCATTGAGGTAATTCGTGTCCTTGAGTATCAGTGTAAAGATAAGCAGCCAGATGCCAAGGCCCGCCAGTCCCAGGAGGGCGGCGATGCGGCTCCATCGGTAGGCCTTGAGTGAGTGCGGCGGCAGTGCGAGCGGCATCTTGTAGTGTCGCCGGACCAGGGCCGCCACGGGCCACACCAGTGCGGTCAGCAGCAGGGAAATCACCCCGAACCCGAACAGCGGCAGCAGCCAGCTGCTGTCGGCGTACCAGGGCACGCGCTCGAACACCATGAACGGCGAGAGCAAGTCAAAGCTGAAGCGCACCGGTTTGCCATTGACGACCTTCGCGGCCGCCCGGTCGTGACCGTCCTGGTCGGACCATACGAAGGGCGCGATCTCGATCCAGTGGCGGGGTTTGCCGTTGAGCCCGGGGAAAGGCAATACCAGCCCGCCCTTCTTGTCGACGCCCACCTTGGTCTGGCTGATAAAGCCGATGCCGGCCAGGAAGTTCGACTGAGAGCCGCGCGAATTCGCCCAGGTGCCACTCATCAGCGCGGCGTGAGCGGCGGCCGTCTTCTCATCCACCCCGGCCTTGGGAGGTTCCGCGGGGAAATAGCGGTCGGCGAAATCCTGGAACAGCGCCCCGCGCAGGCCCCCGACCGCACCGTCCTTGCCGGGACTGTTAAAGGAAATGTAGAAGCCCACGCCCTCCTCCATGAACAGATGGAGTGAGGTATGAAAGTAATCGGTGTCGCCCAGGTGGCCGATCACTTCGTGGCCATTGATGTTGGTCTCGAAGAAACCCAGCTCCATGCGGTTGAGCGGCGGCAGCATCGTCAGGGGACTGTTGTGCATCATCTCGGCCGTCTCGGCCTTGAGGATGCGATTGCCGTGATACTCGCCTCCCTGCAGGTGAGCGATCATGAAATGAGCCATGTCCTCGCCACTGGAGGAAAGCGAGCCGGCCGGGGCCGGGCCCACCATTTCAAACGGGCGCGGATCCTCGGAGCCGAGCGGATAGCCCTTGGACATCAACGGCACCAGTGCCGCGGGCAGCGGCTGGCGGAAACTGGAGTGCTGCATGTCGAGAGGCGCAAAAATGTGCTTCTCGATGTAGCTGTCGAAGGACTCTCCCGACAGGCGCTGGACGATATAGGCGGCGAGCGATGCGCCGTAGTTTGAATACGCCGGGGTGGATCCCGGCGCAAACACACGCGTGGGCACCCACGCCTTCAGCAAGGTGTCGTACGCAGGGTGCCTTCGGGTCTTCGGAGATGATGCCTTTGGCCTGTTCCTCGAACCCGGCCGTGTGCTGCATGAGATTGCGCATCGTGATGGGCTTGCCCTCGCGCGCGGGGATTTTGAAGTCGAGGTACTGGTTGACGTCGGCATCCAGATTGATTTTGCCCTCCTCGACAAGCTGCATCACCGCGGTCCATGTCAATAGTTTTGAGACCGAGCCGGGGCGGAACAGCGTCAGTGCGGGATCCACCGGCACGCGCTTGGCGACGTCCGAAAAACCGTAACCGCGCTCGGTGAGGACCTGTCCGTCCTTGACCACGACCACGACAGCCCCGGGGATGTCACCGGTCTTCAGGGCGTAAGGCATGTAGCCATCCAGCCAGGCGTTGACGTCCGCAGCGGTCAGCGGCGCGCCGGAACCTGCGGCAGCGACCGGTGGCGGCGGAGTGGCCGCGGCAAGGGCCATCGCGCCTGCAAAGGCAAGCAAGCCGGTGGTGGCCACGGAGGTCGAATAATCTAAGTTTGTTCATAGTTTTCTACTTCCTGCGGGCCTGGATCATCCCAGGCATGAATCGATCAGTCGTTCGAATTCCGCCCCCGGGCGCATCGGGTCCGCAACGGGCAGACCGAGCCGGGAGCTTTCCTGCGCCATCAGCTCACGGGCCGCGGCCAATTCTAAATGCGAGGTGTTGAGACTGACACCGCCGCAGCGAATGGCAGGATTGGTCAGTCTGCCCAAGTCGAAGATTCAGGTCGATCGTTTCCCCGATGCTCGGCAACGGGAACTCCGGATGCCCGAGTATGCATTCACGACCCGGTTGATGGCACACGACGATGACATCGGGCTGGCTGCCGTGCAGAAGGCCCAAGGAAACAGCGGCGTAAGCCGGATGGAACAAGGACCCCTGCCCTTCGATGACATCCCAGTGCTTCGGGTCTGCCGCCGGGCTGAGCAACTCCGCGGCCCCGGCTTCGAAGTCGGCCACCACGGCATCCATCGGCATGCCCCCGCCGGAGATGAGGATTCCGGTCTGTCCGGTGGCCCGAAAGTCGACCGCCTCACCGCGCGCCTTGAACGCGCGCGCGATGGCAAGGGCGCTGTATTTCTTGCCCAGCGCGCAGTCGGTACCGACGGTGAGGAGCCGCTTTCCGGAACGCTTGGAACCGCTCGCACAAGGAATGTTGGGCGGCGGCGTGCGGATGTCGATCAGGCGCCGGCCGTGGCGCGCGGCGGCGGCCTTCAGGGCCGGCACCGAGCCCAACTTAACGTGAAGGCCGCTGACGATGTCCAATCCGGACTCCAGCGCCTCCACCATCAGTGGCACCCAGCTCTCACCGATGACTCCGCCGGTATTGGCAATACCGATCACCAGACCCCGCGCGCCCCGAGCACGCGCCTCTTTCGGGGCCAGGCGTGGCAGGCCTGTCGTGACCGTGGCCGTATCACAGCCCCATTCGGCCAGACAGCGCTCCGGAGCCCAGTCGAGCAACCCGAAGGCGGTTTTGGCGTACGCCGCCTCGGTCGCATCGCCGAGAAACAGCAGATACGGGAACGGGAGCTGGATCACTGAAGCCGCCTCAGGCTCCGTGCCGGGTTGTTTGAATCATTCATGCCGTCACACCGTCCGCGCAGACTTCATGGACGCACTCACTTAAGCCGCATTTGAGCTTAGCGAGAACGTGCCTTTAGAACTTAGCAGACATCGTCAATCCAAGCGTGAGCGGCTGAGTGACAGTCACCGCTGAATACGGCGCCCCATAACTCGAGTAGTCGGAAAATCCTCGCGAATCACTCAGATTCTTGCCGTACAGCGTGAATTGATAATGGTCGTTTTCAAGTCCAAGTCGCGCCGCGAAGGTGCTGTAACTCGGGAGAATGGCCTGGCCCGGAGGATTGGCCAGACTGGAGCGCTGCCGGCGCGGGAGGGGGTGCGGCACCGAAGTCGCTGCTCCGTGAGCCGACGTAGCTCCACGTGGCGCCGACAAAGCCGTGGTAATCCCCGAAGGCGGCCCACTTGTATCCCGCGTCCACCGAGGAACTCCACTCGGGTGCGAAAGGCAGCGGATCGCCCGAATTCGCGTATGATGGCCGGGGCGGCGGAAGTCAGCTGCGCATCCGTGTAAGCGCCGGTCCACTGAAAGGTCAGACCCTGCACGGGAAGGAAGGCAAAGTTCCATTCAAATCCCTGGCTGCGCGCGGTTCCGCCGTTGGCATTGATGTTGAAGCCGCTGACGGTCTCGAGCAGTTGAATGTTTTTCCAGTCCACGTGAAAGGCCGCGAGGTCGATCGACAGGCGCCCATCCAGCCTGGGTCGATCGCACACCCAGTTCAATGTTCGTGGTCCGATCCGAGCCGTACTGGCGCTGCACGTCGGGGGGCGCATTGGGCGGCAGAATGTTGGGGCCGCCGGGACGGTAGCCCGTCGCCAGTCGCGCATACATCATGCTCTTCGAATCAAAATGCCAGGTGGGCGCCACCGAATACGTCCATACGTTCTCGCTCGAGTCGCCGTGGACGATCTGTGGATTGGGCACGACGCCGAACAAGCCGGCGAGCGTGGCATCGTAGGTGGTGGTTTGCGTCGCGGTCTGCGAGTTGCTGGACCAGCGGCCTCCGGCCTGGATGTCGAACTTGGAATTGAAGTGATACGTCAGATCCAGGAACCCGGCGCCTTCCTTGTACGTGGAATCAATCAGCGGCTGGATCAGCAAACCGACCGTCGCGCCGCTGGGGATCGCCGCGGAATAAAGGTTTTGAGCCAGCGTGCCTGATTCGTGGGTGTAGTAACCGCCGACCTGCCACTCGAAGCGATCGGTAGTGGGTGAGGTGAGACGAATTTCCTGCGTGAATTTCTTCAGCTCCGTATCGCCGAACAAAGGCGCGCCGGGGCCTGACCACCGGTGAGCGCAGCCGGCCAGCCCGCCATAGATGGGCGTGCCATCGGTCACCAGATGGGTATCCAGAACGCCGTAGCTGGTGGCGGATATGACCTTGAAGAGCTCCCACGTTCCAATCGATGGTTCCGTTGTAGTTCTCGTATTTGAATCGACTCGGTTCCGGCACACGAGCGCTGTTGCGCCAGGCTGCCGTACAGCGGCTTCAACGTTACCGGATCAATGTCGACCAGGTTGCTGCCGTCGTAGCTGCTGTTTTCCAGCACGGCGGTCAAGCGGAACGACAGATCGCTCGTGGGCGCGACCAGGAAGGAAGCGCGGCCTCCGGACTTGCGACCCTCGTTCACTTGATGCTGACCGCTTCCCGTGTCATTGATATACCCGGGCAGGTCGTCGTAATAGCCGCTGATGCGGAAAGCCGCCTTGTCCCCCAGCGGAATGTTGACCAGCCCTCGGCCCTGCACGCCATCGCCGCCATGGCTGATGTTTTCACCGCCGGCTTCCCCAGCGATCGCGAACTTGCCCAGTTCCGGCGCATTGGTGACGAACTTGAGCAGGCCGCCCTCGCTGTTGGCGCCGTAAATCGTGCCCTGTGGGCCGCGCAGCACTTCGATGCGCTGCATGTCCCAGGTGTCGAAGTCGCCGGAATTGATGCTGCCGTTCAGTAGCGCCGTGCTGGAGCCGAAGGGCGACTCGTCGAAATAGACTGCGACGGTTGAGCCCACGCCTCCGGCGTTCTGACCGCGGAGCGTGAGGCGCGTAAACCCGGATTGCGCGGTGGCCAATGACAGGCCCGGCACCAGCGCTGCGTAGTCGGCGAAGTTTCTCGCCTGGATCTCATCGAGCCTGCTGCCCCCTAAGGCCGTCACGCCCATGGGCACGTTCTGGAGAGATTCTTCGCGCTTCTCGGCGGTGACAATGACGGTCTCGAGCTCGAGCGCGTCGCTGGCGGTGGCTTGGGTCGCCACTTGCGCGTGACCTGAGTTGAAACATGCAGGTTCCGGACATTCCCAGCACCGCAGTCACATATCGCTCTGAGCCTAGTATTCATAAGGGTCTCCTTCCCGAATTCACTTTCCGCACCCCGCTCTGACGCGTCGAGATCGAGGCGCCGATAAGTCGAGACACGTTTGTCTATTACAAGATAATAGTCCTGTATAGAGAATTTGGTGTCAAATTTTTCTGATTCGGCTCGTTCCGGGAGCTCCCCGGGCATCCTGCCTGCAGGCTGGGATGAGCCGCTCTATCCGCTCGACCGCTCTCGCAGCCGCAGTAAAAACCGGCCGCGGGGCCGGTCAGGCGACTTTTTCGGCCTTCGTGGTAAGTCCGATTAATTCGCCGGCCAGGTTACGGTCTTCGCCCGAGCACACACCGAGCACCAGTGCGCTCTCGCAGTCCTTGGCGACGTAGGCATGGCCCATCGTGCTGTCGATGTACACGCCCTGCCCCGCCTTGAGCACGATCGGGGTGTAGAACTGCAAATGCACTTCAATGGTGCCCTCAAGCACGAAGACGAACTCCTCGCCCTGGTGCCGTACCGGTTCCCCAAACTCGGCGATGTCGTGCGCTCTGATGCGAGTGAGAATGGGGACCATGCGCTTTTCACGCAAATCCGCGCACAAATACTCGTAGTCATAATTCGGCGTGGACACCTGAATGGAGTTGCCGTCTCGTGTCAGGCTGCGCCTGGCGGTCACGACCTTGAGCGCATCCGTCGCCGGGGGCTCGGCCTGCGCGAGGAACTCGGTCATCGTCAGTCCCAAACGCGCGGTAAATTGCTGGAGCTTGTCGTAGGTCAGCGAAAGCTTATCCTGCTCGACCTTGGCGAGAGTGGACAGCGGCACACCCACCTTCTCGCTCATCTGCCGGAGCGTCCACTTCTTCTGGCGTCGCAAGGCCCCAATCAGGCTTCCCAGCGTGGTGTTCTTGCGCGTCATGCCGTGCAACTCCCTCGTAGTGGTCTTAAGCGTCTGGGCACCATGTCAGCGGCATGCGATGAGGCGATGCGCTTGGGGTATAGTCGCGCACCCTCGTGTCTATCGCAAGAGAATGGATTCTCATCACAGGGTGACAGGAGACACGGTTGCGTCGAAGCCGATTATGACAATCATCGGTACTGGACTCGGAGCACCGTGCCCAGCGTTCTGGTGAGCACAGGCCATGCCTCGTTGGTTTGAATCCATTGATGCAACCGGTGGTGACCCAGAAAGGTCACCACCGATCGTGCGTGGACTTGAGATTGGAGGCTAGGGTCGGAATCGAACCGGCGTACACGGCTTTGCAGGCCGCTGCATGACCACTCTGCCACCTAGCCTTTCAAAGAGTGGTTGGAGCGGGAAACGAGGCTCGAACTCGCGACCTCAACCTTGGCAAGGTTGCGCTCTACCAACTGAGCTATTCCCGCAACTTCAGGAAGGCCGGAATTGTAGGGGGTAACAGCCCCAAGTCAAGGAATGGCTTGCAATTAACGGGTCCCCACGCGGCGGCTTCCGAAATCAGAAAGCGTAGCCCACGGAAACCACCAGCGTGGTCGGATTGAAGTTGATCGATGTGCGTCGGATGACCCCGGCGGTGTTGCCGGTGTAGTCGCTGTTCACCACCGCATAGTCGTATGAGGCGTAAGCGCTCCAGTGATCCTTGATATGCCAGCGAACGCCCGCGGTCACGACCGGCCCGAATGAACTGCTCAGCGAGATCGCCGTGG
Source organism: uncultured Gammaproteobacteria bacterium (assembly GCA_963795685.1). Classification (GTDB taxonomy): domain Bacteria; phylum Pseudomonadota; class Gammaproteobacteria; order Steroidobacterales; family Steroidobacteraceae; genus FEN-1191. Next base: position 248,053 of record CAWCJE010000004.1, read on the forward strand.
GCCCGCCATTGGCGGCGTTGCCCGCGGCCGTGGACTGCAAGTCGTAGAACTTGGTGTAGTTGATGCCCGCGCCCAGGTACGGTCGCCAGGTTTCCGATTCATCGCGAAACACATAATTGACCAACAGCGACGGTGAGAACCACTTGGCGGTCGACACGACTTGTCCGTCAAAGGGCACCGAGCCCACCGTCGCGGGCCCCTTGCCCACAGTCTCGGTCTTCGGCGGAATGCCGGCAGCCAGCTGCGCGACCCAGTGAGGGCTGAGGCGCCGGATGTAGGCGAAATACGGGGTGGACACATTGTTGACGTCGAGATTCACGCCGGGTGGAACGTAGGGCCCTGAGAGATCACTGGCGCTGACGTGATACTGCAGAAAATACATGCCCACTCGAATCTCATTGTTGAAATCGGCACGCGTGGCGGTGATCACAGCGTCGGCGGCCATGGCCGCGCTGCCAGCCAGAGTTCCGAGCAGCACGATACCGGCCCGGATCGAGTTACGAGTTTTCATAGTGATTGCCACTCAGAAACTGCTGAAGTAACCGCGCACTGCGGCCTGGCAGAAACGGCTCGACCGTCTGGTGATAGTTCTGGGCCACGTTGGATTGTCCGCCGGCCTGCCCCGCCGCATCAGCGCCGGCGGTGTCGCCAGGATTCGCTGCGAGCCAGGCGTCGTATGCCGCCTGGTAGCCGCTCGTGTACAGGTTGAGCTTGGCCTGCTGGAATCCGGCCTCGACCGGCGCATAAGGATCGCCGGCACCGAGTCCCGATTCGAGATCCAGGACCGCCACGAGGCTGGTCGGCAACGCGGCTGCCGTGCGCGCCACCGGTACGCCCTGCGTTTGCCACCACAGTGACATGATGCCGGTGTTGACCGGGAAAGTGACGACCGGATCGAGCTGCGCCTCCGCACAACAACACGGGAGACGAGGGTATCCAGTTGCGCAGGTCATTCATGTACAGGTCATCACGCAATCCATACGTGGGCGCCGTCACGGCCGGGCCGTACGAGGACGGGCCGGGGTGCGTGCAGTTGGGATTGCTGGGGTTCGGGGGCTGCAGGATGCAGTCACTGAGTGTTTGCAGGCCAATGTCCGGATTGAGCGCCGCGTCGCTGACATAGGCCACGCGGACGGAATTCTAGACCAGATTCCCGGGACCAAATCCCAGCCGGAAAATCGCGTTCTCGGGATGGTTGGGATCAAGCGGTGGTATGGCCAGGTAGGCATCCAGCGGCGTACCGGTGACCGGCGTCGTGCTGCTGAACAACGCCAGCGGCGGGATCTTGCCCTGAGCGATCAAGCCATTGGGACCGTCGACCGGAGTAGCGCTCGGCAGAAGGGCCTCGATGGTGGGCGCGTAAGCGGGCTCATAGAAGTCGGCCGCCGTGGCTCCTGGCCCGCCGTACGCGTTGCCGTAGGCGCGCTCGTAACTGGTGACCAGCATCGGATAGAAGAGCGTCGAGTAAAGGCTGACGTGCCCGGTAAATGCGGAGTCGCCGAAGGCTTCCAGGGCGTAGGGACCCGACATCGTGCCCGCCGCCGTCACCGTCATGTGCGCCGCCTGCATGGCTTTGTCCGTGGCCATCGCCACGTATCCGCCTTGCGAATAACCCGTAATGAACAGCTTACCGTTGTCGGTTGTGGAGTTGGCCAGCACGTGGCCCAGCGCGCTGCGTGCGGCCGTCAGCGCATCGATCATGTCCTTGGATTGCGCGTCCTCGTTCAGGTAGGGGTGGTACGAGGCACTCGATGAGTCGTAGCCGACGTAGTTCGGGGCGACGACGATGTAGCCTTGCGCTGCAAACATGGCCGCGATCAAGACGCCCTCTTGGTTTTTGGGATTGGTCGGATCGGCGATATTGATGGTCTTGTCCACTTGCGTGCCGTGCGCGTACAACAGGATCGGCCGAGGTCCTGAGCATTGCGGCGCCGCTCCGGTGGGCACCATCAGCGCGCCGGAAACCTTTTCGGCCTCGTTCGTTCCGCCCACCGTCCAGTAGTGCATGTAATTGAAATCAACGCCGCACACGGGCGTGCCGGTGAGCGGCAGGAAAGGCGCGAAGGCGCTGGCGGAGAGTTGCGCTTGGAGTGCGGCGGCGTCCAGCGAGGCGATGCGGAAGGGAGGGTTCTCAACCAGCGTGCCGCGCGCGGTGCTGGTCTGCATTGTGGAGGTCGGACTATCGCTTCCGCAGGCGCCGAGCATCGCAGGGAAAAACACAGGCCGATTCGCAAGCGAAATATTTCTTCATGCGTACCTGCTGACCAGGTGGTCGACTCGAAAAAATTGAATTTGGTCGGGGCGAGAGGATTTGAACCTCCGACCCCTTGCACCCCATGCAAGTGCGCTACCAGGCTGCGCCACGCCCCGACCGAACCGAGATGATAGGTCAGCGGCGCAATACTCGCAGGACTTCTTCGAGTTCCAGCCGCACCTGGCGGACGATCTGCTGGCTTTGGCTGATATCGGTGCGCGCTTCATCGCCCGCCAAGCTTGTTGCGGGCGCCACCGATCGTGAACCCCTGCTCGTACAGCAGGCTGCGGATCTGTCGGATGATGATGACGTCCTGGCGCTGGTAGTAGCGCCGATTGCCGCGCCGCTTGACGGGCTTGAGTTGCGGGAATTCCTGTTCCCAATAACGCAACACGTGCGGCTTGACGCCGCACAACTCGCTGACCTCGCCGATCGTAAAGTATCGCTTGCCGGGGATGGCCGGCAGTTCGTTATTGTTCTTTGGTTCCAGCATATGCCTCGACCCGTGCCTTGAGCTTTTGTCCGGGCCGGAAGGTCACCACGCGCCGTGCGCTGATCGGAATTTCCTCGCCGGTCTTCGGATTGCGACCCGGGCGCTGATTTTTGTCGCGCAGGTCGAAATTTCCGAAGCCTGAGAGTTTAACCTGTTCGCCGGTGGCGAGCGCGCCGCGCACCTCTTCAAAGAACAAGTCCACCAGCTCGCGCGCCTCTCGTTTGTTCAGGCCGAGTTGATTGAAGAGCGCTTCCGCCATTTCTGCCTTGGTTAGAGCCATCGTCTATTCTCTTATTCTTGCGTCTAAGCTCGAGCGCAGTTCTGCGCTAACCGCGGCGACCACTTCGTCCGCCTCAGCGTCCGTAAGAGTGCGTGATAAATCCTGCAAAATCAACCCCAAAGCAACGCTTTTTCGACCTGATTCTACTCCCTCCCCTTGGTAGATGTCGAATAGGCGCAGTTCATGTAGGCGGGTTGATGCCGCAACACTAACACGTTCCGCAATCCGTCCAAAAGCTTCATTTGCGGCCACCGTAAAGGAAATGTCGCGACGAATCTGCGGGTAGCTGGAAACGGGTGCGAAGCGCACCGGCGCGTTGCTCGTGACCGCCAGGTAGTCCAGCTCGAACAGCAGTGGCGCATATGTAAAATCAAGTTCGCGCAGCAGCGCCGGGTGCAGTTCGCCAAGTTGGCCGATCACGCTGCCATCTCGCACGATCTGCGCGCTTCGTCCCGGGTGCAGGCAGGCTGCGGCGCCCTCCACTTTAAACTGGACCTCGCCAGCGCGGCCGCTCAGGGCCAGCAGCGAGGTGACATCCGCCTTAAGATCATAGAAGTCGCCCGGCGAACGCTTCACGCCCCACTGCTCGGGCAAGCGCGAACCCAGCGCAATGCCAGCGATCATCTTCTGCTCGAGGATGGCGCCCATAGCACCGCGCCGAAACTGCGTCGCGATTTCAAACAAGCCGGACGCGTTCACGCTGGCGGCGCAAATTCTCCCGCGCGGCGAGCAACAGTCCCGGCCAGAGCGATGCGCGCATCACCGCGAGATTACTGGCGATCGGGATTGCGCAAAGTGATCGGCTCGAGCTCGCCGCACACAAGCGCTGCAGTGACGGATCGGTAAAACCAAAGGTCACCGCTTCGCTGTAGCCGCGAGCGGTCAGCACGTGCAGCACCGATTGCTCAGCGCTCCTCAGATCACTCTGCCCGGCGATGACTCGCGCGCCGATGGGCGGCTGCTCAGGAAGCTGATCCAGTCCGCCGCTGCGGGCCAGTTCCTCGATCAGATCGGCTTCGATCAGGATGTCGAAGCGCCACGACGGTGGAGTGACCTGCCAGCATTGCTCCGCTCCTGTGGCCACCTGCATGCCCAGGCGCGCAGGCGACGGGTGACTTCGCCCGCGGGAATTGCCGTGCCGAGGAGTCGGGTAATCTGCGCGGCGCGCAGCGGCACCGGCGCTCGTGCGGCAGTTCCGCGCGCAATTCTTCCAGGCAGGCAGGGCCTGCCGAGCCTCCGGCGATGGCACAGATCAGTGCGCTCGCTCGCTCGATCGCCCGCTCCTGCCCGGCCGGATCGACGCCCCGTTCGTAGCGCTGGCCGGCATCGGTCAGAAGTCCGTAACGTCGGCCGCGCCCGGCCACGGTGCCTGGGTCAAACCAAGCGCCCTCAAGCAATACCTCGGTGGTGCCCTCGGCGACGGCGCTGCGCGCGCCTCCCATAATGCCGGCCATGCCGACCGGGTCCTGCCGCATCGGCAATCACCAGCACATCATCGGTCAGTGTGACGTTCGCGACCGTCCAGCAGGGTCAAGTGTTCATCCGACGGTGGCGCGGCGGACCGTGATGCCGCTCTGCCAGTTGCGAAAGATCGTAGGCGTGCAGGGGCTGGCCGAGTTCCAGAAGCACGAAGTTGGTGGCGTCCACGACCGGGCTGATCGAACGAAGGCCCGAGCGTTCGAGCCGTTCGCGCAGCCATTGCGGCACGGGTCGGCGATTATCCACGCCCTTGATTACGCGACTGGCAAATCGCGGGCAGCCCACGCCTGGGCGTGAGCTGCACGGGAAAGCGAATCGTATGGGACGCTGGCACGGCGGGCATTACCGGCACCGGTTGCGGCGCGCAGCGCCTTACCGCTGGCTGCTGCCAGTTCCCGGGCCACGCCCAGCACCGACATGGCATCGCCGCGATTGGGCGTAACCGAGATCTCCGCCAGGGTTTCATCAAGGTGCAGATAATCGCGCAGCATCGCGCCCACTGGTGCATCGGACGCGCAACTCCAAAATGCCGCTCGCCTCCTCTCCTAAGCCCAGTTCACGGGCGGAGCAGAGCATCCCCTGGGATTCGACGCCGCGGATCTTGCTCGCGGCGATGATTTTATCGCCCGGCAATTGCGCGCCTACGGTGGCCAGCGCGCGTGCGCAGCCCCGCCCGTGCATTGCTCGCCCCGCAGACAATCTGAAGTTCATGGCCGTGGCCGTCATCGACCAGGCAGACGGATAACTTACTGGCCTGCGGGTGGGGCGCGACGCTTACGGATCTGCGGCCACCTGCACGCCGGTAAATTCCGGCGCGACGGGGCTGAGCGCCTCGACTTCGAAACCGAGCATGGTCAGCCGATCGGCAATCTCCCGATCGCTCCATGGAACATCGACCCACGACCGTAACCACGACAAGGGCAGCTTCACGGCCTAACCTCGGGCGAACTGCGCAAGGAAGCGCAGATCGTTGTCGTAAGAACAGGCGCAGGTCATTTACGCCGTAACACAGCATCGCGAGCCGCTCGATACCAAAGCCAAAGGCAAATCCGGTATAGCGCTCAGCGTCGATGGCGCAGGCCTTAAAGACATTCGGATGCACCATGCCGCAGCCGGCCACCTCGAGCCAGCCCGTCTGCTTGCACACACGGCAGCCCCGGCCGTCGCACAGCACGCAGGAAATATCGACTTCGGCTGAGGGTTCGGTGAAAGGGAAATACGAGGGCCGCAGCCGCATCGACAAGCGTGCGCTCGAACAGCGACTCCATAAACTGATGCAGCACCGACTTGAGATTCGCGAAGCTCACATCGGTATCGACCAGCAGGCCCTTCCACCTGATGAAACATCGGCGAATGACTAACATCCGAATCGCAGCGATACACCCGTCCCGGCGCAATCAGCGCCAGCGGCGGCTTGCGACTGAGCATCGCGCGGATCTGCACGGGCGAGGTGTGGGTGCGCAGCAGGCGACCGTCATCGAGATAAAAGGTGTCGTGCATGGCACGGGCCGGATGTTCCGCCGGAATGTTCAGTGCCTCGAAGTTGTGGAATTCATCTTCCACTTCCGGACCCTCGAGCACTTCGTACCCGGCATGTCTGAACAGTTCCTCGATCCGCAATCGCACCCGCGTGATCGGGTGCACCGCACCGACCGCCTCGCCGCGCCCCGGCAGGCTGATATCGATCCTCCCGGCCGCAAGCTTGGCCGCGATCGCACTGACTGCTCAAGTTCGGTGCGCCGCGCTTTCGAGCGCCGCCTGCACCCTCGCCTTGGCGTCGTTGATGCGCGCGCCGGCCGCCGGGCGCTCTGCCGGCCCGAGTGCGCCCAGGCCCTTGAGCTGTTCGGTGAGCACGCCCTTGCGCCCAAGCCAGTGCACCCTGAGCTCATCGAGCGCCGCGAGGTTTGCGCAGGCGCGAACCTGCGCCTGCGCCTCCTCGGCCAATGCGGTCAGGTCAGCCACAAGCGGCAAGCCTTCAGAGCCGTGGCGGATTGGAGCGGACTTTGCGGTCGCCGTCAGGCCGCCAGCGCGGCCTTGGCCTGCGAGGCAATCGCACCAAAGGCGTTGGCATCGTGGATCGCCAGATCCGCCAGGAGCTTCCGGTCGATATCAATGCCAGCCATCCGCAAGCCTGCAATCAGGCGGCTATAGGACAACTCGTGAATGCGGGCCGCGGCGTTGATGCGCGTGATCCACAAGGCGCGGAAATCGCGCTTCTTGGCGCGCCGATCGCGGTAGGCGTATTGCCCGGCCTTGATGACGGCCTGTTTGGCGGTGCGGTATACCTTGCGCCGCGCGTTGTAATAGCCCTTGGCCTTGCCAAGGATCTTTTTGTGACGGCGCCCGGCCGTCACGCCACGTTTAACTCGTGCCATGGTTCGACTCCTTAATTGATTCCGGGTTAATGATTGGGCAACAGCTGGGTGATGCGAGCGACATCGCTCTCATCGATCAGGCTGCTGCCTCCGGAACGCGCGTGACGTTTGCGCTTGGAGTCTTTGTGACCGAGATTATGGCGACGACCCGACGAATAGCCCTTAAAGCCATTCGCCGTTTTGCGGAAACGCTTGGACGCCGCCCGGTTGGTTTTCAACTTGGGCATAAACTTCTCTCCATTTGTATAGCTAAGGTTCGCAAGGCAGCCCATAAGGCCGCCCGCTTGCCTGCGGAATCACCGGGGCACTTTTCGTGCCTTAGTGACTCACTTCTTTTTTGGTGAAAACACCATGACCATCTGCCGCCCTTCCATCATCGGGAACTGCTCAACGATTGCCGAGACGGCAAGGTCAGCCTGTACCCGATCCAGCAGCTTGCGGCCCAGATCCTGGTGCACCATCTCACGGCCGCGGAACCTCAGGGTTACCTTGGCCTTATCACCCTCGGACAGGAAGCGCAGCAGGTTACGCAGTTTGACCTGGTAATCCGCCTCTTCCGTCCCGGGACGAAACTTTACTTCTTTGACCTGCTGCTGCTTTTGCTTGCGCTTGGCAGAGTGGGCCTTCTTGTTTTGCTCAAAGAGGAATTTGCCGAAGTCCATCACTCGCACCACCGGCGGTTCTGCCGTGGGCGAGACTTCAACAAGATCAAGCTGGGCGGCGAGCGCTAGCTGTAGCGCGTCAAACCTGGTCATCACTCCCGCTTGGGCCCCATCCGCTCCAATCACCCGCACCGACGGCGAAGTGATTTCCTCATTACGCCGGATGCGCTTCGTTGCAATGGCTATGCGTCATTCCTCCAATGTGTGGCGCCCGTGGCTTTCGAGCTCCCGCCGCAATCGTTCGATAAACGTCTGCGGGCTCATGGTGCCCAGGTCTTTGCCATCACGGGAGCGCACAGACAACAAATTCGCCGCAACCTCCTTATCGCCTGCGACCAACAGGTAAGGAACGCGCTGCAGCGTGTGTTCGCGAATCTTAAAGCCCACCTTCTCGTTGCGCAAGTCGGAATCGACCAGAAGCCCTTGTTTTTGCAACAAATCTGCCGTTCTCTGGACGTATTCATGCTGGCGGTCGGTAATACTCATCAGCACGGCCTGGGTCGGGGCCAGCCAGGCCGGGAGCTTTCCGGCGTGATGTTCCAGCAAAATCCCGAAGAAGCGCTCGAGGGATCCGAAGATCGCCCGGTGCAGCATGACCGGGACCTGCTTCTGGCTGTGCTCGTCAATGTAATGCGCCCCCAGCCGCCGGGGCATGTTCAGGTCCACCTGCAGCGTGCCGCATTGCCAGTCGCGACCGATCGCATCGCGCAGCACGAATTCCAGCTTGGGGCCGTAAAAGGCGCCCTCCCCCGGATTGAGCGTGTACTCGATCCCGGCCGTGTCCGCGGCATTGCGCAGCGCCGCTTCGGCCTGGTCCCAGATCGCATCGTCGCCTACGCGCTTGGCGGGCCGGTCCGAGAATTTGATGCGCACCTCATCGAATCCGAAGTCGCGATAGATATCCAGGATCAGCCGGGTTG
>CAWCJE010000005.1:0-1168104 GCA_963795685.1 uncultured Gammaproteobacteria bacterium
TCACGACGAGGTCGCCGCGCTGGCGTTCGCGCCCGACGGCCGGTCGCTGGGCTCGGGGGGCCGGACGGCTCGGTGCGGATCTGGGACGTCGCCGCGGGCCGCGAGCTGCGCCGGCTCGACTGGTCCGAGGGGGAGGCCGAGGCCGTCGCGTTCGCCCCCGACGGCCGGTCGCTGGCCGCGTCAGGGCCGGCCCGGACGATCCGCCACTGGGACCTGGCGACCGGGCGGGAGAAGCTCCGCGGGTCGGTCCACCGCGGCGGCGTCACTCGGCTCGCGTTCGCGCCCGACGGCAGGACGCTGACCTCGGTCGGCCAGGACGGGGCCGTCTGCACCTCCGACCCCGCGAAGGGCGAGCCGCTGGCGAGGCGCGTCCTCCTGCCGCGCATCTGCTACACCCGGGACCTCTCCCGCGACGGCAAGGCGCTGGCCTACCAGGGGCTTCTGAGCGACCGCCGGGTATTCGTCGTCAGCACGGAGACGGGCACCAGCTGCGCCGATTCGACCGGCGGGACAGCGAGGGGGGCATGATCACCCCGGTCTTCTCCCACGACGGCAAGACTCTCATCCTCGGCGACGGCGAGAGGGACGACGGTCCGAGGATCGTCGCCTACGACCTGGCCACGGGGGCGGAGCATGGCAGTTCGAGACGGGCGGCGACTTCTTCGAGGACCTCGTCCCTTCGCCCGACGGCCGGACGCTGGCGGCAAGGTTGGCCAGGACGTTGACCCTGTACGACACCCCGGGCGGCCGGGTACGGCACCGCCTGGAGGCGGACGACAACCGGGAGAACATCACCGCGGTCGCCTTCGCGCCGACGGCGCAACGGTCGCCACGACGCACAGGGGCGGGACGATCCGGCTCTGGGACGTGGCGACGGGCCGCGAGCTGCGGCGCATCGCCGGTCCCGAGGAGGGCGCCTGGGGCCTGGCCTTCGCCCCGGACGGGAAGGTCCTGGCGGCCGCCGGGTTCGGGGAGCCCTCGGTCCGGCTCCTGGAGGTGGCGACGGGTCGCGAGCTGGCCCGCCTCGAAGGGTACCGGGGGAGCGTCCTCGTGCTGGCGTTCTCGCCCGACGGCGGCCGGCTGGCCACGGGCGGCGGCGACACGACGGTGGTGACCTGGGATGTCGCGTCCTACCGGGGCTGAGGACGCCGATCACTCCGGCTCGGACCTCTCGGTCCTCCGGGACTCCTTCGGTAGAAGTCGGCGAAGCCGCCGGCACCGGCCAATAGATAAAAAAACAACGATCCGCGAAAGAGCTAAAACTCCGGCGTTTCCCGATAACGCCGCTCCAACTCGGCCAGGAGTAACGGCCGTTTCTTCTTGGAGCGTGCCTTCCTCATGATCGTGCGGCGGTTCCGCGCCTCGGTCTGGCACGGCGGCTCTCGGGCCGTCCGATAGGGCAGCAGGTCGTCCACGGTGAACGGCCCGGGATGCGCCGCGTGGGCGTCCAGGGCATGCACCAACGTCGGCCCGTCCAGGACCAGCCGAATCCCCGCGTGGCGATGACCGTGGATCCGCCGCTCGTGACTCTTGGGCAAGCGAAACCAACGCTCCAGATCGAGATTATCCCGGATCGCTTCATACTCCTCCTCGCCGACGAACAGGCCGGCGAGGAAGCTGAGCATCACCGTGGCCATGCCGTGGCGGATCGGATCCTCGGTCGCCTCGAAGCGATCGATCAACGCCTCGAACTTCTCCTCCCGCTCGGTGATGTCCTCGGTCCCGGGCTCCAGCGTCGCGGCCACCTCCGCGATCACCTCGACGTATTCTCGGATCACCTCTTGCTGCTCCTTGACTTCGTCGAGGCCCGCCTGGATGCATCCCGGCCAGGCGGCCGAGTTGCTCCTCCGCGAACCCCCTTTTTTCGCGTCCAAGTTCCGTTGGATCGACTCCTGGACCTCGTCCAGGGCCTCGGCCATCCGCAAGCCGGGAGGATGCAGCGGCCCCCCTTGATCGTCATTGAGGATCCCGCGCACCGCCGCGCAATAGTCGAGCACCACGGCGCCGGCGGGATCGACCACGGCAGGAGACGGGTCCGCCGCCGCCGCGGTCGCCGTGCCGGTGGCTTCAGGAGCCTCGGGCGTGAGGTCATCCTTGGTCTCGGCCTTCTGCCGCTGGAGCACGGCCTGTTCGATCGTCCGCAGGCCGCGCACCTTCTTCCGCATCTGGACCTTGGCATGGCTGTCGGCCTCCAGGACCGGCTTGGCCAGGTCGCGGAGGAAGTGGTTGTCGCAGTAGCGGTGCGGCACGTCGGGGAATTCCGCCGCGATCCCCGTGACGAACGCCTCCTGCTTGTCCGACATCCAGAGCCCCACCGGCGTGCCCAGGGATTCGGCCCACTCCTTGGCCTTCGTGATCAGGCGTCGGACCTCGTCCTCGGTGGCCGAGAGCAACGGCTCGGCGAACCAGACCCGCTTCCGGGTCAACTCCCGGACGACGTAGAGGGTCTCGTGCCCCTTCTCGGGCTGGAGGCCGTCGATGCAGAGGATGATCTCCGCCGACGGATTCGTATTGTCGGCGGAGCGACTCGGCGTCTTGCTGCCGCGCCGCGAGCATGACCTGGTAACGTCGGATGTACTGCGTCGATGGCATCTTCGGAGAGCTTGATCGCGTAGTCGTCCAGGAGTTCGGATCGGATCAAGGAGATCGCCATGTGGCGCGAACAGCGTCGATGCCCGATCCAGCAGAAGACGTCCCAGCCGATGGCCATCTGGGGCAGGGCGAGGGTGATTTCGAGCTCGGGGCTCTTGGTCTTGGCGTGTCCCGGGCAGGCGGGATCGGGACAGTGGTTGAGCTTGCAGATCAGTTGCACCGGCCCGTCCAGGGTATGGAAGCGGCGATAGCGGTGATCGCAGATGTGCATCATCCGTCCACAGGCCGGACAGTTGCGGTCGAGGACGTCGAGTTCCCAGAGGGCGAAATCGGTATCCGCGGGCCAGTCGTAAGGCATCGTGCCGACCTCCCTCGGGCACTGAGATCCGTCGATCGGGCAGACCAGCCAAGAGGTTACACGTGCAGGAGCCGAGATCCTAGCCCTGTGGCGGGCCGTTGTAAAAAATCGGATCGATTGCCCTCGGGCCGGGCGAGAAACGAGGACTCGGGCGATCCCCCGCCGCGCCGGCAGCCATCCCCCTCGGGGCGACCGCCGGCGTCGAGGAGAGTCGCAGGCTTCGTGGCTGGGATTCATGCGCGGCGGTAAAATCCCCCCTCCCTTGGCGAGCCAGGCACCAAAAAAGAAGCCTGTGCCGAGGCCGAGGGTGCCGCCGAGCGGGCCGGCCATTCCAAGACCGGGGACTGCTCCTCCCAGGCCCGCGCGCTCCACGGGAGGGACTCACTGACCTGATTGAAGAACATCCGCTTCTCGCGGCCTACCAGTCCCGGCATCAGCACCCGGTAGAACGACCCGAACCCGAAGCCGGTGAAGCCCTGCGTTGTGCTTGATCAGTGCCTCGCCCAGTTCCTTGCGGGTGGCGGCGAACTTTTCCTGGATGGCTTCGATCTTCGGGTCGGTCGGGTGGCGATCTTCATCGTGGGGTTACCTCGGTTAAACATGTGGTAATGTGAGACTGTAGCATAGAAACCGGGAAACTAACGCTGGTTCCGGCTGCGGTGGAGGCAAGCGACCGTAGCCTTCCGAGCCTCGGCCCTTTGGTCCCGTTCCATATCGAGGGCGACGCGTCCCCGGTGATTCCTCCGGCGACGCACACGGTACACTGACTTCTGCATCTTGCGCTGCCGACGATTCCCTCGCTCCACGGCGTTGGAGGTCGCCGGCAAGAGCTTGATCATCGAGGAACGTCAGGGCCTTCTCCAGGTTGGGCGAGTACAGCTTGTCCAGGCTTCTCCCCAGGTTGCGGTAGCGCCGTAGCCGTTGCCGCAACCGGGCCAGCTTGTCCAGCGCCGTATCCGTGCGGCAACGGCGGTCGAACAGCCGGTAGACCTCGTCCATGATCGTCCGAAGGGCCTGGAGCCGACGCTCGCCCCGGCTCAGCCGTCGCAAGGTGGCTCGCTCGGCGGTGGTCAGGTTGCTGGCGCACGAAGAGGTGGCGATGATCCGGGCATCGGCCTGCGCGTCGAAGGGCGGCGGCACTGGCGTTCATATTCCCTGACCTCAGTGCCGGTGCGCGACAAGAAACTCATCACGATCACCGTCAAGGCAACGCCCGAGGGCTTTCTGTCCTCGCACCTGGTCAACGGCGTCACACCGGGGACCATCGTTCGCTGAGGCCCCCAAGGGTGATTTCGCGCTTCCCGACCCGCCGCCTCCAAAAGTTCTCTTCGTCAGCGCCGGCAGCGGCATCACTCCGCTGATGGCGATGCTGCGCTCCCTGACCGCGCGCGACCATAACCCGGACATCGTTCACCTGCACTCAGCGCCCACCGCGGAAGACGTCATCTTCCACGATGAACTGCGGGACCTGGAGGTCAGCCAACCCGGCTATCGGCTGCATCTCCAGCTCACCAAGCAGGACGGCAAGCTCGACTTCGACAACCTCGACGACCTCGTACCGGACTGGCGAGAACGACCGACATGGGCGTGCGGGCCCACACCCATGCTCGACACGGTCGAAACGCTGTGGGATTCTGCGGGACTTTCCGACGACCTGCACATGGAGCGGTTCACCATCGCCCGCACCGACAAGGGTGGCGAGGGAGGCACCGTCACGTTCGCGATCTCGGACAAGACGATCGAAATCGACGGCGCCACTTCGCTTTTGGAGGCAGGGGAAAAGGTCGGGATCCAGATGCCGTTCGGCTGCCGGATGGGCATCCGCCAGACGCGCGTCCTCCTGCTGGATGATCAGAAGTTTGGTGTTCATGCGGTTACTTTTTTCTGTACCAGTTGTGTGCCAAGAACTTTGCCGATACATTCCCAATCATAATGGTGTCCGCCATACTGCCGATATTCCCACATTCCGAGGAGTCGATCGTGCACACCCTGAACCGCACTCGCATCACCCTGATGGCACTGGCGCTGATTGGCGCCAGCAGCATCGCCGCCGCAGCGACCGCTGCAGCCGCAGATCCGCAACTTACCGTCATGATTGCCAGTCCGGACCGGACGGAAAGCTTCAAGACGCGTGATGCCGCACGACATCCGGCCGAGGAGCTGACGTTTTTTGGCCTCAAGCCGAACATGACCGTCGTGGAACTCTGGCCCGGTTCCGGCTACTGGAGCGAAATCCTGGGACCGTATCTGGCGGCGAGTGGCAAGTACTACGTGGCCCAGCCTCCGTCCGGAGACAAGGAAGAGGATGAAGGCATCGCCAAGTGGCGCTCACGGATGGCCGGTCACAAGGATCGGGTCGGCAAGATCACCGAGACCACGCTCGGCAAGGATCACTTCGACATCGCACCACCGAACTCCGCCGATCTCGTGCTGACGTTCCGCAACCTGCACAACTGGGTCAATGGCGGGTACGCCGATGCCGCGCTGGCCGCCTGTTTCCGGGCCCTCAAACCCGGCGGCATCCTGGGCGTGGAAGATCATCGCGGCCGTACCGATCGCCCTCAGGATCCGAAGGCGGAGAGCGGGTATTTGCGCGAGGACTTCGCGATCGCACTGGCCAAGAAGGCGGGCTTTGAGCTGGTGGGTAAGTCCGAAATCAACGCCAACCCTAAGGACACCAAGGATTGGGTGGACGGGGTCTGGACCTTACCGCCCTCGCTCTCGCAGGGGGACAAGGACCGTGCCCGTTACGTGGCGATCGGCGAGGCCGATAATTTCGTCCTCAAGTTCCGAAAGCCCACACACTGACATGCTGTCCGGCTGGGCGGCCTGCATCGGCCGCTCAGCCGGAGTCCTTTAGCTCAATCAAGGCCTGCCACACCACTTGAGGGTCGTGGCCCTGGCTAACGTCCCCCCATGACCTCGAGATAATCACTCGCCCAGCGATCGTAGGGCACGCAGCGGTCCTGCGAGTTGCAGCTGGAGCCGGGAGTTCGCCAGAAGTGCAGGCGATCGAACTGGTCCATCCCGTTAGCCCTGCAGCCGTCCGCGCCAAGCAGATCGTTGTTGAGGCAAGCCGCCGCGACCACCGGAACGGAACCGAGCCACGCGGCAACGTCGCCCTGGACCTTGGGCACCAGTGACCAGTTCATCCACTGATAGGCGCAGTTGGGATGTTTGGCTTTGGCATGCAGCATCGTAGTGTCGGTCCAGCCGGTCGCTCCTTCGCTGGGAATTGTGCTCGCTATCGGCTGCTTGTTCGCCACCAGGGTGTTGACCTGCGACGGCCAGGAGTCCGAGACCACAGCCGCCTGGTTGGTGAAGTCCTGCACCTGGACGTTGGAGTCGTGCCAATAACGCTGCACCAGCGGATGTTGGCGGCGCAGCAACGAGAGCGCCGCGGCATATTGCGTTTCGTTGAGTTCGTACGGATCTTTGATCCCCAATTCGGGCTTGTGCGCCATCAGGTACAGCGCCGCATCAGCAATGTAGATCGGCCCGTCAAAGGCCTGCACCCGACCGTTGGCCGGCTTACCGTCGGGAAGATTTCCGCCCTCGAACACCACGGACCAGGAAGTGGGCGCCTTCTTGAATATCTTGGCGTTGTACATCAGTACGTTGGGCCCCCATTGAAAGGGCACGCCGTAATGCGTACCATCGAAGTAATGCCAGGGCGCTTGCCTCAGCCGCTCATCGAGCGTCGCATAGCGGGTCACACGGGCGATATCGATCGGTTGCACCGTTCCGTGTGCACCAGCCCGAAGGTAACGTCCCCGGAGGCGATCACCAGGTCATAGCCGCCCTGCTTCATCAGTGAAACCAGCTCTTCCGAGTTTCCGGCGATCTTCACGTTGACCTTGCAGCCCGTGTCCTGTTCGAACTTACTGACCCAGTCGTATTGTTTGTTGCTTTCGCCGCGCTCGATGTATCCGGGCCACGCGATGATGTCCAGCGCGCCTTCGGTGGCATTGGCGCCGCGCTTCCCGGGAGGCGCGCCGCCGCCGCAGGCGCAAAGTGTAAGGATGGAAGACACGGCTGTAGCCAGAAAGCGAAAAGCCAATGATGCATTGATCATGGCGCTCTCCCTTTTTATCCCGCAATGCCGCATCAGTACGCGGCACCGGTGCAAGGTCGCCTTGATCATACTCGTGACTGAAGCGACGGCAACCCGCGATCGACGCCAGCCATGAACCGGGGCTCCGGAAGGCCTGCGAACGGCGCCGCGCGAGGGGCGGCATCCATGCTCGATGCGAGAATCTATCGTGACGCGGCACCTACCAGGTGCCGATGAGGCGCTCAAGCCTTAACGCTACAGCGCCAGCAGCGCCTTGCGCCGCGCCAGACTCGAGGCCGGCCAGAATTTCTCCCGATCGTAGTATTCGGGAACGCGGGCGCTCCCGGGGTTAACACCAGCCAGGGCTGTTTGGTGCTCGTATAGATATGGATGTCCGGGGGAAATTGTCCGGGTGAATCGAGCGTGCCCACCCGCACGAAGCGTACCCGATCTCCGGCGCCGGAATAGCAGCTCCACACCGCTATGCGGCAGGTCGGGCAGCGCGCAATTTTCTGCCCTTTGCCGCTCGCCGAGGGCGTATCGACCACATCAGGCTCTTCGCCGAGCAGATCAACCTGGTCCGCTTCGATCATGGCGTTGAGCGCGAATGAAGCGCCGGACTCGCGCTGGCACCAGCTGCAATGGCAACAGTGCACGAACAACGGCCGACGGCGCAGGCGGTATCGCACTCGCCGACAATCGCACCCACCTTCCTCTGAAATACTCTCGCTATCCATACTGCGACCCCCATCCCTTTTGTTCGACCGCATGACCCCATCCACTCGCAAGTATTGCGTGCATCACTTCCGCGGAGCTCGCCGCCGGAGCCCTTGCCTGCTATGACTGAGGGGGCCGGAAATCCCTGCGCAGGATGACGATCCAAGTAATCAGTGCCGCCATAAAAGTCGCCAGGCCGGTTGAAAATCGCATGCTGTCGAGCACCGGTGGCATGTGTCTGTTCGCCTGCACCACCTGCCAGTGCACGTAGCAAAGGAACGCGACCAGCAAAACTCCAAAGAAATTCATGTGCCGCTGCATTCGTACGACCGTATCGGCCCGGCGCTCGGGCGCAAGCCAATAGTCTCGGTGTGGAATGTTGACCCGTGCGATCGGGAGTCGCAGCGCTCGGGCAATCAGCAAATTCAGGGCCAGCGGCAACAACACCACGAAGACCAACATGAATCGCACGTACGCGGTGCGTGACATGGAGCCATTGGCCTCCCCGGAAGCCCCAAAGTGCGAGGCGACCACCTCGGGCATTGCCCCGCCCGTCCGGATCACGAACCACGCGGCAATCGCCAGCGCCAGATACAACACGATTGCCGCGGCGGATTTCTTCACGTGCGCGCTGGTAGCGGACCAGTTAACTCGACCCGAGGGCCGTTATCGCCGACCGATACACGGCCGAGGGTTCATCGGAGCCGGCCACTGTCGTATTCAGGTCGCGCAATAGTCCATCCTTCAAGCCGTACACCCAACCGTGGATCGACAGTTCCTGACCTCGTTCCCAGGCGTCTCGGGCGATGGTGGTCTGGCAAACGTTGGCGACTTGCTCAATGACATTCAGTTCGCACAAGCGATCGCCGGCCGCCACGTCAGTGCCGGCGGCATCGACACTGTCCTGGTGCTTTCTGCCTTACGTCCTGAACGTGCCGCAGCCAATTGTCGCTCAGGCCGATCCGGTCCCGACGCAGTGCCGCCCCTACGCCGCTGCAGCCATAGTGCCCGCACACGATGATGTGGCGCACCTTCAGGATATCGACCGCGAACTGCATGACCGATAGGCAATTAAGATCGGTGTGCACGACGAGGTTGGCGACGTTGCGATGCACGAACAATTCTCCCGGCAGCAGCCCGACGATATCGTTCGCCGGCACGCGGCTGTCGGAGCAGCCAATCCAAAGATATGCGGGCGATTGCTGCCTGGACAACTTGCTAAAGAACTCCGGGTCCTGCCGGAGCATGTTCGCCGCCCAGCGCCGGTTGTTCTCAAAGAGTTGTTTCAGTTCGCGCATCTCGATTCCCTCAGCGCTGTCATGGTCGCGGCGACGGTGCGGCCTGGACATTCACTCCGTTAGCGATCAGCTTAAGAGTCGGTGGTTTCACGCCAACGGCCTCAAGCCAGCCACACAACGCAGCCTGCCAGCCGAACAGCGTCCCTGCCCACGGCTGATCTTAAGGCGTGCCCGCCATCCGATCGTGTTTAACAAAAAAACGTCGGGCGAGCGCCGCCAGCTGCCCGTCGGTGGGATGGTCCACGGTTTCCCAGCCGACGATCCGCGGGCGAGATATGGGCGCGATGTTTGTCGACGTAATGGCGAAAATCGGCCTGCGCTGTATGGGAGCCCGTAACCAGCACTTCCTTAATGTTAGAAAGTGCGTCGCAGACTTCTCCGAAGAACTCGTGTTCCGTGCGGACCTGACTGCCATGTTGGCGAGTGTGGTGGCTGTGGGCAGCGATCTTCTGCACCTCGCGGACGCCGAGTCCAGGTGCAACACCTGCGCATGGTGATGATCGACCCATACCACTGCGTGCAGTTCCGTGCATCGCCTTTCCCCCGTTGCTTATTATTGGTGAGCCGGGATTATAGCCGCGATTGGCGTCCCGAGGAGACGTGGTCGCTTAGTGGGTCGGCGCCGACCGCAGGCTATTTGCGCAGATCGCGTCCGGCGAGAACCCGGGCTCCGATGCCGTTGTAGGGATCGCCGCTCTGGCTCAACACCGAGTTCCCAGGATTCCAGCACTCGCAGTCTTCGTTCACATTCGCCCTTGCATTGGACTCCAAGCGGCGCAGCAGTTCATGCTGAGCCGGACAGCGACCGGCAGCCACTGCATGATGGAATTCACTTTGCTCTCGTTTTGAGTGGGACATGGTGTGCTCCTGCGCCACCATTTTAAAGAGAGCCTCCCCGCGCGACCTAGTCTGTCTGGTCGGCTGGTAGACGCCATTGGTCGACTGCATCGCCGCCGATCACTCAAATTCGACCGTTCGTCCGGGCACATCCGAAGGCCCTCAGGGCGCATGCTTTGCTCTCAAGGCAACCCTTACCAGCTATGGCCAGATACGAGTTCATCCAGGACTGCGGATCAAGGTGACGATATAGGCCAGTGCCGCGATCGCCATCGCCGCGGTCGCGATCCAACCGATCGTGGTTAGAAGCGGAGAGATGCGGAACTCGTCCCATGACCGGACGACTCCTTGCCATTACCATCAGCATCACCATGACCGGCACGGCAAGCACGCCATTGATGACGGCCACCCAGACCAGCGCAGTGATCGGGCTGAGCGCCAGCATGTTGCTCACGGCCCCAAGCAGGGTCGCCACCCCAATGGCCCCATAGAACGCTTTCGCCTGCAGGGGCTTGCGCGCCAGCCCCACCGGCCAGCCCTCGGCCTCTCCGGCGGCGTAGGCCGCGGAGCCTGCCAGGACGGGTACGGCCAGAAGGCCGGTGCCCACGATACCTAAGGCGAACAGCGCAAAGGCGAAGTTGCCGGCGATGGGACGCAGCGCCTCGGCGGCCTGGGCGGCGCTGTCGACATGGTGGATGCCCGATCTATTCAGTGTGGCGGCGGCCGTGACCAAGATCGCCAGCGCCACAAGATTTGAGAAGCCCATGCCGATCACCGTGTCCAACTGGATGCGTGCCAGTGCGACCGGGGCCTGCCCGGGCTCTTGCCGGAGCGGCGTTCGTTCAGGCTTTGCCTTTCGTGTCCTCGACTTCCTGCGCCGCCTGCCAGAAGAAAAGGTAGGGGCTAATCGTCGTGCCCAGCACGGCGACGACCATCATCCACGATGTCTTTGCTGAAGGAAACGCTCGGCCATAGCAGACCGCGCAACAGCTCGTCCCACCGCACGTGCACCATGAACAGTGCCCCAAAATATGCGAACAGCGAAAGGGTCACCCATTGCAGTATCGCCACGTAGCGCGTGTGCTTGAAGAACACCTGCCCCAGGGTGCAGATCGTTCCGAAGCCCACGATATAGACCCATGCAGGTATGGCAGGCACCAGCAAGCGACTGGCTTCCCCATCGCTCCCAGATCCGCGCCGACATTGAGTACGTTCGCGGCGAATAGCAGCACCACAATGATCTGCAACAGCCAATTCGAATAATGGTGGCGCAGGTTTCCGGCGATTCCGCGACCCGGTAATTCGCCCGATACGAGCGCTGATCATCTGCACCGCCGTCATCAGCGGATAGGTGAACAGCAACGCCCACGCGAGCTGGTATCCAAACTGCGCGCCCGCCTGTGAATAGGTGGCGATGCCGCTGGGATCATCATCGGAAGCGCCGGTGATCAGTCCGGGGCCGAGCACCTTCCAGAATCTGGGTTTGCTCGGGCCCACGACGCTGCTCTTGCGACGCTTTTGCTGGCGGTCTGCCGGCAGCCTTGCCTCGCGGTACTCAAGGGCGGGCGGCGGGTAATTCCTGCCGTCCTTGCGATAGGCGGGGGGATTGTAGAAATTCAAGGTTCGCAACGGCTCGCGGCCGGTATTCTTTACCTCGTGCTTGTTGCATCGCTCAATCAACAACAGACACCCCGGCGGACAACGGGTAAGCGCGTCCGTTGATGCGGGCAATGACCTTGCCCGGAAACGACGTACAGCCACTGGTCTGCGCCATGGTGTCGATTAGCCAGGACCGCCCTCAGAATCGCCGGGCTTGATGACCATTTCAGCGGCCTGAGAGCGGCGATTCCCCAACGCCACCCGAAAACCGATTCCAAATCGAAGTTTTTTGCGCTTCATATCGGCGCCTCCGGCACTGCCCGACGGCCGCATTGGGCATTCTTTGGGTGCCGAAACACCTCGTTACCGTCAATCTTAGCCCTGCCCCGGAAATCGCGAACTCAGTCCCTGTCCTACAGGAGAGTGGGCCTGCGCCCGCTCGCCAGCACAGCCAGCTATGAATCCTAATGCGCACGTATAGGATCTTTCTTGGGAGATAACTATGCTTCATTACGCAGTTGTGTTTTTCATCGTCGCTATAATCGCTGCCATATTCGGATTTGGCGGGATTGCCGCCGGCGCGGCCGGAATCGCCAAAGTTCTGTTCGTGGTATTTCTGATTGGCGCGATAGTTACTTTCTTGATGCACAGCCGACGAAGTACCACACTTTAGGTTTGCAGTGCTGAAAAAATCCCGCACTCGGTATCGACACTAAAACGTCGATACCGGGTCCGGGTTAGCGCCTTGAGCACTCTCGCTCGTATATGAAGTTCTACATCGCCTTGCGCTCTCGGTTGGGCCCGAATAGCGCAATCCCCAAGAGCGACCAAAGATCTAAAGCACCACCGTCCGCCGTGGCCGCCACCGCCAGTGGCATTCGCCGCGGGCGTGGCCGACACTTCACTTGATGGGCCGCTCACGCCGGCGGAGGTGTCTGCGCTGACGACAAAGTAGCGCGTAGCCGTTCGTCAGCGCGGCAACGTTCGTCAGCGGACCGCTCCAGCGGCGCTCTGACCGGCAGAGCATCAAGCTGCGCAACTTTTTTGAAACACAATCTTGTCGGCCGCCGCGTCCCGATCGAATCCAAGAACAATCGCGGCGCGGCGACGGAAGAATTTTGCAGAGAACGTGTGCACCGAAACTCCATGGCGCGCTCAACGCGGCTCTTTTTTTAAGCCTCGTAGGATCGCACCTACAGAATCGATCCCAAAAGAACGAAGACAACAGTGTCGAGACCTCGTTGCCGCCTCTCGGCACTGAGCGACAGTCCTGTCGACTATCGTGGGACTTTGAGCCGTATTTCTCTTTGTGCGCGCGAGCCGCGCTCGACTTACATTTCGTTCATGTTCACACAAACCGATCGTTCAGAACTTGCCTAATGTCGTGCTATGGCGACATGTCGCGAATCGCGCGCACGTTGATGATATCGCATCAGGCCTGATAGTTTTTTGCGGAGCGAGGCGCTATAGGGCGCAGCGCTGCGCGCACGCGATCAGGCATGGCAAAGCCTGTGATCGGGGACTGGTGATTGGTGCAAAGAAAATCTTTTGCACCGGAGACAGGTGCGGCTTCGGCTCCGGTGGGAACCGACTGCGCTGTTCTAATTGAAGCTCGCTTACATTTTGATTGAACAGGGAGAGAGACACATGGGAAATGGCATGCTGACGCGTGGGCGGGAACATCTTGGGGATTTTTGTATTGCTGGCGATGATGTGGGGCAATTTCGCCCGAGCAAATGACGGCTCGGTGACATCGCTCCGGCCCGCTTCTTCGTCCTCGAATGAGACACAGCTGACCTCGAATTCATCCGCAAGCCACTACGGCCATTATTTTTCGACGCACTATTCGGACACCCCCCAAACAGCCGCCATGCTGTGTGAAAAGCCTGGCGTCACTGGGGTGGTATGGCGGCAGGCGTGGAACCAAGTGGAGCGCACGCCCGGGGTCTACAATTTCGGCTCTTTTGATCAGGTTCTCAGATCGATTGCCGCTTCTCGAAATCCAAAGTGTCAGCTGTGGGTATTCGTTGAGTTCAAAAGCTTCAATAACAGCCCGATCAAGAATCCGTGCCCGACCAACTTGAAGGCCCAGCATTCCGGACTTAATGTCTTCGGCAATGGCGCCGCCACCTGTTTCATGTGGGAGCCCATCGTACGCGACGCCTATGTCTCGATGCTGAGAGCCGCCGCGGCGCACTTTCGTTCGAATCCACGCATCGAGGGTTTCGTTATTCAGGAATCCTCTTTGGGTTTCAACGGCCGCTACTCCCAGGATATGGGCAGCGGGGGTACCTATACGCCGATGGCTTGGCGTGATTCGCTGATCAGCATTATTAGCGAGTGCACTGCCGCGTTCGCCAATAGCCATTGCATGGCGTTCGTCAACTTCCTGCGGGGAAACCAATCATATGTTTCCGATATTTCGGCGGCAATCTCGGCGATACCCGGCCATCGCGCCTGCCTTTCCGGGCCCGATCTGTTGCCCAATGAACCGGCACTTTACTTAGGGAGCGACGCCATCTACCCGGTCATCGCTCGCCATCCGGGGTGCCGCTCGATCAGCGCTCAAAATGCCTCATTCCATGTGCCCGGGTGTTCGCTCGATTGCCTCTTTCATTTCGCTGTGGCTGGCACCCTCGGAGCGTTTCCAGCTTCCTTGCCGCTACGAGGCGGGCTGTGTGTGAATTCCTACATTCTTTGGAACGATAAAATCAAGAAGAGCCCCCAAGGCCAGGGCTGGGAGGATGCGCTGCGAGTGATCGCCGCACACCCGTATGGAGGGAGTTGGTTCAGCCAATGTGCCGGTAACGACGGCCCGCCTTAGCCATGAGGATAGGGACCCGTTGGCCCAATTCCGATGGTAAATGGGTGTGCTCTGATGTCGTGCACTAAGCGGTGCAATCGGGCTTTAGCCCGCATCGCGCCGAGCGAGAATGGCTATGACCGTGGGGCGAAATCACAGGCCCTGGCGGTAGCTTGGCGTATGCTGGGCGATGCTCCACGAATTCCTTACCGCGCATCGAGTTGAGCTCATCGCTCGGTGCCGGGCCAAGGTATCGCAACGGACGCCCGAGCGGGCCAGCGACGCGGAGCGTGCCCACGGGATACCGAATTTCCTCGACCAGGTGATCCGAACGCTTCGAGTCGAGCAAACGGCGCACCCTATGCAGAGCCGCAGGATTTCCGGACCCGCAGGGGGAGGGGCGCCGAATTTGTCCGAGATCAGCGCAAGCGCAACCCTGCACGGGCGCGAGCTGCTGAGCGAAGGATTCAGCATCGAGCAGGTTGTGCACGACTACGGTGACTTATGCCAGTCGGTAACCGACCTGGCGTTTGAAAGTGACGTGCGGATCGATATCGACGAATTCAGGACGCTGAATCGCTGCCTGGACAATGCCATCGCCACGGCCGTGACCGAGTTTACCTATCAGCACAATTTTGATGTCGCGAACCAGCAGTTCCGTGCACTCAATGAGCAGCTCGGCTTTTTTGCGCATGAACTGCGCAACCTTCTCGGGGCAGCGACGCTTGCATTTACGGCCATCAAAACCGGCAATGTCGGGATAACGGGCGCGACTGGCGCCGTGCTCGATCGCAGCCTCGTCGGCATCCGAACCTTGATCGATCGATCGCTCAGCGAAGTTCGCGTAACCGCCGGCTTGCCTGCGAACAACCACCGTTTCTCACTTGCGGAGTTCATCGCCGAAGCGAAAGCGACGGCGATGCTTGAGGCTGATCTCAGGGAGTGCAAGTTGACCGTATCGCAT
This sequence comes from uncultured Gammaproteobacteria bacterium, assembly GCA_963795685.1. Classification (GTDB taxonomy): domain Bacteria; phylum Pseudomonadota; class Gammaproteobacteria; order Steroidobacterales; family Steroidobacteraceae; genus FEN-1191. The sequence continues at coordinate 15,223 of CAWCJE010000005.1, forward strand.
GTCGACCCCCGACTTGCAGTCGAGGCGGATCGCGATCTCCTTCTCGCGGCCGTCGGCAACCTGTTGCAAAACGCCTTCAAATTCACTAAGCATCACACCGAGGTGACTTTGCACGCGTATTCGTCCGCCGATCGGGTGCTGATCGATGTTCAAGACAACTGTGGCGGCTTGCCGCCCGGCGATCCCGAGAAGATGTTCCAGTCGTTCGTACAGGCGGGAACGGATCGCTCTGGCCTCGGACTTGGGCTGTCCATTTCCAGACGAAGTGTCGCTGCCAACGACGGACTCCTGAAAGTGCGGGATCTGCCCGGTTCTGGATGCATCTTTACTATAGAGCTGCCGCGACACGTCCTGTCGAACGCAGGTCCGGCTCCGACAAATCCGCATCCCTGACGCCCGTTCCTGCGCGCCCCCACGGCGCCGCCATATCAATTAATCACGCTTCCTGTCCCACGGCCTCCGGACTAACCCGAACTGGCAATGTTATCCGCACCACGAGTCCCGAGGCGCGATCCGCGCGGGAGAGCAGCCTTACTTCCCCACCCAATCTCGCAATAACGTTTCGCACGGCGCGCAAGCCGAAGCCACCCAATCTTTCCGTGGCGCCAGTGCGCAGCGGCGCGCTTGCCGGCTCCACCGCGACTAATCCAGGGCCACAGTCGCGGACCTCCGCGCTCACTGAGACGCCATCGCTCATCGATTGGACTTCAACAGCTGAGCCGATTGGGGCAAAGCGGATGGCATTGTCCAGGAGATTTCCGAAGACCACGAGCAAGTCCCGCGGATTGCAGTGAAGCGAGATGCCTGACTCCGCCTCCAAACGCAGCTGCACGTGAGCATCCGAGGCAATCGGGCGATATAAATCGCAGGTCTCCTGCAATATCAAATCGAAATCGACGAGTTCAAGTTGCTCTGTTCCAAACGCTGGGATGCGGGCCACGGCCAAAAGCTGCTCTGAGAGTCTGGCGGCGCGCTGGATGCCGGCGCGCAGTGCGGCCAGGCGCGCCTTGCGCTCCACGGGATCCTGCGATCCGTCCAGAACATCAACCTGGAGTTGCAACGCGGTCAGCGGCGTGCGCAGCGCGTGCGCGGCATCTGTAAGAAAGGCGCTCTCTTCCTGCAAGGCGGCGTGCTGACGCTGCAACAATCGATTGATTTCTTCCACGAGTGGGGCGATTTCCCGAGGCATTCCTGAGATGTTCAGAGTCTCTCCGGATAGCGGTTGCCGGTCCGCGACAATTTGTGCCGCTTCCCGCACAGGCCGCAACAGCACACTGACCACGGCCGCTATGACCAGGGCGAGCACCGGGAGCATGAAAAGTGCCGGAGTGAGTGCGGCCAGAGCCGCCCCCTCGGCCTGATCGTCTCGCGCATCTACAGCCTGGGCCACCGCCACGCTCCGATCAGGAAAGTCCGCCGTAAAAAGTCGGTAAGGCTCGCCATCCACATCGATCTGGGAAAATCCAAGCGGCTGCTTGCGGTTCAAGCTGCAAGGCAGGATTGGAGGCATAGCGCCGCGAGCCGTCGAGGTTCCAGACCTCTACCTGAATCGCATCGTCACTATGGGGTTGCAGTATTGCGCTCGAGGCCACGACGGCGGCGACCTGCCGAAGCTGATCGTCCAGCAGGCGTTTGGTTTGGTGGCTGATCTGAAAATAGGCGACCACGGCCCCTGCAAGGCCCACCAATAGGACGGCCGCGCACATGGAGATCACCAGGCGGCGGCGGAGCGACATCACCGCGATTACCTTTGAACACGCCAGCCCATGCTGCGGACATTCTCGATCTGGTCCGCGCCGATCTTTTGGCGCAACTTGTGCAGCAGAAAGTCCACCGCGTTGCTCTCGATGGTATCGCGCCAACTGTAGATCTTTGATTCGAGCTGGGCCCGCGAGAGAACGGCACCCGGTCGGACCATAAGCGCGTGCAGCATTGCGTATTCCTTAGCGCTCAGATGGATTAGCGCTTCATCCTTAAATACGGCGCGCAACGCCGGGTCCAAGGTCAGATGCGCCGTTCTCAGCTGCGGCGCTGCTCGACCCTCGCGTCGGCGCGATAAGGCGCGAATGCGCGCCTCGAGCTCCGCCAGCTCAAAGGGCTTGATCAGGTAATCGTCAGCGCCTCGATCCAGCCCATCCACCAAACTATCGGTCTTGCCGCGCGCGGTGATAACCAGGATCGGCACATCGCTCCCCGCGCGACGGACAGCGGCGAGGATCTCCAGGCCGTCTTTGGAGGGCAGACCCAGGTCCAGCAGCACCATCTGGAACTCTTCTTCAGAGCCAGCAGTCGGGACTGTGCTTCCGCGCCATCGCGAATCCAGTCCACGGCGTAGCCGTGGTCGGAAAGTCCCCGCACCAGACTCGCCCCGATCATCGGGTCGTCTTCGATCAACAACACCCGCACTGGGGTCTCCCAAACCTGCTCGCAGAGGTTATCGAGCGCCACACCATGCTACGCCCCGATCCCCGGAGCCGCATGCTCTTTAGAACTTCTTCGAGATGCCCACGTATATAGAGTGTGGCATCACGCTGAGCACATAGGGTGTATTGGGATTTCGGTGCATCCACCAGCCGCAGGCCGTTCCAATGGCAAATCCAGCGAGCACGTCCGTCTGCCAATGAGCCTGGGCCTTCATTCGCGCGATGCTGTCGTAGACCGGCAGAAGTTCCAGGCCATAGACAAGAGGATGATCGTGGCCGTACTCGAGTACGACCGGTGTCACGATCGAGCTCACGACGGTGACCTCGCCGCTCGGAAAGCTTTCGTTGCCCTTTCCCTTGAACCACAAATCGGGATTGCCGTTGGCATCCCTGGGCCTGACCCTGGAAAAGGCGTACTTCAGCGACGTGGAAATGACTGCGCTGCTTACCGTGGCATCCACCGATTGCCACAAGGTTCGGCCCCAACGCGACTCCCCGCCTTCCCAGACCGCACCGACGACTTCGGCCGCTATAAGGCCTTGCTCCAGCAGGAGCTGATATTTGCGGTTCCAAATTCCGCTGTCGTCATAGTTCAGCATGTGATCGATCCCCAAGGGACCGCCCGCCGCTAGCGACCGCACAGGAATGATCAGCCCAATAGCAGAGAAAAATTAGCGCCGTCCCGCCAATAGCTCGCTTGCTCCAACTGCACATCACCCGCTTGACCCTCAGTGGCCCGTAATCGAAGCCGTGCAGTCTGAGGACACAGAGTTAGCTGGGAATTAGTGAACCCCAAACCTTCGAACGACTTGCCCGGTATGAACGCCTGCAGCGCCGGATGCGGGAGCTCACTGAGCGCTAACTGTCGGCTAATTATTCGCAGTGCACACTAGTGAATAGGGCACCCCGATCGGTGCTGATACGGCTCTGGAAATCCGACGGCTGACTCTCGAGGTTGTCAAAAATGTCGAAGATCCGCTTTTACAGCTTGTGCGCCGCATTGGCCGTACTTGGCCTCAACAACCTGGCAAGGGCCGACACGCCGGTAGCACGGCCGGAGTATTCCTCGGTCCACACTGCGTCCGTCGGTGCGCCGGAGCGCTGGGACTATCTGACGCTGGATCCGCAGAGCCGCCGACTCTACCTTGCTCACGGGGATCGGGTTGATGTGCTGGATGGACGCAGCGGTGCGAAAGTGGGCAGCGTTCCTGGCATCCCTGGCGGCACCCATGGAATCGGGATTGTCGACGAATTGGGCAAAGGCTACACCGACGATGGCAAGGCTGGCGAGGTGGTGGCCTTTGACCTGCGTACTTTCAAAGTACTGCATCGCATAAAGGGCGAACCCGATGCGGACGGCATCGTGATCGACCCGAAGACCCAGCATGTGTTTGTGATCAACGGTGACTCGGGAAGCGTCACAGTCATTGATCCCCGTACCGACAAAGTGATCGCGACCGTGCACCCTTGGCGGCGGCCTGGAGTTTGCCGTCGCGGATGGACGCGGGAAGATTTACGTCAATGGCGAGGAAAAGCGCGAGCTGGTACGAATCGATACCCTGACCTCTGCGGTCGATGCGCGCTGGCCCATTCCTGATTGCGAAAGCGCCCACGGCTTAGCCATGGACACCTGTCGCTCGAAGATTGTTTGTCAGCTGCGTAAACCGCATTCTGACCGTGGTCGATGCCGACTCGGGCGCCGTGGTCACCCAGCTCCCAATCGGTCGCGGCACGGATTCCGCCGCGTTTGATCCCGTGCGCAAGCTCATTTTCAGCTCCAACGGCGCGGATGGAACCATTTCGGTGATTCGTGAGAATTCACCGTCCAGCTTCACTGCACTGGAAGACATTAAGACGGCCATTACCGGTCGTACGATGAGCATTGACCAGGCCACCGGGCGTCTCTACGTAGCCGCGGCCGCGATCGATCCGGCGGCCCCCGTGATGCCCGGCCCCAACGGCCGCGCCGGGCGCCCAAAGCCCCTGCCCGACTCGCTCAAAGTTCTTTTTCTGGACCCTAAGGACATGCGCTGATGCCTCTGGCACAAAGCACGTGCCCTGCGGCGCGTTCACACGGATGACGGGCGCTGCCTTAAGGCGTGCGATCGGTTGCCGACCGGGCCGATTTTCGCGTGCACTCGCGTGCGCCGTGCCCGTCTTGCTGGTGGCCTGCAGTCAAAGTGCGCCGGCTCCAGAGAAGCCCGCTGATGCCGATCGTTCCGATGGCGTTCCGCTCAATACTCAGCAAATCCGCGCGTTGGGCGTCACCACAGAGCCGGCACTCGGCCGCGACTATAGACAGAGCATCGAGGGCTTTGGCGTAGTCATTAGCCTCGAGACTTTTGCCCAGGCCTATGCCGACGTCGCGACCGCATCGGCATCCGCCGCACAAAGCGCCGCCGCGCTGTCCCGTGCAAGATCACTTGCTGCCGGCGAGGAAGCGGCGGTCTCGCAAGAAGTTCTGGAGAGCGCGACGAGCAAAGCAGCCTCAGATGAGGCAGCGTTAGCGCTGGCACAGCGCAAATCCGAGACGATATTTGGCCTGCACGCGCCGTGGCGTACGGCGAGCGACCGGAAAAGGGTCATGGACCAGCTCACCCAGAGCCATGCGGTCCTCGTGCATGTGACCTTCCCGCTGGGCCAACTCACTGGCGTGACGCCTGAGGAACTGACGGTCGCGCGCATAACCCCGGACGCCCGCAGCTGGTACACAAAGGTCATCTGGCCCGCGCCCGCCGACCCGACCGTGCCCGGCAAGGGATTTTTTGTCCTGCTCGAAGGATCGGATTTGGCCCAAGGCGAACACGTTGTGGCCACCGCGGGCGTGGGAGAGCGCCTCAGAGGTGTTTGGATACCGCAGTCGGCGCTGCTACTGAGCGAAAGCAGCACTTGGGTGTACGTCGAGACCCATGCGGGCCACTATCGCCGCACTCGAGTTGATATCGGCCGGCCCTACGACGCCGGCTACGTGCTGAAGAGCGAGGGCGGAATCGAGCCCGACCAGAAAGTGGTGGTCACCGGCGCCAGCCTGCTGCTCGCGCACGAGCTCAATCCCTCCGGACCGGCCGTGGATTAAATCGTGAAACGCCTGGTCGACCTGTGCGTTCGCTACGCCGGCACTCTGACCACACTCACCTTGATTCTGCTGCTAGCGGGTTTGTGGTCGTTGCGAACTGCGCCGCTCGATGTATTTCCGGATTTCGTGCCTTCCACGGTCGATATTCAGACCGAGGCGCCCGGTTTCACCGCCGAGCAGGTCGAACAGCTGATCACCAAGCCGATCGAAAATGCGGTCAACGGTGCCACCGGGCTGGCAACGATCCGGTCCGAGTCCATTCCGGGACTTTCGGTGATCGGTATCCAGTTCTTGGACAAGATCGACCTGTACAACGCACGCCAGGGGATCGCCGAGCGTCTCAGTGAGCTGGGATCCTCACTTCCGCTGGGTGTCGGCACACCAAAGCTTTCGCCGCTGACCTCCAGCACCATGGATTTGCTGAAGATCGGCCTTCGATCGCAGCGGCTTGACGCTTTTGCGCTTCGCGATGAGGCGGATTGGACGATCAAGCCTGCGCTGCTCGCGGTTCCCGGCGTGGCGCACGTGATCGTGTTTGGAGGCGAAGTGCGGCAGATCCAGATCCAACCGGATCCGCAGCGACTTGCTGCCTTTTCCATCACGCTGACGGATCTTGCCGATGCGGCCCGTGCCGCCCTGTCACTCAAGGGCGCGGGCTTCATCGACCTGCCGCATCAACGGGTCCTGATTCAGACACCGGTTCCTGCGCCCGATACGGCCGCTCTGGCCCGGGCGGTCGTGGTAGTGCGCGGTAACACACCTGTGACGCTGGGCGAACTCGCCACCGTGCAGGAATTGCCGGCTCTGAAGTCCGGCGACGCACTCATCCAGGGCAAGCCCGGGATCCTGCTGTCGCTGGCGACGCAATACGGCGCCAACACCCTGGAGGTCACTCACGCGTTGGAGGCGGCGCTGGCGCAATTAATGCCGGATCTGAAAAAGCAGGGAATCGAGGTCTTCCCCCGAATGCACCGGCCCGCCAATTTCATCGAGCAGGCCCTCTCCTCGCTCAAGGAGTCCCTGATCATCGCGGCGGTATTGATTCTGGGGTCCTATTTCTATTCCTGCGCGACTGGCGCAGCGCGCTGATCACTTTCCTGGCGATACCCCTGTCACTGCTGGCTGCCGCCGCTGCTCTCAAGGGCATGGGGAACACCCTCAATACCATGACCCTTGGGGGGTTCGCCGTCGCCCTCGGTGTTCTGGTCGACGATGCCATCATCGGGGTGGAAAACGTCCTGCGGCGTCTTGCGGAGAACCGCCACGCCGCCGCACCAAAATCACGGTTGCGGGTAATTGCCGAGGCGACCGTCGAGGTGCGTGCCCCGGTGGTGTACGCCACTGTTGTGGTGGTCGCAGTCTTCCTGCCAGAGCTTTTCTCGACGAGCGTTCAAGGTCATTTCGTTGGACCCCTCGCGCTTTCGTTCATTCTGGCCGTCTTGGCCTCATTGCTGGTGGCGGTAACAGTCGCCCCGGCTTTAAGCGCACTGCTGCTGAAGGCGCCCCGCGACCACGGCGCCACCGGATGGATTCAAAACCTCAAGGAGCGTCAGGCGCGCGCGGTTGCGGCTGTACACCGAAACTTCCGGGTGGTGGTGGCGACACTGGTCGTGCTCAGCGTCGCGGCACTGGGCGCCCTGCCGTTTCTGTCCTCGAGCTTCATGCCGGATTTCCGGGAGGACCATTTTGTGATGCGCGCCAGCGCCGCCAGCCCGGGTGCCTCGCTCGCGGAAATGAGTGCCATGGGCGCCCATCTTAGTCGCCAGCTGCTCGCGCTGCCCTACGTTGCAACGGTTTCCCAGCAGATCGGCCGGGCCGAGATGGGCGAGGACACCAACGGTCCGCATCAGAGCGAATTCCACATAGAGCTAAAGGCAGGCACGCACATCGACCAGACCCAAGCCGAAACTAAGATCCGGGATCTGGTAGACGCGATCCCCGGGGTCCAGTCCGAGGTCACCACCTTTCTCGGCGATCGCATCAGCGAAAGCCTTACCGGTGATACGGCGGATATTTCCGTAAAAGTCTTCGGCAACCAACTCGACACGCTCGATGCCGTGGCCCGCCAGATTGTGGCGGCCCTGAGCCGCGCGCCTGGGGTAATGGATCTGCAGTTCAGGCCTGAGAGCGCAACACCCACGCTGTCGTTGCAGGTTGATCCCACGGCTCTGTCAGCCACTGGATTGAAAATGGGGGATGTCCTCGATGCTCTGCAAAGCAACTATGCGGGCGCGACAGTTGGCCAGACCTTCATGGGGATCCGTTCGATCAATGTCGTGATGCTGCTGCCAGAGGCGGAGCGCAACCGCCTCGAGACGCTCTCAGCCATGCTGATCAACAGCCCATGGGACCGCTCCAGTTGAGCCAGGTGGCCCGCATCGTTCCCACGGATACGCGCTACGTTGTGACACACGAGGGCGGGCGGCGATTTGATGCCATCACCTTCAACGTGTCAGGCCGTTCGCTGCAGGCGACGGTAAGGGAGGCCAAAAGCCGGATCGCCGCCCTGAAATTGCCGCCCGGGATTGTCGTTCAGTTTTCCGGCGCGGGCGAAGCGCAGCAGGCGGCGCAGCGAGAGATGCTGATCCATTCGGCTTTGGCGCTGATGTTGATAGGGATGATTCTTGTCATCTGCCTGCACTGGCGTTCCAGCACCTGGCTCGTGCTGCTCAATCTGCCCTTCAGTTTGATCGGTAGCGTGGCGGCCATCCTATTGCTACGCGATGGCTTGTCTCTGGGCGCGATGGTGGGCCTGGTGACGGTGTTCGGAATCAGCGCCCGCAATGCCATATTGCTGTTGTCTCACTACGAGCACCTGGTGATGGTGGAAGGGGCGCGCTGGTCCGCCGAAACCGTGGTGCGCGGCGCCCAGGAGCGACTCATCCCCATCCTGATGACAGCCGCAGTCACCGCATTGGGTCTCATGCCGCTGGCCTGGGGACTGAAACAGCCGGGCCAGGAAATTGAAGGTCCGATGGCGGTGACCGTTTTGGGCGGGCTGGTGAGCTCCACGTTGCTGAATCTCCTGGTGTTGCCCGCGTTGGCCGAGAAATTCGGCGGCCCGAAGGGTGATCGGTCATGAAGGCAGCATGCATCGGGCTGTTCACTGCGGCTTGGATGGCGGCATGCACAAGCACGCCGCCGGCGTCAATTCCCGCAGAGCGAAGTACCGGACCGCTTCGATCAGTCCGTCGATTCGACCGCACCGCTTTGGCCTTCCCAGACCTGGTGGCAGGGGTTTCAGGACCCGCAACTAAACGAACTCATTCTCAGGGCGCAAGCCGAAAATTGGGATCTCTATCAAGCGACCGCCCGCGTGCGGCAGGCGGATGCGCGGGCGCGGCAGGCGGGCGCGGCTTTCCTTCCGACTATCGATCTCAACGCGAACTCGACTTCCTTTTACGGAAACAGTCATGGGCTTTCGCAACAGGAAACCGACTACGGGGCTTCGCTCGGAGTCAGCTATGACCTCGATTTCTGGGGCAAGCACCGTGATGCAGCCGACTCGGCCGATTCGACGCGGCGCGCCACTCAGGCGGAACGCGCGACGGTGGCACTGACCATCACGGCGGGCGTCGCCACCACTTATTTCCAGCTGCTGGCCGTGCAAGAGCACCTTGAAATTGCACGAGCCAACATAAAGGCGTCCGAGGCCACGCTGGGAATCGTGCAAAGGCGCGTCGATGCCGGCTATGCGGCCAAGACGCGACCTTACCCAGCAACGCGCCAACCTGGCGGCACAGCGTGCGGCGCTTCCCGCTCTCGAGCAACAAGCCCTGGAGATCCGCGGCGCCCTGGCCGTGCTGGCTGGGTGTGGCTCCCGAGGGACTAAGCCTTCGTGCCGCCAAACTGGCCGATGTGCAAACGCCAACGGTCAGGCCCGGATTGCCATCCGAACTTCTGACCCGGCGGCCGGATCTGGTAAGCGCAGAGAGCGCGCTTCTGGCGGCACATGCCGATCTGTCTCTCGGCCCGCAAGGCTTACCTGCCGGACATCAAGCTGACCGCCAACGGCGGGGTCGCGTATCCGGCGCTGGCCGCCGCCGTGAACACTCTTCCTGGCTTCGGACTCGCGGCCAACGCCGGCGCGTCTCTGACTCAGGCCATATTCGACGGCGGTCGGTTGCGGAACAAGATCGAGGAATCTGACGCGCGCGAGCAGGAGCTTCTGGGTGCGTATCGCGCCGCCGTGCTGGACGCCCTATCAGATGTGGAAAATGCACTGGGCAGCATCGTCCACCTATCGGACCAAGAATTGGCGTTACGGCACGCAAGTGGAAGAGTCACAGAGAGTTCTGCGGCGGCCCGGCAGCGCTACGTGGCGGGCTCGGCGGATTTTCTTGTTGTCACCGATGCGCAAAGATCACTGTACGGCGGGCAAGACCAATTCGCGGATATACACCGAGCTCGATTGGCCGGCATCGTGACACTGTTCAAGGCGCTGGGCGGAGGCTGGGAAGCATCGCATGACTCTGACGCGAGCAAAGTGCGCCCGTTGAACCGATGCCGCCCTGAATGCGCGGTGCAGCTCACTGATATCCGATTTGGGCGAGCCGAATGACGCCGCTAAGGCACCGCAATCGCCGAAGGCGCAGCGGACTGAGCGTCTTGTCGACGCACGCATCGGCGCGGCGCACGGCCAGAAACACTCCGACCGACATCAGAATCGAGACCAACCGACCTCTGCAGCAGTGATGGCATTCGTTGGAGCACCGAACAGTCCAAAATGGTCTATGGCCGCCATGGATATGATTTGACCCAGTAGTACAAAGGCCACGGCATTACCAACGCCGAATTGTGGGGCGACCCACGTGACACTGAGGACGTAAAAGGCGACCAGTACGCCACCCAAGTAGAAGTAGAAAGGTACCGGGTTTTCGGGAACGGCCTCAGACCACCCTCCACCGCGAAAAGGAAGGCGACCGAAATCGACAGCGCTACGAAGAACAAGACCGAGGCGGCGAACGCGGGGCTTCCGTAGCGCGCGCCCAACCCGGCGCTGAGTGCCGCCATAACAGGGATGCCGATGCCAGTAGCAAGCATGAGGCATGAAAAGAAAAGTTGGTTTGCCATATCCAAGACTTCTAAGTTAGGAGTACTCGAGTTGCGGAGCGATAGCTTTGAATGGTTTGCGAATTAGAATCAGGGCGCGTCGGGTTGATGTCGATCGATTATGTGAACTCTAATCCCGCTCGAGCGCCCAGCGCAGCATGGTGTAAGCTCCACCGGTCGGACATAAGTCAATGGCGCGAGAATATCAGTGACGGCTGTCACAAAAAAAGGATTTTGCGGTAGCCCTCTGATACCCCGGAGGCGCTGGCAACGACCCTAGAATCCTCGCTCGTCTATATGCCGGGCTCTTCAACTGGACTAAACGGAAATACAAGAAATGTCCAAGTTAACCACCGGTCGGCTGGCTCGGCGCGCCGGGACGATTCGTCTGGTGGCAATCTTACTTGCTGACACCGCGCTAACCTACGCCTCGGCACAGATCGCGTTTGATGACGTATCAGTCCCGGCCGGCTTTGCGCACACGGCGACCGAGACCTGGGGCGCCGCCTGGGGCGATCTCGACGGCGACCATTATCCCGACCTGTTTACCGGCAATCACCGCATGCGCGCCACGCTGTTCCACAATAACCAGAACGGCACCTTCACTGACGTCTCCACGCAGGTCGATCTGTCCAAGACCGCCGGCTGGACCGGCGGCCGCGCCGACGTCGATACGCACGGGGCTGCGTGGGGCGACATCAATAACGACGGGCAGGAAGATCTCATCGAATCGGTGTCCAGCAGCGCTGATAATCTTTGGATCAACAACGGTGGGAAACTGACTCTGTCCACGAAGGCGTATGGGGTGGACAAAATACCGACCCGGTCCAAGCGCCAAATTCTATTCTTTGACTATACGGGCGATGGTCGTTTGGACCTGGCCTCGGTTGGCCTGCACGACTCGGGCTTCTCTCCGCAACTGGACAACAGCACCTTTGGCTCCAGCACGAGCCAAATGGCGCCTATGGCCTGCACTACGGACGGCGAATGGGCGCATGTCTCGAATTTCAATGCCGAGCCCCGGGTTTGAGGTGATCTGCGCGCCGCGCATTGCCACCTACCCCAAGGTCAATGCATTCGCGGGCGGTGTGGTCTCCGATGTGATCTTCTCAATACACGCAGTACGGACCGATCAATGACGCGGCCACCCTGGATTATGACGGCGATCTGAAACCCGATCTGTTCCTGGTGCGCGGTTCGGAGCGACCCTCCGACGCCTATCAGTACTCGCCCCAGGGATTCGAGATGCAGGTCATCACTGCGCCGCGCAACAGCAAGTCGGTAACCTTCCAGACCAAGGGCGTGCTGAGTTTTTCGGTGAGCACGCGCTCGGGACAGAGTTTCGGGTGATTCCCAATTCGAGGGCGACCCGGCCTATATTTACATCGGCAGCCAGCGGCTATCACCCCAGCGGCCTGACTTTCCAGCTCGACCCGGCTTTCGCCAAGAACGCGGGCGTCGTGAGCAGATCTGATGGGACTCAATATCGGTTACACGGCGGCAACCGGGACCTGGAAGATCTCTCAGGCCAACACTCTTTTATAACTACAGCTACCTGCAAGTGACCTCTACGCAGCCGATCAGCGGCCTGACCTTCTTCGGCGCGAGCCGCTCGGACCTAGGGCTATACGCCGATTATTGCTACACAACACGGATACCGGGTTCCAGCAAGTGCAGAACGCCGGCCTCAGTGCGACGCTACACTGCCAGAGCGCTGTTAGCGGTGATTTCGACAACGACATGCACGAGGACGTTTTCCTGGCCTGCACCGGAGGTTCCCACAATATCGCCAATCGCCTGTTCAGGAACAATGGCGACGGGACCTTTACCGAAATTCCCAACGCCGGTGGCGCCGCGGGTCTGATCGGTGCCGCCGTGGCCGAACAGGCGGGTACCAGCGAGAGCGTTGTGACGGCTGACTACGACCTCGACGGCTTCTTGGATCTACTCGTGACCAATGGGGACAACATGCGTCCGCTCAATCGCGGCGGCCCGAAGCAACTGTTTCACAACCATGGCAACAGCAACTCATGGGTCGAGTTTGACCTGGTCGGCACCACCTCCAATCGCGACGGCATTGGCTCGGCAGTTTATGTAACTGCAGGCGGAGTGACGCAATATCGCGAACAGAACGGCGGCTACCATCGCTGGTCGCAGAATTTCATGCGCGTCCATGTTGGGCTTGCTACTAACACTGTGGTCGACACCACTACGGTCGTGTGGCCTGACGGCACATCAACGACATACACCAACTTGGCGGCGGATCACATCTATCAGCTCAAACAAGACGGGACTTACACGCAGATTCATTGACGAGCCGGGTCAGATTCGGTCTCCCATCGAGGATATATTCAGTTCGCTCGAAGTATCGATCTTACTGGGAAGTCTTCGGCCTCTCATTGCTGCTCGTTGCTAAACGCTCCAAAGTCGCTCGCTCCTGTCGCGCACTAGGTGCCCAATGGGTTGTCGGCTTCACGCAACCCAAGTGTAACTACAATGGGCGATGCCACAGAAAACCAATCATCGCGGTGCCGGAGCCGTCTAATATCGAACCGGCAGCTGCGGTGATAAGGCACAATAATCTCACCCTGTCGGATAATTCGGGGAACAATGAGATGTTTCGTAGTTTATTTCGGGTACTCGTTTGGATGGGTGTTTTGGCGGTCTCCACCATGGTGCAGGCGGCCGACTACACCAAGCCGAAGGTCAGAGCCATCACGGCATTTGTGCGCGTGACTCCCACGACTTATGTACACCAAATCAGCGACGCACTAATTGTGTTGCGGGCCGTGCAGTCGGAGTTTGGAAAGGAGGGCTATGAGACGGAAACCCTGCGTATCGTGACTCAGCCGCTAACCGAGTTGGTGCAGGACCAGTCGGAGTCCCAGGCGCTCGCATTTCTGAAAATTCTCGATGACCTAGGAGTCAAGGAAAACTTCATTCCCAATATTGGCCCAGCCATGATGGGTGACACGGATGACCCACGCGCTATGCGGCTGCTTGCGAAGGCCCTTCTGACGCTGCCACATATTCAATCCAGTACCATCATTGCCGCTGATGACGGAATTCACTGGAAGGTTATCCACGAAACCGCCGCTTTGGTGCATGAATTGACTGAGCAGAGCCCTAACAGCGAAGCTAATTTTCGTTTTACCGCAACGGCAATGCTCAAGCCGTACGGGCCCTTCTACCCTGGTGCTTATCACATCGGAACGGGAAAACAGTTCTCGATCGGTTTCGAGGGCGCCAACGTGGTCCAGGAAGTCTTTGCCCAGACACGGGGCGATTTCTCGCGATCCGTAGAGGAGTTGACTCAGCGGCTCACCGTGCACGCTAGGATTGCGGAAGGCATTGGTCAGCGGGTAGCGGCCACCACAGGCTGGCAGTTCATGGGCGTCGATCCGACGCCCGCGCCATTGGGCGACGTCTCGATCGGGGCGGCAATTGAATCCTACACGGGCGCGAAGTTCGGATCGAGCGGCACAATGGCGGCGGCACTGGCCATCACGACGGCGGTAAAGGCCGTTCCGGTCAAACAGGTCGGCTACTCAGGTCTAATGGTACCGGTCATGGAGGATCATCTGCTCGCGCAGCGCTGGGCTGAGGGTGGCTATAACACTGACGATCTGCTCGCCTACTCAGCAGTGTGCGGGACAGGCCTCGATACTGTACCGTTTCCCGGCGATATCAGCGCGGCGCAGATGGAACGCATCTATGGAGACGTCGCCGCGCTCGCCTGGAAATGGAAGAAGCCCTTGACGGCGCGCCTTCAACCCGTGGCGGGCAAGCGCGCAGGAGACCGGACGCCCTTCACTAGCCGATACCTTTTTAACACCACGCTTCATGCCGTGCCTTGATGGGCTGCTAGTGGCTAGCACTTCTCGAATTGACGTTTGTATGGTCAGGGGGTAGAGCTGTCTCGCTCGCGCGTAATCGACAGGCCACTCGCCGAGCGGCGCTGTAGTATAGGAGGGAGCATGGGAACCGACGCCGCTGCGAATTTAACCCGCCTGAAGCTGGGCGAACTGATCGCCGAGGTTATTGCGGCATTCATCATCCTGGGAATCGGCGATTCGGTCGCTGCAATGTATGTGCTCTACGACCCGAGCCCCTATCAACATGCCTACTGGGGCGTGTGCATCGCGTGGGGTCTGGCCGTGACGCTCGCCATCTACGTCACCGGTGCGGTTTCGGGTTGTCACGCCAATCCGGCCGTGACGCTGGCGCTGACCTTGTTCCGCGGCTTCCCCGCGAGGAAAGTCCTGCCCTATGTGCTGGCGCAGGTTGTCGGGGCGTTCCTGGGCGCGGCGCTCGTTTACCTGCTGTTCTCGCCGGTGATCGATCAATTCAACGAGCTGCATCATCTGACGCGCGGTATTGACGGGGGAGCCGCCGGCGTATTTTTTACACACCCGGGTACGGGCATCACTCCAACCCATGCCTTCGTCGATGAGATTGTCCTTACCGCGATTCTGGTGCTCGGCATCTTCGCGATTACCGAGCCGCGAAATTCGGCGGCGCCGCGCCGCAAGGCGCGCTGATGGTGGGTCTGCTGGTGGCAACGATCGGCGCTTGTGCTGGCTATCTCGAAGCCTGGCCGATCAACCCGGCGCGCGATTTCGGGCCGCGCCTGTTTTGCTTCCTCAACGGTTGGGGTGCGCAGGCCTTTCCTGCGCCACAGAATTACTGGTGGGTACCGATCGCCGGGCCACTGCTGGGCGGTGTGCTGGGCGGGGCTTTTTATCACGGGCTGGTGCGGCCTTATTTGCCGGCTGTCAGGGGTGGCGGAGCACAGGCATGAGTCGCGCTTGCCACGTGCTGGCGATCGATCAGGGCACGACCTCGACTCGCAGCATCATCTTCAACACCAGTGCCCGCGCCGTGAGCATCGCGCGGCGCGATCTCGAGCAGTATTACCCCGCGGCCGGCTGGGTTGAGCACGATGCCGAGGAGATCTGGCGAGCGACGCTCGCCACGGCGCGCGAGGCGATTGAGGCTGCGAAGCTTGGCGACGATGATATTGCTGCCATTGGCATCACCAATCAGCGCGAAACGGCCGTCATCTGGGAACGTTCGAGCGGCAAGCCGATTCACCGGGCTATCGTCTGGCAGGACCGGCGCACGGCCGATGTCTGCGCCCAGTTGCGCCAGGATGGCCATGAGGAACTGGTGAGCGCGCGCACGGGTCTGCTGCTCGATCCCTACTTCTCCGGCACCAAGGTCGCGTGGCTGCTCGATCAGGTCCCCGGGGCGCGGGCCCGAGCCGAACGCGGCGAGCTGGCCTTCGGCACCATCGACTGCTTTCTGCTGTGGCGGCTCACCGGCGGCAAGGTGCATGCGACTGACCTCACCAACGCCTCGCGCACGCTGCTGTGCGACATCCATCGCGGCTGCTGGGACGAAGACCTGTTGCGTCTGCTGCGCGTACCGGCGGCGATCCTGCCGCAGATTCGTGACAGCAGCGAGGTTTACGGCACGACGGCGCCGGGTCTGTTTGCCAAACCCATTCCGATCAGCGGCATGGCCGGCGATCAGCAGGCTGCCCTCATCGGGCAATGCTGCTTCGAGCCGGGCATGGCGAAGTCGACTTATGGCACGGGTTGCTTCCTGCTGCTGAACACGGGAGAGCAGGCGGTCCGCTCGCGCAATCGCATGCTGACGACGCCCGCCTACCGGATCGGCGGGCGCACGACCTACGCGATGGAGGGCTCGATTTTCGTGGCTGGCGCCGCCGTGAAGTGGCTGCGCGATGGCATTGGCATCATCGCTCAGGCAGCAGAAACGGCGAACCTCGCGGCGAGTGTTGCCGATGATCATGGCGTCTACATGGTGCCGGCATTCGTCGGACTCGGCGCGCCTCACTGGCAGCCCGATGCGCGCGGCCTCATCTGTGGTCTGACTCTCGATGTCAATCGCGCGCACATCGTGCGGGCGGCGCTCGAGTCCGTGGCTTTTCAGACGCTGGATCTCACCACAGCGATGGCAAGCGAAGGCGCACGGCGCGCGCAGGCGATGCGCGTCGATGGCGGTATGGTGGTGAACGACTGGTTTTGTCAGTTTCTTGCTGACATCATCGAGGCGCCGGTCGAGCGACCGGCGGAACTCGAAACGACGGCGCTCGGTGCGGCGTTTCTCGCCGGGCTCGCCTGCGGCGTCTGGCCTGATCTCAAGGCCCTGGCGGCGACTTCGGCAACCGCCAGTGTATTTCGCCCGCGCATGGCGGCGAGCAGTCGCGAAAAAATGCTGCAGGGCTGGCGCGCTGCGCTTCGGCGCGCTCTGGTGAGCTGACTTATAAGCTGCTTATTGGTGGGCCCGGTAGGATTCGAACCTACAACCAAGGGATTATGAGAAACGCCCACCGCAGCCCGCCGCGAACCTGACCCGACCTGGAGCGTTGATTCTGCTGGGAATCGCTCCGCCCCCGGGTTGCTCCGGATTGGCTCCAGTTGGGTGGGGGTGGTTGCGTTTTGGTTGCGCTGCATGGGCCAGCGCCCTCTGAGCGATTTTGTGTTCCTTGATGCGCGCCCATACGGGTATCGAGGGTGCGGGTGCTGCTCGCGCCACGAGTTCTTCCGGTGCGGATTCTGCGTTATACGATCCAGATTCGTTCGCCACTACAATTCTTCGAATAGCCTCGGTAAACGAATAGCCCGTGAGGATAGCCGAGGAATACGTCGCGCGTCGCTCAGGAAGACCACGGCTACTTGCACGTAACTGCGTCTCCCTCCGGCGCGCACAGGTCGGGCCAGCCGTTGCTGCGCCAGAATGCCAGCAGGCCGATGCCGCGGGCAAACTGCACAAAACGCGGGTCCCGCCGCATCGCGCTCGCCTGCGGCATCCACCAGTCCTCGGCGAGGATGCTCATGGCGAGTGCCCTCGTAGTCCTCGGACATGCGCACGGGTCCGCCCGACCCGTCCGGCGCCAGCAAGGAATCCGCGGCCACGGTTCCATAGAGCGTGGCGATCGCTGCATCGACATCCTGAGCTTGCGACCTCCACGGGAAATCGCCCAGCTCCGGGCGGCCCGTAAGCCGGTTGCAAGGCCAGCATCGCGCGGGTTGCCGCATCGATCTTGCGGTGCCGGATCGCGGCGAATGACATGCGGATCTGCGCCGCGTTGGCCGGCAGGGCGGCCAGGTACAATTCCTCGGCGTGCTCCAGGTCGCCGCGCTGCATGGCGACGCCACCACGAATGGCGTTCAGTTCCATGCCGGTCCAGCCATTTTCCTGCGCGCGTGCCAGATAGGCATTCACTATTTCGGGACGTTTGCAGATCATCCCGGCAAAGGCACTTTCCATCGCGATGATCGGTGAAAGCGGATCGAGCGTCGCAGCGCGCTGGGCCTCCGCGAGACCCTTGGCGAGGTATCCTGCCGACAGCAGGAACTCGGCGTGCCAGTTGTGGACGTCGGCATTTCCCGGGGCGCGCAGCAGCGTCTCGTTGAAATTATGTTCCGCATCGGCAAAGCGGATATGCGCAAGGTCGTACAGGGCCCGTACCGCGTAAGGTTCCCCGAGCCGCGGATCGAGCTGCAATGCGCGGTCCGCCGCCCGCAGTGCCCCGTCCCATTGCCGGTCCATGGCGCGCGCGGCCTCCGCAGTGCCGGCGCCGCCGCCGCGATCCCAGGATATCAGGGCCGCCAGCAGCAGGGCACGCAGCGAATGGGCCCGCGCAAACCCGGGGTCCCGCTCCAGGGCGGTATCGACGTCCGCGAGCGCGCTGCGCACATCCTCGGAGGACTTGCGCCCCAGCATCTGTTCACGTGCCTTGAGAAAAAGCTGCCACGCTTCCATGTCGCGGGTAGGCCGCCGCCCGAGCGTCGCGGCTTCATCCGCGCCCATGGCAATCTTCAGGGAATGCGCGATCTGCCCGGCCACATCGCTCTGGATTGCAAAGACGTCAGCGAGCTTGCGCTCGTAGCTCTGCGACCACAGGTGCGCGTCGCTGGCGGCGTCGATGAGTTGCGCTGTAACCTGCACCCGGCCCCCTGCGGCCTGCACGCTGCCTTCCACGACATAGCTCACACCCAACCGCCGCGCGATGGTCTGCAGGTCGAGCTGCTGGCCCCTGAAGGAGAAGGACGACGTGCGCGATATGACCTTCAGGCCAGGCACATTCGCCAGCAGATTCAGGATCTCCTCGGCCACGCCATCCGAAAAGAACGCCTGGGCCGGGTCGGCGCTCAGGTTGACGAACGGCAGGACCGCAATCGACCGCTCATCGGCCGGCGGCACGACCGGATTGTGGGCAACGACCCGACTGTTCGCGGATAGGAGCATATGCGTCAGGAACCAGGACAGTGCAATGCCTGAGGCGGCCAGCAACAATGCACCGGCCACTGCACTCCTACGCCAGCGCTTTTGCGCCGGCAGGACGTGCGGCACGGGCGCGGGCGCGTCGCCCGCGCTCGCCGACGGCGCCGGCTCGCCCAGCAGCAGTTTGATGCGATCGCAAAAGGCTGTGGGCGTCTCGCCGTTGGGGAGCCGGGTCCATTGCGCCTTGAGGAACGACTCTGGAACCTCCGCTTCGCTGTCGCGCGTGCCATCCACGCAGACCGGCACGATGAATGGCTTGCTGCGCGCCATCATCCCCGTGCGTTGCTCGGCCAGGCCCCACTCCAGGCGGAAGTAACCTTCCAGCCGCTGCTGCGTGTGCGCCGAAATGATCGGAATGAACAAAGCGCAGTCCCGAACCTGCTGGCGAATCCGGTAATCCCACGCATCGCCCGCCGCGCAACTCGCTGCGGTCGAACCACACCTCGACTCCGGCGGCTCTCAGTGCATCAGCCATGCGCTGGGCGGCAGAGGCATCTTCGGATGCATAGCTAAGAAATACTGCGTGCGAGGGGCTTGACATCGCTTTCCACTACTCCACCAGTTTCACTTTGCGCAGCGACGCGTCGAAGCGCGGATAGCCCGTGTAGATTTCGCAGGAGTGAGTCGATTCCCAGAGCGGCGTAAGGGCGTAGATAAGTATAGGTCCGCAAGGTTCAGCTTTTGCAGAGGCGCTTTGTATCTCGGATCAGCTCTAAGGTTCAAGGAGTCCGGGTTAGAACGCAGCAAAGCAACCTCCGAGTCATGCTGGTAATACGCGCGGTCTAGCCATTCGAAGGCGCGGTATAGGCCTTGCGCTTGGCATAGACCGGCGCGATGTCGCCCGCGCCGCGCGCCTTGACTGCTCGAACGTACAAATTTACAACGGGGACTACATTGGCCGGGCGCAGCGCGGTTCCGGCGATTCTAAAGCTAAGACCTATAAACAGATATTTATGGTGGGCCCGGTAGGATTCGAACCTACAACCAAGGGATTATGAGTCCCCTGCACTAACCGTTGTGCTACAGGCCCGTCGCCGAACTCGAGAATGCGGCAGTTTAACAGGGCACAGTGGGGGCGGTCAGGCGCTTGCCAGGAAGGCATCGCAGCTCGCCCGCGCCGCCTCGGCCTGTGGAATCTTTACGCAAATGTGTTGCATGCGATCGCGCAGCCCGACTATGACCGCATGGTGCGCATTGCCGGTGTCCGCATCCCACTTGCGTAGCGATTTGTCGAGGCGGGCCAGACGCATGCGCGCCCGCCGGTAAATGCGATCGGGCCCGTCGAGCTCGCCCAGAACCTGTCCTGTGACATTGAGGATCTTGTCGGCGTCATTCGGATCCAGCCGCAACAGGCTGGCCGCGTAAAATGTTCCCCACTGGAATCGGGTGGCCGGACCGCGCGCCTCGGCATACCCCTCGGAAAACCACTTGAGCGCCTCCTGCTTCCGGCCCAGGCCTTCGGCGAGGTCACCCAGATCTGCCTTGTAATAATAAGGAGTCGCCGTCTTGGCCAGCTCGCCCTGCACGACCTTGTAGGCCTGCTCGTTCTGGCCCAGTACATCGTAGATCGGCAGCACGGCATTGATGATGCCCGAGCGCACATACGGTATCTGATTCTCGGCAAGCGCCGAGGCCACGCGCGCCTTGGCCGCGCGCGACACGCCGGCGGGAACTGCGCCCTTGATCACTTTGATCGCCGTGAGCTTAGAACCGACGGCACCGAGCTGATCCGCCTCGGCGAAATCAGGATCGGCCGCGGCGGCGTCCATGACTTTGGTGAACTTGTTCAGCCAGGGATCGGCCGATGCTCCGGTGGCCTTTACGGCGCGGAAGAAATTCTCATCCAGAGTCTGCAGTGCATCGGTGACTTTCAGTGCGACGGACTCGGTGCTCAACACCTCATAGACCGCGGCCACATGAGTGCGCAAGGTGCGCACTCGGCGGTTGACCCGCCTTGAGGGCATCCGCTTCGGCCTGAGTTGCGTAACCTGCGGCAAAAATCTTGAGCCTGGCGCGCTCAATGACTGAGCCCGCAGGACAATGCTCTGCGGCAGCGGCAAGCTGCCCGGCCAGTTTGGAATTGCCGGACGCATCATCGGCCAGATCAGGCTCCCACCCGTTATAGGCCAGGCGGCGGCACTGTCCCGCATCGAGCGTCGCGCCGCTTGAAGCTTTCGCAAGCAGAGCCTCGACGGGCTGCACGTCGGCAAGCGCCGTATCCAGCACGCTTGCATAGAGCGATAAGTCCATGCCGCCGGCGATACGCATGAGTTCGTGGCGATTCGATCCAATACCACGACCGTCGGGTAGCCTGAGACCTTGAAGGTCTCGCCCCACTTCTGCGCGCCCACATCGTCCCCGTCAAGATGCACCGGAACGAACAGGCGGCTCTTGGCGATAAAATCCGGTCGCGAAAATACGGTGGATTTCAGTTGCTGGCAGGGTGGACACCAGGTGGCCCCCCAGTACAGGAGGATCGGCTTGTTTGCGCTCTTCGCCGTGGCGAATGCGCTGTTCAGATCGCCCTGGAACCAGTCAATTCCCGCGGGAACGGGATGTCGGGTCACTGCGGCGCCGGCTGATTGAGGAGCCGGAGACTTTGCACAGGACGACAACAGCGAAATGGCGACAGCGCCCATCAGCCCGGCGCCCAGCTTTTGTAGAGTGTTCATGATCTGCAAAGATAGCCTCTGACCCGGCGGCTGCCAATGATCGGAGGCGCATATGATCATGCGGCGCCGGTACGGCCGTGCGTCGGTGCCCGTCAGCGGCGACGCAGACCCCGCGTGGGTGTCGCCTGCAGGGGGTTTTCCGGCCAGTTGTGCCTCGGATATCGGCCCCGCATTTCCTTTCGTACCTCCACATAGCTGGACTTCCAGAATCCGGCCAGGTCTCGCGTGATTTGCACCGGCCGGCGCGCCGGTGAGAGCAACTTGAACGTGACCGGCACCGCACCACCCCCGATGCGCGGCGTTGAGGCGAGCCCGAACACCTCCTGCAGTCGCACCGCAATTGATGGGCCGCCCTCTTCCGTATAGTCCACGCGGATTCGCGAACCTGAAGGCACGGCGAGCTCGCGTGGCGCCAACTCATCGAGCAATGCTCGCTGCGCGTCCGCTAAGCCGCGCCAACAAGGGCCTCGCGTAGCGGTACACGCCGCAGGTGTTCGCGGCGCGTCATGCCCTGGATCCAATGTGGGCAACCATTGATCCAGGGATCCCTGCAAACTGGCATCGTCAAAGGCGGGCCAGGGCACCGCCGGCGAGCGCGCTCCAGGCGGCGCACGAATTCAAGTCGCGCCTGCAAATTCCGAAGCTCCTCGTCCCACGGGAGCGAGGCAATCCCAAGCTGCCTCACTCCCGTCAACATGGCCTCGGAGGCGAGCTCCGGCGCCACCGCCTGCAGAATGCGCGCCTCGATGATGAGGGCGCCGTAGCCGCGGGTGCGTTGTGCCAGCACGGCGCCCGTGCGTTCATCCCACTGCACCTGCTCACTGGTGCTGATTTGCGCACCAAATAGTTTTTCAAGCTCCTCGAGCGTCAGTGGCACGGCAAGATCGATGCGCGCCTCGCGCTCCCGATCGTCGAGTTCGACGGCCACAAGATATTCTTCAGTGCCCAATCCGGTAACGCCTTGAAAAGCCGCCCCGCGGCCGTTGGCCAAGAGGTATCGACCGCTCCCGCCCGGGCGCCGCTTGGCAATGCGATCAGGAAAGGCCAGAGCCATCAGCATGTCCGGCCGATACCGTATTCGCTTCTGTGGCGAGCGGACCTGTGCCTGAGCGCGCGGAGGCCAGTCGTTGAAATTGAGCCGCATTGCGCTGGACGCGTTGCCTCGCGCCTCGGTCTGCGGATTGGGCCCCCGCTTCGCGGCGCAATATCTCGAGCCGCGTGCGCAGGTCCGGATCGCGGGGCGAGCCGGTATGTCGCATCAGGTCGCGTTCGGAAAGCAACGCCGCCAATTCCGCCGCCAGCGGCACCGCACCCAGCGGGCGCGCGGCGAGCAGCATGTGGGCGAGGCGGGGGTGCAAAGGGAAAGCCGCCATCTCGCGGCCCAAGGGGGTAATCGCCCCTGCCGCATCCAGTGCCTCCAGCCGCTGCAGCAGTTCGCGAGCCTGTCCGAGCATGGGCGCCGGTGGCGGATCGAGCCATTTGAGATTCGTGGCATCCGCGCTGCCCCACTGCGCCAGATCGAGCGCCAACGGGGCGAGATCGGTTTCGGTAATTTCCGCCGGCGAAAAGGCCGCCAGACTCGTCTGTGATCCTTCGCTCCAGAGCCGATAGGCAACTCCCGGCGCGGTGCGACCGGCGCGGCCTGCACGCTGGTCGGCGGCCGCGCGCGATATGCGGGTGACTTCCAGCCGACTCATGCCGCTTGCCGGATCGAAGAGTGAACGCCGCGCCAGGCCCGAGTCGATCACGACGGTGACTCCCGGAATTGTCACGCTCGTTTCGGCGATATTGGTGGCGAGCACGACGCGGCGCAGGCCGGGCGGTGTTTCGGTCAGGGCCATATCCTGCAGTTCTGCGCTCAACTCGCCGTATAGAGCGGCACGATCTGCAGTTTCGGTCCGGCCAGATCGGCCAGTTGCGACTGCAGTCGCCTGATTTCCCCTGCGCCAGGGCAGAAAAACCAGAAGATCCCCTGAGTTTTCCTCCAACGCCTGACGCACGGTGCGTGCGAGGAGGCGTTCGACAGAATCTGCACCTCCAGGAAGCAATGGCCCGCCGCGTCCGACGTAGCGGATCACGACTTCAAACTGTCTTCCGGGCACATCCACCACCGGTGCATCGCCGAGCAGCGAAGCCACGCGCGCGCCATCAAGCGTCGCGGACATCGCCAGAATACGAAAGTCTGGCCTCCAGTGCGGCGCGCGCATCGAGGCACAAGGCGAGCGCCAGATCGGCCTGAAGGCTGCGTTCATGAAATTCATCGAAGATCACGCAGCCCACGCCGGCCAGTTCCGGGTCGGAATGCAGCATTCGGCTCAGGACCCCTTCGGTGATGACCTCGATGCGCGTGGCACGCGATACGCAGGTATCAAGACGCATGCGATAACCGACCGTCTCGCCGACCGGCTCACTGCGCAGCCACGCCATGCGTCGGGCTATCGCCCGCGCCGCTACCCGGCGCGGCTCAAGCAACAGGATCTTGCGATCGCCGAGCCACGGCTCATCGAGCAACGCCAGGGGCACCAGCGTGCTCTTGCCCGCGCCCGGGGGTGCGCGCAAGCACCGCGTCGCGATGAGTGGCGAAGCTCGCACGCAAGGCGCGCGAGATCGCGCGATCGGGCGGCTCAGCGCCCGCGTTCACGGAGTGGATAGGCCGCGCGCGCGAAACAGCGCGAACGCCGCCATGCACCAGCCGACTATCAGGCACAGCCCGCCAATCGGGGTCAGAATGCCTAGGGCGTGCGGTGCTCCACCCAAAAGCCCGTACAGACTTCCCGAGAAAAGGATCACGCCGGCCAGCAGGAGATTACTGGCCACGCCCAGCAGGCGATCGTCCCGACGTTGCAGAAGAATGCCTACGCACAGCAGCCCCAGCGCGTGGAGAAATTGATAGAGCACGGCGGTCTGCAGCACACTATAAAGATCGGGCGAAAGTGTTTGTCTGAGCCGGTGCGTGCCGATCGCTCCAACCAGCGGTTGCCAATGCCATCAACAGCGCTCCGCAAGACAGCGCCCGCCTGGAGGAATTGTGCGAGCGATTCGTTCCGGTCACTTCCGGCCCTTGCGGGGCGCTCGCGGGCGTGGGCGTGGTTGGCAGGCCCGTATGCTGGGTTCGCATGGGCTTACCTCGCGACGGCGCGGCGCGCTGACCTTCCTTCGCAAGTCCGGTTCCCGCCGGCTGCCAGGAAGGAATCAGCTGGTGGCGGCCCGGGCCAATCAAATCGGCACGGCCCATTCGGCGCAGCGCCTCGCGCAGCAGCGGCCAGTTGTTGGCATCGTGATAGCGGAGAAACGCCTTATGGAGGCGCCGCACGCGCAGACCCTTGGGCACAGTTACCCCGGGGCTGCTGCGCGTTACCCGGCGCAACGGGTTTTTGCCGGTGTGGTACATCGCCGTGGCGCTCGCCATCGGTGATGGCAGAAATGCCTGGACCTGATCGGCACGAAATCCGTTGCTCTTGAGCCAGAGGGCAAGCTCGAGCATGTCCTCGTCCGTGGTGCCGGGGTGCGCCGCAATAAAGTAAGGAATCAGGTACTGCTCTTTGCCGGCGGCCTTCGAATATTGATCGAACAGCTGCTTGAAGCGGTAATAGGTGCCCACGCCCGGCTTCATCATCATGCTCAGGGGCCCCTCGCGCACATGCTCGGGGGCAATCTTGAGATAGCCGCCAACGTGATGCTGCGCGAGTTCGCGCACGTATTCGGGCGATTCGATGGCGAGATCGTAGCGGACGCCCGAGGCGATCAGCACCTTCTTGATGCCCGGCAACTCGCGCGCCCGGCGATACAGACCGAGCAGCGCGCTGTGATCGGTATTGAGATTCGGGCAAATTCCTGGGAATACGCACGAAGGGCGCCGGCAGGCGCTTTCGATCTCGGCGCTCTTGCATGCGATCCGATACATATTCGCGGTCGGTCCGCCCAGATCCGAGATCACGCCGGTAAATCCCGGGACCTCATCGCGGATCTGCTCGATCTCTCGGATCACCGAATCTTCCGAGCGATTCTGGATGATCCGCCCCTCGTGCTCGGTGATCGAGCAGAACGTGCAACCGCCAAAGCACCCGCGCTGTATGGACACCGAAAAGCGAATCATCTTGTAGGCCGGGATATTCGCCGCGCCATAGGAAGGATGGGGCCGCCGCTGGTAGGGCAACTCGTAGATCCAGTCCATCTCAGCCGTGGCCAGCGGGATCGGCGGCGGATTGAGCCACACATCCTGATTGCCGTGCCGCTGCACCAGCGCCCGCGCGTTACCCGGGTTTGATTCCAGGTGCAGGATGCGCGAGGCATGCGCGTACAGCACCGGATCGCCGCTCACCTGCTCATAGGAAGGCAGCCGGATGACACTGTGCTCACGATCGACATTCGGGACCCGTCGCACGAAGCGCACCACATTGACCCCGGGCTCGGGACTCGAGGTCTGGCTCTTTGTCGCGGCATTGCCCGCCGGTGTCAGGGCATAAGGGTCAACGGGCGGGTCGATTCGGCCGGGGGCATCGAGGTGCGTCGAGTCGATTTCAATCCATCCCGCGGGAGGCGCTCGGCGCACGAACGCCGTGCCACGGATATCGGTGAGCGACTCGATGCCCTCGCCCGCATCCATGCGCCGTGCAATCTCCATGATCTGACGCTCGGCATTTCCAAATACCAGCAGATCCGCCTTGGCATCGAGCAGGATGGAGCGGCGCACCTTCTCCGACCAGTAATCAAAGTGTGCGATGCGCCGAAGCGACGCCTCAATACTGCCGATGACTGACCGGCACGTCCTTGTAGGCTTCACGCACTCTTTGCGCATAGACAATCACGGAGCGATCGGGCCGGCGTCCACCTGTGCCATCCGGGGTGTACGCATCATCGCTCCGCACCCGCCGGTCAGCGGTGTAGCGATTGACCATCGAATCCATGTTGCCGGCAGTGACACCGAAGAACAGGCGCGGTCGCCCCAGCGCGCGAAACGGCTCGGCGCTGTGCCAGTCGGGCTGGGCGATGATTCCCACGCGCAATCCCTGCGCCTCGAGAACCCGTCCGATCAGGGCCATGCCGAAACTCGGATGATCGACGTAGGCGTCCCCGGTTACGATGATGACATCGCACTCTTCCCAGCCGAGCAGCTCCATTTCCGCGCGTGACATGGGCAAAAAAGGCGCAGCCGAGCGGCGCTCGACTCCGGGAGGGGGAAGCCAGGATTGAAGTTGCGGTGCCGGCAGCATGCAGAGATTATAGGCGCGCCGGCAAGTTGGCAGGAGGCGAGAGATGAAAATAACCGGGGGATGCCTGTGCGGTGCGGTGCGTTTCGAGACCCCGGATCCGCCCGTCATCACGCGCGTGTGCTGGTGCCGGCTGTGCCAGTACCTGGGCGCCGGGAGCGGCACGGTCAATGTCTGCTTCAACACCGAGAATTTCAGCATCCAAGGCGTCACCAGCGATTACTCCAATATCGCCGACAGTGGCAACGTCATGCATCGGGCCTTCTGCCCCGATGCGGCACTCCGATGTTCAGTACCGCGGAGGCGCGCCCGCATCTGATCTTCGTCCGCGCCGGGACGCTCGATGATCCTGAATTCGCTCAACCAGCCATGACAATTTGGACCTCGCAGGCACCAAGCTGGGGCGCCATTGCCTCCGGACTGCCGCGCGTGGAACGTCAGCCACCACCGCCTGGGAGCAACCCATGATCGCCCGACGAATGTTCAGCCTTGTGTCTTGCGATGGGATTTACGCTCTGCGCGCAGGCGGCACCCTCCTCGTTCGAGGCTGGGGTCGATGCGGCCGCGGCCGAGATTTTGCGCACCACCGGCGTGCCGAGCGCATCGGTCGCGGTGGTGAGAGACGATCGACTGGTGCTGGTGCGTGCTTACGGTCACGCGCAAATTGAACCTCGATGTACTGGCGACTCCGGCGATGCGCTATGCGATCGGCTCGGTCTCGAAGGAATTTCTGGCCGCAACGATCATGTTGCTCGCCGAGCAGGGAAAGCTGACGCTCGATGATCCGGTAGCGAAATATTTTCCGGCCCTTACCGATGCGGGCCAGGTGCGCATCCGCGATCTGCTCAATCATACTTCCGGATATCGCGACTTCTGGCCACAGGATTACGTACCTGCCACGATGTTGCAGCCCATTGCCACCGACAAGCTGATCGCCGACTGGGCCACGCTACCGCTGGATTTCGCGCCCGGCACCCAGTACCAGTACAGCAATACCGGGCTATGTCATCGCGGGTGCCATTGTCGAAAAGGTCAGCGGGCAGTCCGTGATGGAAGTGATGCGAAAGCGCATCTTCGAGCCGCTGGAAATGCACACTGTCCTGGATGTCAATCTCGGGCGGCTTGAGCCCACCGATGCCCACGGTTATTTGCGCTACGCGCTGGGACCTCCGCGCCCGGCGCCTAAGGAGGGAGCAGGGCTGGCTATTTGCGGCGGGGGGTCTTGCGATGACGGCCGGGGATCTGGCCCGATGGGATCTTGCGTTGCTCGATGGCAAGCTGCTTTCGCCGGCCTCCCTTCTGGCCATGTCCACCACGCGAGTCCTGGCCAACGGCGCCAGCGCGGACTATGGGCTTGGGCCTGGATGTCTACATGGCCTCGGGCCGGCGAGTGCTCGAGCACGGCGGTGAGGTTTCCGGCTTTGTCTCGCAGAACACGCTCTATCCGGACCAGAAGGCGGCAATCATCGTCCTGACAAACCAGGACGCCAGCTCGGCGGCGCAACAAATAAGCGAACGCATACGGGATCTGCTGTTCCTGGCGCACTCTCCGGACAGTGCCCGTCAACTGGAGCGCGCACGTACGGTATTTGGCGACTTGCAGCACGGCACAATCGATCGCACCCTGCTGACGGACAATGGCAATGCCTACTTCAATGCTCAGGCCCTGCTCGATGCCAAGGCGAGCCTTGCGCCGCTCGGCACGCCAAAGAGCTTCGTGCAGACCCTGGAGCACGATCGGGGCGGCATGCGAATGCGCCGCTTCGAAATCTAAATTTTCCGGCCGTACGCTGATCCTGGTGGCGCGCGAACTGCCCGACGGGCGCTTTGAGCAATATCAGTTGCGGTCCGAATAAGCTACGGCGAGCGCGCTTCCGCACCTTACAGACGCGCGCTCACCGCTTCGGCGAGGCGTGCGGGCGCGTGTGGCGAGTAACTCAGGTAGAGCGATGGTTCGGCGAGTTCGAGTTCCAATACGCACGGTAACCCGCTGGCATCGCGCAGCAGATCGATGCGCGCGTACAGAAGGTCCCGAAAGGAAGTTGCCCGAGTACCCGAGCGCCGAGTTCGAGCTCCTCGGGCCCGGCCGTGCGCGCGATGATCTCCTCGGGCGCGAAGAGCGCCAGCGTCGGAGCGTGCCCGCGGCTTAGCACGGCGCCCTTGCCAATTGCATGGCTGAACTCGCCGTTGATATAGACCAGTGCGGTTTCGCCCTGCTCATCGACGCGCTCCAGGTAGGGTTGAATCATCACACTGCGCCCCTCGGCGATAAGCCGCGCCATGTGTGCGCTCATTTCCACAGTCGCCGAACGTGCATGTCGCTGGGCATCGCGTGCGCCCGAGCCCACGGCGGGCTTTAAGACCAGCTCCGTTGCCGCGTGCTCCTTCAGGAAGCCCTGCCAGCACTTTGGCGGGCGTCCTCCCCGGGCTCGGCATAGGCTGTCGGCACGATGCGCACACCGGATCGATGCAATTCGGCCAGATAGTGTTTGTCCAGACTCCAGCGAATCACATCGGGTGGATTGAAGATTCTCGTGAGCGTTGCGGTGCGCGCAAGCCAGCTGAGGAATTCGCCCAATCGCGCCGAGTAATCCCAGGTGGAGCGGAGCAATACCAGCGCGAATTGCGACCAGTCCACGCTCGCATCGTCCCAATCGACGATTTCCGCGCGCAATCCGCGCGCGCCAAGAGCCGCTTCGAGCAACGGCAGGTCCGCATCATGCGCACGCGCGGCGCGCGCGGTGATCAAAGCGATGGATCGAGCAGCTGCGGCTGTGTTGGCCATCGGTGGAATCCTACAAGCGGGCGCCATTCTACAACTGACGGTAAAATGAACCGATGAATTCGCGCGCCGCAGAGGCCATCGTTGTCCGTGGCGCCTGCCAGAACAATCTCAAGAATCTTGACATCGATCTGCCCCACGGCGAATTGATCGTGGTCACGGGCGTTTCCGGTTCGGGCAAATCCTCACTGGTTTTCGACACGCTGTACGCGGAAGGGCAGCGGCGTTACGTTGAGACCTTCTCACCCTACGCCAGGCAGTTCCTCGATCGCTGCGACAAGCCGCATGTCACGAGCATCGAGGGGATTCCACCGGCCATCGCCATCGACCAGGTCAACCCGGTGCGCACTTCGCGCTCGACGGTCGGCACCATGACCGAGATCAACGATCACTTAAAGCTCCTGTTCGCGCGCACCGCCACCCTGTATTGCCGGCGCTGCCACCGGCCGGTGCGCCGCGACAGCGCGCCCAGCATCGCCGCGGACCTGTAAGGCCCGGGCGAAGGCGGCCGGCGCCAGTCCGATTGCTGGTGTGCTTCCCAGTCAAGGTGCCCGCGCGCATGGCGGTCAGCGAGATTCGCGCCGAACTCGAGCGTCAGGGTTACGCGCGACTGCATAGTGAAACCGCCGGTGAACTGGAAGTCATCCAGGATCGGTTGCGAATCGGCGAGGAGAATGCCGCGCGCCTTAGCGAAGCGCTGGAAACCGCACTGCGCGCCGGGCATGGGCGAATCGTGGTGCATGCGCTCGATGATTCCGAGCGCGATTGCGGCAGCTGGCGCTATTCGAGTGATCTGCATTGCGCCGAATGTGATCTGCACTACCAGGATGCGCTTCCTTCGCTGTTTTCCTTCAACTCGCCCATCGGCGCTTGTGAAGTGTGCCGCGGCTTTGGCCGCGTCATCGGCATCGACTATGCGCTGGTCATTCCGGATCCGGGCAAAAGCCTGGGCGAAGGCGCGATCCGTCCGTGGCAAACGCCCTCCTTTAAGGAGTGCCAGGACGACCTGGTGCGCCACGCCAAGCGGCGCGCCGTACCGCTCGATGTGCCCTGGCGCGAGCTGAGCGAGGCCCACCGCGAGTGGGTCATGGCCGGGGAAGGTCCCTGGGTGAAAAAGAACTGGTACGGATTGCGGCGCTTCTTCGCCTGGCTGGAGACCAAGGCTTACAAAATGCACATTCGTGTGCTGCTGTCGAAATACCGCAGCTACACGCTGTGCCCCGCCTGCCACGGCGCGCGCCTCAAGCCCGACGCGCTGCTCTGGCGAGTCGGCCCGGACGCGAACGGCCGAACCGCCACGATCCATGATCTGGTGTGCCTGCCGATCACGGAATGCCGAGAGTTCCTGCAATCGCTCCAGCTTTCAGCACCGCTGGATGAGGCCGCCGAACTGGTGCTCGGGGAACTTCGCGGGCGGCTTCGATTTCTTTGCGATGTCGGATTGGGCTACCTGACTCTCGATCGTCAGTCGCGCACGCTCTCGGGGGGCGAAGTACAGCGCATCAACCTAACCACCGCGCTCGGCACTTCACTGGTCAATACACTCTTCGTTCTCGATGAGCCATCGATTGGCCTGCACGCGCGCGACATGGGCCGTGTGGTTGCGGTGATGGAACGGATCCGGGATGCGGGCAATTCGCTCCTGGTCGTCGAACACGACCCACAAATCATGCGCGCCGCCGACCGCTTGCTCGACCTGGGACCAGGCGCGGGCGAGCACGGCGGTGAGATTGTCAGCTACGGCACTCCCGCACAGGTGGCCAGCGATCCCGCCTCCCTTACGGGTGCCTGGCTGGCGGGACGCCGGCACCTTCCGAGCAAGCGAGCATCGGACCGGGTGAGCGAGGCGGCAGCCGGGCGGTACGATCCCGAGGCCGCGCTGGAGCTGGTCGGCGTAAGCGCGCACAACTTGAAAAACATCAACGTGCGCATTCCGCTGCACCGGCTGGTGTGCCTGACAGGAGTATCGGGCTCGGGAAAGTCCACGCTGGTCGAGCAGGTGCTCTATCCGGCGCTGCAGCACGCCAAGGGCAAGGCGGGCGAATCTGCGCTCGAGCATCAGGAATTGCGGGGCGCCGATCTGATCGAGGCTGCCGTGCTCATCGATCAAAAGCCCATCGGCCGCACAACACGCTCGAACCCGGTGAGTTACGTCGGCGCGTTTGATGAGATTCGTGCCCTGTTTGCCGCCACCCCGGATGCAAAACTGCGCCACTACACGGCGGGTACATTCAGCTTCAACAGCGGCACCGGGCGCTGCCCGGTGTGCAGCGGCAACGGATTCGAGCACATCGAGATGCAATTCCTGGCCGATGTGTACCTGCGCTGCGGCGAATGCAGTGGGAGCCGTTACCGCGCCGAAACACTAAAGGTTCGCCTCGAGGGCGCGGAAGGCCGGCGCGTCGATATCGCCGAGGTGCTTAATTTAACCGTAACCGAGGCGCTGAAATTCTTCGCGCGCTCCCCGCGCGTACTCACCCGACTGCAGCCGCTGGCAGATGTCGGTCTTGACTACCTTCGCCTCGGTCAGCCGGTCCCAACTCTCTCGGGCGGCGAAGCGCAGCGACTGAAACTTGCCGGATACCTCGCGATTGCCGCCACGGCGCCACGGCCGCGCCCGAGCGCCGCAAAAAAACGCCTCGACGCGCCGCTCACAGGCACCGGAAAGCTCCTGCTGTTCGATGAGCCCACCACCGGCCTTCACTTCGAGGACGTCGCCCGGCTGCTGCGCGCCTTTGGCCTGCTGCTTGAGGCCGGTCATTCGCTGTTGGTGATCGAGCACAACCTTGAAGTGATCGGCGCGGCGGACTGGATCATCGACCTTGGACCTGAGGGGGGCGCGCAGGGTGGACAAATCGTCGGGTGCGGTCCGCCGGAGTTGATCGAGGCCATGGCCGATTCACACACCGGCACTGCCCTGCGCGCGCAGCGCCACAATGCGCTCGCCGCGCCAGCCCCGGAGCGCGAGCGGAAAACTGCAGGTGCCGCGGCACGAGGTGCCCCGCGTCATCAGCGTGCGTGGCGCGCGCGAGCACAACCTGCGCGATCTGAGCGTGGATGTGCCGCGGGAGAAATTTACGGTCATTACCGGCGTTTCGGGTTCCGGAAAATCCACACTGGCCTTCGACATCCTGTTTCATGAGGGACAGCGTCGTTATCTGGAGTCTCTGAACGCCTTCGCGCGACAGTTCGTGCAACCGGCCGCGCGTCCCGAGGTCGATTCGATCACGGGCCTCCCGCCCACTGTGGCTATCGAGCAGCGCGCCAGTCGTGGGGGACTGAAGAGCACCGTGGCCACGCTCACCGAGATCTACCACTTTCTGCGGCTGGTGTACGTAAAGCTGGCAACTCAATACTGCCCGGACTGCGATATCGCCATCGCACCGCAAAGCCTCGAGCACATTGCCTCGCAGCTCGAACGGCGCCAGCGTGGACGCCGAATCCAGCTGCTTGCGCCTCTGATCGCCCAGCGCAAGGGCATCTACACCGATCTCGCTCGCTGGGCCGCGGCGCGCGGCGTGCGGCAACTGCGAGTCGATGGCAAGTTTGTGCCGACCGAGCCCTTTCCGCGGCTCAAGCGCTTCGTCGAGCACAACATCGAAATGCCGGTCGCCACCCTTAAGCTCGGGCGCGGCACGGCAAGCGAGCTGCGCGCCGCGCTGGCCACGACTCTTGAGGCCGGCAACGGGGTCGCGCACGTGCTCGATGAGCGGGGGCGCGTCGCGATCCATTCCAGTCGCCGCGCCTGCCCCGGCTGCGGTCGCGGTTTTGCGGAACCCGATCCCCGGCTGCTGTCATTCAATTCACCGCAAGGCTGGTGTGCGCAGTGCCACGGGACGGGAACGACGGAGGGGGACTACGACGGTGAACAAACCGGAGAGGAGTCGCAATGGCTGGCGACCGACGCCTCGAGTGCGAGTCCCTGCCCGGCGTGCTCGGGCGCGCGCCTCAATACCGTCGCGCTTCACCTGCGTCTGGACGGGAACTCGATCAGCGAGCTCACCGGCCTCAGCGTCGATGCGCTCGGCAAGTTCTTCACTCGGCTGCGCCTGGACGCGCGCGGGCGCGCGATCGCTTCGGATGCTATGGCCGAGATCCGCAGCCGCCTGCAGTTTCTCTCGCGCGTAGGCCTGGGTTACCTATCGCTCGATCGCGCGGCGCCTACGCTTTCGGGCGGCGAGGCCCAGCGCATCCGGTTGGCCGCGCAGCTCGGCTCGAACCTGCAGGGTGTCTGCTACATACTCGATGAGCCGACCATCGGGCTGCATCCGCGCGACAACGCGGTGCTGCTGCGGGCGCTGGACGCGCTCGCCGGAGCCCGCAACACTCTTATTATTGTCGAGCACGACGAAGACACGATTCGCCACGCGGATCACATCATCGACCTGGGGCCAGGCGCGGGCGTTCGCGGCGGGCAGCTCATCGCCGCCGGCACGGCCGAGCAACTGCTGCACAACCCGCTCTCGGTCACCGGCCGGATGCTCGCCGCCCCTCTGCGCCATTCGCGCAACCCCCGCCGACCTGTGACCAGGACTACGCCCGCGCTGCAGCTCCAAGGCATCACGCTACACAACTTGCGCTCGCTTCAGGTGCGCATCCCGCTGGGACGACTGGTGGTGATCACCGGCGTGTCGGGATCCGGAAAATCCACGTTGGCGCGCGATGTTCTGTACGCACGGCTCCGCGCGGCGCTGAATCCGGGCACCGAATCTGCGGTGCGCTCGCCCGGACGGCTCCTTGGCGCCGAGCAGCTCACGCGTGTGCTGGAAGTTGACCAGACACCGATCGGGCGCACCCCGCGATCCTGCCCCGCGACCTACGTCGGGTTCTGGGATGACATCCGTCGCATCTACGCGGGCAGCGAGGAGGCACGCATCCGCGGCTATGACCCCAGCCGCTTTTCCTTCAACACACCGGGAGGTCGCTGCAGCGAGTGTGACGGGCAGGGGCAGCGCACCATAGAGATGAGTTTTCTGCCGGATGTTAAGGTGCTCTGTGAGCAATGCGGCGGACGACGGTTCGATGCGCAAACCCTGGAAGTTCACTGGCGCGGTCGCTCGGTCGCCGATGTTCTGGCGATGAATGTCGATGATGCCGTCGAATTCTTTCAGGCCCACGCGCGGGTGCGCCGGCCCCTGACGCTCCTGCGCGATGTGGGGTTGGGCTATCTGACGCTGGGCCAACCCAGTCCGACCCTGTCGGGGGGCGAGGCTCAGCGCATCAAGCTGGTCACCGAACTGGCCCGACTGGCCGCAGTCAAGCCGGGACGGCGAACCATTCCCCACACGCTTTACGTCCTTGATGAGCCGACCGTGGGACTGCACATGGCAGATGTCGCAAGATTGAGCAGCGTGCTGCACCGGCTGGTGGACGCGGGCAATTCAGTAGTGATGGTGGAACACAACCTCGATTTGTGCGCGGAAGCCGACTGGATCATCGACATGGGTCCGGAGGCCGGAGTCGGTGGCGGACGAATCGTCGCCCAGGGGAGTCCCGCGCAGATTGCCGCGCGGCGGGCCCGCTCGCATACTGGCGCCGCATTGGCGCCATTCCTGCGTGCTCGCGCCGATTAGAGCTGGGGAATCTCGATGGACCACGGACTGGTGTGCTGGAAGTGCGGTGCGGACCTGTCTGCCCTTACCCTGCCGCTGTCACGCCGCGATGAATGCAAGCAATGTCGGGCCGAGCTGCACGTTTGCAGGATGTGCGTCGAATACGATGAACGCGTCGCCAAGCACTGCCGCGAACCGACCGCGGAGGAAGTGAGCGACAAGCAGCACGCGAATTTCTGCGACTTCTACCGCCCGCGCCCCAAAGCCTGGGTCGCACCGAACACGGCCGAGGTTGACAGCGCGCGCGCGCAGCTCGAGCGCCTCTTCGGCAAGCGCTGAGGCGCGTAACGGGCTCAGGAATTGCCGAGTCGCTCGGCGAGCCGGTTGATCAAACGCCCAAATCGCGACACGCTCGCAGCGGGCCCTTTCCTATCGCGTACGGCAGACTCGCTGAGCAGTTCGCGGCGACGCGCGCTTTCGATCTGAAGGTCGCCGGCTCCAAGTATTTCCAGGGTTTCCTCGAGCGAGAGTGGGCGGCTCGGTCCCGACCGCTTGGCGGCCGGCTTGGCGCCTGCGGGATTGCGCAATTTGGCGCGCTTTCCCGGGCGTCGCGCGTGCGCCCATTCCCAGAGCCGCGACAACCGCGGGACGCAGTGTGGGCGGTGTGCCCGGCGCGGGGCCCGCGCCAGCCTCCAAGGCGGGCCGGCTGCCGCTGGTGGCCGTGTCAGTCGCGACCTCGTCAATGAAATTCAATTCCGGCCCGCTGCTCTTGGGCTCGGCAAGTGCCGGCAACGGCAGCGCATTGGCGGCTCCCGCGCGGGTCCGTTCACGCTCGGTCACCGGGACTACGGACACGGAGGTGAATTCCGAACGCACGTACTGCGCCACCTGCTTGGCCGAGACCGCGTCGGTAAAGAACCCAAGCCGCAACCCGTACCAGCGACGCCCGCCGCGATTGCCTTCGGCTCCATAGAGCGTATAGGCGCTGAAGATCGCGAGCTGGGGCACCTTGCTCATGTCGATGGGCTGCACTGACCAGAGAAGCTGCACGGCAAACACGGCCTGCTCCGGCTGAGCCGAGGCTTGTCCTGCCGTGGCTTGCGCCACCCCGGGCGATGGCGCCTTCGCCGCCGGAGTCGCCTGGCGCCTTGGGCTTGGACGCGGGCTGCATCGGCGCCAGTCGCGCGGCCGGCGCGGGGCGCGCGGAGGTGAGCAGGCGCAATATCGCCGCGCCTTCCAGGGCCGGCGGCTCGGTCGGGATTTTCGTTTCGGCGGTATCGCTCAACGAAGCAATGGTCGCTCGCACGTCGCTTAACGAACTGGTCACATCATGAGCTGTGTTGGCCGGTGGCTTCGGAACGGTCGGCTTCGCGCGCGGGAGGTCCGGGGCAAGTTCGAGCTTGAGTGGGGCCGCATTGCTTTCCGGCGGCGCTGCGGCAGGCTTGGCGGCCAAGGCCGCGACGGTCTGCGTGTGTTCGGGTGCCGATTGAGCAATTGCCGGTTCGGCGACTGCAGCGAGCCGAGACCGCCGCCGGGACAGGTGCGGCGACGGACTCGTCGACTCGTCGCCGGTTCCGGGAAGTGCCGCACGCGCGCGCAATTTAATGCCGGGCGCCGCGCCGGCCCAGGCCGCCGGATACACATCGCGCACCAGGTCGAGGATTTTCTCCGCCTCTTCCTGGGTGTCGAAGTAGCCCATGTGCAGACGAAAACGCTCACGGCCTTCTTCAAGTCGGCGCGAGACAAAAAACGTAAAGCGCTTCAGGCCCGCGTGAGTCGGGTGGACTAATCCGACCGGCGTCGTTGAGGCGCAAAGATTGATGACGAAGCGAGGAGGAGCGACGGGCTTCGGCGATAGGCTGGTGCCAACAGTTGTGCCACGATGGTTAGTCGAACTGATGGCCTGCTGCATTTAATCATCCCCGCTGCGCTGTGAAGAAAACTACACCAGCGACCGATCATCGGGGGATGCGCCTCAGATTAGAGAAAAGCCGCGTATCTACAAGAGCGGTCTCTACACTTCGGTGGCAACCCCGCTATCCCCCGCATTTGCGGAGGGACCGGAGGCTTTGCGTCCCTGTCTCTCAACAGGTATGCCAATCACTAGAACGTGACGCAGTTTGGCACGGTGACGTTGGGGGTCAAGAGTGGAGATGGAGAGACAGTTCACAACTGTCGCAACTTAGCGAATCCGGTCACACTTCTGTCAAATGGCCCGCGGATCAGGCGGTGGCGCGCAACTGAGGGCTTGTATCTTCGTTGAGGCGCTCGAGGAGCGCGGTAATATCTGCTGCCGCCGCGGGGCGGGCAAGATAGAACCCCTGCGCGTAGTCGCACTGGCGGGTACGCAGAAATTCCAGCTGTTTCAAGGTCTCCACGCCCTCGGCCACGACCTTCTTGCCCAGCGCGTGGGCCATCGTGATCATGGTTTCCGCGAGCGTCGCTGCGGTGAGATTGGTGGCCACTTCCTCGATGAATGAGCGATCGATCTTGATGGACTGCACCGGGTGAGCCCGGAGGTAACCGAGCGAAGAGTAGCCGGTGCCAAAATCATCAAGGGACAGATGCACGCCCAAAGCCGCCAACTTATGGAGCGTCGCCAGCGCCTCTTCGTCGGCAAACACCGATTCGGTGACTTCGAATTCCAGCCGCCCGGGGGCAACGCCGGCGCGCTCGAGCGTCTGGCGGACGAGCTTGGGAAAATCGGACTGGCGCAGCTGGAATACCGACACATTGAGCGCCAGCCGTGGTGGCGCTACACCGGCGGCGCACCATTCGGCCATCTGCGCGCAACCCGCCTCCAGCACCCAGGCACCGATATCGACGATCAGTCCGCTTTGTTCGGCAGCAGGCACGAAGGCGCCCGGATAGCGCATCGCTTCTCGCGGCGGCTGCCAGCGCAACAGCGCCTCCAGCCCAGACAGTCGTCCGTTGGCCAGCGCGTACTGGGGCTGGTAGTACAGGGAGAACTCGCGGCGCTGCAAGGCATTGTGCAGCCCGCTCTCGGCCGCCAGCGCCGGCATGCGCTGCATCGCTCGGTCATAGAACACGGCCCGCGCGCGCCCGTCGGCCTTGGCCCGATACATGGCCAGATCGGCGTTGCGCATCAGTTCGTCAAGAACCGTAGCGTCGTCCGGAAACAGCGTGATGCCGATGCTGGCGCGGACGAAGTGGTCGCGACCACCGATATTGACCGCCTCCTGGAGAGCCTCAATGACGCGCCCGGCCACGCGCTGCGCGCTCTCAGCGGTGCCGACGCTGCGCAGGATGATCGTGAACTCATCTCCTCCGAGGCGCGCCACGGTGTCGACATCTTTAATGCAGGCACGCAATCGCTGGCCCACGATCTGCAGCAGCTGGTCGCCGGCACCGTGGCCGACCGTGTCGTTGATTTTCTTGAAGTGATCGAGGTCAACGTACAGGAGCGCTCCGCGCTGCCGACCGTCGGCGGCGCTGGCGAGTTCCTGGGAAAGTCGGTCGCGGAACAGCAGCCGGTTTGGGAGCCCGGTGAGCGCGTCATAGTGCGCCTGGCGATAGAGCTGCTCACCGCGGGCGCTGTTGGACAGCGCGACACCGATGCGCGCCGCGCATTCCGTGCCGAAACCGGCCACTTCGGCAGCCACCTGCGGCACCCCTCGGTAACCGACCGCCAGCACTGCGGCCAGGTTTTCCTGGGACAGCACCGGCCAGAGCCAGAAGAACTCCGCGCCGTGCGCGTGCAGGGGCTCAAGGACGCTGTGTCGTCCCGGTTCAAATCGCGCCACGGTCAGCCCGCCGCGTTCTTGCGTCAGCTGCGAGACCAGCAGCGAATCAAGATTGATGCGAGTAACTGGCGCGTGCTCGCCTGCGGCCGCCAGGTACGCCCGCCCGTATTCCGACGCATCGCGGTCCAGCAGCACTAACATCGCCGAATCGCACCCGGTGATGTTGGCGACGCGGTCCAGCAGTGCATCCAGGCAGGACTCCAGGTCCACCGATTCAAGCAACATGCGATCGATGTCGTTGAGACTCGCCATCGCGCGCATTTTGTCCTCGAGTATGGCGACAGTGCGGTTGAATTCCTGCGCTGCGGCGCGCGGCGCATCGCCCGCTCCCTCAAGCGCCACGCGCTGGTAACGGCCCGCCGCCAGCTCGCGCAGCGCTTCCGTCAGGTTTTCCAACACGGGCTCCCAGCGCCGCCGCAGCAAGACGCTCATGGCCAGGATTGCCAACACGCCAAACAACAGCGGTAGCGGCAACAATCCGGCGGCCTGCCTCCACGTTCCAAGCCACGGAGCGGCCGGCCGGCTGGCAATCACCGTCCATCGACTTGCCTCCAGATGTGCATCCGCGGGAAACAACTCGGTGGCCGCGCCGCGCCATTCACGCTGACGCACCGTCCAGGAGCGCAGCGTTACTCTCCCATTCGCTCCGCTCGCGCTCTGGCCAGCGAACAGGCCCCACAGGTCCATCGGCAACTGATCATTCGAACTGAGCAATGCCCCACCATCGTCGTAGACGGCAAGTGAGGACGGGGCCGCGTCCGGATCTTCTCGGCCCTGCCAGAGCCAGTTGGGTGCCAGCTCAAAGAAAGCCGTGGCGGGAACGCCTGCCGCACGAACGGCGTGCACCAGGTATTGCGGCGCATCGCCTCGGCGGGCCGGCCCGGACCGCAGCAGGGTATCTCCGGCGCTGAGCGCGAGGTGATCGGCGCTGCTAAGAGAAACCGGCCCTGAATCCTTGCCCGGCGCGGCGAGCATTATCGCTGTGAATGATTTCCGAACGCAGGACGCGAGCCCGCAACAGCGTGCCTCCGGCGCCCGCGTCGTTAGCGACCAGAGTCTGCACCACCAGCTCCCCGGCCGCGAGTCGGGTGCGTAATTCGCGCGCGTAGCTGCGGCTTTCCGTGGCCACAGCATCCAGCATCTGGCGTTCCTCCGTGATGCGAAGGTCTCGCGCCGTGCTCGCCACCGCCACCAGAAGGATGACGGCGGCGAGCACAGCCATTGCTCCGGTCAATCGGCGGCCTTGTGGCGAGGAAAATAAAGCGGTGGTC
The DNA here is from genome assembly GCA_963795685.1 of uncultured Gammaproteobacteria bacterium. Taxonomy (GTDB): domain Bacteria; phylum Pseudomonadota; class Gammaproteobacteria; order Steroidobacterales; family Steroidobacteraceae; genus FEN-1191. Next base: position 55,341 of record CAWCJE010000005.1, read on the forward strand.
GACGCCATGAGTGATAGAGACCCCGACAATATAGGGTCCAATTTAACGGCGCGGGCATCCGGGCCAATGCGCGCCAGATCACGCTTGCCGTACTTATGTCGGGTCGACTGGGAAGCGCGTCACACTCGGGCCGGCAGACGACCGCTTTTTGCCAGCGACTGAAGAGCGGGCCATGTGTGGCGATGTATGCCCTGGATATCCAGCGCGGCGGCCGCGTCCATCGCCGTTGCAACCGTGCGAGCCGGAATTGCTCGCCATAGCTGGTAGCGACCGATCAGCAGCGGGTTGATCACGGGCATCAGTACGCGAGCCATGGCCTCGGTGAGCCGCCACTGGCTTCTCGATCCCAACAGGAGTGAGGGCTGCATCAGGTGCAGGGCACGAAACCGGAGCGCGGCGAGGGCCCACTCGGTTTCGCCCTTGACGCGCAGATAGAAATTCCGTGCCTCGGGCGCGGCTCCCGCCGAAGAGACGGCAACCATTGTTTTTGCGCCGCAAGATTGCGCAAACTGCGCGTACCTCAGCACCAGGTCGTAGTCGACAGCGCGGAACGCCTGTTGCGAGCCCGCCTCGCGGAGCGTCGTGCCCAGGCAGCAATAGGCGTCATTGCACGCCAGACCGCGCAGATCATTTTCGATGTTCTCGAAGCGGATAATTCGATTGACGAGCCGTGGGGCCTCGAAGGACAGCGGCCGTCGCGACAGGGCGATGATGCGTTGATACGCGCCGCCGGAGGCGAGTGCGCGCAGCAATGCGCTTCCCACCATGCCACTGGCGCCCGCTACCAGCGCCACCCGCCCTGGCTCTGTGTGCATGGACACGGAGCTTAACCCGAGATGCGGACGGACCGTTACCAGCCCAGTTCGAGTTGCCCGCTCTCGCGCGGTGGGCAAAATTTTCCGGTATCGAGCTGCGGCCCGCGATCGGCATTCAGCCCCAAGCGCTTGCTGGCCAGTTCGAAGCGTGCCCGCAACATATCCGCCCAGGGGCCGGTGCCGCGCATCCGCTTCCCGAAACGCGGATCGTTGTCCCGCCCGCCCCGCGCCTGCTGCACCAGCGACATCACGTGCGCCGCACGCAGCGGCAAATGCTGTTCGAGCCAGGCACGGAACAGGTCCTTTACTTCGTACGGAAGACGCAGCAATACGTAACCGGCCCGCGTCGCGCCGGCGGCAGAGGCGGCCGTCAGGAGCTGCTCGAGTTCGGCATCGTTGACGGCAGGTATCAGCGGCGCCGCCAGAACGCTGACCGGAATGCCGGCGCGCGCCAGATCGGAAATCACGCGCAGTCGCGCCTGAGGGGAAGCCGTGCGCGGTTCGAGCGTACGTTTGAGTTCGGGGTCAAGGGTTGTGAGGCTCACGGTAACGCGCACCAGATTCATCGCGTTGAGCTCGCGGAACAGATCCAGATCGCGCAGCACGAGCGTGCCCTTGGTGATGATCGACACGGGATGACGCGTCTCGAGCATCACTTCGAGGATCTCGCGTGTGACACGGAGGCGTTTTTCGACCGGCTGATAGGGATCGGTATTGGCGCCCAGCATGATGTTCTCGCATCGGTACCCCGGGCGCGCGAGCTCGGCGCGCAACACTCGGCCCGCGTCAGCCTTGTAGAGCAGGCGGGTCTCGAAGTCGATGCCAGGCGACAGATCAAGATAAGCGTGGCTCGGACGCGCGTAGCAATAGATGCAGCCGTGCTCGCAGCCACGGTACGGATTGATCGACTGTGTGAAGGGAATGTCAGGCGAGTCGTTGCGCGAGATGATGCTGCGCGCCGCCTCCGGTCGCACCTCGGTCGCGATCGAATCGGGCACGGCCTCCTGATACCAGCCATCGTCGACCGATTCGTGGGTGGTACGGGCAAACCGACCTGCCGGATTGATCGTCGCGCCCCGACCCTTCAGAACACTGTTCATGACAATACTGTACCGCTTCGCGTCTGCTGATTGCGCGCGCGCATTGCCGCGCGCCGCTGGACATCCACAATGCAAATCCTGAATTTGATTGCTATGCGAAAAATTAATTCCATCGGCGGGTCTCTTGCATGCAACATTGCGGAATCCTTAATTTTTCTGGTCGCTGCGGTGCGCTATAATTGAATGTCAGCACCGCAAATATCCAGACGGAGGTTTTCATGGCAAGTTTCAGAAATTCAGTGGCGGTCGCCCTGGCACTCGCCACCGCGACACTGGCGCCGGTATCTCTTGCCGCCGACGGGCCGGTGAGCTGGGTAGTCAATGGCGGTTTTACCCCAACCATCGGTACGACTTCCGACTACCTGAAGTCGGGATGGACTTTGGGCACTGGCGTGGTCATCCAACCTAATTCATCCAGCCCCTTCGCTCTGCAGCTCGATCTGGCGTATTCGGACTTCAATGCCACCAGCAACTTGATCCAGCTAGGCCAGAGCCAGAGTTTCCGAACGGACGGTGGCCGGGGCGATGTCTGGCAGGTGACGGCGGCCGGCAAGTACTCGTTCCCGGGCTCAGGCCCGCACGGCTACGGTCTGCTGGGCATCGGCGCCTACCATCGCTACGTCGAACTGACCCAGACCGCGCTGGGAACCGGTTATATCTGCGATCCCTGGTGGGGCTACTGCTACCCGGGAGTGGTTGTGGGGGATGCCATAGTGGCCAGTAGGTCCAACACCAAATTCGGCTTCAACGCTGGCGTGGGCGTCGAGTTTCCCCTTTACGACCACTCAGCGTGGTTTATCGAGGCGCGCTACCACTGGATCGACGGCAGCAAGGCCACGGAATTCATTCCAATCCAGATCGGCTACAAGTTTTAAAGCATCGACCGGTCGGCGCGCGGCTTGATCGCCGTAAGGTGAGTAAGTTCGCGCCGACCCGGTTCTTGGAGTAAAGTTCGCCAACTGCTGGAACCCGGCACACACGGGCAGGCAAACCTTCGGAGCAGCTGTGAAGAAGAGGTCAGAACGCAATCCTCGTTTCTTTGGTCGGCGCGCTGCTGGTTCTGGCGGCCACCGCGTCAGCGCAACAGGCGGCTCAGCCCTCCGCGCCGGCCGCGAGCTCCTCCCAACCTGCCTCCGGGCAGGCTGCGGGCGATGTGAAGTTGTCTTCGCAACAGGACCTCGACCAGCTGCTCGCCCCGATTGCGCTTTACCCGGACGACTTGCTCGCGCAGATCCTGATGGCCTCGACCTACCCGCTCGAGGTCGTGCAGGCGGCACGGTGGGTGGCGGCGAATCCGAATGTGAAGGACAAGGCGCTCGAGGACGCGATGCAGAAGCAGACCTGGGACCCGAGCGTCAAGGGTCTCACTTCAGTTCCGCAGGTCCTCAAGCAGATGGACGAGAATCTGGAGTGGATGCAAAAGCTCGGCGATGCGTTCCTGGAACAGCAACCGGCCGTGATGAGCACGGTGCAGAGCCTGCGCGCCAAGGCGAAGGCGAGCGGGAACCTCAAGTCCTCGCCCGAAATGACGGTCAAGGAAGAGACTGTCGAAAACAAAACCGTCTACGTGGTCGAGTCGACCAAGACCGAGACCGTCTACGTGCCCACGTACAATCCCGCGGTGGTGTACGGCGCCTGGCCTTACCCCGCCTATCCACCCTACTACATGTATCCACCGGCCTACGTCTACGCTCCCGGCCTGACCTTTGCCGCAGGTGTGTTTGTCGGCGCCGCGATCTGGGGTGGCTGCGGCTGGGGGAGCAACAACGTCTACATCAATCACAACAACTACAATAATTTCAATCGGAACAACATCAACAACGGCAACATCGGGAATCGCGGCAACGGCAACTATCGGCAACGGCGATCGCGGCAATGGCAATCGGGGCGAGTGGAAGCACAACCCCGAACATCGTGGCGGCGTGCCCTATCGCGATCAGAAAACCGCCAGCCAATACGATCGCGGCGGCGACAACCGCGCGCAGTCCCGTGACTCGTTCCGCGGGCGCGATCAGAGTGGCGGTGGATTCGATCGCGGTGGCGCGAGCGCCGGTACACGGGATATGGGTTCAATGGGCGGAGCCTCTGCGTCCACGCGCGACACGAGCTCGCGTAACGGAGCGTCGGCATCCACCCGTGATACAGGTTCGCGAGGCGGCGCCGTCGGCCTCCACGCGCGATACGGGCTCGCGCGGTTCAGGTTCCGGATCCTCGCGCGGAGGCGGGTTTAGCGGGGCGGGCAGCGGGAGCGGCGCACGGGCCGCCAGTTCGCGCGGCGGCTCGAGTTTCGGCGGCGGACGCGCGGGTGGCGGCGGCGGCCGTCGGCGCTAGGCTTCGTGAAGTTGGAGTTTGATCACATGACGCTCAGGGGACTTTCATTCGCGACTGCGCTGGGCGTGATACTCGCCCTGAGCACAGCCGGTCAAGGCGCAGACTTCCGTTGCGGCCGCTCCACGGCGGCCACAACCATCGTCAAGCCCGTCGCGGCGGCGCACGCGGCGCAAACGATCTATCGCCACGCCTGAAGAGGGCGCCGCCGGCGCTGGCCGCGGCCGTGCGCGCGAGCAATCCGCAGGCGCTCTTGGCCGTTGTCGGGCCGACTTCCAAGGACTGGCTCTTCTCCGGAGACGATGTGGCCGATCGCGCCGATGCGGATAAATTCCTGGCGCTGTATGACGCCAAGCACGCGATCGAAAAAAGCGGTGATGCCAGCGCTTTGGTGACGGTGGGTGCCGGATGCGTGGCCGTTCCCGGCCCCGCTCGTCAAGACTGCGGCCGGCTGGCATTTCGATTCCGAAGCCGGTCGCATGGAGATCCTCAAGCGCCGTGTGGGCCGCAACGAACTGGACACGATTCAGACCTTGCTGGCCATCGTCGATGCGCAGCGGGAGTACGTGCGCGTGGACAACGACAAGGATGGGTTTACCACCTACGCCAAGCTCTTCCGCTCCAGCCCCGGAAAGAAGGACGGTCTGTACTGGCCGGCCGCTCCGAACGAACGCCAAAGTCCGCTGGGCGATTTGATCGCGCAGGCCGACCCACGAGGGTTACAAGCAATCCGCAGACGGCGCCCTCGCCCTATCACGGTTACCTGTTCCGGATGCTGACCGCGCAAGGGCCGGCTCAGCCCACGGCGGGGCCTTCGACTACCTGGTTCGCGGCAAGTTGTTCGGTGGATTTCGCGGTCATCGCCTGGCCGGCAAAGTACGCCAACTCCGGGATCATGACCTTCATCGTCAATCACGAAGGGATCGTATTCCAAAGCGATCTGGGCGATGACACAGCCGCCCGCGCGGCCAAGATCACGCGATTCGATCCTGACAAGTCATGGAAGCGTGCGCAGTAGTGAGGGCCCGCTCAAGCGCTTCAGAGCTATCAGCGCTAGCGCAGACTCCGCAACCGGCGCAGTGACGGGAACATCCACGCCCAGGACACGGCGACCGCCAAGGTCACCAATCCGCCCAGGACCACCGAGCGGACCGTTCCGAACCAGCTCGCCGTGAGGCCTGATTCGAACTCTCCCAGTTCGTTGGATGCGCCGATAAACATCCAGTTGACCGCGCTGACCCGCCCGCGCAAGGCGTCGGGGGTATTGAGCGGCACCAGTATGCCGCGGATGTTCACACTCAGCATGTCACCGGCGCCGCTCAGCACGAGCGCGGCGATCGACAGCGGGAGGCTGCGAGACAGACCAAAGACGATCATGCTGATGCCAAACACCGCGACGCCACCGAACATGGCCCGGCCGATATGATCTCGCAGAGGGCGTAAAGCCAGCACGGCCGCCGTCAGGGCGGCGCCGACCCCTGGCGCCGCACGCATCAAGCCCAGGCCCGCAGGTCCTGTGTGCAAAGATCGCTCGCAAAGATCGGCAACAGCGCCATGGAACCGCCGAACAGCACCGCGAACAGATCAAGCGAGATCACTCCCAGCACCAGAGGGTTGTGCCGCACAAAGCGCAAACCATCGAGAAACTGCCTCCCGGTGCCCTCTTCTGGCGGCGCCTTCGGGCGAGTGTCGGCCCGGATCAGCAGCATCAAGATCAGCGCCGCGACATACAACAGCACGCAGCTCCCATAGACGATGTGAGCTCCTGCCAGATAGCAGAAATCCCCCGATGACCGGCCCCGCCACGGACGCGAGCTGATAGAGCATGGAATTTATCGCCACGGTGCCCGCAAATTGCTCCCGGCTCACCAATCCAGGCAGCATGGCTTGCATGGCAGGTCCCCAGAAAGCCCGGGTCGCGCCAAACACACTCAAGGTGAGGTAGATCATCCATATGTGAGGTCCCTCGTACCTGCTCATCAGGAACAGCGCGATCGCGCAAAGGATCTGCCCCGAATAGGCAGCAGCAGACGATGGCACGTCGCGCGGCGTGGTCGGCCGCGTGACCGCCGATCAGCACCAGCAGAATAAAAGGCAGAAATTCGCTCAGGCCCACCAGGCCCAGCGCCAGCGGATCGCGGGTCAGCGCATAGACCTGCCAGCCCACGGCGACCGCCAGCATTTGACCGGCCAACGTGGCACTGCAACGTCCGATGACAAAGCAGGCGGCATCGCGGCGACGCACGGGCAGCACGGTGGTCGCGTCCGAATCGGCCGCTGGCGTCGTTCACGCCTGGGTCGCCGCGAACCGAGTGATGGCACGCGCCACTTGCTCGGGCTGCTCGTAGGGCATCAAGTGACCGGCCGCGCTGATCGCTTCGATGCGCAGCGAGGGCATGATCCTCTGCAATTCTGTGGGCAGCTCTGTGCCCAGAACGCGCCTTGAGTGCCCTGACTGCGCGCCATAGAGCAGCAGGTGCGGCGCCCGTATGCGGGACCAGCACGACTCCAGTTCGGCACGCGAGTAACGCATCGGCATACGCAGCTGGTGGCGCGGATCGGAGAGCATTTCAAACCCGCCCTCCACCGGCCGCGTCCAGACCGCGGCCAGGAATCTCGCGTGGGCGATGGGCAGGCAAGGGTTGGCGCGGCGCAGCGCCGCGACGAGTTCTTCAAGATCCTGGTAGCGGCGCGCGGGCGGCGGGGTATGCAGGGCACCGAGCCATCCACTGATCAGTGCCGGCAGTTCGGCGGCCGGAAGTTCGGGCATGCCGATGCCTTCCATGTTGACCAGCCACGCCACCCGTTCGGGGCGCACGCCGGCGTACATCGAAGCGACGGTGCCTCCCATGCTGTGGCCGATTATTCGGGCCGGCTGGTGCGGCAATATCTCATCGAGCAGCCAGTCGAGTTCGGCCAGGTGTTCCGGAAACCAGTAGTGCTGCGCTTTGCGTTCGCTTTGCCCGTAACCGGGCCAGTCAAGGGCCACCAGCGGCCAATCCTCCGGCAGCTGATCGACCAGGAGCTGCCACGCGGCCGCGCAATCCATCCAGCCGTGCAACAAGAAAATCGGCGAGGGATCGGGCGGTCCCCAGTGAGTGAGCGCAATCCTGCCGGCACGCCCTTGTCGTTCCGAACGGCGCGCCGCCCGGCGGGGCACGTAGGCCTCAGAGGTCCCGGAATCACCCATCGCGCTCACGCCGCGAGGAAACTGCGATAAGCCGGGTTGGCCGTTTCTTCGGTGTACGGGTAGCCCAGAGCCTGGAGATGACTCATAAACAGTTCGCGTCCGGCGAGCGGCACCTGGATGCCGGTGAGCACGCGGCCGTTGTCCGAGCCGTGGTTGCGATAGTGAAAGAGCGTAATGTTCCAGCTGCTCCCGATGGCCTTCAGGAATCCCAGTAACGCGCCGGGCCGCTCGGGAAATTCGAACCGAAACAGCCGCTCGTCGGCGAGACCGTGACCGCGCCCGCCGATCATGTAGCGCACGTGAAGTTTGGCCATCTCGTTGCCGCTCATGTCCACGACTCCATAGCCTGCGGCGCTCAGACGCGCGATCACCGCGGCGCAGTTTTCCTGTCCTGCATTGAGGCCAAATCCCACGAACAACCGGGCGCGATCGGCGCCCTGGTAGCGGTAATTGAATTCGGTCACGTTGTGCTGGCCGAGCGCTCCGCAAAATCTAAGAAAGCTCCCGGGCTGTTCGGGAATCTCCACGGCCAGCAACGCTTCGCGCCCCGCACCAAGATCGGCGCGTTCGGCGATGTAGCGCAACCGATCGAAATTAAGGTTGGCGCCGCTGTTGATGGCCACATAGCGCTGGCCGCTTGCGGCCTTGGCCGCGTGCCGCTTGATGCCGGCCACCGCCAGCGCCCCGGCGGGCTCCAGAATCGAGCGCGTGTCCTCGAAGACATCCTGGATCGCCGCGCAGATCTCATCGGTGTTGACGGTGATGAATCTCATCGACATAGCGCCGCGCCAGCGCAAAGCTCTCCTCGCCCACCCGCCGCACGGCCACGCCGTCGGCAAACAGGCCCAGCTTCTCCAGCGTTACGCGTCGCCCGGCCTTGAGCGACTCGTACATGGCCGCCGCGTCTTCCGGCTCAACGCCGATGATGCGCACCTTGGGGTGGAGCTGCTTGACGTAAGCGGCTATGCCGGCGATCAGGCCCCCGCCTCCGACAGGCACGAAGATCGCATCGAGCGCCCCGTTGGTCTGGCGGACGATTTCCATCCCGACCGTACCTTGTCCTGCGATCACGTCCGGGTCATCGAATGGGTGTACGAAGCTCAGGTTCTGCTCACGCGCCAATTCCGTGGCGTGCTCGAAGGCGCTGTCGAACACATCGCCATGCAACACCACCTCGCCTCCCAGATCCGCCACCGCCTGAATCTTGATCGCCGGGGTCGTCTGGGGCATCACGATCAGCGCGCGCACGCCGCGCCTCCGCGCCGCCAGCGCCACGCCCTGCGCGTGATTGCCGGCCGATGCGGTGATTACGCCGCGCGCGGCGCTGGCCCCGAGCTGCGCGATCTTGTTATGCGCGCCGCGGAGCTTGAATGAGAATACGGGTTGCAGGTCCTCGCGCTTGAGGCGCACTTCGTGGCCCAGCCGCCGCGACAGCCGCGGGGCGAGATCGAGGGGCGATTCGATCGCCACTTCGTAGACCTTGGCTTGCTGAATGCGCTGCAGGTACCCATCGCTCATGGAGCGAAGCTTAAGGCATCCGCCGAGCCGCCGGTGGACGCGGTTGCCGCGATGACCGACTCTTTCGTGGGGCCGACAGGGTCAGGCCGGTTCGATTTCCGGCTTGAAAACGTATCGGAAGTTGGTCTTGCCGATCGTGAGCAGGTCACCCTCGTGCAGCGGGTGGCGCGCGACCCGCACGTTATTGACGAACACGCCGTTGGTGCTGTTGAGGTCCTCGACCACGGTCTCGGTGTCCGTGACCAACACCACCGCATGGTGCCGACTGATAAAATCCGCGTCGATGGACAAATCATTGGCCGAGATCCGGCCGATGGTCGTGCGTCGCCCGAGCACATGCACAATGCCGGCATCGCCCTCGGTACGCACGAGGAGTCTTTGGCCCCTTAGGAAGGCCTGCCGTGGCGGCATCGACGAGCGCATCGGATTGCGCCAGGCGCGCATTGCGCTGCCTCAGTTCGCTGGCGGCCTTGTGCAATTCCAACTCGGTGGCCGCCAGGTCCCCGCGCAGTGCCTCGTTGGCGTTCTGCTCATCGTTGAGCTGCATCCGCAGCGCTCGCAGTTCATCTTGCACATCGATGGGACGAAGCTTCCGGGTTCGAATGGGGCGTGCGTGGCGTTCGCCTCGTTGATCGTGACCTCGAGCGCTGTGAGCACCGGCAGCACCGTTTCGACGGCCCGCACCGGGTCGGCATCAAACTGTTGCCCGAACTGGCGCTCAACACCGCCCGTGCGGGTGATGGCCGCGCCCAACTGGGCGTTGGCCCGCTCCAGCGCGGCTTTATGGTCGCGGCGCTGGGCGTCCAATTCCTCCTGCAAGCGCGCGCACTCGTGCGTCACGCTCATCGATCAGGTCTTCCCGGTCACGCAACATCGACTCGAACACCTGCCGGTGAGCTTCGGCTCGTTGCAGGGCCTCACGGTGCCCGGCCACACGATGCTGCAGCTGAGTCATCTCATCATCGTTGCGGGCCAATGCCGCGTTCCGGCGCGCCAGATCGGCCTCGGAGGGCTGGAGCTTTTGGGCCATGGCGCTCAGGTCGCTTTTGGCACGCTGCAGGCGCGCCTGCAAATCATCGCGTTCGGCGGCCACCAGGAAGTGCTGCTGGGCACGCCCTGCCAGTTCCTCATTGAGTTCAGCCAGTTGCTGATCACGCGCCGCGAGTTGCCGCTGGTGGTCCCTGAGCTGGGCTTGGCCCGCGCTTTCGGGCTGCTCGAGTGCCTTAAGCCTTCCGGCCTGAGCGTCCAGATCGGCTTGCAGTTGGTTGCGGCTCGTCGTGACCGCCGCGAGAATTTCCCTCAGCTTGCCAATTTCGTCCTGAGCAGCGCCGAGGTCCCGCTCATGTTTCGACAGGAGCGTATCCCGGGTCAGCAGCAGCTCTTCAAGTTCATTGTCGCGTCGCCGTCAGCGCGCTTGAGTTCGGCCTGCAATTGGTCGCGCACCACGGTGACACCCGCCACGCTCTGGCGAAGTGTCCGTATCTCTTCAAGATGGGCGCGCAGGGGATCCTTGACGTCGACCGTCTCCTCGCGCGTCGGGATCACCCAGGTATCGACCGGCGCGCCCGGAGTCAGGGGCGGATAGTCCGCGGTGGTTTCCAGGTCCGAGGTCGTGGAGAACGGCCCCTGCGGTGTGGTGCTCATGACTTCTTCAAGTCTACCTTCCGCTCCCGCCTAAGGAGCCGAACCGGCTCAAAACTGCGAGCTGCCTTCACGTGGGCTTTGCGGCGTCTAAAAACTCAATTAATTCAGTAGCTTGCGACTTATCGGGGACGGCTGCAACGCCTTCTCCATTCGTACCCGCCAGCGGCAGTTCACGAAATGCGACATTGAGGCTGCGCATCGCCTCAACAGCCTGGGGTGAGGCCGCGCTCAGCACAATTTTGCCGAACAAGACCGTGGGGGCGGAGTTTCTCGATCGCAACGGCCGTCTCTGCGCCTTCGGCATGAGCCAGCAGATCAATCTGTCGCTGGCGGAGCGAATCGAGCAGATCAGTCAGGGCCAGGGCATATTGTTCCGCCCCGGCCTCGGCTCCGGCGCTGTCGGACTCCCCGCAGCCCGGAAGGTCGGGAGCGTAGATGGACCTGTCGGCCCCGAGCGCCGCCAGCAGGGATTGGAAAAAACGTCCCGTCCCCTGCTTTCCGGGAATGCACAGCAGCGGCGTGGCCTCATCAAACCCACCGCCGGGCGGGATGGCCTGGTGGACATGAAGTTGCCCGTAACGGCAATCAAAGTAGGCGCGCCGCAGGCGCGCGTTCGGGCTCAATGCGGCTCCTCGGAATCGGCGTGAAGTCGATGCAGGAAGCGGTGAACCAGCGGCGCGGCGATCACCCCGGCGATGGCGAGCACCGCAATACCGGAAAAAAGGGCGTACGAACCGGCGAAGAATTTACCCGCGAAGGTGCTGGGCGAGGCCAGCGGCCCCATGCCCGAGAGGATCATGGCCGCATTCTCATAGGAGTCGATCCACGAGAGCCCCACGTATTGGTGGTATCCGGCCATGCCGGCGAGCAAGGCGACGGCAATAAAAATCGCCCCGATGCCAAGCGCCCGCAGCTGGCGTTGCAAATATTCCGGCAACGGAGCGACCGGCTCGGAAATACGTTCGTATCGGTATGAATTTCTGTGCGCCGCCACGGTCAAACGACCCCCCATCCTGCTCGGCAGGGCCGCATGATAGGCCATGCGGACCCGAGGTTGGCAATGTTATGTATTACCACGCGCACGTGCCCGGGGCTCGGGCACAAGTCGGCTCGGGCCAATTGTCTTGCCAGTCCGATAACGCTGCGTCACACTGGATATTCGGACGCATGATACTCATCCAAGAAGTCCATTTGCCCCGCATGTTCTCTCCCCTGACCCGAGGCTGCCCATGAACATTGGTGCGGCCGCCCAGCTGATGCCCAGCGCCCTGGATGAGGACGCCTGGGACGATCTGCTCAGCTACATCGAAGAGAAGCGGGTCATTCCCATCATAGGCCCGGAACTCCTCCTGGTCCGCACTGACAAAGGGCCGCGGCTCCTGTACGACTGGCTGGCCGAGAAGCTGGCCGGACGCCTGAACGTGGATGTGTCCCAACTGCCGCAACCGTACACGCTCAACGATGTCGTGTGCTGGTTTCTGGGCGCGCGCGGCCGGCGTGAGGAAGCCTACGTGCGACTGCGCGGCCTGCTCAAGGATGCGACCTTCGAACCCCCGCAGGCGCTGCGGCGACTGGCCGCGATCCCGGAGTTCGACCTGTTCGTGTCCACGACCTTCGACCCGCTGCTCGAGACTGCGATCAACCTGGAGCGTTTCGGCGGAGCGCCTTCGACCGAGGCGCTGTCCTATTCGCCCAATCGTGTCGTGGACTTGTCCACTGAACGTGACCAGCTGCAGCGGCCGGTCGTCTATCACCTGTTCGGGAAGATCTCCGCTTCCCCGACCTACGTGATCTCCGACGAAGACCTGCTCGAATTCATCTGCGCCCTGCAGAGTGAGCACCTGGCTCCTGAGAAGCTGTTCCACGAGCTCGAACACAACCACCTGCTGTTTATCGGCAGCAACTTCACCAACTGGCTGGCCCGGCTGTTTCTGCGCATGGCCAAGCGCCAGCGCCTTTCGGACCCGCGCGATGTGGGCGAGATCATGGCCGACGACCACACCAGCCAGGACGAGCGCCTGGTCGCCTTCCTGCAACAGGTGAGCGTGCGCACCCGCATCTATCAGGGCGCAGAGAGATTTGTGGACGAACTGCATGATCGGCTCGCGGCACGCCGCAAGCCAACAATGCCCGCCGGGCACGCCACCGCCCCGCTCAGGTTCGCACCGCCGGCACGCGACATGCCCGACAACGCCGTGTTTATAAGCTATTCACGCGAGGACCTTCCGGCCGTGCAGCAGATCAAGGCGGGGCTCGAGGCGGCCGGTGTCACCACCTGGTTTGACATGGACCGGCTCGAGGTGGGCGATGACTACGATCGCAAGATCCAGCGCAACATCGCGCGCTGTTCGTATTTCATACCGGTGATTTCGGCCACCACTCAGCGGCGCCAAGAGGGTTACTTCCGCCGCGAGTGGAGCTACGCGATGGACCGCGTGCGCAACATGGCCGATGGCGCGCTGTTCATCCTGCCCGTGACCATCGATGGCACCAACGCCATGGAGGCCCTGGTGCCGGATAAATTCAAGGCCCTGCACTTCTCGCAGCTCCCGGGCGGCCAGGTGCCGAGCGAGTTTGCGCAACGCCTGACCGACTTCACTCGGGCCCGCCAGCAGTGAATGCCCAGCCGCAACCGATCGAGCGCGGCGAATCGGCCGAACCGACGATCGATGCACGCAATCCCTGGCTCGGCCTTGCTTCCTTTACTGAGGAAACGCGCGCTTATTTTTATGGGCGTGACGAGGAAGTCGCAGAGCTGGCCCGCAGGGTCCAGCGCAAGCTCCTGACGGTACTGTTCGGCCAGTCGGGCCTGGGCAAGACCTCGATACTGCAAGCCGGCCTGGTGCCGCGACTGCGCGAGCAGGGTTATTGCCCGATCTACGTGCGCGTCGACTACGGCCGCGACGCGCCGGAGCCTGCCGAACAGATCAAACAGGCCATTGCCCGCACCGCACGGCGCGCCGGCCAGTGGACACAGGCCGGCGTGGCCAGCGCCGGCGAGTCGCTCTGGGAATTCCTGCATCACCGCGACGATGTACTGCGCGATGAATCCGGCAAGACGCTGATCCCGCTGGTCATCTTCGATCAGTTCGAAGAGATCTTCACGCTCGCCCAGAGCGATGACTTCGGGCGCGCGCGCGCCGCGACTTTCGTCGCGGACCTGGCGGATCTGGTCGAGAATCGTCCACCGCATGCGGTCGAGGTCAAACTCGAGGCCAACGATGAAATGGCCGAGCGCTTCGACTTTGCGCGCAGCGACTATCGGGTACTGATTTCACTGCGCGAAGACTATCTGGCGCCTCTGGAGGGACTTAAGGCGGCGATGCCGAGCATCACGCAAAACCGTCTGCGCCTCGCGCCGATGACCGGCACGCAGGCCATGACCGCGGTCATGAGACCGGGCAAGGGTCTGGTCACTGAAGAGGTGGCCGCCGCGATCGTTCGCTTCGTGGCCGGCGGCGCTGAGCTGGCCAATGCCGAGGTCGAGCCCTCGCTCCTGAGCCTGATCTGCCGCGAGCTCAACGATACCCGCCTCGCCCAGGGCCGTGCCGAGATCTCCCTCGACCTGCTGGCCGGCTCGCACGCAACGATCCTCAGCAACTTCTACGAACGGGCATTGGAAGACCAGCCCGCCGCCGTCCGCCGCGTGATCGAGGACGAACTGCTTACGGCCTCCGGATTCCGTGAAAACGTTGCCGAGGAGCGCCTCAACAGCGACTTCGCGGCGGCCGGTGCCGCGCCCGGCACGCTCGCGTTGCTGGTCAACCGCCGGTTGCTGCGCATCGAGGAGCGACTCGATGCACGCCGCGTGGAGCTCACGCACGACGTACTGTGCGGCGTCGTCAAGTACAGCCGCGACCAGCGCAAGGAACGCGAGGCCCGGGAAGCAAGCGAGCGCATGCTTGCGGCGCAGCGCGAACGCGAACAGGCCGCGCGGCTCTCGCTGGTGCGCGCACGCCAGGTGGCCACGGTATGCGGCTTGCTGGCCCTGGGTGCTGTGGTCGCGGCCGTGATTGCCTACGTGAACACGCAGCGTGCGCACCGCGCCGAGGCTCAGGCCGTGCAGGCGCGAGCCGGCGCCGAGCACCTCCTGGGTTATCTCACAGACGACTTCGTGCGCGAGTTGGAGAGCTTCGGGCGGCTGGATGTGGTCGCAGAGTTCGCGAAGCGCCAGATCGATTATTTCCACAGCCTGCCGGAATCGCTCAAGGGTCCGGACACCATTCGCAACGGGGCGCTGGCGATGGTTCACTTCGCCCGCGCCAAGCGCGTGATGGGCGATCCGGATGCCGCCAAGTCCTTCGCGGCCGAGGCCGTGCGCCTGCTTGAGCAGCGCCGCAAGGCCGGTGATGATTCCGAATCGGTAGTGATCGCCCTGGCACTCGCCTACAGCACGCAGGCGCAGATCCAGGAATTTCTCAACGATCCGAACGCTCTGCCCAACTCTCAACGTGCGGCCGATCTGTTGCAGCCGCTGGTGTATGCCCAGAATTCATCGATTGTGGCCCGGCGCGCCTACGTCGAGGTGCTGGTTCGGGTGGGCTTCGAGCAATTACGCAGTGCGCACTTCGAGGAGGCGGCCCGGTCACTGGCGCTGTCGGCAAAAATCGCCTCAGACCTGGGTGCGCACGACCTGAGCGATTTCGGCATGGCGGCCTACTATGCCGAAGCGAACGCATGGCGGGTCGAGGCACTGCAGCGGCTCGGCCGCACTGACGAGGCGAAGCGCGTGGCGGACGACGCCAATGCCGTGGCGGAAAAGGTGCTTGCGCAGCGTCCCGGCTATCGTCTCGCTCTGCACGCGCAGCAACTGCTGGTGGGCCAGTTGGCGATCGCCTCCATGACCAATCTCGACCCGCTCGCCGCCTTGCCCAACTGCAAGCGCGCCGTGCAGATCTCCCTGACCTTGCTGGACTTTGATCCGGGCAACATCGTTACCACCAACAACCTGGCCGTGGCCCGCACTTTCCTGGGTGACGCCAACTGGGCGGCGGGTCAACTGCGCGAGTCGCTCCCACACTACGATCAGGCGGTCAAAGATAGCCTGGCGGTGACTTCCGGCGGCGCCAATCTGTACGTCACGAGCTTCTACACGCTCGCCTATAGCGTCTGGCGCCACGCGCAGGTCGGGGATAATGCCGGCGCCGGCGCGATCATCGACTCGGGCAAACCTTACCTGGCCAAACTCCGCCAGAGCGAACCCCCGGGAAGCACGGCGCTGGCCTACGTGGATATGATGGATCGGCTGGCCGTAGCGCTCTCGGCTCAGCAACGGGACGATCACACCGCCTCGCGACGAATCGCCGGCGACGTACTCAAACAGTTGCAGCAACTCAAGGCCCAGAGCGGCCCGGTGGAGGATCAGAAGAACTCCTTGATCTTCTGGGCGGGCGTCACCGATGGACAATCGGCGGTCATCGAGAAAGACTACGCGGGCGCTGAGAAATCGCTGCGCTTAGCGCTGACGGCGCGCCAAGCACAGGGCGCCTCATCGATGGACGATCTGCGCACCGAGGGTCTCGTGACGACGTGGCTGGTCCTGGCGCTGGCACCACAGGGCAAGACCGCCGAGGCGGCCAAGCTCATTGCGCCGGTCGTGAAGTACGAGCGTGGTCTGGCGGCGCGCAACCACGGCGATGCCTGGGTGCCGCTCGAACTGGCCGGCGCGCTCTACGCGCAGGCGCTCTCCGACCGAGCGCAGGCCCCGGCGCTGCTGCGGGAAGCCTCCGCGTTGCTCGATTCGCTCCCCGCCGAGGTGCACTCCATGCACGATACACGCCTGTTGCGCGAGTACGTCGCCGCCGAACGCAGCCGGATACATTAGGCCTGTCAACGCGCGCCCTTGGCGCGCCGATGCGCCCATCAGAACATGCTGGACGGATCGATATTGCCGCCGTCCTTCGGATCCCGTGACGGGATGAATTCGCCCGTGATCATCGCCTCATACCCCTGTCCGGGTCCGACCATCGGATAGACGCCGGCATCGGGGTCGATAATGACTTCCAGAAACGCCGGTCCCTCAAAGGCCAGGAATTCGGCGATCACGGCGGGCACGTCCTGCTTGCGATCGAGCCGGCGGGCATAGCGAAACCCATCCGCCTGGGCCGCCTTGACGAAATCCTTCTTGTGCAGCGACTTGTCGCTCCCCGACAGCCGGCCCTTGAAGAACAGCTTCTGCCACTGCTTGACCATGCCATCGCCAAAATTGTTGAGCACCACGACTTTGACCGGCAGATCGTAGGTGGTCGCCGTTTCAAGCTCGCCAATATTCATGCGGATGCTCGCATCGCCATCGATGTCGATCACCAGCCGGCCGGGATGGGCGACTTGGGCGCCGATGGCCGCCGGAAGTCCAAAGCCCATGGTGCCCATGCTTCCGGACGTGAGCCAGCGCCGAGGGGCTCCGAAGTCGAACATCTGTGCCGCCCACATCTGGTGCTGGCCGACTCCGGTGGTGATGATCGCCTCCCCGCGCGTGTGCCGGTTGATCTCCTCGATCACGTACTGGGGCTGCACCAGCTCGCCACTTCGCTGGTAATTCATGCCGTAACGTTGCTTGAGCGCGATCAGGTGGGCGTGCCAGGCCTGGTAATCCCGCTGGCGAGCGGCCTTCTGCACCGCCGCCTGCAGCTGCCGCAGAGCCTCGGGCAGAAGCCCGACGTGGCTCCAGCGCGCGATCTTGACCTTGTTGATCTCGGAGCGGTCGACGTCCAGATGGGCAATCGCGCGCGCGGCGCGCGCGAATTTCTGCGGATTGCCGGCCACCCGATCATCGAAGCGCGCGCCCAGGGCGATCAGGAAATCGCAGTCTTCGACCGCATAGTTGGCCGCGGCGACTCCATGCATGCCGAGCATTCGCATCGACAACGCGTGCGCGGTATCGATGCTGCCAATGCCCATCAGGGTCGTGACCACGGGGATGTTCAGCGCCACGGCAAAATCGGTCAACGCCTCGGAGGCCTCCCCATTGATCACGCCGCCACCGGCATAGATCAGCGGGCGCTGCGATTCGGACAGCAATTCCACAAAGGCCCTCTGCTGCTCGGCGCTGAGCGTGTTCGCGGCCAGTTCCGCCGAACGGCGACGGAAGCCAGGGATAGGCAGCGTGCCGGCGCCCTGATACGTGCCGGCCCAGTTCTGTATGTCCTTTGGAATGTCGATGACCACGGGGCCGGGACGGCCGGTGCGCGCGATCTCGAATGCAGTGCGCACCGTCGCTTCAAGGCGCGTCGGGTCGGTGACCAGGAACACGTGCTTGGCGACCGAACCCATGATCGCGGCCACCGGCGCTTCCTGGAAGGCGTCCGTACCGATGGCAGCGGCGGGGACCTGCCCGCAGATCACGACAATCGGCACGGAATCGGCCATGCAATCGCGCACCGGGGTCACGGTGTTGGTCGCACCGGGCCCCGAGGTCACAAGGCATACGCCCACCCGGCCACTGGCGCGGGCGTAACCGGCCGCCATAAAACCCGCCCCCTGCTCGTTGGCAGGCACGATCAGCGGGATCTCACGCTTGGCGCCGAGGCGCTGTGCCTCGTTGAACGTGAACACGGCATCGTAGGTGGGCAGGATCGCGCCCACCGCTGTAGCCAAATATGGCGGTCACGCCTTCGTCGGCCAGCACCTGGACAATGATCTGCGCCCCGCTCATCGCCTGCCCGGCGAGGGGGTGGGTCACGGCCTGATTTTGCTGGACAACCCGATCCATCAGCAGAGCCTAGCAGCTTGGCGCGCCCGCACAAACTTGGCTATTCTGCAGGCCGTGTCCGGGCTGCTATGGACGACCCACTTTTAGGCCATGCGCCACATCATCGGCATATTGCTGCAAAACGAGGCCGGCGCGCTGTCGCGCGTCGCCGGCATGTTCTCGAGCCGCGGCTACAACATCGAATCCCTGTCGGTGGCGCCCACCGATGACCCCACGGTATCGCGCCTGACGCTGGTCACGACCGGGTCGGATGCGGTGATGCTGCAGATCACCAACCAACTCAACAAGCTCATCGATGTGGTACGGATCGATGACATGACGCGCGGTGAGCACCTGGAGCGCGAACTGGTACTGGCGAAGTTGCGGGTCGATCCGGCCAGGCGCGATGCGCTGCGCGGCTATGTGGTGCGTACCGGTGGGCGCGTACTGGACCCCTCGACCGACAATTTCATCGTCGAGCTGCTGGGGAGCGAGGCTGAGGTGAATGGGTTTATGCACGAGGTGGCCGCGCACGGGGAGCTGCTCGAAATTGTACGCAGTGGTGTGCTCGGCATCAGCCGAAGTGCCCGGGCCTTGCGCCTGGTGACCCCCGCTTAGAGCATCAGGCCGGTCGGCCGCGGAGCGTCGTGAGCCTGCCCCCGTCCTCGGCGGCGCTGGCATTTCGAAGCAGCTGATCGCGCTGCGCGCGGGTCCACGCGGACACGGCAGCGGCCGGCATCGGCCGACTTATGAAATAGCCTTGCGCAAGATCGCAGCCGAGGCGCAACAGGGCCGCCCAGACTTCCGGCGTCTCGATGCCCTCGGCCACCACCTTAAGTCCCAGGTTGTGTCCGAGCTCCACGGTGCTGCGCACGATGGCCAGATTGCTCGTCGAGCGGTCGAGATTGGAGATGAAGCCTCGGTCGATCTTGAGCTCATCGACCGGTAGCGCGTGCAGCTGTGCCAGGCTCGAGTGGCCGGTGCCAAAGTCATCGATCGCGAAGGACACCCCGCCGGTGCGCAATTGCTGCATGATCTGCGCGGCCAGCTGCGGCTCGCGCATGATCGCGCTCTCGGTCACCTCGAGCAGCAGGCGTGTCGCGGGCACCTCGTAATCACGCAACAGCGCGAACACCCGCGCCGGCAAGCCGCCGTCGGCAAAATCCGCCGCCGACAGATTGACGGCCACTGAAAAATCCAGACCCTCGCGCTGCCACACGCCCAGCTGCGCGATGGCCGCGCCCAGCACCCAGCGCGACAGGTCCGGCATGACCGAGGCGCGTTCGGCCAGCGGAATGAATTCCGCCGGCGAAATATTGCCCAGTGTCGGATGGTTCCAGCGCAGCAGCGCCTCAAAGCTGAGCACCGCGCGATCCTTCATGTTGACCAGCGGTTGGAAATGCAATGCCAGCCCATCGGCGGCCAGGGCGCGGCGCAGTTCCGCCACCAGCATGATGCGGCGCCGATGGTCGGCATCGTGCGTGGGCTGGTAGACCACGGCCACCGTGGTTTGCTCCTTCGCCTGCAACAGCGCGACGTCCGCCTGGCGCAGCAGATCGTCCACCGACACCCGCGGCGTGCGCCATTCACTGATGCCGGATCGAATATCGACACTCAGGCGCAGCTCTCCGAGCGTTACGCCGTCGCGCCACTCATCGGCGGCCAGCAACAGACGATGCAGCAGTTCGCTGTCGTGGAGCGGCGCGGTGACGACGAACTGGTCGGCGCCGATGCGCGCGCAGATCGACTCTTCACCGACCAGCTTCGACAGCCGGCTCGCCATGGCCTGCAACAGATGATCGCCGACCAGGTGACCCACCGAAGCATTGATGTCGCGGAATCGGTGCACGTCCACGAGCGCCACGCTCAATACCGTTCCCGCCGGTAGCCCGGCCAAACGTTCACGCAGGCCTTCGCGATTAGGTAGCCCGGTCAGCGTGTCATGGGTCGCCTGGCGCACGATGTGCGCCTCGCGGTCGCGGATTCCCTGTTGCATCGAATTGAACGTGCCGGCCAGCTGCCTGAATTCCTCACCCCCGCTCACCTGCACGGCTTCACTGTAGGAGCCACGCTCGATTTCGCGGGCGGCCGCGACCAGAGCACCGAGCGGGCGAACCGCGCTGCGACCCGCGAACAACGCCACCACGATGGCGCCCAGCAACGCGGCGCCGCCAATCAGCAGCAGCGCCAGGCGCATTTCGCGAAATTGGGTCATGGCGGCGGACTGCGAGCGCTGTGCCACCAGCAGGAGCGTGCCGGTCTGGGCGCGGAGCGGTGCGCTAAGTGTCAGGTACTGTTCGCCGGAAATCGTCGACAGCACCGGATCGTTGTTTCCTCGATCGGCAAGACCCAAGGTGGCCAGTTGACCGGCGGTGGCTGCATCGAGAGTGGAGATCGTGCCGCTCGAGCCATCCTGCTGCCGGTAGACGAAGCTCACTTCGGTGTCGGCCAGCGCCGCGAGCTGTTGCGCCAGTGGGCGATCGAGCGCAAAGCCGAGCGCCACCCAGGCAATGACCTGAGGGGCCCGGAGAGGTGCGAACACAATCTGGTACGGCCGTCCACCGACGACGGCGAAGGGCGCCGCGCTGTTGCCTTCCGGCAGGCGCAGGCCCGCACCGGCCTGCTCGGCCAGTTCGGGAGTGGTGGCGGTCAATACTCGACCGGCGGGCGCATAGAGCACCGCCAGATCGGCGCCGATTCTTCCGGCCTGATTGCTCAGTGCCGATTGCATGGTGGGCGTGTCGGCGGTGGCGACCGCCTCGCGGAAAGCGAAGTCCCCGACCATGGCGTCCACCGCCGCGCGCAGCAAGCGCGCGCGTTCGGCGAGCGTGCGATCAAGCATAGCCCGCGTTGCCGAGAGCTGGCGGATCGATTCGGCGTGCACGGCGCTCCGAATCGAGGCCAACGTGAGCAGGATCGTCACACCCTGGGCAAGCGCCATCAGGGAGACGATCAAAATGAGGAGTCGGTTCTTGAAGCTGGTCAACGTTGGGCGCTCTAATCGACCTGACATATGCATGGTAGAAGCGCCACGTTCCTCGCCTGTGTGACGGCCTGCACGATTTTTGCGGTGCCGCAGGGAATTTGTGCCTCTTCGGCGCTCTCCGTCACGGTTGTCAACGCGAGCGGTGGGCCGTTGGCGGGCGCGGTGGTTGTGGCCGAGCCGGTGGCGGGCTCCCCAAAGCCCCAGCCGGGCCAGAAAGCCATCATGGACCAGCGCAACCTCGAGTTCGTCCCGGAAGTCCTGGTCGTGCAGACCGGCACATCGGTCGACTTCCCCAACAGCGACCAGGTGCGCCACCAGGTCTACTCATTCTCGGAAGCCAAGAACTTCCAGCTCTCACTGTACGCGGGTCGGGCGCACGAGCCGGTCGTCTTCAATCGAGCCGGGCTCGTGACGCTCGGCTGCAACATCCACGACAGCATGGTCGGCTACATCTACGTGACCGACTCGCCATGGTTCGGACGCACCGGCCCGGACGGCACCTTACGACTCCAGAATTTGCCTCCCGGCGAATACACGGT
Source organism: uncultured Gammaproteobacteria bacterium (assembly GCA_963795685.1). GTDB lineage: Bacteria > Pseudomonadota > Gammaproteobacteria > Steroidobacterales > Steroidobacteraceae > FEN-1191. Next base: position 77,151 of record CAWCJE010000005.1, read on the forward strand.
GCGGATCTGGCATCAGTTGCTCGACGAACCCGGGCCGCAACTGAGTTCGCGACTCCGACTGGCCGACGGCGCGGCCGGCAGCGTCAGCTTCCGCCTGACGCGCCCGCTGCGCGCGGCCTTGCACCACCACGGAGCAGACAAGAAATGGGAAGACTACTAAGCCCATGCTGCGCCGTCGCGGCGCTGATGCTCTCGCAAATCTCCGTTGCGGATGAATTTGATCTCGGCGTGGATCTGCGCGCGGTCACGACCGATGCGACCCAGTCGCGCCTGACCGGCGGGCTTGGGCAAATTGCGCTTCGATGACACGCAGGACGGTCTGCGCCTGGGTTACGTGGATATCGGCTACCGGGCCGATCCTTTCGAGACACTGCACTTCAGCGTGCAGGGCTACGCTTACGGCGATCATGACGTCAACGCGTTCGACCTGACCGAGCTGTATACCGAGTGGCGCCCGATCCCGGCTTCCGACTGGCGCTCACGCCTCAAGGTCGGAGCGTTCTATCCGGCCATCTCGCTCGAGAACCGCATGCAGGGCTGGCGCTCGCCGTACACGCTGTCGTTTTCAGCGGTCAATACCTGGGTCGGCGAGGAGCTGCGCACGATTGGCGCCGAGTACAACCTCGATTGGCTCGGACGCAGCCACGGCCATGATTTCGACGTCACCTTAACGGCCGCCGCCTACGGGTGGAACGACACCGCCGGCACGGTGCTCGCCACTCGAGGATGGGGATTGCACGACCGGCAGAGCACCTTGTTCGGTCGCTATGCGAACAACGGCTCGCCGCTTTCCGAACGCACCCTTTTCTTTGATGATCTGGATAAGCGCGCGGGCTACTACGTCGGCGCCACCGCGAACTACCGGGGCCTGCTCGAAATGCGCGCCTTGCACTACGACAACCGCTCGAACCTTGCTGCCGAGGCCCCGACGCCTCATTGACAGCGCCTGGCTGACTTTCTTCGACAGTCTTGGGGCGCGCCTTACTCCAAACGACGACTGGACCTTCATCGGTCAGTGGCTGCACGGGCGCACCTACGTGGACGCCGAACTGCCGCAGACGGCCTGGAGCTACGATTCGGAATTTCTGCTGGCGAGCCTGAAACGCGGTGCCATGCGCTACTCGGTGCGCTACGACCGCTATCAGATGCACCAGACGTACAGCACCTTTGAGTACATACCCATCCTGCTCGCCGACGACGGTCACGCCTGGACGGTGGCCTGCATACGCGATTTTGGCCGGCACTGGAGCATGGCGCTGGAGGGGATCGAATCCGACAGCACGGTGCCCTTGCGCGTCCTGCTGGGAAGTCCCGGCTACGCGCGTGAACAAGCTCTGCAGCTTTCGGTGCGCTACGAACTGTAGCGGCACGCTGCATCGCGTTCCTTCTTTAATCTTATCGCTGACACGCGCGCCATTGGCGGCGCGCAGCTCCGCCACTTTAGAGAGGCTGGGGCGCCAGGGTCTTTGTCAGAAATTCCCCAAAGGTTCCCCGATCGGCCCGCTCGACCGCTTCCTGCTCCAGCAGGGATTGCGCCGCTTCCGATGCGAACTGCGCCTGCACCACAGGATCGCGCCCGGTCTTCTCGAGCAGTGTCGCCAGGTGCTGGGAAGACAGCTCGCGCGTGTACTCGGCAAAACCGCTCCCTGATCGGGCCAGCTCCTGCAGGTGCCTTCCGGAGGGGGTGCGCTCCGGATCGCGCAGTTTCTCCAACTGCTTGGCGAGCGCGCGTCGATACGGCTGGGCGGGATCGTTGGCATCCAGCAATTCGCAGATCCCAGCGAGCTGGTCGAGCAACTCCGCACCCCAGGCCTTGAGCGACACGGCCCGACCATCCCGCTGCAATTGCAGATCCGCCTCGCGACCGCGGCGCGCGACCAGCAGATGGTTGTTGTCGAGCAGAGCCTGCTCCGTTGCGTCGATCGGATCGCTGCTGCGCGCCAGGCACAGCGCAAGAAACGCCTCCATGAAATGCATCTCGTCCGTGCACACCCCGGTGGGCTCGAAGATGCAGATGTCCAGCGCGCGCACCTCCACGTACTCCACCCCGCCTCGCGAAAGTGCGCGCATCGTGCTCTCGCCGGCCTGCGGCGCGCGCTTGGGTCTGATGTTGCTGTAATACTCGTTCTCGATCTGCAGGATGTTCGTGTTGAGCTGTCGGTAGTGGCCATCGACGCACAGACCGAGTGCCGCAAACGGGGGATGCACCGTGTGCGTCGCGTGCTGCAGGTCACGCAGATATTCTTGGAGTGAGTTGACGGAGACCGAGACCGCCGACTGGTCCCGATTCCGGTACCCCAGATCACTCATCCGGAGCGAAGTCGCATACGGCAGATGCAAGGTGCCCGGCCCGAGAGGTTGCATGTCGGTCGCGCTCTCCTCGGAAACGAAGCTCGCGCACAGAGCCGGTGAGACGCCAAACAAATAGAGGGACAGCCAGCCGTGCCGCCGGTAGTTGCGTACGAGGTCGAAATAGCGCGCCGAGACAAACTCGCTGTCGTACTTATGCGAACCCAGCAGGTCCGCCCACAGGGGCCAGAACCGCTCGGGAAACGAGTAGTTGTAGTGGGCCCCGGCAATCGCCTGCATCAATCCGCCGTAGCGCGTCTGCAATCCCCGCCGATACACTTCCTTGAAGTGTCCGCGGTGCGAGCGTCCGTACTGGGCAATGGGCACCTCGTCCTCGCCCGCGATTTCCCCGGGCATGGAAGAGGCCCACAGCAGTTCGTCATTGAGGTGCTCGGCGACGAAGTGGTGCAGCTCGCCAAGATAGGTCGCCAGCGCGCTGTTGTCGGTGAAGGTCGGTGTGACCAGCTCGAGCAGCGCCTCGGAAAAGTCGGTGGTGATGTGCGGATTGCAAAGTGCGCTACCAAAGGCCCGCGGGTGCCCGCTCGAGGCGATGCGCCCTGCCGGCGTCACCCTCAGTCCCTCGCGCTCCAGACCGCGCCGGCCGCCCGCAAGCGCGCCACCGTGCTCGCGGTTGTTGGCCAGCGCCGCCAGGCGCCGCTCGAAGGCACGGTCCGTCACCGCTCGCGCCATTTCCTATGGTCCCCTGTAGTTTGAGAGTCAATTACATTAGCCGAATATGCACCCGGGCCTCCGTGGATACTCACACGGGCCCGTGCACAAGCAGGCGCAAAATGGCATTCTACGCGACCAGCGCCGCGACCGGCGGCGCGCCGCTTCCGGAGTCCGCCATGCTGGTCCACTCAGCCGCCAGACGGGTCGCAATCGTCGGTGGTAGTCGTATTCCGTTTGCGCGCTCGTACGGTGCATACACCGGGCAAAGTAACCAGGATTTGCTCGTCGGCGCACTGCGCTCCGTGGTGGAACGCTTTCGCCTCCAGGGTCAACGGCTCGGAGACGTCATCGGTGGCGCGGTCATCAAGCACTCCAGGGACTTTAATCTGGTGCGCGAGTCCCTGATGTCCGCGGACCTCGATCCGCAGACCCCCGGGTCTGGACATTCAGCGTGCTTGCGGAACGGGATTGGAGGCCGCCATTCTGGTGGCCAACAAGATTGCGCTCGGTCAGATCGATTCCGGAATTGCCTGCGGCGTCGATACCGTGAGCGATCCGCCCGTGGTGCTTCCAAGTTCCTTTGGCGAACTGCTGCTGCGCAGTTACCGGGGCCGGAACCTTGGGCAACGGCTCGCGCCGTGGCTGAAACTGCGGCCCGCGCGATCTCAAGCCCATCCTTCCGGCCGTGATCGAACCACGCACCGGCTTATCGATGGGCCAGCATTGCGAGCTGATGGCCAAGACCTGGAAAATTTCGCGTGAGGAGCAGGATCGGGTGGCACTCGAAAGCCACCTCAAGGCGGCCGCCGCATGGAAGGAAGGCTTCTACGACGATCTGGTGACACCGCACGCCGGCTTGCAACGTGACAACAACGTGCGGGCCGACGCCGCGTTGGAGAAACTGGCCACGCTTCGCCCGGTTTACGACACCTCCGGCAGCGGCACGCTCACGGCGGGCAACAGCACGCCCCTGACCGACGGCGCGGCCGCCGTGTTGTTGGCGTCGGAAGACTGGGCGCGCGAACGGCGGCTCCCGGTGCTGGCGTACCTGCGCGCCGGCAAAAGCTGGGCGGTCGATTTCGTCAGCGGCAAGGAAGGACTGCTGATGGCCCCCGTATACGCGGTCTCGGCCATGCTCCAGGACGTGCAACTTTCGCTGCAGGACTTCGATTACTACGAGATACACGAGGCCTTCGCCGCGCAGATGCTGTGCACGCTCAGGGCCTGGGAATCCCCTGAGTACTGCCGTGAGCGGCTCGGGCGCGACGCGCCGTTGGGCTCGATTCCGCCGCAAAAGATCAACGTCAAGGGCGGCAGCGTGGCCCTGGGTCACCCCTTCGCCGCCACCGGTGGCCGGATTCTCGCCTCGCTCGCCAAACTGCTCGCGAACGACGCTCAAGCCAAACGCGGACTGATCTCGGTGTGCACGGCCGGGGGCATGGGGGTGACGGCCGTGGTGGAGCGCGCCTGATGCCGCGCCAGAATTTTGCCTCCGGGTCGCCCTGGGAGCCGATCGTCGGTTATTCGCGCGCGGTGCGCGCCGGGGACTACGTCCACGTTTCCGGGACGACCGCCACCGGGAGCGATGGGCGGATCGTCGGTCTCAATGACCCGTACGCCCAGACCGTGCAGTGCCTGAAGAATATCGAGGCCGCGCTGACGCGCGCTGGCGCCGAGCGTCGCCCAGGTCGTACGCACGCGCATTTACGTGGTCAATATCGCCGACTGGGAGCAGGTCGGCCGTGCCCACGGCGCCGTGTTCGGTGAAATCCGCCCGACCACCTCCATGGTGGAAGTCAGCCGCCTGATTGTGCCGGAGATGCTGGTCGAGATCGAAGCCGACGCCTGGCTCGGAAAATAGACCATGGGCCGCTGGCAGACATTGATGGCGCGCGACGGGCACGAATTCTCGGCCTATCTGGCCGCGCCCACCGGCGCTCCGCGCGGCGCGGTCGTGGTGCTGCAGGAAATATTCGGCGTCAACGAACATATCCGCCGCGTGGTCGAGCAATACGCCGCGGCCGGGTTCCTCACCATTGCGCCGGCGCTGTTTGACCGGGTCGGCCGAAATATCGAGCTCGGCTACACGCCCAAGGACATGGAGCAGGGCGTCGGCTACCGGCTGCAGATCGAGGACGCCAAGGCGCTGCTGGACATCGGGGCGGCGGTCAATGTCGTGCACCACGCCGGGCGCGTCGCGCTGGTGGGATTTTGCTGGGGCGGGCAACTGACCTGGATCGGCGCGGGCGCGCTGCGCGTCCAGGCGGCGGTGGGCTATTACACCAGTCGTATCTGGGAGAAGCTCGACCGGCTGCCGACCTGTCCGGTCATGCTTCACTATGGCGAACTCGACAAGAACATCCCGCGCGAACGCATCGAGCAGGTGCGCGCGGTGTTCCCACAGGGCATCTATTATTTTTATCCTGCCGATCACGGCTTTAACTGCGACGCCCGCGCCAGCTACGATGCGCCCAGCGCCAAGCTCGCCTGGGATCGCACGCAAGAATTCCTGAAAGAGCACATAGGTTGAATCATGGAGCTTAGCGATCCCAAACTGCTGCGCAGCCAGTGTTACGTCAACGGCCAGTGGCTCGATGCCGCCGACGGCCGCACCACGCCGGTCCACAATCCGGCCACGGGCGAAACCCTTGGCACGGTGCCGCAACTGGATGGCGCCGCCACTCGCCGCGCCATCGATGCGGCCGCCGCGGCATTTCCGGGCTGGGCCGCACAGACCGCCAAGCAGCGCGCCGTGATCCTGAGGCGCTGGTTCGATCTGATGATGGCGAACCAGAAGGATCTGGCGCAGCTCATGACCGCCGAGCAGGGCAAGCCCCTGGCCGAGGCGTCCGGCGAGATTGCCTACGCCGCGGCCTTCGTCGAATGGTTTGCCGAGGAGGCACGCCGCATTTACGGCGAGGTGATCCCGGGACACCAGGCCGACAAGCGCATCGTGGTCCTGCGCCAGCCCGTGGGGGTGGTGGCCGCGATCACGCCGTGGAATTTTCCGGCCGCGATGATCACGCGCAAGGCGGCTCCCGCGCTCGCCGCCGGCTGCACCTTCATTGTCAAACCGGCCGGCCAGACTCCCCTTTCGGCGCTCGCGATGGCCGAGCTCGCCGCCCGCGCCGGGGTACCGCCCGGGGTGTTCAATGTCGTGACCGGCGCCGCGCGGGAAATCGGCGCCGAACTGACCGGCAGCCCGGTGGTGCGCAAGCTCAGTTTTACCGGATCCACGGAAGTGGGCCGGGTACTGATGGCCCAGTGCGCGCCGACCTTGAAGAAACTGTCGATGGAGCTGGGCGGCAATGCGCCCTTCATCGTCTTCGCGGATGCGGATCTGGACGCCGCGGTACAGGGCGCGCTCGCCAGCAAGTACCGCAACACGGGGCAGACCTGCGTGTGCGCGAACCGCCTGCTGGTGCAAAACGAGATATACGACGAGTTTGCCTCCCGCCTGCACAAGGCGGTGAGCGCACTGAAGGTCGGCGATGGCCTCAAGGGTGCCACCGACTTAGGCCCCCTCATCGACGCCGCCGCGCTCGCCAAGGTGCAGGAGCACGTCGCCGATGCGCGCGCCAAGGGCGGCAAGATCACCATCGGCGGCAAGCCGCACGCGCTCGGCGGCACGTTCTACGAACCCACGATCGTGACCGAAGCCACAGCCGAGATGCGCTTTGCGAAGGAGGAAACGTTTGGTCCCGTGGCGCCGCTGTTCCGGTTCGGCACCGAGGCGGAAGCGCTCCACATGGCGAACGACACCGAGTTCGGCCTGGCCTGTTACCTGTACACGCGCGATCTCGCGCGCGCCTGGCGCTGCACCGAGGCGCTCGAGTACGGCATCGTGGGCCTCAATACCGGACTGATCTCCACCGAGGTCGCACCCTTCGGCGGCGTCAAGCAATCGGGCTTCGGTCGCGAAGGATCGCACCACGGCATCCACGATTACACCGAGCTGAAATACCTTTGCATAGGCGGCATTACGCCGTCCTGAAGGAACTGCAGTCGTGCTGGGCGTCGTACTTGGTCAACACGGGAACTCCCGAGGCCCCGCAGGCGCGCGAGGTGCGCCAGTTCCTGGCCCGTTTCCTTTCCGATCCGCGCGTGGTCGAACTGCCGCGCTTTTTCTGGCGTCCGCTTCTGCACGGCCTGGTCCTGCCGCTTCGCGCACCGCGCAGCGCGCGCAAGTACCGCAGGATCTGGATGGATGATGGCTCACCGCTGGAGGTGTTTTCCAGGCGCCTGCGCCACGCCTTCGAGATGGAACTCGAGTCCCGGCTCCCGGCGCCGTGACGATCGAGAGCGCGTTCCTGTACTCCGAGCCCACGGTCGATGCGGCCTTGCAGGGACTTCGGGCCGCAGGGGCAAAGCGCATCGTGGTGCTGCCGTTGTTCCCTCAAGGGAGCGGCACCACGACAGGGGCGGTGTTTGACCGCGTCGGAACGGGGCTGCGCACCTGGCGCGCGCTGCCCGACCTGCACCTGATCGGCAATTACCATGACGATGCGGGCTACATCGGAGCGCTGGCGAACAGCGTGCGCGAGCATTGGCAAAAGCACGGTCGTACGGCACAGCTGCTGATGTCCTTTCACGGCATTCCTCAGCGCTGCGTGAGTCGCGGGGACACCTACGAGAAACAATGCCAGCAGACCGCTCGGCTCCTGGCTGCCGCACTCGAGCTGTCCGCCTCGGAGTGGTCGCTGAGTTTCCAGTCCCGATTCGGCAAGGCGCGCTGGCTTGGGCCCTCCACCGACAAGGTGCTTGCGGACCTTCCGGGCCGCGGAGTGTTGAGCCTTACGGTCATCAGTCCCGGCTTTGCGGTCGATTGCCTCGAGACGCTGGAAGAAATTGCCCTGACCGGACGCGAGATATACCTGCGAGCCGGCGGAACGCAGTTCCAGTACGTGCCTGCCCTCAACGATCGCGGCGATCATGCGCGGGCGCTTGCGCAGCGCGTGCTCGGCGCTGCTGGCTAAGTCGTGTTCGGCCGTTTTCTCGAACTCAGCCTCACCACGGCGGATATCGCCGCCTCGGTGCAATTCTACGAACGGCTGGGGTTTACACAGCTCACGACCGGCGATACCTGGACGCATCCATACGGCGTGCTCAGCGACGGCCGGATCTGCCTTGGGCTGCACCAGCGGAGAGGGCCGGCGAACCATGCTCAGCTTCGTACGTCCCGAGCTCGCCCGGCACCTGAATGAAATGCTGGTGGCGGGCTTTGAGCCCCATTACACGCGACTAGGGGACAGCGATTTTCATGAGCTGCAACTGCACGATCCGGGCGGTCAGAATATCGCGCTGCTGGAAGCGCGAACCTTTTCTCCGCCGCGCCCCGATCACCGCAGCTCCGGGTGCGGCTGGTTTAGCAGCTACAGCATGCCCGCGCTCGATACCGAGGCGGTCCGGGCCTTTTGGGAAAATGCGGGCTTTGTCGCGCTGGAGGTGCCCGATGATCCGCTGGCGCAAGTCGCGCTTACCAGCGACGCACTGACCTTGACGCTGCATCGGCCGCGCGCGATTGCCGCGCCGGTGCTGGTGTTCGTCGATCCTCTGATGCCCGCGCGCCTGGAAGCGCTGGCCGGCAGCGGGATTGTCGGTGGCGCTGAACTGCCGCAAGGTTTCGATCCCAGCGCCAACGCCGTACTCGAAGCGCCCGAGGGCACGCTACTACTCCTGCTGCAGGCGGAGGGCTAGCCGCGAGAAGCTGTTTAAGGCGCTGGTACGCAATCGAGCCGAACGGCTCGATACTCCGCAGAGGGCTCGCCTTGCGGATTATCCTCGGCCGATGCGAGTGTGCCTATTTGGCGAACTCCCGATTCGGGTTGTCGTCGATATCGCCGTCATTCAAACATCTAACCGCCGAAGGGGAGGACCTTCCTCCCCACCCGGCAGGCTACGTCATTCTGCTTCTACGGCCGCAGCCTCGTTTGCGTCACGGACCGCCTTTTGATCGTCGGCGCTCAGACCGGAAGGCTTAACGGCTATGACCACCTTGACTACCTTGCCGGTGAACTTGTTATCGCCTTGCTTGTAGTCTTTAGACACGGCCGTTTCAGCGTCTTCGCCCACATCCACGCCTTCGTCGGCCGAGAAAATAAAGGGCTGTGTCTTTGGAATATGGCCACTTGCCACCTGTTTATCATCCACATACAACGAGCAGTTCCCGCCGGTTCCCGGCTTGGCAGTGTCCGGGATGAATTCATAGCGGATCACGTGCCGGCCCGGGGCCAGGGCCGTCGTGTCTCCAATATTGGTGTATTCGACTCCGAAGAAATTGTATTCGTGGTGAGCCTTGCCGTTTTTCATGTAGAGGGTCCAACCACCGAATGCACCGGCCTGGGCAATGATCACGCCATTGGTATTTGCATCCTGCAGATTCACTTCGGCCGTAATCGTGTAGCGCGTATTTTTTACGTTAATGAACGCATTCTCGGAGATTCCTTTCATGCCCGGATAAACGGTCAGCGACGTGCGAGTGCCCATCAAATCGGGGCGGCCTGCAATCGTCGCGTTGAAGCGCTCAGCTCGGCGATCGTCAATCGGCAGAACGTGGTTTCGCTCCGCTTCCTTCATGAACAGATCCTGCATCTGCTTGAGCTTGTCAGGATTGCTGGCGGCGAGATCGTGCGCCTCGCTGAAATCGTCGGCGACGTGGTACAGCTCCCATGTGTCCTTGGACAAGGGCGGACTCGCCGTCAGCAGCCATGGGATCGAGTGGCGCGTGGCCGCGACCCACCCCTCGTGGTAAATGCCGCGATTGCCGAACATCTCAAAATACTGGGTCGTGTGGGTTTCGGGTGCCTTGGCATGATCAAAGGTGTAAACCATCGAAGTGCCGTCGAAGGGCCTTTGCAGCGTCCCGTCCACGCTCTTCGGGAATGGGAGCTCTGCGGCCTGCAATACAGTCGGGGCGATGTCGGTAACGTGAGTGAACTGCGAACGCACTTCTCCCTTGGACTTAATGCGCGCTGGCCAATGAATCACCACGCCGTTGGTGGTGCCACCGTAGTGTGAGGCGATCTGCTTGGTCCATTGGAATGGCGCATCGCCGGCCCACGCCCAACCGATGGCATAGTGAGGAAAGGTGCTCGGGCCGCCCCAATCATCAAGGTGCGGCATGTTGATGGCCGATGTGTTGATGATGCCGTTCAAAGCCATCATTTCGTTGTAGGCGCCTTCCGGTCCGCCCTCGGCGCTGGCGCCGTTGTCCCCGACGATGTAGATAAACAGGGTGTTCTCCATGACACCCATGTCCTTCAGAGCACTGACCAGCCGCCCCACTTGCTCATCCGTGTGCTCGCCGAAGCCCGCGAATGCTTCCATTTGCCGGGCCTCGAGCTTTTTCTGCTCAGGCGTCTGCGAATCCCAGGATGGGATCTCCTTCGGACGCGGCGTCAGGTCGGCGCCGGCCGGAATCACGCCCATCTTTTTCTGGCGAGCGTAGGTCTCGTCACGCACCGCATCCCAGCCCTGATCAAACTTTCCCTTGTACCGATCGATGTATTCCTTCGGCGCATGGTGCGGCGCATGCAGCGCACCGGTCGCGAAGTAAACAAAGAAGGGTCTATCCGGGGTCAGCGAGTGCTGGGCCTGCATCCAACCGATGGCCTGGTCAGTCATATCGACCGTGAAGTGATAATCGGGCGTTTGCGCATGCTCTACGCGTACGGTGCCGTCATAGATCGCCGGTGCCCACTGATTGGTCTCACCCCCAATAAATCCATAGAACTTGTCAAAACCTGAATGCGTGGGCCAGCGGTCGAAAGGCCCGGAGACGGAAACTTCCCAGGGTGGTGTCTCGTGGTATTTGCCGAACGCCGCAGTGCTATAGCCATTAAGCCGCAACATCTCCGCGACCGGCGCCACGCTCAGCGGACGAATTCCCGTGTTGCCAGGAAACCCCGTGGCCACTTCCATGACGGCCCCGGCATTGTTTACGTGGTGATTGCGGCCTGTCAGCAGCGCCGTCCGCGTCGGCGAACACAGCGCCGTCGTGTGAAAGTTGTTGTAGCGCAGACCTTCGGCGGCCAGCTGGTCCAGTGTCGCCATCTTGACCGGACCGCCGAAAGCGCTCGATTGTCCGAAGCCGATATCATCTAAGAGCACGATGACCACGTTGGGTGCGCCTTTTGGCGCTCTCACCTCGAAGCGCGGTGGCGCTTTGGCGTCCCGGGCATCGAGGGTCTTGTAAGTTGGGACAGGCGGCTCGGGCACCGGCAGCACGGTGCGATCAATCCCGCCCTTAGCAGGTGCAGTAGCGGCTCCGGGCGATTGCGGTGGCCCCGCCGCGAGCACCAATCCGGGCACCAATACGAAGGCCTTAAGGAAGTTACTGCGCTTCATCGCTCTCTCCCAGCACTGCTAAGTTTTTCTCTTCTTTAATCTTTTGACGGCTGGTCGCCCGCGACGTCAGCAGGAGTCTCCGCCGCGCGATGGCTCCATCCCTCGTTCATCCGCGGAATGCTGGCGAAGCCAAGTGTCAACGTGGGGCAATTGTAAGCGAATTCCTACGGGCATGTCTTGCCTCGTACGATTAGAACTCTGCGCTATGAGGCATGTGCCACGAGCCGGAATCGGGCACGAATCTCGTCGCGGACTCGCAGCGCGCCGAACAGCAGGCTGTAGGGTTGAAGTCCCAGCGCGGTTTGCGTGAAGGTGAACTCGCCTTCCGCCTGCAGCGTATTGCCGTGGCGCTCCCACTTGAGCGGCACCGACAGGCGCGAAGCGTGATCTCGCACGGTGATGTTCATCTCAGCGGTAATCTGCCCGGACTCAGCCGCCAGGTGCTGGCATTGCAGAGTTACTTTAGGAAAGTGCGCCGCGTCGAGTTGCCGCTCGCCGAGCATGTGTTCGCGCGTTCCGGCACGCGCCTCGTCATCGAGGGGCTCGGCATATTCATTCCCGGCGGCCGCGCGTTCCTTAGGGTCATCGACCACGAATGAGGCGACCGGCAGATCGAACTCGCAGCCCGAGTGATCGGGCTGCGGATGCAGCCAGATGTTGCCCTCAAGTCCGTGCGTCGTGATGACATGGGTATGACCCACCTTGGACATGGGTCCATCGGCGCCGAGCAATAGCCAGATCTGCGAAGCGTTCGCATCGAGCTGGAATTGCGTCGTACCGGGCGGGTGCGCAACCGTCACGACCTGCCCGGGAGCGGATGGCCGCTGCGCGCATCCGGCCATCAATAACAATGAAACGCCTGCCCAGATCGAGCCCGGTGCAACTTTTCCATGGGCTTGCATGATTTCTTTTACTTCGCGCCAATCTGTTCCACAACCGCTCCGTCACCATCGCCCGCAAGGTACTGCCAATGTACCTTCAGGCAGGCCGGTCGCGGGGGACTGTTCAGAATTTCTGACGGGCCATTCAGGTATCGCGTTTGCTGCTTGATGCCCGGCGGCCGAGACTCTCGCCCGAGGAATTGGAGTTTTCGGGTTTTTTTTAAGGAGAAATTTATGTACGGGCGTCGGTTTTTGACATTTACGGCCGCAATCCTGATCACTGTCGGGCAGACGCTGATCTTTGCCACCGATACGGCAGCGAGCGCAGGCACTGTTCGCATCGGCCGCGAACTCTGTGACGATCTCCAGCATCTCGAGCCTCTCGTGAAGTCCCTGCGCTTAACCGAGGTGTTGCTCCCGCTGCTTGCCGCACGCGGCTGGGCGCCGTGGCCGATTGAGCCCGGCGTGCGAATAGGCCAGCCGCGCGCGCGCGATTTCGAGGTCCCGCGCCGCCGGGCCAGGGAGCATGGTCGCAAGGCAGGCCGGGTGCCGTTTGATGATGTGCAGTAAGACGGGCTGCTTCTACGCGCGGATTACCCGAGCGGCATAACAGCCGGGCTTCGCATTGTGCAGATGCAGGTACTCGACCATCGGGTTGGCGAACTGCTGTTCGATGAGACGGGCGACGGCTACGCCGGCGACCACATCGGCATCGAGCATCATTCCGGAGGCGTCGAAGGCCCGAACCGAAAGCAGGCGGCTGGCGAGCACTTCCGGAATCTCATTGACCTCGGGCCGGTACTCATCGGCGTACTCGCGCACATAGATGGCGTGCCGCGATCGGTACGGACCTGGCACCGGCAGGTGCTCGTAGTTGAGCAGCAGCACCGTCTCCCCGGGCTTGCGCATCCCGCAAACTGACCCGGCACGGACACCCGCCCTGATCATCCACCACTCGGCGCAACACCCCCTGGGCGGCGAGTTCAGATTCGTCCAGGCCGAACAATGGAGCAAACGGGGCGACAGGGAGACCTTGGATTCTAAAACTCATGGCACCGTGCCCTCGCGACGAACTGTGGACGCTCACTGTGCCGGACCGAGCCCTGGCCTCACACTCCGGATCTTGCGTTCCAATCCTTGCCTTGATTAATCCACGCCCGCCGTCGCACTCTACGAATCCGCTCGGGATGATTTTTGTGTCGTGTGCGGCCTTGATCTTGCAGGCGTCTACTTACAGCGAGGAGTCCCCTTCCATGCCCGAAATCGAAAATCGACTGCGCGCGCTCGGCCTGAGCCTGCCGCCCCCGCTGCAACCGCCTCCGGGAGTGAAATTGCCGTTTCAGTTCGTGCGCCTGCACGGCCAGCGCGCGCTGATTTCGGGGCACGGTCCGCAAAACCCCGACGGATCGCTGGCCTCGCCCTTGGGCAAGCTGGGGCGCGAGCTCACGCCCGAACAGGGCTACCTCGCTGCCCGGCTCACGGCACTGTCGATCCTGGGGAGCCTGAAGCGGGCACTCGGGGATCTGGATCGGATCACCGCGTGGCTTCGGCTGTTCGGAATGGTCAATTCCGCCGCCGAATTTCACCAAGCAGCCGGCCGTCATCAACGGCTGCTCGGATCTGATCCTGGAACTGTACGGCCCCGAGGTCGGCGCGCACAGCCGGAGCGCCGTGGGCATGGCCGAACTGCCGTTCAATTTACCCGGTCGAGATCGAAGGAGAGATTGAATTTAAGTGATCGCGCCGGGCAGAAAACTTCAGCCCGCGCGCACGGCGGAACGACCAAAGACCCCGTACAGCCCAATGCCCATCCAAACGACGTTGATAAAAACCGACGGGTAGGCGCCGTTCCAGCCGCTGTTGACGATCAGGCCGGCGCCGGCCAGCACGTTCAGCCACTGATACAGCCTGGACCCGGCCGTGACTTTGCCCGTCGTCAGCAGCACGTAGGCGGACAGCAGCAGGATCGCGGCGAACCAGCCGACGATCTGGATCACGTAATTGAGCATGGAGGGCTCCGCATGAATGGGACGTGCGAGGGCGCGCTCAGCGCCGGCGGGTGGCGCCGCGCCGCTTAGGTTTTCGGGCCGTAGCGGTTTTGGCGGCCGCCGAGCGGCGGGGCTTGGGCGTTTGTTTGATCTTTTTCTTCGCAGCGGTCCGCTTCGCCGGCTTGGCCGTCTTGGAACGTGCCTTGGAAGGTTTGGCGCTTTTGACCGGGGAAGCTGCTTTCCGCCGGGGCTTGCGCACGCGTGCTCTTGCGGGCTTCGGGCCGACGGCGCTGCTCGGTGTATCGATGCCGCGCAGCTGATCCACGATCGCCGGGTTCTCGAGGGTCGAGACGTCCTGGGTGATCGGCTGATCGTTGGCGATCGCGCGCAATAGGCGGCGCATGATCTTGCCGGAACGGGTCTTGGGAAGGTTGTCGGCGAAGCGAATGTTGTCGGGCTTGGCGATCGCGCCCAGCTGCTCGCTCACCCAGTTGCGCAGTTCCTTGACCACAGGAGCGGTGTCGCCCTTGGGCCGCGCACCGCGCAGCACCACGAACGCAAACACCGATTCGCCCTTGATTTCATCGGCCTTGCCGACCACCGCCGCTTCGGCGACACGAGGATTGGCGACCAGCGCCGATTCGATTTCCATGGTGCCCAGGCGATGACCGGACACCTTGAGCACGTCATCGATGCGACCCATGATCCAGAAGTAGCCGTCCGCGTCCCGATGGGCGCTGTCGCCGGCCACGTAGTAGCGTCCGTGAAATCTCTCCCAGTAGGTGCTCAGGTAGCGCTCGTTGTCCCCCCAGATGGTGCGCAGCATGGAAGGCCAGGGCTTGCGGATCACCAGATACCCACCGGCGTCGGGAGCCGTCACCGGATCGCCGTGATCATCGACGATGTCCGCATCGATCCCCGGCAGAGGCAAGGTGCAGGAGCCCGGCTTGGTGGCGGTGACGCCCGGAAGAGGCGCGATCATGATCGCACCGGTTTCGGTCTGCCACCAGGTGTCCACGATCGGACAGCGCTCCGCGCCGATGACGCGGTGATACCACATCCACGCTTCCGGGTTGATGGGCTCGCCGACCGAACCGAGCAGCCGCAGGCGCGACAGATCGTATTTCCCCGGCAAGGCGTCTCCGAGTTTCATCAACGCACGGATCGCCGTGGGCGCCGTGTAGAACACCGTAACGAGGTGATCCTGGCAGATTTTCCAGAAGCGCCCGCCGTCCGGCACCATCGGCGCGCCCTCGTACATCACCAGCGTCACGCCGGCCGCCAGCGGACCGTAAGCGACGTAGCTGTGGCCGGTGACCCAGCCGATATCCGCCGTGCACCAGAACACGTCGTCCTCGCGCAGGTCGAACACCCACTCGCTGCTCAGTTTCACATTCAGCAGATACCCGGCGCTGGAATGCTGGATGCCCTTGGGCTTCCCCGTGGAGCCGGAGGTGTACAGAAGGAACAGCGGATGTTCCGCATCGACCCATTCGGGCGGACACTCCGGGGACTGCTTTTCGGTCAGCGCGCTCCACCACAGGTCGCGCCCGGAGCGCATCTTGACGGGCACGCCACAGTGCTTGAGCACGATGACTTTCTCGATCGTCGGGCAGGATCCGTCCAGCGCCTTGTCGACCGCGGCCTTGAGCTCGATCACCCCGCCTCCACGCTGCCCACCGTCGGCGGTGATGATCAGTCGCGCACCGGCGTCTTCGACCCGATCGCGTATGGAATTGAACGAGAAGCCGCCGAACACCACCGAGTGCACCGCGCCGATCCGGGCGCAGGCCTGCATGGCGATGACCGCCTCGGGCATCATGGGCATGTAGATCACCACCCGATCGCCGCGGCCAACGCCCAGTTGCTTGATGGCATTGGCAAGGCGGCAGACCTCGGCGTGCAGCTCGCGGTAGCTGAGGCGCCTCACCTCGCCCGCCTCGCTCTCGAAAACGATGGCCGTCTTCTGCCCGCGCGCCTCCAGATGAATATCCAGGCAGTTCCAGGAAACATTCAGCTGCCCGTCAGGGTACCAACGGTAGTTAGGTGCCCTGGAATCATCGAGCGTCACGGTAAAGGGCTTATGCCAGTACAGCGACTTGCGGGCCAGATCCGCCCAGAAGCCCAGATGATCGGTGGCGGCCTTGCGGCGCATGGCCTCGAGTTCCTGCGCGCGGAGCCGTGCGCGCGCGGCGAAAGCCCGGCGGGGGCGGGAACCGGCGCTTTTCCTGCAAGGCCGATTCAATATTGCTTTGATCCACGGGGCCTCCGCTGGGACTTTGCTTCGTTCAAGAATACTGGAACGGCCACAGCGAGTGGTACTGCAGCGCCCCCGTTCCAGTCCGGTACAATTGCGCTGCGGATCCTAATCTTCTGAGGAGATCGCCGATGAAAGAACTGATCTCGCGCCGCGAGGCGCTCAAGAACCTCGCCCTGGGCGCCGGCACGCTGCTGGTGGCCGGCGGTGGCGCGCCCGGGACGGCCAAGGCCGCATCGAGCTACGCCAGTCTGCCGCACGTGACTCCCACCGATTCGGTGGCGGTGGCGCTCTCCTACCATGAGAACGCGAAAACCGTGGAGGCCGCGAAATTTCCGACCTACAAGCCCGATCAGCATTGCGGCAGCTGCCTGCAACTGACCGGGGACCAGGCGGACACCTGGCGGCCCTGCAATCTGTTCCCCGGCAAGCTCGTCAACGCCGGCGGCTGGTGCAAGGTCTACGTGAAGAAGCCTTAAGGCTCCCTTACATCGCCAGGCGCGAGATGCGCTCGGCCTGACGCGGCAGCATGGCGCCAAAGCCGTGCAGATTGCAGAACTCGCCTAAGGCCTCCAGCAGCGGGCCACGGCGACGGAGCGCCTCGCGATCGGCGTGCATGGGCGCGTCGCAATGGATGCGCGTCAGCGAACGCGCCAGATAGGCCGCCTCGCGGTGCTCGCGCAGCTTCGCCGGGAGCCTCGAGGCCCCGCGCAGCGGCAGATAGGCGATCTGGTCCAGGCTTTCGTAGAGCAATTCCAGGGTGGCGTAGCGGCTCAAGAGCGCCGCGGCCGTCTTTGGACCGATGCCTGGGACGCCCGGAATGTTGTCGACCGAATCCCCGGTCAGCGCCAGATAGTCGGCCATGCTCTCGGGCGCCACACCGAAGCGCGCGGCGATTTCCTCATAGCTGTACTCGGCCGCGTCCGCGTAATCCCAGAATCGGTCACCGGGGCCGATCAGCTGAGACAGGTCCTTGTCCCGCGTCACCAGCGTCACCCGCAGTCCCTGGGCGCGCATGCGCGCGGTGAGCGTTCCGATCAGATCATCGGCCTCGTAGTCGGTGCTGGCGAATTCGGGCACGCCCAGATGCCGGCAATACTCGCGGCACAGCACGAACTGGCGCCGCAGTTCCGGGGGCGCCGGTTCGCGATTGGCCTTGTAGCTGGGAAGGAGCGTGTGGCGGTGCGCCGAGCCGCGACACTCATCGAAGGCGACGGCCACGTACTGCGGGTGCGCGCCGCTCGATCAGATCGCCGAGGAAGCGAGCGAATCCATACAGCGCGTGGGTGGGGTTGCCATCACCGTCGTGCTGATCGGGGCGTTGTGAATACCAGGCGCGGAATATGTACACCGACGCATCGACCAGATAGACCACGCGCTGGAGGCTCGGGCTAGCTGAGCCAGCGTTCAATGCGCGCGTGCAGCGGGCTGCTGCGCGGGAAGTGCGCCTGAAGGTATTCCATCTGGTCGGCGAGCACGCGCCGGCCCTTCAGAAAAATGTATTCGGCGTAGGTCGGCATGAACGGCACGGCGATCAATTGCAGCTTGGCCTGCTCGGGCGTGCGCCAGGCCTTGAAGTTGTTGCAGCTCCGGCAGGCCGCCACGACGTTGGTCCACACATCGCGTCCGCCCTGGCTGAAGGGGCGCACGTGATCGCGCGAGAGCTCACGGCTGTTGAATCGGTCGCCGCAATACAGACACAGATAGGCATCGCGCCGAAACAGCGTCTCGTTGTTGAGCGGGGGCACGTAGTCGTGGCGCGTGTTGCCGGGATTGCCGGTGTGGCCCACGGTCGCCACGATCGAGCTGACCTCGACCACGGTGCGATTGCCGGTGCGCGCATTGACGCCACCGTAGAGTCGGTAGACCAGCGAGCCGCACGTGTAGGCGACCTGCTCCTGGTGATAGAGGCGCGCGGCTTCGCGGTAATCGATCCACTCCAGGGGCATGCCGGCGATATCGGTGCGCAGGACCATCTGCCCCAGACCGTGCGCCGCCGAGTGCAGGATCAGCCGCGTGTCCTCGTCCATGAGTGCACGCTGCCGTCTTGCGGATAAGACCTTGAGGCCCATCCGTGTAAGATAAGGCAGATTTGTGAGAGAATTCAACGGATGGGCCTTCGCGCACCATCCAAAAAGGAGTGAATTCATGCCCGTGACCATTGGTGCGCTCACTGAGAGCGTGCCCGGCGAGACTCGCGTCAGTATTGTGCCCGAGGTCGCAGACAAGCTCCTTGCCGCGGGTGCGCGAGTGCTGCTACAGCGCGGCGCCGGCCTCAGCGCGCAGTTCCCGGACGCTTTGTATAAGAAAGTGGAGTGGGCGGACTCGGCCGCCGCGGTGCTCGCGCAGGCGGACATTCTGTTGACCGTCCAGCCGCCCAGCATCGCGCAGATCGAGGCGCTCCGAGCCGGGAGCGTCGTGATCGGCTTCATGCAGGCCCATTCGCGCGCTGCGGAAGTCGCGGCTCTGCGCACGCGACGCATCACCTCATTTGCGATGGAACTGGTGCCGCGCATTTCGCGCGCGCAGTCCATGGACGCGTTGTCTTCGCAGGCCGCCGTGGCCGGCTACAAGGCCGTGCTGATCGCCGCCGACACGCTGGATCGGTTCCTGCCGATGCTGACCACCGCGGCGGGCACGATTCGTCCCGCGCAGGTGCTGATCGTCGGTGTCGGCGTGGCCGGACTCCAGGCCATCGCCACCGCCAAGCGCTTGGGCGCCGTCGTGGAGGCCTACGACGTGCGCAGCGCGACGCGCGAGCAGGTCAAGTCGCCTGGGCGCCAAGTTCATCGAGACCGGAGTTTCCGCCGAGGGCCAGGGGGGCTACGCGCGCGAGCTTACCGAGGAGGAGAAAGCCAAGCAGCAGGAAGTGCTGGAAGGTCGCATCGCGGTGGCCGATGCGGTGATCACCACGGCCGCCATTCCCGGGCGCCGGGCCCCGCGCATCATTTCGCGCGCGGCGGTCGAGCGCATGAAGGCCGGCGCGGTGATCGTGGACATACCGGCCGAATCGGGCGGCAACTGCGAGCTGACCAAGGCCGGGGAAACGGTGCTGCACAACGGGGTCAAGATCGTCGGCCCGGTCAACCTGGCCTCGCAGCTCGCCTACCACGCGAGCGAGATGTACGCCCGGAACCTGTTTAATTTCCTCAAGCCCGCCCTGGATAAAACCGGAGCGCTCGCGATCGACTGGCAGGACGAGGTATTCGCTCAGTCCTGCCTCACGCACGAGGGCGTCATCAAACACGAAGCCACGCGCAAAGCGGTGGAGGGAACATGACCGGCATAGTTGCTCTGTACATTTTCATGTTGGCCGCATTTACGGGCTACGAAGTCATCGCCAAGGTGCCGGTGATCCTGCATACGCCGCTGATGTCAGGCTCGAATTTCGTGCACGGTATCGTGCTGGTCGGGGCCATGGTGGCGCTCGGCCAGGCGCACACGAACCTTGAGAAAACCATCGGCTTTGTGGGCGTGCTTTTGGCGGCCGGCAACGCGGTCGGCGGCTATGCGGTGACCGAGCGCATGCTCGAGATGTTCAAGGCCAGCGGCGCGCGCCAGGCGGGCGCGAAGCGCGGAGGCCACTGATGAGTTCGCTCAGTTCAAGTCTGCTGATCCAGGTGAGCTATCTGCTCACCGCATTCCTGTTCATCATGGGCCTCAAGCGCATGAGCTCTCCGGTGACCGCGCGCAGCGGCATCGTCTGGGCCGGCGCCGGCATGGTCGTGGCGACCCTGGTGACCTTCCTGTATCCGGGGCTCACCAACTACCCGCTGATCATCATCGCGGTCGTGATCGGCTCGGCGATCGCCTGGTTCAGCGCCCGGCGCGTGGCGATGACCGACATTCCGCAGATGATCGCGCTCTACAACGGCATGGGCGGCGGCGCCGCGGCGGCCATCGCGGCGGTCGAGCTGTACCGCGGCGAGCCGCTGGGCACGGTGGTGTCCTCGCTGGCCGTGATCGGAGGCCTGATCGGCGCGGTGTCTTTCAGCGGAAGCCTGATCGCCTTCGGCAAGCTCCAGGGGCTGATCAAGAAGTCCTATCGCTTCCGCGGCCAGCAGATCTTCAATCTGCTGATCCTGGCCGTTGCGCTGGTGCACGGGGTGATGATCGTCACCGGCGTGCACACCGGCGCGGGCGTGGTCACGAGCGTGTTCGGCACTGGCGCTGCTCCTGGGTGTCACGATGACCGTGCCGATCGGCGGGGCCGACATGCCGGTGGTCATCTCGCTCTACAACGCATTGACCGGCCTGGCGGTGGCGTTTGAAGGCTTCGTGCTCGGCAACGCGGCGATGATCATCGCCGGCACCGTCGTGGGCTCGGCCGGCACGCTGCTCACGCAGCTGATGGCGAGGGCCATGAACCGATCGCTCGGCAACGTGCTGTTCTCCGGCTTTGGAGATACGGGCGGGCGTGGCCGCGAGCGGCACGGTCTCGGGCAGCATGAAGCCCATCGAGGCGGCGGACGTCGGGGTCATGATGGCGTTCGCGCAGAAGGTCATCGTCGTGCCGGGCTACGGCATGGCGGTGGCGCAGGCGCAGCACAAGGTGTGGGAACTGTGCCAGCTGTTGATCGACCGCGGCGTGAACGTGCGCTTTGCGATCCATCCGGTGGCCGGGCGCATGCCGGGCCACATGAACGTGCTGCTCGCCGAGGCGGGCGTTCCTTACGATCTGATCGCGGACCTCGATGAGATCAATGCCGAGTTCGAGACCGCGGACGTCGCGCTGATCATCGGCGCCAACGATGTCGTCAATCCGGTGGCGCGCACCGACAAATCCAGTCCCGATCTACGGCATGCCGATTCTCAATGCCGACAAAGCGAAGAACGTCATCGTCATCAAGCGCGGACAGGGTGCGGGCTTTTCGGGAATCGAGAACGCGCTGTTCTATCTGGACAACACGCGCATGCTCTATGGCGACGGACAGGCCGCCGCCAATCAGCTGATTCAGGCCGTCAAGGCCGCATAAGCCCTAGGGCGCCAAAGACCCCGGGGCCTCCGGGGTCTGCAAAAAAATTCGGGTTCCCCTGCAACCAATCGCGTCACCGCGAGTATCAAAGGACACAGGGCAGCTTTTTTAGCTCCCTGAAGGTTCGGCGAAATGCCGCGCCATGGCCTGGTTTTGCCCCGAATTTCTGTAAGGAGTCCGTCATGAAATCCAATTCGATCAAAAGCTACATTGGTATGGGCATGCTCGCGTTCAGCGCGACCGTCGGGCAGGCATGGATGGTGAGCGCGGCGCGCGCGGAAAATGCGCCGACGGCGCAGTCCCTGCGCATCGTCGTCAGCGACCTGGACCTCTCGAAGAGCTCGGATGTCGCGACACTCTATGCGCGCATCAAGAGTGCCGCGGTACAGGCCTGTGGCGCCGATGTCGTCACCGGCAGCCGCCTGCCCAGCGGCAGCAAGAAGCAGTGCACGTCCCAGGCCGTCGATGGGGCCGTGTCCCAGATCAATAACGCGTCCCTGTCGGCTTATCACAAGCAGGAAGCCACCAAGGCTGGTGCCTGAAAATCGGCGAGCGGCGCTGGCTGCGCCTCTCCGCCTCACCCGCGGTGTCGCATCCAGCCCCAGAGCGCAGCCCTCCCACACGCTGCCTCGATCTGTCGTACCGCTCGCCGGCGCTTGAGGCTCCATCCCCTTGCGCGCACACATCCGCTCCCTACGGATACGTGCGCGCTTTTCCGTTTTCGAATCCATCAGCCGATCCCCCTGTAGGCCGCCCCGGCAACTCAAGGGTAGCGAGAGCCCGTACAGGGGATCGGAGCCGGGCCGGAGCTCGCCGATCCTGGCCCCGGTGCCTCGGTAATAACCCGCTCCCAACGGGCCACAAAAATATCTTGAATTGGCTGAAACCTTTCCGCGCGGCGCGGGTTTCAATGACACAGAGTCCGAAACCCAATTTAAGGAGTAACCCCATGAATACCAACGTAATTACGCGCCAGATCGGCATCGGCATGCTCGCCTTTTGCGCGACCTTCGTGCAGACCACCATGTTCGCCACCTCGCACTTTGGTGGCGCCGCGAGCGCCCAGGCGATCCACGCCAGCGACGCCCGGGTCGCCGCGGACGGCAATATGGTCAATAAGGTCGCGTCGAGCCGCCGCGGCTAATTCGGGGGCGGCCGGTGCTGATGCTCCTGCCGCTCTCGCATTCTCTCCAGCATGCGCGCGCGCTGCTCCGGGGTGGCCGCAAGCCACCGCTCACGCAGCGCGCGTCGCTTCCCGGGCGGCAGGCGCATGTAGGCGTCAAAATTCTCCCGCACCAGGGCTTTGGCTTGCGGGTCGAGCTGCTGAAAATGTTCCCAGCGCTTGCGGATCAGCTGCCGCCGTTCCTCGGGGAGCTTCTGCCACTTCTGGAAGCGTTCGCGCGCTTCGGCGCGCGCGGCCGGATCCATCGACAGCCATCGGCGCGCGCCGCGCGCCAACGCCTGCTGACGCGCCGCAGGCAACGAGTCCCAATTCTTGGCATAGGTCTGAAGGAGCTGCTGCTGGTTCGGCTGCAGTTCATTCCAGCTCAACGGCGATTGCTGCCGTGGGGGCGCCGCCGTCGCCGCTTCGGCCGCGGCGGCAAGGGCGCGCGCGCCGGGCAGCGCGCAGGGCGCGAGCAGAATTCCCAAACACGATCCCAGCGCGTTGCAGTCTCATGGCGGCTTTACCTTTCCGTTCTCGTTTGCAGGCGGTGGCGGGCTAGGATCTGCTCCCTTCGTGGCGCCCCCCTGCGCTCCTTCGTCCGCGTCGGTCGAGGCGAGGTAATCGTGCCAACCGGCCTCGTTCGAATCGACCGAGCCCAGGAACTCCAGGAAATCCGGATCCACCGGTTCCTCGGCGGCGCGGAGCGAGGCGGCGAACAACACGCCGCAAAGCAATCCGAGCCGCGCTCCTGGTCAATTTCAAGAACCGGCCTCCGCACCGCGCTCCTCATCGCCCGAGTTCACCGCCCAGTCGTAGAACTCATAGTCGACATCCCCGCCCTGCCCGAGCTGATCCTGGGCCAGGGCAAATGCACTGCTGTCGGCCAGCATCTCGAAATCCTCGCTCCCGCCCGAGGTGGCCTGCGGCAAGGCCCGATCCCGGATGCGGACCCTGCAACAGCAGCACCGCTGAGCACCGCGGCCGCGGCCGCACCGGCGGGCAGCCAATCTCGCCACAAGGCCCGCCCGTTGACGCTTCCGGTTCGGCTCTGCGCAAGCGCCGCGTGGCGGGCGCGGGTCAGCCTCGAGCGGATGCGCGCGGGAAGAGCGAACTCGCACTTTGCTCGAGCAACTCGCCCGCGCGCCGCGCGAACGCGCGCGCGCCCTCATCAAGTTCTTCTTCGTTCATGACCAGTATTCCCCAAGCTGCGCACGGAGCGTCTGCAGCGCCCTGAAATAATGCGTCTTGACGCTCCCCTCCGAACAGCCCATCGCCTTCGCCGTGGCCGCCACGTCCAGGCCCTCGAGACTTCGCAGCAGGAAGGCCTGGCGCTGGCGCGCCGGCAATCGGGCCAGCGCCGCATCGAGCGCGCGCATGGTTTCATCCGTCTGCACCTGCACCGAGGGTATCGGCGCCGGATCGCTCACCTGCTCCAGCGCGTCGCCCTCGCGCTCGTTCGCTTCCTCGCCAAAGGCGCTGTGATACCAGCTCATCACGCGGAGCCCGGACGCTCCGACGGCGCTGCATGTCGCGTACACAATTTTCGAGGATGCGATAAAAAAGCGGCCGCCATTGATCTGGCGGCCGGTTTGAATAACTGCGCACCAGGCGCAGCATCGCGTCCTGCACGGCATCGAGCGCGTCCTGTTCGTGGCGCAGCGCGATCTGTGCGATCCTGAATGCCTTGGCTTCGACGCCGGCCAGAAATCCTTCCAGTGCCCGGGTTGAATGCTGCGTCGATTCCTGCAAGTCGAAGTTCCTTGAAGGGAGGAAGCTCGCGGTGTCGGCCAGCAATGTAGCAAAGCTGTTCATGGCTAATGGACACAACGCGACCGGCCCTGCGGGGTTGACCGGCGCGGCTCGGTTCGACTCGAGTCTGGGCCAGAATCATCCACTTACGCACCGTGTTACAGGTCGCTTGACAAGGTCAGATCGCCACGGAAGTGCGCCAAGGCCGTGTATTTTGTAACTCAATGATTTGTATCACTATTTATGAACACTGTGGCTCGCTTTAAAGAGCCGCTCCAGCGTCGATTTCGGAGCGGCGCGTGCGCCGCAACAGGCAAACCGTGCACAGACTTATCCACACGGACGGCTTCGATGAAAGACGCTGAGCCGGCCCCCGGCGGGATCCTCAAGGTCGCCGTGGACTCGCCTCTCCGCTCGCTCCTGGACTACCTGCCCCCGGCGGGCATGGCGCTGGAGGCGTTCCTTGCCGGGTTCGCGCGTGCGGGTGTCGCTCGGGCGAGCTCGCGCCGTCGGCGTCATCGTCGCGCACGCCGCACACTCGCAGCTCTCACCCGAGCGCTTAAGGCCCATCGGCGAACTGCTGGATACCGCACCGCTGTTCGCGCCCGAATTGCTCGATCTGCTGCAATGGACCGCCAGCTACTACCATCATCCGCCGGGGGAAGTGTTCGCCTCAGCCCTGCCCGCGGCGCTGCGCGCCGGCCAGCCGCTGCGCGCGCGCGAGCTTTGGCTGAGCCTCACGGCCGAGGGCCGGGAGGCCGCGGCGAACAACCTGCCGCCACGCGCGCCCAGGCAGCGCGAGCTGCTTTCGCTCTTGTCCCAGCGCACCGAGCGCCTGGAACACGGGCGAGCTCGATGGGATTCAGGCCGGCTGGCGAAACGCTGCGCGTTCCCTGCAGCAGCGCGGATGGCTGGAATATCATCGAACGCGAAGCCACCAGCAGCGATCTGCCGGCGATCGAGGCGCGATCAGTGCGCGCGCGCCGAAGCGATACCCGAGTTGAGCGCGCCGCAAGTGGCGGCGGTCTCGAGCATCGATGCGGCCAGCGATTCCTACGGCGCGTTCCTGCTGCAGGGCGTTACCGGGAGCGGGAAGACCGAGGTGTACCTGCGCCTCGTGCAGCGCGCCCTGGCGCGAGGGCGTGGCGCGCTGGTGCTGGTGCCGGAAATCGGCCTGACCCCGCAGCTCCTGGAACGCTTCCGCTCGCGCCTCGCCGTGCCCATCGCGGTACTGCATTCGGCCTTGAGCGATGCGGAACGACTTGCGAACTGGCGCAGCGCCCATGCGGGCACGGCGCGGGTGGTGATCGGCACGCGCTCGGCCGTGTTCGCGCCCATACCGTCATCTGGGCCTCATCGTCGTGGATGAGGAGCACGACAGCTCCTATAAGCAGCAGGAGGGCGGTTGTCGTTACTCGGCGCGCGATCTGGCGGTGCGCCGAGCTCAGCAGGCGGGGATACCGGTGCTGCTCGGTTCGGCCACGCCGGCCCTGGAATCGCTCCACAACGTACAGCTCGGCCGTTACCGCGCACTCGCGCTGCCGCGGCGTGCCGACCAGAGCGCCGCTCCCCGCCTGGCGCTGATCGATTTGCGTGCGCACGCCGTGCACCTGGGACTGGCCGGACCCGTGACCCAGGCGATCGAGCGGCATCTGCACAGCGACGGGCAGGTGCTGGTGTACCTGAACCGGCGTGGCTACGCGCCGACACTGCTGTGCACGAGCTGCGGGTGGATCGCGCCGTGCACCGAATGCGACGCGCGCCTGACCGTGCACCGGCAGGCCGGGCAATTGCGATGCCACTACTGCGGGGCGGCCCAGCCGCTCCCTCTGCGCTGCGGCCGCTGCGGCTTTGCGGTTCGCGCCGGTGGGCCAGGGCACCGAGCGGGTCGCCGAGACGCTCGCGGCGATGTTCCCGGAGGCGCCGCTCGTGCGCCTCGATCGCGACACGGCGCGCGATGCGAGCGATGTGGGCGAGGTGATGGACGCGTTGCTCGAGGGTTCGGCGCGGATTCTCGTGGGCACGCAGATGGTCACCAAGGGCCATCATTTTCCGGGGGTCTCGCTGGTGGCGGTCATCAACGCCGACCAGGGTCTGTTCAGCAGCGATTTTCGTGCCGCCGAACGCCTCGCGCAGACCATCGTCCAGGTGGCCGGGCGAGCGGGGCGCGGTGAGCGGGCCGGCGAAGTGCTGATCCAGACCGAATATCCGGATCATCCGCTGCTGCAGAGCCTGATACACAACGGCTACGAGGGTTACGCCGCAGGCGCGCTCGAGGAACGAGCGGCCGCCCGCTGGCCGCCCTTCACCCGGCTCGCACTGCTGCGCGCCTCGGCGCGCGAGCCCACGCCGGCCTTAGAGTTCTTGCGCCGTGCGCGCGAAAGTGCGGGCGCACAGCCGGCCGTGCGGCTCTTGGGACCGGTGCCTGCGACCATGGCGCGCCGCGCGGGACGCCATCACGCCCAGCTGCTGATCGAGCATGCCGAACGAGGCGCTCTGCACGGGTTTCTGAACGGCTGGCTGCCCGAAGTCGAGCGCTTGCCGGAGGCGCGGCGCGTGCGCTGGGCCTTGGATGTCGACCCGTTGGACATCCAGTAGCGCGAGGTTTTTCGGTAGACTGCGCGACCGTGTCATGCAAGGCGGAACGGATTGAAAGCGGAGCTCGAAGAGCTGCTGGCGCAGGCGCTGCAAAAAATTCAGGCGAGCCACCTTAAGGCTCCGCTCGACCGTGCCGCCATCGTCGTCGAGCGTACGCGCGATGCCGCGCACGGCGACTTTAGCAGCAACGTCGCGCTGCGCCTGGCCAAGGGCGCAGGAGTGAAGCCACGCGATCTGGCCGCCGCCATCCTCGAGGCGCTTCCCGCCAACGCGTTGCTCTTGCGCACGGAAGTGGCCGGCGCAGGCTTTATCAACTTGTACCTGGTGCGCGGCGCGCACGGGGATGTATTGCGGCGCGTGCTCACGCAAGGTGAGCGCTACGGCTCGGCCACCAACGACGCCGGCCGCAGCATCTGCGTCGAATTTGTCTCCGCCAATCCCACAGGACCCTTGCACGTGGGCCACGGCCGGCAGGCCGCCTACGGGGCGAGCCTTGCCAATCTGCTCGAGATCACCGGACACCGCGTGCATCGCGAGTACTACATCAACGATGCGGGCCGCCAGGTCGACATCCTCACGGCGAGCGCCTGGGTGCGCTACCTGCAGGAGTTGGGCGAGCCCGTTCCGTTCCCGGACAACGGGTATCGCGCCGACTACGTCAATGCCATCGGCTCGCAGCTGCACGCGGCGCGCGGTACGTCGCTGAAGTTTCCGGCCGCCGAAGTGCTGAAAGGACTTCCCGCCGATGCGCCGGCGGGCGATAAGGAACGGTACATCGACGCACTGATCGCCCGCATGCGCGAGCTCCTGGGCCCGGCCGGGTACGAATTCGTGCAGGAGCTCGGTCTCGCCGCCATGCTCTCGGACATACGCGATGACCTGGGCGCATTCGGTGTCCCGATCCAGACCTGGTCCTCCGAGCGCGCACTGGCGCGGGCCGGCGCGGTCGAGCGCACGCTCGAGCGCCTGGCCGCCTTGGGCCACACCTACACCAAGGATGGCGCGCTGTGGCTGCGAAGCAGCGAGTTTGGCGACAGCGAGGATCGCGTGCTGGTGCGCGCCAACGGACAGAAGACCTATTTTGCGCCCGACCTGGCCTATCACCTGGACAAGCGCGCGCGCGGCTTTGAGCTGCTGATCGACGTGTGGGGCGCGGACCATCACGGCTATATCCCGCGCATGCGCGCCGGTCTCGTGGCCTTGGGCGAGAGCGGGGATTGCCTGGAAGTGTGCCTGATGCAGTTCGTGAGCCTGTACCGGGGCGGCGAGAAGATTCCGATGGGCAAGCGCGATGGGCAGTTCGTGACGCTCCGGCAGCTGCGCACCGAGGTCGGGAACGATGCCTGCCGCCTGTTCTACCTGATGCGCAGCCACGACCAGCCGCTCGATTTCGACCTTGAGCTGGCCAAGTCGCGCAGCAACGAAAATCCGGTCTACTACCTGCAGTACGCGCACGCCCGGGTGGCCAGCGTGATGAAGCAGCTTGGCGCGCGCGGGCTGAGCTATGACGAGCCCCTGGGGCTGGCGAACCTGGAGCGTCTGGACAGCGCGCACGAGTCGGCCGTGCTCACTTCGCTTGGGCGCTACCCGGAGACACTGCAGCAGGCCGCAACGCAACGCGCGCCCCACACGCTGGTGTACTTCCTGCGCGAACTCGCGCAGAACTTCCACACCTGGTACAACGCCGCGCAGTTCATTGTGGAGGATGCCGCAACGCGTAATGCGCGCCTGGCCCTCGCCTTGGGCGCGCAGCAGGTCATGCGCAACGGCCTCGCGCTTCTGGGCGTGAGTGCTCCGGAGAGCATGTGAGCAACCGGCGCCTGACGGCGCGCGACTATAAGAGCGTGGGCCGCGGCGGCCCCGGCCTGGCACGGCTTCGCGACATGGGCTTAGGGTTTGGCGCAGGGCTCCTGGTCGCGCTGGTGATCTATGTGGGCGATCATCGCCACGATGCGAGCGCCGCGGACGGCGCGCCGCAAGCCAGCCCCGGTCCGCGCCACGCGTCAAAAGGCGCCGTCGAGGCCACGAGCGAGTCGGCCGCGGACGCCGGCAACAGCTACGATTTTTACGCGGGGCTTGCGAAGTTCGAAGTGGTGGTGCCCGAAAAGGAGCACGGAACGCACGTCGATGCCGCCGCGCGCATCGATCGACCTGGCACCTATTTTCTGCAGGCCGGATCGTACCGCGACATGGCCGATGCCGAACGCGTGCAGGCGCAGCTCGCGCGCCAGAGCATTGGCGCCAACGTCCAGCGCGTCCAGCTCGACACGGACGTGTGGTACCGGATCCGCGTCGGTCCGATCAAGGATTTAAACCAGCTCAACCGGGTACGTCAGCAGCTGCAGGCCGCCGAGATCGTAACGCTCGTCATCCGCGTCGAGGACTGAAGGCCCTTTAGTCCTCGGCGGCGTGGCTGATCTCGATGCCGAGCGATCGGAGCTTGCGGTACAGGTGCGTTCGCTCCATGCCGACGCGCTTGGCGAGCAAGCCCACCTTGCCGGCGCACAGCTGGAGCTGCTGCTGCAGGTAGGCGCGCTCGAAGTGCTCGCGCGCCTCGCGCATCGGCAGCGCCAGCAGGTCCTGCTGCACGAGCGGTGCATCGATAGGCGCCTGCGCGGCCAGCTCACGCTCGACTTCCTCCAGCGAGATCTCCTCCGGTCCGCCGCGCAGCAGCAAGCGCCGCAGCAGGTTCCGCAACTCGCGCAGGTTGTCGGGCCAGGGATAGTTGCGAAGCCGGTTCTGCGCCGCAACGCTGCAGCGCCTAAATTGGAGCTGCTCCCCCTCGGTGAGCTGGTCCGTGCACTGACGAAGCAGCTCAGGCACATCCTCGGCGTACTCGCGAAGCGGGGGCACGCGGAGCGGTAGCACGGAGATCTGCGCGTACAGCTCGCGAGTGAGCGAGCCGGCCTTGCCCGCGCGGCTTTCCACGCCCGGAAGCGCGGTGGCAATCACGCGCGCGTCAAATTTCACGGCCGCATCGCCCCCGCTGCGCGGGAAGCTGCCGAACTCGAGCACCCCGGTCAGCAACCGGTGTGCCGCCTCGGGAAGCTCTTCGATATCGCCGATGTAGAGCGTGCCCCCGCCGGCCTGCTCGAGAAGACCGGCCTGCGTGCCTGAGCCGATCAACACGTTCAGCGCCTGATCGCCCTGCCAGGCGCGCGGATTGCCGCTGACGAAAGGCCCGCCGGCGCGCGCGCCGGACTGATGGACAAAGCGCGCCAGCGCCTCGGTCTCACTGCCCGACTCGGCGATCAGCAGGAGCGGAGCCGGATACGTGGCCAGCCGGAGCAGCTCGCTTCGCAGCTGCTGGGCCACGCGGCTTCGGCCGTGGAGAGGTGCGAGCTTGCGGGCCGCGGCGTAATCGCCGAACTGCCGGGTGCGGCGCGCATCGAGCGCACGCTTGACGGTCGGCAGGAGCTTGGCGAGTGAAAGGGGCTTCTCGATGAAATCAAAGGCCCCTAAGCGCGTGGCCTCGACCGCGGTCTCGACCGTGCCATGGCCCGACATCATCACCACCGGGCAGTCATTGCGCGCGTCGGTCGACCATTCGCGCAGCAGCGTGATGCCGTCGGTATCGGGCATCCAGATGTCGAGCAGCACCAGGTCGGGAGCGCTGCGGGCGCGCGAGGCGCGCGCCTGCGCGGCGTCGGCCGCCACTTCCACCTCGTGCCCTTCCTCGCTGAGGATCTCCTGCAACAAGCGCCTGATGTCGGCCTCGTCGTCCACCACAAGAATTCGGTTTGCGCTCATGCCCGCTCCCTCCGCGACTCGGTGCGCCGCTCTGCCGTCGCAGGCAACAATACGCGAACCCGCGCCCCGCCCGCGACCAGATTTTCGGCGCTGATCCGGCCGCCATGCTCCTCGACTATGCGCTGCACTATGGCCAGCCCCAGGCCGGTCCCGCGCGCCTTACTGGTCACGTAAGGCTCGAACGCCCGGGCCAGGATATCGTCGCGGAAGCCGGGCCCGTTGTCACTGATGGTGATTTCGGCCTGCGCGAGCGGTGCGGTCAGCACCCAGCGGGTGCGCACGGTGATGGCCGCACCCCCGATTCCGGACAGGGCCTCGATGGCGTTGCTGAGCAGGTTCGCGAGGATCTGGCGGACCCGGCCCCGGTCGGCCTCGATTTCAGGGAGCTGCGGGTCCAGTTCGATCTCGATGTCGATGCCCGGATCCTGCAGCCGGTAGAGCTCCACCATCTCGGCCGAGAGCTGGTTGAGGCTAAAGCGCGCGAGCTGGACTTCCGGGGCCCTCGCGTACTCACTGAAGGCATCGACCATCTGCTTGATCGCATCGACCTGCTGCACGATGGTCTGGGTCGCGCGCTCGAGCACCCGGGCGTGCTGGCTGTCCAGTCCGCGCAGCAACTGGCGCCGCAACTGCTCGGCCGAGAGCTGGATCGGGGTCAGGGGGTTCTTGATCTCGTGCGCCAGGCGCCGCGCCACCTCGCCCCAGGCGGCACTGCGCTGCGCGGTGAGCAGTTCGGTCACATCGTCGAACACGATGACCAGCCGGGCCGCGTCCCCGACATCCGGGAGCGGGGTGCACGCCCACAGCAGCACGCGCGCCCCGGCCTCATCCTTTAAGGACAGCTGCTCGCGCCATTCACGCTCGCCCGAATCCAGCCGCGCGCTCAATGCGGACACGAACCCCGCCAGCAGCGTCGTGGACACGACCCCGGCGGTGAGGCTTTGGCCCACCAGGCTCGCCAGGTCACTGCCCAGAATCGCGCCCGCCGACTGGTTGGCGCTGCGCAGCTGGAGCTGTGCATCCACCACCAGCACGCCGCTGGAGAGCCGCGAGAGAATGACCGCGAGCCGCTCGCGCTCCCGCTCGACCGCCTGCCGGCTCAACGCCGCTTCCTCGCGGCTCCGTCGGAGCCGTTTGGTCATGTCGTTGAACGAGTGCACCAGAAATCCCATCTCATCGCGCGAGGGGAGCGGCAAGCGGGTCCCGAAGTCGCCCTTGCCCACCGCGCGTGTGCCGGCGATCAGGTCCTTGACCGGACGGGTCAGGCGCTGCGCCGACCAGACCGCCCCGTAGACGGCCGCCAGCATGGTGATCAGCAGCACCAGCGTCAGGGTCAGCATGAAGTTGATCTTGAGCGGCCGGCGCGTGGCCGACATGTCACCGTAATTCGAGTACGCGCTCTGCACGGCATCGGCGAGCCTTGAGAGTTCCTGCGGCACGTCGTAGTCAATCAGCACGAAGCGTCCCGGCGACACGTTGGCCGCGCGCGCGAGCGGGGCTGCGGTTACGATCGTCGCCCGCCCGTTAAAGCGCGTCTCCAGGCTCACGTAGCTGTGCCCGGCCGCGATCTGCAGCAACATGCCCGCCGGTGGCCTGGAAGGCAGGCTCGTGCCGGCGCTGGCGCTTAGGGCCAGCACCCCGCCGTTGCTGTCATAGACCGTGACATCCGCGGCCTGCGCGGCGCGGCGCTCCGCATCGAGCCGCACGGCCAGATCCGGCCCGCTGACACTGGAGATGGTGTGCGCAAATTCCTCGGTGCGCCGCGCCTGCTCGCGCAACCGCAGCTCCAGCGCGGAACGCGACAGGACCAGTGCGTCGTTCAATCCGTGCTTGAACTCGACCCGGAACCAGCTGTCGATCCCGTAGTTGAGAAATTCAAGCGCGAACAGGTACACGATCAGCAGGGGCACCACCACGAGCGTGCCGAACATGCCCACCGTGCGCGCGGTCAGGCGCGAGCCGGGCACGTGGTTCTGGAAGTCCCGGTAGAGCTGCCAGAGCTTGCGCGTCAGCAGTACACCGAGCGCCAGCACCGCGCAGGTGTTGAGCAGCAGGATCCACGGCTGGCGGCGATTGAAGTCGGTCGAGTTCTCGGCCACCTGCACCAGCAGCAGCAAGGCCCACACGCCGGCGCCGCACCCCAGCAGGATCAGCGCGCGCAGGCCCCAGCGCTTTAGCGCACGAGTGTCCACGTGTACCAGTCGCTGGTGCGGTGCCAGGCATCGGACCAGAACATCAGCGCGCGCAGCGCGTCGGGCATGTGTCCGCGACGCACCCCGGCGCGCAGACTGATCTGCCATTCCTCCTCGTGAGGGAGCTGCGAGTCGACCGCGATCGGCCACTCATCGACCGTGCCGACGTGCTCGAGTGCTTCCTCCAGGGTCGGGAAGGTTTCCTGCGTGCCGGCATCGAGATTTCTGAGCAGGTAGCGGTCGGTGACCACCTGGTAGGACAACTCGCTGTGCCGAAGGAGCGAGACCGCCTCGGCATCGAACCACAGGTGCCGGTGGTGGCTGACGGTGCACTCCAGATCAAAACTCAAGGTCACCCCATCCTTGAGCGTGGCCCCGAGCAGGTTGCTGCGCGGATAGCCGACCCGTACCGAAAGCATGATCACGCCGTGACTCGGCACCGCGTAGGCCGAACGAATCTCCAGCTCCCCATCCAGCGGGTCATCGGCGCGCACTGCCGCTCCCGCCAACAGCAGCGTGGCGGCGAGCAAGCTAACGATGGTGACTCGCGTACCCAAGACTAGGGCGCCCCCTCCTGACTAAGACAAGCATAATAGAAGCCGTCCCCTCCCGCCCCCGGCAACAGCTGCCAGCCGTAACGGCAGCGCTGAAGCGGCGGGGAGCGCCGTTGCGCGCCCTCCAGCGCCCGTTCGATGACCTTGGGCTCCCCCTGCATAAAAGCCTCGATGACCCCGGCATTCTCCTGCGGCAGAACCGAACAGGTGACATACAGCAACCGCCCTCCGGGACGAAGCAGGGGCCAGCAGGCCCGCAGCAGGCCGAGCTGACGGGAGGCGAAGCCGGCGATGTCGGCGGCTCGCCGCAGCAACTTGATGTCCGGATGACGCCGGATCACTCCGGTCCCCGAGCAGGGCACATCGAGCAGGATGGCATCGAAACCTTCCCCGTCCCACCAACTGGGCGGCGCCGTGAGATCCGCGTGCACCAGGCGCGCCTCGCGCCCCAGACGCTTGAGGTTATCGTCCACCCGTTTGAGCCGCTTCTCGTCGCTGTCGAGCGCGGTCAGTTGCAGTGGGCCGCCGGCCAGTTCCAGCAGGGCCCCGCTCTTGCCCCCCGGCGCCGCGCAGGCATCGAGCACCCGTTCGCCCGGGCGCGGCGCGAGCAATTGGGCCGCCAGCTGCGCGCTTGAGTCCTGCACCGACACGCGGCCTGTCGCAAACCCGGGAATCTCGGACAAGGGCGGTGACCCATCGAGCGTAACGGCGGTCTCGACGATGGAGGCTTTCTCGCCGTGCAGTCCCGAGGCGGTGAGCTCCTGCAGGTATTCCTCGCGTGCGACGCGGGCGGTGTCCACGCGCAGGCACAGCGGCGGATGTTCGTTGTTGGCCGTCAACATCGACTCGAATTCCTCCGGCCACGCCGCCTTGAGCGCCTCCACGAGCCAGCGCGGATGAGCCGTGCGCGTGGCCAGGTCGCGATCGATCGAGACTGCGATGGCTTCGCGTTCGCGCAGGTATCGGCGCAGGATCGCATTGACAAATCCGGCCGCCCGGTCGAGCCCGAGGAGCCGCGCGGCATCGACCGATGCGGCCACCGTGGTCGAGGGCGCGTGGGAGGAGTATTCGATCTGATGGATCGCCGTGACCAGCAACGCACGCAAGCGCGCGTCGGTTTGCGATTCGGGGCGTGACAGCAACGAGGCGACCGCCGGCGCCAGGCGCCAATACCAGCGCACCGTCCCCAGCGCGACCGCTTGTATCGCCGCGCGCTGCGGCTCGGACTGAACGCGCGCCAGCGCCTCATCGGCGTTGACCCCATCGGTGAGCACTTCGGCGAGCACGCCGGCGGCCGCACTGAGCACCCGGGCGGCCGTGCCTGGAGCCGGGCGCGCCGCGCTGGCCCCGTGCTGAGCGCGCGGCTTCATGCGAAACGCAACCCGTCGATGGGTTGGGCGTGAGCGAAATCGGCCGCACTGACCACGCGCCGGCCGGCTCGCTGGAGCTGTTCGATCGCGAGCCGCCCTTCCCCACAGGCCACAAGCAACCGGCCACCCTCAAGCCCGAGCACGCTCCCCGGCGCGGCCGCCGTTCCTCGATCTGAAGGTTCCGCGCGCGCCTGCCAGATCTTGAGCGGCTCGGATTCGAGCGTGGTCTGTGCGACGGGCCAGGGATTGCAGCCGCGCACCTGATTAGCAATGTGCCGCGCCTGGGTGGCCCAGTCGATCAGTGCGTCGCTCTTTTTGAGCTTATGCGCGTAGCTGATGCCCTCGGAAGATTGCGCGTGCGCGCGTGCGCTGCCATCGATCCGCCCCGCGATCACTTCCAGCAGGAGTCCGGCGCCCTCGCGCGCCAGGAGCGATTGGAGCTGCGCGCTGCTCACCTGCGCGCCGATTGCGACCGATTTTTGCGCGTACACGGGACCCGTATCGAGCCCGGCTTCCAGCTGCATGATGCTCACGCCCGATTCGCTGTCCCCGGCCAGTATGGCCCGCTGTATCGGGGCCGCTCCGCGCCAGCGCGGCAGGAGTGAGGCGTGAATGTTCAGGCATCCGAGTCGCGGAAGTTCAAGCACGGCCGGCGGGAGCAGCAAACCATAGGCCACCACCACCAGCAGATCCGGTCTCCATTCGCGCAACGCCGCCAGGTCCGCCTCGCCCTTGAGCCCCTGGGGCTGCGCCAGCGGCAGAGCGAGTGCGAGTGATCGTTCCTTGACGGGACTGGCCCGGAGCGTTCGCCCGCGTCCCGCGGGTCGGTCCGGCTGAGTGAGCACACCCACCAGGCGGTGAGGGGAGGCGGCAAGCGCGTCTAAGGCCGGCAAGGAAAATTCCGGCGTTCCGGCGAAGGCAATCCGCAACGGTTCCATGCGATGGTGTCGGCTCTTAGGGCGCGGAGCCGCTAGAGCACTTTGGCATCGCCGGCAGCGCGCGCCTTGCTGGCCCTCGATGGACCGCCCTCTGCGCGTTCGCGCTGCTCCTTGACGAGCTTTCGCCGGATGCGCTCGCGCTTGAGGCTGGAGAGGTAATCGACGAACAAGCGGCCATTGAGATGATCCATTTCATGTTGCACGCACACCGCATGCAGGCCCTCCAGGTCGCGCTCGAAGAACTGTCCGTTCCGATCCTGCGCGCGCACCCGCACGCGCTCGGCGCGCTCGACCTGCTCGTACACCTGGGGCACCGACAGACACCCTTCCTCGGTTTGCGTGACGCCATCGCGGCTCAGGATCTGCGGGTTGATGTACACCTGCGGCTCGCTTTTGGCCTCACTGACATCGATCACCAGCAGCGCCTGGTGCACGTTGACCTGCGTGGCGGCAAGGCCGATGCCCGGTGCCGCGTACATGGTCTCGAGCATGTCCTCGATCAACCGTGCCAGCGGGGCATCAAAATCGCGCACCGGTGCCGCGCGGGTGCGCAGCCGAGGGTCAGGAAACTCCAGTATGGATAGTTGCGCCACGGCTGCTTTTTGATACCTCGGCTTGCACCCATGTGATCCAGCGCACAAACTCCGCACGGGAGCATGGGCGTTTGTGGGCCATTGAGTTTATAACAGCTAGTGGTAGGCCACCCCACCCGGCCCCCTATTTAGGAGTGAGGGATGTTCCTGTATCTGACAACCAGTTGCCGACGGGCGTTCCCCAAGCTCGCCGGGCTGCCATTGCTTTTAAGCCTCAGCGTAGCCCTGGGTGGCTGCTCTTATTTTCGCCATGGCGACAAGGCCGCCGCCGCCGAGGCTCCGGCCGCCGCTCCCGCACCTCCGGCCGCAGGTCCCGCCGCCGAACCTCAGACGGTCACCTCGAACCTGCCGGATTTGCCCCCTGACGCTCAGGGCGCCACCGTGGTCACCGAGACCACCACGGCCGCCATCAACCCGTCGGCTCCGAAGAGCTATGTCGTGCAACGCGGCGACACGCTCTGGGGCCTGGCCAACAAATTCCTGAAGGATCCCTGGCTTTGGCCGGAGATCTGGTACGTCAATCCGGAAGTCAGCAATCCGCACCGCATTTATCCGGGCGATACGCTCCGTCTGGCCATGAGCAAGGACGGCAAGGAGCAGGTGCAGGTCGTGCACGGCACCGGAAGCGCCACGAAACTCGAACCGCTCCTGCGCACCACCGAGCTTGAGGCACCGATCGCCAACATTCCGTACTCGACGATCGCCGCGTTTCTGTCGCGTCCCGGCGTGCTGACCAAGCAGCAGGTCGAAGCCGCCCCGTACGTGCTCGCGCTCCGTGACCGCCACCTGATTGCCGGCGCGGACAACGAAGTCTATGTGAAGAAACTCAAGGCCGGCGTGGGCGAGCGCTTCAACGTCATGCACATCGGCGACAAGCTCAAGGATCCCGACGGCGGCAAGATGCTCGGCTACCTGGCCAATTTCGCCGGGACCGCGGTGGTCACGCGCGCGGGGAACCCCGCGAGCGCCCTGATCACCGACTCGGACCGCGAAATTGTGGCCGGCGACGTGCTGATCCCCGACAGCGGTGGCTCGGTCGCGGACATCCAGCCGCACGTGCCTGCCGGTGAGGTGCATGCGCGCGTGGTCTCCGTGGTCAACGGCGTGCTGCTCGCCGGCCAGTACCAGGTGATTGCGATCAACCGCGGCAGCCAGCAGGGGATCGAACCCGGCCACGTGCTGCGCGTTAACCGGTTCGGCGACAAGGTGCGCGATCAGTGCGCGACCGTTACCGGGCTCGGCACCTGCACCGCCCATACCGTCAAGCTCCCGGCGGAAGCCTCCGGAACGCTGCTGATGTTCAGGGTGTTCGATCACATCAGCTACGGCTTGGTGCTGACCGAGACCGACCCGATCGCCACCGGCGATCAGGTCGTCCGCCCCTAAATTAAGGGTTTGTAAGCTTTTAGGGCGCCCCAGGCGGGGCGCCCGTCCAAGGGCCAGCGGAACGCTGGCCCTTTGCTTTTGGGCCCCTGCCAGCGCCTGGTGCGCCCAGCGGCCAAGGGGCTTGATTTCCGGCCTCCCGGCACAAAACTCCTACTGAGCATCGGAAAGATCCGCTTGCAGCAAGGGATTTCTTTTACAAAACAAGATATTACAGAATCAGTTGTACCGTCGCTGGCAGGAGCCAGAGGAAGTTCGGAGTTGGACAAGCACTATGAAATCCTGTTAGATGCGCTCGGGTTCGAGCCGCCGAGCATCAACGCTCTACTACACCGGACCGGCCTGTCGGGCCCCACCAAGCGTCCTTAGCTGCTTTCCTCGGGGGTCGAGGGTAGGGTCGCGTTGCACGAAGGGCGCTGTACACACTATTTAAATGGGTAGCCTGTAGGGAAATGGACAACACGGTTTTCGACATTCTCGTCTACGTCTTCGACCACTACTTGTTCGAGGAACTTCCCGTCCACGCCGAGCGGGCCGACATTGCGCGCGATCTTGAGGTCGCCGGGTTCCGGGGCGCGAACGTGGAGCGAGCGCTCGATTGGCTGGCCGATCTGGCCGACCAGCGCGAGCGTCCGGGCCTGCACGCCAATGAGAGCGCCTTCCGGCTCTACTCCATTGAAGAGTGTGCGCGACTGGATGCCGCCTGCCGGGGTCTGCTCTTATCGCTCGAACGCGGCGGGATCCTCTCGGCGACGCAGCGCGAAATCGTCATCGAGCGCTTGCTCGCGCTGGACACCGAGGAGCTGGGCCTGGAGCAGGTGAAATGGGTGGTGCTGATGGTGCTCTCCTGCCAGCCCGGCGAAGAGGCGGCCTGCGAGCGCATGGAAGACATGTTGCATGAACTGCCGGTGCAGGTGCCCCATTGAGCGCCATTCATCAAGCGTGCAGGCAAGACCCGCGGCCTGTCCGCGGTTTTTCGTTTTGGGAATCGTGAAGTAAAGGAGCCGCGGCAACCGTGGCCGAGAACCTGGTAATCGTCGAATCGCCCGCCAAGGCGCGCACGATAAAAAAGTATCTGGGCAAGGACTACGAAGTACTCGCCTCCTACGGCCACGTGCGCGATCTGGTGCCCAAGGAGGGCGCGGTCGATCCGGACAACGATTTCGCGATGCAATACCGGCTGATCGAGCGCAATGAAAAGCACGTCGCCGCGATCTCCAAGGCCCTGAAGAAATCCAACGCGCTGGTGCTGGCGACCGACCCGGACCGCGAGGGCGAGGCGATTGCCTGGCATCTGCACGAGATCCTCAAAGAGCGGGGCGAACTGAAGGACAAGCGCTCGCACCGCGTGGTATTCCACGAAATCACCAAGAACGCGATTCGCGAGGCGGTCAACCACCCGCGCGAGTTGTCGCTGGACCTGGTCAACGCGCAACAGGCGCGTCGCGCGCTCGATTACCTGGTGGGTTTCAACCTGTCCCCGCTGCTGTGGAAAAAAGTTCGGCGCGGCCTGTCGGCCGGACGTGTGCAAAGCCCGGCCTTGCGCATGATCTGCGAGCGCGAGGATCAGATTGCGGCGTTCGTGCCGCAGGAATACTGGACCATCGACGCCGAGGGCGAACACAGCGAACAGACCTTCCCGCTCAAGCTGGTGGAATTTGCCGGCCGCAAGGTCGAGCAGTTCAGTTTCGCGAACGAGACGAGCGCCCGTTCCACCGAGGCGGCCTTAAGCGCGGCTTGCGGTGCGGCCCGGGAACTTAAGGTCCTCACGATCGACCGCAAGCAGCGGCGCCGCAATCCTTCCCCGCCGTTCACCACCTCCACCCTGCAGCAGGAAGCCTCGCGCAAGCTCGGTTTCTCCGCGCAGCGCACGATGCGCACCGCGCAGCAGCTGTACGAAGGGGTCGACATCGGCGAGGGGAGCGTCGGACTCATTACTTATATGCGCACCGACTCGGTGGCGCTGGCGGCCGAGGCGGTCGCCGAAATGCGCGTGACCATCGAGCGCCTCTACGGCAAGGAAGCGGTCGCCGAAGAGGTGCGCGTGTACCGCACCAAATCCAAAAACGCCCAGGAAGCGCACGAGGCGGTGCGCCCGACCTCCGCGGCGGTCGTGCCCGCTGACATCGAAAAATATCTCGACGCGGACCAGTTCAAACTCTACAGCCTGATCTGGAAGCGCGCGGTGGCCTGCCAGATGGCGCACGCCGTGTTCGATACCGTCGCGGTCGACATGCTCGCGGGCCATGACGGTGCGGAGCGGCATCTGCTGCGCGCCAATGGCTCCACGCTGATCAAGCCCGGCTACATCGCGGTGTATCAGGAAGGACGCGACGACACCGTGGAGGACGACAGCGATCACATGTTGCCTGCCATGCAGGTGGGTGATCAGGTTCGGCTGGTGGGACTCCATCCCGAGCAGCACTTCACCGAACCACCGCCCCGCTACACCGAGGCTTCGCTGGTCAAGGCCCTCGAGGAGCACGGGATCGGGCGACCCTCGACCTACGCGTCGATCATTTCCACGCTCCGCGACCGGGAATACGTGGAGATCGACAACCGGCGCTTTACCGCCACCGACATCGGCCGGATCGTCGGCCGATTTCTGACCGAGCACTTTCACCGCTACGTCGAATACGGCTTCACCGCGGCGATGGAAGATGAACTGGACGCGGTCGCGCGGGGCGAGGAGGCCTGGACCACCCCGCTTGAAAAATTCTGGAAGCCTTTTATCCGCCAGGTCGAGCTGATCGAGAAGAACGTCAGCCGCGAGCAGGTCGCGCAGGCCAGGGAGCTGGGCACCGATCCTGCGAGCGGCAAGCCCGTGACCGTGCGCATGGGCCGATTTGGCCCCTTCGTACAGATCGGCACCAAGGACGACGCGGACAAGCCGCGATTCGCGGGGCTTCGGCCCGGGCAGAAGATGGACACGCTCCAGCTCGCCGATGCCTTCGAACTCTTCAAGCTCCCGCGCACGCTCGGTGAAACGGCCGAGGGCGAGACCGTGCTGACCGCGATCGGTCGGTTCGGTCCCTACATCAAGTACGGCGCGAAGTACGTGTCCCTCAAGGAGGACGATCCGTACACCGTCACGTTCGAACGTGCACTCGAAGTGATCCAGGCCAAGGTGATCGCCGATGCAAACCGGCTCATCCAGGACTTCGCGGCCGAGAAAATCCAGGTGCTCAACGGGCGGTACGGGCCCTACGTGACCGACAAGCTCAAAAACGCGCGCGTGCCGAAGGATCGCGATCCGAAGACCCTGTCCCTCGAGGAATGCCAGGCGCTGCTGGCTGCCGCTCCCGCCAAAGGGACCCGTGGCCGGTTCGGCCGCAAGTTTCCGGCCAAGGCCGCAGCGCCCGCGGCGACCGAAGAGAAAAGGGCGCCGCTGGCCGCCGCCGCACTTGCCGCACCCCCGGCCAAGGTAAAGAAAGTCAGCGCGGCCAAGCCGAAAGCCAAGACCTAAGGGAAAGGCGGCCCCCAAAGCCGCCGCCGCGGGCAAGAAAGCCAGCAAACGCGCGTAAGAGCGCGTGTCGCGCGCATGAAATACCGCCACAGCTTTCACGCCGGCAATTTTGCCGACGTGCACAAGCACGTGACCTTGCTGGCACTGATCGCCTCGCTCCAGCGCAAAGACAAGGGTTTCCTGTACCTGGAGACCCACGCGGGCCGTGGCCTGTACGATCTTGGAAGCGCCGATACGCATCAGGGCGCCGAGGCCAAACAGGGTATCGGCACATTGCAGGGCGCACCGATCCAAAGCCCCCAGATCAAAGGCTACCTGGCCGCTCTGGAGCACGTTCGTGCCGATACCGGGTCCCATGCCCTCTATCCGGGTTCGCCCGTGCTCGCCGCCCAGGCGCTGCGCGTCCAGGATCGGGGCCTGTGCTGCGAAATTCAGGCCGCCGAATGCCGCGCGCTCGAACGAGCGCTCACCCCGTATTCGCGCATGCGCTGCGAATGCGTCGATGGCTACCAGGGTCTGCGCGCTCACCTCCCGCCCGTGGAACGACGAGCATTGGTGCTGATCGATCCGCCGTACGAGGAACAAGGGGGCGATCTGGCACGCGCCATCGCCGCGACCGGCGAGGTCCTCTCGCGCCTTCCCAACGCGGTGATCGCGCTCTGGTACCCGATCAAGGACGAGCGAGAATTGAGCCCCGCACTGGCGCGCGCCGCCGAGGCGCTGCCGGTACCGGCGCTGGTGTCCGAGTTGTGGATCCATCCGCGCGATGCACGCGTCGGGCTCAATGGCTCGGGGCTTATGATCATCAACCCGCCCTATCGGCTTGACCTTGAGATGGAGCAGTGGCTTCCTGAGCTCGGCGGTGCGCTCGGCGCCAATCGCCAGGGCGGAACTCTGACCAGATGGGTCGCGCATGAGCAGCATTGATCGATACGCGGTGATCGGCGAGCACATCGGGCACAGCAAATCCCCGCAGATCCACGAGCTGTTTGCGGCCGCGACGCGCGAGCCGATGCAGTACGGACTGATCGATGTGGGAATCGCGGGCTTTGCGGGCGCGGTGCGCGAGTTCTTCAAGGAGGGAGGGCGCGGGCTCAATGTCACCGTACCTCACAAGCACGCGGCGCTGCAGCTGGCCGACACATTGACGCCCCGCGCCCGCCGCGCCGGGGCGGTCAACACGCTGGCGCGGGGCCTGGCAGGCAGCGCGGACAGCTGCTCTTGGGCGATAACACGGACGGTGCCGGGCTGGTGCGGGACCTCACGGCCAATTTGCGCTTCACGTTGCGCGGCGCCCGGGTCCTGCTGCTCGGCGCGGGCGGTGCGGCGCGCGGAATCATCGCCCCGTTGCTCGAAAGCGGTGCCGCATCTCCTTAGGATTTCCAATCGCGACGCGGCAAAGGCGCAGGAGCTGGCGCAGGAGTTCGCCGACTTG
Organism: uncultured Gammaproteobacteria bacterium; assembly: GCA_963795685.1. Taxonomy (GTDB): domain Bacteria; phylum Pseudomonadota; class Gammaproteobacteria; order Steroidobacterales; family Steroidobacteraceae; genus FEN-1191. The sequence continues at coordinate 119,813 of CAWCJE010000005.1, forward strand.
GGTCCCGTTCACGCCGCACCGCTCAGCGAGAGCGGTGGGACGCCCTGCGATCTGATCGTCAATGCCACCTCGGCAAGCCTGCGCGGTGAATTGCCGTCGATTCCCGCGGGCGCCGTCGGTCCGCAGATCCTGGTGTTACGACTGCGCCTACGGCGAGCGCGACACGGTCTTTATGAACTGGGCCCGGAGTGCAGGGGCGGGCCGGGCCGTGATGGGATCTGGGGATGCTGGTCGAACAGGCCGCCGAGTCCTTCCTGCTGTGGCGCGGCCTGCGTCCGGACACGGCTCCGGTACTTGCGGCGTTGCGAGCTCGATCGACGCATAGATCGCCTCCTCGCCGTTCCTTGGTGGTGTTGGGGTGTCGCGGACACTAAGATGCGGCCGGTCATGACCCTGCTTTCGGCCGCAATCGTGCTTTTCCTGGTGATGGACCCGCTGGGAAACATCCTGCTGTTCGTCACGGCCTTGCGCTCCGTGCCGGCCGCCCGCCGCAAGCGCGTGGTCATCCGGGAACTGCTGATCGCCTACGCCGTACTGGTGATGTTCCTGTTTACCGGCGAGCACCTGCTGCACGCCCTGAACATCTCGGGCCCGGCCCTCACGATCGCCGGCGGAATCGTCCTGTTCCTGATCGCGCTGCGCATGGTGTTTCCGTCGACCGAAAACACACTGGCAGAAAACATCAAGGGCGAGCCGTTCCTGGTGCCCTTGGCCATCCCCTACGTGGCCGGTCCCTCGACGCTGGCGACCCTGCTCTTGTTGATGAGCCGCGAACCGGAGCGGTGGCCCGAGTGGCTGCTTGCGCTCAGTTGCGCGTGGCTGATCAGCGCCATCATTCTGGTGCTGGGGGGCTACATCGGCGATTTCCTTGGCCGGCGCGGACTGCTCGCGATCGAGCGGCTCATGGGACTGCTGCTGGTCGCCTTGGCCGTCCAGATGTCGATCGAAGGGCTGCGGGTGGCGCTCAAGGCCAGCTGAGGGGAGGCTGCCGTGGAGGGCGAGTTACGCGTCAATCCCCGGTTGCAGGCGCACCTATTGAATCATATATGTTACAGACATGTGGCTCCCCTCTGAACTGACCGCCTTTGCCCAGGTGGTCGAACTGGGCTCCTTCACCGCGGCGGCCCGAGCGGTGGGCGTGCCCAAGGTGGCGGTGAGCCGCGCGGTCCAAAGCCTCGAAAAGCGCGTGGGCACGCGTCTTTTGACGCGTACGACGCGCCGCGTCGCACTCACCGATGCGGGACGGGCGCTGCTGCCTCGCGCGCAGCGCATTGCCGCCGAAACGGCCGCGGTCCGCCGCGAAATGACGCCGCTGGAAGAGGGCCGCCGGAGCCTGCGCGTGCTGGCCGATCCGGCCTACGGTCGGTTGTTGCTGGCCCCTCTCCTGCCCCGCTTCATGGAGCGATTCCCGGACATTCCGCTTGAGGTGGAGATGGCGCTGGCGGTTCCCGAGGAACCGGGCGAGCTGTGGGACGTGCTGTTCCAGAACGGTCCGCCGCAGCGCGAAGGCCTGGTGGGCACCGCACTGGGCCGACCTCCGGTCATCCTGTGCGCGACGCCGGCTTATCTTCGCGCCCATCCTGCACTCAGCCAGCCCTCTGATCTCACCGAGCACGCCGTGTTGGTCCCGGGCCAGATGGTCACGGAACTGCGGTTGCATCGCGGCCGCACGCAGGCCCAGGTGTCCCTGACTCCGCGCCTGACGGTCACCGATCCGGCCGTAGTCCATGCCGCGACCTCGGCGGGCGCGGGCATCGGGGTGCTTCCGGAGTTCCTTTGCCGGGTTGGGCTGTCGATGAACAAGCTCGAACGGGTGCTGCCCGAGTGGCAGGTCGCCGACCTGCTGGAACTGCACGCGGTCTCGGACCTCAGGCGCGCGAGCTCTCCGGGGGTCAAGGCGCTGATCGAGTTTTTCCTGGCCAACATGGTGCCGGTCTTGGGTCGAGGTTAGGGCCGGTGGTGCCGGCGAAGGACACGTTGGGGACACCCGGTCCGTTCAAGGAATTTGCCCAGGGCGTGCAGGCCCAGAGTGCGCTGCGTGCCCGTATCACCGACGCCTGCCGGCGCCCGGAAACCGAGTGCCTGCCACCGCTGTTGGCGGATGCGAGCCTGCCACCCGCCGAGGCCAAGGCCGCCCGGGCGCTCGCCCGCGAGCTGGTGGTGGCGTTACGCAGGAAAAAACTCGACAGCGGCGGGAGCGTTGCAGGACTGATCCAGGAATATTCGCTCTCGAGCCAGGAGGGCATCGCGCTCATGTGCCTGGCCGAGGCGCTGCTGCGCATCCCGGACTCGGCCACCCGCGATGCCATGATCCGCGACAAGATCTCGACCGCCGACTGGCAGGCCCACCTCGGCAACAGTCCCTCGATGTTCGTCAATGCCGCCACCTGGGGCTTGCTGATCACCGGGAAGCTCACGGCCACGACCTCGGAAGGCGGGCTCACGGCTGCCATCACCCGAATCATCGGCCGGGGCGGTGAACCCCTGATCCGCAAGGGCGTGGACCTGGGGCTGCGCATGATGGGCGAGCAGTTCGTCACCGGGCAGACCATCGAGGAGGCGATCGAGAACAGCCGCGCGATGGAGGCGAAAGGCTTCCGCTACAGCTACGACTGCCTGGGGGAGGCCGCGGTGACGGCTGCCGACGCGCAGCGCTACTACGCGGACTACGAACAGGCGATTCATGCGATCGGCGTCGCCGCCGCGGGGCGCGGCGTCTACGAGGGCCCCGGCATCTCGGTGAAATTATCGGCCCTGCACCCGCGCTACTCACGCTCGCAACTGCAGCGGGTTCGCTCCGAGTTGCTGCCGCGTCTTAAAAACCTGGCGGTGCTCGCGCGCCGCTACGACATCGCGCTGAACATCGATGCCGAGGAGGCGGATCGTCTGGAGATCTCGCTCGACCTGCTCGAATCGCTGTGTTTCGACCCGGAGCTGGCCGGCTGGAACGGGATCGGCTTCGTTCTGCAGGCCTATCAGAAGCGCTGCCACTACGTGATCGACTGGGTGATCGACCTGGCGCGCCGCTCCAAGCACCGCCTGATGATTCGGCTGGTCAAGGGCGCCTACTGGGACAGCGAGATCAAACGCGCACAGGTGGAGGGCCTGGCCGATTTTCCGGTCTACACGCGCAAGGTCCACACCGATGTGTCCTATCTGGCCGCCGCACGCCGGCTCCTGAACGCCCCGGATGCGGTATTCCCGCAGTTCGCCACGCACAACGCGCATACCCTGGCGACCGTGATGAAGCTGGCCGGCGGCAATTTTTATGCCGGCCAGTACGAATTCCAGTGCCTGCATGGAATGGGCGAGCCGCTGTACGAGGAAGTGGTGGGCGAGGACAAGCTGCGCCGGCCCTGCCGCATCTATGCGCCGGTCGGGAGCCATGAAACACTGCTCGCCTACCTGGTGAGGCGCCTGCTTGAGAACGGCGCCAACACATCCTTCGTCAACCGCATCGCCGATCCGGAGGTCACGATCGATGAGCTGATCGCAGATCCGGTGACGCTCGCCCGCGCGCTCACGCCTTGGGCGCGCCGCACCCGAAGATCGATTTGCCACCGCAACTGTTCGGCGCCGAGCGCCGCAATTCGGCGGGCCTGGACCTGGCCAGCGAACGACAGCTGGCGGCGCTGGCGTCGGTGCTTCCGGGCGCGAGCAAGATCAGTTATCGGGCCGTGCCTCTGGTCAACGCGCCGGCCGGATCGGCGAGCTCCACGGCCCGGGGTCGGCCGCTCGGTGACCAATCCCGCGGATCGCCACGATGTGGTCGGGTACGTGGTCGAATCCAGTCCCAACGATGTGGATAAGGCGTGCGAGCAGGCACTGGCCGCCTTGCCGCAATGGTCGGGCATCGCACCCGGCCGAGCGAGCCGCGGCGCTGTGGCGCGCCGCCGATCTGCTCGAGAGCACGCCGACACTGCTGGGCCTGATCGTACGCGAGGCCGGGCAAATCGCTCCCCAATGCGATCGCCGAAGTACGCGAGGCGGTCGATTTCCTGCGCTACTACGGGGCGCAGGTGCGTTCCTCGTTCCAGAACGACACCCATCGTCCGCTCGGGCCGGTGGTGTGCATCTCGCCGTGGAATTTCCCGCTGGCCATTTTTGTGGGCCAGCTGGCCGGGGCGCTGGCGGCCGGCAATACCGTGATCGCCAAGCCCGCCGAGGAAACCCCGCTCATCGCGGCGGCCGCAGTACGCCTCCTGCACGAAGCCGGAATCCCGCGCGGCGCGCTGCAATTTCTTCCCGGCGCGGGCGAGGTCGGAGCCGCGCTGGTCGCGGACCGGCGCGTTTGCGGCGTGATCTTTACCGGTTCCACCGCGGTGGCGCGCCTGATTCAGGGGCAGCTCGCCGCCCGCCTGACGCCGGCGGGCACGCCGGTGCCATTGATCGCCGAGACCGGGGGGCAGAACGCGCTGATCGTTGATTCCTCGGCCCTCCCCGAACAGGTGGTGGCCGATGTCATCGCCTCGGCGTTCGACAGTGCCGGCCAGCGCTGCTCGGCGCTTCGGATTCTGTGCCTGCAGGAGGACATCGCCGAACGCGTCCTCACCATGCTCAAGGGCGCCCTGCGCGAGCTGTGCGTCGGAAATCCGGACCGCCTTGCCACCGATGTGGGTCCGGTCATCACCGAGGAAGCGCGTCAGAACATCGATTCGCACATCGTGGCCATGCGCAAGGTCCGGACACGGCGTCGAACAATCGGTGCTTCCGGTCTCGGCGGCGCGGGGCACTTTCGTGCCGCCCACCCTGATCGAGATCGGCGCCATCTCCGATGTGCAACGCGAGGTGTTCGGCCCGGTGCTGCACGTGCTGCGCTTCCGGCGCGCGGATCTGGGATCGCTCATCGAGGCCATCAATGGGACCGGCTACGGACTGACCTTCGGACTGCACACGCGGATCGACGAAACCATCGCCACGGTGAGCGAGCGGATCAGTGCAGGAAACATCTACGTCAACCGCAATCTGATCGGCGCGGTGGTCGGTGTCCAACCCTTCGGCGGACATGGCCTGTCGGGGACCGGACCTAAGGCCGGCGGGCCTTTGTACCTGCTGCGGCTCCTGGCTGCGCCGCCCAAGCTCCTGCGCCCCCCCGTGGCCCCGCCTAAGGCCGAGGCGCTCAGGCAGCTCGCCGCAACGCTCGCCTACAAAGAATTCCTGAGATCGCGTGGCTTCGCGGAAATTGCAGCGCGCGTTGCTCAGTACCTGGCGCTCTCCAATGTCGGAGCGTTGCAGGAATTGTCCGGCCCGGTCGGCGAGCGCAATGTCTATCTGCTCAAGCCGCGCGGACGGATCGTGGCGCTCGCCGAGACGGAAGTGGGCCTGCTGCTGCAACTGGGGGCGATACTGGCCACCGGGAATCGCGCGGTGCTTCAGGCCGATAATCCGGCCTCGCGTACGCTGGCCGCACTTCCCCCGGAAACTTCCGCGTGCATCGACACGGTGCGCGAGTGGACCAGTGCCCAGGAGATCAGCGCGGTGCTGTTCGCCGGTGATCAGGAAAAATTGGGGCAACTGAACAAGAGTGCCGCCCGGCTCGAGGGGCCGATCATCATCGTGCAGGGCACGAGCAGCGCCGGGCTTGCTTCCGGGAGCGAGGACTACCTGCTTGAGATGCTGCTCGCCGAGGTGAGCATCAGCACCAATACCGCCGCCGCGGGCGGTAACGCCAAACTGATGACGATCGGCTAGGCAAAGTTAAAGCAGATCCACCTCGGCCGCGGCGACCGAGGCGCCCCCGCTTTGCACGGTGCGCGACAGGCCCAGCGCCAGCGGCAGGCTCTGCGCCGCGTAGTGACGCGCGCTTTGCAGTTTCGAACGCCAGCCGCGCTGCTCGCCCGCTTTCCTAAGGTGCGAGGCTGCGATGCGCGCGGCGCGCGCCATCAGCCACCCACCGAGCGTCACGCCGCACAGGCGCAGGTACGGCACACTGACCGCATACGCCACCGCGGGGGCTGCGCGCAAGTTGTTCAGGAGCGATTCGGTGGCAGCGCGCAGCTCGTTGACGCCCTCGCGAGCGGCGCTAAGCACCTCGGACAATCCTTCAGCGTCGGCATCGCCCGGCAGTTCCTTCAGTTCCAGTGCGATCTGCGCCACCAGGGCGCGCATGGCCGCGCCGCCGTCGCGAGCGAGCTTTCGACCGAGCAAGTCGTTGGCCTGGATCGCAGTCGTGCCCTCGTAGATGGTGGTGATGCGCGCATCGCGCAGCGTCTGGGCGATGCCCGTTTCCTCGATGTATCCCATGCCGCCGTGGACCTGAAGGCCCAGCGACACCAGTTCGGTTCCGTATTCCGTGCCCCACCCTTTGACGATGGGGGTGAGCAGTTCGCCTCGTGCCAAGGCCGCGCTGCGCTCGCCGGCCTGGACTGCGGCGCGCGCCAGATCGAGCTGCAGCGCCGCGTACAACGCGAGTGCGCGCATCGCCTCAACGCCCGAGCGTACGGTCAGCAGCATCCGGCGCACATCCGGATGGTGAGTAATCGGGAGCGATGTGGCGCTCTGCGAGCCAATCGGCCGACCCTGGGTGCGGCCGTGCGCCCAGGCGCTCGCCTGCTGCAAGGCGCGCTCGGCAAGCCCGATTCCCTGCACGCCGACCGACAAGCGAGCGGCATTCATCATGATGAACATGCACTCCAGACCGCGGTTGGCCTCGCCCACCAGGAACCCGATGGCGCCAGTATCCGCTCCAAAGGACAGCACGCAGGTGGGACTGGCGTGTATGCCGAGCTTGTGTTCGATCGACAGGCAATGCACGTCGTTGTGCGGCCCGGGTTTGCCTTGTGCATCGGGAATGAATTTCGGCACCAGGAACAGCGAGAGTCCCTTCACGCCCGCAGGAGCGCCCTCGATCCTTGCCAGCACCAGGTGCACGATATTCTCGGTCATATCGTGATCGCCGTAACTGATAAAGATCTTCTGTCCCGAGAGCAGGTAGTGATTCCCGGCGGGCGCTGCCCGCGTACGGATTGCTCCAAGATCCGATCCGGCCTGCGCTTCCGTGAGCACCATGGTGCCGGACCAGTTTCCGCTGATCATCTGCGGCAGGTAGATGCTCTTCAGTTCCTCTGATCCGACCAGCTGCAGGGCCTCGATCGCCCCGCGCGAGAGCATCGGGCAAAGCATCAGAGCCATGTTCGCCCCGTACCAGATTTCCTCCACCGCGCTGACCAGGACGAACGGCGCGCCCTGCCCCCCGAGTTCGGACTCGATGCCCAGTTGCGGCCAGCCGCCGGCCACGTACTGCCGGTAGGCCTCGGCAAACCCGGGCGCGGCGCTCACGCCCGAAGGGGTCCAGCTCGCCCCGACGCGATCGCCCTCCTGATTGATGGGTTCGAGCACGCCGGTGGCCAACTGATCGGCCTGCTCGAGCACTGCGGCCGCCAGTTCTATGGAAAATTCCTCGTACAGAGGGAGCTTTGCCAGTTGGCCGGCATCCAGCAGATGCTCGAGTGTAAAACGCAGGTCATCGACGGGAGCGCGATACACGAAAACACCTCCGGCCTCGGGCCACGCCAAATTATGACAAGTCTACTGAAATCCGGGCATCGCGGTGGAACGCGAGTGGCGTCACGGTGGCGCTCACAGCGATCCACCATCATAGGCGCTATGTCCAAGAGGTCTGAGAAAATGGGCTCCGCAAACCCGCGCCGGCCCATTCCGGACGAGCTGGGTCAGGCGCTGCTGGCGGCGCTCGGCGCCTGGCGACCCCAGGCCATTTCCCTGCACGATTCGGCCGGCGAGACGCTGTGGCTCAGCGCCGGCACCGTCGGCCCCGACGAGCACGCTCTGGTGCTCTCAGCCCTCGATGTGTTCGCGCTCGAACCCTACCGCGAACAAATTCACCGCAAGCTCGAGGATGGAAGGCGCGCCCTGTTCGTGGCGGCGCGCGATCCACTTGCAAACTGCATCGGTGTGCTGTGCGCCTTCGTGGAACGCAGCGCCATCGATGATGAGCGCGTGGTCACGCCCGCCCTTCTGGCATCGCTGCACCGATTCGGCGCGCTGCTCGCCCCACACACCGATAAGACCAGCAGCCAGTCGAGCCTGACCCTGGCTCGCGATGACAACTTGCCCCTCAGCCTGCCGGAACTCACTCCGGTTCGGGCGCGTAAGTACATACGGCTCCAGTCAGGCAGCGGCACGCGCCGATACGAGGTGGTGATCAATCCGGTCGGCGCTGCGCACGACGCTGCGTTGTTCGAGCACGTCGTGGACTGGCTGGCACAGAAGCGCCAGCAGTATGTAAGCAAGCCGGCGAGCTTCGCGGTGCCGATCTCGGCGAGCGCGGCACTGGATGCCGGGTTTGCAAGCCGAATGGCGGCCAGCCTCAGCCGCAACCCGCTCGATGATGGCATGGTGATGCTGATCGTGCCCGCGGCGGCCTGGAGCGTTGAGCCCGAGGCGCTGCACCCCCTGCTCGAGCTGTGCGATCAGCACCGCTGCCGGGTGGTGCTCGATGATTTCGAACTCAACGAGTCGGCGCTGTTTTTGCTCAGGAACAAGACCATTCGGATGCTCAAGCTCAGCGCCGAGCTCACCAGCGAGGCCATGCACGAGCGCTTTCCGCGCGCCCTGCTTTCGGCGTGCACGCACATCGCACGGGTGCTGGGGATCCATTGCATTGCCAAGCGGGTCGATAACGCGGCCGCGGGCCGCTGGCTGGCGGTGGCGGGCCTGGACTACCTCGACCCCTTCAGTCCCGCCGAAACAGGCGCCGCCACCACGACCGACGAGGCTTTGGTGCTGAAACTGGTTTCGTGATCTTCGGGCGCGGCCCCGGCGCGACGCGCCTGTGGCCATAGGGATCGTAACCCTCCATCCGCCCCCTTGGTCCGGGTCGGATTGGACAGCGGATTTCTTTTCCTGAGTGCTCGCGTCCTCTTCCAGCTTGAGCCCGGGCACCTCCAGGCGCTTGAGAAGATGCGTCGTGGAATCGATCAGGTGTCGGCCCGAATCCACAGCCCATTGCCACACCGCGTTGCCGCGCGAGTCATAGCTCAGGCCCTCCCCCGCCGGAAGTTTCTTGTTGCCGGGATTCTTGTCCTCAGGTTTGCCCATGGCCTACCAGCTGTACCGCACCCGGTATCGGACCACCGCCGTGCCGTCCTTAGGCACGGTCACGTCGAAATGAATGAGCTGCGCACTGTCCTTGCGGTACTCAGGGGAGTGGGACAGCAACTGCCAGTTGCTCCAGCGGTACAGGGGTTCGCGCACCTGTACATCGACCGGCTGTGCCTTGTGGTTGTGGAGTGTGATTTCTATTTCTTCCTCGACCCAGCGCGCGCGGGTGTCGATCTTGAAATCCGACTGACGACGCTCACCGGTAACGTCGAAGGCATTGCCCAACTTCAGCTTGACGGTGCTGTCCTTCGGTGTGTGGTCGATCGCATCCTCGCCAATAAACTCCGCGCTCCCGTCCGCGCTGTCCATGCGCGAGACCCTCACCCGCCCGGCCGGGAGCGGTATGCCGAGTCCGGAAGCGGCGTCGTTCCGGAATTCCAGGTAGGTGGCGACCTTGGTGTTGCTGGCGAAACCGGGATTGCGCTCGGCATAGGGTTCCCCAAAGGATTGATCGCCCAGCGCGTCGTAGATCAACAGCCGCCGCGCGGGAACCTGCCGCGCCGCCTGAAACAGCTCGATCTGCTTGGTGGAATTGTTCGGCAGCGTCGTAGCGCGGCCGAGCGTGTACAAGTGAAACTCATCGAATGGCTTCTCCACGAATCCGGTGCTGTCTACGGCCATCGCCTCCTTGGCCATGGAGCGTAGCCCAGGCGGCGCGGGGTGGGCTGCACGCGATTGACATCGCCCGCGACCAGCTTGAGGTGAGCGTCCTTATAAGAGGTGCCCGACTGGTTGATGATGCTCACCCACGCCGAGAGGTCCAGCGTACCGCCGGCACTGCCTTTGCCTTCGTTATAGACCGCGTTGTAGTCCGTCCACCAGGTGATGCCCCCGGTCTGATAGCTCACGCGCGCGCGCTGAGTGCCCGAGACCGGCGAATCGAGTTCCCAGACCAGCGTAGGCTGGGTAATCAATCCGCCGGGCAATTCTGGAAACTTTACAGTTCCCAAATAGCCATTGGAGCGCGTACCCACGCTCCCTCGCTCGCGCGCAACACCAATCCGTCGGCGGCCGACAGCAGCGTGCCGGTCAGCGTTTCGATGTTGAATTGCCCGGCATTTGCGTTCCACCGTGATTGTTCGGTCCAGGTAGCGCAGCAGGAGCTTGGGCGTGGCTGACCAGGTCAAACTGAAAATTTTGCTCGATGACGCGCACGCCGGGGGTTTGCCGGCTACTGGTAAGATGTCACGGTCGTCGGATCGATGAGGCCGGCCACGTCGGTAAAATGCAGGTCGAGCGCCCGAGGCCACCTGCATGTCGTGATCCTGACGGACCAGCGCGTAACCGGGCAATGAGGGGCCGCCGGCAGCGCGCCACCTGGAAGCGGCCGATAGAAGTCGGCCGCAATCGCCCCGGGCTGCTGCGAGCTGTAGATCGTCAGTGCCGACTCGTCGGGGAGTGCGCCACAAATACGCGGCGCACACAGGCAGGGCACAGGCCAGTGCCAAGGACAGCTTCCAGTTATTCATCCACCCGACTCCGCAACGCGCCGCATCGGCGCCTAAAAAAGTGTGACACGCGTGGACGCGAAAGTGCGACCCAGTTCGCACCGCATCGAATGCTGCCCGGAACTGTGATCCAACGCCCATGTGTCTGCCCTTGCACGAGGCACGATACTCTCAAGACTGAGTTTATGGCAAACTGACCCCAAGATGCGTACCGCGCCGCTCATCATGCCGCCGCCCACAAGGACGAGCCGCCCGCCTACGTCGCCGCACCCGCCGTGAGCGCCACACAAAGTATTCCAGGATACCGGCCTCCGTGGAAATGGACTGCGTCGACTGCGGACGAGATTGCCGAACGCTACATCGCCGGGCGCCTTCCGCTCAGGGGGACGCATGATTTCGAGAGTTATTGCCGCCAGCATCCGGAGTTCATGCAGGAGCTGGGGATGGCCGAGCGAGTCCACGCGGCCTTGCGGTTGCTCGAAGCGGGCGGCGTCGCTCTGCCCGGGAAGCCAAGCCGCGGGCCTGGTGGGAAGGACTGCCGGTTCTGATCGCGGTGGCCGCGCTGGCTCTTGCCGCAGGGATTGCCGCCCTGGTTTTCGCGAGCAAGATTTCCGGGCGCGATTCGGTGATTGGCGCGCTTCGTCACCAGGTCGCAGAGCAACCGCTCGAGCCGGCCACCAGCACCCGCACCGTGCGCCTGATACCCAGCCGCACGGCACCCTCAGCTCGTCCGGCCAGTGCTCGGTGGTGGTGGCGCCCAGATGGCCGACCTGAAGATTGACATGTCGTGGTCGAAATTCACCGCGTTTCGGGTCACCATCGACCGTCAGGACCAGGGGCGCGTCGAGGTCATCAACTACCTGCTGCGGGACTCGAACGGTGATCTGCGACTGTCGTTGAATACGACGGCCCTGGGTCCCGGGGTATATCAGTTCGTCATCGAGGCTCTGACTCTGCATGGCGATGCCCTCGCCCAAGCCTGGGTCACGGTGGGCATCGTTCACTAAAATCGCGCTTTAGTTCAGCACGGATCTGTGGCTGCTTGTTGAGCACGGGCCGCATAGCGAGCCAGCCGCTGATTCCCATCATAGAAACGGTAGCCACTACACCGGTTAGCCACATCAGGGCATCGAACCGATAGCGGAGTTCGAGTTCGCGCGCGAGCAGCAGCCCGCCGAAGGCCGCCACCGTGGCCGCAAGCACTCCGGCCATTAGCCCGAGCCCTGCAAATTCCACCAGCGTACTTCCGACCAGCAGCCGGCGACTGGCTCCCAGCGCCCTTAAGATCGCCGCCCCGTAACGCCGTTCATCGCGACTGGACTGAACCGCGGCGAGCAGAACGGTGACGCCGGCCAACAGCGTAAAGGCAAACACGCTCTGCACGGCGGTGGCGGCTTTGTCGATGACAGCGCGCACCTGGGCGAGCAGATCTCCGACGTTGAATATCGAGACGCTGGGGAAACGACGCACCAACGCTGTCAGACCGCCGCCACCTACCGGCTCATAGCGGGCGCTGGTCATGTAGCTGCCGGCCGCGAAATCGAGCAGCCCTGGCGGGAACACAATAAAGAAATTGGGGCGAAAGCTGTCCCACTTCACCTTCCTAAAGCTCGCCACCGTTGCATCGATCCGCTCTCCGGCCACATCGAAGCTGAGCCGATCGCCGAGCTTCAGCCCCAGGGAGGCCTGGAACTCGCTGGCCAGCGAGACAAGGGGTTTGCCTAAATCGCTCTCAGTCCACCAGTGCCCCTCGGTGATGCGATTGTCATCGCCCAATTCCATCGACCAGGTGAGGTTTTGTTCCCGCTCTGCCAAGTCACTGTGCTTCGGGAGGTCGCTGATCGCAACGCCATTAATCGAGGCCAGTCGCCCGCGCACCATGGGCAGCATGCGCTCGGGTTTCGCACCGGTCGCCGCAAGAGCGCCGCGAAAACTCTCCCGCGGTCGGCGGGGATGTTGACAAAGAAATAATTGGGCACGCCCGGGGGCAGCGTGGCACGCCAGTCGTGGATCAGGTCGCGCCGCAGTGTGGTGAGCACCAGCAACAGCGTGATGCCCAGCCCGAAGGCGATTACCTGCACCATGCTGGCGATCCGGCGTCGCGAGAGACTGGCCAGGCCCTGGCGCAATACAAGACCGGCCCGGCCGCGAGCCCGTTCGGCAAGTATTAACCAGACCCCACGCGCCGGCCGCCAGCACTGCGATGGTGGCGGCGAGCGCGCCCATAAATGCCAGGCTTAAGGTCCATTGCCCCAGCGTCCCGTAGATGATGCCCATGACGGCCAAGACCGCCGGCGCAAGCGCCAGCCACAGACGAAGCGGAGGGGGTCCGGTATCTCGGCGCAGCACCCGCAGTGCCGGGACCTGCGTCAGCTGCAGGAGCGATGGCAGAGCGAAGCCTGCGAGCATGGCGATGGCGACCACCAGACCAACAATGACCGGGATCCAGCCAGCGGACGGCAGATCGGTGCGCAAAAATCCGGCCAGCGCCCGAAGCAGCCAAAGTTGCGTCAGCCAGCCGCCCAGCGAACCCACCAGTGTCGCCGCGATCGCCAGCAAGAAAAGCTGGAGTGCGTGAACGCCGAGGACGAAGCGGCGCTGCGCACCGAGGGTTTTCATCAGAGCGACGGCATCCAAATGCCGAGCGAGGTAGGAGCGTGCGCTCATGGCCACCGCGACGGCGCACAGCAGTACCGCCACTATGCTGGCGAGCGCCAGAAAGCGTCCGGCGCGTCGTGCGGCCTCCCCGATTTGCGGGCTGGCATCGGCCACCGTTTCTAATTTTTCGCCAAGTCGCGCATGTCCCTTAAACCAGGCCTGATAGCTCGCTATGGCACGCGGGCTGCCGGCCAGGAGCAAGTCGTACTGCATGCGGCTCGCGGGCTGCACCAGCCGGGTCGATGCCAGATCGGCATCGTTGATCAGCAGTGCGGGGGCGAACTCCACAAACGTCGAGCCCTGATCAGGCCGACCAACCAGAATTCGGCTGACGCGCAAGGTGCGCGCACCCACACTCAGCGTGGAACCCACGCCCGCCCCCAGCGCCGCCGCCAGCCTCGAGTCGGGCCAGCAATCACCGAGGGCCGGGATACCATGCACGGTCACACCGACCCCGAACGGTGCTCCGGCCACCGTGAGCCGCCCGCGCAGGGGGTATGCCGAACTGGCGGCGCGAATGTTGGCAAGCTGGCTGGTGTCACCGTTGTAGACCACCGAGAGCATCGTGGTCAGTCGCGCGGTACGAAGCTGCAGCGCCTGGGCACGTTGCTGCAGTCCTGCGTCCAGCGCTTCGGCGGATTCGACGCGCGCATCGGCCGCCAGCACTTCGTTGGCCTGGTCCTGCACGGCGCGACCGATGCGATCGACCAGAAAGCCAACGCCCGTGAGAGCGGCCACCGCAACGGCCACCGATACCCAAAGGACCGCCAGTTCTCCCGACCGCCACTCGCGGCGCAGCGATCGCAGGGCCATGCTCAGCATGCGCATCGACTACACCAGGGCCCCGCTGTCCATCCGCAGCACCCGCCCACAACGGCCCGCCAGCGCCGTATCGTGAGTGACGAGCACCAGTGTGGTCTGCGCGGCGGCATTGAGCTCGAACAGCAGTTCAATCACCCGCTCGCCGGTCACCGTATCCAGATTGCCCGTAGGCTCGTCGGCGAACAGCACCGCCGGGTCACCGACCGCCGCGCGCGCCATGGCCACGCGCTGTTGTTCGCCGCCTGAAAGTTGCCGTGGATAGTGGCTGGCCCGCATGGACAGTCCCACGCGAGCCAGCATTTGCTGCGCACGGTCCCGCGCGTTGGGCGCACCGCGCAATTCCAGTGGCAACATGACATTTTCCAGAGCCGTCAGCGCCGGCACCAGGTGAAAGGACTGGAACACGAACCCCACCCGCTCGGCGCGCAGTCGCGCGCGGCCGTCTTCATCGAGTACCGTCAGGTCGGCGCCTGCCAGCCACAATTTGCCCGAACTGGGCGTGTCCAATCCCGCCAGCAGTGCCAGCAAGGTGGACTTGCCGGCCCCGGAGGGCCCGGCGATTGCCACGCTCTCGTGCGAGCGTATCGCAAAGGAAACATCACGCACGATGGTCAGCGGACCCTCGGGACTGCTAACCTGCTTGCTCACTCGATCAGCGCAAAGAACAATGTCACGATCCATCGTCATCCTATTGTGCCTGTGGTTCACGTGGCCTGCGGCGGCCGCAGCCGAGGCGTCGCCTCAGAAGCCGCTGATCTTGGTGTACGGGGACAGCCTCAGCGCCGGTTACGGCATCGCGGTCGAAAAGGGCTGGGTAAGTCTGCTGGCGAACCGCGTGCAGCAGGAAGGGTACGGATTCCAGGTGGTGAATGCCAGCGTCAGCGGCGAGACCACGACCGGCGGCCTGGCGCGATTGCCACACGTGTTGTCCGCCCAGGCGCCGAGGATCGTCATATTGGAACTGGGTGCTAACGACGGATTGCGAGGCTTGCCGCTGGAGACAACGCGCACCAACCTGGAGGCCCTCATCTCCCTCGCCTCGGCCGACAATCGCACAGTAGTCCTGGCGGGAATGCGCATGCCGCCCAACTACGGAGAGCGTTACACGGCGGGATTTGCGGCCCTGTTCCAGGAGTTGGCCCGCCGACACCATGCCGCCTTGGTGCCGTTTTTGCTCGAAGGCGTCGCCGATCGCCCCGCACTTATGCAAGCCGATGGACTGCACCCGAATGAGCGCGGGCAGTCCGTTGTGCTGGATAATGTTTGGCCTGTGCTCAAGCCTCTGTTGCCGAAGCGGTGACTAAAAACGGCCGGCAACCGCCGGCGGGAGCGAGGGGATGGACCGAATCTGGCTAAAGCAGTACCCGGCGGGCACGCCTTCGGACATCGATCCGAGCGAGTATTCCTCCCTAAAGGCGCTGATCGAGCTGAGCTGCGGGAAGTTCGCAGATCGGGTCGCATACCTGCAGATGGAGCACCAGCTCAGCTATGCGGAACTCGATAGCCTATCAGCGCGCTTCGGTGCCTGGCTGCAAAGCCAGGGTTTGCAGCGCGGCGATCGAATCGCAATCATGCTCCCGAATATTTTGCAGTACCCGGTGGTGATGTGTGGGGCGCTGCGCGCCGGCCTCGCGGTGGTCAACACCAACCCGCTCTACACCGAAAGGGAACTCGAATATCAATTGCGCGATTCGGGCGCAGTGGCGCTGGTGGTGCTTGAGAACTTTGCCTCTATCGCGCAGCAGGCGCTGCCATCGACAGCGGTACGCCACGTGATCGTGACGGCGGTGGGCGATCTGCTTGGCTTTCCCAAGGGCGCGCTGGTCAATTTCGTGTTGCGTCACGTGCAGCGCAAGATTCCCGCCTGGACAATCGAGGGATCAAGGTCACTCAAGTCGATATTGAGCAGCGCGCCCGAAACGCTCAAACCCGTGAGTCTTAATCATGACGATATTGCCTATCTTCAATACACCGGGGGTACCACCGGTGTATCCAAAGGGGCGATGCTCACCCACGGAAACATGGTTGCGAATGTGCTCCAATCGCGCGCGTGGTTTAAACAAGTGGAGCTCGATAACACCAGATATGTGTGCGCGCTTCCGCTCTATCACATCTTTTCACTTACCGCGAACTGCCTGCTGTTCACTTCCCTGGGAGGCGCCGGCCATTTGATACCGAACCCGCGCGATTTCGCAGGATTTGTAAAAGAGTTGCGCGCCCATCCGCCGATGTTTTTCATGGGAGTGAATAGTCTATTCAATGCGCTCTTGAATACTCCCGGTTTTGACTCGCTCGACTTCTCCCATCTGGTTGCCACCGTCGGCGGCGGTATGGCCGTTCAACGCGCGGTCGCCGAGCGATGGAAGCAAGTCACAGGATGCGAAGTCACGCAGGGCTGGGGCCTCACGGAAGCCTCCCCCGCGGGCTGCGTCAATCCTCTGGTGGGTGTCACTTTCACGGGGGCGATCGGACTGCCGTTGCCATCGACGGAGATAAGTATCCGCGACGATGACGGCAAGGAGCTCCTGATAAATGAGGTTGGTGAGATTTGCCTTCGGGGACCCCAGGTTATGCGAGGCTACTGGCAGCGCCCGGAGGAAACCGCGAAGGTCATGCTTCCCGATGGCTGGCTGCGCACCGGTGATATTGGCCGTATGGACGATCGCGGCTATGTTTTTATCGAAGACCGGAAGAAAGACATCATCATAGTGTCGGGATTCAAGGTGTTCCCAAACGAAGTCGAGGATGTTGTCGCGCATCATCCCGGAGTCGCCGAAGTCGCCGCCGTCGCGCAGCCCGACGCCAAATCGGGCGAAACCGTTGCGATATTTGTTGTGAAGAAAGATCCGGCGCTAACCGCCGAGGCGCTCATGGAGCACTGCCACAAATATTTGACAGGCTACAAGATGCCTCATCACATTTACTTCCGCGCCGAATTGCCGAAAACAACGTCGGCAAGATATTGAGAAAGGAATTACGAAATGAACTCGCGGGTGTCACTTCTTAGACCGCCGCCGAATGGCTCTTTTCACTTTTGCTTGCTTACCAGTCGGCGCGTTCATATTGTGGCTGCTGACCAACGAGAAACACTCCTAAGCCTACCCGACCTCCAGACTTGTCTTTATTTTCGCGTTTAGAGCGAATGCGGCCTGGCTTGTACGCCACTGATCCACGCCGTCGACTAAAGAAGCGGCGCGATCTGAGAACGTAACCTGAAACAATGCTGCTTCATCGGGCGAAAGTCCAGGAATCTCATTAAAACCTACAAAAATAGGCGCTATCCGGGCGTTCAATGTTACCGACTAAGCGTAGTTCCGAAGTCTTTCAGTCTAGTGTGCCACCTCCGCCACAACATCGGACCCATATCCTTTTACCCGTGGTGTTGTTTTTCGCACCCCAACCATTCCGT
Source organism: uncultured Gammaproteobacteria bacterium (assembly GCA_963795685.1). Taxonomy (GTDB): domain Bacteria; phylum Pseudomonadota; class Gammaproteobacteria; order Steroidobacterales; family Steroidobacteraceae; genus FEN-1191. Next base: position 137,270 of record CAWCJE010000005.1, read on the forward strand.
TAGCTCCTACGGAAACCGCACCGGTACGAACCAATTCATTCAGTACTGAGATAGGAGTGACGTCTCCCGCGTAACGCCTTACTAAGGAGTGAAAGGTTAGGCCGGATCCTCGAATATCAGAGGAACAGGACTCCCGCGTCTGTCCGAAAAATTCTGGATCTGTCCGCCATCCATGTAGAACGCGCGTGGTACGTTGCTTGGCAACCTCTTTGCCGGCGGCAACTCCGACCTGACTTAACTAAGACCAAATAATGTACGGACTTCCTTTCGCGTAAGTCCGGTGGCGGCGGCTATTCTCGAATGATTTAGTCGATTGCCTAGTTTTGCACTTTCGGCGGCCACACTGATGCACGCGATCTTAACTGCTATTTGCAGCTCTCCTGCACCCATTCCGCTTTTCATGCACAGTTTTGCAACAGGAATCAACGCTTGGGCAAATGCGCTGATGTCGCGTTGGTGTGGCTGTGGGGCCTGGCTAGGCGATTTATTGCTCTTTATCAACTAGTGCTTCCTTCGGGGGCTGAATTGAGATTTGAGATGTGACCGTCAGTTTTGATCGGCGCAAATCCCAAACAAACTCATTCCTAGCCGAGTTGTTTTTGCGGCCTTTCCTGCACCCCTCCTGGGTGTCTTATCCTGCGGATTCATGCGCCTCCAACCAATCATTTATCTCATGTATGAAAGAGAGGCCGCGTTCCTTGGAGAATCGCAAGAATTCGGGCGCGTGTCGCCGTTTTACTCGAGAGCTGACCGCGTTTAGCCAATAAAGTCGCGGCGTCTTGGGGGGATGACCGGAGCCCCACGTGCACGCGCGGGCTGCGTCAATTAGAAATTGGAAATTTGGCTCAAAAGGCAAGTAGTCCGGAATGATGTAGCTCATAGATCGCCGAATCAGTCTATAGCGCGCGGGCGCTATTTTCTTTACGGTGCCCAATTTAATTAGTAATGAGATTACTTTGTTTGGCGGGATCTGGACGTGGCCGGCTTTGAGCAGCGAGCTGATGCTTCTCTTGCCTCGCAATGGCAAGTCGTCGGGGCGACCAACTCGATTTAGGTACGTAGGATCGCGGAGCCATCGACTAATGATGCTTGATGCCAAGTCTTCGAATCCGATGCGTACTACTGGAAGTCCGGAGGTAGCTCGAGAGGCCTTTTGTATAGCGACATTCCATTCGGCGAGAAGTTGCGCCTTGGTCATCCCTGATCTAAGAAGAAAGGCGGAGATCGGAAGAAATAGGTCGCGCACCATAGAGGCGGAGGCCGGTGGCGGCGCGTCGGCCGTCTCTTGTCATTTCTTTTCGAGCCATAGTGAATTTCCGCTCCTATCTTGCGCCGCCTGGCGACCATCGCTCTGAAACAAGATCGATTTTTGCACGGCACGTGAATTCCGTGCGACCCCCGATCGCCAATTCGAATCTTGGTTACCGGCCCAAATTGGTACTGTCGCGAGGATTTAAGGCGATTTAACTAAAAAACGCCGACTACGTGCACGAATTGGTTAGAAATCGATTTGGGCAAAAACACGCGTGTGCTCGGCTCAAATCAGGCGGACCGCAGTCTTACGGAGCGCCTCTCGTCGTTAGATGTTACTTGGATTAGGGCTTGCCCAGATTAATTAGGCTTTGCCTATGTCGAGCCCAGAGAATTTAAGACAATTCTCAGATTACGGATCCGGCTATCTCGAAATTACGCTGCTGCCAGTTACTCCCAGAGCTTGACTGCTACCGGTGACGCCAAGGGCTTGGCTGCTACCGGTGACACCTAGAGCTTGACTGCTGCCAGTGACACCAAGAGCCTTAGACTGCTTCCGGTGACGCCCCGGCCCGCAATAGCTGCTGCCGGTCACTCCTACAGCGCGGCTGCTGCCGGTCACGCCGAGGGCTTGGCTGCTGCCGGTGACACCGAGGGCTTGGCTGCTGCCGGTGACACCGAGAGCCTGACTGCTGCCGGTCCACACCAAGAGCGCTGACTGCTGCCGGTCACGCCCTGTGACCTCAGCAAGACTGCTGCCGGTTACTCCGACAGCGCGGCTGCTTCCGGTGACACCGAGGGCTTGGCTGCTACCGGTGACGCCCAGGGCTTGGCTGCTACCGGTCACACCGAGAGCTTGACTGCTGCCAGTGACGCCCTTCGGTGACCTCTAGCAATAGACTGCTGCCGGTCACTCCACAGCGCGGCTGCTGCCGGTAACTCCCAAAGCCCTAAGTAGACTGCTACCGGTGACGCCCAAAGCTCGCAGCAAACTGCTGCCGGTCACACCGAGGGCCTGGCTGCTTCCGGTTACACCTAAGGCCTGACTGCTCCCGGTGACACCTAAGAGCTTGGCTACTACCAGTGACGCCTGGCCCTCAACAAACTGCTGCCCGTCACACCGACGGCTCGGCTGCTGCCGGTCACACCCAAGAGCCTGACTGCTACCAGTAACGCCTAAAGCCCTCAACAAACTGCTACCCGTAACGCCGAGAGCTTGGCTGCTGCCGGTGACACCAAGTGCTTGGCTGCTGCCGGTAACACCTTGTGACCTCAGCAAACTGCTGCCCGTCACGCCGACGGCTCGGCTACTTCCGGTCACTCCAAAGCCTGACTGCTGCCAGTGACGCCCAAAGCCCTCAATAAGCTGCTACCCGTGACGCCGAGGGCTTGACTGCTGCCGGTGACACCTAGAGCTTGGCTGCTCCAGTACCTGGGACCTCAGCAAACTACTACCCGTGACGCCGACTGCAACCATTGCGTTCGCCAAAATGACGCCTTTGCCGGCGGGTTGTACTCCCACAACGCGTACCGCGGCGCCAACTGCCGGCAATGCAAAGTCAGATCGAGATAGCAATGACGTGTAATCGACATTTGCCCCATCGACCGATACCCGACCACGCGTCGAATCAATTGCGGTCACTTTTCCCGTAACCATCACTCGATCGCTGCCGGTCGCATATAGTATTCGTACGTTGCACGAATGCCGGGCTCGCAAGCCCGCGAGAATTCATTCCGCCAAACACATTGATTTTGGATCCAGGAAGATACGCGGCCGAATCCCGTACAGAGATCTTGTGCCCCACCACACTTATCGTGTTGGCTTTGTAGTCAACGGACTCCACCGGCCCGGACAGCAGTAACTGGTATCGCCCTGAAGCAGATAGCGCGGGTACTGAACCCAATGCGACTAAGGCACCAGCGACAAATGAAGTCTTGATCATTTTCATTTAAATTTTCCCGAACTAAATCAAAATTCCGAACTCATTTAAATCAATTCAATGCGGTGGGCTTCCGTCTTCTAAAACATCCAAAACCTGCGATCGCGCGTTCATATCCCCTGGCGGCGCGGTGTCTTCGAAAAAGAACGCTGTAACTCCATAACGACGACCTCCGTCATCCATGTAGTCAATCGCCTTCGTCGAAACCCACTTATCCATTCCCTCAATAAGATCTTCCGTATCAACGCTGAAGTGAGAAAGCATTAAATCCCGGCCGATTTCTGAAAGCGGGAAATCGGCGACCATTGTTCTTTCGAAATAGACTGGCAATCCCGGGTCGCGAAGTAGGTTGTAAACAAACGTTGAGTAGAGGGCGCCGCCTACTCGGCCGATGCGTGTAATTCTTGAAAGGTCTTTGCCCGCCGGCAAAAATGACCTCGAAGTGCACCTAACAAATTTGTCGGCGTGGACCTCTACGCACCCAGTAGCGCGTAAGGCCTCAATCGCCGTGTCTCGATCGAGTTCAGTGCCCGATGCTTCAATGAGGTCATCGAATAATCGGAACGAACCTTCGGGCTGGAGCGATAAATCTAGGGGCGCACCATAAGGGGTGGAAAATCCTGGATCGTCGTGCCATCGGCCGAGCAAGTAAGCCGATTTGATCAATGCGTTTTGGGCTACCGTTGCGCTGTTGTTCGCGCTTTTGCCTGTCTGAAAACAAGTTTCACAACTTCGCGACGAGTGACCCCTGCCATCATTCCGAGGCGCGTTGGGTCAGCGGGTCGACCTTCAGATTCATTTCGCTCACGCAGTGCAAAGATGTAGAGCGCTCGCACCACTTCAACGAGATCTTGGTAGCTAACGCCGTACGCAAATGCAGCGCGCATCAACGGACGCAACGACTCCTCGATTGCCTCGAGGAGCGCCGTGCGCTCGTCATCAATAGCTGCCCCTGGCTCCAAGTGTCGCCCTTGGTTAAACATAAGCCGATCAGGGTTTTACATTACCTATCGCAGCCACCTTATGTCAATGAAATAGGGTAAATATCGCATTGCACAAAAAGCAACACGCTGTCAATCAGATGATTGGAATCAATGCGCTAGGAGCGCGCCGACAAAACACGCCAGATGGCGTATTGTTGTTTTAGCGCAACGAATTTGAAGCGAAGGAGCTTAGTGCAGACCCAAATTTGCCCTTAAGAGTCAGCTTGCTGGCGGGATTTGTGGCCTCAATCTGCTGCTGGATGAGCTCGGCGGCGGCCTTCGGGTCGGCGGCATCCCGAATTGGGCGTCCCACCACGATGTAATCGGCCCCGAATTCCAAGGCCTGTCTCACCGAGACCACCCTCTTTTGGTCATCACTCGGGCGATTTTCGACCGGCCGGATGCCGGGCGTAACAACGAGCAACCTCGAATCGATGTGTTGGCGCAGAAGCTGGGCTTCGAGGCCCGATGAGACGACACCGTCGCACCCTGCCTCAAACGCGCGGCGGGCCCTCGAGAGGACCAGCTCCTGCACATCACATTTAAATCCCAGGTCATCAAGATCCCCGCGATCAAGACTCGTCAACACGGTCACGGCCAATACCTTGACCTCGCCCTTGGCGGCGGCGGCCGCCTCCATGATCGACTGGTTGCCGTGCACGGTCGTGAAAGTGACACCGCGGTTGCGAAGTTGCCGCACGGCTGCTCCGACGGTGGCCGGCACATCGAAGAATTTCAAATCGACGAATACTTTCTTTTTCCGCGCGACCAGCCAGTCCAGCAACGGGAAGTATTCCCCCGCCATGAACAGCTCAAGCCCGATCTTGTAGAACTGCACGGAATCGCCAAGCTGCTCGACCAGCTTGCGCGCCGCGGCGGCGTCGGTGACATCGAGCGCAAAAATCAGCCGGTCGCGGTTTGGGATTTCCTGTTTCATGCGAATCTCGCCCACCTAAGTACGCTCCACGGGATCGAACAACCGCCGGTGCTCGAGAATCGCATAGCGATCGGTCATGCCCGCAATGTAATCGGCCACAACGCGTGCGCGACCGCTCGGGCCCGCCGCCGCCTCGGCGCGGCTCGCCGCCTGCCAATATTCCTCGGGCATCAGTCGCGCTTCGCCCATAAAAGCCGAAAACAGGCTCTCGAGCACCCGCTTGGCCTTGCTGGTCATGCGCAAGACTCGATGGTGCCGGTAGACGCTCTCGCGCAGGAATTGCTTGAGTTCCAGGTGCTGCGCACCCACCTCCTCGCTCATCGCGATCAGCGCGCTCTTGTGCGCGCGCACCTCATCGATATCCGCCGGCGCGGCGGCACGCAGCAGATCGCCGCTGGTGCGGATCACGTCCACCACGACCTCGTTGATCATGCGCCGAATGATCTCGTGTACGGCGCGCCGGGACGCCAGCTTTGGGTAGGCCGCCTGGACCGCCTCAAAATGCCGGCGCACCAGGCGAACTTCGCACAGCTCCTCCAGCGTGATCAGCCCGGCGCGAAGCCCATCGTCAACGTCGTGATTGTTGTAGGCGATCTCGTCGGCAAGATTGGCGAGCTGCGCTTCCAGGCCGCTGCGCGTGCGATCGATGAAACGGCGGCCGACTCGCCCAGTTCGCGCGCCTTGGGCAGCGCGCAGTGCTTGAGAATCCCCTCGCGGCACTCAAAGGTGAGGTTCAGGCCGGCAAAATCCGCGTAGCGCTCCTCCAGCTCATCCACGACGCGAAGCGACTGCAGGTTGTGTTCGAACCCTCCGTATTCGCGCATGCAGCCATTGAGTGCGTCCTGCCCCGCGTGGCCGAAGGGCGTGTGGCCCAGATCGTGCGCCAGCGAAATCGCCTCGACCAGGGTTTCGTTGAGCGCCAGCGCGCGCGCGATGGAGCGGGCGATCTGCGCCACCTCGATGGAATGCGTGACGCGGGTGCGATACAGGTCGCCCTCATGATTGACGAACACCTGGGTTTTATAGGCCAGCCGCCTAAAGGCATTGCTGTGAATGATCCGGTCGCGATCGCGCTGAAACTCGCTCCGGTATTCCGGGGGCGGCTCGGGAAAGCGCCGGCCGCGCGAGCGCGCGTCGTGGGCGGCGTACGCGGCCAGCGGAGCACCGGGTGGGGCAGGGGCGCTCATGGATCCAGGTAGGAATGCAGGGTCTCGTCCAGCACCGCGTCCGGATATTCCCCGCTGATGTAGGTCTCGCCCAGCGCTGACAGCAATACCAGCCGCACGCGTCCGGACTTTACCTTCTTGTCCACGTTCATGTATCCGAGGGCGCGGGTGGCCCCGATGCGCGGCGCCGTCGTGCGCAAGCCCGCTCGCTGCAGGAGCGCCTCAACGCGCGATACATCGGAAGGCGTGAGCGCGCCCGAGTCTTTGCGACATGCTGGCGGCCATGAGCAATCCGACACCGACCGCTTCCCCGTGGAGCCATTCGGTGTAACCGGTCGCCGCCTCGATGGCGTGGCCGAAGGTGTGCCCGAGATTCAACAGCGCGCGCTCGCCGTGCTCGCGCTCGTCGCGCCCGACGATCTGCGCCTTGATCTGGCAGGAACGGAAGATCGCGCGCGCCAGCGCGGCTGCCGTCGCGGCGCACGAGGGCCTCGATGTTCTGCTCCAGCCACTCGAAAAATGCGCGATCGCAAATCAGCCCGTACTTGATGACCTCGGCGATCCCGGCCTGGTACTCGCGCTCGGGCAACGTCGCCAGCACGTCGGTATCGGCGAGCACTTCGCGCGGCTGGTGGAACGAGCCGATCAGGTTCTTGCCGCCGGGATGATTTACCGCCGTCTTCCCGCCCACCGAGGAGTCGACTTGCGCCAGCAGGGTCGTGGGCATTTGCACAAAATCGATTCCGCGCTGGTAGCAGGCGGCCACGAACCCGGCCAGATCACCGATCACCCCTCCGCCGAGCGCCAGCACCAGTGCGTCACGACCAAAGCGGTTGGCGACCAGCACGTCGAACACGCGCCCGGCGGTGGCAAGCGATTTGTGCTGCTCTCCGTCGGGCAGGATGACCTCAACGATCCTGCGGTCGGCGAGCGCAGAGGTCACGGTCTTCGCGTAAAGCGGCGCCACCGTGGTATTGCTGACCAGCAGGATGTCATTCGCCGGCACGGCCGCCTGGAGGAGCGATTGCTGGCGCAACAGTCCCGCGCCGATGCTGATCGGGTAGGAGCGATCCTCGAGCTCTACGGTAAGTGTCTGCATGTGACCGGCGCGCTGGCCGGCCGCAAGTATATAGCCGGCAGGTGCCTAAACGTTGGCGTGCGCGCTGCGATAGGCCCGGACGATGAGCTCGGCCACCACGCCCACGCGCTTTCGGGTCGTGGAGGCGGTGTAATCGGCGGTTTCGCGATACAGGGGCTCGCGAATCTTCATCAGCTCCTCCAAGCCGCTCCTGGGGATCGACCCCACTGAGCATGGGCCGGTGGCGCGTGCGTCCGGCGCGCTCGGCCTGCTGGGCGACGGAGGTTTCCAGATACACGACCCAGCCGCGCTCAGCCAGATGGCGTCGATTGTCGGCATCGAGCACGGCCCCGCCGCCGGTCGCCAGCACAATCTTCTCTTGCATCGTGAGACTGGCGATGGCCTCGCGCTCGCGCTTGCGAAAGCCCGCTTCCCCTTCGCGCTCGAAGATCAGCGCGATGTCGGCGCCGGTGCGCTGCTCGATTTCATGGTCGCTGTCGAGAAACGGCCGGTCCAGGAGCCGGGCGACGTGGCGGCCCACGGCCGTCTTGCCCGAGCCCATGGGCCCGATCAGGAAGATGTTATTGCTTGGGGCCATGGCCGCCATAGCATGCCGTGGCGGAGGGGGGAAACAAAGCGGCCGCCCGAAGGCGGCCGCTTTTCTGGCCTTAAGGCCTGGCCTTTAGAGCATGTCGCTGCAGGTCGCGCTCTTGCCAAACGGGCTGATCGGTCCCGGGCGGCGCCACCGTTGCCGAGGCGAAGTCCGCGGCCAATCCCGGCAGCAGGAAAGTGGTGCTCGCCGAGTAGGCCGTGCCCTGCACCGAGGCCTGAGCCTGCAAGGTCACCTGCAGGTAATAGGCGTATTCCGCTGGATAGGAAACGGTCGCGAACGCAAAGCCCGAATCGTCGGTCACGAAACTGCCGGCGGTGGTCGGTGCGACCGCGGCAATATTGCCGGCCTCAAGCGTCGGGTAGCCTATCGGGAACGCCGGCGAGACGGTCGCGGGATTGTTGCCGTTCTTGTTCTCACCCGGATCGAGTACGCCGTTCCGGTTGAAATCCTCATCGGCGCAACCCATCGTGACGGTGGCCGAGGGCGGAGTGCCCACGACGCAATTGGTCTCATCCTGGGGAATCGTGTAGCAGGTGCCCCATGTCGTGCCACCAAAGACCCGGATGCCCTTGAAATAGCGCTGCGACAGCACGCTCATCGCTATGGATACGCCCTTGACGCCCGCGCCGGTCGAATCGGTGACCTGGATGACGTAGGGGACCTGGTACTGCGCAAGGTTATCGGGCTTGATAATCGTAGTTGCCGGTACCGATCGAGATGAACACCTGTCGAGCCGCGACGGTCAATCCGACCGTCTTGGTGAAGCAGCAGGGGTTGTGTTCTGCACGCTCGCGGTAGATCTGCACGCCACCGGCTGCGGAGGTGACCGATCCTGCGGTGTACACCGACTGCGCCCGGCCCTCGAAGTCCGTCTTCGAGGCCGCCGTCGTCAGCGTGCCGCCCGTGATGTCGTTGAGCGAAAACACGACCGTGGCGCCTGTCACCAGATTGTTGTTGGCGTCCCTCACCACGGCATTGATGGTGCTGAGGTCGCCCGGAGCGAGCACGAACACCGACGGCTGCACTTCGATCGAGGCCGCGACCGTGGCGATAAACTGAGCGGTCGCGTTGGCGGTGATCGAGGTGGCGGTCGTCGCCGTCACGGTCGCACCGCCGGCGTTGTCCGAGAGCACCGATATCGACGCGTTGCCGGAACTGTCGGTGTTTACCGTGGCCGTTGACGACTGACCGCTACATGTAAGGGCGGCCGGATTAACGCAACCGCGCGTGGTCGCAAAGCTGATGGGCTGGTTGGCCACCGCCGTGCCATTCTGTGCCCAGTGCACGGTAAAGGTCTTGAGCGTGTTGAGTGCGATCGTGGTGTTCGCTGCCGGTGCCGTGAAACTCAGGGCATCGCCATTGACCGCCACAGTCAGCGAAGTGGTAAGGCCCAGTCCGGCAATCGTGAGCGCGCCGCTGCCACCGGCGCCGCCCGTGGCCGTGAACGTCGCGCGTCCCTGCCCGTCGGTCGTCACCGTGGTTGCACTGGCGGTCAAATCCGCCGGCGCGGTAACAGTGATGGCCTGCGAGGCGATTCCTTTGGCGCCCGCGTCCGTCAGAGAGATGGTATAGGTTCCGACCTGTCCCGAGGTCAAAGCGGTCGGACCCTGCAACTGCAAGCGTGCTGCCCGTGACATTGACCGTGGCGGTCGCACTGATTTTGTCGGCCGTGGCAGTCACGGTGATGGCGCGATTGGACGGATCACCGAGCGTGCTTGAGGTCGCCGTGGCCACACCATTAGCGTCGGTCACCGCCTGAGTCACCGCGATGCCGCCGGAACTGGGCTTGAATGCGACCGTCACGCCGGAAAGGAAGTTGTTGTTGGCATCCTGCACGTAGGCGGTGAGATTGGCCGGGGTCGAATTGTCCGACGGGATGGTTGTGGAATCGGTCACCAACAGCACCGAGGCCACCGGCACGGTGGTCGGTCCGGTTGTCGGGCAGCCGTCCTGGAACGACGATCCGCAATCGTTCGTGGCCCCGCCGCAAGCGGCCAGCGCCAGCGTTAGCAGTGCCGAGAACCATCTGAGTTTACGCATCTTATTCACCTGAGCTATTGATCCTTGAGTAAAGTCCGCGGACATTCCTAGACAGGTCAATTGACCTTTACCCCTTCACGAAGGATCTTCGGGGTCACGAAGATCAACAGCTCATTCTTCTTATTAATCGTAGTCGTGTTCTTGAACAGGTGGCCGAGCACCGGTATGTCACCGAGCAAGGGCACTTTCTTGATCGTCTCGCTCCGCACGGTCTCGAGGATGCCGCCGAGCACCACGGTCTGGCCATCGCCGACCATCACGCGCGTGGCCATCTTTCGGGTGTCGATGGACGGCACGTTGGCGCCGCCCGAGGTCACGACCACCTGACCGACGCTGTCCTTGGTCACGAACAGATCGAGGATGATGCGGTTGTCCGGTGTGATCAGCGGGGTCACCTTCAGCGACAGCACGGCCTTCTTGAAGGAGATCGTGGTCGCACCGCTCGAGGCGGCTTCCTGGTACGGGATTTCGGTACCCTGCTCGATGGAGGCTTCTTTCTGGTTCGCCGTGATCACGCGCGGGGAGGAAACCACTTCGCCCCGGCCTTCGGCTTGGGCCGCCGAGAGCTCCAGATCGACGATGTAGTCGGAACCCAGCAGCAGGAAGGCGAGGCTTCCGGCCGGGTTGGTGACCGGCATGTTCACGTTGTAGCGACTGGCGGCGGTGTCGCCGGTGGGCACGGCCACCGGGTTGACGGTGCCGTTGTTCTGCAGATTCGTCAGCGCGGAGTTCAGGCCCGTGTCGGTGCCGGCCGCGGTGCCGGAGGTCATGAACAGGCCATCGCTCCCGTTGCTGTGTACGCCGGTGTATCCGAAGCGAACACCCAGATCGCGCTCGAAGTCGTCATTGACGATGACCAGGCGCGACTCGATCAGCACCTGCCGGACCGGGATGTCGAGGGTCGCGACCATCTTGCGTATCGCATCGAGCCCTTCGGAGGTGTCGACCAGCAACAGCGTGTTGGTGCGCTCATCGACGGCGACGCTGCCGCGCGTGGAGAGCACGGAATTGGCGTTGGCACCGCCCTTGAGGAGCGAGGCCAGGTCGGAAGCCTTGGCGTAGTTGATCTGCAGGTACTCGGTGCGGAGCGGCGCCAGTTCCTGGATGTCCTTCTTCGAGGCCAGCTCCGCCTTCTCGCGCGAGGCGAGCTCATCGGAGGGCGCCACGATGATCACGTTGCCATCGCGCCGCTTGTCCAGGCCCTTGGTGCGCAGCACGATATCGAGGGCCTGATCCCAGGGCACGCTCTGCAGGCGCAGCGTCACGCTGCCGCGGACCGTATCGCTGACCACGATGTTCTGGCCGCTGGCATCGGCCAGCAACTGCAGCACTGCGCGGGTGTCGATGTCCTGGAAGTTCAGCGACAGCTTCTCGCCGCTGTAGGCCTTCTTGTCGTCGGCAGCGGCCAGCGCTGTCTTGGTCAGCGGCTGGACCTCCACCACGTATTCGTCGTCGGACTGGTAGGCGAGCTGCTGGAAGTCGCCCGTGGCATTGAGCACGATGCGCGTGTCTTTGCCGACACTCAGCGCATCAAAGCCCGAGACCGGCGTGCCGAAATCCTGGGTGTCATAGCTTCGCGCCAGTCGCTTGGGCAGGCCGGCGTCCGAGAAGTTGACGATGATCTGCGAGCCCTGCTGGTTCAGGTTGATCGCGGTGCGCGGATCGCTCAGCTTGACGACCAGCCGGCCGACGCCATGATCGCCGCGGCGGAAGTCGATGCTGCGAATGTCGTGGCTTCCCGCCGAGGCGACGACCGGCGGGGCGGAGGTGGCCGAGGTGTGCGCGCCGCTGACGCCTGCACCGACGGTCACGATGATGTCGTTGCCCGCCACGCGCGTCGTGTAGGGCTGGAGCTGTTCGAGGTTGACCACCACGCGGGTACGACCGTTGGCTTCCGCGGCCAGAATGGTGTCGACGCCTTCCGAGGCCACATCGATGCGGTGGGCAGGCAGTGCCAGCGTCGTGGCCGGCAGATCCAAAGAAATGCGCGCCGGCTTGTCGATGGTAAAGCTCATCGGCTCGGGCGCCGGCCCGGTGAGGTGCAGGGTAAGCTGAACCTGCTTGCCCGCCAGGGTCTGCACGTCGATTGACTGCAGTGCATTGCCTGGGGCGTCAGCCGCCTGGGCACCCTGCGTCAATAGCGTTGCAGCGAGGCAGGCCCAGGCCAGCCTCAAGGCATTACGCAGGTGATGGACGGTTGATCGCTTCATTCGCTTACTCTCCATTCCGGTCACTCGTTCAAACCCAGAGCCGCGGGGCGTTCGATGTAGCCGCCCAGGCCGTCCGGCACGAGTTCAGTCAGGCTGATCTTGTTGGCCACAATGTCGGTGATACGGCCATCGTTCTGGCCGAGATGATTCCCCACCAGTACGCGCTGCACGCGGCCGTCGGCGACCTGCACAAGGCCATAGTTCTGGCCATTGAGCTTGAGCGTGCCGACCATCTTCATCGTGTCCAGCGAGAACTGTTCGAGGAATTCGCGGTTGCGCTGCACTTCAGGGCGCGGGCCGGAAGCCGCGCCACGCGCGCCGCCGGGCACAAAGGGCGAGCGCATCGTGGCGCTCGAATAGACGTAACTGTCGTAGGGCTTGACCTCGGGCAGGGGCTCCACGCGTCCACCCGGCTCCTTCTTGGTCGCCTCGATGAAGCGGCTCAGGTCCGCATCACGTCCTGAGCAACCCACAAGCACGAGGGCGCATAACGCCACCAACGCAAGGGTCCGCCCGGCCAGATTGTGCTGCTGCTTCATCCGCTTACCTGTTGCTTGCTCTTGAGCGCCCATCAGCCCGTGGGCCGCTTAGCCGACTTCTCCGACTTGCGTCGGTCCGCCTCGGCTGTCGCCACTTCCTCATCGTCGAGGTAGCGGTATGTCTTGGCCGTCAGCTCCATTTGCAGCTGGTCGAAGACGGTCGAGCCGGTGCCATGCTGCACGGGCGTGATCTGCACATCGTGCAGCGTGACGATGCGCGGCAGGGCCGCGATCCCGCTGACGAAGGCACCAAACTGGTGATAGCTTCCCGCGAAGCGAATCTTGATCGGCCGCTCGGCGTAGAAGTCCTTCTTGACCTCGGTTTCCGGCTGGAACAGCTTCTGATCGAGCGCGGCGGCCAGTCCGGTCTGCGAAATGTCGACCAGCAGGTTATCCACCTCGGTCTTGCTCGGGAGCTGGCGCAGCATGGCCCCGAAGGACTTTTCGATGTCCGCCAGTTGCTGCTTGTAGACGTCCAGGTTGGTGGCCTTGGCGTGCTTGTCGTGAAACTCGCCGCGCAGCTGCTGTTCCTGGTCCTCGAGCTGCTGGAGCTGCGGGTTTAAGTCAGTCCAGACGAAGAAGTACCCGGCCAGCAACGCCACGACCACGAAGGACAGCGCGACTGCGCCGGCACGGATCGCCAGCGGCCAGCGGCCTGGATCGCGCGGATCGAGCGAGCGCAGTTCCTGCAGCAGGTTCATTTGGCGGCTCCGTGGAGGGGGCGCTTGGACTTGGACGGCGCCTCATCATCCTCATCGCCGCTGGCGACAATCTCGCCCGCGTCGAGCACGAAACTGTTGCCCACGGTGCTGCCCGGCTTGCTCTCGACGACCTCGAGTTCCGGATCCTTCATCCACTGCGAGCCTGAGATGTTGCGCATAAAGGTCGATACACGCGTCGATGACTGCGCGACGCCTTCGAACTTGAGGTGCTTGCCGTCCTGCTTGAAGGCGGTCAGGTAGGTGCCATCGGGCATGGTGCGGGCGATCTCGTCGAACAGGTGCACCACCTCCGAGCGCGAACGCTGCAGCTTCTCGATGACCTGCATGCGCGCGATAAAGCGCTGCTTCTGCGTCTCGAGGTCGTTGATCTCCTCGATCTGGCGGTCCACCGTCTTGATCTCGACCCGCAGGCGGTCGTTGCGCTGCTCCTGGGAGCTGATCATCGACTTGAACAGCAGGTAGCCGGCGAAGGCGGCGACCAGCGCGCCGAGCGCGGCACCGCCGAGCGCCACGAAAAACGCCAGCTTGCGCTCTTTGCGCTGTTGGTCGCGCCAGGGCAGTAGGTTTATACGTGGCATGTCAGTCAAAACTCCGCAAGGCAAGGCCGCAGGCGGTCAATAGAGCCGTGGCATCGCGCTGCACCGCCTGAGCGCGTGCGCGCGAGGACAATTTCATCTGGCCGAACGGATCACCCTTCTCGGCGGTGATGCCCACCCGGCTCTGGATCACGTCGGCCACGCCGGACACGTTGCCGCAGCCACCGCAGATCAGGATCTTCTCGGGCTGGTCACGGCCGCTCCCGGAGGCCAGGTAGAACTGGAGCGAGCGGCTGACCTGCTGGGTCATGTCGTCGATGAACGGGTCGAGCACTTCGGCCTGGAAGTTGCCGGGCAATCCGCCTTCTTTCTTGGCGCGACCGGCCTCTTCCATCGTCAGCCCGTAGGTACGCATGATCTCTTCGGTCAGCTGCTGGCCGCCGAAGGCGAAATCGCGCGTATAGATGATCTTCAGGTTCCGCAGCACGCTGAATGTGGTGCTGCTGGCGCCAAAATCGGCGACCGCGATGGTCCGATCGATGCCGCCGTCGGGCATCTGATGGGTCATCAGTTTGCAGGCATTTTCCAGCGCGAACGCCTCGACATCGACGATGCGCGCGTTCAGTCCCGCGGCCGCCACCGCAGCTCGCCGCTGCTCGACGTTATCGGAGCGGCTGGCCACCAGGAGCACATCGACCGAGTCGGCGTCCTTCTCCGAGGGCCCCAGGACCTCGAAGTCGTAGCTGACTTCGTCCATGGGAAAGGGGATGTACTGGTCGGCCTGCATCTCGACCTGAGCTTCCAGGTCCGCATCGCGCAGGCCCTTGGGCATCTGGATCACTTTCGTGATGGCCGCATCGCCGCTGATGGCGATGGCAACCTCGGTGCTGGTCGCGCCGGAGCGCTTGACCGCACGGCGGATGGCTTCGCCGACCGCCTGGGGGTCAACAAGCGTCTTTTCATTCATCGAATTCGCGGGAGTCGCCTCCGCCGCGTACGATTCGACGATGTAGCGACCACCGGAATTGGCCAGCTCGATCAGTTTGATCGAGGAGGTTGTAATGTCCAACCCCAGCAACTGGCGGTTCTTACGCGAGAACAGGAACACAGTTTCCCTTCCTTATCAGTAAGATACACGCCGTAACGGCGGGCCCGCAAAAAAGTGCAGACGAATATATATCAGCCATCGGTTAAATTGAACGTGAGTAGTCTCACGAAATTCGCTGCGCGCACTCGAGGAGAGCGAATTCGCATCCCCGGGGCAATGAGTGAAGTGTTTGGCATATGTCACAGCCTCGCACTTCACCATGGGCCGCCCGTCAAGCGCAACAAGTGGAGTCGTAATCGGTGAAGTCCCGCACGCTGCGAACATTAATCGGCCTGACTCTCGTGTGCGTTGTGCTGATTCTGGGAGTGATCTACGCATTCCTGGCCAGCTACGTGTATCTGGCCCCATCGCTTCCGAGCGCTGCGGGCATGCACACGCTGCCGCTGCAAGTGCCGCTGCGCGTATATACAAGGAGCGGCGCGCTGATCAGCCAGATCGGCGAGCAGCGCCGGGTGCCCGTCACGTACGAGGAAATACCGCAATTGGTGCGCGAGGCGTTCCTGGCCGCCGAGGACGACCGTTTTTTCAGTCACGGCGGCATCGACTACTTCAGCATGCTGCGTTCCATCTATGTGGACCTGACCAACGCCGATTTCGCCCAGGGCGCCAGCACCATCACCATGCAGACGGCGCGCAACATGTTCCTGACGCGCGATAAGAACATCACCCGCAAGCTCCAGGAGATCTTCCTGACGCTGCGCATGGAGCATGAATTCACCAAGCAGGAGATTCTCGAGACCTACCTGAATGTGATTTTCTTCGGCCAGCGGGCCTACGGGGTGGCGGCGGCGGCCGAAGTCTACTTCGGCAAGCCGCTCAATGAACTCTCGGTCGCCGAAGCGGCCATGCTCGGCGGACTTCCGCAGGCCCCCTCGCGCTACAACCCGGTGACCAGTCCGCAGCGCGCCACCGAGCGCCGGCACTACGTGCTGCAGCGGATGCAGGCGCTCCACTACATTGATGCGGACACGGCCCAGCGTGCCATGCACGAGGAGATCAAGGCGCGCGAGTACGCACCGCGCTATGACATCGAGGCGCCGTTCGTGGCCGAAATCGCCCGCCAGCAGGTGGTCGCACGGTTCGGTGAGGGCGCGATCAACGCCGGCTACCGGGCCATCACGACGATCGACGGGCGATTGCAGACCGTGGCCAACCGCGCCCTGCGGCTCGGCCTGATCGAATACGACCGTCGCCACGGCTATCGGGGCGTGCTCAAGCGCAGCAAGCTCGATGCGGATGCCAGCCCGCACCAGCTCGAGCAACTGCTGGCGGAGTTCGGACCGGTCGGTAACCTCCAGTCGGCGGCCGTGGTCTCGGTGGCCCCTGCGGCCGCACGCGTGTACCTGCGCGGAGGCGGCTATGCGCAGATCGAATGGGACGGCATGTCCTGGGCGAAAGGCAACGCGTCCAGCGGCAAGGTCGATTCGGTCCTGCAGCGCGGCGATCTGATCTACGTGCTCTACGATGGGCGCGGCAATGCGCAGCTGGCGCAAATCCCCGCCGTCCAGGGCGCGCTGGTCGCGCTCGACCCGCACGATGGGGCGGTGGTGGCGCTGGTGGGAGGCTTCGATTACTTCGGCAATGCCTGGAATCACGTCACGCAGGCGCGCCGCCAGCCGGGCTCCGGATTCAAGCCGTTCCTGTATTCCTGCGCGCTGGAGCATGACTTCACTCCGGCGAGCGTCATCATGGACGCCCCGGTGGTCGTGGCCGACGGGGGAATCGAACAGACCTGGCGCCCCGAGAACGATGGGGGGAATTTCAGCGGCCCGACGCGGCTTCGTGAAGCGCTGGTGCACTCGCGCAATCTCGTGTCGATCCGCCTGTTGCGTGCGGTCGGCACCTCGGATGTCATCGAATACGCCTCACGGTTCGGATTTGACGCCTCGACCATGCCCAACAACCTCACCCTCGCGCTGGGCACGCTCTCGGCCACCCCGCTCGAGGTGGCCACCGGCTATGCCACCTTCGCCAACGGCGGTTACAAGGTCAGTCCCTATTTCATAGAGCGCATCGAAAACGCCCAAGGGATCACCGTGTGGCGGGCCGCGCCCAAGGAAGTGTGCGAGGGCTGTGGCCCCGGGGATGAGAGCACATCGCCCCTGGCCTCCGATGCCACCGGCGTGGCGCCAGCGAGCGATGCCCCGGCACCGCGCAGCAGCAAGGTGCAGACCCTGGCACCGCCGGATTCCGAGCAGCTCCCGCCGCTCCTGCCCGCGGCAAGCAAGGCGCCGCGCGTGATCACCGCGGCGAACGCCTGGCTGATGGACAACATCATGGGCGATGTGATCAAGCGCGGCACCGGCGTGCGGGCACGCGTGCTCGGGCGCGAGGACATCAGCGGCAAGACCGGCACCACCAACGATTCGCACGACACCTGGTTCAACGGGTTCAACCCGGATCTGGAAGCCACCGTGTGGGTGGGTTACGACCAGGAACAATCCCTCGGCGAAGGCGAGGAAGGAAGCAGCGTCGCGGTGCCCATCTGGGTGCGCCTGATGCGCGAGGGCCTCAAGGGCGTGCCCGATGTCCCGCGGCCGGTGCCTGCGGGGCTCGTGACTGCCCGGATCGATGCCACCAGCGGGCAGCTCGCCGGAGTCGCGGACCCTGCGGCCATCTCCGAGTACTTCTTTACCGACAAGCTGCCTGCGGCCGCCACCGGGCCCAACAATCCGACCAACGCCGGAACCGAACCGCTGTTTTAGCTCCTAGGGTCGCCATGCCACGTCGCAATTCACCGCGCAGTGAGAATCTACGCCGAGCCGTCGCGCAGGAGGCCGCGCGCGTCATGGCCGAACACGGGATCCAGGATTTTCGCTTCGCCAAGCGCAAGGCCGCCGAGCGATTCGGGATCACCGAGGAGGGCGCGTTGCCGAGCAACGCCGAGATCGAGGCCTCGCTCGCCGCCTACCAGCGCCTGTTCGCGGCCGACACCCATGCCCTCACCCTCAAGGCGCAGCGCCGCGCCGCGCTGCGCGCCATGCAGACCCTTGCGGCGTTCTCCCCGCGACTGGTCGGCCCGGTGCTGACCGGCACGGCGACCGCGCACACCGACGTGCAACTGCACCTGTTCGTCGATAACCCCGAGGCGGTGGCCATCAGCCTTCTGGATCGCGCCGTGGCTCATGAGATCGGCGAGCATCGCGTGCGGCTGGATGCCGAGCGCTTTCAGAATTTTCCAACGGTGCGCTTTGAGCTCGACGAGCACACGATCCAGGCCACCATCTTTCCGGTGGACGGCATCCGGCACACGCCGCTCAGCCCGGTGGACGGCCGTCCGATGCGGCGCGCGGACAGTGCGGAACTCGAGGCCCTGCTGAGCGCCGCCGAGCCTTCGCTGGCCTGACGCAACGCCTACTTAGGGATTGAGCGCCTCAGCCGCGCTTGGCCACTTCGACGTATTTACGCTGTGTCGGCCCGGTGTACAGCTGCCTCGGCCTGACAATGCGCATCTCGGGGTCGCCGATCATCTCGAGCCAATGCGCGACCCACCCCACGGTGCGGGCGATGGCGAACATGACCGTGAACATCGAGCGCGGGATGCCCAGCGCGCGGTAGATGACCCCGGAGTAGAAATCCACGTTGGGATAGAGCTTGCGCGAGATGAAGTAATCGTCTTTGAGCGCGATTTCCTCCAGGCGCAATGCCAGCTCGAACAGCGGGTCGCTGCTTCCGAGCTTGGCGAGCACCCGGTGGCAGGCCTCGCGGATGATCTTGGCGCGCGGATCAAAATTCTTGTAGACGCGGTGCCCGAAGCCCATCAGCTTGAAATGGCTGCTCTTGTCCTTGGCCATCGCCAGATACTTGGGGATATGCTCGACGGTACCAATTTCCCCGAGCATGTTGAGGACCGCCTCGTTGGCGCCGCCGTGCGCCGGACCCCACAAGGCCGATACCCCCGCCGAGATCGCCGCGTACGGATTGGCTCCGGTGCTGCCCGCCAGTCGCACGGTCGAGGTGCTGGCGTTCTGCTCGTGGTCGGCGTGCAGAATCAGCAACAAGTCCAGCGCCTGCGCCGCGACCGGATCCACATGATAGGGCTCGCAGGGCACCGCAAAGAACATGTTCAGCAGGTTCGCGCAGTAATCCAGGTCATTGCGGGGGTAAATGAAGGGTTGGCCCAGCGCGTGCTTGTGGGCGGCGGCGGCAATGGTCGGGAGTTTTGCGACGATGCGGTGGGAGAAAATCTCGCGATGGCGCGGATCGTAGATGTCCATCGAATCGTAGTAGAACGCCGCCATCGAGGCGACCACCGCCGAAACCATCGCCATCGGATGGGCGTTGTGGTGAAAGCCGTTCGTGAAGCGCAGCAACGACTCATTGATCATCGTGTGGCGCGTGATGCTGGTGCGATAGCTGCTCAGTTGATCGGCGTTCGGCAGTTCCCCGTAAATGAGCAGGTAAGCGACCTCGGTGAAAGAGCTCTCGGCCGCCAGTTGTTCCACCGGATAGCCCCGGTAGAGCAGCACGCCGGCATCGCCGTCGATGTAGGTGATCTTGCTCTCGCAGCTGGCCGTGACGCTAAAGGCCGGATCGAAGGTAAAGACGCCGTGGTCCTTGTAGAGCTCGGCCACGTCCAGGCAGTCCGGCCCGATGGTCCCGGAACGAATGGGTAAGGCGGACTTGATTCCGGTCGCCGGATCGATCAGATCGTACGGTGGTTTGGCCATCGCGCGTTGCTGCCCTGAAGATTAGATTGGCGAACGGCCGCGAATCGCGGCGCGTCGAATCGCAGCGTTACATGAGCGCATCAGGGAATCAAGGTGCAGGAGCACCCGGACCGCAAATTACAGCGGCCTGCACAGAACCCCGGAACCGGAAACGCGCGGAAGCTTCAGCGCGCCGCGGCGGCGGCGTACTTCTTGCGGAATTTGTCGACGCGGCCGGCCGTATCGACCATCTTCTGCTTGCCGGTATAGAAAGGGTGGCAGTTCGAGCACACATCGACCTGCAGATCCTTGCCCATGGTCGAGCGGGTCTTGAACACGTTCCCGCAGCTGCAGGTCACGCTGATTTCGTTGTAATCCGGATGTGTTGCTGCTTTCATGGACGCCACCTTAGCCGGCATGCCACCGGCACTTCGGCCCGCTCTGGATTGAGGGGGCCCGCCTTCAAAAAGGGGCGCGCAGTCTAGCCCCCCCACGCCCCCCGGACAAGGGGACAGCCCTCGGGGACCGATTTATCCACAAAATCTGTGGATAAATCTGTGCACAACGTTGCCCCGCACGGGTCGAAAGCACGCCATTTCTGCATCTTTTTCGCTTTGGACAGAAAATGACCAATATATTACATGCTTATATAATCAATTACTTACGTATGTCAGATGCCGTTCGGCCTGCAATGGAACGTGTAATTGGCTAATTTAAGGGTGCCCATCCAGGAGCTGTGCATAAATCGGCGTGTCGCTGCGGCGGTTGACCTAAACCACGGGGCGCGAAGGCAAAAATTCGGCAATCAAGTCATTGAGGAACCGCCGGCCCAGCTCGGTGGCTGCCCAATTGTCGGCCCTGCCCGGCGTGTGCACCATCAGCCCACGTGCCTCTAGTCGCTTGATCGGGGCGGCAATCGCTTCCCATCCCAGCCCGGTCCGCGATTCGAACAGCGCGCTTTCAAATCCGCCGACCAGCCGCAGCGCGTTCATCATGAATTCGAACGGCAATTCCTCCGCCTGAACCGGCGTCGTAGGCGGCGACCCGGTGTGACCGCGCGCCAGGTAACGGCGCGGTTCGCGTTCGCGCACGGTGCGTTCGATCACGCCATCGTCGGCACGACTGATCTTGCCGTGAGCGCCCGCACCCACTCCGAGATAATCGCCGAAATTCCAATAGTTCAGATTGTGCCTGCACTGCGCCCCGGGACGTGCATAGGCCGAAGTCTCGTACTGCGCGTAGCCGGAAAGCGCGAGTTCGGCCTGGCATCGTTGCTGCATCTCGTACGCCAAATCGTCATCCGGCAGTCCTGCCGGCGGGCGGCCGCCGAAGACCGTGCCCGGCTCCATCGTCAACTGGTAGTGCGAGAGGTGCGCGGGCTCAAGCTCGATGGCCGTGCGTACGTCAGCAAGTGCGCCGGCCAAATCCTGGCCGGGCAGGGCGTACATCAGGTCCAGGTTGAAATTGTCCAGTCCCGCCGCCCGCAACTCGTCCACCGCGAGGCGCGTTTCCTGGGCTGAGTGGATGCGGCCGAGCCGTTCGAGCATCGAGGGATCAAAACTCTGCGCCCCCAACGAAACGCGATTGATGCCGGCGGCGCGGTACTCCGCGAAGCGGCCGCGCTCAATGGTTCCCGGATTCGCCTCGAGCGTGATCTCAGCGTCGGCCGCCAGCTCCAGCCGGTCCCGAACAGCAGTCAGCAGTTCCTCGAGCGCCGCCGGCGTGAACAGGCTCGGCGTCCCGCCGCCCATAAAGATGCTGACGATGGGGCGAGCGCCGATCTGCGTCCGCTGCGCGTCAAGGTCCGCCTGCAGGGCGCTCAAGGTACGCCTGCTGCGGAAGTTCCTGCTGCAGTGTGTGCGAATTGAAATCGCAGTACGGGCACTTGCGCACGCACCAGGGGAAATGCAGGTACAGCGCCAGCGGCGGCGCGCTCAGGCCCATGTGGCCAAGCGCGCGATCAGATCGCGCAGTGCGATTCCGCGATGACTGAGCGCGTTTTTTTGCACGGCGCTGAGCTCGGCGGCGGTGCAATCGAATCCCGTCCGGAATGAAGTACGGGTCGTAACCAAAGCCACCGGTCCCGGCCGGCGCGAGCGCGATGCGTCCTTCCCAGCGGCCCTGCGCCAGAAGTGGGCGCGGATCGTCCGCGCGGCGCACCAGCGCCAGTACGCAGCGGTAACGCGCGGTGCGCGGGGCCTCGGGCCGTTCCGCCAGCTCAAGAAGGAGCTGTCTGTTGTTGTCCTCATCGCTCGCCCCAGGGCCGGCAAATCGTGCCGACCACACGCCGGGGCGACCGCCGAGCGCGTCGACCTCAAGTCCGGAGTCGTCCGCCAGGGCCGCAAGGCCGGAAAGCGCGGCAGCATGGCGGGCCTTGAGCAGGGCATTGTCCTCGAAGGTGTGGCCGGTCTCGGCAATGCTTTCGATGTGCAATTGGGCCTGAGGCACGAGCTCAAAGCCGCGCGGGCCAAGCAGTGCCGCGAATTCACGCTGTTTGCCGGGGTTCGCGCTCGCCAGCACGATTTTCATGCCGACCGCCTGAGCCCCTAATCCATCAGGGCCTGGCTCTGCAGCGCGCACAGCTCACCGATCCCGGCCGCGGCCAGGTTGAGCAACGCATCGAGCTCGTGGCGCCGGAATGCGTGTCCCTCGGCCGTGCCCTGCACCTCGATGAAACCCCCGCCGTTGTTCATGACCACGTTCATGTCGGTCTCGGCCTCGGAATCTTCCTCGTAATCCAGATCCAGCACCGGCGCCCCGCCCACTATGCCGACCGACACCGCGGCCACCTGCCCGTGCAGCGGACTGGCGCTGAGCACTTTGCGCGCGCGCGAGCGAGGCGATTGCATCGGCGAGCGCGATATAGCCCCCGGTAATGGCCGCCGTGCGCGTGCCCCCATCCGCCTGCAGCACGTCGCAATCCAGCGTCACGCTGCGCTCGCCCAGCGCACGCAAATCAACCACCGCCCGGAGCGATCGGCCGATCAGTCGTTGTATTTCCTGGGTCCGCCCGCTTTGCTTGCCGCGAGCCGCCTCACGCGCGGAGCGGGTGTGCGTGGCGCGCGGCAACATGCCGTATTCGGCGGTGATCCAGCCCTGTCCTTTGCCGCGAAGGAATCCGGGCACACCGTCTTCGACCGTGGCGTTGCACAGCACCCGCGTGTCACCAAATTCCACCAGCACCGAGCCTTCGGCGTGTCGGGTGTAGTGGCGGGTAAAGCGTATTGCGCGCAGGGCATCGGCCGCGCGATCGTTTCGACGGGAAGGCATGATTTACTCCAGGTAACGCAGTGCGGCCACGGACGTGTTATCGCAACTGGCACCGCTCGCGTTCACCGCTTGCGCGCACAACGCGGCCAGCGCTTCACTGAGGGCGATTTCAGGCTGCACGAAGGCCGCTGCGATCTGCTCATCGCTCACGCCGGCCCAAAGTCCATCGGTGCATACCAGCAGCACGTCCCCGTGTTCGATCGGCTGGCGGCGGCTCACGTCCATTTCCGGCAGCAGCACCTCACCCCCGAGGCAGGATTCGACGAAATTGCGCATGGGGTGATTGTGCACCTGCTCGGCCCCGATGACACCTTCGCGCACCAGCAACTCGACATGGCTGTGATCGCGGGTCCGGGCGACCACGCGACCCCGCCGCAGGTGATAGGTGCGGCTGTCACCGACATGGGCCCAGTAGGCCGAGCCCCTCTGCACCAGACACATCGCTATCGTCGCGCGCGGCCGGTTCTCGAGCGGAATGTCGGCGCCGATATTGACGATCTGCTGGTGGGCCGCGCCCAACGACAGGTGCAGGAATCCGAGCGGGTCCAGGAGCGGCTGTGCGGTGGCGCGGAATCTGCTGGCTGATGGCCTGGAGAGCCACCACCGCCGCGCGCTCACCTTCTTCGTGACCGCCCATGCCGTCGCAGGCGACCAGCAGCGCCGCTTCCTCGGTGACTTCGGCCCCGAGGCGGTCCTGATTGCTCTCACGTGCGCCTTTGAGGCTGAGTTCAGCGTGTTCAACGCGCAAGCGGGCTCCAAATCATTGGGTTAAACTGGCGGCGCTTTATAACATTCCGCGTCGCTCCAAGTAAGCGCCGCAACCGTGATTTCCGCAAAGTAACTGGCCAAATTCGCATGATTTCGAGCATGACGGGGTTCGCGCGCCAGGAACGAAGCGGTGCTTTCGGCTCCGTGATATGTGAGATCCGCAGCGTCAACCACCGCTTTCTCGATGCGGCAGTGCGACTGCCCGAGAGTTGCCGTGCACTGGAATCGGAGCTGCGCCAGAGCCTGGCGCGCGACCTGCGACGCGGCAAGGTGGATTGCACGATACAGCATCGCGCGCCTGTCGCCGGCGAGCTGCAGATCGATGAGTCTGCGCTCACTGCACTCTTGTCCCGCAGCCGGCAGATCACCGCACTGATCCCCGATCAGGGACAGATCAATATTCTCGATCTGTTGCGCTGGCCGGGTGTACTGCGCGAGGAGCAAACCGATCTTGACGCCTTGCATGGGGTGGTGCGGGCGACGTTCGACGAGACCTTGTCGAGCTTGATCGCGGCCCGCGGGCGAGAGGGCCAAAGACTTACTGAACTTATCCTGCAGCGCTGCGAGATGCTCGCCGCGCTGATCGCCCAGGTACGTGCCCGTTTGCCCGAAGTTCTCGCGCGCGTACGCTCGCGTCTCGAGGAACGCTTAACGGAACTGGGTGGGGAGCTCAATCAGGAACGCGTTGAGCAGGAGATCGTGCTGCTCCTGCATCGCCTTGATGTGGCCGAGGAACTGGACCGGCTCGACGGACACATCGATGAGGCGCGCCGCACGCTCGCCGGTCCTGAGGCCGCAGGCCGGCGACTGGATTTCCTGTTGCAGGAATTCAATCGTGAGGCCAATACGCTGGCCTCGAAATCGCAGGATCTGGAAACGACCCGCATCGCCGTCGAGATGAAAGTCGCGATCGAACAGATGCGCGAGCAGGTACAGAATATTGAGTAAGCGCTGGAGTGGCCTGAATGGCACTGCATTTAGCCCTCTTCGTCGACCTATCCTTGTGTGTGCGCACGAGTCCTCTTTTCTCCGCCTTTCCGTCCCACTCTCCACCTTCGTCCAACCCGCAGGGTAACACCACCCAGACAAGGGCGCACTTTGACCATCTTCTTGCGCTCAGCCTCGGGTTCTTGGCTGCTCAAACCCGATGCCAACCTAGATGTTCGAGCGCCGGCTAACGGTTTGGCGGTCGAGACTCGATTTTATTGGATCGAGAGCGGGTCGGCTGGCCCCCCCCCCGCCTCGGCGGGCCTGGCTGGTCAATCAACTGTTTGAGCTTTTCGAATTCGACCGGCTTGGTCAGATGGTGATCGAATCCTGCCGCCAGCGCGCGTCGCTTGTCGGCATCTTGGCCCCATCCTGTCACCGCAATGAGCGTTAGTTCCTTACCCCAAGCCTCGTGCCGAATACGTTCTGCCACATCGTAGCCGTTCATATCCGGCATGCCGATGTCCAATATCCCGACGTCCGGACGCACGAGATTGGCAACCTCCAACGCCTCGGCGCCGCTGTGCGCGAGATGCACGTCGTGTCCGGAAAGCCTGAGCAGCATCTCCATGGCCTCAGCACTGTCCCGATTATCATCGGCGATCATGATGCGTCGCGATGCAGTGGACTGCTCAGCGTGGCCGGCTGCCGGCGACTTCGCATCAGTTCCCTCGACAATAAGCGATCGCGGCAGGCAAACTGTGAACTCGCTTCCCTGGTTGGGTCCGGCACTACGCACCTCGACGCGTCCGCCATGAAGCTCGATAAGCCCCTTGCCAGCGCAAGGCCAATGCCCAAACCCCCTTCCGCCCGGCCCAGTTCCGATTGGACGCGGCTAAACATGTCGAAGATCGTGCACAGAGCCTCGCTACTGAGCCCCACCCCATTGTCGCGCACGTAGATGCTGAGGAAGCTTGGGCTCAAGCCGCGCCCCTAGGTAAATCAGGCCGCCGCTGGGGTGTACTTCGCGGCATTGGTCAGAAGATTGGTGATCACTTGCGTTATCCGAACGGGATCGACTTCCACCTGATCGGCGTCGGCGGGTATTCCACCCGCAAGGTGTGATGCTTTGCGGTCATGACCGCCTGTGTCGCGACCACCGCATCCTCCATCAGCTCCTTAATTTCCACATATTCTTTCTTAAGCAGGAAGGATCCTCGGGTGATCCGCGCGACATCCAGCAGATCATCGAGCAACGAACTCATGTGCGTGACCTGCCGCGCGATGATCATCCGTGCTTCTTGAACTGGTGCGCTGCCAGATTGGGGGATTGCAGGATCTGTGCGGCCATGCGTATCGGGGCCAGTGGATTACGCAACTCGTGTGACAGAGTGGCCAAAAACACATCCTTGCGCGCGTCCGCCTCGACCAGCGCTGTCTCAGCCTGAACGATGCTGCTGACATCGACAAAGGTGACCAGCACGCCGGTCACGGCGCTGTCCGGTTCGCGATACGGCAGGATTCTCATGATGTAGTGCGCCGAGTGGTCCTCGCGCTCCACGCGCCGTTCGAAGGGCTGCAAAGTCGACAGCACATACTCCACATCTTCGCGCAGGCCCGATATTGCAGCCGGCTTACGATATCGGTCAATGGCCGGCCGCGGTCGCTCGGGATCAGATTGAAAATCGTCGCGATCGCCTTGGTGAAACTGCGGATCAGCAGGTGCCGGTCGAGAAAAACGGTGGCGATCTCGGTGCTGTCGAACAGATTGCGAAGATCGCTGTTGGCGTGATCAAGCTCGTCGATTTTTTCGGTCAGGCGAAGGTTGACCGTGTGAAGTTCTTCGTTGAGAGACTGCAGTTCTTCTTTGGATGTCTCCAGCTCCTCGTTGGACGATTGCATCTCCTCGTTGACCGAATGCAACTCCTCGTTGGCGCTGCGCAGTTCCTCGAGTGCCGTCTGGTGCTCTTCGGCCAGCGACTGCAGGTGCTCGGAGACACCGCCCAGCGCCGTTTGCAGTTGCGAGACGTTCCGCACGTTGGCTCCGCGGGCTCAAGAAGATGTTCGAAGTTCGAAATCTCCCGCTTGCCGTCCTTGCGGGGTCGCGCGGGATCATGGAGACGTGATGTTCCGGCCTGGCGGCCAGATCATGAGGCGCACGATGGCCGTCCCACTGCATCTCGTGGGCGAACAGATGGCGGATTTCGCCATCGCAGCTTCAGTTCAGGGCTCCGGCCTTCGCGCCGCTGAAAGATACGGGCCTTCTTGTCGAGCGTTTCGAACAGATTGGCGTGTTGCGCCACGGACTCCGAGCCACCCAGAAGCAGAATGCCCCGGGCATCAGCGCGTAGTGAAACATCGGAATGATCCGCGCCTGAAGTTCCGGGTTCATATAGATCAGCAGATTGCGGCAGGACACCAGGCTCATCACCGAAAACGGCGGATCGCGAACCAGGTTGTGCACGCGAAAAAGTGCACAGATCGCGGATCTCCTTGGTCACGCAATAACTGCCCTGCGATAGAGAAAAAAACCGCTTCAGCCGCTCTTTGGACAGTCCATCCAGCAAAGTCTCCGGATACCGTCCGAGTCGCGCCGTGGCAATGGCCGAATCGTCGATATCGGTCGCGAAAATTTGCACCTTCGGCACCACGGGCATCGAGTCCATGTGTTCGCGCAGCAGGATGGCAAGCGAATAGGCTTCCTCGCCCGTGGCGCAGCCCGGCACCCACACCCGCACCGAGTCGTCGGCCATCTTGTCCTCAAACAGCTGCGGGATGACTTTCGTGCCCAGGGCTCAAAGGTCTCCTGGTCGCGAAAGAAGCTGGTGACACGAATCAGCAGATCGCGAAACAGCAACGGGATCTCCGCCGGATCGGTCTTGAGCTTCTCGACGTACTCTTCAAGCGTGACGCATTGATGACCTGCATGCGCCGCTCGACGCGCCGCAAAAAGGTCTGGCTGCGATAGCCGCTGAAGTCATGGCCAAATGCGTGCGCAGCAGGGCGCAAATCGCAAGCCGCGCGGCCTCTGTCGGCGCTTCCTGCGGGCTATCGGCAACCTCGAGCGGGCTGTTCTTAAGGCGCAACAGATGTCCCGGCATTTCCTCGACCGGAGAAATGATATCGACTACGCCCGTCGCGATCGCCCCCGCTGGCATTTCCCCATACTGCGGAGCAGTGCCATTGCTACCCTGCGCGATGGTAGGCCGCCGCGCTCCTTGATGGCTTTCAGGCCGAGTGCTCCGTCGCTGCCGGTGCCGGAGAGGACGATTCCGACGGCTCGCTCGCCCATCGCGGTCCCAGCGAATCGAAGAATCCATCGATGGGGCGAAAAGTCGTTCGGATCCTTCGCGCGGCATTTCAATGCCTAGGTGGCCATCACGCAAGGTGACGACGGCATGCGGCGGCGGCACATACACGTGATTCGGTTCGATTGCTGCGCCGTCGTAGGCTTCGACGACCGGCATCGACGTCCAGCGCCTCAAGATCTCGGTCAGCATGCTCTTGCGATCGGCCGGCAGATGCAAAATCACCACAAAAGCCATGCCACAGTCGGCCGGCATATGGGTAAAGAACATGGAAAGCATCGATTCCGCCGGCGGAGGCGCCAATGCCGATAATTGGAAAATCCAAGGAGCTCATGGCCCGATGGACGGCAGTGGCTTGGCGGTGTGCGCATGTTATCCCCTGGAACCGGACAGTCATAACCTCACAATAGGCCTAAATTGCAGTCCACGTTGTAGGACAATCAGCTTAGAACCAAAGCCCATATCCGCGGCCTAAAGTGCAGTGTCGGGACCGAAGAAGCGATCTAATGAGCCGCTCCCAAGCGATTTATTAGCGAGGTCGTTCCCCTTTGACTGGAGTCGCGGTTTTGGGGAGTCAAAACCAACAACCGGTGCACGGTCCCCCAGCGGGGCGGCCATGCGTTGGTTGGTAACATGGCCTCCGGCGCACCCGGCAAAGAGGGCACAATCGCCAAGACACGTGATGGCGATTACCGAGCGAACGACTGGATCGCCACAGTTGGCGACTTTGTCCATAAGTCCCCTCATTTGCTGAGTTGCGCGGCCCCGCCGGAGCGTGGGACCGCGAACCAGCCCGAAACGACCCCCCAATCGGCGTATGGTGGGGTGTCATGCTCCACGAGTTCCTGACCGCCCATCGGGCTGACCTCATCGCTCGATGCCACGCCAAGGTTTCACTCCGGTCACCGGAGAGGGCCGGCGACGCAGCGCGTGCCCACGGGATCCCAAACTTTCTTGACCAGGTCACCCGAACCCTGCGGGTCGAACAAACCGCGCACCCCCTGCAGAGCCGCAAGATTTCCGGACCTGCCGGGGGAGGCACGCCGATTTTGTCCGAGATCAGTGAAAGCGCCACGCTCCACGGGCGCGAGTTGTTGAGCGAAGGGTTCAGCATCGAGCAGGTTGTGCATAATTACGGTGATTTGTGTCAGGCGATCACCGACCTGGCGTTTGAAAAAAACGCACAGATTGATATCGACGAATTCAGGACATTGAATCGTTGCCTGGAACAACGCCATCGCGACGGCCGTGACCGAGTTTTCCTATCAGCACGATTTCAATATTGCGGGCCGCCAGGGCCTTGCTTTTAACGAGCGGCTCGGCTTCTTCGCGCACGAGCTGCGCAATCTTCTCGGTGCCGCCACGCTTTCACTGGCGGCCATCAAAGCCGGCAATGTCGGAATAGCGGGCGCGACTGGCACCGTGCTTGATCGCAGTCTGGTCGGCATCCGCAACTTAATCGATCGATCACTCAGCGAAGTTCGCGTGACCGCAGGGTTGCCTGCGCAGCATCGCCGCTTCTCGCTCGCGGAATTCATCGCCGAGATTAAGACGGCAGCGACCCTTGAAGCGGACCTCCGGCAGTGCAGGCTCGCCGTGTCAATCGTTGACCCGCGCCTGGCCGTTGAGGCGGATCGTGATCTGTTACTCGCCGCGGTCGGCAATCTGTTGCAAAACGCGTTCAAATTCACCAAGCATGGCACCGAGGTGCGCTTACACGCCTATTCATCCGCCGATCGCGTGCTGATCGATGTGGGAGACAATTGTGGGGGTCTACCACCCGGGGACCCTGAGAAGATGTTCCAGCCGTTCGTTCAGTCAGGAACTGATCGCTCAGGGCTTGGGCTGGGCCTGTCGATTTCCCGGCGAAGCGTGGCTGCCAACGAGGGAATCCTGAGTGTCCGGGACATCCCCGGTTGTGGATGCATCTTCACCATTGATCTGCCGCGCTATCCCATGCCGAATGCGGCGTAGAGGCCCACTCCCCTCTTTGCCGGGCAGCGCTCGATGAGATGTCCCGTCGATACCCCTCTAATAGAGCCGTGCCGCAGCTTGCACTCGGTATCGAAGGCGCTATAGGTTCACCGAAAGATGTCACCGGCCCGTTGCCGCGTTGCATCGCAAGTACGCCCGTCCAAGGTTGCGTCACAAGCCCGATTTCGTAATTGTCGCTCTGTCCGTAATAATTTTTGTTGCTGGCGCCCCGCCGATTTGCCGGGCGTAGCCCGCAGGCAGAACCCCCGGCGAAGATCTCGGCGCGCTTTCACTGAAAGAACTGAGCAACCTGCAGGTGACCTCGGTCTCCAAAGCCGCAGATTCGTTGAGTCAGGCTCCGGCGGCGATCTACGTCATCACCCACGACCAGATCCAGCGCTCCGGGATGGCCAGCGTCCCGGAGGCTCTTCGGCTCGCGCCCAACCTGCAGGTGACGCAACTTTCCGCAAGTAACTACGTGGTCAAGGCACGAGGCTTCGGAGGCAACCCGCAGGGCGCAAAATTTCTCCAACAAGATGTTGATGCTGATTGATGGGCGCAGCGTCTACACCCCCTGTTCTCGGGTATCTACCTAAATGCGCAGGACGTGCTCATGCAGGGCATCGATCGCATCGAGGTTATCAGCGGCTCGAACACCCCACCAGCAGCGCTCCGCGGGCAGCACCGAGCAAGGAAAATTAAAGGTGAGCTTAGAGTGCGGTTTTTGTTCGCTCCGCAGCAAACTTCTCAGCCACAACGACCCATCAATTCGCGATTGCGTTGCTGGCGCGGCTCCAAGTGTACCTTGCGAAGAGGCGTTCTGACGACCCGATCGTTATCTCAATGAGACTTGGCTGCTTTAGCCTTCGCCTTTACTGCATCCAGATGGGCGTTTGCCTGATCTTTGCAGGACTTTTGCGCATCACCCTCCAGCGCCTCGCACTTCGCGAGAGCGATTTTGTTTTCGCCCTCGGCTTCGGTGACTGCGGAATCCGCCACGGCGTCGATGTTCTTGTCGGCCACTTGGGGGAACGCGTCCGCGCGATCCTGGGCCCCACATTGGACTCGATTTGCTTGACCTTTTCGTCCGCCTTGGCGTTCTCGGCGACCGCCTTGGCCTGGGCCTCGGCGAGATGTTCGCTTGCACGTCCTCGGGAGCTTTGGCCCTACCGCAGGCGGCAAGGCATAAGAAAGCGGTGGCCACTAACACACCGCTTGAAGCCAATATCATTTTTTTCATTTCGCTTCCCTTCTCCACTTATCGAGGCGTGGAATATTCGTATTCAAAGGAAGGATACGCAGCGCGTTATTCCTTTTGATGTAGGACAAACGCTATACCAGCAATGGTGCGTGCGAAGACAGTTCAGTACGCCCTGCAAATAAATGCGCGAAACATCTCTCGTTCCGTCCTCTTTCAAACATCGGCCAGCCCGGTCGCGCTACCCTTTTCGAGATAAGAAGACCCGCTCCATCAATGAAAATTGACGGCCGGGAGCGGCGTACTTTACCTTGGCTCTAACTTCCTCTCGCGCGCAGCTAAGGACCCCAATGAAAGATCTTTGCATCTCCACCCGCTGGGCGGTGGCAGTTCTTGGCTGTATCGCGGCGCACGGGCTTGCAGCCAACGAAATACGACAAGACGTTCCTGAGCGATTACAGCAAGCTCGTGGCGAGCCCTTTGCCGAACAATGCCGGGACCGACCTCATCTATCTGCAACCTGCAGCGTTCGAAAAAAGAGAAGCGTACACGGCCGTGATGATCGATCAGCCCGAAGTGCTGATGAGCGCCACCTCTGACTACAACGGGGCCAAACCTGCCGACCTGACGGCCATCGCCGAGCTGTTCCGCAAGGACGTCGGCGACGCATCGGCCGCCGGCGGATACCGAATCGTCGACGCCCCGGGGCCCAGCGTGCTGTACATGAAGACGGCCATTACCGATTTGAGCCTGACGCGCAAGAGGCGCCCGCTCCTCGCCTATACGCCTGTGGGCTTCGTGCTCAAGGCCGGCGTCGATGCGGTCCTTAACATGATGGAGAAATACGACATCATGGGCGCCAACGTCCAGGGCGAGTTTAGCGACAGCGTCTCGAGCGAAGAACTGGCCGACTTCGTGGCCCTGCGCGGTAACAACGGCCATCGGATGACCTTCGATGAGCTCGAAAGGGATGTGAAGGATTTTGCCTCGCGCCTGCGTTGCCGGCTCGACAACACCCACGTGCCAGACAACAAGATCAACTGCCTCGATCCCGCAGCGCGCGCGACGCGCGAAGCCGCCAATAAGCACTGAAATAGCGCCCTGGGAAAAAAAGCAGACTGCCACCGCACGCAGGTCCGACTCATCAGAACCAGATAGGTGACGGAAACCATGGCCACACGTACCTTGCGCCGAGGGGCAGCGGTTTGGGTTTGCGCAGCGTTGAGCGCCAGTACGCTCACCGTGGCATCGCCCGCGCTAAACGACCCCTCAAGGCCGATGACATGTTCCGCATGGAGGCGGTCAGCGAGCCGCAGATCTCGCCCGACGGGCAGTGGGTCGCCTATCTGGTGGGCACCAGCGATCGCGACGCGGACGAATTGCGCAGCGCCATCTGGATGGTGAGCTGGGACGGCAAGCAGCAACTGCAGATGACCCAGCCCTCCAGCAGCATCTCCGAACCTCGCTGGAGCCCCGACGGACGCTACCTCAGCTATCTGGCCAAGATCGGTGAGGCCGAGCACAGCCAGGTGATGGTGCTCGACCGGCGCGGCGGGGAGGCGCGCGCGTTGACCAGCGTGACCGATGACATCGAGGGCTACGAGTGGTCGCCCGACGGCCGGCGACTGGTGCTGGTCATCGAAACCAACGAGGAGCCCAGCACCGCGGCCATCACCGCCAAGGGACCCAAGCCGATCGTCATCGACTCGATGTTCTTCAAGGAGGACGTCACCGGCTACATCGGCCGGCACCAGAAACAGCACCTGTACCTGTTCGACATCGCCGAGGCAAAAACTCGAGCCGCTCGGCAAGACCGAGCAATACAACGATGTCTCGCCCGCCTGGTCGCCGGACGGAACGAAGATCGCCTTCGTGCGTACCCAGGAACGCGCCGTGGACATGGACGGCAAGATCGATATCGAGCTCATCGAGGCGCGGCCCGGCGCCGCGCCGCGCCAGTTGCTGCGCCCCTGGGCGCCCACCTTCCAGCATCTGGCCTGGAGCCCGGATGGCCAGTCCGTTGCTTTCCTGCAGGGCCTGGAGCCGAAGTACTCGATGTACATGCACGATGAGCTGTGGCTGGTGCCCGCCGCAGGCGGCGCGGCGCGCTCACTGACCGGCAAGCTCGATCGCTGGATCTCCTCGTACAAGTTCCTGCGCCGACAACAAGTCGGTATCCCTGCTGGTCGAGGATGACGGCAATACCTATCCGGCCCGCCTGGACCTGGCCACCGCGACCGTGGAGAA
Organism: uncultured Gammaproteobacteria bacterium; assembly: GCA_963795685.1. Lineage (GTDB taxonomy): Bacteria > Pseudomonadota > Gammaproteobacteria > Steroidobacterales > Steroidobacteraceae > FEN-1191. The sequence goes on from CAWCJE010000005.1 coordinate 170,734, forward strand.
GCTGATCTCGCGTCCGATCGTGGTGTACGGCCAGTCACCGGTCGGCACCCGAGCTGGCTCTGAGCGCCTCCGACGAGCGAACTCCTCGGAGGTCTACGCGCTGGAAGGCGGCGACCTGCGGCGGCTGACTTTCCACAGCGACAAGCTCCTCAAGGAGATTCAGCTCGGAGCCACCGAGGACTTCAGCTTCCGCGTCAAGGACGGGACCGAAGTGCACGGCATGATGGTCAAGCCGCCGGGATACGTTGCCGGCCGCAAGTATCCGACGATCCTGTGGATCCACGGCGGGCCCGACCTGCAGGACGATCATTCGGCCGACTTCGAGAACAGCTACCAGTTCCTGCGCCAGATCATCGCCGCCAACGGCTATCTGGTGTTCGGCGTCAACTACCGCGGCAGCAGCGGGCGCGGCTTCGATTTTGCCAACGCGATCTTCGCCGACTGGGGCAACAAGGAAGTCGAGGACCTGCTGACGGCGGTCGACACGCTGGTCGCGCGCGGCATCGCCGATCCGGACCGTCTGGGCATCGGCGGCTGGAGCTACGGCGGAATGCTGACCGATTACACCATCGCCAGCGATCCAGCGCTTCAAGGCCGCGATGAGCGGCGCGGGCGCGCGGCAACCAGCTTCCCTGTACGGCACCGACCGAATACGTGATCCAGAACGAGTACGAACTCGGCCCGCCGTGGCGCACCCCGGAGTTGTGGCTCAAGATTTCCTATCCCTTCTTCCACGCCGATCGCATCCACACGCCCACGCTGTTCATGGGCGGCGACAAGGACTTCAACGTGCCGGTGATCGGGAGCGAGCAGATGTACCAGGCGCTGCGCACGCTCGGCGTGCCGACGCAGCTGATCATCTACCCGGACCAGAACCACGAGCTCACCCGGCCGAGCTTCCTCAAGGACCGCTACGATCGGACCGCCGATTGGTTCGGCCGATACCTGCAGCCCAACGGCAAGGCAGGCGCAACTAGCCCGAGTAATACACGGCGAGCTTGTTGCCCTCGGGATCCCGAAAGAAGGCGGCGTAAAAATCCTCACTCCGCGCTCCGGGGGGGCCTTCGTCCTTGCCTCCCAGGCTCAGCGCCTTCTGGTGCACGGCATCGACCTGGGCCTTGGAGCTGGCCAGCAACGAGACCATCCATCCGTTGCCGACGCTGGCTGATTTGCCATCCAGGGGCTTGATCAGCAGGAGCTGCGAATCCTCCGCAGAGAGGCCCCAGCTGATGTAGCGTTCCGTCTCGCCCTGGCGCTTGGCGCCGAGTGCGAGGGTCAGTTCATCGTAAAAGCGCGCCGCGCGCGGCAGATCATTGGTGCCGATGCAGACATAACCGATCATTGGATTTCCTTAAGAAGGTGGATTGGAACGGGCGGTAGCGCGAAAACCTCGGCGCGCCTCGGAGCGCCGAGGCCGATGGCGCCTGCCTCATAATTTAGATCTTGTGGACGCCGGTGGTGGCGGACTTGAGCGCGCGCGCGCGCGCCGTCGCGCTGAGCGATGAGGCGACATCGAGAAAGGAACAGCGATTGCGTCCCTCGGCCTTGGCCGTGTACAGGGCGCGGTCGGCGGCGAGCATCACCGAATCGACCGGCACCTCATCGCTGGTTTCGGCCACACCGATGCTGATCGTGACGACGCGCTGCGCCAGCTGCTGGAGCACCTGATCTTCGGCGATGGCCATGCGCATGCGTTCGGCGATCGCCATCGCCGTGGCGCGATCGGTGGTCGGCAGCATGGCGGCGAACTCTTCCCCGCCGTAGCGCGCCACGAAATCCCCGGCCCGAAGATTTCGCTCCAGGATGCGTGCCACCTCGCTCAGCACTTGGTCGCCGACCGCATGCCCACCCTCGTCGTTGATTGACTTGAAGCGGTCGACGTCGATCATCAGCGCCGACAACGGCCAGGCGGGCGTGGCGTTCGGATGCAGGAGCTGCTCAGCGCGCCTGAAAAAATAGCCGCGGTTGGCCAGGCCGGTCAGTGCATCGACCTGGGCCAGATGCCGCAGCGCAGCGCGGCTGCGCTCAAGATCGCGCAGGAGCTTTCCGATCTTGTAGGAGATCGGAATCGTGAGGATGCCGGTCACCGCGGCGGCCACCGCGAGTTCCTTCGCGCTGACCCAGCCGCGCACGAAGGTGATCAGGGCGGCGGTCACCAGCAGCGCCAGCGCCACCGCGATGGCGGTCCAGCTCAGAACCAGGGCGGTCAGGCCGTAAGAGATGGTCGCCCGATATATTACCGAACCCATCTGCTCGGAATCACCCATGGAATCGGGCGGCGGGGGTGTGAGACGGTCGGTCATTTCAACGTCCGGTCCCGGATATATCCGGATGGATATGTCCCGTAACTTACAGCAATGGAGCGTTGCGGGCTACGCGCCGCAGCCAGCGGCCATCAAGGCAAAGGCCACGGGCGGGCGGGGCCGGGTATGATGCGCACTTCCACAGCAGCAAGACATGTCATGGCGCGTACCGGTCAGCTGTACGTCATTTCGGCGCCCTCCGGGGCGGGCAAGACCAGCCTCGTCCAGGCGCTTGCTCGGCGCTCGCAAGGAACTGGTGGTCTCGGTATCGCACACCACCCGCAAGGCGCGCGCGAGTGAGCTCGGCGGTCGTGACTATCATTTCGTCGGCGAGGCGGAGTTCCAGCGCCTGGCGGCCGCGGGCGAGTTCCTGGAGCACGCCCGGGTGTTCGATAATTACTACGGCACCGGCCGCGAACAGGTCAGCGCGCAACTGGCCGCCGGCCGAAGCGTGCTGCTGGAGATCGACTGGCAGGGAGCGCGCCAGGTCCGCCAGAGCGTGCCCGGGTGCGTGTCGATATTTATCCTGCCGCCCTCGCGCGCCGTATTGGAGGAGCGGCTCCGGGCACGGCGCACCGACAGCGATGAGGTCATCGCCCGGCGGCTTGCCGATGCCGCCGCCGACATGTCCCACTGCCTCGAATTCGATTACGCGATCATCAACGACCACTTCGAGCGGGCGGTGGCGGATCTGCTCGCCATCATCGATGGCCACGGCGGCGCGTTGAGCTCAAAAAGGCCGGAAATCAATGCCCTGCTCGCCCTCTTTGGTGTCGTAAGACCCTTCGGATTGGCGTATACTTTCTGAGTCTGTCACCCGACCATTTCTAGGGAATTCCAGTACGCCATGGCCAGAGTCACCGTCGAAGACTGTCTGCAGAATGTCGATAACTTGTTCCAGCTCGTGCTGCTGGCCTCCCAGCGCGCACGGCGCCTGGCCAACGGGGCCGAAGCGACCGTGCCGGTCGACAACGATAAGGCCACGGTGCTGGCGCTGCGCGAAATCGCCGCCGGCAACATCACCCCGGAGATGCTGCGCGAACCCGAGCCCGAGCCGGTGGCCGCGCCCATGCCGGATGCGGAGAACGAGTCCAACTTTCGCGCCCCTCAGTTCGGTCTGATTGATCGCGACTGACGGAGTACCGCGCTAGCGCCCTACGGCCCATGGATTACGCAGCGTCGTTACTGGGCCTGCTTCCGGGCACCCGACGCACACCGGGCCTCAAAGACTTGCTGAGCAAGGTCAGCACCTACCTGCCGTCCGAGCAGGTCGAACGCGTGCGCGCCGCGGCCGAGTTCGGGGCCGCCGCTCACCTGGGCCAGAAGCGGCTGAGCGGGGAGCCGTACATCACCCATCCGGTGGCGGCCGCGGAAATCCTCGCCGAACTGCATCTGGACGCCGACACGCTGATCGCGGCGATCCTGCACGATGTCATCGAGGACACCCCCACGCCCAAGGAAGAGATCGCCGCCCGCTTCGGGAACGATGTCGCCGAGATCGTCGATGGGGTGACCAAGCTCGATCAGATCCAGTTCAAGAGCCGCCAGGAGGCGCAGGCCGAAAGCTTCCGCAAGATGCTGCTGGCGATGGTGCGCGACCTTCGCGTGATCCTGGTCAAGCTGGCCGACCGCACCCACAACCTGCGCACCATGGACGCGGTCGCGCCGGCCAAGCGACGCCAGGTGGCGCGCGAGACGCTCGATATCTACGCCCCGGTCGCCGAGCGCCTGGGCCTCTACACCATCAAGCTGGAGCTGGAGGAACTGGGCTTCAGAACCCTGTACCCGCAGCGCTACCGCGTGATCGAGCGCGCGCTGCGGCGCGCGCGGGGTAACCAGAAGGAATTCCTCGCCAAGATCCGCGCGCAACTGGAACCGGCTCTGCAAAAAGCCGGCATCAGCGCCGAGGTCGAAACGCGCGAGAAGCACCTGTACAGCGTCTACCAGAAGATGCAGCGCAAGCGCGCCCCGCTGGCCGAGATCGTCGATGTCTATGGCCTGCGCATCATCGTCGAGAGCGTGGACACCTGCTACCGGGCCATCGGCGTCGTGCACAGCGTGTTCAAGCCGATGCCGGGACGCTTCAAGGACTACGTCGCGATCCCGAGGATCAACGGCTACCAGTCGCTGCACACTACGTTATTCGGGCCGAACGCGGTGCCGATCGAGGTGCAGATCCGCACCCGCGACATGGATCGGGTGGCCGAGTCCGGGATCGCGGCGCACTGGAAGTACAAGGAGCACACCGGCGAGGGCTCGGCGCAACAGGAGCGCGCGCGCGCCTGGCTCACGCCATCTGATGCAGATGCAGGAGAGCGGCAGTTCGGAAGAATTCATCGAGAGCGTCAAGGTCGATTTGTTTCCCGACAAGGTGTACGTGTTCACGCCGCGCGGGGACATCCTCCGACTGCCCCGGGGCGCAACCGTGGTCGACTTCGCCTACGCGGTGCACACCGACATCGGCAACCGCTGCGTCGCCGCCAAGGTCGATCGGCGCCTGACCCCGCTGCGCACGGTGCTGCGCAACGGGCAGACCGTGCACGTGATGACCGCCAAAGGGGCGAGGCCCAACCCGGCCTGGGTCAATTTTGTGGTCACGGCCAAGGCGCGCACCGGGATCCGCCACTATCTGAAGGGGCTCAAGAGCCACGAAGCCGTGGAGCTGGGGCGTCTCCTGCTCGAGCAGGCGCTGGCCGAATTTCAGGTGGCGCTCGACAAGGTCGATCCGGTCGACGCTGCAAACCGCGCTGGGCGAATTCGCACTCCACTCCGTCGATGAGCTCTACGAGAAGATCGGCCTGGGCGAGCGTCTGGCGCCGATGGTGGCCCGCCGCCTGCTGCCGGCCGATCAGACCCAGAGCAGCGACGGCCAGGCCGCGCCCCTCACAGTCGCCGGCGCCGAGGGGCTGCTGGTGGCCTACGCGCACTGCTGCTACCCGCTGCCCGGCGATCCGATACTCGGTTTCTTAAGCACCGGGCGCGGCATCGTCATTCATCGCGAGACCTGCGGCAACGTCACCGATTACCGCAAGCACCCCGAGAACTGGCTCCCGGTCAACTGGAAATCAAGCGAGGGCCGTTTCTTCTTCACCGAGATACGCGTCGAGGCGGTGAACCGCATGGGCCTGCTGGCGGCCGTGTCCGCGGCCATCTCGGGCACGCAGACCAATATCTGCAGCGTGAATTTCCAGCATGATGAATCTGAAACCGCCACGATGATCTTCATGCTGGAGGTGCATGATCGCGAGCACCTGGCGCGCGTGATGCGCACCGTGCGCCGCATGAGCGATGTGGTGCGCATTGTCCGCACGATCGCCGGGCAGCACCGACGCAGAGATTCCCTACCACCCTGAGCAGGAACCTATGAGCACAGTCATCCACACCGACCGGGCGCCCAAGGCGATCGGCACCTACTCCCAGGCCAGGCGCGCCGGGGATACGGTCTACATCTCGGGCCAGATCCCACTGGATCCGGCCACCGGAACGCTGATCAGCGGCGACATCGAGGCCGAGATCCGCCGCGTGTTCGACAACCTCAAGGCCATCGCCGAAGCGGCCGGCGGCACGCTGGGCAACGCGGTCAAGCTGGGCGTTTTCCTGACCGACATGACGCACTTCGCCAAGGTCAACGAGATCATGGCGACTTATTTCCCCTGCCCTACCCGGCGCGGGCGGCGGTCGGCGTGGCCGCGCTGCCGCGCGGTGCCAGGGTCGAGATGGAGTGCATACTCAGTCTCGCCTGAAAGAGCCGGGCGCCCAGGCGCCCATGCCAGGCGTTGGGCCGATGCTGGCCGAGCGCCTGGCGCGCATGGGCGTGCGCCGCGCGAACGATCTGCTGTTCGTGCTGCCGCTGCGCTACGAGGATCGCACACGCATCGTGCCCATCGGCTCGCTCCTGGCCGGGAGCCGCGCGGTGGTGGAAGGCGAGGTGTTGCTGGCCGAGGTGGCGTTTCGTCGCCGGCGGCAGCTGCTGGTGCGACTGAGCGACGGGAGCGGCTCGCTGACGCTGCGCTTCTTCCATTTCTCGAACGCACAACGTGCCGGTCTGGCGCGCGGCACGCGATTGCGCTGCCACGGCGAAGTGCGCCGCGGGCCGCTCGGACTTGAGATGGTGCATCCCGAATACCGCGGCATCGGCGCGGCCGGCGAAGCCCTTTCGCAAACCCTGACCCCGATCTACCCGAGCACCGAGGGATTGACCCAGGGGCGGCTCCGCAGCCTCGTGCGCCGCGCCTTGCTCGCCACCGATTCTGAAGCACTGATCGACTACCTGCCGCAGGCCCTGCGTGCCGACATGCATCTGCCCGAGCTGCGCGAGGCCCTCGAGTTCCTGCACCAGCCGCCGGTCGGGAGCGAGCTGGCGATGCTGGCCGCAGGGGCGCACCCGGCGCAGCGCCGCCTGGCGCTCGAGGAGCTTCTTGCCCATCAGCTGTCGTTGATGGCGCTGCGTCGCGTGACCAAGGCCGACAATGCGCTGCGACTGCGGGACACGACGCAGCTGCAAAGAAAATTCCTTGAGGCCTTACCGTTTGGCTTCACCAAGGCGCAGGCGCGGGTGCTGGGGGAAATCAACGCCGACCTGGCGCTCGCCCAGCCCATGACCCGCCTCGTGCAAGGCGATGTGGGCTGCGGCAAGACCGCGGTCGCGGCGGCGGCGGCGACACTCGCGCTCGGCGAGGGTCGGCAGGTGGCCTTCATGGCGCCGACGGAACTGCTGGCCCAGCAGCACGCGCGTACGCTCTCGCAGTGGTTTGAACCGCTGGGCATCCCGGTCGCGCTCATCACCAGCTCGCAACCGGCGCGGGCGCGCCGCAGCGCGCTTGCCGGGATCGCCGCGGGGCAGATCCGGCTTGCGGTGGGAACGCATGCCCTCTTTCAGGAGAGCATGGAATTCAAGTCCCTCGCGCTGGTGATCATCGATGAGCAGCACCGCTTCGGTGTGGAGCAGCGACTGCAACTGCGCGACAAGGGCCGCGAAGCCATGCCGCATCAGTTGATCATGACCGCAACGCCGATCCCGCGCACGCTGGCCATGACCGCTTATGCCGATCTGGACATCTCGGTCATTGACGAGCTCCCGCCGGGCCGAACGCCGGTGCGCACGGTGGTCGTGCCCGAGGAGCGCCGCGCCGATATCGTCGCGCGGATCGATGAGACCTGTCGCGCTGGGGGTCAGGCGTACTGGGTTTGTGCGCTGATCGAGGAATCGGAGGAATTGCGCTGCCAAGCCGCGGAGGAATCGGCCGCGCTGCTGACCGAAGCGCTGCCGAATGTGCGCGTTGGACTGGTGCACGGCCGCCTGAGCGGCACGGCCAAGGAGACGGCCATGCGGGCCTTCGGCGCGGGCGAGATACAGCTCCTGGTGGCCACCACCGTCATCGAAGTGGGCGTGGACGTGCCCAACGCGAGCGTCATGGTGATCGACAACGCCGAGCGCATGGGACTCGCGCAACTGCATCAGCTGCGCGGTCGCATCGGACGGGGAACGCAATCGAGCAGCTGCGTGTTGCTGTATCGTGCACCGCTTTCCGAGCTCGCGCGCGAGCGCCTGTCGGTGCTGCGCCAGACGAATGATGGTTTTGAGATCGCGCGGCGGGACCTCGAGCTGCGGGGGCCCGGTGAACTGCTCGGGACACGCCAGACGGGACTTGCGCAGCTGCGCGTCGCCGACCTGATTCGCGACGCGGACTTGCTCCCGCAGGTGCGAGAGGCCGCAGCGCGCCTGGAGCGCGAACAGCCCAGCGCCTGTCAGGGCCTGATCGCGCGATGGGTCGGTGCAGGGGAGCAATATGGTCGAGTCGGTTGATTTCGAACTGCCCGCCGGCGAGGGCGAGAAACCCGCCGACGGGTCAGGCACCGCCAGCCCGGATGGAGCCATTCCCCTAGGGCCCGCGCCGGTCGCCGTTGAGGCGACTCCGGTGCACTGGCTGCGTCAGCGATTGATGGATTTTGGCCTGCTGATGCGCCTCGATCGCCCGATCGGCATCTGGTTGCTGCTCTGGCCGACCCTCTGGGCGCTCTGGTTCGCCTCCGGAGGACATCCGCAGCGACGCCTGCTGGTGATATTTACCTTGGGCACGGTGCTGATGCGCTCGGCCGGCTGCGTCGTCAACGACCTCATGGACCGGGACATCGACCCGCACGTGCGTCGCACCAGTAACCGTCCGCTGGCGGCGCGGCGCGTATCGCCGATCGAGGCGCTGGCGCTGTTTGCGGTGCTGGTCGGCGCGGCTTTCCTGCTGGTGCTGCAGCTCAACAGCGCCTGCGTGCGCCTCTCGTTCGTGGGCGCGGGTCTCACTCTTTCTTATCCATTGCTCAAGCGTTTCTTCCCCATCCCCCAGCTGTATCTGGGACTGGCCTTCGGTTGGGCCGTGCCGATGGCCTTTGCCGCCGAGCTCGGCGTCGTGCCACGCGTGGGGTGGGTGCTGATGCTCGCCACGGTGGTATGGGCCGGGGTCTACGACACCTTCTACGCGATGGCGGACCGTTCGGATGACCTTCGCATTGGCGTGAAGTCGAGCGCCATCACCTTCGGGGACATGGACTTGTTGATGGTCGGGGCCATGCAGGTCATGGTGCTGCTCGCGCTCCTGTTCGCGGGTCGGCTGGTAGGACTTGGCGCGCCATTCTTCTCAGGGGTGGCGGCCGGCGCAGGTTGTTTCCTGTGGCAACAATGGCTCAGCCGTCATCGCGATCCGGACGGGTGCATGCGCGCCTTCCACAACAACAACTACTTTGGGATCGTCATCCTGGCAGGAATCGTGCTCGACTACGCGACGCAACGCTGAAGGGATCCGGCAACCCTCATCGCGTCCACGGCTCCAGATCCATCACTCGCGCAAAGAGGAGGTCTAGGCGGGATTCCAGAATGGATTCCAGCGTCCCTGCTGGCTGTCGCGCTCGAAATACCGGACCCGCGATGCAAACCTGTCTTCGCCATCGATCGCTCCGGTCGATGCGGCCTCGAGGGCCGGATCTCGACCGGCCACCCAATCGGCGAACACGGCGGGCACGAGCAGATCAGGAAATATCCACCTGCGCTTATCGTCCGGCCCGCCATCGAACCAGCGGAGTGTGGCGACCATCGCGGTTATACCCGTCGCTTCACCAACGAAGAATGCAGGGTCGCCTACGAGATTCGGAGCGCTGCCGGTGGGTTCACCGACATAGGTCGCGAAGCATTCGCGCTCGAGCCGATTGGCAAAATTCTGCGCGGCGGAAAAAGTCGCCGGTCCTATCAGAACGCAGATTCCGCCCGGACGGTTAAACCGCGACCGGGCCAATTCGTGGCGGAGCGGTTCGCCCAGATAATTATCCCCGCCGCCATTCCTCCTCAGGTCGATGACGACACGCCGGATCTGTTCCGGTTGGCTTCGGCGAATGATGTCTTGGCTAAACTTATCGAACGGGAGTCCTTCGACGTCGGCCATGTCATCGATCGATACCAGAAGAGAGCGGCCATCGGGAAGTTCTTCAACAAAGTTGCCAGATCCCGCCTTCGTCTTGAGTCTCGCAACCGGCGTGGCTGCGTGCTCGAAGCTTGTTTGATTCTGCTCAGCTTCCCTTCGTGGAGTCAGCCGTGCGGAGACTTTTCGCCCGTCCGGGAAAACGCCCTGGAAATCGAGCGACTTGTCCGAGGAAGCAGAAGCGATACCGAGCCCCTGAAGCGTGCCGGGCGAGCCGGCAATCTGTGACGCCCAATTGTGCGGCCAGGCCGGATTTTCGGCCGGCCAGGCACCCGCGTGCCTCGTCACGATCTGCCCGATGGGCTTTCCTCCGATGGACTGGATCCTGGCCCCGAGCAATGGCCTGGCCTCCCCGCTTGCCCCGGTCACCCACAGTCCATCGTAAAAAGGGACGGCCTTGATTGGGTACCGGCTACCCCACACGCCGCTCGCCAGCGACTCGGGGACCTTGCCCAGGAACTCAAACGGCACGACGGTCGTATGGCCTTCCCGGAACCAGCTCATGAGTTTTCGAAGACCCGTGACGTACTGACCGTCACCGATCTGGTCGGCGCGCTTGTGCATCTCATCCCAGCCATGGCGCCAGGGCGGGTCGGCGGAGGCTTCCAGACCTCGCGGACTTGTCTTTTCAATGAAATGGCGCAGCTCCAGGACTTCGTTCGACCTGCTGGTTGCGAGAGCGGCTGTTGCCTTGGGGGGCGCCCCATTGACAGGGGCCATTTGCGCCGCGCTCGCCGCAGCGGCGAGCTGCACAAAGGCGCGTCGACTCATCATGCGCGGCCTCCCGTATCGGCACCCTTGCCAGGTAGAGTAATTCTTATTAGACGCAGTCTATCCAGGAAACGCCGATCATCGGGAAAGGTTGCATCTTTCCACTGCCGCACAATCGGCCAAGACCCAAACGGATCCTTGGCGGTCAGCCGCCGCAATACCTGCGCCCGTCAGTCGGCGCGAGGCGCCACCGTCACCTTGCTCAGCGCCTCTGAAAAAGTGGCTATGCGCTGCGCACCCGCAAAGCGCGACCAAATCCGGTCCAGGTATGCCGCAGGCTGCGCGCGCAGGTCGCACAATATGACCTCGGCACGATTGCCCGAAGCCTGCCGCACGAAAGCCTCCAGGGCTCGCGCGCCGCTGGAATCAATATAGGGCACAAGTTCCATGCGCAGCACGAGGATCTTGGGCGTGCCCCCGGAGCGACGCAGCACGTCGAGCATTTCGCCAGCGACGCCAAAAAACATCGGTCCCGCGAACCGGAACACCTCGACGCCCTTGGGGAGCGCTGCGCGCTGCGCAGGATCATCGAGGCTTTGCTCGGAGGGCATCAGGCCCGCGCTCTCGCTCATGCGCGCCATGAAGAGGAGCGACGCCAGCGTCACGCCCACACCGATCGCCACCGTCAGATCCACAAGCACCGTCAGCCCGAAGGTCAGCAACAGCAATGCGCGGTCGCCCTGGTCGATGGACAGAAGCAATCGAAACCGATCGAACTCGCTCATGCCCCAGGCGACAACCAACAGTATCGCGGCCAGCGCCGCCATCGGCACGTAAGCGATGAGCGGGCCGGCAAGCAGCAGGAACAACAGTAGAAACAGCGCGTGACTCAGGCCGGCAAGGGGCGTGCGGCCACCGGCGCGGATATTCGTGGCCGTTCTGGCTATTGCTCCGGTCGCCGGCAGGCCGCCGAATAAGGCGGATGCCACGTTCGCCACGCCTTGGCCGACAAGTTCCTGCCCGGAGCGATGGCTGTAACCTGTCATGCCGTCGGCAACCACGGCCGAGAGCAGTGCTTCAATGCCGGCCAGGAATGCAATCGCAAATGCGGAAGGCAGGACCTCCCGCACCAGCATCAGTGATATGTCGGGCAGGTGCGGCGCAGGGATGCCGGTGGGCATCGCCGGAAAGCGCTCCCCGACCGTGGCCACCGGCAGGTGTAGCAAGGCGACCGCCAGCGACGCGGCCAGCAGCGCCAGCAAAAACGCGGGCAGCTGAGGCGCCAAGCGGCGCAGCAACACGATGATGGCCAAAGTGCCGCAGCCCACGGCCACAGTCGGGCCACGGACCGTGCTAAGCGCCGCGAGGTAAGTGGACCATTTGGCAAGAAATTCCGCTGGCACCTTGCCCGCATCGAGACCGAGAAAATCGCCGACCTGGCTGGAGGCAATAATGACGGCAATGCCGGCAGTAAATCCCGTGACCACCGGTGAGGGAATAAAACGGACCAGTCTTCCCAGTCCCGCATATCCGGCCACTATTAATATGAATCCGGCCAGCAGCGTGGCCAGCACCAGGCCCGAGTAACCATGCGCCGCAATTACTCCGGCGACAATAACCACGAAGGCGCCAGTCGGACCTCCGATCTGGACTCTAGAGCCGCCCAATAGCGAGATCAGAAACCCGCCGATCACGGCGGTAATCAGACCTTGGGCGGGTGAGGCACCACTTGCGATCCCCAGGGCCATCGCCAAGGGCAGTGCCACAATGGCGACCGTGAGACCGGCCAGCACGTCCGTGCGCCATTGCTTCGGGAGCTGTCCCTCGCGCCAGACGATTATCAGTTTCGGGGTATAAGTTTTCCAGAATTGGCGGGCGGGGATTCTGGGCACAATGAGAATTATCGCTCAGACGGCCCGATCACGGCTTTTAATGTACAGCCCGTCCATGCCCGCTCCGTTGTGAGCTCCCACCATCAAAGAACGTCACAGAGGCCGACCTTCCTCGCGCCAGCTCACAGGGCGGAATGTCGACTCAAATGGCCAACGAGAGTTGACAGTCCCCACCGGGCCCGCGAACATCGGCCTGCCGGCGGGCCCGCCGCGCAGTCGCGCAACGCGGCACGACCCGAGGAGAATGAGCATGGAGCAACCCCGGCACGACTGGACCCTTGCGCAAGCCGAGGCCCTGTTCGCGTTGCCCTTTCCGGAGCTGCTGTTTCGGGCGCAACAGGTACACCGCGACTGGCATAACCCGACCGAAGTGCAGATGAGCACCCTCCTTTCGATCAAGACCGGTGCCTGCCCCGAGGACTGTGCCTACTGCCCGCAGAGCATCCGCTTCGACACCGGTGTCGCCAACGAAACGCTCTTGCCGCTCGAGACGGTCATTGAGCGTGCGCGCGCGGCGCGCGCGGCCGGCGCGACGCGCTTTTGCATGGGCGCCGCGTGGCGCTCACCGAAACCGAAGGACCTAACGAAGGTCGCCGCCATGGTGCGAGAGGTGCATGCGCTGGGGCTCGAAACCTGCGTGACGCTCGGGATGGTGGACGGCGCGCAGGCCAGGCAGCTGAAAGAGGCCGGCCTGGACTACTACAACCACAACCTGGACACCTCCGAGGATTACTACCGCGAGATCATTTCGACGCGGACCTACCAGGACCGACTCGACACGCTCGAGGCGGTGCGCACCGCCGGGTTGAATGTGTGCTGCGGAGGCATCGTCGGCATGGGCGAGACGGCGCGTGACCGCGCGCAGCTGCTGGTGACGCTTGCGTGCCTGCCGCAACATCCGCAAAGCGTGCCGATCAATCAGCTGGTGCGCGTCGCCGGCACGCCGCTGGCCGACGCCACGCCCGTCGACCCCTTCGATTTCGTGCGCACCATCGCGGTGGCGCGCATCATGATCCCGCGCGCCCAGGTGCGGCTGTCGGCGGGCCGGGAAACGATGAGCGATGAACTGCAGGCGCTCGCGTTGCTCGCCGGGGCCAATTCCATTTTTTACGGCGAGAAACTCCTGACCACCGGGAATCCGGACGTGGAGCGCGACCGCGCGCTGCTCTCGCGCCTGGGTATGCAACCCGAGCGGCCTGCCGCGCTGGCGCGCGCAGTCTCCGGTTAAGTTCCCGCTCGGGATTAGGCGCAGGACTGGCGCGGCATGAGCGGCACGGCTCCATTTCGCCTCGATCGGCGTGCCGTGGCACGCTCTTTTGACCGGGCCAGCGAGCATTACAAACAGGCCCCGCCCCTGCAGGCTCGCGTCGCCGCCGAATTGCTCGAACGATTGCAGTTCTTTCCCCTGGAACCCCGCGTGATCCTCGACCTGGGCTGCGCCGTGGGAGGCGGGGCGGCACAGCTGCGGCGACGCTTCCCGCGCGCGCGCGTTCTCGCCATGGACTTGGCATACCTGATGACGCGTCAGGCGCGCCGCCGCCAGCGCCTCTGGAGACGCTTCGCCTGTGTGTGCGCCGACGCGCGCGCCTTGCCGCTGGCCGGGGAGTCGGTCGATCTGGTGTTCAGCAACCTGATGCTGCACTGGAGCGATGATCCTGCGGCGGTTTTTGCGGAAGCCCGGCGCGTGCTGCGGCCGGGTGGCCTGATGTTGTTCAGTACTTTGGGACCCGACACGCTCCAGGAACTGCGCTCGGCCTGGGATCGGGCGGATGCGGCCTCGCATGTCAGCGCGTTCGCGGACATGACGCACCTGGCTTCGGCCATGTCCCACTCGGGACTGAGCGAGCCGGTGATCGATCGGGAATTGGAGCTCTCGCACTATGCTGACGTGCGCGCGCTGATGAATGAATTGCGCCTGCTCGGAGCAACTCATGCCGCCGCGGACCGGCGCCGGACCCTCACTGGACGACACCGGCTGCAGGCCATGCTCGATTCCTATGAGCAATGGCGTACGGGTGATGGGATACCGGCGAGCTGGGAAATCATTTACGGCGCGGGCTTCGCCGGAGCACCGCGTTCCGATCGGGCGATGCCTCTGAGCGGGGGAGAGTTTGCGCTCCCGGTCAGTGCGATTCGCTCACGAGGAAAATCCTCTTGAACGGGGAGGCTTTTTTTATCGCCGGCACCGACACCGGGGTCGGCAAGACCCGGGTCACGGCCGCCCTTTTGACCGCCGGCCGCGCCCAAGGGCTTTCGGTCAGCGGCATGAAGCCGGTGGCCTCGGGTGCAGAGCTCATTTCCGGGCGGATGGCGAGCACCGATGCGCTGCAGCTGGCCGAAGCGTCCGGTCAGGCCACCCGGTACGAGGATTTGAACCCGTACTGCCTGGAAGTGGCGATTTCGCCGCATATCGCTGCAAAGTTGGCTAATATCACGATAGATATCTCCAAGATCGTGACAATTGCTCATCGACTGCAGAAGAGCGCGGATTTACTCCTTATAGAAGGGGCGGGCGGCTGGTATACCCCCTTGGGCCAACGGGAGTCGATGGCCGATCTGGCCCGGACACTCCGCTGTCCCGTCGTGCTGGTGGTCGGTCTCAAACTCGGCTGCCTCAACCACGCGCGATTGAGCCTGGAAGCGATCCGCCACGGCGGGTGCACGTTTGCCGGATGGATCGGTAGTCACACCGATCCGGACTTCATGGCCGTGGCAGAAAATCTCTCAACGCTCAAAGAACTTCTGGGAGAGGCACCGCTGGGCCTCCTGCCCCACTCGGCGAGTAATGAGAGCGATGGCAAGCACATGCACGACGCGCTGCTGCATTTACTCGCATCGCGTCAACGCCAGATCACTTAAGTCGTTGAGTTGCGATAGAAAAGGCGCATCCGCTAAGATGCCGCCCCGTGAGCGGGTGCCCGCAGCACTTTTAGTCGCCGTCGTGTTCTGGCCGAGCGCTTAGGTGCGCTCGAGGGTGGCTGCGCGCCGTAAATGGATCGCCACCGCTGGCGAGTCGAGCTCAGGAATCATCTAGGGCCAGTTAATGAATATAAAGAAACTCGCAGCAGCCATTACCACCGCCGTGGCCCTGGCGCTCGCCTCGCCCGCCGCGTGGGCCGCCTGGACGTTGAACATGACGCCGGGAATTACCGCGATCTCCAAGCGCGTGTACGAGCTGCACATGCTGATGTTCTGGTGGTGCGTGGCAATCGGTTTCTTCGTTTTCGGCTGGATGATTTATTCGCTGGTGGTATTCCGAAAATCCCGTGGCGCCAAGGCCGATGCGAACCTGACGCATAACACCAAGGCCGAGGTCATCTGGACTGTGCTTCCGGTGTTGATCCTGATCGGAATGGCCGTGCCAGCGACGCGCACTCTTATTCAGACCGAAGACGCCACCAACACCGAAATGACCATCCGCATCACCGGATATCAGTGGAAGTGGGGCTACCAGTACGTGGATTCGGGCGTCGAAGTGTTCTCAACGCTCGACCGGGCCAGCAACGCGGCGCGCCAGCTCGGCTCGGGGATCGATCCGACCACCGTTCCCAACTATCTGCTCAACGTCGATCATCCGCTGGTAGTGCCGGCCGGCGTCAAGGTGCGCCTGCTGATCACCGCCCAGGATGTCATCCATGCCTGGTGGGTGCCGGCACTGGCGATCAAGAAGGATGCCATACCGGGATTCATGAACGAAGCCTGGTTCAAGATCGACAAAGACAAGACCGGCCTGTACCGCGGGCAATGCGCGGAACTGTGCGGCCGCGATCACGGCTTCATGCCGATCGTCATCGACGTGCGCAGCAAGGCAGATTTCGACGCCTGGATGAAGACCCAGAAAGCGCTGCAACGGCCGGCAGAACCGGCGCAGGCCAGCTAGACCGGATCGGCCGCAACCGACCCGTAACTTTATTCAAGACTCAGTCGCGAGATCATCAACATGGCCTATACCGCTCACGCAGACGCCCACGACCATCACGACCACAGACCCTCGGGCCTGTGGCGTTGGTTGTCGACCACGAACCACAAGGACATCGGCACGCTGTACCTGATTTTCGCGTGCGTCATGTTCTTTGTCGGCGGTGGGATGGCGATGGTGATCCGCCTGGAACTCTTCAAGCCCGGCCTGCAGTTCGTCGATCCGGCCTTCTTCAATTCGATGACCACGATGCACGCACTGGCGATGATATTCGGCGCGGTGATGCCGGCGTGGGTGGGACTGGCCAACTGGATGATCCCGCTGCAGGTCGGTGCGCCGGACATGGCTCTGCCGCGCATGAACAACTTCAGTTTCTGGCTGCTGCCATTCGCCTTTACGCTGCTGATGCTGGGTTTCTTCGTGCCCGGCGGCGCACCGGCCGGCGGCTGGACGCTGTATCCGCCCCTGGTCCTGCAGGGCGGCGACTCGTTTCCGATGGCGGTCTTCGCCATCCACTTGATGGGCGCCTCATCGATCATGGGCGCGATCAATGTGATCGTCACGATCATGAACATGCGCGCGCCGGGCATGACGCTGCTGCGCATGCCGCTGTTCGTGTGGACCTGGCTGATCACCGCCTACCTGCTGATCGCAGTAATGCCGGTGCTGGCCGGCGCCGTGACGATGCTGCTGACCGATCATTTCTTCGGCACCAGCTTCTTCAGCGCCTCGGGCGGCGGCGATCCTGTGATGTTTCAGCACATCTTCTGGTTCTTCGGCCACCCCGAAGTCTATATCCTGATCCTGCCGGCCTTCGGCATCGTCTCGGAAGTGATCCCGACCTTTTCGCGCAAGCCCCTGTTCGGGTATGACGCGATGGTCTACGCAACCGCCTCGATCGCTTTTCTGTCCTTCATCGTCTGGGCGCACCATATGTTCACGGTCGGCATGCCGCTGGCCGGTGAATTGTTCTTCATGCTCACTACCATGCTGATCGCGATCCCCACCGGCGTGAAGGTGTTCAACTGGTGCGCGACGATGTGGCGCGGCTCGCTGAGCTTCGAGCCGCCGATGCTATTCGCGATTGCGTTCCTGTTCCTATTTTCGATCGGCGGGTTCTCCGGGCTGATGCTGGCGATCGTGCCCGCCGACTTCCAGTACCAGGACACCTACTTCGTGGTTGCGCATTTCCACTACGTGCTGGTACCCGGTTCCATCTTTACGATCATGGCCGGCGTGTATTACTGGTTGCCGAAATGGACCGGCCACATGTACAGCATGGCGCTGGGCAAGTTACATTTTTGGCTGTCGGCGATATTCGTCAACGTGCTGTTCTTCCCGCAGCATTTCCTGGGACTGGCCGGCATGCCGCGCCGGGTTCCCGACTACGCCACGCAATTTGCCGACTGGAACATGGTCTCCTCGATCGGTGGTTTCGGCTTCGGGCTCTCGCAGCTGCTGTTTCCCTACATCATCTATAAGTGCATCCGCGGTGGGGAGAAGGCCACCTCCAAGGTCTGGGAGGGCGCGCGCGGCCTGGAATGGGAATTGCCTTCGCCCGCCCCGTACCACACCTGGGAAACGGCACCGAGCATGTCCGTCATTGAACACGGCGGCGGTCACAAACCCGAGCAAGGGGGCGATTGAGGATGGACGATAAGTTGCGAGAGCAACAACGGCGCCGCGCGCGGATGATGGCTTTCGCGCTGACGCTGCTGGCCTTGGCCATTTACGGCGGGTTTATTCTGATGTCGGTGCACCGGAGTCATGGTTGAGCGATCCCGCCCAATGGCGCCGCGAGAACCGCCGCCTCACCGCCAAGCTGTGGTTATTCGTCGCCGGAAGCTTCGCCTTCGGGTTTGCGCTGGTTCCCTTGTACCGGGTGCTGTGCCAGGTGACCGGTTTTGGCGATCAGAAACTGCTGAGCGAGGCGGTGCCGGCGGGACAAGTCGGCACCACGGACAATGCGCGCATGGTCACCGTGGAGTTCATGGGCAACCTGCCCACGGTCGGCAACTGGGAGTTTCATCCTTCCCAGGCATCGCTTCGCGTGCATCCTGGCCAGTTGTACGAGGCCACCTTCATTGCCCGCAACCTCACGGACCACGACACGGTGGCACAGGCCATCCCCAATATCGCACCGGGCGAGGCGGCCACCTGGTTCCACAAGACTCAGTGCTTCTGCTTCTCGCCGCAGGCCTTCAAGCGGGGCCAGGAGCGCGTGCTGCCGGTGCATTTTTTTCTCGACCGCGCGCTGCCGATCAATATCGATCGCGTGACGCTCAGCTACACCTTCTACGACACTCCGGCTCGAGTCGCGGGCCGCTGACGGCGCGCTACCTTTAGGAAACCCAAATGTCCCAGCCACACGCCCCGGCCGATTCCAGCAAGTACTACCTGCCGCACGGCACACCCTGGCCGATCATCGGCTCGGTGGCGCTGTTCTCGATGATGCTCGGTCTGGTCGCATGGCTCAACGACTGGTTCGGCCCGGAACTATTCGCGATTGGCCTGATGCTGCTGGCGGTGATGTTCATTGGGTGGTTCCGCACCGTGATCGGCGAGAACCAGATGGGTGTGTACAACCTCGATGTCGATCGATCGTTTCGAATGGGGATGATGTGGTTCATCTTCTCCGAGGTGATGTTCTTCGGAGCGTTCTTTGGCGCGCTGTTCTACGCGCGGACGCTTTCCGTGCCGTGGATCGGCGGCGAAGGCGTGAAGATTTTCAACAAGCTGTTCCTGTGGCAGAACTACGACGCGGGCTGGCCGACCAACGGCCCGGCGAAGCTCGGGCCCCGCGCTGATGGAACCTTCGAGGTCATTCCGGCCTTCGGGGTGCCCGCACTGAACACGGCCATCCTTTTGACCTCGGGCGTGACCATCACCATTGCCCATCACGCGTTGAGAGCCGGCAACCGGGGCGTGCTCAAGGTGTTCCTCGCGCTGACCTTCCTGCTCGGATTTCTGTTCGTCACGTTGCAGGCCCATGAGTACGGCGAAGCATACCGAGAGAAGGGCCTGCAGCTGAGCACCGGAATCTACGGTTCGACCTTCTTCATGCTGACCGGCTTCCACGGCCTGCACGTGACGATCGGCGCGATCATGCTGACGATCATCTGGTTTCGTACGCTCAAGGGCCATTTCACGCCGACCCGTCATTTTGGGTTCGAAGCCGTGGCCTGGTACTGGCACTTCGTCGATGTGGTCTGGCTCGGGCTGTTCGTGTTCGTCTACTGGGTATAGCCCGAGCCTGCGACGAGAACGCGCCGCGCCTGTTCTAGGGCGCGGTTCCCGGCGGGTGATGCGCCGCATCGTAGCCGACGATATCTGCTGCCGCGATATTCTCGGCCTTCCAGATCATGGCTCTGTGGATGCGGTTCCATCCGCTCGGATGATCGAACATGAGCGTCTCCTCGATCGGTCCGGGATGCATCTTGCGGTACTCCGCCAGATGCAACGCCGCCTGTGCGAAGCCATCGGGCTGACGAGAGGCGTTGAGGCCGAAAGCGTCGGCCTCGATTTCCATATTGCGCGTGACGGTGTTGAGCACCGGGGTCAGCACGAACAGGTAGATGGAAAATAGCGCCACCAGGAGCGGCAAGCCGGCCACGTCGGTGACCCCGCGAAGCCCCCAGGCCTTCTCATAGCGCCTCGCCATCTTCTCGTACGACCAGGCCAGGAAGGCGAAGCCCAGCACCACGATGACCGAGATCGAGAGCAGCCCCTTGTACTGGTGGTTCAATACATAGTGGCCCATCTCGTGCCCGAGCACGGCCTCGACCTCCTCCGCCGAACCCCGCCGGATCAGGTTGTCGTTCAGGCTGACCTGGGCGGAACCCAGCAGCCCGCTGACCTGGGCGCTCATCTTCGTGGTCTGCTTGGACGCGTCAAACTCATAGATCTGCTGGACCGGGATCTCGTTGGCGCGCGCCATCGAAAGGAGTTGCTGCTTGAGGGGACCATCGGCCAGCGGATAGAACTTATTGAAGACCGGCTCGAGGTAGGAGGGGCTGATCAGAATCGCGAACGTCAGCAGTACCAGCGAAACGATCGCCCCCCAGAGCCACCAGTTCTTGGCGGACTTGCGCACCACGGCGTAGAGCACTGCGAGCGCCGGAGGAATCATGATCAGCCCGAGCACCAGGCTTTTGAATTGATCGGTCAGCCAGGCCAGCATCGTCTGGTTGGACATCCCGTACTGGTGCTCGCGGAAAAATCCTTCGTAGGCCGCCCACGGGAGCGTGAGCAGGGTGGTCAGCAACACCCACAGGACGGCGTAGAGCGCGACCTGCAGCCACGGGCGAGGCGTGATGCGTTCACCGAAATTTCGCATGCGCCGCGACAATGGAGAATAAAGCAGCAGCGCGGCCACGCCCAGGCCCACCACGAAGTCCCAGAGCGCAAGCCAGTAACCGCCCTCGAAGTAACGGTCGGATCGGGAGCTGGCCTTGGCGGACAAGGTCGCCATGTACGCCGCGGTGGCCTGCTCGGCATCAAAATGTGCCGGCGCGCTGAGGCCAGGGACGTTGACCATGTGTTCGGCCAGTGCCACCCAGTGGCCAGCGCGCTTGCCGTAGGTCGTGGTGATTCGAAGGACTTCGGTGTACGGCTGGCCGGCCCGCAGCGCATGCACCGTGTCCGTCTCGGTGACGGCGGCGCTGTCGCCGGCCACGACAAAGTTCTGATCGCTCAGATCCTGGGAAACAATCCGGTCCCCGTCCTCATCGACCACATCGCGAATGAATTCTTTCTTGCCCACGGGCTTTCCGGCGCCGGAGGTGCTGACAAACCGATCATCCAGGATGCGCTCCAGCGCGCCGGCATCGCGATTGATCTCCGCGCTCGTCCACTCGAGCTCGAGCTTGCGCAACTGCTGTTCTGCATCGCTCGCGGGTGCCGCCAGCGCGGCCACGGACCAGGCGGCCAGGGCGCAGGCGCCGATCCACGATCCGCACGACGGTAGGTATTCTCATGCGAGGGAGCCTTTCCCGGTTAGGGCACGCTGCAAAGCCGCTCGGGCGAGCAGGCGCGTTGAATCGAGGGTCGGGAGCAAGAATTCGTATCATCGATGATCAATGGAATTTCGGTGCAGCCCAATACTACCGCGTCGCATCCGGCCTGCTGCAGGTGGCCGATCACCTGCTGAAAGCAGGCGACGGACTCGGCCTTGAAGATTCCGCGCACCAGCTCGTCCATGATGATCCGGTTGATCTTCATGGCGCTCCTCGACCGAGGGGCGTATCGCCTCGATGCCGTGCGCGTTGAGCTTGTGCGGATACACTTCACTGTCGACCAGCCACTTCGTGCCGGTCAGCCCGACGCGACGGAACCCGCGCTCGGCCGCGTTGGCAGCGACCGCCTCGGCAATGTGCAGCCAGGGCAGGGGCGATTGCGCCTCGATCAGCGGCAGGGCCTGATGGATCGTGTTGTCGGGGCAGATCAGGAAATCCGCGCCGCACCGGGCCAGCTTTTGGGCCGAAGCCAGCATCAGGGCGCCGACACCGGCCCAATCGTTGCGGTCCAGGTGCGCGACGTATTCGGCCAGCGAAGGCGTGTGCATGGAAACTTCAGGATGCCCGTGCGGCCCGAAGAACTGCGCGCCCTCGGAGCACATGGTCCGATAGCACAGAGCCGCACCCTCGGCGGAGCAGGCGACAATGCCAATGTGGCCAGGCACGGACCGCGCGGCTCAACGGAAGCGACGATCATTCATCGATTCAGCATAGCAGAGCTCGGAAGGCACGATCGGCGCAGCCCCCCGAGGACACGGCGCGTGGTGCGACTCGGTTAGACTCGCGCCCACTCCACGAAGCCACACATCGCTCCATGCACAATGACACTGCGCCGGGTGGGACGCCGGGCCTGGCTCGCGCGCTGGGCACCTTTGATCTGGTGCTGCTCTACGTCGCGGCCATCATCGGCTTGCGCTGGTTGTCGACGGCCGCCCAGCTGGGTCCGGCCAGCCTTCTCTTGTGGGCACTGGCGTGTCTGGCCTTTTTTGTCCCGTGCGGGCTGGCGATCCAGGAACTGAGCTCGCGCATTCCCCACGAGGGCGGGTTGTACCTGTGGACGCGCGCGGCCTTCGGGGAAACGCACGGGTTTCTCGCGGGCTGGGCCTATTGGTTGCAGAACCTGGTCTTCTTTCCATCCCTGCTGCTGTTCGTGTCCGGCGTGGTGCTGCACATCGCGGGACGCTCGTGGCTGTCACTGGCCGATAACCCGATCTACAACGGAGTCTTCTGCCTCATGCTGCTGTGGGCGGTTACCCTGCTCAACATCATCGGCCTCAATCGCGCCCGATGGGTGCAGAACGTCGGTGGCATTGCCGCGATGACGATCGCAGCGCTGGTGCTGGCCGGCGGCGCGCTGGCGTGGTGGCGCTACGGGTCGGCGACGCCCCTGAGCGCGGCGAGCCTGAGGCCGAAATGGACCTCGCCGATGACGCTCAACACCTTCGCAATTTTGCTGCTCGCCTACACCGGCCTGGAACTCGCGCCGGTCCTCGGTGATGAGATCCGCGATTCGGCCCGGTCCATTCGTCGTGCGATGCTGATTTCCGGCCTGGTCATCGCACTCATCTATATTGCCGGCACCGCCGCGCTGCTGGTCTCGCTCCCGGGCAGCCAGATCAGCGCCATCAGCGGAATACCGCAGGCCATGGAAAGCATCGGCGCAGCGGCTCGGCATTCCGCTGTTCGGTGCGATCGCGGCGGTGCTCCTCGCGCTGGCCGCCACCGGAGGGCTCGGGGCCTGGATCACAGGCACGGCGAGGCTCCCCTTCGTCATGGGGCTTGGGCACTACCTGCCCAGACGCCTCGGTGCGGTTCACCCGAGGTACGGCTCGCCCCATATCGCCTTGCTGGTGCAGGCCTGTGCGGTTTCGCTCGTGCTGATCGCCGCCGTGTCCGGATCAACGATCCACGAGGCCTTTCAGCTCCTGAACGACATGACCGCGGCGCTCAACTGCGCCGTGTGGGTGTATATCTTTGCCTCGCTCCTGGTTCTGCGCTCGCGCGCCGCGGGCCGGAACGAAGGGATCGCGCTGATTCCCGGAGGCTTTGCGGTCTGTGCGCTGGTGGCCGTGAGTGGGTGCCAGCGTGTCGGCCTTTGCCACCGTGGTGGCGATGATCCCGCCGACCGGAAGCGCCGATCCAACGTTGTTCCTGGTCAAAGGGATCGGCGGCTGCGTACTGATATTCGCCGTCGGAATCGTGCTTTGCCGGCGCGCTCTTCGCCGCCAGAAAACCGCGCGCCTGGCCGGTGGCACCTGCGATTGACAGGCCGGCGCCGGCCCATTGAGATGCGCTGGCGTCGTGGCATGCGGATCGCTACCATCTGGGCGTGAGCCTCGAAAAACCCAGCGTTTGTCCGCTCGATTGCCCCGACACCTGCAGCCTGACGGTGACCGTGGCCGATGAGCAGGTGATCGCGGTCAAGGGCTCGAGGGCCAATCCCCTGACGCACGGCGCCATTTGCGCCAAGGTCGCCAAGTTCTACCCCGAATTCGTGCACGGTCCCAATCGGGTGCGATACCCCTACAAGCGCATCGGTCCCAAAGGCGAGGGCAAGTTTGCGCGCATCAGTTGGGAGGAAGCCTTAAGCCTGATCCACGAGCGCGTGAGCGGTGTCATCGATCGCCACGGCGCACAGGCCGTGCTGCCATTCAATTACGCCGGTCCCCAGGGCATGCTCGCCGGCGACTCGATGTCGCTGCGATTCTTTCACAGGCTCGGGGCAACGCGGCTGAACCGCACGCCGCTGTGCGGCGGGATCCGCACCGCAGCCTATGAGGGCACCTTTGGCGAGTGCCCCGGCACCCCACTCCAGCAGGTGAGCCTCGCCAAACTGATCATCGTCTGGGGCAACAACGCGACCGCCTGCAACCTGCATCTGATGCGGCACATCAATGCCGCCAAACACGCCGGCGCGAAGCTCATCGTCGTGGACCCGCGACGCATCAAGGTCGCCGAGCAGGCTCACCTGCATCTGGCGGTCCGACCCGGGACCGATGTGGTGCTGGCCTGGTCGCTGGCGGCCGAATTGGAGCGCATCGGTGGACTCGATCGCGCCTTTATCGCACAGCACGTGCTCGGGTTCGAGGCGTACATGAGCGAGGCGCGCGAATACCCCGCGGAGCGTGCGGCGGAGATCTGCGGCGTGCCGGCCGAAGACATTCGCACCCTGGCGCGCTGGTACTTTGAGGCCACGCCGGCGACGATCGCCTGGGGCAATGGGCTGGAGAGAAACCAAAATGGCGGATCCGGCGTGCGCGCCATCGCCGCACTGCCCGCGCTCGCCGGAAAGTTCGGAGTTCCCGGCGGTGGACTGGTGGCGGCGGCGGGCAACGCGTTTCCCACCGACTCGGACAAGCTGACACGCCCGGATCTGGTGCCCCCCAACACGCGGACGCTCAACATTCTGGACGTCGCCTCGCTGCTCCTTGATGACACGCTCGATCCGCCGCTCAAGGCGCTGTTTATCTACAACCACAACCCACTGGTCGTGCATCCGGACCAGAATCGCATGCGCCGGGCGCTGGCGCGCGAGGACATCTTCACCGTCGGCATCGAAATCGCAATGACCGACAGCATGCAATACGCCGATGTCGTCCTTCCGGCCTGCACGCACTTTGAACAGTCCGACATCCACACGGCCTACGGCCAGCAGTACCTGCAGCGGAGCGCTCCGGTCATTGCCCCGGTCGGTGAGAGCCTTCCGAACACCGAAATCTTCCGTCGCCTGGCGGCGCGCTTTGGATTCGATGAGGCGGCATTCAAGGAGAGCGATGCGGTGCTGATGGACGCGGCGCTGAACCAAAAGGATCCGCGCATGAACGGTGTCAGAGCCAGCGAGCTGCCGCTCGATCGGGCCATGAGCATGGAATACGATGGAGCCGAGCCGGTCCTGTACCGAAATGTCCGGCCGGCCACCGCGAGCGGCAAGATCGAGCTGCAATCCTCGCTCTTGAGCGAGCGCTACGGCGCCGCCCTGCCGACCTTTCGCCCCGTGCACTCGCCCTATCCGCTGACGCTGATCAGCCCGGCCTCCGACAAGCGCATCAGCTCGACCTTTGGCGGATTGGTGGCCAACGATGCGACCCCGATGTTGCAGATGCATCCTGCCGACGCGGCCGGCCGAAACCTGCGCGACGGTCACTGGGTCAGGGTGTGGAACGAACTGGGTGAAGTGTTCCTGCCGCTGTGCATTACCGATGCGGTACGTCCCGGGGTGGTGTGCTCGGAAAAAGGCGCGTGGCTTCGCACCAGTTCGAACCGACAGACGATTTCCGCCCTGGCGCCCGTGCACAAGGCCGATCTGGCCGAAGGCGCCTGCTACAACGACGCGCGCGTTGAAGTGGCGACGCACCAAGGATCGGCCGCCCTCTAACTCGCGATCAGTTCCACGCGCTCGGCGTCGGGTGCGGCCGGATCATGACGTTCGGTGTTGAACGAGACGATCAGGAAGGGCTTATCGCCGGTGTTCTTGAAGGCGTGCGCTACCCCGGCCGGAAATTCAAATCGCCACACTTCTCCGGCCGGCACCTGCGCATCGCGCGTTTCCATGCCCTCCTGATAGCGCACCAGCGCTGCGCCCGAGACGCTGCTGATCTCGGTGCCGCGAAGGTGACGGTGATTGCCGCGCACCGCGCCCGGCTCGGTGATCACCGCATGGACATTGCGCCAGCCGCCCAGGAGCTGCGGTTCTAAGGGTTCAAAGACGGCGCCGCGCGCGTCGCCGTGCACCTTCAGTTTGGTGATGCTCACGCGGTCGGTGGAAAATTGGGCCACGCGAAAGCGTCCCTAGGGCAGGAGCCGATCCAGCGTGGCCAGCGGGACCGCGCCTTCGCTGAGCGCACGTTCATGAAAGGCCTTCAACGAAAAATCCTTCGGATGACGCTGCTGGTAGTGGTCGCGCACCTCGTTCCAACCCAGGGCGCCGGCGTAATACATGTCCAGCTGGCAGGAGCTGAGCTGCGCCCGCTGGAGCTTGGCGCTTGCCTCCTCGCGTTCCTGGTAGGTCTGCCCGAGCATGAAATCGAGCGCCTGTTGATCGGTCATGCCCATGGTCTGCATCCGGATATCGAGGATCGTGTTGCCCACCGAGCGTAAGTACCACTTGAGCATCGACAGTCGCAGGTCAGGATCGTTGTTGAGGTAACCCTCCTCGGTCATGAGCTGCTGGGCATAAACGGCCCAACCCTCGATGTACGGTCCGTTGCCCCAGATATTGCGCAACAGGCGGCGAGCCTCGGGCTCGATGCGATTGGCGTATTCCGCCTGGACGTAGTGGCCTGGCATCGCCTCGTGAATCGTCAGCTGCTGCATGCCGAAGCGGTTGTATTCGCGGAGCTTGGATTCGATCCGCGCTTGCGGCCAGTCCGCCGGTATGGGCGTCACCCAATAGAACGCGCCGAGCTGGGGCTCGAGGGCCGGGGCCGCGTTGAACCCGCCCACCCCGTAGACGCCGCGCATAAATACCGGCGTGTCGATCACGGCCAGATTGTTGTTGGCCGGGACCGTCAGCAGATCCTTCTGCCTGACGAACTGCGTGGCCTCGGCGAGTGTGCGACGCGCCTCGTCCATGTAGGTGGCGGGCGTCGCGTGCTGGGCGGCCATTTGCGCCAGCGCCACCTCGACCGAGCGCGGTGCCGCCAGGCGTGCCATTTCAGCGCGCGTCACTTCGAGATCCTTTTCGGCGGCGGCCAGTAACTGCGCCGGGCTGAGTCCCGTGTGCAGCGTATATCGGCACTTCTGATTGTAGTTCGACTTGCCAAGCCGCCAGTCGCTGGTCTTAAGCGCCAGCGTCGTCGCCAGATGGCTGCTCAGCTCGCGCAGTGATTGCAGGGCCGGAGTGGCCGCGGCCGTGTAGGCCGCACGGAGCGTGGCGGGTGTTTGTTCGCGCAGCGTCTTGTCGATCAGTTCGATGTTGCCCTCGTTCTCCTCGCGCGCGACCCGGTTCCAGACCTCTGGGGCATCGACCAAATTGGTCTTGGCCTGTTCCACCAGCGCCGGCAATCCCCGCAGCCGGCCAATCAGATCCTGGAAGCGCACTTCGGGCGGCGCGTAATTCAGTACAAAGGGCGTGTACAGACCGTTGCCGATCAATTCCACGTATTGGGTCGGGTTGTGGCGGAAGTCCTGGATACGATCGAGTTCGAGGAGCTTCAGGTTGGTCGCGTCGCGAATAACATCCAGATCGGCCTGGCGCTCGACATCGAGACGCGCGCGCTTTAACGCGTCGAGGCGATGCAGCAGCTGGCGGTTGAACTTGCGCAGCTTCTCGAGGCCGGCCGCGCTGTAATCGTCCCAGGCCGCATCCAGACGCACCGACTCGTGCACGTGATAGCCCGCGGCGGAGGCGGCCACCGGGGAGAGCGCCAGACTCTGGTAAACGAATTCGGTCACCAGCGCATCGGCGTCGGCCGCCGGCTCGCCGCCGTAGGTTGCGCCCGAGGCCAGCACCGCCGCAGGCAGAAGCGCGATCAATTTGAGGAATTTCATGGCCGTTCGGCGGTCCTTGGAGTTATTTCACTCGATCATAACCAAGGGTCCCGGGTGGGGCAACGCTGCGGGGGGATTGGCCACGACGGCACAGCGCAATAGAATGAATTTGTCGAACCGACACTTCCCCATCGAGAGTGCAAGCCATGCGTACCGTGCCCGTACTGTCTGCATTGATCTGCGGTGTATTGATTCCGTGCCTGGGCGCGGCCACCGAGGACACCGGCGCGAGCGCACCGGCGGCAGAGGATCCGTATCTGTGGCTCGAACAGGTGGACAGCCCGCGCGCCATGGACTGGGTGCGTGCAGAAAACGCCAAAACCGCGGCCGTGCTCGAGCACGATGCGCACTATGCGCCGATGTACAAGGACGCACTGACGATCGCGCAGGCCCAGGATCGCATTCCGCAGCCGAGCAGTCTGGGTGGGCAGATCTACAATTTCTGGCAGGACGCCAGCCACGCGCACGGCCTGTGGCGACGAACCACGTTGCCCGATTATCGCCGGCCCAATACCGCGTGGACACCGGTGCTGGATCTCGATGCCCTCTCGGTCGCGGAGAAGGGCAACTGGTTCTGGGCTGGCGCGAGCTGCGCGGAACCGGCCGAGCGCTTGTGCATAGTCTCGCTGTCGGACGGCGGTGAAGATGCCTCGACCGACCGCGAGTTTGATCTGCGCTCCTCGAAATTCGTCAGCGGTGGATTTTCATTGCCGAAGGGAAAGCAGACCTCCGTCTGGGAAAATGAGAATTCACTGCTGGTAAGCCGGGAATGGGCGCCCGGCGAGCTGACCAGTTCAGGCTACCCGTACATCGTCAAGCGCTTGGCGCGCGGCCAGCCACTGAGTGCCGCGACGGAATTGTTCCGCGGCACCAAGAACGATGTCGGTGTCAGCCCGATTGCCTTTCATGACGGCGAGGGCCATCAGGCCTTAGGTGTCTTGCGCGATGTCACCTTCTTCGAGTCCGAAATCCATCTGTTGACGCCCAAGGGTCTTAAGAAACTGGCGTTGCCGCGCAAGGCCGCCATCACCGGACTGGTCGCGGGCCGCTTGATTGTCGAGCTGCGCGAAGATTGGAAACCCGCCGAGGGCGCGTTGATGCCACAGGGCGCGCTGGTGGCGATCGATCTGAGCAATGCGCTGGCCACGCCGGAGCACCTGCGCGCGACCCTGGTGTACTCACCCAGCGCGCGCAAATCGTTCGCCGAGGCGGCAGCGACGCGCGATTTCCTTCTGGTCACCGAACTGGATAACGTCAAGGGCCGTGCCTACGTGTACGCGCCGGAGAAATCCGGCGGCTGGTCGCACCGAGCATTGGCGCTGGCCGATAACGCCACCGTCGAAATCGTCGACACCGATCTGCACAGCAACCAGGCTTTCCTGAGCGTCACGGGGTTTCTGATGCCCTCAAGCCTGTGGCTCGCGGACCTCAAGGGCCGTGAACTGGCCGTCGTGAAAACGCTGCCCGCGAAATTCGATGCCTCGGGGCTCAAGATCGAGCAACTCGAAGCGACTTCGCGGGACGGCACCCAGGTGCCCTATTTCGTGGTGCACCGGAATGACATCAAGCTCGACGGCAGTACGCCCACGATCATGACCGCTTATGGCGGCTTTCAGGTTTCGGAGACGCCTTACTACTCGGCAACCAACGGCAAGTTGTGGCTGGAGCGTGGCGGCGCCTTCGTGCTGGCCAACATCCGCGGCGGCGGCGAGTTCGGCCCGGCCTGGCACGAAGCGGGCCTGAAGACTCAGCGCCAGCGCATCTACGATGACTTCGCCGCCGTCGCCCGGGATCTGATCGCCAAGGGCTATACCAGTTCGGCCCGCCTCGGCATCCGGGGCGGGTCCAATGGCGGGTTGCTGATGGGCGTTGAGTTCAATCAGCATCCGGAGATGTGGGGCGCGGTCGATATCGAAGTTCCGTTGCTCGACATGATGCGCTACGAGCAGATTGCCGCCGGCGCTTCCTGGGTCGGCGAATACGGAAGCGTGTCCGTGCCCGAAGAGCGCGCTTTCCTGGCCTCGATATCGCCGTATCAGAACCTCAAGTCCGGCGTGCACTACCCCTTGCCCCTGGTGTGGACCACGACCAAGGATGATCGCGTAGGGCCCGCAGCATGCGCGCAAGTTCGCCGCCAAGCTCTCGGCGATGGGCCTGCCCTACCTGTATTACGAAGTCATCGAAGGCGGTCACGGGGCCGGTGCGACGCTGGAGGAGAAATCGGCGATGACCGCGCGCGAATTCACCTACTTCGCGCGTCAGCTCTCGCTGCCTTAAGCCCCAGGGCAGGCCGCTAAAATATTTGGCGCGCGGGCCTGCCCGCGCCAACGATGGGCCTCACTGCGCTGTCGCCCGCGGCGGTCCACGCGCGCTGCTCGACTCCGCACTGGTCCTCGCCACGATCCGCACGCCGTAAATGACCAACGCGGCACCCAGCAGCTGCAGGGCGCCGAGCGCTTCACCGAGCAGGGGCCAGGCCAGAAGCAGCGTGATCACGGGGCCGAGCGAACCGATCATGGCGGTGGGCCCGGCTCCGAGCTGGCGCATCGCCACGGTCACGAACCAGACCGGCAGGACCGTCGAGAACACCGCCATCGCCAGCGCTCAGCGTCTGCACCTGCCAGGGCTGAGCGACAATCGTGGCGATCGGCCGCAGTACCGCAAACTGCGTCAGCGCCAGCAAGCACGCGATCGTGGTTCCCCAGGCGGCGACTCTCGCCGGACCGAGCCGCACCAGCAAAGGGCCGGCGCGCAGCAAATAAAAGGCGTAACTCACGGCGCTGGCGAATACCAAGACGCTCCCGATCACGATCCCGCGACCGCCCGCTCGCACATCGTGCGCGGCGACCAGGGCGACACCGGCATAGCAGAGCAACAACGCGCTCCAGGTCGAGCGCGTCGGCGCGGTGCGCTCCCGCCACGCCGTAAAGAGCACCACCATGGTCGGGTAGGTGAACAGGATGACGCGCTCGAGGGCCGCCGAGATGTACTTAAGTCCGAGAAAATCCAGATAGCTGGCCGTGTAGTAGCCCAGCACGCCGAGCAGCGCCAGGGCGCGCCAGTCGGCGGCACTGATCGGCGCTGCGGCACTGCGCGTGGCCGCCAGGCCCATCAATAAAAACAGCGGCAGGGAATAGAGCATGCGCAGCGCAAGGAGCGTTTCGGCGTCCACGCCATAACGGAACGCCGCCTTGACGAAGATCGCCTTGATGGAAAATCCGGCGGCCCCCAGGATCGCGGCCAGGAGCCCCGTCGAGCGCGAATGCTCCTTCAGTTGGCGACGCCGTGCGGTTTGATCAGCCCCAGGCGCCAGGCGATCATCAGCAGGACAAACAACGCCACCGACAGGACGATCCTCACCGTGAGCGAACGCAGCAGCTTGCTGGAGCTGCCGTCACCGCCCTTGGCCAGCTGGAAGAGCGCCACCCCGAGGCTCACGACGGTGGCCGCGAGGACCAGAATGACCAGCAGTTTGATCGGCTCCATCCGTTGACTTCCTTTGCGTCGATGTTCGGGTCGTGTTCAAGCCCAATATGGCCCGAGATTATAGGCCCCCGCGCCTGTACTCCGCGCGTACCCGGCGGCACAATGCCTGCCCCGTAATTTCTGGGCTGGAGCGCGCTGCCGTGCTGCGAGTGGAATTCGGCGACTGTCGCCTGGTGGCCAGCTGGTGGATGAGCATTCTGGTGCTTGTCGTCGTGTTGCTGTTCGCGCAGCTCGGGCGCTGGCAGTGGCATCGCGCCGAGGAAAAGCGCGAACTCGCCGCGGCCTTCCTCGCGGGCTCTTCGGACTTCAGCTCCGAGCTGGGCCGCCGATCGACGGGCGACCTGCCGCGCTACACCCAGCTGCGGGTGCACGGGCACTACGAGGCGAACCATCAGTTCCTGCTCGACAACATGATTCACGGGGGCCGGGCCGGATACCAGGTGCTCACGCCTTTCCGGCTCGACGACGGGCGATTGCTGCTGGTCAATCGCGGCTGGATCCCGCTGCCCGACGATCGCCGGGACGTGCTGCCCGACCTGAGCATGGCCGAGGCGGGCGATCAGAACATCGGCGGTCGCCTCGATACACTGCCGGTCGCGGGACTCGCTTCCGGAAGGGCGCCTCCGGGCACCGACCCCCGCTGGCCCAAGCGCACCAGCTTTCCGAGCATGGCGCAGCTGTCCCTGGCCCTGGGTCAGACTCTGGAAGCGCGCCAGCTGCTGTTGGCCCCCGGCGAGGGCCAGGGCTATGTGCGGGATTGGCAGGATGCGAACGTCGGATTTCCGCCCGAACGGCATGTTGCCTACGCCGTGCAGTGGTGGGGATTGGGGGCGCTGAGCCTGTTCCTCTATCTGTTCATGAACATGGAGTGCCGGCGGTGACCGCAAGGAACGGGCGCCCCCTCCTGTGGCTCCTGCTGGTCTTTGCGACCCCCCTCGTCCTGGCGTTCTGGATGTACTACGGCTCGCACTGGCGCCCGGCCCTGCGCACCAACCATGGCGCGCTGATCGAGCCGCCGGTTCGGTTGCCCGGGTTGGCGGTGGGCACCGCTTCGGCCAACGCCCTGGCGGGCAAGTGGTCACTGCTGGTGGTGGGCGGCGGGGAATCGGGGTGCGATGAGGACTGCCGTAACGCGCTCACCTATGCCCGTCAGACCTGGCTCTCCTTAGGCAAACTCACCCCCCGGGTCCAGCGGGTCTTGCTGGCCGGGGAAGGCTGTTGCGACCGCCGTTATCTGGCCGAGCAACACCGGGGCCTGACCGTAGCGCAACTGCCGGAACCTGCCGTGGTGGCAGTCCTGGCGGCGCTTCCGCTGCCCCTCGGGCACTCGATCTTTATCGTCGATCCCTTGGGCAATCTGATGATGCGATACGATGTGCGCCAGGACCCGAAGGGTCTGCGCGAAGACCTCAAAAACCTCCTCGAGCTTTCGCATATCGGCTAGACGATGCCCCGTGCCGCCCTCATACGTCCGCTCGCGGTCACGGCCTTCTTGCTGTGCCTGCTGGTGGTGGTCCTTGGAGCCTACGTGCAGGCTTTCGGCCGCGGGCCTGAGCTGCCCGGATTGGCCCGGTTGCTACGGCCATATTTCTCCGGCCGGAGCCACCGCCGACACCCAAACCATCGAGGTCGGCAAGGCCTGGAAGGAGATGGTTCATCGTTACGCCGCAGCTACACTCGGCATTCTAATTCTAATTATTGCCGCATTAGCGATACAATATAGGCAGCAAAAGATCGTATCCCCGGTCTACGCCGTGGGCCTTTTGCTGCTGGTCGTGACGCAGGGAATATTTGGCATGTTCACGGTCACCCGGCAGCTCGAGCCCGCCATCGTCACGGCCCATTTGCTGTTCGGCCTGAGCACTCTGGCGCTGCTGTGGTGGCTGGTGCTGACGATCGGCCGGAGACAGGCCACCGCCTGGCGCGGGAGCACGCCGTTTCTGGGATCGAGCCTGCCCCGAACGCGCCAGCTCGCCTGGCTCGGACTCGCCGCCCTCATCGTGCAACTGGCACTGGGCGGCTGGACCAGCAGTCACTACGCGGCCACCGCCTGCC
Source organism: uncultured Gammaproteobacteria bacterium (assembly GCA_963795685.1). Taxonomy (GTDB): domain Bacteria; phylum Pseudomonadota; class Gammaproteobacteria; order Steroidobacterales; family Steroidobacteraceae; genus FEN-1191. The sequence continues at coordinate 204,070 of CAWCJE010000005.1, forward strand.
CGGACTTTCCGACCTGCCAGGGCCAATGGTGGCCGGCCATGCGCGGGGCGGTCGGGATCCATTTTGCGCACCGGCTCGGAGCCCTGTGCGCCACGGTTCTGTTGGTGCTGGCGGCGACCCGGGTGCTGCGTTCGCGCAGCGATGACTTCGCCCGCCGGGCCGCCGTGCGCGGTGCTGGTGGCCCTGGCCCTGCAGCTGGCGATCGGGATCAGCATGGTGCTTCGCGGCTTTCCGCTCTGGCTCGCCACGGCTCACAACGCCGGGGCCGCCGTGCTGTTGCTGGCGGTCGTCGCTCTGATCCGGTCGGTCCGGCCGGCCTGGAAGCCCTCTTGAGCGCCCCGTTGGGTGCCGCGGCCGGGGCCGTGCCCGCGGTGCACAAGGCCCATTGGCGGGACTACCTGGCACTGACCAAGCCGCGCGTCGTCGCGCTGATCGTGCTCACCGCTATCGTCGGTACCCTCCTTTCGACGCCGGGACTTCCCCCGCTTCAGGCGCTGGTGTTCGGGAACCTCGGCATCGCGCTGGCGGCCGGCTCCGCGGCCACCCTCAATCACGTGCTCGACCGGCAAATCGACGCCCGCATGGCGCGCACCCGGGGCCGACCGCTCCCGACCGGGGCCCTGAACTACCGCCAGGCGTTGGTCTTTGCCGCCGTCCTGGCGGTCGCCTCGATGCTGCTGTTGCTCCTGCTGGTCAACCCGCTGACCGCCGCCCTCACCTTCGCCTCGCTGATCGGCTACGCGGTGGTCTACACCGTATGGCTCAAGCGCGCGACGCCCCAGAACATCGTGATCGGCGGGGCCGCCGGGGCGGCCCCGCCGGTGCTCGGCTGGGCGGCGGTGACCAACACGATTGATCCGCACGCCCTGCTGCTGTTCCTGATCATCTTCGCCTGGACGCCCCCGCACTTCTGGGCCCTGGCGATCGCCCGGCGCAATGATTACGCCAAGGTCGAGATTCCAATGCTCCCGGTGACGCACGGGGTCGAGTTCACACGGCTGCACGTGATGCTCTACACGCTGATCCTGTGCCTGGTCACGCTGCTGCCGTACCTGACCGGCATGAGCGGACTGATTTACCTCGTGGCCGCGCTCCTGCTCAACGGGCGCTTCCTGGCGCACACGATCGCACTGAAGGTCACCCGGCGCGATGACCTGCCGATGCGGGTATTCCGGTTCTCGATCAGCTACCTGATGTGGCTGTTCCTGGCTCTGCTCGTGGATCATTACCTGCCGACGACTCATATGTAATGGCCACTCGCAGCTCAACTCACTTCAGCGGGATTACCGAACCATGATTGTCGAACGCATCTGGGCGGCCAATGAACTTCGCAACTACCATTACCTGGTGGCCTGCGGCGAAACGGGCGAGGCACTGGCCATCGATCCTCTCGACTGGCGTGCCTGCCTTGAGCGTGCCAAGCAACGCAACTGGACCATCACGCAGATCGTCAACACCCACGAACACGAGGATCACACCGCCGGCAATGCGGGCCTGGTGCAGTCGACCGGAGCGAAGGTGCTTGGCGCACGCGCGCGCGGCCGCCCGCATCGGCGGGGTCGATCGGGGCCTGGCGGCCGGTGATGTAATTCGCGTGGGCCGGAGCGTTGAGCTGGAAAGTCTCGATACGCCCGGGCATACCTTAAGTCACGTGTGCCTGCTGGCGCACGCCGAGGGCCCGGCGCTGTTCTCGGGCGACACACTCTTCAACGCCGGCGTCGGCAACTGTCGCGGCGGCGGAGATCCGGAGAGGTTGTACGAAACCTGCGTCCAGCAACTCGCGCGCCTGCCGAACAGCACGCGCATCTTCCCCGGCCATGACTACCTGCTCAACAACCTTCGCTTTACGCGCCATGTCGAGGCCGGCAACCAGGCCGCCTCCGAATGGCTCAACCGCTCGGAGAACGTACGGCCCGAGGATCAGCCGGTGCTGACCTTAGGCCAGGAGCTGGGCTTCAATTCCTTCTTCCGGCTCAGCGAGCCGGGCCTCATCGAGACCCTGCGCGAGCGCGTTCCCGCGCTGGCGCCGCGCCCCACCCCGCGTGAGGTGTTCCTGGCCCTGCGCGAACTGCGAAACAGCTGGTAATGGGACCCATCGCGGCCGCGCCGGACTCCCGGGGCGGGGTAGAATTTGCGCCCGATCGTTCGCAGGCCGTCATGGACGTCTCGCCCATCCTCAGTCCCCTCAACGACGCCCAGCGCGCCGCGGTCACGGCCCCGCTCGGGGCGACCCTGGTGCTGGCCGGCGCCGGGAGCGGCAAGACCCGCGTCCTGATCCATCGCATCGCCTGGCTGATCCAGGCCGAGGGTGCGACGGCCCATGGGATCCTGGCCGTCACCTTCACCAACAAGGCCGCGGCCGAGATGCGCGCACGCGTCGAGGCACTGCTCGGCAGTTCCGGAGGCGCGCTGTGGCTGGGCACCTTCCACGGCCTGGCGCACCGTCTGCTGCGATTGCACTGGCGCGAGGCCGGGCTTCCGCAGGGCTTCCAGATTCTCGACAGCGAGGACCAGCTGCGCCTGATCAAGAAGGTCGTCAAGGCGCTCGAGCTCGACGAAGCGCGCTTCGTGCCGCGCGAAGTGCAGTACTACATCAACAAGCACAAGGACGAGGGCCGGCGTCCGGGGCAGCTCAAGGAAGGGGGCGATCCGACCGAACGTACTTTGCTCAGGCTCTATGCCGAGTACGAGCAGGCGTGCGCGCGCACCGGCGCTGTGGATTTCGCCGAGCTGCTGCTGCGCGCGTTCGAGCTGTGGCGAGACAACGCCGAGCTGCTCCGCCATTACCGCGCGCGTTTCCGGCACGTGCTGGTCGATGAGTTCCAGGACACCAACTCAATCCAGTACCAGTGGGTGCGGCTCCTGGTCGGAAGCAGCGGCTACCCGTTCGTGGTCGGCGATGATGACCAGTCGATCTACCGATGGCGCGGACGCGAAGATCGAGAACCTGCAGAAATTCCGCAGCGATTTTCCGCAGGCGCAGTTCTACAAGCTCGAGCAGAACTACCGCTCGAGCGCCGCGATCCTCGAGGCCGCGAACGCGCTGATCGCCAACAACTCCGAGCGCCTGGGCAAGGAGCTTTGGACCAGCGGCGCGCGCGGCGAACCGGTGCACCTCTATTGCGCCTACAACGAGCGCGACGAGGCCGATTTCGTGCTCGGGCGCATCCAGCAGTGGCTGGCGGGCGGGGGCCTGCGGCGCGAATGCGCGATCCTGTATCGCTCCAACGCGCAGTCACGGGTGTTCGAGGAGGCGCTGATCCAGGCCCGCCTGCCCTACAAGGTCTACGGGGGCCTGCGGTTTTTCGAGCGCGCCGAAATCAAGGACGCGCTCGCGTATCTTCGTCTGATCGCCAATCGCGACGATGACGCCTCGTTCGAACGGGTGGTCAATCTCCCGGTGCGCGGCATCGGCGCTCGCACGCTCGATCTGCTGCGCGAGAGCGCCAAGGGCGCGGGCAGCTCGCTGTGGCGCGCCGCCGGCGCCATTGCTGAGCGATCCGCAGGCCGGTGCGCGCGGCGCGGCCGCACTCGCCGGGTTCCTGGGGCTGATCGAGCGGCTGGCCAAGGACATCGACGGGCTGGCGCTCTACGAGCAGGTGGACCACGTCATCAACAACAGCGGGCTCATCGAGCATCATCGCAAGGACAAGGCCGACCGCGGAGAGGCGCGCATCGAGAACTTAGGCGAGCTGGTCAGCGCGGCGCGCGGCTACGAGCCCGAAGCCGATGACCTGCCGCCGCTCCAGAGCTTTCTGGCGCACGCGGTGCTGGAATCGGGCGAGACCCAGGGCAACGAGTGGGACGACTGCGTGCAGATGATGACCTTGCACACCGCCAAGGGGCTGGAGTTCCCGGTCGTGTTCCTGTGCGGCATGGAAGATGGCCTGTTTCCCCACCAGCGCTCGATCACGGATCTGGCCAGCCTCGAGGAAGAGCGCCGCCTGTGCTATGTCGGAGTCACCCGCGCGATGCGCCAGCTGTACCTGTGCTACGCCGAGCAGCGACGCCTGCACGGCGTGGACAGCTACAACGTGGCCTCGCGTTTTATCCAGGAAATCCCGCCCGCGCTCCTCGATGAGGTGCGTCCGCGCATCCAGCTGGCCGCGGCCCGTGACCATGGCTCGCTCGATGCCGGCCGCCGCCCCGAGGGCGCAAACCGCGGGCGGTTGTTCCACGAGCCCGCCGAAGCTGGCGATGGGAGGCATACGGCTCGGTGCGCGCGTGCGTCATGGTAAATTCGGCGAGGGGGTCGTACTCAACCTCGAAGGCCAAGGTCCACACGCGCGCGTGCATGTCAATTTTGAGCAGCAGGGCGCCAAGTGGCTGATGATCAGCGTCGCCCGGCTCGAGACTGTGTAACGGGGCAATCATGAAGATACTGATTCTCGGGGTCGGCCAGGTCGGCCGCAGCGCCGCCTACAGCCTGGCGCGCGAGCCGGCCAACGAGGTCACGGTCGTCGACATCAACGAGCCGGCGCTGCGCGAACTGCAGGATCGCATCGACGTGCGCGCGGTGGCCGGCAACGCTTCCTATCCTTCGGTTCTGGAGGCCGCCGGCATCGCCGATACCGACATCCTGATCGCCCTGACCAACAGCGATGAGGTGAACATCGTCGCCTGTCAGATCGCGCAGCTCCTGTATCGCACCCCGACCCGCATCGCCCGCATCCGCGCCGCCGAATACACCAGCCGTTCGGTGCTGTTCGCCGAAGGGGCGCTCGCGGTCGATGTCTGGATCAGTCCCGAGGAGCTGGTCACCGATTACATCGTGCACCTGCTCTCCAACCCCGGCGCCCTGCAGGTGGTGGATTTCGCCGACGGCCGGGTGCAGCTGGCCAGCGTGCGGGCGCGGGGCGATGGCCTGCTGGTGGGCAAGCCCCTGCGCATGCTCCGCGAGCATCTTCCGGGGAGCGATGTGCGGGTGGCCGCGGTGTACCGCGACGCGCGCCTGATCGCCATCGACGGGGACACGGTGATCGCCGAGAACGATGAGATTTTCTTCGTCGCCGCGCGCGATGACTTGAAGAAGATGCTCGCGGAGCTGCGGCGACGCGAGCCGGCCGTGCGCCGGCTGGTGATCGCGGGCGGGGGCAACATCGGCTTGCGGCTCGCGCGCACGCTCGAGCAGACCCACCAGATCAAGCTCATCGAGCGTGACCCGCGCCGCGCCCGGAAGGCTTCCGAGATCCTGCAGAACACCATCGTGCTGCATGGGCGATGCGGCCGATGAGGAGTTGCTGATCGAGGAGAACATCGACAGCGCCGATGTGTTCGCGGCGCTCACCAACGCGGATGAGGCCAACGTCATGGCCGCGATGCTCGCCAAGCGCCTGGGCGCGCGCCGCGTCATGGCGCTGGTCAACCGCGCCTCCTACGGCGAGCTGATGGACAACCGCAGCATCGATGTGGTGATCTCGCCCCAGACCATCACCATCGGCTCGCTCCTGGCGCACGTGCGGCGCGGCGATGTGGTGCGCGTGCATTCGCTCCGGCGCGATGTCGCCGAGGCGATCGAGGTGGTGGTGCACGGCACCGCGGATCGCTCGCGGGTGATCGGGCGCGACATCAACGAGGTGGAGCTGCCCCAGGGCGCCAGCATCGTGGCGATCGCGCGCGGCGAGCAGGTCATCATGGCTCACCGCGACACGCGCATCCAGGCCGAGGATCACCTGATCGTGTTTCTCGCCGACCGGCGGCACGTCGATGCCGTCGCGCGTCTCCTCCAGGGCGAGCACTGAGTAAGTAGGGACGATGCGTTCGCTCTTTGGCGTCGTTCACTTACTCGGCTCGGTGCTGGTGCTGTTTTCGGCACTCTACGTGCTGCCGATGCTCACCGCGCTGTACTTCCACGAGAGCGCGATCACCCCGTTCCTGGCCGGCGCGCTGCTCAGCCTGGCGGGCGGACTGATCGTTCGTCGGTTGACGCTGCGCTTTCGCACCGACCTCAAGCCGCGCGATGCCTACCTGCTCGTGACGCTCACCTGGCTGGTGCTGACTGCGGTGGCCACCGTGCCGTTGCTGATGCTGTTGCCCGACCTGTCGTTCACGCACGCTTTCTTCGAGAGCATGTCGGGCCTGTCGACGACCGGCTCGACGGTGCTCGCGGGACTGGACACCTGCCGCACGCCGTCAACATGTGGCGCGCTTCCCTAAGCTGGCTGGGCGGCATGGGCATCATCGTCATGGCGGTCGCGATCCTGCCGCTGCTGGGAATCGGTGGCATGGAGATGTACCGCTCCGAGACCCCAGGCCCGGTCAAGGAAGCCAAGCTCACGCCGCGCATTGCCCAGACCGCCCAATTGCTGTGGTTTGTCTATGCAGGACTCACCGCCGTGTGCGCCGTGGCGCTGCGCGCGGCCGGCATGAACTGGTTCGATGCGATCTGCCACGCTTTTGCGGCGCTTTCTCTCGGTGGCTTTTCCACCCACGACGCGAGCATCGGTTATTTCAACTCACCGCTCATCGAGGCGGTGCTGATGGTGTTCATGCTCATCGCCGCCATGAACTTCGCCACGCATTTTCTGGCGTTGCGAAAGGGAGAGCCCGCCACCTACAAGCGCGATCCGGAAGCGAAGTGGCCCCTGGTGTGGATCGGATTGAGTTGCGTGGGCGTCAGCATTCACGTGTGGGTCCACAACGTCTATCCGGACTTCGCCACCGCGTTCCGGTTCGTGAGCTTCAACCTGGTATCGATCGCCACAAGTTGCGGGCTGGTCAGCACCAACTATGGCCAGTGGCCCGTGTTCGCGCCGATGTGGATGCTGTTCTTGAGCTGCGTGTGCGCGAGCAGCGGATCGACCGGCGGGGGCATCAAGGTGTTCCGCGTATTGGTGCTGGTCAAGCAATCGCTCCGCGAGATGTTCGCGCTGGTGCATCCCCAGGCGGTCGCGCCGCTGAAAATCGCCGGCCAGCTGGTGTCCAACCGCGTCGTGTTCTCGGTGCTGGCGTTCATCTTTCTGTATTTCATCACCAGCGTGGTGCTGACTTTTGCGCTGCTCATGTCCGGACTTGATTTCACCTCATCGGTAAGCGCAATCATCGCCAGCATGAATAACGCCGGTCCCGGACTGAACGTCGTCGGGCCTGGCACCACTTACGGCACGCTCAGCGACTTCCAGCTCTGGATGTGCACGGCGGCGATGTTTCTAGGGCGCGTGGAAATCTTCACGGTGCTGATCCTGTTTACACCGACGTTCTGGCGCAAATGATTACCCCCAAGGTGCTCTTGTCAGACCGCTGCGCGCATCGCGCCTGCGGGTGCGGTGGCTCATCTTCGGCTACATGTTCGCCTTTGCCTTCGATCTGTACCTGAAGCGCACCAGTTTCAGCGTGACCGCGGTGCAGATGATGCCGGAACTGGGCATCACGCAGGTCGAGCTGGGGTGGCTGTTCACCGCGTACTTGATCGTCTACACGGTGTTTCAGCTGCCCGGCGGAATATTCGGCGAGTGGCTGGGTGCGCGCAAGGCGCTGGTGGTCACGGGACTGGTCGGGTTCTGCGCGGCGATGGCCACACCGCTCGTTCCGCTGTGGTTGACGGGATCGGCGATGCTGATCGCGTTGCTGGTCTCGCGCATCATGCTGGGCCTCGCGCACGCGCCGCTGTTTCCGATCTCGACCGGGTGTTTTCGAAACCTGGTTTCCGGTGGGCCACTGGGGATTTCCCAACGGCTTGCAGACGGCGGGTCTGGATTTCGGATCCGCGGCGGCGACACCGCTGATCGCGGTGCTGATGCAATCCTACGGTTGGAAAAATGCGCTGCTGTGGACCGCCGTGCCAACGATTGCGCTGGTGGCGCTGTGGAACTGGTACGGTCGCGACAGTCCATCGCAACACCCGCGAGTGTCCGCGGCCGAACTCGCCGAACTCGAGGCAAACGCCACGGGACACGCGGACGCGGGCATCAACCGGCGCGACTTGCTGCGGGTGCTGGGAAACAAGGACATCCTGCTGCTCGCCATTTCGTACACGACCATGAATTACGTGTTCTATCTGCTGAGCACCTGGTGCTTCCTGTACCTGGTGCAGGAACGGCACTTGTCGATTCTGGAAAGCGGATGGCTGGGGAGCCTGCCTTTCATCGCCGCCGGGGTGGGGGCTGGAATCGGCGGGAAGCTGTCCGATTCTCTGGCCGTGCGCTACGGCCTGGGCATCGGCTACCGCGCCGTGCCGGTGGTCACGCTCCCGTTGGCCGGACTGTTGCTGTTCGTCGGAGTCGAATCGACCAACCCCTACCTTGCCGTCGCCGCGTTGTCGCTCGCCTTCGCTGGGATCGAAATTACCGAAGCCGCCTACTCCGCGGCGACCACGGCGGTCGCGCGCGAACATACGATGACCGCCTGGGGTGTGGTGGGCACCGGCGGCAATCTCGGCGGCGTAGTCGGCACACCACTGGTCGCGGTGCTGTCGGCCCACCACGCCTGGACTGCCGCCTTTCTCACCGGGACCGTGTTTGCGATCGTCAGCGGAGTGCTCTGGTTCTGGATCGATGGGGGCCGCCCGATGTCCGCCGAGATCGCGAAAAGCCACGCTTAGCAAAGAGCCGTGCCGAAAAATGCAGGCTCGAAACCGCAGGCAGGATTCTCTGTCGTTGAATTGACTATAGACCGACTTGTCTCTATGGTCGGATCCCATGGCAAAAGAACCCAAAGACGCACGTCCTGCGGTGCGAGATCGCCTGCTTGAGGCCGCGGACCGGCTCTTCTACGAGCAGGGGGTCCGGGCGGTGGGCATTGACCGGATCTTGATCGAGGCCGACGCCGCCAAGGCCTCGCTGTATTCCCACTTCGGTTGCAAGGACCAGCTCGTCGCCGCGTATGTCGAGCGGCGCATCGAAGCGGCGCGCGCTTCCATCGATGCCTACGTGGACAGCTTCCCTCGCGAGGAACGGGCGGTGCGCTTTTTCGATTTCGTGGTCGAGTGGACCACCCAGTCCGGTTTTCGCGGATGTCCGGTCCAGCATCTGGTCGGGGAGATCAGTGACCGCCGCCATCCGGCACGGCAGCTGGCGGTCGCGCAGCGCGAATGGCTCATCGGGCGACTGACCGATTGGGCGCGCGCCGCCGGCGCGGCCGATCCCGAGCGTCTTGGCGGCGCGCTGGTGGCATTGTTCGACGGTGCCATTGCCGCCGCTGAACAAGACGGACCGCAACGGGCCCGCGATGCTCGTTGGGCGGCGCAACGCCTGCTGGCGCACTAAGCGCGCGCGGGATCGGCTATCGCGTCGACGCCCGGACTTATCGACCAATCCAGGGTTTCGATCCGGGGGACGATCACCCCGAAGGCCAGCGCGGCCGTCGTCGATATGGCGGCAGCGACCATAAATGCATAGCTGAATTGACCGGTGTGATCGACGATCACGCCGGTGAGGATCGGCCCGGAAATTCCGGCCAGATTTCCGAAGAAATTCTGCAGGCCCACCCATTGTCCGGCGGCCCGTGGGCCGGCGAGCACCTGAGGAATCGTAAAGAGCATCGGGGTGTACACACCGAGAAAAAGCGCCATGCACAGCAACCAGACGATGGTCATCCCCGGAGTGGCATGGGAGGTCAGCAGCAGGCACGTTGCGGTGCCCAGCGTGCCGGTGACCATGAAGGATTTGCGCGCGAAATTGGTTGACCGACCGGCGCGCAGCCAACGGTCGGAGGCCCAGCCGGCGACGATGCAACTGAATGCATACAGGCTATACACGGCGGCGCCAATCTTCGCCATGTCCGTGAGCGAAAAGCCGCGAGATTTCACCAGGAACAACGGCAACCAGCCCAGTACGAAGTAGAGAGTGTAGTTAGTGCAGAAATGCCCCAAGCAGCAGCCGCGCGCCGCGCGCCGGCGCAAGATCATCGAGTAGCTGGGGACCGACCCGCCTCCAGCCTCGATAACCGTGGAGGGAGCGCCCCGGGTGGTGGCGATCCAGGGCCACAGCCACAGGAGCGATAGCGCCCCGAATCCGAGCATGACCACGCGCCATCCGAAGTGCGCCATCACCAGGCCGCCGATCAGAGTACCGAAAGCCGGGCCGAGCGCCTGGCCAGCCGAAGTGAGGCCATTGGCCGTGCCGCGCTGATGCTCTGTGGCCCGAAGTCCCAGAAGTTTTGCGTGACAGGGATAAACAACGCTCTCGCCAAGCCAAGCACGAGCCGCAGTCCCAGCAAGACCAGGAAGCTGCCGGCAACACCGGTCAGAACCGTGGCAAGCGACCAGAGGGCGAGCCCCGCGGGCAGCACCTTGTGGACATCGAAGCGCTCGGCCATCCAACCGGCGAGCAGCTGGAGCGGCGCGTGAGTCCAGAAGAATGCCGACAGCAGCACGCCGATCTGCGTGTTGGACAGATGCAGTTCGGATTGCAGGAGCGGCGCGGCGGTCGACAGATTTCCGCGATCCACATAATTAATAAAGAGTGCCGCGGCGAGCAGCAGGACGATGCGCGCCGACACCCCGGACGGCGAGACAGATTTCACGAGCGCGCACTCCTCCGGTGCGTCCGGCACTAGTGAGCGTCCTGATCGAGCGCCCGGACTTCCTGTGCGGTGATCAAATCCGTGTAGTGATTGCCGAAATGCGAGCGGACATAGTTGATCACGGCCGCGATCTGCTCCTCGGTGAGGGTCGCGGGCGGGCCGCCAAAGCCGATGGCGTGCTTGGCCCCGAACGCGGGCATGTTCCGGCGCCCCATCAGCAGCGTGAGGGCCATGTATTGGCGGGAGGCCAGCGTGGGATCCTTTGCCAGCGCCGGATAGTGACCTGCGCCGTCCGCCCCCTGCGCCGTGCTCATGTGGCAACCCTGGCAGATCGCCTCGTAGATCTGCTTCCCGTCGGTGGTTTCCAGAAAGGCGCCGTTGAGAATGCCGGCATCATCGGCCCGTGAAACGGGATTGAAAACGGCCAGCGCCAGCGCAATCCACAACCCGACTGTGGTGTGCCGCCGTATGGCCTGCGCGTGGTGCGCGCTCATGCGCTCGCTCCGGCCGCGAGTGCGCGCTGATGGAGCCGGGCTATCGCATCGAGTGCCGAGGTCACCGCGCCTTCCTGCCAGGCGGGCAGGTAGGAGGCGTGTTCTCCGGCCAGCACGATGCGCCCATCGAGCCGGCACAGGTTGTCGTAGTGCTCGGCACGGGTCGCATCCGTCCACAGCCCAAAGCAACCGAGCGCTCCGGGCACCCGATGCCAGGCGATGCCCACGCCGTTGTCGAATTCCTGGCGGTACTGCGGATGGATCTGGCTGCCGTACTCGAGCGCCTTCGCCACGCGCTCGGCCGGACTCATCGAGGTGAATTCCATGGAATGGATCATGTCCCAGATGTAGGCGCCCAGCAGCACGCCCTTGCCGTCACCGAAATACCCGCTGCTCGGGTAGCTGATCTGTCCGATCGGCAGATCCGTGTACGTCACTCCGCCGTAAATTTGCTCATCGGTCTCCCAGAACCGGCGCTTGAACTGCAATCCCACCTTGACCGAGGTGGCATAGGGCACAGCGGCAATCGCGCGGATCATCGGGGCTCCGACGTTCATCGGAATCTGCCCCAGGATTGAAAGAGGAATCGTGCACACGCACCAGTCGGCCTGCGCGCTCTGGCGAGCCGATCCGCCCGCCATGTCCTCGTAGGTCGCGCGCACTCCATGCTCGTCCTGTCTGATGTCGATGACCTTGGCGTTGTAGCGAATCAGCGGCCCGAGTTCGCGCGCAAACGCCTCGCCGACCTTGCCCATGCCGCCCACCGGCTGGAACATGGAGGCCTGCATGTCGTACCACTCGCAGATCGGCAGCGCCGCCCACAGTCCGGAATGCAGGATGTCTTTGGTGCCGACCGGCTCGGAGAACTCCGGCCGCGCGCTGAGGCCCCCTCCCGCATCGCGCGCGAAACCACGCCGGTCGCTGCTTTCGGGACCCTTGGCAAACTTGAAGTCCTTGTTGAGAGCCCCCCAGAAGCGCAGGGAATCCAGCAGCAGCGCCCGATCCTCGGCGGACACCTCCGCATCCAAAGCGGCGTCGTGCGTCGCCTTGGCGAGCAGTTCGGCGACGTGGCCCTGATAGTCGGCCTTGACGGCGCGGAATCGTTGCGGCTTGCCGCCAAAGGCCTTGCTGCTGTGCAGGTACGCGTTGTTGTTCACCTGCAGGAAGGGCTCGAGCGCGACGCCGAGCCGCTTGCAGTAACTGAGCATTCCGCGGTGGTGATGGGGAAGCCGCCAGGGACCGGGGTTGATGTAGAGACCCGGATCGAATTGGACCTGTTGCGTTGCGCCGCCCAGTTCCGTAAAGCGATCCCCTCCGCGCAGCGTCCAGTTGCGCCCGCCGGCCCGCTGCCCGTACTCGAGCACCTGGACTTTGTAGCCGGCATTGCGCAGCTCAAAAGCGGCCACCATTCCGGCGATGCCCGCGCCGAGCACCAGCACGGAGGCGCCCTTCGGAGCGGCGCCGAGCTGCACCGGATCGCGAAAATTGGATTCGGCGGCAAGGCCCAGGCTGTGCATGGCCTGATACATCACCGAGCTTCCGGCGCTCAGACCGATCATGGTCAGCATCCGGCGTCTGGACATCGGAGCGCTGGAACTCTCGCTCATCGGATCCCCCATATTCTTAGGTTGGAGCATAGCGCCGATTGGCCGTGAGCGCTCTGATGCCGCGCGCACAACCCTCGGAAAATCAGGAACCTGAAGAACCACCGGCTCAGCCCCGTGCGATGAATTGAATCGAAGGCCGCGCTAAACTCCACTGACCGAGAGCGGGAGTCCCCATGAGCGCAAAAAAAGAATCGGTCCGTGCCGGGATGGTGACGATTCACTTCGTCGCGGAAAAATGCGTGCACTCCCGTAATTGTGTCTTGGGTCGCCCCGATGTGTTCGTGCCCAATGTCGAGGGCGAATGGATCCATCCGGAGCGCGCGACGCCCGATGAGGTGGCCGCACTCGCCGCCAACTGCCCTTCCGGGGCCATCACCTACGAGCGCTTCGATGGCGTGGCCAACGAAGCCGGACCGATCGTCAACACCATGCATGTGCGCGAGAACGGTCCGTTGGCCTTTCACGGAGCGCTCCGGGTCGCGGGCGTGGAGGCCGGGTTTCGCGCAACCCTGTGCCGCTGTGGCGCATCGGACCGCAAGCCCTATTGCGACGGGAGCCATGCCGCGGCGGGTTTTGTCGCCACGGGCGAACCGCACGCGCTCGAGTCCAAGCCCCTGGCGGTCCGCGACGGTCCGGTGTCGATCGAACCGCAGCTGAATGGCCCGCTCAAGGTTTCGGGGTCGCTGGAAGTGGTCAGTGGCACCGGTCGCACGGTCAACCGGACCACGCTTGCGGTACTTTGCCGGTGCGGCGCCTCTGGCAACAAGCCCTACTGCGACGGCAGCCACAGGAAGATCGGTTTCCTCGCGCCGTAATCTGCGCCTCACCCCACTTGCACGCTGAGCATCGAGACTGACCCGCCCTCGATCCCGCTCACCGGAAAAGTGACGGGCTCATCCGCTAGCCCACTTCCCAGCACGTACAGCAGCGGCAGGTAATGCTCCGGCGTCGGGATGGAAAGCGCGGCATCGGACCCTAAGTGCGGGTACTGGATCAACGGTTGATGATTTCCGGCGCCGATCATCTCGCGCGCGAGCCGCTCGAATCGAATCGCCCAATCGTGCGGCGCCTGTGAATCGCGGTCCCAGGCGTACATCCGCAGGTTGTGCACGATATTTCCGCTGCCGACGATCAGGATCCCTTCGCTCCGGAGCGGCGCGAGGGCCTGGCCCAGCGCATAGTGAAAAGCCGCAGGTTCCGTGGCATCGATGCTCAGCTGCACGATCGGCACGTCGGCCTCCGGATACACGTGCCGCAGGACCGACCAGGTCCCGTGATCAAGTCCCCAGGAGTCATCCATGGTGACGGGCACAGGCGAGAGCAGCTCGCGCACCCGCGCGCACAGTGCCTTGTCCCCGGGCGCCGGGTACTGCACCTGGAATAAAGGCGGCGGAAATCCGCCGAAGTCGTGGATGGTGCGCGGCTGCACCGCTCCGGTGACGGCGGTGGCCTCCACGTACCAATGAGCCGAGATCGACAGTACGGCGCGCGGCTTGCCCACCTGCTCACCGATTTTTCGCCATGCTTCCGTATAGACGTTGGTCTCGATCGCATTCATCGGACTGCCGTGTCCGAAGAAAATGGCCGGAAGGACCTTTTTCATGAGTCAGGACGCTGCGGCCACCGCATCAGCGTACCCTCAGGCAGCCTCGACGATCAGCACCGTGCCTTCCACGGCGGTGACACGCACGGGTGCGCCGATCGGAAGGTCCGGGCCGCGCACCTTCCAGAAGCCGTCCCCGACACGCGCCCTGCCATTGCCCTGCACGATGGCTTCGCTGAGCACGCACACCTGGCCTATGTATTGCGCGGCGCGCTGGTTGAGACGCGGAAGCTCGGAAGTCTCCGGATGCGTCCGCTTCCAGTATCGCCACAGCGCCAGTGCGCCGATCGAAAGCACACCAAACAGGACGAGCTGCAGTTGCCAGGCGAGCGGGATGACCAGCAGCAGCGCTCCGATCACCGCTGCCGCCGCGGCGAACCATATGGCCACGGCGCCGGGAACCAGCGCCTCGATGATGCCGAGCATGGCCGCGGCAATCCACCAATGCCACCACTGCAGACTGGAAGCGAACTCGATCATCGAGCCGCGCTGGTCGGTTGGGGCTTCAATGCATCTTTGGCCAGTTCCGCGACCCCGCCGAGGGAGGAGACGAGCCCGGCGAGTTCCATCGGCATGAAGTACACCTTCTGGTTCGGCGAGGTCGCGAAGGCCTTGACGGCCTCGACGTATTTTTGCGCGACAAAGTAATTGATGGCCTGCACGTTGCCCTTGGAGATGGCCTCGGAAACCATGGTGGTCGCCTTCGCTTCGGCCTCGGCCAGCCGCTCGCGCGCCTCGGCGTTGCGAAAGGCCGCCTCACGCCCGCCTTCGGCCTGGAGCACCGCCGCCTGCTTCTCGCCCTCGGCCTTGAGAATGGCGGCCTGACGGAAGCCCTCGGCCTCCAGAATGTTGGCGCGCTTGTCGCGCTCGGCCTTCATCTGACGGCCCATCGAATCGATCAGGTCCTGCGGAGGCTGGATGTCCTTGATCTCGATGCGCGTGACCTTGATGCCCCAGGGCATGGTCGCATCGTCGACCACGCGCAGCAGCCGGTGGTTGATGTCATCGCGCTTGGACAACGTCTCGTCCAGATCCATGGCGCCGACCACGGTGCGGATGTTGGTCATGGTCAGGTTCACCACCGCGAGGCGCAGGTTATCGACCTCGTAGGCCGCCTTGGCCGCATCCTGCACCTGGTAGAACAGCACCGCGTCCACGCCCACCATGGCGTTGTCCTTGGTGATCACTTCCTGGCGCGGAACATCGAGCACCTGCTCCATCATGTTCATTCGGCGACCGACGCTCTCGAAAAACGGCGTGATCAGGTGAAAGCCCGGTTCCATGGTCTTCTTGAAGCGACCAAAGCGCTCGAGCGTGTACTGAAATCCCTGCGGGACGGTCAGCCAGGCCTTGGACACGAACACCAGCAGCGCGACCAGGATCACGATCGGCAGCACGTTGAAGTTAAGACCGAGCATTTTGCGATACCCCGGCGGCAGGGGCCGCCTTGCTGAAATCAACATATCACGGATGCCAGCGCCCAGTAATGCGCACCCCGGCGCGCCGCCAACGGCCCTAGGCGACGGCGCGCCGCTTCTTCAGATGCACCAGCAATATGGCCACCGCCGCCGGTGTCACGCCGGCCACGCGCGCGGCCTGGCCGAGCGTGGCCGGGCGAATGTCGCTGAGCTTCTGCCGGACTTCGCTCGACAGCCCGGCCAACGCTCCATAGTCCAGATCGGAGGGCAGTGCGGTGTGTTCGTTCCGGCGCGCGCGCTCGATTTCATCCTGCGCCCGCTCGATGTAACCGGTGTAGCGCGCCTGCACCTCGAGGGCGAGCTTGAGCTGCGCTTTGATGCGCTCGTCGGCCATTTCTTCCTGCACTTCAGGGTCGGCCGCACCGATCAGCTCCAGGACATCCTCGTAGCGAAGGCCCGGCCGCCGCAGCAGTTCCATGGCAGAAACATCGCGCGCGAGCGGCGCCCCGCCCAGTACCCGGTCGGACCACGCCGGGGAGGCCTCGCCCGGACGGATGCGCCGGGCGTTCAGCCGGGTCAGCTCGCGATCGATCACCCCCCGCTTGCGTTCGAAGAATGACCAGCGCGCATCGTCGATGAGGCCCATTTCGCGCCCCACGGGCGTGAGCCGGGCATCCGCGTTGTCCTCTCTCAGCAGCAGGCGATGTTCGGCGCGGCTGGTAAACATCCGGTAGGGCTCCGCCGCCCCCTGTGTCACCAGGTCATCCACCAGCACCCCGAGGTAGGCGGCGCTCCGAGCCGGTACCCAGCCCGCCCGATCGCGCACGGCGCGAGCGGCATTGAGCCCCGCGAGCAGCCCCTGGGCGGCGGCCTCCTCGTAGCCGGTCGTGCCGTTGATCTGGCCGGCGAAGTAAAGGCCGTGGACGGCCTTGGTCTGGAGCGTCGGATGCAGATCCCGGGGATCAAAATAGTCGTACTCGATCGCGTAACCGGGTCGCGTGATATGCGCCCGCTCGAACCCGGCGATGCTGCGCACGAACTGCTGCTGCACGTCGAAAGGGAGGCTGGTGGAAATGCCGTTCGGATAGATCTCGTGGGTGGAAAGGCCCTCGGGTTCGATGAAGATCTGGTGCGAGCTGCGATCCGAAAAACGCTGCACCTTGTCTTCCACCGAGGGGCAGTAGCGAGGGCCCGTGCCCTCGATGACGCCGGTGTACATGGGTGATCGATCCAGGCCCGCGCGGATGATTTCGTGGGTGCGCTCATTAGTGTGGGTTATGTGACAATCCACCTGTTTGGGGTGCTCATCGGAACGCCCAAGGAACGAAAACACCGGTAACGGATGATCGCTCGACTGCCGTTCCAAGCGCGAATAATCAATGCTCCGCCCGTCGATCCGGGGCGGCGTACCGGTCTTGAGCCGACCCACCCGCGGCATCCTGGCGCGCAGTTTTTCGGCCAGCGCATTCGAAGGCGGATCCCCGGCCCGTCCCCCCTGATGGCTGTCCAATCCGACGTGGATCCGACCGCCCAGGAAGGTGCCGACCGTGAGCACCACGGCGTGCGCCTCGAAGCGGATGCCCGTGAGACTGACGACCCCGCGCACCGTATCTCCGTCGATGATGAGGTCGGCCACTTCCTGCTGGAACAGGGTCAGCTGAGGCTGGTTCTCGACCATCTCCCGCATCGCCTGTTTATACAACTGGCGGTCGGCCTGGGCCCGTGTCGCGCGCACCGCCGGACCCTTGCTGGCATTGAGAGTGCGGAACTGGATGCCGGCCCGGTCGGCGGCCCGTGCCATGGCCCCACCCAGCGCGTCGATCTCGCGCACCAGATGGCCCTTGCCGATCCCCCCGATGGCCGGATTGCAGCTCATCGCCCCGAGCTGTTCGATGCTCTGGGTCAGCAACAGGGTGCGTGCGCCGGCCCGGGCCGAGGCCAGGGCCGCCTCGCACCCGGCATGGCCACCGCCAATCACGACCACATCGTAGGGGTCCGCGTAACGCATGGCGCGCATTCTACCGGGGTGGATGCGGGCGCGGGACATCGAAGTCTGTGCGTAAAAAGGCCCTGATCTGCATGCTCGGGCGTTCAAATACCGCAGTGGCATGGACTGTCCCCCGGGCCTGGCCAATAACGCGGCCTCGGGATCACGTCCGTTCCCGATTCGACGATCCTCTGCCGGGAGTATTGGGGGTTATTTGACTTAAGTTATAGAACACGTTCGGCATTGCCTGATTTTCGGCAAAGGTCTCGGGAGCGAGTTGACCGCGCCCGAGTAGTGAGCCTACGCTGGGGAAAGTTGGGCCAATTTGGCCATTAAATAAAAACGGGGAACGCCATGACTGCCGTATGCAAATCTTCAGGGTCGATGAAAACTGACATTGCCCGCGCCATTCTCGTATTGATCTTCATGGGGGGTACGAGTCTTGTCCTTGCCGCGCCGCCTGATGCCGAGGCCGGTCCGTTGGGAGATGGGAATGCCACGCCCAATCTCGCCGCGGCCCGCCCCGATCCCTCGAGACAGCCTTTCGGCGCGACCTTTAGCCAGAGCTCCAGCACAGGGGCCATCAATGTAAGTTTTGGAACCATCCCCGCGAACAAACGACTCGTCATAGAAAACGAGTCGGTGGCGTGCTATGTGACCGGAGGATCTGCGATTCAATACGCCTTTATAAACACTAACCTTGGAAGGACTTTCCTGCTTCTGCAGCCAATGGGAAGTAGTATTTTGCAGTACTACGTAGGCACATTTACCAACACCATGTATGCTGATCCAAGTGGGCTCGGAACAGGCGACATCACTTTTGTTGCCCAGGCTTCGACGAGTTACACAGGCAGTGCCCTGCACTGCGACGGAGCGGTAGTCGGTCACTACGTCGCATCCGCTCATCACTGATTTTTGGCGCCCCGAGCCGCAAGAGCCCGGGCCACGAGAGGATGCGGGATTTCGCGGTTCGGTGCGGAAGAAGCCCAGAAGCCCTTTGGCGAGCCTCACAACGCCTCAACCTGCAGACTATTTTCCGATGCAGAATGAAGCGAAAATTCGGCCCAGCAATTCATCAGCCGTGCCCGCGCCGGTGATTTCGCCTAAGGCGCGCTGCGCGTTGCGCAGCTCTTCGGCAACCAGCTCGGCGGCGTGCGCGTCACGACACTGCGCCTCCGCCTCCTCAAGATGCGCCGCCGTGGCGGCGAGCGCCTCCAGGTGCCGGCGCCTCGCCGACAGGATGCCGGAGTTCTGTGGCCGGTAGCCTGCGGCTTCGAGCAGATGGGACCGAAGCTCTTCCAGGCCGGTGCCGTTTCGCGCGGACAGAGCCAACGAAGTCACCCCCTCTCTGGGTCGCGCGTCCGTGACGCCTTCTGCCAATAAGTCGGTCTTGTTGTAGACCAGCGTGACCGGCACGTGGCCCGGGAGCCGGGCGCGTTCGGCCTCAAAGCCCAGGGCCTGCGGATCAACGGCGGAATCCACGAGGAACAGAACACGATCGGCCTGCGCCATGGCGGCGCGCGCGCGCCGCACACCTTCGGTTTCTATCGAATCGTTGCTGTCGCGCAGTCCTGCCGTATCCAGCAGCAGCACAGGAACGCCCTCGATCAAAATGCGTTCGCGCAGCAGATCGCGCGTGGTGCCCGGGATCTCGCTCACGATCGCCGCATCGTGCCCGCTCAGGCGATTGAGCAAAGTCGACTTCCCGGCATTGGGCGCCCCGGCGATCACCACGGTGAGTCCTTCGGTCAGCAAACGCCCCTGCGCAGCGCTCGCCTGGAGCGTTGCGCATTGCTCGCGCACGGCGGCGAGCCGTGCCGTGAGCGTGCGGTCTGCAAGATAGTCAATCTCATCGGTCGGAAAATCGATCGTCGCCTCGATGTGAGCGCGCAATTGGGAGATCGCCTCATCGAGTGATCGCACCAGTACGGAAAATTCACCCTGCAGCGATCGCAGGGCCGCGCGCGCCGCCGCCGCGCTTCCGGCGTCAATCAGATCGGCGACCGCCTCGGCCTGCGCCAGATCGAGCTTGTCATTCAGGTAGGCGCGCTGCGTGAACTCGCCGGGCAGCGCGCGCCGCGCGCCCAGTTCGACCACGCGCGCGACCAGCGCTTCGCCGAGCATCGGGCCGCCGTGGCCGTGCAGTTCCAGCACCCCCTCGCCGGTGTACGAGTGCGGTGCCGGAAAATACAGCGCCAGACCTTCATCGAGCGCCGCACCGTCTGCGCCCAGAAACCGTGCGTTGGTGCGCATAGCGTGGTTCGGGCAGATGCCCAAGGATTGCGGTGGCGATGCGCTCGGTGGCCGGACCCGAGACACGCACGATGCCGATGCCGCCCCGGCCCGGCGGGCTGGCGGTGGCAACGATGGTATCGACGGGTGTGGGCATGCGCCCCTGGGGCCTTGAGCGATGAGCCTAGTTGCGCGCCTTGGCTTGCAGGGCGAGGCGCCGGTTGATGTTCCACTGCTGCAGGATCGAGAGCACCGTGTTGGTGGTCCAGTACAGCACCAGGCCCGAAGGCATGAAGGCGAACATCACGGGCATCGCGATCTGCATGATCATGAACATCTTCTGCTGGGTCGGATCGCCCATCTGCGGATTGAGCTTGAAGTTGATGTAGTTCGCGCCCGCCATCAGCGCAGGCAGAATGAAATACGGATCGCGCGCCGACAGATCGCTGATCCAGCCGGCGAAGGGCGCCTGGCGCATCTCCACGCTCTCGAGCAGCACCCAGTAGAACGCGATGAACACCGGAAACTGGATCAGCATCGGCAGGCACCCGGCGACCGGATTGACCTTTTCGCGTTGGTAGAGCTCCATCGTCGCCTTGCCGAGCTTGTCGCGCTGGTCCTTGTAGGTCTCCTGCAGCGCCTTGATGCGCGGCTGGAGCGCCTTCATGCGCGCCATCGAGCGCATGCTCGCCTCGGAGAGCGGATAGAACAGGAGCTTGAGCAGGAGCGTGGCGACCATGATCGTCCAGCCCCAGTTGCCGAACAGCCCGTGCACCTTGTCCAGAAGCCAGAACAGCGGCCGGGCCAGGAAGCTGAGCTTGCCGTAGTCGGTCACCAGGTAAAGTCGCGGGCTGGCCTGTTCGAGCAGTGCCTGGAGCTTGGGCCCCACGAAGAGCGTCTCGTGCAGCGTTGCGCTCGCCCCGGGCGCCAGTTGCTGGGTCGGCGCGGTGGCGGCCAGCTGGAATTCATTGCCCGTGGTCGAGAGCTGGTAATGCCAGGGCGAGCCGGGCGGGGGCACGATCGCGGCCACGAAATGATGCTGCATGGCCGCAAGCCAGCCCCCATCGATCTGGCGATCGAGCGTGGGCGGGTCCTTGCCCATCTTGAGCTTTTCGTACTTGTGGCCATCGTCGTAGGCCGGGCCCTTGTACGCGTAGCTTTCGGGATGGAAGTAGGAGCTCTCGACCGGCACATTGTTGCGCAGCAGTTGCGCGTAGGGAGCGAAGTCCCACGCGGCGGCGGATGCATTCTGCAGCTGGTAATCCAGCCCAATGGCGTACTGGCCGCGCCGGAAGGTGTAGGTCTTGACCACCGTGATCCCGGCCCCGTCCGTCCAGCTCAGCGGCACGCGCAGTTCCGTCTGGCCCGGCGCCAGACCGACAGCTCAGCTGGCCTGGTGATGTGAAAAGCGCCAGATGGGTGGGCATCGTCTTGCCCGCCGCCCCCGAGAGTCCGGATTGCAGTACGAATAAACTCTCCGTCGCTGTCGCGGTTGAGCAAGCGGACCCGCGCGGATTCGCCCTTGACCAGCGGGTAGGCCAGCAGGTCCGCGCGCGAGAGTTCGCCGCCCTCAAGGCTGATCTGCACATCGAGCACGTCGGTGATCACGTGCACCCGCGGGGCGAGCCGATGTCGAGCGTCGAGCCCGGAGCTGATCGGTGCGATGGCGCCGGGTATCGCGGGAGCTTCCACTGGCCAGCGGCGCGGGCTGGGCCGGGCTGGGTGGGGCCGGCGCCGTTAGGGTGGGCGCGACGCTACCCAGGGCGGGCGGGCCGCCGGAAGTGGCCGCACCGGGCGCTGATGGCGCTTGCGACCGCGGGCGTCGCCGCCGGCGGGTAATCGTGCATCCAGGTGATGTAATTCATGAACAACGCCATCGCCAGCGTCGCCCACAGGATTCCCCTTAGATTACGCGTGCCGAACATGCGTCGCCTTGCTGCACTCGCGCGCCAGGAACCGGGTCCATGCCCGCCCGGATGGAGCGGATGGCAGCGCGCGATGCGGCGCAGGCCCAGCCACAGACCGCGCGCCAGGCCATGAATCTGCACGGCCTCGAGCGTGTACTGGGAGCAACTCGGATAAAAACGGCAGCGCGGCCCCAGCAGCGGGCTGAGCATCCGTTGGTACGCGCGTATCAGGCCTTGGAGGATCTTTGTGCCCATGCTTCGTTAATCTGCTTCCACAACCGCTCCAGCGCCCCGCGCAGCTCCGCGCCCGCCGCCGCCCGGGCCGCGGTGCGCGCGCCGATCACGATATCGACCGGCGGCAGACTCAGCTGCTCGAGCCGAAAGCTCTCGCGAATCTGCCGTCGCAGCCGATTGCGGCTGACCGAATTGCCGACCGTACGCGCCGCAATCGACAGCCCCAGGCGCGCGCTCGTGCATCCCTCGTTAACGCGGACCGAAGCGGTGAACAATTCGTTCCCGAACCGGCGCCCTTGGGCGTACGCGGCCTGGAACTGGGCGGGCCGACGCAGGCGTTGCGAGCGCTGAAACCGCGTTGTGCCCACCGGCGCCACGCTGAGGGTTCCAGCAGGCTCCAAAAAATTCTTTTACGGGATCAGCCGCTTGCGCCCTTTGGCGCGTCGCCGGGCCAGGACCTTGCGGCCATTCTTCGTGGCCATGCGGGCGCGAAAACCGTGGGTACGGGCGCGTCGGACCTTGCTCGGCTGGTAAGTGCGTTTCATGATGTTAAGGAGGTCCGAGAACCGACCGGAAAATGGGCGGGCAGGGTACGTTTGGGGGCCAGCCGTGTCAATACACAAACGCTTTCGGGGCGGGTTCGGATCGGTATAGACTTCGACCCCTTTTCCCCGTACACCCACGCATATAGGCAGCCGCCCGATTGAGCGCAACCTGGTCCCGCTGTGTCGGCGCGCTCGAGCACGAGCTGCCTGAGCAGCAGTTCAACACCTGGGTCAAGCCTCTCCAAGCGATCGAGAGCGGTACGGAGCTGCGCCTGCTGGCGCCCAATCGCTTCGTCGTGGACTGGGTGCGGACCCACCTGCTCGAGCGGATCGAAAGCCTGTTGCTGGCCGATGGCGGCCTGCCCGTGTCGATCGAAATCGGCTCGCGCGAACCTGCCGCCAGCGCCGCGCCCGCCCCTGCCGCACCGCAGTTTGGCGTAAGCCCGCCGCCCACGTCGGCGCAGTTTCTGGGCGTGCCGCTCAACGCCAACTTCAGCTTTGCCACGTTTATCGAAGGCAAGAGCAATCATTTTGCCAAGGCCGCCGCGCTCCAGGTCGCGGAAAATCCGGGCTCCGCGTACAACCCGCTGTTCATCTACGGCGGTGTGGGCCTGGGCAAGACCCACCTGATGCACGCGATCGGCCATCTGATCCGGGAACGCAATCCCGGCGCGCGAATTGCCTATCTGCACTCCGAGCGCTTCGTCAGCGACATGGTGCGGGCGCTGCAGCACAACCGCATCAATGAATTCAAGAACACCTACCGATCGCTCCACGCCCTGCTGATCGATGACATCCAGTTCTTCGCCGGCAAGGATCGCTCGCAGGAAGAATTCTTCCACACCTTCAACGCACTGATCGAAGGCCAGCACCAGGTGATCCTCACCTGCGATCGGTATCCGAAGGAAGTCGACGGACTCGAGGAGCGCCTCAAGTCGCGCTTCGGCTGGGGCCTCACGGTCGCCATCGAGCCGCCGGATCTGGAAACCTGCGTGGCCATTTTGCTGGGAAAGGCGCAGTTCGCCGGCGTGGCATTACCCGAGGAAGTGGCTTTTTTTATAGCGAAATGCATCCGATCGAACGTTCGCGAGCTCGAGGGTGCGCTGCGCCGGGTCATCGCCAACGCCCGCTTCCTGGGCCGACCGATCACGCTGGAATTCGCGCGCGAGGCGCTCAAGGACCTGCTCACGCTTACAGGCGCGACTGGTGACGGTAGAAAATATCCAGAAGACCGTCGCCGACTATTACAAGGTTCGCATCGCGGATCTGCTCTCCAAGCGCCGCAGTCGCTCGGTCGCGCGTCCGCGGCAGGTGGCCATGGCTCTGGCCAAGGAACTGACCACGCACAGCCTGCCGGAAATCGGCGATGCATTTGGCGGGCGCGATCACACCACGGTGATGCACGCCTGCAAACGGATCCGGGAGCTGCGCGCCAGCGAACCTCGCATCCAGGAGGATTTTTCAGCCCTGTTGAGAACCCTGGCCGGCTAAGCTGGCATATCCTGTGGGCAAGTTTGCCGCGCCTTTCTGCACACAGTTCATCCACAAGGAGCGCGCGCGGTTTGAACTCCGGGCTCAGGATCGCGTTCGGCTGCTTTTTCGATCAATCAGACATGAAAACGGGTTGTCCCCGATCTTCACAGGCCTAATAATAATTACTGTCTTAACTCTCCAGAAGAAATAACTACTATGAAAGTCTCCGCGTCGCGTGAAAGCCTGCTCGCACCGCTCCAAAGCGTTATGGGCGTCGTTGAGCGCCGGCAGACGATGCCGGTGCTGGCGAACGTGCTGCTGGTCGCGCGCGGCGACAAACTCACGGTCACCGGTACGGATCTGGAAGTGGAACTGGTGGCCGGCACGACGGTCAGCGTGCAGCAGGCGGGCGATGTCACGGTGCCTGGCCGAAAATTGCTGGAGATCATGCGCACGCTTCCTGAAAAGGCCAACGTGTCATTGACGCGCGAGGCTGAGCGCGTGGTGGTCAAGGCCGGGCGCAGCCGCTTTACGCTCTCGAGCCTGCCGGCCAGCGAATTTCCGGTGATCGAGGAAATCAACGCCAAGCAGGTGATACGCGTCGGGCGCGAGCATTTCCGCCGCCTGATCGAAAAGACGCACTTCGCCATGGCGCAGCAGGACGTGCGCTACTACCTCAACGGGACCATGCTCGAGACCACAGGCAAGACACTGCGCGCCGTGGCCACCGACGGCCACCGCCTGTCACTGGCCGAGACCGAGCTCGCCACCGGCGCCGAGAGGCGGTCAGCAGGTCATCGTGCCCAGGAAAGGCATTCTGGAGCTGCAGCGTATCCTCGCCGGCGAAGGCGAGCTGGAACTCAGCATCGGATCCAATCACGTTCGGGCCCAGATCGGCGACATTCGCTTCACTTCGAAGCTGATCGATGGAAAGTTCCCGGAGTACGGCCGCGTCATCCCGGCCAAGCCCCCTTTCGCGATGAGCGCGGCTCGGGACGTGCTGCGCCAGGCCCTGCAGCGAACCTCGATCCTTTCGAACGAGAAATACCGCGGCGTGCGCCTGACGTTTTCTAAAAATCTCCTTACAATTCAAGCACATAATCCCGAACAGGAAGAAGCCGAAGACCAGGTCGAGGTCGGCTACACCGGCACGGAGATGGAGATCGGCTTTAACGTCACCTACCTTCTCGATGCCCTGGCCGCCATCGACGTCGATACCGTGGAAGTCGCCCTGACGGATTCGAACTCCAGCTGCCTGATCCGGGCACCCGGCGAGAACTCGGTGAAATTCGTCGTCATGCCGATGCGGCTCTGAGACCCGCGTGAGCTTGCTGGCACTCGAAGTCGAGGGCCTGCGCTGTCTCCAGCCCACGCAGCTCGAGCCGCACACACACGTCAACCTGATCACCGGCGCCAATGGCGCCGGCAAGACTTCGCTCCTCGAGGCCATCTATCTGCTGGGGCGCGGACGCTCGTTCCGCACCCGCCACACCGAAAAACTCATCACCCACGGGGGTGACCGGCTGACCGTCTTCGGCCGCACCGATTCCCCCAATTTTCCCACTGTGGGGCTGGGCTACGACCGCCAGAGCGGATTGCAGGCTGCGGGTCAGCGGCCGGGAAGCCCGATCGTTGGCTGAGCTGTCGGAGGCCTTTCCGGTCCAGGTCGTCGATCCGGGGATCCATCGCCTGGTCGAGGAGGGACCGGCTTATCGACGGCGCTGGCTGGACTGGGGGGTGTTCCACGTGGAACCCGGATTCGTGCAGGCCTGGTCCGAATACGCCCGGACCCTCAAGCAGCGCAATGCGGCCCTGAAGAGGCAGGGGGATCCGAGCCCTTGGGAGCCGGAGCTGGTCCGGTTGGGAACGGTGTTGTCCCAGGCCCGGTCTCGCACGATGCAGCTGCTCGAGCCCTTCTGGACGCAGACCCTGACGGCGCTGCTGGGTGAGCCCGTCGTCGCTCAGCTACTACCAGGGTTGGAGCCAGGACAGGAGCCTCGCGGAAACGCTCGCCGCGCAACGCGCCGGCGATCTGGAACGCGGCAGTACAGGGCAGGGGGCACACCGGTTCGATGTGAGGCTGACCCTCCACGAGCGCAGCGCGCGGGAAGTCCTTTCCCGCGGACAGCAAAAGCTGCTCGGTGCGGCCCTGGCGCTCGGCGATGGCCCGTCTGGCCGGGAGCGGCGGACGGCGTCCGCCAACCCTGCTTCTCGACGATCCCGCCGCCGAGCTGGATCGCGAGCATACGGATGCGTTGGTGTCGGAAATCCGCACCCTGCAGGGCCAACTGGTGGTCACCGCTTTGCATCCGGAAGAGGCCCGATTTGGCGATCCGGACAGGGCGTTTCACGTGGAACAAGGTCGCGTTACCACGCTATAATAACAGTAGGGTAACCAAGGCCACTTCATGTCAGTCACAGACGTCTACGATTCCAGTAAAATCAAAGTGTTAAAGGGTCTTGATGCAGTGCGCAAAAGACCCGGCATGTACATCGGGGACACGGACGACGGCACCGGCCTGCACCACATGGTGTTTGAGGTCGTGGACAACGCGATTGACGAGTCCCTGGCGGGTCATTGCGACCGCATTACGGTAACCATCCACGCGGACGAGTCGGTCACGGTGACGGACAACGGCCGGGGCATCCCGGTCGATATCCATCCCGAAGAAGGGCGCTCGGCGGCGGAAGTCATCATGACCGTGCTGCACGCGGGCGGAAAGTTTGATGACACCTCCTACAAGGTGTCAGGTGGCCTGCACGGGGTAGGGGTGTCGGTCGTCAATGCGCTTTCCGATACGCTCCTTCTGACCATCTCCCGCGAAGGGCGCATGCATCGGCAGGAATACCACCTCGGTAATCCGGTCGCCCCCCTGGCGGATGTGGGTCCGACCACCGAGCGGGGCTCGATCATCCGATTCAAGCCCAGCGCGCAGATCTTCACGAACATCCAGTTCGTCTACGACACGCTGGCCAAGCGATTGCGCGAACTGTCGTTCCTCAATTCCGGCGTACGCATCGAACTGAACGATGAGCGCGAGGACCGCAGCGATGTGTTTGAGCATCAAGGCGGCCTGCAGGCCTTCGTGAATCATTTGAACCGCGGCCGCACCCCGGTGCACGAGAACGTCTTCTGGTTTCGTACCCAGGAGGGGCTGGTCAACGTGGAAGTCGCCTTGCAGTGGAACGACTCCTACCAGGAGAGCATGTACTGCTACACGAACAACATTCCGCAGAAAGACGGCGGCACGCATCTGTCAGGATTTCGCGCCGCACTTACCCGCACGCTCAACGACTACATCGAAACGGAAGGTGCGGCCAAAAAGGAAAAGGTGCCGACCACGGGCGATGACGCGCGCGAAGGACTTACCGCCATCCTGTCGGTGAAACTTCCGGATCCGAAGTTCTCTTCGCAGACCAAGGACAAGCTGGTCTCATCCGAGGTCAAGGGCGTGGTGGAAACCACCGTCGCCGGGAAACTGGGCGAATTCCTGCTCGAGCAGCCGGCTCAGGCCAAGGCAATCGTCGCCAAGATCATCGACGCGGCGCGTGCGCGCGAGGCCGCGCGACGCGCGCGCGAGATGACGCGTCGCAAGGGCGCGCTCGATATCGCCGGGCCTTCCGGGGAAACTCGCCGACTGCCAGGAAAAGGATCCGGCGCTCTCAGAAATATTCATCGTCGAGGGAGACTCGGCCGGTGGCTCCGCCAAGCAAGGGCGCGATCGGCGCACGCAGGCGATCCTGCCGCTCAAGGGCAAGATCCTGAACGTCGAGCGCGCGCGCTTTGACAAGATGATCTCCTCGGCCGAGGTCGGCACGTTGATCACGGCGCTGGGCTGCGGCATCGGCCGGGACGAGTTCGACATCGACAAGCTCCGCTATCACCGCATCATCATCATGACCGACGCGGACGTCGACGGCTCGCACATCCGCACGCTGTTGCTGACCTTCTTCTACCGGCAGATTCCGCTGTTGATCGAGCGCGGCCACATCTACATCGCGCAGCCGCCGCTCTACAAGGTCAAGCGCGGGAAGTCGGAAACCTACGTCAAGGACGAGAACGAGCTCAATGCGCTGCTGCTCTCCAGTGCGCTGGACGCCTCGACGCTCCGGGCCAGCCTGGGCGCAGCGCCGATCAGCGGCTCGGCGCTGGAATTGCTGGCGCGCAAGTACATGGAGGTTCAGGCCATCATCCGGCGCTGGGCGCGCCGCTACGATGAGCGGCTCCTTGATGCGCTGATTTACCTGCCCGAAGTGACGCTCGAGAATTTTGATCGCCCCGAGTTCCTCACCGCCTGGTGCGCTCTGCTGGCGCAGAGCCTCAATGCCGCCGACGAATCGGCGCGCAGCTTTCGCGCCGAGGTGCGCAGCGCGAGCGACGGGCATGCGGCACGCGTGGTCGTTCATCGCACCGAGCATGGGGCCACGACCGACAAGCAGCTGACGCGGGAATTCTTCGAGTCTGCCGAGTATCGGCGCATCTGCGAGCTGGGGCGAACGCTGACCGGGCTCATCGGTGCGGGCGGCTCGGTGTCACGCGGCGATGAGCACGCGGAGGTCGGCTCATTCAAGGAGGCCATGCGCTGGCTGTTCGATCAGGCCCGCAAGGGTCAGTCGATCCAGCGTTACAAGGGACTGGGCGAGATGAATCCGGGCCAGCTCTGGGACACGACCATCAACCCGGACACGCGCCGGCTGATGCAGGTGCGAATCGACGATGCCGTGGCCGCCGATGAGATATTCACGACACTGATGGGCGATCAGGTCGAGCCGCGGCGCGAGTTCATCGAGAAGAACGCGCTGTCGGTCGCAAACCTCGATGTTTGACCGGAGCGCCCCGCGCACATTTTAGGACGGCTCGCTCCCTGTCGCCCGACGCGCCTGGCAGGAAGCGGATGATCCAAGCATGACTATTCTATATGCGCTTGAGCCCAAGCTCTCGGCCGCGGAGTTTCGTGCGGTGCTGTTGGCATCGACCCTCGGGCGAGCGCCGGCCGGTCGATGAGCCCGAGCGCCTTGAGAAAATGCTGCGCAATGCGGACATCATCGTCACGGCTCGCGATGGCGAACGCCTGGTCGGTGTCTCCCGGGCGATCACTGATTTCGCGTACTGCTGTTATCTGTCGGATCTGGCGGTCGATTTGGCTTACCAGCACCATGGGATCGGCAAACGCCTGGTGACCGAGACGCGGCGCGCGGCCGGCGAGAGGGCCTTGCTGATGCTGATCGCCGCACCGGCCGCGGAGGGTTATTATTCGAAGATTGGCATGCAGCAGATCAAAAGCGGCTGGCTGCTGCCCCGAAGTGGCTAGGGCCGATGCGCCGGTCGAGTTCATATTCCATGGCAGAAGCAGCAGTAAACGCAGATCCCACCGCGGGAGCCTATAACGGGCTCAAGCAGGCCGAGCGCACGCTCGAGAGTTCGTGGTATTTCGATCCGCTCCATTACCAGCGCGAACTGGCCGCGATATGGCGACGCAACTGGATATACCTTTGCCGGCTCGATTCGCTCCCGGCGGCGCCCTTCATTCCGAAGCTTCACGATCGGTGATCAGCCGGTATTGCTGGTCCGCGATCAGGCCGGGGAGGTGCGGGCCTTCTACAACACCTGCCGGCATCGCGGCTCGACGCTTTGTCCTGCCGCCTCCGGGCGGTTGCCCGCCGGCCAGATCACCTGCCCGTACCATGCCTGGAGCTACCGGCTCGATGGCAGCGTCGCGAAGATTCCATCCAAGCGGCCGGAAGGGTACTTCGATACGCAGCGAGCTTTCGCTCTATCCGATCGCGCTGAAGAACTGGCGTGGATTCCTGTACGTCAATCTCGCCGCTGAGGCGAACCAGCAGGCCGAGCATTTCAATTCGAACCGCGAGAGCTTCGGCAACTGGCCGCTCGAGCAGCTCGCGGTCGGGCGCTCACTGAGCATGCGCATCAACTGCAACTGGAAGATTTTCTGGGAAAACTACAACGAATGCCTGCATTGCCCGGGCGTGCACCCGGCCCTGAGCAGCCTGGTGCCGATCTACAAGCGCGGCATCATGGAACCGCGCGATGATCCGGACTGGCGCGCGCACACCGGAGTGGAAAATCCCACCTATGCGGGAGGTCTGCGAAGCGGTGCGGAAACCTGGTCGGTCGACGGCAAGACCGTGGGCGCGCGCTTCCCGCAACTGACCGAGGAGGAACGGCGCCTGGGCTATCACTACATGACGAGCCTTCCCTCGCACTACGTGGTGTTGCATGTCGATCACGTGCGCTCCTCGCGCCTTCTGCCGCTCGGTCCGGAATGTACGGAACTTGAAATCGAGTGGTTATTTCCACGCGAGACGCTGGCCGATCCGAACGTGGATATCGCTCGCGCCTGCGACTTCTCGGCGCAGGTGATGGCGGAGGACGGGGCGGCGTGCGAGCTGACCCAGAAGGGCCTGCATGCGGCGCCGCACGTGCAGGGCCAGCTGCTGCCCGAGGACTATGACGTCTATCGCTTCCAGCAATGGGTGCGCCAGCAGCTGAGCTGACCGTTCGGACGAGGCGGCATAGCGTATCAATCCACCCGTACTCGATTTAGTGCTGCTGGCCTTGACGCTCGTGCTCGGCGCGCTGCTCTCGCGCGTGAGCCTGTGCGCGGTCGCCGGCATGCAGCAGGCCGTGGTGCACGGCGATTTCGCCGGCCTGGAGCGGATGGCTCTGGCCGCCTGCGGCGCGGGACTGAGCTTGCTGCTGTTCGCGGGACTCCTGCCCGCTCATGTCTCGCTCCCGAACTATGCGCATTTTCATCCCGGTCTGATCGCGGGAGGGGTGTTGCTGGGGCTCGGCGCGATGCTCAACGGCGGCTGCTATCTGGGCAGCGTGCTGTATCTTGGAACGGGCAATCTGAATTTTTTGTTTACGCTGCTCGGACTGGGAGTGGGCCTGCGGGGCGCGGCGGCCTACTCACCGCTCCCTTTCTTCGCCACGCCCATGCTGCGCATGGCCATGGGCTATGCGTGGATGATCGGTCTGTCCTTGTTCGCCGTGCTCATCGTGGTGCTGATGCGTCGCCGGCGCGGCAAGGGCTGTGGCTGGCGCTGGCCACGGGCTTGCTCGCCGGGCTCGTCTTTGCGCGCCACCCGGGCTGGAGCTACGGCTCTGCGCTCGAGGCGCTGGCGCGCGGACACACCGCCCTGACTCACTGGCGCTCGCACATGCCGGCTTTCGCGCTATTCGCCGGCGCCATCGGCGCTGCCATTCTCGGCGGGCAGTTCGAGCTGCAACGACCGAAGCTCTGGGCGCGCGCTGCGTTGTTTCTTCGGTGGCGCAATCATGGGCTGTGGAGCCGCACTGATTCCAGGGGGAAACGATATCCTTCTGTTATGGGCGATCCCGGGATTGACCGCTTACGGATTGGTGGCCTTCGCTCTGATGCTCGCGGTGATGGGCCTGGGGTTTGCTGTCCGGGTCCGCTGGACGGGTTCGGCTGGCTGGCCCGCGGCCGGCGGCACAGTAAACTAAGTGCATGCCCGAGACCGCCCCCGCACAGCCCGCCCACAGTCTCGACGGGCTGCGGCTCATCGGTCTGCTCAAGCTCGGGCAAGGCGGCGTTGGTGCTGGCCACGACCTACGGTCTGTACCGCCTTCGCAAGCCCGACGTGGTCGATCAGCTCTATGACTGGCTCAACACGCTCAGCGATACGTTCGAGCGGCGGCTCCTGGAACACGGACTGAACTGGGTGGATTCCCTCGGCGCCGATCGCATCCACAGCATCGTGCTGGCCACGAGCGTGTACACGGGGATCTTGCTGGCCGAGGGCATCGGGCTGTACATGCGAAAGACCTGGGCCGAATGGTTTACCGTGGTCGCCTCCGGCTCGCTGATTCCCTTCGAGCTGTGGCATCTGTTCTTCGGCGTCCGCCACAACACTTTGGCGGTGCTGGCCGCCACCGCCCTGAACGTGGTCATCGTGATCTATCTGGTCCAGGTGCTGCGCCGATCACGCCGCGCCCGCCAGCTGCACGCGTGATGGCCGCCAAGTCACGCCTGCGGGCCGTGCTGCTGCTGGCACTGGTGACGGCCGCGCTCGCCGGATCGCTCATCGGCCGAAGGTCGATGGGACACTCCGTGGCGCTCTCGCCCGCGCCGCCCGATGTGCTGCGCCTGGGCCAACTGAGGCTCGAGCCCTGCATGATCGGCCGCGCCAATGCCGGGATCGCCACCGTGCGCGCTTACTGTGCCGCGGTGCCTGTTCCGGAGAACCGGCGCGCGGCCAATGGCCGCCAGCTGCATCTAAAGGTGGCCGTGGTGGCGGCAGAGTCCGAGCAGGCCGAGGCCGACCTGATCGTTTTCCTCGATGGCGGACCGGGTGGGGCCGCGACCGAGGACTATCCCGCCCTGGCGAGCGCCTTTGCACCGCTCCGCAAGCGACACGCCGTGCTGCTGATCGATCAGCGCGGCACCGGGGGCTCCAATTCACTGGATTGCGCCGATCAGGACGATACGTCAGCGGCTCCGAACCTCGAGCAACTGCGCCAATGCCTGCGGAAGCTCGCGTCTCGCGCCGCTCCTGAGTTCTACACCACGAGCGATGCGGTCGAGGATCTCGAAGCCGTGCGCCTCGCGCTGGGCAGCCCGCCGCTGGATCTGATCGGCGTCTCCTACGGGACGCGGGTCGCGCAGCAGTACGCGCGCAAATACGGCAAGGCGGTGCGCGCGATGGTGCTTGATGGCGCGGTGCCCAACTCACTGGCGCTCGGCAGCGAGCACGCCGCCAATCTCGAGGCGGTGCTGCGCGACTTATCGGCGCGCTGCCGTGCGCGCGTGGCCTGCACGGCACGGTACGGTGATCCCTACCAGACGCTGCAGCGGGTGCAGGCGCGACTGCGGAAGGCACCGCAGAAACTGAACGCTGCGCGATCCCTACACCTTTCAGATCCAGGAAAAGACGATGAGCGCCGATGCGCTGGCGCAACTGGTGCGGATCTACACCTACAGCCCCTATACGGCCGCGCTGCTGCCTTTCGTCCTGCAGCAGGCCGATCGCGGCGAGTACGCGCCGCTCCTGGCCCAGGCGCAGGTGGTGGTAGGCGATGTGTCCGAGGGTCTCTCGAGCGGTGCGGCGCTCTCGGTCAACTGTGCGGAAGACGTGGATCGCTTGCGCGTTGTGCCATCGGCCGCCGATACGGTGCTCGGCAACAGCCTGATCAGCGCGCTGCTCACCGCCTGCCCGCTGTGGCCCCGCGGCGAGCGCCCGAAGGATTTCGCTCGAACCGCTGCGCGGTTCGCTCCCGGTGCTGGTGCTGGCCGGCGATCAGGATCCGGTGACGCCGCCCCGGTACGGGGAGGTCATCGTGAAGACGCTCCCGCGGGCGCGACTCCTTCGACTGGCCGGGCAGGGTCACGGGCTCCTGGCGGTCGGCTGCGTGCCGCGGCTGGTCGAACAGTTCGTCCGGACCCTGGACGCGCGTTCACTCGATGCGCATTGCCTCGATGTGCTGGCCCAGATCCCGCCGTTCATGGATGCCAATGGAGCCGGACCATGATCGAGGCACGGGGCCTGAGAAAATCCTTCGGCGGCCATCGGGCGGTCGATGAGGTGTCCTTTACCGCGCGGGACGGTGAGATCACGGGCCTTCTGGGACCGAACGGCGCGGGTAAGACCACGACCCTGCGCATGCTCTACACCCTGATGCGTCCCGACGAGGGCACGATCCTGATCGACGGACACGACGCACTGCTCGAACCTCTGGCGGTGCGGCGGCTCTTGGGGGTGCTGCCGGATTCGCGCGGCCTGTACAAGCGTCTGACGGCGCGCGAGAACATCGAGTACTTTGCTTCGCTCCACGGCATGGCCACCGCCGATGCGCGCGCGCAAGCCGAGGCGCTGATCGCAACGCTGGGCATGCAGGACATCGCCGATCGCCACACCGGCGGATTTTCCCAGGGCGAGCGGGTCAAGACCGCGATCGCCCGCTCGCTCGTGCACGGACCTCGAAACGTACTGCTGGATGAGCCGACCAACGGATTGGATGTCACGGCCACGCGGAGCCTGCGCGAATTCCTGCGCGGCCTCAAGAACTCGGGACGCTGCATCCTGCTCTCGACGCACCTGATGCAGGAGGTGGCGGCGCTGTGCGATCGCATCGTCATCATCGCGCACGGGCGGGTCGTGGCCAACGGCAGCGCCGATGAATTGCGGGAGATCGCGCAGGAGCACAACCTCGAGGAGGCCTTCGTCAAGCTCATTGGAGCGGCGGCCTTAAGGGACCGGCCGTGAGCCCGGCGTTCACCGTCTTCTTCAAGGAATGCCGCGAGAGTCTTCGCGAGCGTCGGGTGCTGATCAACAGCCTGCTGGTCGGTCCGCTGATCGGACCGCTCCTGGTGCTGGTGCTGATGCGGGTGGTGGTCGGGCGCGAGGTGGAGAAAGCCGAGAGGCCCCTTCCGGTGGTCATCGTCGGGGCCGAGCGCGCACCGGAGCTGATCGACGCCCTGTGCCAGATGGGTCTAAGCCCATTGCCCGCGGTGTCCGATCCGGAACTGGCGGTGCGCGAGCAGCGGATCGATCTCGTATTACGGATTGCCCCGGATTTTGGCGCCGCATGGCGAAGCGGCCATCCGGCGCAGGTCGAACTGCTCTACGACTCCTCGCGCCGCGAAGCGGCCGGCGATGTGCAGCGCCTGCGCTCGATGCTCGAGAGCTACGGCCGCCGAAGCGGCGCGCTGCGACTGCTGGCGCGCGGCATCGCCCCGGCCATTGCAACGCCTCTGGTGGTCGCGAGCCGCGATGCGGCCACGCCCCAGGCCCGAGGCGCGCTGCTGTTTGCCATGTTGCCGTACATGCTGGTGCTCACGATGTTTATCGGTGGGATGTGGCTCGCGATCGACTCGACCGCCGGTGAACGTGAACGCTTATCGCTCGAGCCGCTGTTGATCAATCCGGTGCCGCGCGATCGGATCCTGCTGGGAAAGCTCCTGGCCACTGCCCTCTTCAGTCTGGCGAGCCTGACCCTGGGGCTCCTCGCGTTCATGGGCGCTGCGCATTTCATGCCCACGGAGGAACTGGGCCTGAGCCTGGCCTTGAGCGCGCGTTTCTTCGCCATCGCACTTCCGATGCTCGTGCCGCTGGTCCTGCTGATTGGGATCAGCCAGATCCTGATCGCCGCTTTTGCAAGGAGCGTACGCGAAGCGCAGACTTATCTGGGCCTGGCGCAGCTCGTGCCGCTGATTCCTTCGGTCGTGCTGAGCTTACTGCCGGTCAAGGCGCAGCTTTGGATGTACGCGGTGCCGCTTCTGGGCCAGCAGCTCTCGATCATGCGATTGCTGCGCGCCGAGACGGTTCCGGGCGTCGCGATCGCCTTAAGCGCGCTGGTGACACTGCTGGCCGTGCTGGCCGTGTTCCTGCTGGCGCGTCGCGTCTATAACTCCGAGCGATTGGCCATCGCGGCCTAGTCGCAAGCCTGAGGGTTCCTCCGATGTGCGGACGTTTCGTCTCTCGTGAACAGGCGGCCCTCGAGCGCGAATACAACATCAAGGTGCGCAACCCCTTCGAACGGGTCTACAACGCCGCACCGACCATGACTCTGCCGGTGATCCGCCAGGAAAAGGGCAAGCCCCGCGAGGAGCGCGAGGCCATAGGGATGCGCTGGGGACTTATTCCCAGCTGGTGGTCGCAACCTTCCCTGCCGACCTCGACCATCAACGCGCGAAGCGAGGAGGCGGCCGCCAAGCCCATGTGGCGCGGGGCCCTGCGCCACACCCGGTGCCTGGTACCGGCGCTCGGCTGGTATGAGTGGCATAACACCGCCGAGGGCAAGGTGCCCTATTTCATCCACGCGCCAGGAAAGGCGGGCGTGTGCTTTGCCGGGCTATGGTCCGAGTGGCGAAACCCGGACGGCGAGCCGCAGCTGAGTTTTGCCATATTGACGCGGGCGGCCTCCCCCACCCTCAGCTTCGTCCATCACCGCATGCCACTGGTCCTGGCGCCTGGGGCCTTTGATTCATGGCTCGCAGATTCCCCCGCGGATCCTGCAGCGCGGCTGGCCGAGCAGGTCGCCGCCGCTCCGGGCGAGTTCGAGTATTACCCGGTCAGCCGCTACGTCAATGTGCCGCGCAATCAGGGCGAGCGTTGTATCGAACCGGCAACAACTTAGGACGCCTGGGAGCCCAAAATCGTCATTTGGGCCGGGCACTTAGCAGCACTGGGAGCGGGGGCCCGCAACGCCTAGAATGCGCACCCTGAAGATTGGGAAAAATGCATTGAAACCTCCGGCCACATTGCTGAGTCTAATTAGCTAATGATGGGCGGGGATGTGCCTGTCGCGTGCAGGTGGAGCGCTTTATGATCGGAGTGTTACCGGGCTCGAGGGGCCGAAAGCCTTCTCGTCGGCTCATTATTGGGATCGGGATTGCGGCCGTTGTGGTTCTGGCCCTGGGCGGATGGCGCATGACCCGAGCGCCTGCCGACGCCGCCATGGCCAAGGACAAGGACGGTGCCGCACTGCCATTGGTCACGGTCGTTGTTCCGGCCATGGGCAATGTGGCCACCACCGTGTCACTGACCGGATTGATCAGCGCCCAGAACGACATGCCGATCGGCGTGGAGGGCGACGGCGGCCGTGTGGCCGCCGTACTGGTGGAGCCGGGTGATCACGTCAGGCGCGGCCAGGTGCTGGCGCGACTCAATCCGCTGACGGCCCAGTCGCAGGTGGAAAGCGCGCAGGCCTCGCTCGAGGAACTCAAGGCCGCGGCCGCCTCCTCGCAGGCCGAATACGCGCGCGCCGAAAAGGCCCGCGATTCCTTCTCGGTGGAAGAGTTCGAACGTCGCCGCACCAACGCACTGACGGCCGAGGCCAAGGCCAAGGCCTCCGAGGCCCAGCTCTCCGAGGCGCGCACCCGCTGGCAACGCATGATCGTTGTGGCGCCGAGCGATGGCATCGTGCTGACACGGGCCGCGGAAGTGGGCCAGATTGCGATGCCCGGCTCTCCGCCCCTGTTCCGCCTGGCGCGGGACGGTGCGATCGAAATGCGCGGTGAGGTGGCCGAGCAGGACATGCCGCGTCTGAAGGTGGGCCAGATCGCCATGGTGCGGCTCGATGGCGTGGCCCAGCCCTTCGAGGGCAAGGTGTGGCAGATCGGAGCCATCATCGATGGGGTCACCCGCCAGGGAACCGTGCGTATCTCGCTCCCTAACCAAGACCAGAATCTTCGCCCGGGCGCTTTTGCCCGCGCCGATATCCAGGCGGGCGCCATGGTCGGGGTGATCCTGCCGCAGACCGCCGTCCTAAGTGATGAGCAGGGAACCTACACGCTGATTGTCGGCGCCAATGACAAGGTCGAGCGACGTGCGATCAATGTGGTCGGCGCACGCGCCACCGGATTGCTGGTGGACAGCGGCCTGAGCGGCAATGAACGGGTGGTCGCGGTGGCCGGCGCGTTCCTCAGGACCGGCGAGCAGGTCAAGGTGGCCCCGATCGCGGTGGCCGCAGGAGCCTCGGGAGGGAGCGGTAAAAATGTCCGTGTGGTGGCCGGTAGTGCCGGCGCCGCGGTGAGCGCGCCATGAGACGCATATCGGCGTGGGCGATCACCCACCCGGTCTTCCCGCTGGTTCTGTTCGCGGTGCTGACGGCCTTTGGCATCGTCGCCTTCGTGCGCATGCCCGTCACGCTCAATCCCGACGTGACCGCGCCCTTCGTGCACGTGTTGATCACGGTGCCGGGAGCCGCGCCGACCGAGATCGAAACCCAGGTGCTCCAGAAGGTCGAAGGCTCGGTTTCGAAAGTCGGCAACGTCAAGAACATCATCTCGCGCGCCACCGAAGGCCAGGCGATGGTGTTCGTCGAATTCCAGATCGGCACGCCGGTCGATCGCGCCACGACCGACGTGCGCGATGCGGTCGCCCGCGTGCGCGGCGAACTGCCGCAGGGAATTCTGGAGCCCAACATCGGACGCGAGGAGATCGACGGCGGCCCGATCGTCTACTACGCGGTCAACACCACCGGCATGACCGAGGAACAGCTTTCCTGGTTCGTCGATGACACGATCAACAAGCGCCTGCTCGGCGTCCAGGGCGTCGCCCAGGTCAATCGATCGGGCGGCGTGGATCGCGAGATCCGCGTGGATCTGGATCCGGCGCGCATGCAGTCCTTCGGCATCACCGCGGCCGAGGTCAACGACCAGCTGCGCCAGGTGAACATCGACGCCGCGGGCGGCCGCGCCCAAGTGGGCGGCAGCGAACAATCGATCCGTGTGCTCGGCGGCGCGCACACCGCGCAGCAGCTGGCCAACACTCGCCTCATGGTCGGCATCGCGCTCTCGGGCGACAGCCGCGCGATACGGCTCGGCGACATCGCCGATGTGCGCGATGGGATCGCGGAGGTGCGTTCGATCTCGAGGCTCGATGGCCGGCCGGCAACCACCTTTGGCGTCCTTAAGGCCAAGGGAGCTTCCGATGTCGACACGCTCAAGCGGGTCGAGGCCGAACTGGCCAAGATCAGTGCCGAGAATTCCAGCATCAATCTGAAGCAGGTCTTCACGACGGTGGATTTCACCAAGCAGCAGTACCACGCCTCGATCGAAGCGCTGATTGAAGGCGCGCTGCTCGCCGTGGCGATCGTCTATCTGTTCCTGCGCGACTGGCGCGCCACCGGCATCGCGGCGCTGGCCATTCCGCTGGCGGCCCTGCCGACTTTCGCGTTCATGCAGTGGTTCGGCTTTACCCTCAATCAGATGAGCCTGCTGGCGCTGTGCCTGGTGACCGGAGTTCTGGTGGACGATGCGATCGTGGAGATCGAGAACATCACGCGGCACATGAAGATGGGCAAGAGCGGCTACAAGGCGGCCATGGATGCGGCCGATGAGATCGGACTGGCGGTGGTGGCCTGCTCGATGGCAATCATCGCCGTGTTCCTGCCGGTAAGTTTTATGGGCGGACTGGTCGGGCAGTTCTTCATCCAGTTCGGCTTTACCGTGGCGGTCGCGGTGTTCATGTCGCTGGTCGTGGCGCGTCTGATCACGCCCCTGCTGGCCGCCTACACGCTCAAGCCGCACGCGGATCTGCGCAGTGCCGACGGCCCGCTGATGGACTGGTACTTAAGGACGCTGCGCTGGACCGTCAAGCACCGCGTGATCACGATGGTGGCCGGTCTGGTGTTCTTCGTGCTCTCGATCGTGGGTCTGGCCATGGTGCCGCAGACCTTCATTCCCGACAGCGATAACTCCTCTTCCGCGGTCACGGTCGAGTTGCCGCCGGGCGTGCTGCTCAGCCAGACCGCGCAGGCCTCGGCGGCCGCCACCCAGATCCTGCGTCGCCGCCCGGAAGTGAAGAGCGTCGTGGAGTCCATCGGTGAGGACGAGGATGGCGAGGTTCGTTCGGGCAACATTTACATCCAGCTGGTCCCGCCGAGCCAGCGCAAGCTCAGCCAGAAGCAATTCGAGGCCGAGGTCACCAAGGACCTGCACAAGATTCCCGACGCGCGACTGAATTTCCGCAGCCAGGCCGACGGGAGCGGGCGCGACCTGTCGCTGTTTGTGGTCGGAAGCGATCCGGCCCTGGTCGAGCGCACCGCGCATACCGCGATCGAGCAGATGCGCACGCTCAAGGAACTGCGCGATCCACGAATCAATGGCGACATGGCGCGCCCGGAACTGGTGATCCACCCGCGGCTCGATCTGGCCGCCCAGCTCGGGGTCACCGTGGCAGCCATCAGCGACACGGTGCGCGTGGCGACGCTGGGCGAGATTGCACAGAACGAAGCGAAATTCTCACTCGCCGGCCGGCAGATCCCGATCCGCGTAAGTCTCGTGGAGTCGGCACGCAGCAATCTGGCGACGCTGGAGAACCTTCCGGTGCGTACCGCCAGCGGCGCGACCGTGCCCCTCAAGGCGGTGGCCGAGATCGGCTTTGGCCAGGGGCCCTCCAAGATTCGCCGTTACAACCAGTCTCGCCGCCTGTCACTGGAGGCGGACCTCAACCACACCGAACTGGGGCCCGCGCTGAAGAAGATCCGGGCGCTCCCGATCTTCAAGAACCTGCCCACCGGCGTGCAGATCGTGGACGTCGGCCAGGCGCAGTACATGGCCGAGCTGTTTACAAGCTTCATATTGGCCATGGTCGCGGGCATCATGCTGGTGTTCGCGGTGCTGGTGCTGCTGTTCGCGCGCCTGTTCCAGCCCATTACGATTCTGGCCGCGCTCCCGCTCTCACTGGGCGGCGCGGTGGCCGGACTCCTCGTCACCGGGAGTCCCTTCTCGATGGCCACGGTGCTGGGCATCCTGATGCTGATGGGCCTGGTGGCCAAGAACTCGATCCTGCTGGTGGAATTCGCGATCGAGGAAATCCGTTCCGGCAAGGATCGGCTCACGGCGCTCCTCGAAGCGGGCCACAAGCGGGCGCGGCCGATCGTCATGACCTCGGTGGCGATGATCGCCGGCATGATGCCGCTGGCGCTCGGTGTCGGTGACGCCGCGCTCCAAGGCCAGATGGCCATCGCGGTCATCGGCGGACTTGTGACCTCGACCGCGCTCACCCTGGTGATGGTGCCTGCCGCCTTCACCTGGGTCGATGACTTCGAGCACTGGCTCGGACGAAAACTGCACGTGCACTTCGGGACCAAGAGCGCCGCGACGGAGGAGCTGCCCGCGGCACCCCCGGCCAAGGCGTAGCTCCGCGATATCGCGTGGCTGCATTGGGGAAGTGAGCGGCTCATGGCGCGATGATTTATCGCTTGTTCCGGATGCCCATCGCAAAGTCGTCTGCCTCGATCGCTTGTGCGGGCAGGAATCGATGAAAGTGTCGCCGGCCGGTTTGGTGGAAGATCGAATATCTGCGGCCGGGCTGCCCACCGAGCGAGGCATCCATGTTTAGACGGGCGTTGCGCTGGACGGGCCTGGCGCTGGGAAGCCTGGTTGTGATCGGCCTGCTCGCGTACATCGTGGTGTACATACTCTCCGAGCGCGCGCTGGGACATACCTTCACCGTTGCGGCAACCACGATATCCATTCCGACAGATCCCGAATCGATCATCGAGGGCCGGCGGCTGGCGACTGTTCGCGGATGCTACGGCGGCTGCCACGGGAAGGAAGCCGCGGGCGAGGTCATGTTTGACGAGCCGATCATCGCGCGCGTCGTGGCGCCCAACCTCACGGCGGCCGTTCGCAAGTACAGCGACGCGGAACTTGTCGGCATCATCAGGCATGGCGTGCGGCCCGGGGGCCGCAGCATGGTGGTGATGCCGGCGGAAGAATTCGTGGTACTGACCGACGAAGACCTGGGCCGAATCATTGCCTTTCTGAAGTCCCTGCCACCGAGCAAGGGGCCGACCGCGAGCGTGTCAATCGGTCCGCTCGGACGAATTGGCGTGGCCATCGGGCAGTACAAGACGGTGGCACAGCTCATTGCCGAAACTGTCCCGCCTCCAGATGGGTCGAGCAAGGAGGAAATCCACGGGCGGTATCTCGCGCGGACCACCTGCGTTCAGTGCCACGGCGCAAGCTTGCGCGGCGCTTCCACTCCAGATTTTACCAGCCCGAGTCTGCAGGTTGTAGCAGCCTACTCACCCGAAGCGTTCGCGCAGCTCTTAAAAACTGGTACCGCCCTCGGCGGACGCACCCTTCCGACGATGGGTCCATGGGCACAGCGCCTTCTGTCGCACCTCACGGACTCGGAGATATCTGACCTGTACAGTTATTTGCACACCCTGCCGGATGCACCGCGCCACTGAGTGCCAGCGTGCTACCGACGTCGGCGTCGAATGAATTCATTTTTCAATGCAGCACGGCTATCGGATTCGCAGTCAATGGCGTGAGTGCGCCTCGATCCAGTTCTGAGCTTCCTCATTGACCGCGCGCGCATCGCGGCCGGCCGCCTTGATCGGCGGTCCGATGACCACGCGGATTGTTCCGGGCTTCTTGTACAGACCGCGACGCGGCCAGTAGTAGCCGGCATCGTGCGCCACCGGCACGATGAGCCGATCGTTCTCCGCCGCCAGCAGAGCGCCGCTGATTCCATAGCGGCGCGTCTGGCCTGGAGCCATCCGGGTGCCTTCGGGAAATATCACGATCCATAATCCCTCCGCGAGCCTTTCCTTGCCCTGCGCGAGGACGCCGCGCACCGCCGCGCCGCCGGCTCCGCGGTTGATGGAAATGGCGTGCATGAACCGCAGCGCCCAGCCCAGGAACGGCACCCACGTCAGTTCTCGCTTGAGCACCCACACCTGATCGGGGATCAGCGCCACCTGCGCGAAGGTCTCCCAGCTGGAGGAATGCTTGAGCAGCGCGATGTGGTTACCGGGAGGAAGGTTCTCCGCGCCCTCGATGCGGTAGTCCAGCCGGCAGATGATTCGCAGCATCACCAGGAGCGTCTTGCCCCAGCCGCGCGCCAGCGTGGAGCGGTAACGGAACGGAATGAAGATGGCCGTGGCCGAGAAGAGCACCGCGTAGGTGCCGGTCCACAGGAACAGGAAGATCGTGAAAAGGAGCGATGCCAGCCACTGCACGCGCTAAACCCCCGTCGGCCTAAGCACGACTCGTCAGCCCGGGAGTCGCGACAGATCGGCGATGCCCGCGACCAGCGCGCGCAATTCGCCGAGCAGCGCCAACCGATTGCCGCGCAGCTGCGCGTCCGGATCGTTGACCAGCACGTGTTCGAAGAAGGCGTCCACCTCGGGGCGGAGCAGCGCGAGCTCCTCGAAGGCCGCGGCGTAGTTTCCTTCGCGCCGCTGGCGTTCGACGGCCGTTTTCCGCGCGCTGAGCGCGGCGTGCAGCGCCTGTTCGGCCGGCTCACGCAGCAGACTTGCATCGATCGCGGCGGTCGCCACGGCCGCCGATTTTTTCAGGATATTGGCAATGCGGCGGTTCGCCGCAGCAAGGCTTGCGGCCTCGGGGCGCTTGAGAAATTCCACCAGCGCCCGGAGCCGCGCTTCGGCATCGAGGGGCGAGCGCGGGGCGGTGGCGAGCACCGCATCGAAGATCTCGGTGCTGACCCCCTGGCCCGGATCTTCCAGGTACTGGGCGCGCAGGCGCTCCATGATGAACTCGTAGATTTCATCGGCCACGGCCGCGCGGCGCGCGTCAAGATCGGCGACGGGCTGCGCGCTCAGCGCCTGTTCGATCAGCGCGCGCAGATCCACGACCAGTTTCCGCTCGCGGAGGATGCGCAGCACCCCGATGGCGGCGCGACGGAGCCCAAACGGATCACGCGTGCCGCTGGGTTTTTGTCCGATGGCGAAGATTCCGGCGAGCGTATCGAGTCGGTCGGCGAGTGCGAGCGCCATGCCGGTCGGTGTCACCGGCAGCTGATCGCCCGCACTGCGCGGCAGGTAGTGCTCGCGGATGGCCGCGGCCGTCTCGGCATCCTCGCCGTCCGCCTGCGCGTAGTAGGCGCCCATGACGCCCTGGAGTTCAGGAAACTCCCCGACCATGGCGCTGAGCAGGTCACACTTGCACAGCAGCGCC
Organism: uncultured Gammaproteobacteria bacterium; assembly: GCA_963795685.1. Taxonomy (GTDB): domain Bacteria; phylum Pseudomonadota; class Gammaproteobacteria; order Steroidobacterales; family Steroidobacteraceae; genus FEN-1191. Next base: position 247,452 of record CAWCJE010000005.1, read on the forward strand.
GCACGCGCCACGCGTTCGCTCGTGGCGCCGCACGGCGCACTCAAGCTCGAGGCCAGGACGCCGATGCGTGCGGCCTTGTCGGCGACGCTGCCGAGTTTCGCCTGGAAGGAAACGCGTGCGAGCGCCTCGACATTCATCGCCAGGGGCGCACGGCGGTCCTGTTCCATGAAGAAGGCGGCGTCGGCAAGCCGCGGCCGCACCACGCGCTCATTGCCTGAGCGCACCACGCCAGGATCCTTACTCTCGATGTTGCTGACCGCGATGAATTTGGGCAGCAGCGTGCCGGAGGCCGATTCCACGGCGAAATAGCGCTGGTGGTCCTGGAGAGCGGCCAGCAGCACTTCGCGCGGAAGCGATAGAAAGCGTTCCTCGAACTGCCCGGCGATGGCCACCGGCCATTCGACCAGCGCCGTGACTTCTTCCAGCAGAGCCGCTTCGATGAGCGCGCGCCCGCCGGCCTGTTCGGCGGCGGAGGTGACCTGCGCGCGCACGCGCTCGCGGCGTGCGGCAAAATCCGCGACCACCGAGCCGCGGGTGAGCAGAGTTTTCTCGTAGCTCGCCGGCGCGCGCAGCGCCAGTTCACCCGGCGCGTGAAAGCGATGCCCGCGCGTGGCGCGGCCCGAAGGCGTGTCGAGGATGGTCGCCGGCACGACCTCGGCGCCGTAGAGCATGACCAGCCAGTGCACGGGGCGTACGAATTGCGCCGCACCCGACCCCCAGCGCATGCGCCGCGGAATCGGGAGGGCTTCGAGCACCTGGTTGATGATTCCAGGCAACAGGCCCACGGCCGCCGCGCCCGGACGCGTGCCCCCGAACCACAAATACTCATTGTTCTGCTCATCGCGCTCGCGGCCGATCAGGCTCAAGTCCACCCCGCAGCTGGCGGCAAAAGCCTGCGCCGCGCGCGTCGGCGCGCCGGCCGCATCGAACGCGGCGCGGAGCGGTGGTCCGCGCCGCCGCACATTCTGCTCGGGTTGCTGTGAGGCGAGGCGCGCCACGCGCACCGCCAGCCGGCGCGGCGTGGCGAAGGAGACGACCGGTCCGTGGCGGAGGTTGGCCGCCGCCAGTTGGCTCGTCAGGCCCTCGCGCAGGGCCTGCTCCAGTTCGGGCAAGGCCTTGGGCGGCAATTCTTCGGTGCCGATCTCGAACAGAAAATCGCGCCGTTCAATGCGGGCCGGTTCGCTCATGTGCGCGCCTGCTCGGCGGAGCCCGAGGCCTGAGCGAGCAGCGGGAACCCCAGGGCTTCACGGCTCGCGAAATAAACCTGCGCCACGCCGCGCGAGAGCGTACGCACGCGAAGGATGTAGCGCTGGCGCTCGGTGACCGAAATCGCATGACGAGCGTCGAGCAGGTTGAACACGTGCGAGGCCTTGAGCACCTGCTCGTAGGCGGGCAGCGCCAGGCGCGCCTCGAGCAGCGCGTTGCAGGAGCGCTCGTAATCATCGAAGTGCCGGAACAGCACCTCCGTATCGGCCTTCTCAAAGTTGTAGACGGACTGCTCAGCCTCGTTCTGGTGGAACACATCGCGATAGGTCACGCGTCCGTGCGGCCCGTCGGTCCAGACGATATCGAACAGACTCTCGACATCCTGCAGGTACATCGCGAGCCGCTCCAGGCCGTAGGTGATCTCGCCACTCACGGGCCGGCAATCGAGGCCGCCGACCTGCTGGAAGTAGGTGAACTGGCTGATCTCCATGCCATTGAGCCACACCTCCCAGCCCAGACCCCACGCCCCCAGCGTGGGAGATTCCCAGTTGTCCTCGACGAAGCGGATGTCATGGACCAGGGGATCAAACCCCAGGGCCCGAAGGCTTCCGAGGTACAGCTCGATCATGTCGGGCGGGCGAGGGCTTGATCAGCACCTGGAACTGGTAGTAATGCTGGAGCCGAAAGGGGTTATCGCCGTAGCGACCGTCCGTCGGGCGCCGGGAAGGCTGGACGTAGGCCGCGGCCCAGGGCTCCGGTCCGATCGAGCGCAGGAACGTCGCCGTGTGAAAGGTCCCGGCGCCGACCTCCATGTCGTAGGGCTGCAGGATCACGCACCCCTGGAGCGACCAGTAGCGCTGCAAGGCAAAAATGAGTTCCTGGAACGTGGCTGGCCGGTCCCCGATCTTGGCGGTTTTCATGCAGCTCCTGATTTTCCGCACGCTCTTGGGGATTGGCGCGCGAGTATACAGAACGTGTGCTCAATGCTCTGCGGCCGCCGGGAATTCGAGCCTCTTTGCACAAAAACAGGGCATAAATTACGTTGCTGCCCTATACTGGTGCATCAGCCGGGCAACTGCGTCTCTCGAGATTTGTAACCCGCTGATTTTTGGGGGAATTAACTGATCCGTTGATTGGCACGCTCCGTGCAATGTACCGGAGCTTCGCGAACACCAATTCTTGAGGAGGCGACATGATCCCGACCGACGTAGTGAAGCTCATTAAAGAAAAAGAAATCAAATTCGCAGACCTGCGCTTCACCGACACCCGCGGCAAGGAACAACACGTCACGGTTCCGGCCCGTTACGTGACCGCGGATTTTTTTGTCGAAGGCAAGATGTTCGATGGCTCGTCGATCGCCGGATGGAAGGGCATCAACGAGTCAGACATGATCTTGCTGCCCGACGCGGCGACGACAGTGGTGGATCCGTTTGTCGCCGACCCCACGGTCAACATCCGCTGCGACATCATCGAGCCGGCCACGATGCAGGGTTACGAGCGCGATCCGCGCTCGCTCGGCAAGCGCGCCGAGGCTTACCTGAAGTCGACCGGCATTGCCGACGGCGCGCTGTTCGGTCCTGAGAACGAATTCTTCATCTTCGACAGCGTGCGCTGGCACAACGACATGCACGGCTGCGGCTATGCGATCGATTCGGTGCAGGGTGCGTGGAATTCCAACACCGCCTATCCGGAAGGCAACATGGGCCACCGACCGGGCGTGAAGGGCGGGTATTTTCCGGTCCCGCCGGTCGATGGCTTCCACGATATCCGTGCCGCGATGTGCAAGGCGCTCGAGGAAATGGGCCTCGTTGTCGAAGTGCACCACCACGAAGTCGCCACCGGCGGCCAGTCGGAAATCGGCGTGGGCGCCGGCGGCCTGGTCAAGAAGGCCGATGAGGTGCAGATTCTCAAATACTGCGTGCACAACGTCGCGCACATGCACGGCAAGAGCGCCACGTTCATGCCCAAGCCCCTGGTCGGGGACAACGGTTCGGGCATGCACGTGCATCAGTCGCTGCAGAAGGCCGGCACCGCGCTGTTCGCGGGCGACAAGTACGGGGGCCTGTCCGACACCGCGCTCTACTACATCGGCGGCATCATCAAGCACGCCCGGGCGATCAATGCCTTCACCAATCCCGGCACCAACAGCTACAAGCGGCTGGTGCCCGGGTTCGAAGCGCCGGTGATGCTGGCCTACTCCGCCCGCAACCGGAGCGCCTCGATCCGCATTCCCTGGGTTCCCAATCCCAAGGCGCGCCGCATCGAAGTGCGCTTCCCGGATTCCGCGGCCAATCCGTATTTCGCCTTCGCGGCCATGATGATGGCGGGCTTGGACGGCATACAGAACAAGATTCATCCGGGCGATCCGGCCGACAAGGATCTTTACGATCTGGAACCGGAGGAGGCCAAGCACATCCCGCAGGTGTGCCACTCCCTGGACCTGGCGCTCGAGAGCCTGGACAAGGATCGCGAATTTCTGACCCGCGGCGGCGTATTTACCAACGACCTGATCGACGCCTACGTGAACCTCAAGTATCAGGAGGTCACCCGATACCGCATGTCGACGCACCCGTGCGAGCTCGATATGTATTACAGCGTCTAGGGCGTAAGGCCGCGGAAAGCCCTTCGCGGGCACGAACAGGTGACGATCATCACAGGATCGCGCCTTTGGCTTTGCGCGCCGGAGCGCGAGAGGACTATGCTGTGTGCTGTGCGTACTTTTATGGGTTTCCTGAGCCTGTTGGTGGCGCTGACCGCAGTTGCCGGCGGCGGCCCGACGTATCGATGGGTCGATACCGACGGCGTGCATTACTCCGATCAGCCGCACCCGGGCGCGGAGCAAATTACCTTAAGCCAGACCCAGACCTACAGCAGCGCGCAGGCCGCGGGCTCCTCCACCGCTTCCTCCTCGGCCGCCCGCGCCTCCCGGGACGCGCGCGATTCCGCGGACTTTCGTTACGACAGCTGCTCGGTGATCCAGCCGGCGCAGGACCAGATGCTGATCGACGTCGAATCGGCCAACATCGCCGTGCACGTGCAGCCGGACAAACGCAGCACCGACAAGGTGGTGCTGAGCATGGACGGCCAGGCGATCGAGCCGAAGACCAACGACCAGACCGAATTCGTCATAGCGCCGATCGACCGGGGCACGCACACCGTCTCGGCGAGCGTGCGAGGCTCCGACGGGCGGAGTCTTTGCCAATCCGCGGCCCTGACCTTTCATGTGCGCCAGCCGTCGGTCAGAAAACCCGCGACCATGGCGCGCCCCCCGACTCCCACGCCCCACTAGCGCTCGCGCGCCATTCCCATGTCCGCTGAGCTGGCCCGCTCATCCGTGGCCGGCCCATTCCATGGCATGGAACTGCTGGAAGTCATGTCCACGGGCTTGGTCCTGCTGGATTCGCAGCTGTGCGTGCTGTACGCCAATGTCGGTGGCCAGGACCTGCTGGGCGTGAGCCTCAAGCAGGCGCGCGGACTCCCGCTCGGCGACTTGTTGGCCGGCGCACAGCCGCTGGTGGAATTGTTGCGACGTGCGCTCGAGGATCACAAGAGCTGCGCCGGACACGAGTTCGCCCTGGTCCCGGTCGCCACCCTGGCGGCATCGCGCGTGCCGGCCGTGGTGGACTTCACGGTCACCCCGCTCGAGAACCCGCTCGCCGGCCGACAACTGCTGCTCGAACTCGTCGATGCGCGCGCCCGCCAGCGCATCTCGCGCGAAAGCGAATCGCGCTCGCGCGCCGACGGGAGTCGCCTGATGGTTCGCCAGCTCGCCCACGAGATCAAGAATCCGCTCGGGGGATTGCGCGGTGCGGCTCAGCTCCTTGAGCGCGAGCTGCACGAGACCCGCCTGAAGGAATACACCACCGTCATCATCAGCGAGGCCGACCGGTTGTGCAGCCTGGTCGATACGATGCTCGGACCCTTCGGTCCCCCGCGCACGCGCCTGATCAGCGTGCACGAGATCTGCGAGTACGTGTACCCGCTGCTGCGGAGCGAGGCTCCGGCGGGCGTAAGCATCGAGCGCGATTACGATCCGAGCCTTCCGGACGGGCACTTCGATCGCAACGAGATCATCCAGGCGCTGCTGAATATCGCCCGCAATGCCCTGCAGGCGCTGGCCGGAAGCGGCAAGCTCGTGTTGCGCACCCGCGTGCTGTCGAACCGGACCATCGGCACGCATCGTCACCGCCTGGTGGCCTGCGTGCAGGTGCAGGACGATGGCCCTGGCGTGCCCGAGGACATGCAGGAGACCCTGTTCATGCCGCTGGTGACCTCCAAGGCCGAAGGCACCGGCCTTGGGCTTTCGGTCGCACAGGACATGGTCGAGCGCCATCAGGGGGTAATCGAGTTCGAAAGCCGTCCGGGGCGCACCGTGTTCTCTATCTTGTTGCCGCTGGAGGGCGCGGCATGAACCAGGTGCCGCTGCGGGTCTGGCTGGTGGACGATGACGCCTCGATCCGCTGGGTGCTGGAACGCGCACTGAGGAGCGATGGCATCCTGCCGCAGGTGTTCGATTCGGCCGAGCCGGTGCTCGCAGCGCTGGGCAGCGACACTCCCGATGTGCTGATCACGGACGTGCGCATGGCCGGTCGCTCCGGGATCGAACTGCTCAAGCGCGTGCACGCCACGCACCCGACACTTCCGGTCATCGTGATGACGGCGCATTCGGACCTGGGCACCGCCGTGTCGGCTTACGAGAGCGGTGCCTTCGAGTACCTGCCCAAGCCCTTCGACATCGATCACGCCGTGCAGCTGGTGCGACGCGCCGCCCACGGCAATGCGCGGCCTCGCTCCGAGGCTCCCGGAGCACACCCGGCGATCGCGGAATTGCTCGGCCGCGCACCGGCCATGCAGCAGGTGTTCCGCGCGATCGGACGATTGGCGCGCAGCAGCGTCAACGTGCTGGTCACGGGCGAGTCGGGGACCGGAAAGGAGCTGGTTGCGCGCGCCTTGCACGAGCACAGCCCGAGGGCGGGCAAGCCCTTTATCGCGCTGAACACCTCGGCCATCGCCGCGGAGCTGCTCGAGTCCGAATTGTTCGGCCACGAAAAGGGCGCGTTTACCGGCGCGGAGAGCCTCCGGCGCGGGCGTTTCGAGCAGGCCGATGGCGGCTCGCTGTTCCTGGATGAGATCGGCGATATGTCCTTGGGCCTGCAGACGCGCCTGCTTCGCGTGCTGGCCGAAGGAGAGTTCTATCGCGTGGGCGGGCAGAGCCCGATTCGGGTGGACGTGCGGGTGATTGCCGCCACTCACCAGGACCTGGAGGCGCGCACCCGGAGCGGGAAATTTCGTGAAGATCTGTTTCATCGCCTGGATGTGATCCGGATCGAACTGCCACCACTCCGTGCGCGGCGCGAGGACATTCCGGACCTGCTGGGGCATTACCTGAAGGTTGCCGCGCAGGAACTCGCTCTGGCACCCAAGTCACTGAGCGCCGAATCCAGCGCACTGCTCGCGGATTATTCCTGGCCCGGCAATGTGCGCGAGCTGGTCAACCTGTGCCGGCGCGCGACCGCGCTGGCTCCCGGGAACGAAATCCGCTTGGCCGATCTTCCCGGGGCGGTGACGCGTCCCCAGGAGGACTCAACGGCCGGCGCCGAGTGGACACGATCGCTTACGGAGTGGGCCGAGGCGAGCCTGGCCTCCAGTGAGACCCCGCTCCTTGATTCGGCGCTGCCGGAGTTCGAACGCACGCTGGTGCGCACCGCCCTTAAGGCCAGCCAGGGGCGCAGGCAGGAGGCGGCGCGTCTCCTGGGCTGGGGGCGCAATACGCTGACCCGGAAACTTAAGGAGCTGGAGCTCGATAATCTCGAGTCGGGTCCTTGAACCTTTCGAGCTGGAACCAGCGCCGCCGGTGGTTCTTCCGGCAGGCTAGAGCGATTTGAGGAAGGCGACGAGATCCGATTTCTGGCGTTCGCTCAGGTGCATGGCAAAGCGCTCGTTGTAGAAGTTGACCAGCTGCCTCAAGCTCGCGGCCGCGCCGTTGTGGAAATACGGCGCACGCCCCGCCAGCGCGCGCAGGACGGGTCCCTTGGTGCGGTTAAAGTCAGCGCACTTGCCGGTGATCAACGCCTTGCCCGGATCGCTGGTGTAAAAGGATTCGGGCTCGTTTGTGCCGAAGGGACTCGGGCAGCCGCTGATCAGGTAGACGGGCAGCTCAGGCATGCGCAGCTGCGCGAGGCCGGCCGCAATCGCGGGATCCGTTTCCATGTTCGGCAGCACGGCGTGGCTCGTGCCGATGTCGAGCGGCAGGGGCAGGGAGTGATCGCCGACGTTGGGCGTGTCATGGCAGCTTGTGCAGTGACCGACGAATGATTCGGGACTTCCGATTGCCGCGTTGTCGTTGAGTCCGCGCACGTTCGCGATCTGCATGTTTGCGGAGTTGAAGACAGTCTCACCGGCCGCGACCGCTCGGCGCGCATCGATCAGCTCGCCATAGGCGGTTCGATCGTCATCGGCAGGCGCCGACCAGGCGTCGAACAGCGTCATCGCATTCGCATCGAATGGCACACCGCCCGGATCGCCACCGAGGGAGTCGTTCACCCCAGGATAGTAGAGTTCTTTCGAGAGCCGCCATGGGCCGCCCTGTGCGCCGGCGACGCTCAGCACGCCGGCCGAGCGGTCACGCCACTGCGCCGCGAACAGACCGAGCTCGAAGTTCACGATGTCCGTCACCTGCGCGTCAGTGGGCGGGATCGCCGCCTGGGCATGGCCCGTGGTCGCGTCAATGGCCTGGTGCTTGAGATCCGCGGTGAGGTTGGTGAGAAAAACCGCAGTGTCATTGAGTGGTGAGATCGTCTCTCGGCCGTCGAACATAACCGTGCTCAGGAACGTCAGGTTCGCCGTGGGCAGGGGCCGTCGGTACACCGAGATCATCGTCTTGTTGGTCGCCGGGTCGAGCTGCATTGCACAACCATAGGGGTCATGCACCACGCTGACCGTAAATTCGGCCGGATCGGGGACCGGCAAGGCGACGCGGATGAGGCCGCGGCCGAGGATCAGGCTGTGCCCACTCCGATCGGCGCGCGCGACGTTCGCGCAGTTGGCGCCATCGACCGGCGCAAACAGCGGGTCACGTCCGTGGGTGCGCTCGAATCGAACGCGCGCGCCCTCCGGGGTGAAGCTGAACGCCTGGCCCGCCACGTGGCAGGTCGCGCAGCTCCGTCCGTTACTCCCGAGGCTCTGAAAGAAGGCGCCATCGGTCCGGGTGGGCCCGTTGATGTTGACGGTGGCCAGAATGCCGCTCGGATCCGTAAATGCGCGCACTTCGACGCCGGCGGTCGATCCCGCATCGGCGAGCCCAGCTCCGAGCATGGCGGCCGCCCAAGCGATTGCACACAGTCTTTTCTTCATGCAGTCCCCCCTATGCGGCCCTGAGCAGTCCAAGCCACACCTGCGGGGTGGGCCATCTAACTAATCGCAATGAGTGCGTGGAAAGCGCCAAATCATGGCGGCCAAGCTGACATAAGCTGCGAAATGTAATGAAGCGCGCCGAACATGCCGCGCGCTGCTCCGGCACGGTCCTGGGGTACGATGCCCGCAATGTCGGATACTGATTGGCAGGCTTTGATTCAGGACACCGAAGCGGGGACTGCGGGTGGCAAGGAGCGGCTGTTCAGCGCCATGTACGGGGAGCTGCACCGTCTCGCGGAGCGACAGCTCAGACGCAATATCGGGGTGATGGTCAGCCCGACCACGCTTCTGCACGAGTCTTACCTGCGCTTCTCGGCCGGCGCGGCGCAGTTCCCGGACAAGGAACGGTTTATCGGCTACGCCTCGAGGGTCATGAGGGGACTGATGATCGACCTGCTGCGCGAGGGCAAGGCGCTCAAGCGCGGCGCGGGCCTGCACATCACCCAACTGAACACCGAGATCGGCGAATCGAAGGCCCAGGTTGAGGAGCTGTCCACACTGTCCGACGCGCTCGATGAGTTGGCGGTTCGCGATGAGCGGCTTGCCGAGCTTGTCGATCTGAAGTACTTCTGCGGCTACACGTTCGAGGAGATCGCGGCCCTCCGTGGCGGGTCCGTGCGCACCTTGCAGCGGGACTGGGAGAAAGCTCGCCTGATCCTGTTCCACAAGCTCAAGGAGGCCACCTGACTTCCATTCAGAGAGTCGCCAGCGGCAGTTTTCGCAGTCAGGTTACGATGAACAGTGATGTGACTAATAAGAAGGTAAAGAGCGAAGCGGGTCATTGCCGGTCCTAAGGGCCTCAATCCCCGCCCGCCTCAGCCACCCCATGGACCTCGCCTCGGAACATTCGCCCAAAGAAAGCTGGGATTCGGTCAGCGAGCAGCTGGACCACGCGCTCGAACTCGGCGATTCCGAGCGCGAGAGCATGCTCGCCGAACTTCGCGAGCGCCGCCCGGAACTGGCCGCGCAGCTCGAAGGGCTCTTTGCGATGCGCAAGCACGAGGGCTTTGCGCAATTCCTCAGCGTGGGACCGGCGGCTCCTCCCAGCCTGCAGTCGGCGACTCTGATCGGGCGCGAGATCGGACCCTACCGGATCGAGGCGGAAGCGGGGCGCGGCGGGATGGGCAGCGTGTGGCGCGCGCGGCGCGTCGATGGCCGGTATGAAGGAGTTGTCGCCATCAAGCTGGTGCACGCCTCCTGGGTGGACCAGGGAGCGGAACGTCGGTTCGAGACCGAAGGTCAGCTGGTCGGACGACTCGAACATCCGCACATCGCGCGACTTCTCGATGCGGGGGTCCTCGACGGCACGCAGCCTTACCTGGTGCTCGAGTATGTCGAGGGCGTGCCGATCGATGAGTACTGTCGCGATCGGGGGCTCGGGATCGAAGCGCGCATACGGCTGTTTCTGGATGTGCTGGCCGCGGTCGCCCACGCTCACAGCCACCTGATCGTGCACCGGGATCTCAAGCCCGGGAACATCTTCGTCACGCGCGATGGCACCGTGAAGCTGCTGGATTTCGGCATCGCGAAGCTCCTGCAGGGCGAAGGCGCCCCAAGCGCGCAAACCCAGGCCGGCCAAACGCCGCTCACGCCCCAGTTCGCCGCCCCGGAGCAGCTGACCGGTGAGTCGGTCACGACCGGGACGGACGTCTACACTCTCGGACTGGTGTTGTTCGTGCTGATGACCGGAACCGGTCCGTTCCTCTCCGACATTCAATCCCGCAAGCAATTCATCCAGGCCGTACTGACCCAGGATCCCCCGCGCCCCTCCACGGTGGGGATGCTCGACACCGTCCCGAGGCGCGTGCTCAGGGGTGATCTCGACAACATCCTGGGCAAAGCGCTCAAGAAGGAACCGGCCGAGCGTTACCTGTCGGTGACGGACTTTGCCGATGACTTGAAGCGCCTGCTCGGGCACGAGCCGGTGCGCGCTCATGCCGATACCGTCAGCTACCGGGTGGCCAAGTTTGTCCGGCGCCACCGCGGCAGCGTGCTGGGTGCGGCACTGACCACGATCTGCCTGATCGCCACGACCGCATTCGCGATCCACCAGATGCTCGAGGCCCGCGCACAACGGGACCTGGCCCACTTCGAAGCTGCCGCATCGGACGCGCACAGCCAGCTGACCGAATTCCTTCTCGGCGATAGCTTGGGTCTGGCACCCCACGATGTCGCGGCCACGAGGCTCGAGCGCGCGCGAGTGATGATTGACCAGCGCTTCAGCGACAATCCGCCAGTACAGGCGCGGATGCTGATCAACCTGTCCGGACGCTACATTGACCTGGGTGACTCGCGTGGCGGCGCCGCGTTGCTGGCCGAATCGGAGGCGATCGCCAAAAGAATCGACGATCCGGATCTTAACGCCGACATCGCCTGCGGCCGGGCCCAGGACGCCGTCGATGCGGGGGATCTTAGGGCCGCTCATGCGCAGGAAGCCCAAGGTCGCGCCAACATGGAGCGGCTTAAGATCGTCGATAGCGGGCTGCTGGCCGAATGTGCGATGGCCAGTGCCTACATCGCGCAGGCGGAAGCGGAATACCCGCAAGCCATCGCCGTCACGGCGCAGGCGATGAGAGTGTTGGAAAAGGAGGGTCTGCAGCGCACCTCGCGCTACACCAGCATCGCCCATGAGCACGCCCGCTCGCTGGTGCTCGCAGGGGACTATCGGGGCGGCTTTGCCGCCGAGCAGGCCGTCATGTCGATCGTGACCTCGGCGGGCCGCGACAGCAGCGCGGCCTACTTTGCGATGCTCAATGTGAGTGCCAGCGCGCTGCTGAACGGCGGTCAGCCGCGCCGCGCGATCGAATTGCTGCGAAGCACGGAGGCGCGAGTACGAAGCTCTGCGCCGGATGCGGAACTGCCCTTCTACCTCGCGGGCACACGCTCGCTCGCCGAGTGCGCGGCGGGCACAGTCGCAACGTGCGATCCGGAACTGATGAAAAACGCCGCGATCGCGGAAAAACAGATGCTGGGGAGCCTGGTCCTGCGCTATCGGATGGGCGCGATCCGCGGCGCCCTCGCGCGCGGCGATCTGGCGGCGGCCCAGAGCTACTGGCCAAGCCTCAGCGCCATGGAGAGCAAACTCGCCGATGCGTCCGGGCGCCGGGAAGCGGTGAGCGTGCTGATCACGCATGCGGCCCTTGAGCTTGCGGGGCATGATCTTCCCGCGGCAAGTGCGCACCTGAGTGAGGCCGCCGCACTGATCCCGCCGTCGCGTCGCCAGGCAGATCCGGCCTGGGGCGCTCTGTTGCTGACCCGGGCACAGGTCGAATACGCGCGCGCGCAATATCCGGCCGCCGCCGCGGACGCGCAGGAGGCGGTGGCGCGAGCGCATCGGGAAGCTGTTGACCCGAGTTCCTCCGCTTGGATCGGGGAAGCGCTGATCTGGCGCGCCAAGGCCGAGCTTGCGCAAGGCAAGCACGATGCCGCAGCGGCGAGCGCGAAGGAAGCCCTGCCGCACTTGGAAAACTTGGATTCTCACCACGGCCTGTGGGCGGATGCGCGGGAACTGACGGAAACGAAAAACTGAAGCGAGCGCTGGACCGTTCACGCTGCCGAATTGCGCGCGCCGCCGACAAATCCGGTCGTGAACGCGGTGCCCGCGAGCGTGATGAGCATGCCGGTCACGATGTGCGCGGTGACCTGCTCGCCAAGGAACAGCGCGCCCCACAGCACGCCGAACACCGGAATGACGAAGGCCACGGCGGTGAGCGCCGTGGCGCTGATTCTAAGGATGAGCTGGTAGTACAGCAGGTACGCGCAGGCCGTGCACACCACCGCGAGCGCCCCGACCGCGTACCAGTCGGTGGCCGGCGGCATCGTGGCCGGCCACAGCCAGCAGCCCAAGGGAATCACCATCACGGTGGAGGCGAGCATGCTGCCGGCCGCCGGGAGCATGACCGGCTGGCCGGCGAAGTGCCGCTTGCCGAAATGCGCGGCGCAGGCATAGCAGGCCGCCGCGGCGAGCGTGGACAGCACCGCCCAGCCGCTTCCGCCCTTCCCGAAGTCGAAGTGGTTCCAGGCGAGGATGCTCACGCCGCTGAAACCGAGAGCCAGGCCGATCAGTCGCTGTCGGCTCAACGGCTGTCGCCACCACAGCGCGTCGATCGCGACCGCGAACATGGGCACGGTCGCACCGAGCACGGCCGTGTATCCGGCCTGCAGGCGGAGCGTTGAAAAGGCCAGCAGCGTGAATGGAATGGCCGAGTTCATGGCGCCCAGGGCCATCAATCCGCCCAGATTCCGGCGCAGCAGCGTCCGCACCGGCGAGCGCAGGAGCCAAGGCAGGAAAAACAGCGTCGCGCCGGTCAGGCGCAGCAGCACCAGCGGGAACGGGCCGAAGCCCGGCACCGCGATGCGCATGAACATGTAGGAGGAGCCCCATATCGCCGCCAGCGACAGGAAGCGCAGCAGATCGATCTGTGACACCCGTGAGCTAGTCCGGCTTCGATGGCGTGGGCGGTGGCGCGCCGGCGGGAATGAAGATCCACAACAACAGGTAGAACAGCAATCCGATGCCGAAATAGAAAATGCTCACGCAGAAGATCACGCGCCAGGCCCAGGACGGCAATCCGGTATGCGCGCCCAAGCCCCCGCAGACTCCACCGATCACCTTATCGGTCGTGGACAGGCTCAGGCGGTGCAGGAAGGTGTTGTGGCGGGCGCCGTGGCGCTCGCCCGCCGCCGAGTGCGCGCGCCTTGGCCTGCGCGAACTCGCTTTCGCTGATGGCACCGCGCTCGCGCAGGGCCTGGAGGCGTTCAAGTTCTTCTGTCACGTTCATGGTGTATCTACCCCCGCAGTGTGCCGACCAGTTGCTGCACGTTCTGGAGCTCCGCCTCGCGAAGGTAGGCGGCGATGCCGGAATTGATCTGCGGACAGATCAGCGGCTCATAAAAGAGTGCGGTGCCGACGCCCACCAGGCTGGCCCCCGCGATCAGGAACTCGATCGCATCGGTGGCATTGGCGATTCCGCCCTGGCCGATGATCGGAATGTGGTGCGGCCGCGCCACCTCGTAGACCTCACGGACCTTGAGCAGCGCGATGGGCTTGATCGCCGGCCCCGAAAGCCCGCCCTGGATGTTTCCCAAGACCGCGCGGCGCGTGCGCGCATCGATCGCCATGCCGGTCACGGTGTTGATCGCGGCGAATGCATCGGTGCCGGCCTCGATGCAGCGGCGTGCATTCTCGCGGATGTCGGTCTGGTTCGGCGAGAGCTTGGTGATCAGGGGCTTTCGCGTCACCGCGCGACAGGCCGCCACCACGCGCGCCGACATCTCCGGTACATTGCCGAACTGCACTCCGCCTTCCTTGATGTTGGGGCAGGAAATATTGATCTCGATCGCGTCAATGGGCGAATCATCGAAGCGCCGGGTGACCTCCACGTACTCCTCGATCGTCGAGCCGCAGACGTTGGCGAAGAACCGGGTTTCGCTGAAATCGAGCGAGGGCAGGATGGAGCGCACGACGTGCTCGGCGCCTGGATTTTGCAGGCCGATGGCATTGAGCATGCCCTCGGGCGTCTCGGCCAGGCGATGGGGCGGGTTCCCGGCGCGCGCCTTGCCGGTCGTGCCCTTGAGCACGATCGCACCCACGTCCCGGTTCGAGAATCCGGCGACCCGGGTGTACTCCTCGCCAAATCCGACGCACCCCGACAGCAACACGATGGGCGAGGCGAGCTCCAGCCCGCAAAAGCGCGTCGCAAGGGAGGCGGGGAGCGTGCCTGGGGGCGCGCTGGGTGAGGCGGTGGGCACGGCACTCATGGGCGCCAATTATCGCCTGAATGTGGGCTCATGTTTGAGGTCATTCTGTACCAGCCGGAAATCCCGCCCAACACCGGCAACATCATCCGGCTGTGCGCCAACAGCGGATCGCGCCTGCATCTGATCGAACCGCTCGGATTCAACCTGGAACAGCGCGAGCTGCGCCGGGCGGGGCTCGACTACGCCGATCTCGCCGTGGTCCACGTCCACCGAGATCTCGAGTCTTGCCTTGCGGCACTGCGCGGGGCCACGCTCTATGCGGTGGAAACCGCCGGTTCGCGGCCCTACAGCGCGGCGCAGTTTCGGCGCGGCGATGCCCTGCTGTTTGGCCAGGAGACGCGCGGACTCCCAAGGACGTGCTCCAGGGGATGGCGCGGGAGAATGTGCTCAGCATTCCGATGCGGCCTGGAAACCGGAGCCTTAACCTGTCCAACGCCGTGGCCCTGGTGGTCTACGAGGCCTGGCGTCAGCTGGGGTTCGCTTGAGGCGCGGCGTCAATCGAATTCAGGCCGGATCGGACGCATCATCAGCCCGCGCACGACCTCATCGGCCGGCAATCCGGCGTAGAGCACGCCGTAGATGCCCGCGCAGATGGGCATGCTGACCCGTTCGCGTTGCGCCACCTGGTGCAAGGCGCTGCGCGGCGCCGTACCCTTCAACGATCTGGCCGATTTCGCCCAGTGCGGCTTCCTTTCCGCGCCCTTGCGCCAGCAGCAGGCCGAAGCGACGGTTGCGCGACTGATCGTCGGTGCAGGTCAGCACCAGATCGCCCAGTCCCGCCAGGCCCATGAAGGTCTCGCGCCGCGCGCCGAGGGTGACCCCTAAGCGCGTCATCTCGACCAGCCCGCGCGTGATCAGCGCGATGCGCGAATTGGCGCCGAACCCCAGTCCGTCGGAGAGCCCGGCGCCGATGGCCAGCACGTTCTTGACGGCACCGCCCACCTCGACGCCGACGATGTCGGTGTTGGTGTAGGCGCGAAAGGCGGGCGTGGAGAAGTCATGCGCGAGCTGCTCGGCGTAATCCGCATCGCGCGAGGCGATGGTCATGGCCGTCGGAAGTCCCGCGCCGACTTCACGCGCGAAGGTCGGCCCGGAGAGCACCGCGGTCAATCGCCCGGTCCCCAACACTTCGCGCGCGACCTCGTCCGGAAGGCGTCCGCTGCTGATCTCAAATCCCTTGGTGGCCCAGCACAAGCGTTGGCCCGCGGTGAGAAGGTCGCGAATCGCGCTCAACAGTTCACGAAACGCGTGGCTGGGCACGGCGATCAGCACGTCCTCCGCCTGCTCGAGCGCGCCCTTGAGGTCGGTGGCCACCTTAAGGTTATCGGGGAACGGCGGCCTGGGGGAGGTAGCGCTGGTTGACGCGCGCCTGTTGCATCGCCTCGCGGTGGGACTGTGCGCGCCCCCACAGCCGCACCAGGTGGCCGGCACGAGCGAGCTGAATGGCGAGCGCCGTGCCCCACGAGCCCGCGCCCAGCACCGCGATCTGTGAGGGCGGCGCGAGGTTCACGGTCAGTTTGTGGCGACGCCGCTGGCCTGGTTGGCGCCCGCGGCGAACAACATCTCGAAGTTGACCGGCGGCAGCAGCAACTGCGGGAAACCGCCCTGACTGACCAGGTGAGAGACGACCGCGCGGGCGTAGGGAAACAGCACGCCCGGGCAAACCACACCCACCGCACGCCGAAAATCGGGCTCGGACAGGCTCTGCATCAGGAACGCGCCGGCCTGCTTGACCTCGGCGAGAAACATCGTCTGCTCGCCCTGCTTCGCGGAAACCGTCACCGTGAGCAGCACCTCGTGCAGGTCGCCGGTGATATTGCTGACCGCGGTATTGATGTCCAGGCCGATCTGCGGACTCCACTCCCCGCTGATGCGCGGGCCCTGCGGGGCCTCGAAGGAGCAATCCTTCAGGTAGACCGCCTGCATGGTCAGCGTGATGCCGGCGCCGGCGGCCGCCTCGTTGGACGGTTGTGGGACTTCAATGCTCATCGTTAGGATTTCCTTAAGGGTAGTTGCAGGCGAATGTTCTGTTGCCGCGTAACTTCAGCCGGCCAGCAGCGGATCGAGTCCGCCCTCGGCGTCCAGATCCGCCAGGTCATCCGATCCGCCGATGTGGCGCTCGCCGATAAAAATCTGCGGCACCGTGTGACGACCGCTCCTCTTGATCATCTCCGCGCGGCGCTCGGGATGCTCTTCCAGGCTGATTTCCTCGAACTGCACGCCCTTGTTGCGCAGCAGCGTGCGAGCGAACTCGCAATACGGGCACCAGGAGTTGGCATACATTTCAATCTTGGGTGCGGCCATGATCGGCTGGGGATGAACTGCGCGCCTCAAGGCCGCCAGTCTAATCGCGAGCCACCGGAAGCTGCTCGGCGCGCCAGGCATTCAAGCCGCCACGCAGGTTGACCACCTTGCCAAAACCCTGCTGCGCCATCTGGCGAATGGCCGAGCTCGCATTGGGTCCGCGCTCGCAATAGACGATGACCGGTTTGTCCTTGTAGCGCTTGAGGCTCTCCAGTCCCTCGCTCAGGCGCTCGAGCGGGAGACTGCGCGCACCGCGGATGTGACCTGCGGCGTACTCATCGCTCGCACGCACGTCCAGGAGCGCCGCCCCCTGGTTCATCAGTCGCACCGCGTCCTGGGGCGAGACCGCGCCCGCGCGCTGGGCGCGTTCGCGCAACTCGTAGATCAGCACGGCGATGACCGCGGCCACGGCCAGCAGGCTCAAGGCCTGATGATGGGAGGTGTATTCGAGCAGGCGCTGCATGGGTGGGCTTTTGGGTCCGGGGCGTTACACTGGGACCGCGTTGAAGCGGGCCGCGCATTATAGCCTCGCTGCGATAGACTTTTCCGTATGGCACTGCCGCGCCCACTGATTTTCCTGCTGATATTGCTGCTCGTCATGGCCCTTGGGACCGACGCGTGCGCCCGCGGCCACAGCCCTCGGCCGACCGGACACAGGCCCAGCTGCGGGCGCTCAAGGAACGTATCGAACGCGTCAGTCGTGATGTCGGGCGCGATGCCGTGGAAAAGGACCGGCTGGCGCGGAATCTGCGCACCGCGGAATTGGCGGTCGCCTCGGCCCAGTCGGATCTGGACGCGCTGCGCACGCAGGAAGCTCGCCCACGGCGCGCAGCGCGCGCAGCTCGCCGAGGAGCGAGAGCGCATCAGCGCCTCATTGGTGCGCGAACGCGACAGCCTCGCCACCCAGCTGCAGGTCGCCTACCAGATCGGCCGGCACGAGCCGATGCAGCTTCTGCTCAACCAGCGCGATCCGGCCGCCGTGGCGCGCATGTTCACCTGGTACGGATATTTCGGCCGCGCTCGCGCGGCGCAGATCGAGGGCATCGCGCAGCAGGTCAAGCGGATCGATGAACTCGATGCGGCACTCGCCGAGCAGGAAAAAGCGCTGGCGCAACTGCACTTGGCCAAGCAGGAGCGGCTCGCGCAACTGCAAACCGGTCGTGCGCAGCGCCAGAGCGCTCTGAGCAATCTGCAGGTCGAGGCGCGCTCGCGCCAGGCGAGCCTGACTCGACTGCGCACCCAGCAGGCCGATCTGGAACATCTGTTGCGCGAACTGGCGCGCGCGGTGCCGCCGAGCGCGCCGATCGATGAGAGCAGTGGCTTTGGCCGCCTGCGCGGCCGGCTCGACTGGCCGGTCGCCGGGCGCGTCGTGGCCAGTTACGGCGAGACGCGCGCGAGCGGCGTGGACTGGGACGGCATGGTGGTGTCCACCGAACGCGCCGCTCCGGTGCATGCGGTGGCCGCCGGGCGCGTGATCTACGCCGACTGGCTTCCGGGGCTGGGACTGCTGACCATCGTGGATCACGGTTCGGGGTACTTAAGCCTGTACGGCTACAACGACCAGCTGCGCCGTTCGGCGGGGGAATCGGTCGCGGCCGGCGATGTCATCGCCTCGGCCGGCGACAGCGGCGGGCGTCCGGAGCCCCAGCTGTACTTCGAAATCCGGCGCGGTGGCAAGCCGATCGACCCGCGTCCGTGGTTCCGGCAGCGCCGCCCTTGAGGGCTCGAGTGACGCTGTGACCCGCGTCACACTCGGACGGCGCGCCAGGTGGCTACGCAGTTTCACCCTATTTGACTAAAGCGCGAACCCGGTCAAGGTCACGCGCGGTGCTTTGCACGATGCTTGCCCGTGGCAATTCACCCATGAATTCAGACACTCCGACACCAGGCGCGGGCGAGGCGGTGGCCGACTACGAGGCCTATACGCGGCTGCTCCGTGCGTTGCTTCCGCGTCTGACCGGCGTGTCGCTGTTTGATACGGCCGGTGAAGTCATCTGGTCGAGCGACATGGTGGCCAACACCGGGTTGCCGAAATTAATCGCCGAATCGATGCGCACCGCGTGCGACAGTCCCGGCACGCCGGGCGTGATGGTCAACGACGGCGAGCCGATGTACATCTTCTGGCTGGGGCGAGGCGATGAGAGCGCGCCGACACCGCCGCGCGCGGCCGTGCTGCTGCGTTGCAAGGCCGGCTCGCAGTCCGATCAGCGCACGGTGGCTTTCGTCTACGCCCTGGTGCGACCGGCGCTGGAAATCCTCGCGCGCGAGCTGATGAACAAGGACCAGATCAAGAACCTTCACGGCTCACTGGCCGAGCAGGATGGCGATCTGGACATGCTCCTGTCGGTCAGCGCCGGAGACGCCGCGAGCGATGATGGGGGCGGGGATGAACTCAAAGCCATCCTGCGCGCGGCGGTCGAGCGAATCCAGGCGGGCCTGGTCGCGATCATCGTGCCGGACAAGGGCCTGGTGATGGTGCGACGCGAGCCCAAGCACGCCATCGATGCCAGCCTCGTCGCGCGCGCGCACCGTCATCTGATGTCAACCGCGCAGCTGAGCAACGAGCCGGTCATCGTCAACAACATGAAGCTCAAGGCCGGGAATGACACCCATTCCTACCGCGTCCTGTCCTGCCCGATCACACGGTCCGATGAGCGTGCGATCGGCGTGCTGGCGCTGTTTCGGCCGTTGAGCATGCCCGAATTCACGCCGCGCCAGGCGCGGCTCACCGAACTGCTCGCGCAGCGCGTGGCCACCGTGATTGCCGGCAGCTACGATGCGCTGACGGGCCTGCTCAACCGGCCGGCCTTCGAACACCGCGTACAAAGCACGCTGCGCCAAACCGACAGCGCGAAGCGCTGGTGGAGCGCGCTGGCGATCGACACCAACCGCATGCACGTCATCAACGACAACTACGGCATGCACGTGGGCGACAAGGTCATCTCCCAGTTGGGAGAGCTCATCCGCAATCGATTGCCGCCGGGCGCGCTGGCGGCGCGCATCTCCGGGGACCGGTTCGCCGTGCTCCTGCCGATCGGCCTGGACGATGCGGCCAGCTTTGCCGAATCCCTGCGGCAAGGGGCCGAACAGCTCGGCAGCGCGATTGGCGATGGCACGCTGGTCGTATCGATCAGCGTCGGGGTGGCCGCGATCGAACCGCGCGCGCAGGAATTCACCCACGCCTTCGCGGCCGCGGAAACCGCCTGCAAGACCGCCAACGATCGCGGGCGCAATCGTGTCGAGATCTTCCAGGAGGCCGACGAGAGCCTGATCAGGCGCTTTGCGGACATCAACGTCATCACGGATCTTCGCGCCGCCATCACCGACGGGCGCCTCCACCTGTACGCCCAGGTCCTGCTTCCGCTCGGCGCCTCGAAGAGCAAGCCGCACTTTGAGGTGCTGCTGCGCATGACCGATGCGCAGAACGAGACCGTGGGCCCGAGCCATTTCATGTCGGCAGCGCACCGCTACCAGCTCATGCCCGAGATCGATCGGTGGGTGGTTGCCGAGGCGCTCAATTCCCTCAAGCCGCACGCCGAACTGCTGGCCACCAGCGGCATCGTATTCACGATCAACTGCGACGGCCAGTCGCTCAAGGACGATGCGTTTACCGATTTCCTGGAAGCGCAGATCATCCGAAAGCGGCATCAATCCCGCGGCGCTGTGCTTCGAGCTGACCGAAAGCGCGGCGGTCGGAAACCTCAGCCACGCCGAGACGCTGATGCGGCGGTTGCGCAAATTGGGCTGCGGGATCGCGCTGGATGATTTCGGCACGGGCTTAAGTTCCCTGGCTTACCTGCGGTCCCTTCCGATCTCGATGCTCAAGATCGACGGCAGCTTCGTGCGCGATGTGCTCAAAGACCCGAAGGCCGAATCCACCATCCAGGCGATCGCGCAGCTGGCGCGCGCCATGTCACTGACCACGGTGGCCGAATACGTGGAGACCGATGAAATCCGCTACAGCATCGCCAAGCTCGGGGTGGACTACGGCCAGGGCTTTGCCATCGGCAAGCCCGTGCCCATTGCCGATGTGCTCGAACAGCTCCCGCTGTATGCGGCCGTCGCCGAAGCCCCGTTGGAAAATAATGCTGCAGGCGAGGCTTCCTCCGTCGCTCAGGCCATGTAGTATCCGTGCGCATGCATGCGGCGCGGAGCTTCCCCGATAGATCATTCCTGAGCGGTGCGCAGGCCTGCGCGTGCGGCGGGTCTGAACCATGACGGCACTGCAGTGGCTCTCCGATGTCGTGCTGCATCTTGACCGCCACCTGGTCGAGCTCGTGGCGCGCTACGACCTTTGGATCTACGCGCTGCTGTTCCTGATCATCTTCTGCGAGACCGGTCTGGTGGTCACTCCGTTCCTGCCCGGTGACTCACTGCTGTTCGGGTGCGGGGCGCTGGCCGCGGTGGACACCACCCATACGCTGCACCTGTCCTGGCTGTTGCTTCTGCTGTCGTTCGCGGCGATCGCCGGGAACACTCTCAACTACCACATCGGGCGGTACGTGGGGCGGCGCGCCTTCGATGGCAAGCACCGCTTCTTCAAGCTCGAACACCTCAAGCGCGCCGAAGGGTTCTTCTTGCGTCACGGTGGATTCGCGATCGCCATCTCGCGCTTCATGCCCGTGGTGCGCACGTTTATGCCCTTCGTGGCGGGAATCAGCCGCATGCCGGAGGGCCGTTTCCAGCTCTTCAATATCGTAGGCGCGGTGGCGTGGGCGGGATCGTTTCTGTGCGGCGGGTTCCTGTTCGGCAATCTTCCCATCGTGAAGAACAACTTCGGCGTGGTGACGCTGTTGATCGTCGGCCTGTCGCTGTTGCCGTTGTTGTGGATGATGATTTCCGATCACCGGCGCGGCGGCAGGCACCGTGGCTGAACGCACCCGCGGTTACGCCCATCGCCTCAACGTCAACGCTCCGCTCGAGCTGCTGTGGCGCGGCCTGATCGAGCCGGAGCTGCTGACTCTGTGGTGCGGGCCCGGAGCGCGCGTGAGCGCGCGAGCGGCGGGCAGCTTCTATGTGCGACTCAACGGCGATATGGAACGCGAGGCGCTCATCGATGTCTTCGAGCCGGCGCGCCGGCTCCGGCTGATCTATCTGCCGCCCCGTGACCTGCCGGCCAGCGAGACGGTGATCGTCGATGATTTCATACTGGATACCGAGCAGGGCGTGGCGGTGCTGCGGCTCCTCGGCTCGGGCTTCCCGCTGGAGGAACGCTGGGAGCCCGTTTTTATCCGCTTACGCGCGGGCTGGGGACTGGCGCTGGCGCGCCTCAAGGTGTGCGTGGAGCAGATCGCCAGCGGCAAGGAGCCCGGCAAGATGAAGTTGCCCGGATCCAGGGAAGTGTAAGGCCGAAGCCAGAAAGCGCTAGAAACGGACCCGCGCGATCCAGCGATACAGCAGGAACGCGACCAGCACGAAGGCGCCGCCGCCGATCCACACGGCGGCGTGATCGGCAAAATCATCCCCGACCAGCGACAGCGGGTAGTCCTTGCCGGAGAAGGCCACGAATGCGGCCAGCAGCACGCCCACCAATCCTTCCCCGACGATCATGCCCGAGGCCAAAAGCACGCCCAGCTGCTTTCTCGCTTCCGGTTTGGGGCTCCGCTCGGCGCGACGGTCGTAATACCAGCCGGCGACGGCACCGACCACGACCATCAAGGTGCTCTGCGTGGGCAGATAGATGCCCAGTCCCACCGCGAGCGGTGAAAGGTGCGCGGACTTGGTGGTGCGGCGCAGGATCTCATCGGCGGCGATCACGAACACGCCAATCAGTGCGCCGATCTTGATCAGGCTCCAGTCCACGTTGTTCTGGATGACGCCCTGCGCCAATGCCGAGATCAGCCCGGCCTGCGGCGCGGGAAGCGGATGCTCGTGGTGTCCACCGGCCGCGCCGGCAAAGCCGTAGGCATGATTGAGCAGATCGAGGATGGGCGGGATGATCGCCGCGCCTGCCAGCACGCCCACGACCAGCGCCACCTGCTGCTTCCACGGCGTGGCATCGACCAGCTGGCCGGTCTTCAGGTCCTGCAGATTGTTGTTGGCAATGGTCGCTACCGCAAAAACCACCGCCGTGACGAACAGTGCAAAGGCCACCAGCGCCTGCTGGCCGCTGGCGGCGACGTTGGATTGCACACCGAACACCAGCAGCAGCGCGGCGCCGATGACCACCAGAATGCCGATGCCCGACAGCGGAGAGTTGGAGGAGCCAATGAGGCCGGCCATGTAGCCACAGACGGCAGAGACGAAGAAACTCATCAGGACGATGTAGATCACTCCGCCCACCACCAGCAGCCCCATGTGATCGCCCAGACCGCTGATGTTGGCGAAGTGCACCAGCAAGCCGCCAATCGGCACCATGCAGATCAGCGAAATCAATCCTACCCAGCCGATCGGAATGTCCTGCTCGGTGCGCGGGAGCAATGCGCCCTGGCCCGCCGCCCGTGCCCGGGACGCGGCCATGGCCGAGGCGAGACCGGCAATGACCGGCTTGACCAGCTTGGCCAGCGTCCACACCGCCGCCACGCCAATCGTGCCCGCACCCACAAAGCGCACCTTGTGGCTCCAGGTGGCCAGCGCCAAGTGTGCGATCGAATCCGCACCCCCCGCCAAGGCCGAATAATGCGGCACCCCCCAGCCCCATCCGATCAGTGCACCGACCAGCATCGCGACGCCCACCCACAGGCCGACCAAGTGTCCGACCGCGAACAAGGCGAACGAGAGAAAGAAATCGAAACCGGTCACGCCGCCCTGGTTGCCGACCCGGAAGAAACGCACCACATCGCCGGCGAACACGCGCGTGGCCACGACACAGGCAAAGCTCGCGGCCACAATCGCGCCCCAGACCACCGCCGCGAGTCCGGCGCGGCTTTCTTCCACCGCGGCCGCGTCGGCATGCTCACCGCCTCCGACCTTGAGCACCTCCGCACAGGCCACGCCTTCCGGGTAAGGCAGATCCGATTGCGTGACCAGCGCGCGCCGCAGCGGGATCGAGTACATCACGCCCAGCGTGCCGCCGAGCGCGCAGATCGCGAAGGACTCCCAGTACGGAAAGCCGGTCCACCAGCCGATCATCACCAGGCCGGGCAGCACAAAAATGATCGCCGAGAGCGTGCCGGCGGCCGAGGCGACCGTCTGGACGATGTTGTTTTCCTGGATCGTCATGCCGCGAAAGCCCCGCAGCACCGCCATCGAGATCACGGCCGCCGGGATCGAGGTGGCGAAGGTGAGGCCGGCCTTGAGCCCGAAGTAGACGTTGGCGGCGGTGAACACCACCGTGATCACCACGCCCAGGATCAGGCCGCGCGACGGTCAGTTCGGTGCGGATGGCCTCGGCCGGTGCGAGCGGCGCGCTCGTGGATTGGCTCATGAACTTTCCCCCTTCGATTTTTCTTGTTTAGCCCGGGCGCGCATGACTATCCGTGCAAACAGGATCCCGCCCTCGTACAGAAGGTACATGGGAACGGCCATCACCGTTTGTGAGATGGCATCCGGAGGCGTGAGTATCGCGGCGATGACGAACACCGCGATCAGCACGTAGCCTCGGATCCGGGTCAGTTTCTCGAGCGGCACCAATCCCATCAGCACCAGCAGCACGACCGCGACCGGCACCTCGAAGGCGACGCCGAAGGAAAAGAGCAGCACCAGCACGAATTCCACGTACATGGAGATGTCGGCCATCATCTGCACGCCGCGCGGGGTGGTGTTCACGAAGAAGCCGAAGATCATCGGGAACACGATGTAGTAGGCAAAGGCGATGCCTACATAAAAGAGTAGGACCGAGGACACCAGGAGCGGCACCGCGAAGCTCTTCTCGTGGCGGTAGAGCCCGGGGGCCACGAACGCCCACAGTTCGTACAGGACGTAGGGCATCGCCACCACCAGCGCGGCCACGAAGGAGAGCTTGAGCGGCGTGGTGAAGGGCGCGGTGATGCTGGTGGAGATCAGCATGCTGTTGGCGGGCAGTTGCTGCAGGAGCGGGTGCGAGAGCCACTCGAACAGCTGGTTCGAATAGAACGCGAGCGGAATGAACACCAGGATGACCGCCAGAAACGCGCGCATCAGGCGCGTTCGCAGTTCGAGCAGGTGCGAGATCAGTGTGCCCTCGAGGAGCGGTTCACTCTCCCCGGTCATGCGGCGCGCTTTCGGGCGTGGGTGGCGGGCTCGGAGTGTGAGGGGCGGCCGCTTCCGGTGCGGGCGCCGCCTCGGGGGCGGGCGTGGGCGGAGGCGGTGGCGGGGGTGGGGGCGCGTTCAAGTCCACCTTCAGATCCCCCTTGAGGTTGTCGGTTTCCGCCTCGAGCTGATCGCGGAACTGGCGCGCCATCGCACGCGCCCGGCCCGCCCAGCGCCCGACGGTGCGCGCCACGTGCGGGAGCTTGTCGGGACCCAACACCACCAGCGTCAGACCGAAGATCAGCAGGACCTCGGAAAAGCCGATATCGAACATCGCGAGCGCTCAGTTCAGGCGCGCCGGTCTTCCTGGCGTGGAGTCTCGCGCTGCGTGGTGGATTCCGGGAACTCGGCGTCCTTGGCCCCCCCGGTGGGAAGCTGCTTCGGGACGGCGGCCTGCTGCTGCTCCTCTTCGCCCTCATTCATCGATTTCTTGAAGCCCCGGACGGCGGAGCCCAAGTCCGAACCGATGGTCCGAAGTTTCTTGGTGCCGAACACCAGCAATACGACCACCAGGATGATGATCAGGTGGCGGGGTGAAAACAGGTCCATAGCATTCTCCAGGATCGAGCCGTAGAGGTCCGGCACTCAATAATAGGCGAACTTCAGCTCCAGCCGTAGCCGCGCTGTTCCGACACTGATGCCCGGTTCACGCTTTGGGGGACACTTGCAGCCAGAAGGTGACCGGTCCGTCGTTGGTTAGGGACACTTGCATGTGGGCGCCAAACTCACCGCAGGCCACGTTGGGGTGCCCCGCGCGCGCTGCGGCGAGGAATTGCTCGAACAGTTGCTGCGCGGCCTGCGGGGCGGCGGCCGTCGAAAAGCCCGGCCGGTTGCCCGAACGGGTATCGGCGGCGAGTGTGAACTGAGGCACGAGCAGCAGTCCCCCGCTCACCTCGCGGAGCGAGCGATTCATGCGGCCGGCCTCATCCGGAAACACGCGAAACTCGAGGAGCCGTTCCAGCAACCGAGCGCCCGTGGCCGCATCGTCATCGCGCTCCACGCCGATCAGCGCCAGGAGACCCGACCCGATCTCACCGCACATGCGCCCGTCCACGAGCACGCGGGCCGTCGTTACGCGCTGGATCAGTGCGATCATGCAGTGGCAAATCCGATGCTGAGTCCGTACACTTTGCCGCCATTTTACGGCCTTGCGTGCCCTCGTTTGTTCCCGGAGTTCGATTTATGCCTTCCACGTTGCGTTGCTGGGTCAGGGTCGCGGGCGTCGTGCTCGCTTGGGCGCTTGCCGCTCCGGGGCAGGCCGCCGGGGATGCCCAGCGCGGCAAGCAGATCGGCTACACCTGCTTAGGGTGCCACGGCATCGAAAACTACAAGAATGTGTACCCGACCTACAGCGTGCCCAAGCTGGTCGGCCAACATCCCGAATACATCGTATCGGCGCTCAAGGCCTACCGCGGCAAGCAACGCTCGCACGGCACGATGTACGCGCAGGCCAGTTCGTTGAGCGACCAGGACATGGATGATCTTGCCGCCTACTTGTCCAAGCAGGCCTTGCCCGCCGGCGCGCCGACGGTCGGCACCGCGCCGGCCAAGGTGACCGCGCTGTGCTCGGCCTGCCACGGCTCAAATGGCGTCGGGCTGATGGGGGAATATCCGACGCTGGCCGGTCAGCACGCCGATTACCTGTCCCGCGCCCTGGTGGAGTACCAGAAGGGCGATCGCAAGAACGCCATCATGCAATCCTTCGTCGTGCAGCTTTCCGCCGCCGACATCAAGGCCATCGCTGATTTCTACGGCGCTCAGCGGCCGGAACTGCAGACCGTGCTGCGTCGCAGCTGGAAGTAGGCCCAAACCCAGCGCGCACCGCCGACGGGCTAACCGCCCAGCTGTGCGGCGATAAACTGCGCGATCACGCTTTGCGCGCTGCGCTGCTCGATCCCGCTTGAGAGCCTCTCGCGCCGGTCGCGCGGAGCGACGAACCAGCTGTCGACTTTCTGTGAGCGCAACCGCCACAGGAGCTGCTCGGCGGAGGCGGCATCCAGCGCCGGGCTGCTCAGCCCCCGCACCAGCAGCACGGGCTTTCGGATCGGCATGACCTGCACGCTCGAGGCCATGCCATCGACACTGACCGCGGCGCGCAGCCGATCGCCATAGAGCCCCAGTCCCGTGAGCGCCAGCGTTCCCCCGGCGCCTTGCCCCTCCACCATGATCCGATCGCGCCGCACGTCAGGCTGGGCGCCAAGCCAGGCCAGCAGTGCCCCGAGGTCCAGCACGCCCGGCTCGCCGTCCCGCAAGCCAGGCGCGATCACGGCCACGTTCAGTTCATTGACGCAGTACTGCACGAAGGGATCCAGCTGCGCGCCGGGCGCCGCGCCGCCTCCGTTGAGCAGGATCAGCACCGGATAGGGCCCGGGGCTCCGTGGTCGATAGAGCAGCGCGGTCAGCGCGCTGCCACTGCCGCTGGGACGATCCCAGGTC
Source organism: uncultured Gammaproteobacteria bacterium (assembly GCA_963795685.1). Classification (GTDB taxonomy): domain Bacteria; phylum Pseudomonadota; class Gammaproteobacteria; order Steroidobacterales; family Steroidobacteraceae; genus FEN-1191. The sequence continues at coordinate 274,740 of CAWCJE010000005.1, forward strand.
GGAAACCGCACCGTCAGGGGCGCGATCAGGCGCGCGGCGGAGTATTGCCCGAGCTTGCTTTCGGTCCAGCGCCCGCAGGCTTTCGCCCCGAGCTCGCACACGTACACATCGCTCGGCGCCGTGCTGGCGGTCAGTTCGACGGCGAGGTGTGTACCGCCGTGGTCAAACCTCAGCGCGCTCACGGCGCCGGGCGGCAGGTTCGGAAGGACGCTGACTCCGTTCGTTACCCGATCCAGCAGCGCGATCCGGCTGTAGCCGAATTCGGTCCAGCTGATCGCGATTGAGCGATTGTCCGGACCGACGTCGAAGTGTTCGATCTCATGGCCGAGTGTCGCGCTGAGCTCCAGCGCGTGGTTGTCGTACAGATCGAGGTAGCGAAGGGCCCGGTGCGCGCCGGCCGATTCACTGACGAAGTAAACCCCACGATCGTCCTGCGCGAGCCGGGCCTCGCCGATATGAGCGTATGCGCTCGCGCCCGCTCCGGCGGCATCCACGCGCCGCGCGATGCCCGATTCCATGTCGAGCAGCTGAAGTTCATCGCCGACCCCGGCCATCGAGTGGCGCACGAGAAGCGCGCGGTCCGCGCTGGTCCACCCCAGCACCTGCCGTGCGTCGGCGTTGCCGCTCGCCACCAGGCGCGGCCCGGATGAATCGGCCGTGTCGAGCACGTACAGGTCGGTGCTCTTGCCATCGCGGAGCGTGGCGGTGAAGGCCAGGCGCCGCCCGTCGTGCGCCCACACCGGGCGCGCCCGGATGCGCCTCCGGCCGCACCAGTATTTTTGTTTCACCTCCGCTCAGTGCCCGAAGGCTTAAGGCCGCGCCCTCATCGCCCTCATCGCCCGGCGCCGCACCGAGATAGGCGATCCATTCATTCTGAAACGACTGCGCGGCGGCGGCGTGCACGGAACCGACCGGCGCGCCCACCGCCTGCGATTCCGTTGGCGCAGCGGTGCCCGTGATTCGCCGCATCTGATCCTGCCCGGCCTCATGCACGACGATAAGCAAGGCGCCATCGCTCATCCAGTCCAGGAGCCGGGCTTCGCTGTCGCTTTGGTATTGCTGCAATCCGGTGCTGACCGCAGCGCCCATGGGCGGCACGCCGTCCTTGAGGACGCCTTCCTGCACGCTGCGCCCGGCCCAGAGCGGAGCGCAAAAGAGCGCCAAGCACGGGCCGAGCCAGGGCGCCACGGCGCGTGCGTAGTTCAGTCGGCGCATCCTTGATATGGTTCCTCGAACGGACTGCGGGTATTGTGCCTGCAGCGGCGCACAAGGCAACCCATGCAGGCAACTTCGGCCTCAGAACTGCGCGGCGGTGCGCTGCAGCTCGGCGTGACTGTGGACGAAGCGATGGCGGGCAAGCTGCTGCGATTGCTCGATGAACTTACGCTGTGGAACCGCGCCTACAATCTGACCGGCATCGAAGATCGTGACGCGATGGTGGCCACGCATCTGCTCGACAGTCTCGCCGTAAGCGATGATCTGCTGGGTACGCGCATCGCGGATCTGGGGACCGGCGCGGGCTTTCCGGGCTTGCCGCTCGCCATCGTGAACCCGAAGCGACATTTCACGCTGATCGATGCCACCGCCAAGAAAGTCCGGTTCGTGGCGCACGCGGCGCGTGCGCTGGAGCTCTCGAACGTGGAGGCCCTGCACGCGCGCGCGGAATCCATGCGTCCTGAGCGCCCCTTCGATACGGTTATTGCGCGCGCCGTGGCCCCGCTCCCTAAGCTTGCGGGGCTGGCGCGGCCCCTGAGCGCTCCGGGCACGCGCCTCCTGGCGCTCAAGGGCAAACGCCCGGACGCCGAGCTTGCCTCGATCCCCGCCGACTGGGAGTTGTTCAGTGTGCGCGAGCTTCGCGTGCCGGGGCTCGAAGCCGAGCGGTGCCTGGTGACCTTGATCGCGCGCCCTCCCGCGGAGCAGGCTGCAAGTTCTCCCGCAAGCGCCTGAGCTGACCTACACTAAAGGAACATGAAGCGCGTCATCGCAGTGGCTAACCAGAAAGGCGGCGTCGGCAAGACGACCACCGCGGTGAATCTTGCGGCCTCGCTCGCGGCCACCCGCCGCGAAGTGTTGCTCGTGGACTTAGATCCCCAGGGCAACGCCACCACCGGATGTGGCGTGGACAAGTCCACCCTCCAGCGGGGCACGCTCGAAGTGCTGCTCGGTGAATGCAGCGCGGCCGAGGCCATCGTGCGCCCCGAGGGCCTGACGATGGCCCTGCTCCCGGCGAATCAGGATCTGACCGCGGCCGAGGTGCGGTTGCTCGCGATGCCCGCGGGCCGCGAACAACGGCTCAAGGAAGCGCTCGCCCCGCTTCGCACCGGGTTCGACCTGATCCTGATCGATTGCCCGCCCTCGCTCAATATCCTGACCGTCAACGCGCTGATTGCCGCCGACAGCGTGCTGATTCCGATGCAGTGCGAGTTCTATGCGCTCGAGGGCCTCTCGGCGCTGGTGTCCACCATCGAGCAGATCCGCGATGCGGCCAATCCGCAGCTGGAGATCGAGGGGATCCTGCGAACCATGTACGACCCGCGCAATAACCTGGCGCTCGAAGTCGGCGGCCAGTTGCTCGAGCATTTCGGCGATAAGGTTTTCCGCACCGTCGTGCCGCGCAATGTGCGCCTGGCCGAGGCGCCCTCGTTCGGCCGTCCGGCGATTCTGCACGACAAGGATTCCCGTGGGGCGCTGGCCTACCTGGCGCTCGCCGGGGAAATGCTGCGGAGGGACGATGTGGTGCAGGCGGGAGTGGCGACATGACGCAGAAAAAGGCGACCCTGGGTCGTGGACTGGCGGATCTGTTGGGCCAGGCGCGCCCGAACCCGCCGGCCGCTGCGGCGAGCGGTGCGGCAGCGGACCGGCGAGCGTCGGTGAGCAACTGGCGCGCCTGCCGGTCGAATTGCTGCAACGCGGGCGCTACCAGCCGCGCTCGGACGTGCGGACCGATACCTTGAATGAACTGGCCGAATCCATCCGCCAGCAGGGGATCATTCAACCCATCGTGGTGCGGCCGGTCGGTGGGGCCGGTGCCGAGCAGCGCTATGAAATCATTGCCGGCGAACGGCGCTGGCGCGCCGCGCAACTGGCCGGCCTGACCGAGATTCCCGCGATCATCCGGGAAGTGCCCGATGAGGCCGCCGTGGCCATGGCGCTCATCGAGAACATCCAGCGCGAGGACCTCAATCCCCTCGAGGAAGCCCGCGCGTTCGAGCGGCTGATCGGCGAATTCGGCCTGACCCACCAGCAGGTGGCCGATGCCGTGGGACGGTCCCGCGTCGCGGTCACGAATCTGCTGCGCCTGATCGACCTGGCCCCGGAGGTCGCGCGGCTGGTGGAGGGGCGGGAGCTGGACATGGGCCATGCCCGTGCCCTACTTGGGCTCGAAAATCATCGAAAACAGACCGAACTGGCGCGATTGGTTGTGAAAAAGGGCCTATCGGTCAGGGAGACCGAGGCCTTGGTGCGGCGCCTTAACAACCCCGAACGTCGCCGGGCGAGCGACAACGGGGTGGGGACCGCGGGGCGGGACCCCAATGTCGCGCGGCTGGAAGGCGAACTGGCGGACAAGCTGGGGGCCCAGGTGCAGATCCAGCACACCAGCACCGGCCGGGGGAAGCTCGTCGTGGCGTACAACAGCCTCGATGAATTGGACGGGATTCTGTCGCATATTCAGTAGGGTACGGCGTGCCGTGCCGCCCTTTTGCAACGCATTAAAAGCGTTGAAGCGCGGTAGCGTCCTCCCTATAATGCGCCGCCTTCGCGATGGGGGCTGAGCTCGCGTCCTAAGCAATAGGGAATCCGCTGACGCACTACAGTTTTGCGCTCGCCCGCCGCCAGGCTCTGATGCTGGTGGTCGGCCAGGTGGCGATCGCCGGGATCGTCGCGCTGACATGCGCACTCTGGCTGGGCGCGAGTGCAGGGGTTGCCGCCGCGGCCGGCGGGGGCATCGGGGCCGTGGCGAGCCTGGCGCAGGTGGCCAGCGGCTTTCGGCGCAGCACGGCCGGCGACGCGCCGGCGATTGCGCGCGGCTTTTATCGCGGTGAAGCGATAAAGATTGCTTTGACGGTGCTGCTTTTCGTCCTCGCCTTGCGGGGACGACGCCTTGCAGCGGGCCCGCTGTTTGCGGGGTACGTGGCGACCTTTGTCGCGTACTGGTTCGCGCTGTGGCGGACTGTGGGCACGCGCGGGGCGTGAGCGTTTGGTCGGGACTCATATATAGGTAGACGGGCACGATGGCTGCAGAAGCTGCGCAGGGACCGGCCTCGGTTTCCGAATACATCACGCATCACCTGACGAACTGGACCTGGCAGTTCGGCCCGAGTGCATTCTGGACTCTGAACGTGGACAGCCTGCTGTGCTCGGCCATCCTTGGCCTGATTTTCGTGCTCAGTTTCTACTTCGCGGCGCGGCGCGCGCATCATGCCCCTGGCAATGCGCCCAGCGGCTTTCAGAATTTTGCCGAATTGATGGTCGAGTTTGTCGACACGCAGGTGAAAGACAGCCTGCACGTGCCGAGCACGCTGGTTGCGCCGCTGGCGATCACCATCTTCAGTCTAGTGTTCATGATGAATTTCATTGACCTGTTCCCTCCGGACTGGTGGTCGACGGTGGTCGCCGAGCGCGGACTGCACCTGAAATTCTTCCGTCCCGTATCGACCACGGACCTCAACATCACCTTCGGCATGGCGCTGGCGGTATTCGTGCTGGTTCAGTACTACAGCGTGAAGGTCAAGGGTGTGCGCGGTTATGCCAAGGAATTCCTCCTTCATCCGTTCAACACCTGGTGGCTTTCCTGGTTCAACTTCATCCTCAAGTGCATAGAGGAAATCGCCAAGCCCGTGTCGCTGGGCCTGCGATTGTTCGGCAACATGTACGCCGGGGAACTGATCCTGATCCTGATCGGACTGTTCGCGCTAATCCTGGGATGGCCCCTAGGACTTGGAGCGGGCTTTGCCTGGATAGGCCAGTTCCTGCTCGGGCTGGGCTGGTCGATCTTTCATATCCTGATCATCACGCTGCAAGCGTTCATTTTCATGATGTTGACGATCGTTTATATATCGCTGGCTCACGAGACTAGCGACGGTCACTAGAGCGTTTGTCTTTATTTCTAAGGAGTTGACATGGGTAACGTAGCAAGTTTGGCGCAAGTCCAGGGCATGACCGCGGTCGCGGTCGCGATCCTGATCGGCATGGGCGCGCTGGGTACGGCGATCGGTTTCGGTCTGCTGGGCGGCAAGTTCCTGGAAGGCGCCGCGCGCCAGCCCGAACTGGTGCCCATGCTGCAGATCAAAATGTTCATCGTCGCGGGCTTGCTCGACGCGGTGACGATGATCGGCGTGGGTATCGCGCTGTTTTTCACGTTCGCCAGCCCCTTCAGAGCGGGCATCGGTTGATCGCGAGCAATAACCTGAGGTATTTCGCGTGAATCTCAATGCAACGATTCTGGCGCAGATGGTGGTCTTTGGCGCGCTCGTCTGGTTCACCATGAAGTTCGTGTGGCCGATGATCACCGGGGCTATGCAGTCCCGTAGCCAGAAGATTGCCGAGGGCCTGGCGGCGGCCGATCGCGGCCACAAGGATCTGGCGGCAGCCGAGTCACGCGTTGCCGAGATCGTCAAGAAGGCCCATGAGCGGGCGCTGGCCATCGAGAATCAGGCCCAGGCCCGTGCCAATCAGATCATCGAGGCGGCGAAGCAGACCGCTCAGAGCGAGGCGGCGCGCCTCCTCGAGAGCGCGCGCGCGCAGGTGACGCTCGATACCCAGAAGGCGCGCGAGGAACTGCGTGGCCAGGTCGCCTCCCTGGCGGTGAGCGGCGCGGCGCAGATCATCGGGCGCGAGATCGATCCGCGCGCCCACGCGCAGTTGCTCGACAAGCTGGCCGTGGGGCTCTGAGGCGAACGTGGCTGAACGGATCACCATCGCCCGTCCTTACGCCAAGGCCGTATTCAAGCTGGCCCAGAGCCAGAAGCGCCTGGCCCCGTGGGCCGAGGCGATCAACTTTGCCGCGAGCGTGGTGACCGATCAGCGTGTCGCCTCGCTCCTCAACAATCCGGCGGTGTCCGCTTCCCAGCTGGCCGGGCTGGTGAGCGAAGTGGGTGGGGATCGCCTGGATGAGCAGGCGAGGAATTTCATCAGTACCCTGGCCGCCAACCGGCGACTGGGGTATCTGCCCGAGATCGCGGCACGCTACGCGCAGCTGCGGGCGGATGCCGAGCGCAAGGTCGAGGTCACGGTGACCTCGGCTGTGGAGCTCAGCGAGGCACAGAAGAGCCAATATACGGCGGCGCTGGCCAAGCGGCTCGGCCGCGAAGTGCACTTAAGCTGTCAGACCGATCCGCAGCTTCTCGGGGGCGCCGTGGTGCGGGCCGATGATCTGGTGATCGACGGGAGCGTGCGCGCCGGATTGACGCAATTGGCGGCGGCGATCGCACACTGAGCGTGCGAGCGCCCGAGCAAGAGTTTTCAAGAGGAAAGTTTTCATGTCGATTAAAGCTTCTGAAATCAGCGACCTGATCCGCGACCGCATTGAGAAATTCAGTGCCGCCAGCGAGGCGCGCAACGTCGGCACGGTCGTGTCGGTCACCGACGGCATCTGCCGCATCCATGGCCTGGCGGACGTGTGCTACGGCGAGATGATCGAGTTTCCCGGGAACCTGTTCGGGCTCGCATTGAACCTGGAGCAGGATTCGGTCGGCGCGGTGGTGCTGGGCGACTATAAGACGATCAGCGAAGGCAACACGGTCAAGACCACCGGCCGCATTCTCGAGGTGCCGGTGGGTCCGGAGCTGCTCGGTCGCGTGGTCGATGCGCTCGGCACTCCGATCGACGGCAAGGGTCCGGTCAATGCCAAGCAGTCCGCCGCCATCGAGCGCGTGGCGCCGGGCGTCATTTACCGCAAGAGCGTCGGCCAGCCGGTGCAGACCGGCTACAAGGCGGTGGATGCGATGGTGCCGATCGGCCGCGGGCAGCGCGAACTGATCATCGGCGACCGTCAGACCGGCAAGACCGCCCTGGCCATCGACACGATCATCAATCAGAAGTCCTCCGGCATCAAATGCGTCTACGTCGCGATCGGCCAGAAGCAGAGCTCGATCGCCAACGTGGTGCGCAAGCTCGAAGAGCACGGCGCCATGGCGCACACGATCATCGTGGCCGCCTCCGCCTCGGTCCCGCCGGCCATGCAGTACCTGTCCGCCTATTCGGGCGTGACGATGGGCGAGTACTTTATGGACAACGGCGAGGATGCGCTGATCATCTATGACGACCTCTCGAAGCAGGCCGTGGCCTACCGGCAGATCTCACTGCTCCTGCGCCGCCCGCCGGGCCGCGAGGCGTTCCCCGGGGACGTGTTCTATTTGCACTCGCGTCTGCTCGAGCGCAGCGCGCGCGTCAATGAGCAATACGTGGAGATGGCGACCAAGGGCCGCGTCAAGGGCAAGACCGGCTCGCTCACGGGCCTTCCGATCATCGAGACCCAGGCCGGTGACGTCACCGCGTTCGTTCCGACGAACGTGATCTCGATCACCGACGGGCAGATCTTCCTGGAGACGGACCTGTTCAACTCCGGCATACGCCCGGCCATGAACGCGGGCATCTCGGTGTCCCGCGTCGGTGGCGCGGCGCAGACCGACATCATCAAGAAGCTCGGCGGCGGCATCCGCCTGGCGCTCGCGCAATACCGCGAACTCGCGGCCTTCTCGCAGTTTGCCTCCGATCTTGACGAGGCGACCCGCAAGCAGCTCGAGCGCGGCCAGCGCACGACCGAGGTGATGAAGCAGAAGCAGTACGCGCCGATGTCGGTCGCCGAGATGGCGCTTTCGATCTACTCGGTCAACAACGGCTACATGGACAAGGTGCCGCGCAACAAGATCGTGGACTTCGAGGCCGCGCTCCAGGGCTACGCGCTCAGCAGCTGCAAGGCCGACATCGACGCCATCAACGCCAAGCCGGAACTCAAGGCGCACGAGGCGACGCTGAAGAAGATCTGCGAGGCGTTTGCCCAGAGCGGGACGTACTAGATCGTGCCGCGAGCCACGCACCATTTGATCATCGCAAGCGCGCACGGGATAACTTCCCGGGCGCGGGGCTGATCCCATGGCCGGCACCAAGGAAATCCGCAGCAAGATCGCCAGCGTGAAGAGCACGCAGAAGATCACCAAGGCCATGGAAATGGTGGCGGCGAGCAAGATGCGCCGCGCGCAGGATCGCATGAAGCTGGCCCGCCCGTACGCGGCCAAGATGCGCTCGGTGATCGGCAACCTGACCGAGGCCAATCCGGACTACCGCCATCCGTTCCTGATCGAGCGCGACCCGAAGGCGGTCGGCATCATCATCATCTCGACGGACCGGGGCCTGTGTGGCGGCCTGAACACGAACGTGTTCAAGAGCGTCATCCACCTGATGCGCGAGTGGCAGGAGAAAGGCGCGGCCATCAAGCTGTGCATCCTGGGCACCAAGGGGCTGGTGTTCTTCCGGCGCCTGGGACTTCCGATCCTGGGCAGCACCACGGGACTGGGCGATCGGCCGCACATCAAGGATCTGATCGGCTCGGTCAAGGTGATGCTCGATGCCTATCGCGAGGGCTCGATCGACCGGCTGTTCATGGTCAATGCGCAGTTCGTCAACACGATGACGCAAAAGCCCCTGGTGCAGCAGTTGCTCCCGGCCGCGGCAAGCAACGACTCACAGCTCCAGCAGCACTGGGACTATATCTACGAACCCGAGGCCATGCAGATACTCGACGGACTGCTGATGCGCTACGTCGAATCGCAGGTGTACCAGGGCTCGGTGGAGAACGTGGCCTGCGAGATGGCCGCGCGCATGGTGGCGATGAAGAGCGCCTCGGACAACGCCGGCAACCTGATCTCGGACTTGCAGCTGGTCTACAACAAGGCGCGGCAGGCGGCGATCACCAAGGAACTGGCGGAAATCGTCGGCGGCGCGGCGGCAGTTTAGCGAAACATTTTCAAGTTATGAGGCAGTGAGATGGTAACTGGCAAGATTACTCAGATCATCGGTGCAGTGGTCGACGTGGAATTTCCACGCGAGTCCGTGCCGCGCGTTTACGACGCGCTGCGACTGACGGATGTGGACCTGACGCTCGAAGTGCAGCAGCAGCTCGGAGACGGGGTGGTGCGCACCATCGCCATGGGCGCCTCCGAGGGTCTGAAGCGCGGGCCTGGCCGTGCAGTCCACCGGCGCGCCGATCATGGTCCCGGTCGGGCAGGGCACGCTCGGGCGGATCATGGACGTGCTGGGCGTGCCGCAGGACAACCGCGGTCCGGTGGAATCGAAGGAGAAACTCCCGATCCACCGACCGGCACCGTCCTATGACGAGCAGGCGGGCGGGCAGGATCTGCTGGTCACCGGCATCAAGGTCATCGATCTGCTGGTGCCCTTTGCCAAGGGCGGCAAGGTCGGATTGTTCGGCGGCGCCGGAGTCGGCAAGACCGTCAACATGCTCGAGCTGATCAATAACATCGCCAAGCAGTACTCGGGACTCTCGGTGTTCGCCGGCGTGGGCGAACGTACCCGCGAAGGGAACGACTTCTATCACGAGATGATCGAATCGGGCGTCATCGACAAGGACACGCTCAGCAATTCCAAGGTCGCGATGGTCTACGGGCAGATGAACGAGCCGCCGGGCAACCGTCTGCGGGTCGCGCTCACGGGGCTCACGATGGCCGAATTCTTCCGCGACGAGAAACAGGCCAATGGCCGCGGCCGAGACGTGCTGTTCTTCGTCGATAACATCTATCGCTACACGCTCGCGGGCACCGAAGTGTCGGCGCTGCTGGGGCGCATGCCCTCGGCGGTCGGTTATCAGCCGACCCTGGCCGAAGAGATGGGCGTGCTGCAGGAGCGCATCACCTCCACCAAGACCGGATCGATCACTTCCATCCAGGCCGTGTACGTGCCGGCCGATGACCTGACCGATCCTTCGCCCGCCACGACTTTTGCCCACCTGGATTCGACCGTGACGCTCTCGCGCCAGATCGCTTCTCTCGGCATCTATCCGGCGGTCGATCCGCTCGATTCGACCAGCCGACAGCTCGATCCACTGGTGGTGGGCGAAGAGCACTACAACACCGCGCGCGGAGTGCAGGCCGTTTTGCAGCGCTACAAGGAGCTGCAGGACATCATCGCGATCCTCGGCATGGACGAGCTCTCGGAAGAGGACAAGCTCACGGTGTTCCGTGCGCGCAAGATCCAGCGCTTCCTGTCGCAGCCCTTCAACGTCGCGAAAGTGTTTACCGGCCAGGACGGCAAGATCGTCCCGCTCAAGGACACGATCCGCGGCTTTAAGGGCATTCTGGCGGGCGATTACGATCATCTTCCCGAGCAGGCGTTCTACATGGTGGGCGCCATCGAGGAAGTGGTCGAGAAAGCCAAGACATTGCAGTAATGACCCAGACCATTCACGTCGACATCGTCAGCGCCGAGGGCGAGATCTACTCGGGGCAGGCCAAGATGGTGTTTCTGCCGGCGGCCGAGGGTGAGATCGGCGTCGCTCCACGGCACGCTCCGCTCCTGGCGCTGCTCAAGGCCGGCGAAGTGCGCGTGCAACCGGTCGAGGGCGATGAATTATCGTTCTTCGTCGGCGGCGGAGCGCTCGAGGTGCAGCCATCGAGGGTGACCGTGCTGGCCGACACTGCGACGCGTGCTTCCGATCTGGACGAGGCCGCCGCGCTCGCCGCTCGGCAGCGGGCCGAGGAAGCCCTGGCCGCCAAGGTCGACAAGATGGATTTGGCCGAGGCGCAGGCCGAACTGATCCGCGCCGCCGCGCAGCTCAAGCTCATTCAGAAACTGCGCAAAATCAAGGCCTAAGCCTCCCTTGCGCACAGGCCGGCGGCGTAGCGCCGCGGTGTGCCTGCTGTGTTAGATTGTCCGTCTCCCATGAAGGCAAAGTCCTCCAAAACCCGACCACTATCCGTAGTGATCCTCGCGGCGGGTAAGGGCAAGCGGATGCACTCGGACCTGCCAAAGGTCCTCCAGCCGCTCGCCGGGCACTCCTTGCTCTCCCATGTGCTCGATGCGGCCACGGCGCTCGAGCCTGCGCTCATCCATGTCGTCTACGGCCACGGCGGGGAGCGCGTGCGAACGGCCGTGCGCGCCCCGAATCTTCGCTGGGTACTGCAATCCAAGCAGCTCGGCACCGGGCACGCTGTCCAGCAGGCCATGCCGGGCATGCCCGATGATCACCTGGTGCTGGTGCTCTATGGCGATGTGCCGCTGATCCGCACCCAGACCTTGCGCTCGCTCCTCAAGCTGGCGGGGCCCAAAAGTGTCGGGCTGCTGACGGCGAAGTTTGCCGACGCGAGCGGCTACGGGCGGATTATCCGCAATGCGAAGGGCCAGGTGCGGCGAATCGTTGAGCAGCAGGATGCGAGCGCCCAGGAGCGCAAGATCCGCGAAGCCAACACCGGCGTGCTCGCTGTGCACGCCAGCCTGCTCAAGCGCTGGCTTGCAAAACTCAAGAATCGCAACGCGCAGCAGGAGTATTACCTCACCGACATCATCGAGATGGCCGCCAAGGACAAGATCAAGGTCATGCCGCTGATCGCCCCGACCAGCGCCGAAGTCCTAGGAGTGAACGACAAGCTGCAACTCGCCGGACTGGAAAGCGAATACCGCAGGATGCGCGCCCATGAACTGATGGTGGCCGGTGTCACGGTGATTGATCCGGAGCGGATTGACGTGCGCGGGGCCGTCAGCTGCGGACGAGACGTGGTGCTCGATGTCAATGTCCTGCTCGAGGGGCCGGTGCAGCTGGGCGATGGTGTGCAGGTCGGCGCCAACTGCGTATTGAGTCAGGTCAAGGTAGGCGCCGGCACCCACATCAAGCCCAACTGCGTCATCGAGCGGGCCGAGATCGGCGATGCCTGCCAGATCGGGCCTTTCAGCCGCATCAGGCCCGAGTCCACGCTGCACGATGGAGTGCACGTCGGCAACTTCGTGGAGGTCAAGAAATCGGAGATCGGGACCGGCAGCAAGGCCAACCATTTAAGCTACATCGGAGATGCGATGATCGGCGCCGGGGTCAACCTGGGCGCCGGCACCATCACCTGCAATTACGACGGCGCCAGCAAATGGCCGACGGAGATCGGAGATCAGGCTTTTATCGGATCGGGCGTCATGCTGGTGGCGCCCGTCAGGATTGGAGCCGGCGCTACGATTGGCGCCGGCTCAACGATCACGCACGATGCCCCGGCAGGCAAGCTCAGCCTGGAGCGCTCGACGCAGCGCACCGTCGAACACTGGCACCGCCCCATCAAGAAATAGCAGAACTTAAGGCGAGACAGAAGCATGTGCGGGATAGTCGGGGCGATTGCCGGGCGCGACGTGGTGCCGCTGCTGATCGAGGGTCTCAAGCGCCTCGAATACCGCGGCTACGATTCGGCCGGACTTGCAGTGGTCGCCGCCGACGGTCAAATGCGGCGACTCCGCACGGTCGGTAAGGTGCGCGCCCTGGAAGATGAACTGGCGGCGACCCCGACCGCCGGGCCCTTGGGCATTGCTCATACCCGGTGGGCAACGCACGGAGCCCCCAGCGAACGCAATGCCCATCCGCATATTTCTCGCGACGGGCTCGCGGTCGTGCACAACGGCATCATCGAGAACTACGAAGAACTGCGGGAGGAGCTGAAGGCCGCGGGCTACCGGTTCGACTCGGAGACGGATACCGAGGTGGTCGCCCACCGGATCCACTTTCATATGCAGCGCCTGGACGATTTGTTCAAGGCGGTCCGCGCGACTGTCGTCGAACTGGAAGGGGCTTACGCGCTCGCCGTGATCAGCCAGCAGGATCCCAGCCGCATCATCCTCGCCCGCATGGGTTGTCCGGCGGTCATCGGGTTTGGCGAGCACGAGAACTACATTGCTTCGGACGTCGCCGCACTCCTGCCGGTCACCCGCAGATTCACCTTTCTGGAAGAGGGTGATGTGGCGGAGATTACGCGCGAGAGCGTCCGTATCTTCGATAGCGAAGGCAATCATGCCACCCGCGCTGTTCGGCAGAGCGAGCTGTCGGCCGATGCCGCCGAGAAAGGCCCCTACGAGCACTACATGCTCAAGGAGATCCACGAGCAACCCCGCGCCGTTGCCGACACCCTTCAGGAACGCGTCGCCAACGGGCATTTGCTGGAGGCGGCGTTCGGTCCCGACGCGGCGCAAGTCTTTGCCCGAACGGAAGGGGTGCATATCGTCGCCTGCGGCACCAGCTTCCATGCCGGCATCGTCGCCCGGTACTTCATAGAGCAGTACTGCCGCATTCCATGCCGCGTGGAGATTGCCAGCGAGTACCGATACCGCAATCCGGTGGTGCAAAAGAAGTCGCTCCTGGTGACGATCTCGCAATCCGGGGAAACCGCCGACACGCTCGCCGCGATGCGCCTGGGCAAGCAGCTCGGGTACATCGCGACGCTCGCGATCTGCAACGTGCCGGAAAGTTCCCTGGTTCGCGAAGCGGACCTGGTGATGTTGACGCGGGCGGGCCCGGAGATCGGTGTCGCCTCCACCAAGGCATTCACGACCCAGCTGTCCGCCTTGGGAATGCTGGTGATCGCTCTGGCCCGCCACAATGGCGGTGATGCCGAGAGCGAAAGGAGCCTGGTCAGCCGGCTGATCGAGCTGCCTGGGCTAATAGAGAAGACCCTGGAACTTGATCCGGTGATTCAAAAGCTCGCTCAGCGCTTCGCCGACAAGCAGCATGCGCTTTTCCTGGGTCGTGGTGCGCTGCATGCCGTGGCACTCGAGGGAGCGCTCAAGCTCAAGGAGATTTCCTATATCCATGCCGAGGCCTACGCGGCCGGCGAACTCAAGCATGGCCCATTGGCGTTGGTGGATGCGGACATGCCGGTCATTACGGTGGCGCCTAACAACGAGCTGCTCGAGAAACTGAAATCCAACCTGATGGAGGTTCGCGCGCGCGGGGGAGAACTCTACGTATTCGCGGATCCGGACTCAGGGTTTCAGTCGAGTGACGGAGTGCACGTGATCCAGATGCCCAGGCATGTCGGGTATTTCCAGGCCCCGCTCGTGTACACGGTCCCACTTCAGCTGCTCGCGTATCACGTGGCCGTTTTGCGTGGCACCGACGTGGATCAGCCGCGCAATCTCGCCAAGAGTGTCACCGTAGAGTAACGCTCGAAATCGAACAGGCAGATCCAGCTAGCGGTCCAGCGGACTGCGTACGGCATTGGCGCCCTTCTGCATGACATGAGTGTAGATCTGTGTTGTCGACACGTCCTTGTGGCCGAGCAGTTCCTGGACGGTACGGATGTCATAGCCCGCCTCGAGCAGATGTGTCGCAAAGCTATGGCGGAACGTGTGTGGTGACACGGGCTTCATGATTCCCGCTCGTCGTGCCGCCGCGCGCACTGCCCTCTGGACTGTGGCTTCCAGCACGTGATGTCGTCGACGTACTCCAGAGCGTGGATCTGTCGAAGGTTGTGCCGACGGGAAGACGTATTGCCAGGCCCATTCCAGATGAGCCTGCGGATATTTACGCTCCAACGCAAAGGGCAGTGCAACCCCAGCGAAGCCACGAGCCCTGGCCAATTCGTGCTGTTCTCTGATTCGCGCCAGGTGAACAGTCAGCGGCGCCACCAGTGAGGTGGGCACCATGGTCACACGATCCTTCCCGCCCTTGCCATCACGCACGGTCAGTTGCTGAATCTGAAGGTCGACGTCCTTTACACGCAGGCGAAGGGCCTCGAGCACCCGCAACCCGCTCCCGTAGAGGAGGTTTGCAACGAGCCACTGGGGTCCCTCGATATGCCCAATGACGGCGCGCGCTTCGGCCTGAGTGAGCACCACCGGGAGTCGCCGAGGTCTCGTAGCCCTCACGATGTTCTCTAACCAGGGGAGTTCCGTCCTCAGGACGGCCTTGTATAGGAAAAGGATGGCTGCCAAGGCCTGGGCCTGAGTTGCAGCCGCCACATTGCGTTCCGAGGCCAGATGAGAGAGGAAAGCCTCAACCTCCCGTGCGCCCATCGAAGCTGGGTGCCGTCGATTGTTGAAGACAATAAATCGCCGCACCCAACCTACGTAAGCTTGCTCCGTCCGGTAGCTGTAATGGCGAAGACGAGCCTGGTTACGGAGCTGATCAAGGAGGCGCGGGGGTTCGGCCATGGAAGAGAAGGGGAGATTGCATAACACCGAGGATACAGTTGACGCGCTAAATGGACAGTGCTGTAGTAGGCGCAAGTGGTTACAAATTCCCAACCATGTTATGCGTCAATAGTGGCGGTTTATATGTCGCCATTTCGGTCGTCTACTAGTAGTTAGGGAGCGCGAAGTACATATGCGCGGCCTCACAACTGGTGTATTTCGCTGCGCTTTGTCGCTGCGAATCTGACACGAAAGAGCAGAAATGATCTCGCTTCCGCTCGCTCAGACGCGATACGCCAACTCGCCGCCATAGGTGGCAGTGCTTCTACGTGTGTTTTCGCTATTTTTGCGCTAGCCTTTTCAAAGCCGTTGTTGAGACATCTTTACTCCGTTGATACGACTTTCATAACTATCGCTGTATTGGTTAGTGTACGCCTTGTCAATTGGTCTCTGGAGGGCTTACTCGACCTATACAGTCGCACGGTCAGATGTCGAGCCATTTATGAACCGACAGACTGTCAGAACTACAAACATCCTCTACGTAGTTCTACCTGTGCTGGCTATATGGGCACTCGGATTTCTCCTGCGCTATGCAGATCCTACTTAGTTGCCCTAATGACAAACCCCAGCAATGCGCTCCCTAACAACCGCATGGAGCGCACGCGTGAACCATAAACTGCCAAGCTCAAGCGTGAGTGCCCGCGGCGCTCATGCGGAGCGTTAGACAGCACGTGAGGCCACACAGTGCAGATTGACCGTATCGGGGCGTCAAAGATTTACACGCGGGTGTTCTTTTCCCGCTCTTGGTGGATTGGGCTTCGTTTGGTGTCTTGGTGCAATGCTACTGGGCACGCTTGGTGTTGTCGTTGCGGTAGGGTTCCTCCTTCCTAATGCAATCCTCTCCCCGGGTTCGGGTCTCGGACGTCGGGTCCTAATGTTCAAAGCAGGTGAAGTTGTGAGTATCTTCTTTGCAGTGACGGGGTGGAGGGGACTCAAAGCCAATCCGCTAGCTCGAAGCGCTGAGATGCGAGACAAATTCAACGCCGCAGTCGGCCGCAAGGGTACAAGCCGAGACAGGGTTTGAGGAGGATTCAAAGTGCTGTCTAACAACCGCATGGAGCGCTCGCGTGAACCATAAAGTGCCAAGCTCGAGCGTGAGTGCCCGCGGCGCTCATGCGGAGCGTTAGCCGATCTCGGGCCACTCGCCATGTACGCTCGACTCTACGCCTCATTCGTAAGTAAATACCTTGGGTATTTTGGGCGTATCCAAGCTCCCAGCATTGCATTGGGAATTATGGCGTCTCTCTTGTGTATAAACGCTCTCGCCGTTGTTATGTTGCTTTCCGACAATCGCGTTCCATGGGCGATGTCATTTTTTGAAGTAATAAGGAACTGGCCGCTTGCGGCGCTTATATTCATCGCAGTCCTGTGGGTTCACCTGGCGTTGTCACGACGATATCGTTGGAACGAAGATTCAAGGGCGACGGAGGCCAAGGGTCGACGCGTTTCGCCTTGGCCCGCCAGAATCTACTTTTGGGGAACCATTCTTTTCCTTTTTTACGCAGGTAAATGAATCGGCTAACAACCGCATGGAGCGCACGCGTGAACGATAAACTGCCAAGCTCTAACATGGGTGCCCGCGGCGCTCATGCGGAGCGTTAGACGCGTGGAGATTGCGCCACATCCTCGCGCACCTGACCTGGCCCCAGTGTGGGTAGCCCTCACTGTGGCAATCGTCATTGTTCTAGTTGCAGGTGAGTTGCGTGACTCTTTAAAGATTCCCATCTTGCTGGGGGAAACCTTCGGACGCACCATCGACATCACGGCGCTTTATGCGATATTGCTGGTTCCAGCCGCGGCGGCAGCCGCCCTTCACCCGTCGCGCTGGCTCGTGATGGGTGTCCTTGCTGCATACCTTGGCGAAGTCACACGAGAACTTCTGCACATCATTAGTCTAGTGCTGACGACCGGAGTTACGCTGCCTGGTCCAGAGATACTCTGGAATCCCCTTCTTCACGCCGTGCCAAACGCAATGATCGGCGTCGGGGGGGCCGCACTCGGACTCTACCTGGCTCAAAGAAATGCTACACCGCGCGTCTAACAATTCGCTCCAGGCGTCGCCCCGTCATCGCTCCGCATTCCGGGGTCCCCTCGCTCGCAAAGCCTCGCTCGGCGCGCCTGAGCTCAAGCGTTAGGCCTCTCCTTATGGCGGTGGCACAGCTAAAGATTCGGCTCGCGGTGGCGGCAGAGCGGGAATCCTTGGAAGCGCTTCAATGGCGCGCCTCTCTCAACAATCCCGATGATTGGGCCGCGCTGATTGCGAATCCGGACGCGGTGGAACTTCCGCGCGGACAAATTGAACTGGGTGGCGTGTTCGTGGCGGAGGTAACGAGCTCCCTGAAGGGATGGGCCGCTATTTTGCCTCGTAATGACGGTGATGCTGAGCTGGACGCATTGTTCGTTGAACCGGAAGTTTGGGGACGTGGCATTGGTTCCGCGCTGGTCGAGCGCTGTGCTGTCGAGGCAAAGGCCAGCGGAGCACAATCAATCCACGTTATGGGTAATCCCCACGCTGAGGGCTTCTACAAGAAGTGTGGGTTCGAGATACTGGGCGAGAAGCAAATGCGATTCGGTCTTGGTCTAGTAATGAAGAGAGACCTCAAGTGAGTCCAAATATCGTGTCCTGTTCTAAGAGGCCTAACAATTCGCCGGAGCGCAGCCGTGACCGATAAAGCGCCCTGTCATGGCGCTTGCGCGCGGCGCGCTCAGCTCAGGCGTTAGGTGCCCTGTGAGTGCCCAGCGTAGAATTTGGCCATGAGCCCGACCATATTTAGAGACGGGAGCTTTCGATTTTACTTTTTCTCCCGTGAAGAGCCGCGAATGCATGTACACGTGCGTGTCCTGACGGTGAGGCTAAATTCTGGCTTGAGCCTGTGACTACTCAGGCGCAGAATCACGGCCTGAGTGAACAGCAATTGCGCACGGTCAAATCTCTTATAGAGGCACATGCTGGTGAAATCCGCACCGCTTGGAAAAAACACTTCGGGGGCTGAGGTCCTAAATGTTTCCCCACACGGCTTCTGGTTGTTGGTGGGTGCAGAAGAGCTGTTTGTGCCCTTCGATCAATTCCCGTGGTTTCGGGACGCCACTATCGCCCAAATGACGAAGGTTGATCTCCCCTCACCAAATCATCTCTATTGGCCCGAACTGGACGTTGACTTAGCAGTGGAGTCCATTCGTCATCCCGAGCAATTCCCACTTATTTCCCAAGCGGGCACCTAACAACCGCATCGAGCGCTCGCGTGAGCGATAAAGTGCCAAGCTCAAGCCTGGGTGCGCGCGGCACTCATGCGGAGCGTTAGGGAGCGCGAAGTACATATGCGCGGCCTCACAACTGGTGTATTTCTGCGCTTTGTCGCTGCGAATCTGACACGAAAGAGCAGAAATGATCTCGCTTCCGCTCGCTCAGACGCGATACGCCAACTCGCCGCCATAGGTGGCAGTGCTTCTACGTGTGTTTTCGCTATTTTTGCGCTAGCCTTTTCAAAGCCGTTGTTGAGACATCTTTACTCCGTTGATACGACTTTCATAACTATCGCTGTATTGGTTAGTGTCGCCTTGTCAATTGGTCTCTGGAGGGCTTACTCGACCTATACAGTCGCACGGTCAGATGTCGAGCCATTTATGAACCGACAGACTGTCAGAACTACAAACATCCTCTACGTAGTTCTACCTGTGCTGGCTATATGGGCACTCGGATTTCTCCTGCGCTATGCAGATCCTACTTAGTTGCCCTAATGACAAACCCCAGCAATGCGCTCCCTAACAACCGCATGGAGCGCACGCGTGAACCATAAACTACCAAGCTCAAGCGTGAGTGCCCGCGGCGCTCATGCGGAGCGTTAGGAAGCGCCAAATGGTCTACGGAACCTCCCGTCGCATCATCGGCGCAGTGACGCTCCTCGCGCTCTTCATCGGATCGTACTTCGCATTTAGGTGGGTGTGGCGGGACATAACGTATTGGTCACGAAGCGCCACGGTCGCCTATAAGACCTCCTCACTGGGAGAATGCGTGAAGATCGCCGTGGCCGATTGGCCAGGGGTCTCCGCATTCATCGACGGCCCCACAATTGCGCTGCGGATTCCGAATCAAGAGGCCGTGGTTATTAAAGACACGCTCACGCCTCAGGTCGCGCGCATTGTTGTCTCTGGGCACAGCAACTCCGTTTCCCGTCTTGGTCCGCCTTCTGAGGAGCTGGTGAGCGCGACCTTACTTCAGCTGACCTCACGGTTTTCGGTCAGTTGCGGGCATGCCTAACAACGGCATGGTGCGCGCGCGTGAACCATAAACGGCCAAGCTCAAGCGTGAGTGCTCGCGGCGCCCCTGCGGAGCGTTAGGCTACGGGCGCCCATGACTCAGCCAACTCCAGAGAAATTCACTGTTGCCTATGGGCGCACGGCTCGAACCCTGGAATACTCTGACCAGCGTGGTCAGCTCATATTCACGGTTGACCTGACCGGCAGCGGGCCCAATTCCTTCTACTTGGAGCACTGGACGGACAGATCGGAGCGGGACGGTCGGTACGCCATTGCTTACGAACGCGCGAAGGCATATATCGAGTCTTGTGGGTACAACGTTCAGGAGTACGGGGCCTGATTTGGGCCAGTCACCTAACTGCCGCGTCGAGCGGACGCAATCAAAGGGTGGCATATGCTCGGCGCGCGCCGCAAACAAGTTTGCGCGCGTCTCGTTGGCCGGCGTCATGCGCGGCGCCGCCCACGCGGGATGAAGCATTGGAGGCGACGGCGCTGATGATCAAGAAGGTCGGGTCCACCGTAATACTGGCAAAGCACAAGGCATCGTGTCATTGCGGAGCGGTGGTGTTGGAACTTGACCTGCCTGATGGGATTGTGGATCCAGGGCGGTGCGACTGCTCTATCTGCCGTAGAAAAGGCGCGATTGTCGCTACAGTGTCACTTTCTGGCATCCGAATTGTCAGAGGTCGGGATCAACTCAAGCTTTACCAGTTCAACACAAGAACGGCCAAGCACTATTTCTGTTCGAACTGCGGCATTTATACGCATCACCAGCGCAGGTCCAATCCACAAGAGTATGGCTATAACGTTGGCTGCCTTGAAGGGGTAAACCCCTTCGATATCACAGACGTAGTAACGAACGATGGCGTGAATCACCCTTCGGACAACAATGCCTCATAACTACCCCATGAAGAGTCCGCGTGAACCATAAACTCCCGCGCCCAAGCGTGAGTGCCCGCGGCGCTCATGGGGAGCGTTAGGCCGCGCATGCGTGCCCTTATAGGCCTCATAGTCGCGCCCATTGCGCCGGCTCTAGCCGCCTACCTCCTCTCGTGGGTGTACGGGGCTTCAGATACATTTGTCGCAAATATGATTCTGCTCCTATCGCTCTTCTACAGTTATCCTGCGGCTGTTGTGCTTGGCATTCCAGTCTACTTCCTGCTGCGGTGGAGAAAGTGGCTTGACCCTTGGTCGGTGATCGCCGCCGGTGCAATTGCCGGAATGGTTACGGGTTTGGTGCTAATTGTTTGCCTCGCCTTCGGCGCAATGCGAACTGGATTCCCACCGGTCATGTTTTTGACGATAGGCGCCGGTGGGATATTGGCGGTATCCGTTGGGGTTGTTATGGGGTCTGCATGCGCGTTCGCGTTTTGGCTGATCGCGTTGACAGGGCGCGATAACCAATTGAAAGTACTATGATCAGCGCTACAAAGCGGCCTAACAAATCGCTCCAGGCGACGCTCCGGCATTCGCTTCGCTTGCCGGGGTGCCCTTGTTCGCTGCGCTCATACGGCGCGCCTGAGCTCAAGTGTTAGGTTGCTTTGATGCCAACTCGACTGCCTCAACCAAAAATGAAATGAGGTGCTCAAGGTGACACCCCCCTACTGGTTCTCGGCCAAGCACTATGGTTGGGGTTGGGGGCTGCCCGCTTCGTGGCAGGGATGGGCAGTACTCAACGGCTATCTGGCCTCCATATGCTCCGTCATCATTGTGTTTAGATCCGGTGGTGACGTTCTACGCCTCGCCCTTGTTATATGTGGCCTTACCGTGGCGTTGGTACTCATTTGCTGGCTCAAAGGAGAACCTCTACGCTGGCGGTGGGGTGGGGACTGAACATGCCGCACAACGACGTGGGTCTCCGTACGCAGCCTAACATCGCGTTCGAGCGCCCGCGTGAGTCATAAATTGCCACTCTCGTGCGTGAGACCCCGCGGCGCTCATGCGGAGCGTTAGGCGACATCGATCGGGTCCAACTGGGAGGAATCCATGGAACGTTATCTCGGCAGACATAGCGAACTTATCTACGCGGCGTTACGCATAGTTTCCGGCTTCTTATTCGCCTGCCATGGTGCAGACCGCCTCTTCTGGGGAGCGGGGCAATCCGAGCTCAGCCACTCGGCAGGACTGGTAGCCGGAAACATTGAGCTCGTTGGCGGCTCGATGATCGCACTCGGGCTCAAAGCGAGCATTGCTGCATTTATCGCCAGCGGCGAGATGGCCGTAGCTTACTTCAAGGCACACGCGCCACGGGGCCTTTTGCCAATCATGAATGACGGTGAACTTGCCACCTTGTATTGCTTTTTGTTCTTGTACATAGCTTCACGTGGCTCGGGTCGCTTCAGCATTGATGCGATCCTGGCCCGACGCGGGAGCCGATCTCCACACTGAAATGCCGATGTTGCTCAAATATGCGTTCGAGCGTCTCGTGATGTGTGATATTTAAGCGCTGGGCGACTATGCGCACCATCCTGGCGTTGGTGGTACTTATCGGGCTGCTCTCTTTCGCCCCGGGTGTCCGCGCCGATCCGACGACACAACTCCATCCGGTGGCTGCCTTCGTTCCGACGGCTGATGTCGCCATCGCCATTGCCGTTGCAGTGTGGGGGCCCATTTATGGTGCCGACCAAATTGCGCAGGAGAAGCCATACCACGCAGTGCTAAAGGATGGAGTCTGGTTCATCTCTAGCAGTCTTCCCCGCGGACACATTGGTGGTGTTGCGGAGCTCCCCTTCGGTGGGGATTCGTTCGAAGTTGGATGGCCCAACCATTTAGGTGTTACAAATGTGCCTTCCACAACTCTCCTGCGGTACCGATTTTTGTCGACCTCGCGAATCATTGGATTCAGCACTCTGGTGGACGGGCGCGATGTAGATTTCGACACAGGTGACCCGAATAGCCGCGCATTCTTGACCCTAGATCGCAACCCCTCACTAGCACCAATCGATCGGCACGTAAGTTTGCTCTATCTCATGTGGCATGGATTTGAGGGTCTAAAGGAAGGAACCGATATTGTCGCGAGGATTGAGGCATTGCGCGAAGAGCGCGCGCAAAAGCGTCGTAAGGAGTCTGGAACAGGGGTGTTCCTTATAGTCGCGGTGCGGGGCGAAGTCACGTCGACAAACACTGAAATCACCCGCGACTTGGGCGCCGCGGTCATCGCGAACGAGGCCGTCGATAAAGCTCCGATCAATGAGCATCACTAACCGCCCTACTAGTCCGAGCGATGGCAGCGGTCCCTCCGATTGGCGTAGATTCGGTCGTTCATGGGATTGCCTCCCCAACGGATAGTCGATCCCCCTTGTTGGGACACCATGTTGACTTCGTGAGCGTCACGCTTATCCTGCACGCCGGTACTATTCTTGGCGCGAGCCATGGCCTGCCGCGGCCGCTCAACTTAAGCGTTAGGGAGGAGCACTCATGCGAAGTGCTCGTAGAATCCGTAGGCGTGCTTGCGCTCGTGGAGCCTTATCGGTTCTAAAGACGCGGACCAAGAGGTGGAAAGAAAGAAAGAGCGGCTCCGTAGCGTCCTCCAGACCTTTAGGGGACATATCGCCGTTCTTACCTCACGAATTTCAGCAGAGTTTCCACAACTCACGGTACACGACATCACCCATCTCGATGCTCTATGGATAACAGCGGACTAATTTCCGGAGATGGCTATCCGTTGAATCCTATGGAGGCGTTCGTTTTAGGAGGTGCAATTCTCCTGCATGATGCGGCGCATTGCTTCGAGGCATACAAAGGAGGACAAAGTGCCGTCCGAAGCACTATATCCTGGAAGGACGTGCTGATGTCGGAGAGGGCGGCGCACCCGGATGATCCCGTCGAAGTGGCGGAACGACACAGCGACTTTGCAGCAGTTCGACTCCTGCATGCATTGCAAGCAGAACTTTTGGGGGAACGCGAATGGATATCCGAAAATGGCGGCCCATCGTTCTTTCTTATAGAGGACGTCGAGATACGCTCGCGATATGGCGGACTTATCGGGAAAATCGCCTCGAGTCATAACTGGAGCATTGAAGATGTTAACAGCCGCCTTCGGGGTCAAGTAAACGCTCCAGGAGGGTGGCAGTCGGAATGGCGTGTAGATCCAATTAAAATTGCGTGCCTATTACGATGCGCAGACGCGGCACATATTGATAATCTTCGCGCCCCGGATTTTCTGTTTGCCCTATTGCGGCGGAATGGAGTTTCTCTCGATCACTGGAAGGCACAGAACTGGTTAGCCCGGGTTGATGGAGATCAATCTGATCCAACCAAGACCAGTTTGCTCTTCACATCGACTAAAGCATTTCGCCCCGACGATGCCGAAGCGTGGTGGGTCGTATACGATGCAATCTCAGTGTTGGACGCCGAAGTACGTGCATCCAATAATCTCCTCCTGTCACGCGTGCAAAAAGATAGCAGCAGCCCAGCATTTAAGATGCAGCGAGTCACTGGCGCCAACTCACCTGCCGAATTAATGAAATCTGTTGAAGAACTGCCCTTCTAATCCTAGCGGCGCTGGTGCTCTTCGAGTTGTATGAGATCTCGCTTGTTTATGGAATCGCCTCCCCATCGGAATACTCGATCCCCCGTGGTGGGACACCATGTTCTCGTCCCGAGGTCACGCTATCCTGGTATGGCTGTCTTTTCACCATGCACTCGCCGTGTTTCTTGTTTCGGTACCATTTGCGTGCGTACTTCGGCTCCTCTACGGACGACTTGGCGTTGCGGCCGCACTCGCCATGGGCTGCCTCGGTGTTCTTTTATACATGCACTCGGCCTTCTCTGGATTCGCGCACAGCCCCGTGCGACATCAGGTGGTCACCATTCTCGATCAGATCAAACTTGTTGGGACTTTACCTCTTTGACAATGGGCGATCGGAAAGCTTCCTTCGAGGTGTTCTTTTTAATAAATGCTCTCGGCCTTCTCTTAAGTCGCAGACAGACCGCTGTGCCACATCAGGTGGTCACCATTCTCGATCAGATCAAACTTGTTGGGACTTTACCTCTTGTGACATGGGCGATCGAAAGCGTCCCTCGAGCTCCCGCATGCAGCACCGCCCGAACGATAGAGTGCCTAGCTCAGCGTGAGTGTCCGCGGCGCTCAAGCGGAGCGTTAGAGGGCTCTGAGAGTCACCTCATCAGATTATCGCTGTCGCTACTCGCCTATTCGTTGGGCGGCAGTCATGGAGTTCCAGGAGCCCAAATGAAAGCACACGCAGTTCAGTTGATCTCCAGATGCTCTGTACTAGCGCTACTGACTTCCGGACCGGCACTTCCTCAAGATGCCGCTGTCGCAAACCCGACTACGGTTCAGGTGAAACTCGAAAACGCTTCCGTGCGCGTCTTGGAGACTGTGCTGACCCCTGGCCAGAAGGAACATGTTCACTCCCATCCCGCCTGCGTCATGTATGTCGTATCCGGAGGCAAGGTCCGTAGCCATGTGGCCGACGGCAATTCCGTTGATAGCGAGCTAAAAACAGGAGCCATAATCTACCGTGACCCCATCACTCACTGGACCGAAAACATCGGAACTAGTCCGATCCATTTGATAATTACAGAGCTCAAGGATCGCAAATAAATTTGCGTGCCCGGCGCTCGGCGCAATCGGTAGGGCGCGCACAGGCTTCACGACCGCCAGCAATTCCCAGGACGAACACCATGGCCAAGTACCTGATCTCTTTTCCAAGCGCGGCGATGGTCGTGCCCGACGGCGAATTGGGAGCGGTGGGACGTGACGCGCACGCGGTGATAGATGAGGCGAAATCCGCCGGTGTTTATGTTTTTGGCGGCGGAATTGACGAGAACGTACCGCCCATACTCGTCTCTGCTGATGGCGCGGTTGCTATGGGCGGGTATCCTTGGGCGCCCACGCTCAATGGTGGCTTCACCGTGTTGGAACTGCCTTCGCGCGATGAGGCCATCGCGTGGGCGGCACGCATCGCCAAGGCCTGTCGTTGCGACCAAGAACTGCGCGTGTTCGGGTTCGACCCGCAGTCCTAAAGGCAACACTGAATTGGCGCGGCAGGTGCGGCCTAACAATTCATTCCAGCCGAACGCGCCTCGCGGTTTAGCTTAGTTCAGGCGTTAGAATTGCCAACGAGAATTGCTGACGCGCGCAGTACCGGGTTTACCTGCTCAAGCTAATCACATCGCAATGTATTGCGTGCGAACGGACAGACCTTGACACTTTAAGGAGGGCGCTAAAGACCGCATTTGTGGCAAGATCGATTGCTGATATTGGATGAACCTATGGCTCATCGTCACCATGCACATCGCTCACTCAGGGGTCCATTTACTGGGGCTAGCATTTTGTGCGCTAAGTTAGTAATACCTGATGGAAGGCTTCACCTTGGGACCACCTCAATGCCACTTAAGAATCGCATTGAGCGCCGGGTGAACCATGAACTTCCAGGCTCAGGCGTGGGCGCCCGTGGCACTCGTGCGGAGTGTGAGGCCAGAGCGAAAATGCATGAAAATTAAAATAATCACTTCACCCCTGCCTCTTCTTTTGGTTCTTGCCGCGATTGTCGTGCTCGGAGCCACAGGCAATCTCTTTTCCTCCTCGCCATTCGTGATTGCTGCTCAGGTCGTCGCCGTGGCGCTGAACTTATGGGCACGAATCTCGTTCAAGCGCGGCACATTTCGGGTAACAGCCACGCCCGGGGCTGCTTCCATCATCACGCGCGGTCCCTATCACTTCATCCGGCACCCGATGTATTCTGCGGCGCTGATCTTCATTTGGGCTGGAGTTGTCAGCCATTTGTCCGTGTGGACATTGGCGATCGGAATCGTGATCACAGCTGTGGTCATGGTCCGAGTCATCGTGGAAGAACGACTGCTTCGTGCGAAATATCCCGATTATCCGGATTATTCCCGATCCACGAAGGCGTTGATCCCATTTGTATTCTAAAACGACTCGAGATCTGCGCCTTACCGTGCGTCGCATCAAACCGGTTCATGACGCTCTCGTTGGACTAGGATGCGCCGGTGAGACGGGTCGCACAGTGGGATGATGTGTCGGTCGATCCGGGACCGCAAATCGAAGCGTCGATGGCGGAACCGGCCGCCGAGGTCGACGCCGGGCGCTGCGTATGCTGACGTCCCATGGCATCCGCATCGTGCGGGCGGCTCTGGCGGTTGGCCTCGCCTGGCTGTACATGTGGGTGGTGCCCATTGCGACCGTCTATGCCGGAGCACTCTCCGCTCCGTCATGGTGGAGCCTGCTCTTCCCGTCACGTGGAAGCGGGATACTGACGTGGCTGGTCACGGTCCACACCTGCGCAGTGCTCTTGGCCTCGCTCCCTTTTGCGCTGGCTATTGAATTTGTCTACGGACGTACCGGGGTGTGGATCGCTCTGGCGCTGACCGTTGCGGTGTACTCCGTGACGACTTTGCCCAGTGCCCTTAGCTTCTTTGGCGGCAGCCCGCTACGTCTAAAACTGGTGACGCTCTTTGACGCAGCAAAGCTGGTGGGCACTTTGCCCGCGCTGGTCTGGATACTTAGCGTGTTGCCCCCTAAATACCGCATCGAGCGCCGCTCGACTCCTCGATTGCCTCACTCAAGTGTAAGTACACGGCATGGATTGGCAGCATCAGAGCACATGCCGCACTCGCTGGTGGCGCGAATTGAGAAAGTGTTCCCGGAACAGCCCGTCCCGGACATGACCTTGCTCCAGGCACAGTTGGCGGGTGAGACGCTGAATCGCGAAATCTCTGAAGTGGAGTGGTTGGCCGCTGGTGATGCCGACCGAGGCATTACGTGGACGCTTATCGAGCCTTCGGTACTGGTCAGGTGTGACGCAGCGTTATCTCACCTCACAGAAGAGGGCTTTGTTTATTACATTCCTGCCTATATGCGTCTTGCGCTAAATCAACTCGCTGAATTTAAGGAGCCGGAGTGGGACGCGTTTGGATCGGTAGTCTTTCAGTTGACGCATCTGAATGGCTATTCCGTCCGTCGATACAGGCGATTCACAGATCTCCAGACTGATGTGGTGATTGCATTTCTAAAGGAGGTCCGGAGCGCAGGTGGTACAGTCGCTGACATGGCGGAACAGGCGCTGGCGGGGTATTGGCAAAACCTCGGAGCCACGCGATAAACCATAACACGTAGGTTCTAATAACACGCTGGAGCGATTGCGGGAGCTGTAAAGTTGCCCAGGCCAAACCCCCGATGGTTGCTTCGGTCGGCGTGCACGTCGGGCTCCGAGCGTGCTTTGAGTACGCTTCGCTTGGGGTGAGTGGCAAAATCTTCGCGATAGCGCGGCCCGAGCGTGCCGCGAAGCTCATGCAGGTCGTCAGGGGTGGGGGATGATCAGATGATTAAAGCAACGTGCCATTGCGGAGCCATACAGATAGAAATAGCTCGAAAGCCTCGAACGGTTACCGATTGCAACTGTTCAATTTGCAGACGCTACGGAACGCTTTGGGCTTATTACAAGAAAAAGGACGTTCGAGTCTGCGCTACGAGAGGGTCAAAGTCATCGTATCTGTGGGGAGAGCGAAGTCTCCGCTTTGTTCGGTGTCGATATTGCGGTTGCGTCACTCACTGGGAGGAAGCAAAGAAGCCGGGGTCGGGTCGAATGGGGATCAATGCCAGAAACCTGGACCCGAGCGTATTAAAGGACATGCGTGTTCGACATCTGCACGGAGCATCGACAAGGAAATCCTGATGCAACAAGCCGTCATTTTTCAGCCATTTCTAGCGACCATGCTCCTGACGGTGGTGGTATGGATCTATATGTACGGCCGCCGCCTTCCGTTCATTTTCTCAAGGGGCCTCGACTCGAGGCAGATGACGCCCTTGGAGCTGGCTCGGGTGTCGCCACCCCAGGTGTCCAATCCTTCCGACAATCTCAAGAACCTGTTCGAGCTGCCCACGGTTTTCTACGCGGTCGTGCTCTACCTGTACGCCACTAATCAGGTTGACCGGCTGTATATCGTTGCAGCATGGTGCTTTTTTATTTTCCGTACCTTGCACAGCGCAGTGCATTGCACATTCAATTTCATTCCCCTGAGATTTGTCCTGTACGTGATTTCTGCAGGGGCATTGTGGCTGATGGTCTTAAGGGCAGCCATCACGGCCTTCAGGTAACAACCTGAGGACAGGATCTTCCTAACCTGTGCCGTGCCCCTATTCCTTGAATGGCATGATTGAAGTCCATGTCGTCACCACGGGAAAATAGATCCAAGCGAAACGGATGGGCGTGATAACTTGCAGATGCGAGTGCCAAATGGAGTTGGACCCAAGAACATGAGCGGCACCGCGGGTAGGGGGCCGGAGGTCTCGTGGAAGTGACGTGTGGAAGTCGCATGGAAAGAGCACGTCGTGCATTGAGCGTCAAAGATAGAAGTTGCTGGTCGCGACGCTCATGTGGAACGTTAGACAATCCGGGGACGACATGCCTGACCGAGACGAATCGCATTTAAGGCGTTCCGTTGGCCGCGCCTGGCTGCAAGGCGCCGCTATTCTCGTGCTGATACTCATCGTCATAGGGAACCTTGTTGTCGCCACGCTGGGGCTCCTTGGTAACTCGAGACCACGCGGATATATTTTTCTGTTTGTGGCATGGAGCATGGGGATTACTGGGCTGGTCATGCTTGCCAGACTCTGGCGTGCCGTAGTGCAGCAGCAAGAGTCGCCGCCGCAAGAGCCCCCAAATTGACCTGAGCCGTTTTCAGTTGAACCGTGGCAGCGGTAACTGCAGGGGCTGCCATATGGGGCAACAGTCGATAATAGAACTGGAGGAGTTTCGTGCAGATCTGCAAGCGCCGTGTCGCGGTCAACCGTCAACCGAGACACTATGTGACTTTGAATAACAATTTCGAGAGGTGGCCAAAATGAAGAGCAATTACCCTTTAGTATCAGGCATCGTCTTTGGGTTGGTGGCCGTGCTTCAAGCAGTACGTGTTCTGGCCGGATGGACGGTGCAGGTCGGCCCCTTTAATGTACCGGCGATGTTTTCCTGTGTTGCTGCGATTGTTGCGGGCGGCCTGGCGCTTTGGGCATTTAAGTCGCGCTTTAGCCGATAGTGGACCAGCTAACCGCTCATCGAAAGCGACGTGCTCACTAAACAGGTAATTCTTGAATCAGTCCTTAGTTGCCCGCATTGCGGGGTCAAAACCGTTGAAATCATGCCGACCAATGCGTGCGTGTATTTTCACGAGTGTCGCGCTTGTCACGCCCTTCTCAAGCCAGTGCTTGGCGATTGCTGCGTATTTTGTTCCTATGGCTCTGTAAAATGCCCGCCGATCCAGCAGGATGATTGCTGCGGCGCCCACAATTCTCCGGCCCAATAGCCGAGTGGCTCATAGCTGGAGTGCAGATTCGTCGCGGAACAGTCGCAGGCGAGCGGGCCCAATGGCGAAAGATGAACCGGGCTTCGGCGCGCGGGTGGCGCGCATGGTCGAACCAGCGGGGCAAGTAATTGGATATTACCTTTACCAAAAGCTCGGGAAAGTACGATCAAATGCGCATCGTGCGCGACGGCATAGCGGAGACCATTGACTGTCCCAAGCAGCGCATCATTCCACACGACATGGTGCACTATGCAGTCGAACATACCTTGCAGACATGTGGATTCCTGCGGCGGGCAGGTCTAGGCGAGGCCGCGAACTTTCAAATGACTCCAGAACCGCACAGCGATGGTGTGGAGCGGCTCGTGGAGGTTTTGCAGGGCGACGAATGGTCTGGCGGACATACCGCCCCGGATGAGCTGCTTGAACTCTACCGGGTGACTTGCGAAGCTCGCGACTGCCCAATGTTGGGAGTAACGACGGCAGACGTCAGGATGGTCCGCGAGAAGATCAGGGAGTTGGATTCGCGATGGCAGGCGCTTGCCGTTGGCGAGTCGATGACTCTTCGCCTTTAGGGCCTCCTCGAGTAACGATAAATTACTAAGTTCGCGCGTGAGCGCCCGCAGCGCCCATGCGAAGCCTTGGAGGCCATACCATGACGCAAACTAAGCTCCCCTCAATGCCAGATCTTGTCCTCACCACCTTCGATTGGGTACCACAGAAGCCGCGTGGCTTTGTGCGTGACCTACGCGTGCGCTGGGCACTGGAAGAGGCCAGATTGCCCTACCGCGTCGAAAGCGTGCCGTTTCGGGATCGCCGTGCCGAACACTATTCACATCAGCCGTTTGGCCAGGTGCCGTGGTTGACCGATGGAGAGCTGTCCATTTTTGAGAGCGGCGCAATACTTCTTCACCTGGGCGAGCGCAGTGACACGCTTATGCCTGCCGATCCGAAGGGCCGTAGCGAGGTTATAGAGTGGGTGTTCTCGGCGCTCAATTCAGTGGAGGCGGCGAGTCTGCCGTGGTCCATATTGATGTTTACCGGCGAAGACCATGGCACTTCGGCATGGAAATTTTTTGACGAGTTCCTCAACAAATCCCGGCTTGGGCACCTTGAGCCGGTACTGGCGCGACGCGAATGGTTGGCGGGAACCTTCTCCGTCGCCGATATCCTCATGGCGGATGTGCTTCGCCTCGTCCATCGTTTCGATGGACTGTCGGCATATCCCGCGTGCCGCGACTATGTCACGCGCGCCACGGCGCGTCCGACGTTTGTGAAGGCGCACGCAGACCAGATGGCGCATTTCGCGGCGTCGGATTGAGCACGATCGCACAGTGACCTCACACGGGTTCGGGCCAATTGCTGACATAAACGCCCGAGTGCTAGTTTTGGGCTCGTTGCCCGGGCGCGTTTCGCTTGAAATGCAGCAATACTATGCGCAGCCACGCAATGCTTTCTGGCCGATCATGGGCCGGATCCTTCGTTTCGACCCCGCCCTGCCTTACGAGCTGCGGACTGCCCAGCTGAAAAAGGGCGGAATTGCTCTGTGGGATGTTTGTGCTTCGGCGGATCGTCTAGGGAGCCTGGATTCGGCGATTGTGAAAGCCTCGGTCAGGTCGAACGATTTCGGACCGTTTCTCGCAAGGCATGCCGATATAACGACCGTTTATTTCAATGGAAATAAGTCCGCGTCTCTGTACGGAAATCTGGTGATGCCCTTTTTAGAATCCCGGCATCGGCAGTTAAAGTATGTTGCACTGCCCTCCACCAGTCCCGCTCACGCCGCGATGAGTATGGCCGAAAAGTTCAGACGATGGTCCGTAGTGGAAGCCGGTTTGCCTGGCGGGTGAGGGCTTGAGTTTCCTGGTGTTCTGAAGGACTGGGCTTCAGATCGATAGTCAGCGGAACCAGTAGAGCGATGTTTTGTTGATGCCGGAGGTGATGTTGTGGAGATTCGCCGGGCACCCGCGCAACTTGAGCTCCTTAGCGTTACTCCGGATCAGTGCAGGGCTGCGCTATCATGGGCGCGCGCACGGCCGCCCCTCCGTACTAAAGATGCATAGGAATCAGTGCAGCATGGCTGACACAAAATGGCACGTCCTAACGACCGCGCCCGACCTGCCCTCGGCACATGCATTGGTAGGTACTCTGATGGCCCAGGGCATCACCAGTCATGTTGTTCCTGATTCGACGCTGCTGGGCCAAGCGTTGCCGTGCCGCGTTGTGGTCGATGCCGCCCTCGTGCACCGGGCAAAGTGGGTTTTGGCACAGGGACAGTTTACCGATGAGGAACTCACTTTTTTGGCCACCGGAATGGTGTCGTGCGACGCGGCGAAAGAATAATCGCTTCTCCCAGTCACCGAATGAATACGGCCGTCGGGCGGTTAGCCCATAGGGAAATTCCTTGAGAACCAATAGACTGGAACGCAGAGTGCGTGACTGCAGCGCTTCTACGCGCTGCCGGCGCCCGTAGGTCCCTACAGATGTCGCTCGTCTATCGATATCTTTTCACCGCCATGTGGTCGATCTGGGCCCTGTATTGGTTAGTTTCTGCAGCAGGCACTAAGCAAACCGAACGCCGTGAGCCTTGGCGGTCCCGGCTATGGCACCTGCTTCCGTTGATTGTCGCCGGATGGCTGATCTGGGCCGATCGCGTCCCGGTGGCGTTGCTTAACGAGCGGATCTTGCCCTGGTCATCTTGGACATTTGCTGCTGGAGCTCTGATCACAGCGACTGGCTTAGCCATAGCGGTATGGGCCCGCGTCTACCTTGGCCGAAACTGGAGCGGCACGGTCACCATCAAGCACGATCATGAATTAATTGACAGCGGTCCATACGCAATCGTGCGCCATCCCATTTACACCGGATTGCTGGTAGCGCTGATAGGATCCGCGTTGGCTCGCGGAGAATGGCGAGGTCCGCTTGGGGTTCTTATTGCCTGGGCCGCCCTATGGCGCAAGCTTCAGGTCGAAGAGCGGTGGATGGAAGAGCGCTTCGGAACCAAATACAAGTCCTACCGAGGACGGGTGCCTGCGCTCGTGCCGCGGTTGGGTTCAAGCGGTGCACGCAGTAGGGACCATTCCGGAGCGTAGAGAGCGGCTCGCTAATTCGCGGCATCCCGGTCGGATCGAGGCTTCTCTTTCGCAGAATATTCCGAATAATCCAGAATTGACCTCCCCAACGACTGTCGCTACCGATATCGACGCTCTGGGTAACCCAAAGTGATACGGACCGCCGCAGCCCTTCTGATGGGCACCTTCGCCTTGGCATCTCGTGTCGTGGGGTCGGCCCCTATGCCGGTATTTCCCACCGAATCGCTGGCCGG
The DNA here is from genome assembly GCA_963795685.1 of uncultured Gammaproteobacteria bacterium. Lineage (GTDB taxonomy): Bacteria > Pseudomonadota > Gammaproteobacteria > Steroidobacterales > Steroidobacteraceae > FEN-1191. The sequence continues at coordinate 307,777 of CAWCJE010000005.1, forward strand.
AAACCCGGTCTCGGTACCCATTGACCTTCCAAGCGTTCCTTGCGTACTCATTGTGGGATTCTCCAAGGCCTCGCGATCTGAGACCGAGCCATGGTCGAAACGCCTGGAAAGCATGCCTAATTCCACAGCACTTGTACTTTATAGTGTCTCTGTCATTGAGGACGTTCCTGCCTTTCTGAGGAGCTACGTTGTTGGAAACATTCGACGCGACCTGCCTGCGCGCCTTCACGATCGGTTCCTCATCGCTTCAGAGCAATCAGCACACTGGAAGGAAGTGACTTTGTACAAGGAACCCAACAATGCCTATGTCGTTCTGATGAACGGGAGGCACGAGATTGTTTGGCGTACTACGGGACCGGTAACGGAGTTAAGCGTCCAAGCACTCAGCGCAGCGCTCAACAAAGACAACGCAGAGCAACGTTAGGCAACTGCATGGACGAATCCCACGAGCAAGAGAGGATAGATCTTCTCATCAGCAGTTTCTTCTCGGCCTTTGACAACCGAAATGGCTTAATGCCGCGGTTGGCCGGCTTGACGGAATGCTTCACGGAGAATGCGATCATCGCTCAGCGCACCGGCACGGGGATAACGATCTGCACCGTGCGGGACTTCGCGACTCCCCGCATTGAATTACTGACCAAGGGGGAACTAAAGAACTTCCACGAATGGGAAGTGAGCTCAACAAATCAAATATTTGACGGAATCGCAAGCCGAACGTCACGCTATCGAAAATCAGGCCTGCTCAATGGCGGTGATTATTCGGGCTCAGGAACAAAATGCTTCCAGCTTGTAGAACTGGGCGTGGGTTGGCGTATCGCATCACTCGCCTGGGTTGATGACAAGGTTTGACGAGGTGCTCAGGCACCGGAATGGCTCGCTTAGAACTCAGACGGACAAAAAAGGGGGGAGATATGATTTCTAATATCAACTGGATATCGGTACTGGTGGCGGCTCTTGCAACATTCATCATCGGTGGGCCATGGTATTCACCGGCACTTTTCCTCAAGCCTTGGCTCCGGACCATGAATGTCACGACCATGAAGCACGGACATCCCCTCAAGGTTTTCGGTCTCGCCTACCTTTTCAGCGTGTTGTCATGCGCATTGCTGGCCTGCTTGTTAGGCCCCGGAGCAGGGCCTTCAGCCGGATTGCGGCTGGGCCTGCTGGTGGGTGCCGGGTTCGTGGCGGCCAGTTATGGTGTCAATTATCAATTCGCGAATCGTGGCCTGATCGCACTTTGTATAGACGGCGGATTCCATATCGTGCAATTCGCAGCTTTTGGATTCGTGCTTGGCGCTTGGCCGAAGGGTTAATCGCATGATATCGGTACGCGGCCCCTGTGAGACAGGGCTTCGGCAGAGTCTGTCGTCGGGGGCGAGCTGCCCGCAGCGTGTTCGGTCCAAGTGCGGAGAGCATTGATCCCATGCACGAGAGCCTGCAAGGGATCAAGAACTTCCGACAAGCCTCTCCGGATCTCGCGACGTCAGGTCAGCCTCGCAGCGAGCATTTTCGCACCATGGCGGATATCGGCTATGTCGCCGTCATTAATCTGGCCTTGCACGATGACCCCAACTACTCGTTGCCGGATGAGGCAGCCGACGTTCGGGGGGCGCGCATGGACTACATCCACATCCCAGTTCAATTCGCTCGGCCCACCCTCGCCGACCTGAGCGTCTTTATGGACGCAATGGATACCTATCAAAACAAAAAAGTGTGGGTGCACTGTGCGGCCAACATGAGGGTCACCGCGTTCGTCGGACTGTATCGCGTGTTGAGGCAAGGTTGGGCCCCAGAAGCCGCGTTTGCGATCATGAAGAGCGTGTGGGAACCGAACGAAGTATGGAGGGCATTTATTGCCGGGGCACTTGAAAGCGACTCACTCGGGCAGGAGACCCGTTGACTGACGCCTTTCCTGGGACGGTCAATGGGCGCCGCCAATTTGCGCGGGAATCCGTCCTCCAGCCCGGCAGATTGGTGACGAGTCAATAGTTGGCCCGATACACCTATCTTGTGGGCATTTCAGGTCCGCCCCGGCCGTACCGAGGAATTCGTGCGCGGTACGCATGCCGGGAAATCCGGCGAAGTCCGAGACATTAAGACGAGCAAGACCGGGCATGTCACCATCACCGTCGTGCAAGAAAACGGCGAGCGATTTAAAACGCTGGCGCGTAATGTGCTCGTCTCGAGGGGTCGGAACGCTAGTTGAGCCATCAGGACACTTGGCAGACTAAGGCGCCTGGCCTCAGGCTCGGGCGATGTCGGTGACAATACGCACCGCAAGCGCTAGTCCATTGAGTCTGCGCATGAAAGCGCTACGTAGGTAGCTTAAACCAGAAATCTCGCAAGAGAATCGAGGGAGGAACGAGTGGCAAGACCTATCATGAATCTCGATGAAGTCGAGTTCGACGACGTGGAGGACAATGGACGCTACACTTCAAGTCGTGGGCAGATCAGCAACCATATTGGTGCGAAGAAGCTGGGCTACAACCTGACAGTCCTGCCTCCTGGCAAGGTGCAGTGCCCATTCCATTGTCATCACGCCGAAGAGGAAATGTTTTTTATCCTCGAGGGCGAAGGCGAGCTCCGGTTCGGTGAAAAGCGATACCCAATCAGGAAGAACGACGTCATTGCCTGCCCCACCGGCGGCGCTGATGTTGCCCACCAGATCGTCAATACGGGCAAGGCGACCATGCGTTACCTGTCCCTGTCCACAAAGGCAGATCTGGAGGTTTGCGAATACCCGGACTCCCAGAAAGTCCTTGCCTCGGTGCGCAATCGGGGGCCGGCGGGTCTCAGAAAATTGTTTCGCACGGAAGACTCGGTCGATTATTACGACGGCGAGACGCCCTGAGAGGGCAAGTGAACGACTATCAACATGATGCCTTAATAGCGTGTCGCCACACCCTAGGCACTGCCGGCCGTACGTTCACCCAGCAGAGTAAGCACACCATTCAAAGAGTGATGGCCGTTCTGATCAAGCTCACGAGTCACGAATTCGAGCAATGCACGTTCGTGGTCGGTAACAAATCGGGCCAGCGGTAGCATTTCCTCCGGCATCCTGGACTCGGCGGCCTCGAAGTCCCGAACGTAGCCGACCAACTCGGGCCGTAGCTTACTGAGCGCCTCATGCCCTGTCAGACCGACATAGGACCGCGCCGAACGTAGGCCGCGCTCCAGGTCGGCCTCGGCCGAAGGGATGGGGACGCCTCGCGTCCGAAGTACCGAAAGAAGCCGGTCGCCCACCAAATTCTCGAGTTGCGCAAGCTTGTCCCACTTCGCCGCAAGCCCCGGCTCATGGCTTCCTCGCGCCAGTGCCAAGAAGAAAGCCTCCCCACCTACTTCACCGCAGTACCATTCCACCAGCTCGGCGAGGTAACTCTCCATAGTTGTCGGCTCGAATAGTCGTTGAAGTAATTCAACCATTATCCGACAGGCATCAGTCGGTGGCTCAATCTTTTTTCTATGCCAGCCGGCGTCTCATCACTGTCATGTCGTTTGCATTTGACCTGCTGAAAAGCCGGTGTTGTAGTGGGTTCCATTGAGCGGACAAAAGTATATTCCTGGTGTCTTATCCAATTCCGTCGGACGGGGTAGCCTAAGAACTGCCCCGAGTGCGGATCTAGCTCCCAAGCGCACCAGATTCTCGGACGCCCGCCGTCGTCCGTCGCAAGTACCGGAAGCGTAAAGTGAAAACCCTTGTTTCTCGGGACCCGGGTAACCTCATACAGAGGTACGTTGACGCAATAAACAGCAACGACTGGGAATCGCTTCTGGCGTTGCTGCATGCGGACTTTCGTCGATACAGCGCCGCAGCCGGCTCAGCGGGCGCGGAAAGCCTCGCCGAATTTCTGAAATTTCTACAAGAGGAGCACAAGACGTATCCGGACGCGCACGAAGAATTGCTCGACGTCTTCGCTAGTGGGGACAAAATAGGGGCGCGTCATCTCTTTACGGGTACGCAACTAGGCTATCTAGGGAAGTATGCTCCCACCGGTAAAAGGGTTCGTTCTGTATACATTGCGCTTTACCGCGTGGAGAATGGGCGTATTACGGAAGCATGGGCGGAATGGGACAATTTGGCGGATCTGCGCCAACTCGGACATAGGCCAGAATTACGCGTAAGCATCCGGCGTGATGAGCGCGCACTGTTGCTCATTTAGCCGGACAACCGGACGGTATGGATATCTCACGGCGTTGAATGGCATGAAATTCTCTGTTTTTGCCGAACTCTATTTTTGGCTGCTGGTGGTTTGCTCCGTGGTTCTACCGACGGCCATTTACATTGCCTTGCTGTTCAAGCGCGCAGTCTCACGGTCCACGATTCTCATACTTGGACTGACTCTGGTGGCGGTTTCGGGAGTGGACGTGTTCCTGCTGCAGCGCCTGGAGGCCATGTCGAAACTCAGCCCTTCGCTGCTGGATGATGCGGTATTCAATTCCGAAGTGACTATTGGGTTCTACCTTTTGCCGGCATTGTTTGCCGGCATTGGCATAGACGTCATCTCGCACGTCCTCATCCGGCACCTCGATAGCGCTCAGAAGACCTTCCGTCATGAGCATCGGGACGCCCAACTTTAAGGAGTTCTCACCATGTCGACAGGTACCGTCCGACTTCACCGAGTGTTGCGTGCGAGTCCGGAGCGCGTTTATCGCTCCTTTCTCGATGCTGACGCGATGGCCAAATGGCTGCCGCCGTATGGCTTTACCTGCAAGGTGCATCACATGGATGCGAGGGTGGGGGGAACCTTCAAGATGTCTTTTGCGAATTTTGGAAGCGGCCAGGGCCATTCTTTTGGCGGAGAATACAAGGAGCTGGTACCTAACATGCTTATTCGTTACACGGATAAGTTCGATGATCCAAATATGCCTGGGGAAATGCGGGTCACCGTCTCTCTCAAGGCCGTCTCATGTGGCACTGAGCTAAATATTGTTCAGGAAGGCGTGCCGGAAGTCATCCCTGTCGAAATGTGCTATTTGGGTTGGCAAGAATCTCTTCTGCAGCTTGCCAAGCTCGTGGAGCCGGAAATCCCAGGATAGGGCAAGGATGTCCCGGGTTCGTATGACGCGATCCGTAGAGCGGCCGGTTCCAGCATCCGGGAGATGCACTCGCCTTAGTATTCTTGGGCTGTAGTGAAGGCATGCCGCCTTGTCAAACCGCGGCAATTTGATTCGCCGCGGAGGCATACATGAGCAAGATCAATATCTAATTCGCCCGATCCGTCCAGAAGATTACGAGGGATGGCGGCCGCTGTGGGATGGGTACAACAAATTTTACGGTCGCTCGGGAGATACCGCGCTGCCAGAGCCCATAACTGCCGCAACGTGGGAGCGATTCTTCAGCGCCGCCGAGCCGGTCCACGCCTTTGTTGCCGTAGACCAAAAGGAACTGGTGGGCCTCGTCCACTACTTATTCCACCGCAGCACAACTCGCCTGCATGATGTCTGCTATTTGCAGGACCTGTACACCAAGAGACGCTTAGGGGCAAAGGCGCGGGGCGCCAAATGATTGAGGCGGTATACGAAGCCGCGCAAGAGGCGGGAAGCAGCAGGGTGTACTGGACCACCCATACCACCAACATGGCTGGCCGCACCCTCTATGACAAGATGGCAAAACATCTCGGTTATATCGTGTACGTACATGAGCTCTGAGGGTTGAAAAGTTGGCGCAGTGGTCGAAGTATCCTGCCCTGAGCAGATTATCCCTGGAAGGCGCTTGGCATTGTCGCGACGCATGGGGTAGGCAGAACTTCCAAGGGGAACTCTTTACAATCAACAGACTAATTGGAGCAACGACATGAACTACAAAGGAAGTTGTCACTGCGGGCGTATCTCATTCGAGGTCGAAGGAAAACTGGAAACGGCAATGTCCTGCAACTGCAGTATCTGCCAGCGTAAGGGGGCTCTCATGTGGTTCGTGCCACGCGAAAAATTGAACCTGCTGACCCCTGAAGCGGATGCCGACACCTATTTATTCAATAAGCACCAGATCAGGCATCGCTTTTGCACAAAGTGCGGCATCCATCCATACGGTGAAGGGACGGATCCCAAGGGCAATCGAACTGCGGCCGTCAATATTCGATGCCTTGAGGGCATTGAGCTCGAGCAAATTCCCGTCAAGCATTTTGATGGCCGCTCGCTTTAGAGCGCAGTAATTCATCGACCGCAATGTTATGCAATGTGCGGCCTGCTCAGCCCGAAGAATGTTCGCGCGGCCGGACGGTGTTCGGATTCCGTGTTATGTTTCCCGGGCGCCAGAAAGCTGGTGACATGACTGTAGTGATGCTGTTTATTCTTGGGGGGAACAATGAATCTTGATAAAAGATATCTCGTTTGGTCACTTTGTTTTGCCGCCATGGGACTGCCTTGGGAATATTCATGGCGGCCACTCAAAACCATTCCGAACTTGTCGCTCACGCGCATATTCTCTTGATCGGTTTCGTACTCTCGTTTATTTACGGGATCATCCACAAGCTCTGGCTGGCGCAGCCGAACCGCGCGCTCGCCAATTTCCAGTTCGTGCTGCATCAGATATCCGCCATCACAATTTCCGTAGGCTTATTCCTGCTCTACGGGAATTTCGTTGATGGCCCGAAGATCGAACCCGTCCTTGGGGTGGCTTCGTTCGGTGTACTTTTAGGCATGCTGCTGATGATTTTCATGGTCATAAAGTTCACCCCGAAGAGATCGACGGCCTCGCAGGCAAAATCGGGTGGCGAGTCTGACGCTGGCCCGGGCCACTCGGCCGCGGGCCGGGCGTCCAGAGATATTCATATGCGTACACCACAGCAACTCAATGAGTTTGGCGCGCGAAATCTGCCGGGCCACCTCGGCATCGTGATCACCAAGGTCGCAGGCGGGTGAAGTCAGATCGGAACTCGCGGTGCGGGAGTCCCATATGGCTCCCAATGGCTACCTGCATGCGGGCACGGTCGTTAGCCTCGCCGACACGGCGGCGGGGTACGGCTGCACGGCCAACCTGCCAGCGAGCGCGGTGGGATTTACGACCATCGAACTCAAGTCGAACCACCTTGGAACGGCGGTCGATGGAACCATCGAGTGTGTCGCGAAGGCCGCGCATCTTGGCAGGACGACCCAAGTCTGGGATGCCGTAGTCACACATCGGGAATCGGGCAAAACCATTGCTCTCTTTCGCTGCACCCAGCTGGTGCTCTATGCCCGATCGCGCGAATGAAATCGTGAGTCTCCGCCATTTCGTCGGCCCCGCAAGATGACTTTCAACGAGTTCGTGGCGAGCGCAAACCCCGCTCTGCGCCCGATATGCCTATCGCTGCGGCGGCAGATTATGGCGCTCCATCGGAAATCCCACTTCGATCGTTTGGCAAAAAGCTGCGAATGGCCAGTTTTGGCGTCGGCGCCCAAGCAAGATGTCCGAGCACTACGCCTATATCGCGGTCCACTCCGCTCACGTGAATCTGGGCTTCTATCGAGGGGCGTCGCTTTCGGATAGCGCTGGATTGCTCAAAGGCACCGGTAAGAAACTGCGCCATATTAGTTTTCGGGACGGTCGGTCCAACCAAGAACGCGGCGGTTACCGCGCTGTTGCGACAGGCCATTGCAGACCGGCTAAAGAAGCGGGATCGGCTGCTCGCACGGAGCGGCCGTAGTCCCGCGTAATCCTCTGTACCCCGTCCGAATTGCGTGAGCGGGGTGATTTCCATGAACATGCCTTTGGTCATAGGAATCGGCGCGCTGCTGGGCCTTCTTGGCGCGTCCGGGATTTACTTCGACCCGCGAACGCCCGGGAAGCGGTTCATTGTTGCCGCTGGTACCTTGCGCGGTGCGCTCGTTGCCGTTGTCACCGACCTGTCCATGACAATGCACAGCGGCTGGATCATTGGAAGTGGATTTGGGCTGCTCTATGGCACCCTGTTCGGGGCGATGATTTGCCTGAGCAAGGGGCCCACGGCGCTGCAGCATGCAAAATATATCATCCCCACAAGCGCCGTTACCGGGGCGATCAGCGGAGCCTTGATAGCGTGGCTGGCCTTTCAGTAAACCAGCGGTGCCGATAGGCTGATGGATGTGCTTTTTCCCGCTATGTCGCCGCAAGGCTGCTGCATTACACAAGGGCACTGTTCTTGAGTCACGCCCTAAGGATGAACGCCACTCTTGCTTGCGGCTGCGACCGTCGCGGCGTCGCTGGCCGTGGTCACAGTCAAAAGAAGTCCCATCGAGCGGATGCACGTAGTCGTCTGAGCACGCGAACGACGCCAGGGCCGCGGAATCGGCGCCGAGCGCGATCGTGGCGGCGAACTGCCCGATCTTTGCTACGGTGAGCCTCGCGTAGCCGGGATCGCATTGCCCGGACAGAGCAATCACCCTGCGTGGAGCTGATATTCTATTGGAGCATGTACCTACCTTCTCAATTCGAAGAGCGCCGGCCGGAGGTGCTACATGGGCACATGGAGCGGTACCCTTTGGCCGCCGTGGTGGGCTTGACGGCCAAAGGCATCCAGGCCCATCACATACCCCTTATTTTCGACCCCGGCTCTGAAGGGCTCGGCACACTCAAGGGCCATATCGCCCGCGCAAATTCACTGTGGCGCGATCTCAGTACAGGACTCTGAGGTCCTGGCCATCTTTCAGGGACCAAGTCACTACATTTCGCCGAACTGGTATCCCTCCAAACAAGAGCATGGCAAGGTGGTGCCGACCTGGAACTATGCCGTTGTGCACGCTCGTGGCCGCCTCAGCTGGACACACGACGCCACTTGGCTGCGCAATTTCCTGGATGTCTTGACCGATCGTCACGAACGCACGTCCAAAGCTCCGTGGCGGGTAAGTGACGCGCCGGAGGTCTACATTCAGCAGATGCTCGCGGCAATCGTGGGCTTTGAAATCGGGATTGAAAGTCTCACCGGCAAATGGAAGGTGAGTCAGAATCGCAGTGCAGCCGATCGCGACGGAGTCGTCTCGGCGCTGACAGAATCCGGAGACGCTGAGGCCGGTAAAATGGCGGCGCTCGTTACCGGAGCAACAAGTTAAATTTCCCCATCCGGGCGCTTCTTGGTTCCGGCGCTGCTGTCGGGCATTATCTGCCTCTGCCTCGCTTGGGCGGCATGGTTGGTCCAAGCTAACGGGAGTTAGCGAAACGGTGGGGGTACCTGTGCACCCGGCGGACCCCGGTCCTGAGCTGACCGGCGTCCTAAAGTTCCATTGTCGCGCTATTCTTGAACGAGTGAATACATGAAAGATCACCCCGTCCCATCCGAATCCTCGCCGGCGAATCGCCCAGACCCGTGGCGCCCGGAGCGGCGCTAAGCGCCCGCCTCCAGTTGCAAATCACAAGCAGGCTTACGCGCCGGCGCCACTGGTGCAGTTCTGGGCCAGCCAGCGCGTCGTTCATTTATTCGTCAAATTGACGCTCTACTACGCGGCCATGACGGCCCTGGTGCTCGGGCGCCGTGACGCTCTACCCGCAGCTTCACGCCTATCTACCGATCGGCGGTGCGCTATCACGCATCGGCGATGTCACCAAGGATCCTTTCCAGGTGATCGAGATCAATGCGTCGGAAGTCTCGAGCCTGACCGGGAGTTTGATCTGGATGTCGATTGGGGTCGGCGGCGCTGTCCTGACGATTCTTCCGGTGAGCTGGGTCTACATGTCGATCCGAAAGCGCAGTGACTACGATCAATCGCTGGTCGAGACCATCATGATCCTGCCCATTGCCGTGACCAGCTTGGTGATTTTGGTGCACAACAGCGTGGCCCTGGCATTCAGCCTCGGCGGCATCGTTGCCGTGGTCCGGTTCCGGAATACCCTCAAGAGCACTGGCGATGCGCTCTATATTCTGGTGGCGATAGGCATCGGGCTGGCGGCGGGGGTCGGCGCGATGGAGGTGGCGATCGTCATGTCGCTGGCGTTCAACTACTGCTTTTTGATCTTGTGGATTACCGACTACGGCGGTCATCGTGGGACCCGCCGTTACATGCGTCGAGCGCGAAAGCCGCTGCATGGCGGAGATTCCGATGAGGACGAGGCGCAGGGAAGATGTCATAGAGGATGACGATTGATGCGACTTGCAGCGCGGACGATCGTCCTGATGGCGAGTGAGCGCGGGCACGATGGCCGCCGCGCCCGGCCAGAACGGCGCGACAGTCTCGGCTTACCTGCGACAGGTTCCCGCAACGGAGTTTTACCTTCCCGAGGGCCTCAGGGAGATCTCCGGTCTGGCGGTCGCGTCCGACAATACCGTTTACGCCCATGACGATAACTACGCCATCGTCTATGAAGTGGACCTAAACCTGCATAAGGCGGTCAAGGCATTCGCGCTCGGCAAACCGACCGTCAAGGGCGATTTCGAAGATATCGCGGTGCGCGATGGCTACGTCTATCTGCTGACCAGCGACGGCCGATCTGTACGAGGCACCGATTGGGCGAGAATCGCAAGCGCGTGCGCTACAACGCGTACGACACCGGAGTCGGCACGCACTGCGAAACCGAGGGATTGGTCAACGGCGCCGCGGACGGCGACTTCCTCATCCTGTGCAAGAAGGCGCACGAGGTGGAGTTCAAGGACCGTCTGATCATCTACAAGTGGAATCTGCATGACCGCACTCCCGTGACCACTCCCTGGCTGAATGTTTCGCTCGACGGGCTGGTCGAAAAGCTGGACCAGGCGAACTTTCACCCTTCGGCCTTTCGCGTGGCGGCGCGACAGTGGCACATTCATCATTGTGTCGGCCAAGGGCCATCGGCCATCGAGATCGATCAGCAAGGACACCTGATCGATCGCATCAAGCTCGACAAGGTCGACCATCCGCAGCCCGAAGGCCTGACTCTAATGCCCGATGGCCGCTTGGTGCTCAGCGACGAGGGGCCCCAGGGTCACGGCAAGATTTCCGTTTACAACCTGCCGCACTAACCCGGCCATTAGCCCCGACAGTGGTCCAGAACCTGGTGCTGGAGCTTGTCCGGGATCGGAAATATTGCTGAAGAATTCCTCAAGGTAGTCGTTCGTCGATCTCTTGCGGCTCTCGGAGAGTGCCGGCGTGGCGGCGACCGATGACAGCACCGCCGCGCGATTTTGCAGTACTTGATGGGCCGCTTCGGTGGTCTGTGCGTTGAACTGGCACAGTCCCCGAAAATAGCGGGAGCGCACGGTCCTGACCGGTACTCCGGTCGGGGGATTTGCGTAAGGGGCGTTGACGAAGCCCGAGGAGTCGAAATCATAGGGAACCGGCGCTAGCTCGCGCCGGCTGTCCGATGCGGCGCCCAGCAGTTTCACGTTGTGGCAGCAATTCGTGCCTGGCACCGCCGCGAGGTCTGACCAGTCAAGATTTCCGATCAGGTACTGGAACAGGTCCGATTTTGCCGTCGCGGCCGCACTGAGCTGAGCAGGCTCGATCCGGTCGGCCTTGACTTCCTTCAGGCCGTTACGCTCGGCCATTTCGCTGGCCTCCTCGACGAGGAATCCGTGGCGGTGGATTCGCACCGCACCGCTGCCCGTCTCGACATAGTCGATTTCCGCCAGGCGTACGCGAAAACTCGCAGGCGTCAGGATGTTGAGCGATCTTGTAAGCGGCATATTCGAGCAGGTTGTAGTCCTGGTACTTGAAGTCGCCCCGGCAGTGCGTAACGAGCTTGAGGGACTTCTGCCCCTTGAACAGGGACGCGCCGCCGGGCTTGTCCTTGAACTCGATCTTGAGGGGCGGGAAATCGCAGTTGGCCGGATTGCGGCGCGAGATGCCCGCGGGCACTCAACTGGATCGGCAGCGTCTCTGGCGTGGCTCCGCTCAGCGTGAGCTTGCCCTCAAACGGATTGGTTGAACGCGGGGCGGCCCGGATAAGGGCATTGAATGGCGCCTCGATCCGCAGGTTCAGGATCTCCTCCGATGAAAACAGCGGCCTGGGGGACGCATGGACGGGCATGGCCGATAGGACGCCCAGGGCGGCAAAGGCGCGCTCAGGCATTTCAAAGTCGTGCGTGCAGGTGCACTCATGATTGTCCCGCCGTTTTGTCATTCAAGGCAGATTCTCCGTGGCCGTGAGTTCGGTCGGACTTGCCGTTGTCATGGGCGACTATCGAGGAGCCCTCGATGCTCAGGTAGGAACGCGTCCCGCCGTAGGAGGCGGTTATCCCGGTATCGATGAGCACTACGCGGCCCTGATCCAGAGTCTTGATGTCCGGACAGTTGCGGGGTGTGCGCGATGACCATGCGCTTTACGGAAAAGGCCTTGAGCACGTCGGCAATGTCCTTCTGACCGTGGTTTCGTTCTCTTCGGCGAAGCCGCGATACCACAGCGGGCCGACCTGGTCATCGAGTATGGCATCGTCGTCGGTAGCTGCCGTGCTGAGTGCGGTGTGCACCATGTCGTTGAGCTGCGCGAGCGTATCCACATCGTACTTGGTGCTTATGCCGCCGTGGACAAACAGGCTGTCACCGACCACGACGGCCACCGGGTTGGAAAGTACCCAGCGACCGATTTCTCCGGTCGGAGCCCACGCCAGACGTTGCTCGACGTAGCCCAGCGGGTATTTCTCCTGGAACTTGGCCTTGATTTCCGCGTCCGTGATCTGCGGGTTCTCCTGCCGGTACTCGGCTTCGAGCTTGGCCTTGTTGGCCTGGAACACCTGTTCGCGCGCGGCTTCCGAAGTGCGAGTGACGTAATTCTTGAACTCTTCCGGCGGCACGTAGCGCAGATCGTTCGTCATGTTCATCGCTTCGTGGTTGCCAATGAGCGCAATCACCTTGCCACCGTCATGGCTCGCCTCTTTCTGGAGCCTCTGCAGATGCAAGATGATGTCGCGCGATTTGGGTCCGCGATCGACCACATCGCCGAGCTGCACGTAGATGGTCTGCTTGCCGGACCAATGGCCCTTGGCGTCAATGAGGCCCGCCTGACACATCAGGGCGAGGAACGCGTCATAGTCGCCGTGCAGGTCGCCCATGGCGATGATTCTCTGGGAATCCGCCCAAACCGGCGCCGGCGCCAGCGCTGCACTGAGGGCAAGAATGCCGACCAGAAGCATCGCCATGCCCCGCATCGCGGTCTCCCGAAACATACAACGCTTTCAACAACATGCGTTTCATTGTGCGCGTGCCTCTCGTTGTGCTTCGATCGCTCAGCGATTCTTTGAAATCCAAGGTTAGTTCAACAACCGTCCGGGCGCCAGCGCGCCGTTGGGCGATGCGGCCTGGCTCCCGCCCAGCGCGGATTGAGCCCAGCGATAGTGGCAATTCGCAGTGCGGCCAATCAACGGGCAAAGAGACGGGTGGGGTCCTTAAAGGCCTTGAATTCGAGCGCGTTATTCGACGGATCGTAGAAAAACATGGTGGCTTGTTCGCCGACCTGACCGACGAAGCGCAGCCCAGGCTCGATCTCGAATTGCCGCGCCGCCTGCACGCAGACGCTCGGCAAGTTCGTGCCACGTGGCCCACTCCAGGACCACGCCAAAATGCGGCACCGGCACCTCCTGCCCATCGACCCGGTTGTGATGGACCGAGGATTGTTGGCGCGGATCGAGGTGCGCGACGAGCTGATGGCCGAAGAAATCAAAATCGACCCATTCCGCGGAGCTGCGACCCTCGGTGCACCCCAGCAATTGTCCATAGAAGGCGCGGGCGGACGCCAGGTCGTGTACGGGAATGGCGAGGTGAAAGGGTTGCATTAAGGTAACGAACGATACCGGATCTTAGCGCTGCGTGGCTATCGGCGGGCGGCTGGTGTGTGTCGAGTGCGGCTCGGCGTGGACTTTGCACATAGCCACGCTGATAATCCGCACGGCACTCGCCGCGCCCGTGCGGTGCGCAAGGCAGCGAGGTAAGCAACGATGCCGGAATCCACAAATACCCTGACGCTGAGCGCGCAGTACAGCCACTTTAGCGTCGGGCGGCTTCGCGAGGGGGATTCGCTGTCGCTGGTGCTTCCGCCGGAGACGGTGACAAGGCTCGCAGACGCCTGCGCCGAAGCGCGCGCGCAAACCATGTGCATGCCACCGATGGCCGGGATGGAAGCGATCGAGGACTTGATCGAACTTTTGCATGCCTTGTTCGGCGGCTATTCCAAGGTGGTTGCGGCCGACGCTCTGGCGTTGCGCAGCACCGAGACTTTGGAACAGGCGCTCTCGGAGATCGAACAGCTGCGCGTGGAACTCGGAAAGCCCTGATCCCCGTCCGGGCGTAACGCAGCTCATGCGGCTTTGGTCGGTCCACCCGAGTTATCTTGATCCGCAGGGTCTGGTGGCGCTGTGGAGGGAAGCGCTGCTGGCGCGCGCAGTACTGCGTGGGAACACCAGGGGGTATCGCCACCACCCGCAGCTTGAGCGCTTCAAGACCCATCGGCGTCCGCGTTCCGCGATTTCAACCTACCTGGCCGGTGTCTACGCGGAGGCAACGACGCGCGGCTATTGCTTTGACCAAGCAAAGGTCGGCAACGCGCGCACGGCCGCGCGTATCCCGGTCACGGAAGGGCAACTGGCCTTTGAATGGGAACACCTGCTGCGCAAGATGTCGGTGCGGAGCCCTGCACGCTACAGGCAATGGCGATGCCTACGCCTGCCTCGATGCCACCCGCTCATGCGCCGTTGCGCGGGCCCATCGAGCCCTGGGAACGCCCGTAAGACGAAATGCCGATGATTTCCGCGGAGGGCAGTGCGCCGCACCTTGTCTCGAATCCCGGCGAGAGCATTCGCCCGACCGTAGCGCTGTTCGCCAGCTCCCGAAGGCAGGGCAACACCGGGCAGCTCATGGACCGGGTCGCGAGCGAGCTTGGGATCGAGGTCATCGATCTGGCCACCAAAAACATGTCCGCGTTCGATTACGAGCACAGGAACCGTCAGGACGAGTTCGAATCGCTGATCGATCACGTGCTGAGTTTCCAGCAGATCATTTTTGCCTCACCCGTCTACTGGTACTCGGTTTCTCCGCCGATGAAGGTCTTCCTCGACCGGATCTCCGATTTACTGGACCTGCCCGATTTGCTGGCCAAGGGGCGCCAGCTTCGGGGGAAGGAGGTTTACGTGCTGTGCACGTCCATCGAAGATCAGGCAACACCGTCGTTCGTCAATGCCTGGCGGGAAACCTGCGATTACCTGGGCATGAACTACCGCGGCCTGCTGCACGCCAACTGCCGGGACGGCTACCTGGCCGGCTCTTTATGAAGACGACATCAATTCCTTTGTCCGCCAACTGCGTGTGGGCGGGCTGGAAGGCAACGCCGCGGATGGTGAAAATAGATGCCGTGCAGAGTCCGGGGTATGAAGACCGGGATGAGCGTTAATACTTGCCGAATGTAGCCAACTCCGCTAACAATTTGCTTTCCAAGCCCCATTCACCGGAGATCCTAAGATGAACAAGAATTTTCTGGGCACCTGGGTAGTCGTGTTTATATTGTGGATGGCGGGAGCCTTTCTCGTCCATGACACCCTGCTGCACAACGATTATGCGGCGATATCCTCCCTGTTTCGGTCGGAAGCCGATGCCCAGCAGCATTTCCCGTTCATGATACTGGCCCATGTTCTTCTGGCGGGCGCCTTTACGTGGATCTACCTTCGTGGGCATGAGGCCAAACCGTGGCTGGCGCAAGGGCTGCGCTTTGGATTCGCGGTCGCGCTCCTGACGGTCATTCCGACCTACATTATTTACTACGTGGTCCAGCCGATGCCCGGAATGACGGTGGTGAAGCAGATCATTTTCGACAGCATCGTGTTGCTGGTCCTTGGTGCGGTGGCGGCGTTCATGAATCGGGGCCGGCTGCGAGCCTAGATGAGCGGAGGCCGCAAAGAATCCGGCAGCCAGAACAGGAGTGGTATACCGATGATGCGCTCAATCCTTGCGGTACTCACCGGTTTCGTGACCTGGTTTGTCGTGGCCACCCTGATCAATTTCCTGATCCGGGCGATGCTGGTGGGTTACGTGGCCGCGGAACCCACCATGGCCTTCACGCTCCCGATGATGATCGCGCGCTTAGGGGCGGGCGTGGTGTCCTCACTGGCCGCCGGGTTCGCGTGCTCGGCGGTGGCGCGCGGCAATGTTGCTCCCGGTCTACATTTTCGCCACGCTGCTCGTCCTGTTGTTTCTGCCGGTGCATTTCAAGCTGTGGCACGTTTTCCCCGTGTGGTACCACGCGTTCTTCTTGATCACCTTGGCGCCGCTGGTCCTGCTGGGCGGAGCCATGCAGCGCGGGCGCAGACGCCCGCCTCGCGACCGGCCTGAGCCGCCTTGCAACTGGCAATCGCATTCGGGCGGCGGCGCAACCCGCCGGGCGGCGTGCGTTTTGCATCCGGACGCACGAATCGATCGAATGCTCGATAGGGATCCCGTTACCGGGTTCTGGGGTAGCCATGTTGATTCTTGGAAAATGTCATTGCGGGAATCTGTCGTTTTCCCTGCGCTGGGAGCCTGACCCGACCAACATACCCGCCCGGGTGTGCGGTTGCGCGTTTTGCATCAAGCACGGCGGGGTCTGGACGTCCCATCCGGACGGCGTCCTGAAAATCGTGATCCGGGAGCCCGCGTTCCTGTCGAAGTACCAATTCGGCAGCAAGACCGCGGAATTCCACATCTGCACTCACTGCGGCGTCGTGCCTGTCGTCACAAGCCTCATCGGCGGGCGGTTGTACGCGGTGGTCAGCGTCAACGCGTTCGAAGGCGTCGATCGGAACTTGATCCGGCCGAGCACGGCGGATTTCGACGGCGAGGCGCAGGGCGACCGGCTGTCCCGCCGGGCGCGCAATTGGATAGCGAACGTCGAATATTCGGGCCCCGAGGGCGCGCAGTGAAGGCGATTTGAAATAGTTTCCAGCACTCCGCAGATGCAAGGGGAAGTTCGCCGAAATCTGGGTCCCCTGGCTCCGGAGCGTGACCGGCAAGGAGCCCGAACCCGAGGATCTGCTCGCGGTGGGCGATCCGGATTCCTTTTACATCAGGGGGGGCGGTGCGGTCCTGTTCGCGCTGCAGGACGGTAAGCCCTTGGGGGTCGTGGCCGTCAAGAGCCTCGGTGGTGGAGTCTTTGAATTCTGCAAGCTGGTCGTGCTGGAGCAGGCTCGCGGGCTGGGGGTCGGTCGGGATTTGGTGCAAGCGTGCATCCGTTTCGCGCGCGATGCGGGCGGGCGGCTGCTGATGCTGCAAAGCTTTAGGCGGCTTGAAGTGGCGTTGCGCATGTACGAGCGCATGGGCTTTGTACCAATGCCAGCTCCGTCACAGATGCTGGTGCTGGCCCGCACCGAAATCATCATGGGTTTGCCGCTCGAGGATGCCCCTAAGGCCTGGAATGTCGCCCCACGAACCTGATCGGGACGTGCCGTTGCTGGCGCCGGACATCGAGTCTTTTGTCCGCCAGTTCGAGGCGCTGCACGCTGCCGAAGCCGCGTTGGACGCATCACGCTCATTGCTCGTGGGCCTGTGGTACCTGTCAAAGCACACGCCTGCCGAGGCTCTGGAGATCGTGCGCCAGCGAATCCGCGCCTACAACATCGCCGTGGGCACTGCCAATACCGACAGCAGCGGGTATCACGAGACCTTGACGCGCCTGTACCTCAATGCCATTGCGGCGCATCTGCGAGACCACCGCGGCGAATCGCTCCCGCAGGCGTTGGCCCTGTTGCTCAACACGCCGCTTGCCCGCAGTGACTGGCCGCTGGAGCTGTATTCCCGCGAACGACTGTTCTCGGTCCAGGCGCGCCGCGAATGGGTCGAGCCGGATCGGGCTCGCGGCTCGCAAAACGGTGAGTAATCGGCAGAGCAAGGCGCTCTGCAAGGACAAATGAATTCTTACTTCGGATTTATGGCCGCGGCTCTCGTGGTGCTGCTGATTCCGGGAGTGGGCGTAACGTACGTGGTGACCCGCAGTATCAGCCAAGGCTGCCGCGCGGGTCTCCTGTCGGTGCTCGGACTGAGCACTGGGGCTTTGGTGTACGTGTTTGCGGCAACCCTCGGGCTATCGGCCATACTGCTGGCGTCGGCGACAGCATTTGGCCTCGTCAAGATTCTCGGCGCGGGTTACCTGATCTATCTGGGCGTGCGTACATTGCTGACTCGGGATGACGCTTTGACTGGGAACGAGGTTGGCAGCGCATCGCGTAAGCATCTTTACACCGGTGGTGTGCTGGTCAGCCTCCTAAATCCGAAGCTGGCTTTGTTCTTTCTAGCCTTCCTGCCACAATTTGTGGTCACGGGCGGTGCTCCGATTCCCCGACAGGTTTTGGTGCTCGGCCTCATCTATACCGCCATGGCGCTGGTAACCGATAGCGCCTACGCGATCCTCGCTGCTAGCATAGGTTCCCGATTCAGCGGCGGTTTATCGCGGGGAACGATGCTCAGGTACGTCAGTGGTAGCGTGTTCATCGTACTGGGCGTGTGCACCGCGCTGATCAGCCGTCAACACTAGTGCCCCATGAACCTTAAGCGTTTCCCGCGACATCCGCTGACCTTTGGCCCCACGCCAATCCATTCTTTGCCGCGCCTCAGCGCTCGACTGGGCGGCAAGGTCGAGCTGTACGCAAAGCGTGAGGACTGCAACAGCGGGCTGGCTTTTGGCGGCAACAAGACGCGTAAGCTCGAGTACCTGATTCCCGAGGCGCTGGCCGGAGGGTACGACACGCTGGTGTCGATCGGCGGGATACAGTCCAACCAAACTCGCCAGGTCGCGGCGGTCGCGGCGCATCTGGGCCTCAAGTGCGTGCTGGTTCAGGAAAACTGGGTCAATTACTCGGACGCGCTTTACGACCGCGTCGGCAACATCGAGATGTCGCGCATTCTGGGTGCCGACGTGCGGCTGGATGCGGCCGGATTCGACATCGGAATTCGTCCCAGCTGGGAACAGGCGATGAGTTCCGTGCGCGAGGCGGGCGGCAAGCCCTTTCCGATACCCGCAGGCTGTTCCGAGCATCCCCTCGGGGGGACTGGGGTTCGTGGGATTCGCCGAGGAAGTGCGGGAGCAGGAATCCGCGCTCGGCTTTAAGTTCGACTACATCATCGTATGCTCGGTCACCGGCAGCACCCAGGCCGGCATGGTCGTGGGCTTCGCCGCCGACGGTCGGGAACGGCGCGTCATCGGCATCGATGCCTCCGCCAAGCCCGCCGCCACCAAGGCACAGATCCTGCGCATCGCGCAGCACACGGCGCAAGCTGGTCGAACTCGGGCGCCCGATCACCGAGCAGGACATCGTGCTCGATGCTCGCTACGGTGGGCCCGGAGTACGGCTTGCCCAACCCAGGAACTCTGGAGGCGATTAGGTTGTGCGCGCGTCAGGAAGGCATGCTCACCGATCCCGTGTACGAGGGAAAGTCGATGCACGGCATGATCGAAATGGTACGCAATGGAGAATTTCCCGCGGGCTCCCGCGTGCTCTATGCCCATCTGGGCGGCGTGCCGGCACTCAATGCCTACAGCTTTCTGTTTCGCAACGGATAGATCCGATTGCAAGCCAGTGGTCATGCCAGCACGAGCCGAGCCGGGAATAGTGTTTCAGCAACCGCAGTCGCCGGAGGACTGGAGCCGGGCGCAGAGCACTGGTGGAGGAGTACGCCGCATCGCTCCGTCTGGATCTGGGCTTCCAGAACATCGGCCACGAACTGGATCATCTGTCGAGCGAGTACTCGGCGCCGACCGGCGCGTTCCTGATCGCCGCGGAGCACGGCGAGGCGCTCGGCTGTGCGGGCGTGCGCCGTTTCGCCGACGGCGATGGGGAAATCAAGCGCCTGTACGTCATTCCGGCCGCGCGCGGTCGCGGCATCGGCCTGCAGCTTGCCCGCCGCATCATTGATGAGGGTCATCGCCTCGGCTATGCCCGATTGCTGCTTGATACACTGCCCGCCATGCAGGAAGCACAGTCTCTGTACGTCGCGCTGGGATTTAGGCCCACCTCCGCGTATCGATTCAATCCGGTCCCGGGCGCAGCCTATTTCGAGTTGTCGCTGCGCTGAACCTGCCAGGCCCCGCTGATGTCACTTAAAACACCTCTTGTCCTGGAATCAGAGCGGCTGATCGTGCGTCCCGTCGTGGAAGGCGACCTCGAGGCGCTGATGCTCGTCAACGGGAATGACGAGGCCACGCGCTTCCTGCCGTACGCCAGCTGGCGCTCGCTCGCCGACGCCCGCGCCTGGTTTGAGCGCATGAGCGCCATGGGCGCCGGCGGACAGAGCATCCAGTACGTGCTCACCGACAAGGGCTCGGGCCTGGCCATCGGCACTTGCCTGCTGTTCCGTTACGAAGAGTCGAGCGCCCGCGCGGAACTCGGCTACGTTCTTGGCCGAGCGCACTGGGGTCGCGGGATCATGCGCGAGGCGCTGGTGGCCGTCATCGACTGCGCGTTCGGCGCCTACGAACTGCGAAGACTCGAAGCGGAGGTGGATCCCCAAAACCGGGCCTCGAGCCGGCTTCTGGAGGGCTTGGGATTTACCCGCGAAGGACAGTTGCGAAAACGCTGGGTGGACAAGGGCGCCGCCCACGACACGCTCATCTATGGACTGCTCAATGACGAGTGGAACACAAGGTCCCGCAACCCCACACAACGATGCTTATGGAAATTCGGCCTCGGCGGCCTGGATCGCCCTGAAGTCGCCCAGCTCTTACGCGAGCACCTGGCTTCGCTTGCACAGCACTCCCCTCCCGAGAGCCGGCATGCGCTTGGACCTTGACTCGCTCCGGGCACCGCGGATCACTTTCTGGGGAGCGTGGAAAGGTCGCGGAGCTGATGGGTTGCGGCGCGCTGAAGGAACTGGATGCACGCCACGGCGAGATCAAATCAATGCGCACCGCTCCCAGGCACCTTCGTCAGGGAGTGGCGGCGCGGCTCCTGGGCCACATCACCGAGGAGGCCGATCCGACGCGATTACCAGCGGCTGAGCCTGGAGACCGGATCGATGGCTGCCTTCGTTCCCGCGCGAAAACTCTATGCCGCCAACGGGTTTCGGGAGTGCGCCCCATTCGCCGACTATGTTCTGGATCGGAACAGCGTGTTCATGACAAAGGCGCTGCGCGAGAGCGCTCCCGTGCAGCAGTCGGCTCTAACGTAATCTTCGTCGCGGGCTCGGAGCGTTCAATTACCCCGCCAGGCCACCAGCAGCAGTAGAACAAAGCCGATCACTGCAAGCGCTGCGTGTGCCAGGAGCAAACCGCGAGGCAGCAGCACGGCCCGCCACTGATATTTTTGGTTCAGCACGACACCCACGAGCGCGGCGAGCAAGAGAAACACAAGACCCGCGCAGGCCATCGGCGGAATTCCAACAGTCAGCGTGGCATACACCAACAGAGTCAGTCCCGAAGCGGCCAGCAGGCCGTGTAACAGCGCCAGCCAGCTCGGGGGATTTTTGTCCTGCGACAGCCGCGTCACCGCCATGAGCAGGCCGCCCAGGGCGGCGATTCCCAGCAGGGTGACCGCTGCGCGAAGCATCGTTATCGCGTTCATTCAGTTCCCCTAAGGTGGAATTGCCGGCACGAGTCTGCTCCTCATCTCCGTGGTCGTCTATGATCCGGCCGGAAACCTGATGAACACTCCAGGGGACCCACAGACGGGGAAATTCACTTTGCAGGAACGAAGTCCCGAGCGCCGGGCACGCGGGTCGCTGGCTAAACTTAAGAATAGGGATCAGGCTCAGGTGCAATTCAGTGTGGCCATGCGGCAAGGAGCAAGCCCGTGAGCGACAACGAGATCAGTCGGCGCCAGCTGTTGGTGGGCGGGGCGCTCATGGGGGCCGCGTGCATGACGGGAGCGAAGGGCCCGCAGGAGGGCGCGAGTGCGTCCTCGCCGACCATCAAGGGCGCCGTGCCATGGCGCGAAGGCACGGCGGATGCGCCGACGATGGCCGAAGGCACCGATTACCGGTTTTTTACGCCCGCCGAGCGGCCCTTTATCGAGGCGGCCATCGATCGGCTGATTCCTCCCGATGAGAACGGGCCGAGCGCCACACAAGCGAACGTGCACGTGTTTCTCGATCGCCAGCTCGGCGGTGCGTTCGGGACGGGGCGAGCATTTCTATCTCGGCGGGCCGTGGCCTAAGGGCACCCCGGAGCAGGGTTATCAGAGCCGGCTCTCACCGGCGCAGCTCTATCGGAGCGCGATCCCCGCCATCGAGACTTACGTCAAGGCAGCAGCACTCGGGAAAGGGCTTCAAGGAACTCTCCGCGGAGGAACAGGACCTCGTTCTGAAGTCGCTGGAGAGCGGGGATGCGCCGCTTGAGGCCGCCGATGGCAAGGCCTTCTTCGCCATGTTCCTGCAGAACGTCCTCGAAGGTTATTTCTCCGATCCCATCTACGGAGGAAACAAGGACATGGCTGCCTGGAAAATGATCGGCTTTCCGGGCGCGCGCTACGATTATCTCGAATGGGTCACTCGCCACGGCGAGCGTGTGCTCCTATCTGCCCGTCGGCATCAAAGGCCGCCGCGGCTGGTCGGAGGGTTAGCCCATGGCGACCCAACCTGCCGGCGGTCGATGCGGTGCTGGTCGGCTTCGGATGGACCGGGGCGATCCTGGCTCAGCAGCTGTGCGATGCGGGACTCAAGGTGCTCGCACTTGGAGCGCGGCGAAGTGGCGCGATACGCCCACGGATTTCGCGACCACCTTCGCGCAGGACGAACTGCGCTACATGTGGCGCCATCACCTGTTTCAGGACGTCGCCCACGATACGCTGACGCTGCGGAACAATGCGCACCAGCAGGCCCTGCCGATGCGCCACCTGGGCTCGTTCCTGTCTGGGAACCGGCGTGGGCGGGGCGGGCGTGCACTGGAACGCACAGATCTGGCGCTTCCTGGAGAGCGACCTGAAGGCGTACAGCCACAACCTGAGCCGTTACGGGAAGGAGGCGGTCAGCGCCTACGACATGACGATGCAGGATTATCCGCTGAGCTGGGCGGAGCTCGAGCCGCATTACGATGCGTTCGACAAGTTGTGCGGCACCTGCGGTAAGGCCGGCAATCTGAACGGCAAGATTCAGGCCGGTGGTAATCCGTTCGAGGGACCGCGATCTTCCGAATACCCGAATCCGCCGATGGCGCTGCCCGTACGGGCCGACGCTCTTTGCACGGGCCGCGAACGATAAGGGCTATAAGCCCTTTCCGCACCCGACCGGGAACATGTCGCGACCCTACACCAATCCGCTCGGGTGCCCAGCTCGGGCAGTGCACCTACTGCGGCTTCTGCGAGAAATTTGGCTGTGGAAATTATTCAAAGGCGACGGCGCAGACGACGATTCTTCCTTATCTGCTGATGAAACAAAACTTCGCGCTCCGAACCGAATCCGAAGTGCTGAAGGTGGAGACGACGGGCGATGGCAAGCGCGCCACGGGCGTCACTTACATCAACAATGCCGGTGAGGAATTCTTCCAGCCGGCTGAAATGGTGATTCTGTCAGCCTACGTGCTGCAGAACGTGCGCCTCATGCTGCTGTCGAAAATCGGCAGGCCCTATGACCCGGCGAGCGGCACGGGCGTGGTCGGCAAGAACTACGCTTATCAGACGATGGGCTCGGTCAACGTCTTCTTCGAGGACAAGATCATGAATCCATTTATCGGCGCCGGTGCGCTTGGGGACGGTGGTCGATGAGTTCAACGGCGATAACTTCGATCACACCAAGCTCGGGTTTGTCGGCGGAGGTTACCTGGCCCAGATGCAGACGGGCGGGCGCCCGATCGGGATGATCTACACCCCGGAGGGTACGCCCAAGTGGGGGGCTCAAGTGGAAGAAGGCGGCCGCGAAGAATTATTTGCGCGCCGTCAATATCAGCTGCCACGGATCGGTCATGGCGCATCGTGGAAACTATCTGGATCTGGATCCCACCTATCGCGACAGCTTTGGCCGCCCGATGCTGCGCATGACCTTCGATTTCACCGACAACGAATTGAAGATGTCGCGTTACCTCGTGGACAAGGCGGCGGAGATTGCCGTCGCCATGGAAGGGGCGAGCTCGATCACGAAGAACTACCGGACCGGCTCATGGAACAGCGTGCCTTACCAGACCACGCACAATACGGGCGGTACGATCATGGGCGAGAATCCGGCCAACAGCGTGGTGAATAAATATCTTCAGAGCTGGGACGTGCCCAATCTGTTTGTGATGGGTGCGGGCGCCTTCCCCCAGAATGCGGGCTACAACCCGACCGGAACGGTGGCGGCGCTGGCTTATATGTCGGCGGACGCGATCAGGAACCAGTACCTGAAGAGCCCCGGCGCGATGGTTCGTGCATGATGAGGGCACGCTCATGATTCCCGCGGCACGAATCACGTTGGCCACCGCGGCCCTGGTCACGCTGGTGCTCATCGGGGCCGGTGAGCCTGATGCTGCGCCGCCCGGGCGGCGACCTACACGCCGATGGGAGCGACCACGCTGTCAACGAGCGCCCTGACCGAGCCGATTTCCGATCTCGTCCCCGATTCGCAGCAGCTCCGGCTTGGCCAGTACCTGGTGCGCATGGGCGATTGTGCCGCGTGCCATACCCGCGAGGGCGGCGCCTTTCTCGCCGGAGGCCGGGCGCTGAATACGCCCTTTGGCGCGATCTACAGCACGAACCTGACCTCGGATCAGCAGACCGGCGTGGGCGCGATGGACGCCGGAGGAGTTCTATTCGGCTCTGCACGAGGGCAAACAACCTGAAGGTGGCCCCCTGTACCCGGCCATGCCCTATCCGTACACCACGCGCGTTACGCGCGCGGATTCGGATGCGATTCTGGCCTTCCTGAAAACCATCGCACCGGTCAACGCGAAGCCTCCGCCGAATGAATTGTCGTTTCCATTCAGCATCCGATCACTCCTCCACGGCTGGAAACTGCTGTACTTCCATCCGGGCGAGTTCAAACCCGATCCGGGAAAGTCTGCGCCGTGGAACCGCGGCGCGTACCTGGTGACCGGGCTCGGTCATTGCGGCGCCTGCCACACGCCTAAGAACTGCACTGGCCGCAGACCGGACCACTCAGGCCCTGCAGGGCGGGACGCTGAACAATTGGGTGGCGCCCGATCTGAGCTCGAACACCCGGACGGGGTTGGGATCCTGGAGTGCCGATGAGATCGTCGAGTATCTGAAGACCGGGCCGCAACGCGCGCGCCAATGCCGGGGGTGCCATGGCGGAAGTGGTGTCCTATTCCACTTCTTTGCTGAGCGATGAGGATCTGAAGGCGATTGCGGTGTATCTCAAGGAACAGTCCGCCAGTCCCGATGACCCGCCCCGACGGACAGGAGGCGGGCGCCATGACACGCGGCGCGGCGATTTTCGAGGTCGCCTGCACGGCCTGTCATCTGGAAGAGGGCCATGGGCAGGCGGGATTTTTTCCTCCATTGCGCGGCAATGCGGTGGTCACAGCAGTCCGACCCCACCTCCGTGCTGCATATCATGCTTGCCGGGGACCGTACGGCCGTGACCTCGTCCCGGCCGACGGCCCTGACGATGCCAAGCTTCGCCTGGAAGCTCACCGATCAGGAGGTCGCTGACGTGGCGACCTATGTCCGCAACAGCTGGGGCAATCGAGCGCCACCGGTTTCCGAAAAGCAGGCGGCCGCCGTGCGCGAGAAGCTGGGGCTGAAGAATAAATAATCCGGCCGCTTGGGGTTTTCCTGCCGCGCACACAGCTTGATGTGCCAGGGCAGCGGGGCTGCTGGCCTTTGCGTCGGTCGGGACAGCGAGGGCCACGGGATTGCCGCAGAAATTTCCATGGGGCAATATGGTCGGCCCCGCACTGATCGAGGTAGCTATGAGTCAACACAAGGGAAAATGTTTCTGTGGAGCGGTTGAGTTCACCGTGACCGGTGAGCCTGCGGCCATGGGGTACTGTCACTGCGAATCCTGCCGTCATTGGTCGGCCGGCCCGGTCAACGCGTTCACGCTCTGGCAGCCCGATGCCCTGAAGGTGACCAAGGGGGCCGACAACATTGGCACCTACAACAAGACCGCCAACAGCTACAGAAAGTGGTGCAAGACCTGTGGCGGGCATCTGTTCACGGATCATCCGCCGATGAAGCTCGTCGATGTGTACGCTGCGGTGCTCCCGACGCTGGCGTTCAAGCCCGGGATCCACGTCTCCTATGGCGAGAAGGTGCTGAGCGTCAAGGATGGGCTGCCGAAGATGAAGGACTTCCCGAAGGAAATGGGCGGATCCGGAGTGACGCTGCCCGAGTGAGGCGTTCGGGGCGGGGCTAACCCGCCGCGACCAGGTGAAAGTGCACTCGCACCGTATCGTCGAGTGCACCTTCCCAGACGGGATCGCCGATGCCGAAGGCCTTGCGGGAAATCTCAAAGGTGCCATCGAACGCGTTCGCGGCACCGCTCCGCTGGACAGTCACCGTCACCGTGACGGTCTGCGTCTTGCCTTTGATCGAAAGGGGGCCGCTCGCCTCAAGATGACCACCCGCGCCCGGCTTGATCGAAGTGGCGCGGAAGGTGGCCTGCGGGAAGTGGGCGCTGTCGAACCATGCGGGCTTGCGCACCTCGGCGTCGGTGTCCTCATCCCCCACATCGAGGCTGGTCATATCCACGCTCAATGAGGCCGTCGTGGCCTCGGGCTTTGCCGCGTCATAGCCAATCGATCCGCTGAATTTCTTGAAGGCCGCCTCCACCGGGGCGTGATCCTGCTTGAAGGTGGCCACGAGGCTGCTCTGGCCCGCATTGATGGCACCGTCCGCGGCGAGCACGGCGGCGACGCCGAGGCCCACGAGCGCAAGGGTGATGGAGCGGGGGCGGTGGGCTTTCATGTCGGTCCTCGCGCTCGGGTTTTATCCGGTGGTTCGCCAGCGCAGCATGCGCCTTAAGGTGTCGTCGCGGTCGATCAGGTGGTGCTTGAGCGCCGCGAGCACATGCAGGCCGACCGCGATTGAAAGCACCAGCGCTCCGGCACCGTGCAGTTCCCGCAGCGTCCCGGCCAGGGCCCTGTCCTTGCCCACCAGATTCGGCAGCGGGAACAGGCCGAGGTAGACAATCGCACGTCCCGAGGCGTTGCTGTAGAGCCAGCCGCTGATCGGTTGCAGCAGCAGCATGAGGTACAGGAATCCGTGCAGGAGCTGGGCCGTGCACCGCTGCCATGCGGGCATCGGCAGGAGCGTGGGCGCGCGATGCGTCAGTCGCCAAAGCGCGCGCACGATCAGAAGGGCGAGCACCGTGATGCCCGTCCATTTGTGCCAGTCGAAGACCTTGAGCTTGAGCGGACTGCTGACCATGTCGGTCATGATCCATCCCATGGCCAACAAGGTTATGACCAGCGCCGCCATGCTCCAGTGCAATGCGATCGCGGTGCGCGTGTATCGGTCTGTCATGCGTACTCGCTCTCAAGTTCAATAAGACGCTCAATTTGCGCTTCCAGTGATTCCGGTGCAACTGCTACACTGCGCGCGCCAAAATTTCAGGATCCTCATGCGCTCGACATATCGCGGCCTCGACCGACTCCTTCCCTGCGCCCTGATCCTGCTCGATGATGAGCGCACCGTGCCTCGCGAGCCGCCGCCACGCGCCCTCGGACCAACCTGACCTTCGCTCGAGCGCCGTGTTCGTTCTTGATGAGGGCAGTTCCAAGGTGCTGCTCTCGCGCCAGGCCGAAGTGGCCGCGCCGATCGCCTCGATCACCAAGCTGATGACCGCGCTCGTGGTGCTCGATGGCCATCAGCCGCTCGATGAAGTGCTGACCATCACCGAGCAGGACCACGAGCACGGGCGCGGGGCCTTTTCCCGCCTCGCCATCGGCACGCGCCTGAGCCGCGGAGATCTGCTGCACGTGGCGCTGATGTCCTCCGAGAACCGGGCCGCGCATGCGCTGGGGCGCAATTATCCCGGGCGGTCTTCCGGCGTTTGTGGCGGCGATGAATGCCCGCGCCCGCGCGCTGGGCATGAGCGGCGCCCGCTTCGTCGATCCGACGGGCCTGTCGAGCGACAACATGGCCAGTCCCGCGGATCTTTCAAAGCTCGTCATCGCCGCTTCGCACGAGCAGATGATTCAGCAGTACTCGACCGATGAGAGCCACTCGGTGCGGGTCGGCCGGCGTACGCTCGAATTTCACAACACCGACCTGCTGGTGCGCAGTCCCGCCTGGAACATCGTCGTGCAGAAGACCGGCTATATCACCGAGGCGGGCCGGTGCCTGGTGATCAAGGCGTTGATCCGAGGTCGAGCGATCGTCATCGTGCTGCTCGATTCTTTCGGGCGTTACACCCGCGTCGCCGATGCGCAGCGCATCCGCAAGTGGCTCGAGGCCATGCCGGCCGAGCTTCCCATACCGGGCTAGATACCGGTCGGGCTTCTCCGACCGGCTTTCAAGCCTGCAGGAGGGCCACGTGCTGCGCGGCCTGCACGGAAGCCGGGCCGATCTCGCCTAAGCAAAATCACGGTCAATACGCAGGCGGCCATCGCGAAGAGCAGAGTGCGGGCCGGGGACCTTGTAAGCGGCCACGGCGTTCATTTCCCTGAGGCTCCGGTGGAAGTGGCCTGCGGGGCCTTGCGGCTCTCGATCCAGTAATAGATCAGGTTGGCGATGCCCATCGCGCACGGTAGCAATCCCCACATGTAGTCGTGGTGCACCGTGTCGTACAGCGCAAAGGTGAGCGCGATGCCCACCAGCAGCAGGACCAGCCCGCGCCGCAGGTAGTCGCCCAGCACGCGCACCCGGCGGCGGGTATCCTGGAAGAATTCCTCCGGCAGGGGCGGCACGTCCATCCCCTTGTCGATCGCCGCCAGGCGTTCCTTGTGATGCAAGGCGAACATTTCACGCTTCTTGCGGTAGTCCAGAAACAGGCTCAACATGCCGATGCCAACGCCCATGACGATGGCCACGATGGGGATCATTACCGCGATAATTTCAGTGGGCGGCGAACTCATAGCAGCTAATCCTCTTGTGTACAGTCCCAGCGACCTTGATACCCGCCCGCCGGCGAGCTGGTTTCAACCCCTGTATGGGCCGGCCGGCGGTCCGACTGAAACCCGATCCCCCTCCCGGGGGTAAAAAAGCCCTAGGAAGAGGCCCTTGCAGCAGGATAACCCGCCCGAGGCGGGAGCACGTGACCAGGATATTGTCGAACTGCTGCGCGGGGGTGCCCTCGAGGCGGCTTTTGAGCGCCTGGTCGATCGCTACGAACGCAAGGTGTACCGGCTATGTTGTTCTTTGCTGCGCGATCCGGATCAGGCCCAGGATGCCGCCCAGGAAAGCCTGGTACGGGTCTGGAAGGCGCTGGCCAAGTACGATCAGCGAGCTTCGCTGTCGACCTGGATCTACACGATCACGCGCAACCGGTGCCTTACGGCGATCGAGCGGCGCCGGGACCTGGACTCCTTGAGCGATCCGGCGGTGGAGCACGAAGCCGAGGCGGCGCAGGCCGTCGGGCCCCCGGCCGAGCAGGATCATCTGGCGGTGTTGCGCGAGCTCATCGAGGCCTTGCCGGAACGCTTCCGGCGCGTGCTCACCTTGTTTTACTATGAGGAACGGTCGGTCATAGAGGTGGCGCAGATGCTTGGTCTCCCCGAGGGCACCGTCAAGACGAACCTGCACCGGGCGCGGGCGGCTCTGGGTGATCGGTTGCGTGTGCTGGGACTTGCCGATCCGGAGTTCTGGCTGGAGAAGGCCCAATGAGCACACCGATCGGGCCTGAGGCCGACACGCCCTTCGAGCAGGCACTGGATCAGGCGCTGGCCCGGTGCCTGGCGCCACCCGAGCTTCCGCAGGATTTCAGGGAGCAATTGCATGCGGCCATCGCACGAAGCCCGACCATCGATCGCGCCCGGTTGCGTGCCGCCCTCGAAACGGAACACGCCCAGCAGCTGGCCGAGCTGCAATCCGGCTACGTACGCCTGCGCCAGCGGACCCTGGGGGGCCTCATCGGCGGGGCATTCGCGGCCGGATTGCTGATCACCTTCGCGCTCCCCTGGATCACCGCGCATTTCGGGCGCGATGCGGTGTTCGCATTGCCGGCGATCGGCGCTGCCGTGGGCCTGGCCTTAAGTGCGCGAGCCTGGTGGCAGCGCAGCGCCCTGGCGCGCTTGCTCCCGTGAGCACTCCGACGCATGTGCTGCAGATGGCGCTCGCCGAGGCGCAGTCGCGCAGCCCCCCGCCCGGGAACCTGGCGATCCCCATACTCCGGTGCGCCGATCTGGAAGTGGAGTTGTACGCGCCGGCGGGAAACGACCGGCAAAACCACACACCCGCGATGAGCTGTATCTGATCGCCAGCGGCACCGGCTGGTTTCATTCCGGCGAGCAGCGCCAGGCGTTCAGCCCCGGAACGCTCCTGTTCGTGCCCGCCGGCGTCAAGCACCACTTTGCCGAGTTCTCGGCCGACTTTTCCGCCTGGGTGATTTTCTTCGGTCCCGAGGGCGGGACACCGACGATCACTCTGGACTGATCCGGCCCTCAAGGTCGTAGGTGTCGGCCGCGACGATCATCGCCTGCACGAATTCGCCCGGTCGCGTGGCCGCTGAGGCCGGGATGCGCACCACGCCATCGATCTCAGGGGCGTCGCCTGCCGTCCGCCCGTAGGCGATACCGTCGCTGACCCGATCGATGAGCACCTGCGCCCGCTTGCCCACGCGGCGCGCCAGGCGCGCGGTGCTGATGCGCGGCGGCGCGCTCCATGAACCGCGCGTAGCGCTGCTCCTTGATCTCCTCGGGTACGGCGCCATCGAGCGCATTGGCGCGCGCGCCCTCCACGGGCGAGTATTTAAAGCAACCCACGCGATCGAGCTGCGCGCTGTCGAGCCAGCTGAGCAGCATCTCGAAAATCCGCCTCGCTCTCGCCGGGGAATCCGACGATAAAAGTGCTGCGCAAGCGTCAGCTCCGGGCACTCGCCTCGCCAGGCCTGGATGCGCTTGAGCGTGTCCTCGGCGTGGGCCGGGCGCCGCATGCGCTTGAGCACGGCGGGACTCGCGTGCTGGAACGGGATGTCCAGATAGGGAAGCACCTTGCCCGCGGCCATCAGCGGGATGACCTCATCGACGTGCGGATACGGATACACGTAATGGAGCCGCACCCATACACCCAGTTCGCCCAGCGCGCGCGCCATGTCGATGAAACGGGTCTCGATGGACTCACCGCGCCATTGGACCGGCGGGTATCGCAGATCGCTCCCGTAAGCGCTCGTGTCCTGCGAGATGACCAGCAGTTCGCGCACGCCCCCGCGCACCAACAGCTCGGCTTCGCGCAGGACTTCATCCAGCGGGCGGCTGGCGAGCAAACCGCGGAGCGATGGAATGATGCAAAAGCTGCACTTGTTGTTGCAGCCTTCGGAGATTTTTAGGTAGGCGTAGTGACGGGGCGTGAGGCGCACGCCCTGCGGGCGGCAGCAGGTCGATGTGGGGATCATGGGGCTGGGGCAGATGCGTATTGATCGCGGCGATCACTTCCGGGGCCGCGTGCGGACCGGTGATCGCGAGCACCTTGGGGTGGCGCGCGCGGATGCGCTCGGGATGCGTCCCGAGGCAGCCGGTCACCACCACGCGCCCGTTTTGATCGAGCGCCTCGCCGATCGCCTCCAGAGATTCATCGATCGCCGAGTCAATAAAACCGCAGGTGTTGACCACCACCAGATCGGCGTTGCGATACTCGGGTGCGATCGCATAACCGCGGAGCTTGAGCTCCGTGATGATGCGCTCGGAATCCACCAGCGCCTTGGGGCATCCCAGACTCACGAAACCCACCGCCGGCACGCGGGCGCGCTTGCTCTCGCGGACGGCCGCGGCCTGCGGCGCCCGGTTTGGGGCCGGGAGTTGCGCCGCGCGGCGCTGAGCGAGTGGCTGGCTTCATGGCGAGAGCGGGCTGCTGGAGTGGCCCGTCCGGTACAATAGGCCGATCATTCTAACACCGGGAGCCTGCCCGAGGCGCCCCACGAGGCGGCGGGCAGCGGGCGCATTGCATTGTTCGATCGTGCCTATTATCAGCGCTATTACCACGACCCGCGCACCGCCGTTACCTCGCGCTCCGAGATGCGCGCGCGCGCGGCGCTGATCAGCGCCGCGGTACATTACCTGGACCTGCCGGTCACCCGCATACTCGATGCCGGGTGCGGCGTCGGACTGATGCGCGCGCCGCTCCTGCGCGCCCTGCCGGGCGCGCAGCTACGTCGGCCTTGAAACCAGCGCCTACCTGTGCCGCCGCTACGGATGGCGGCAGGGCACGATCCAGTCGCTCAAGGCGGTCAGGAACGGTTCGAGCTGGTGATCTGCTACGACGTCATGCAGTACCTGACGACCGCGCAGGCGCGCCAGGCCATCGCGAAGCTCGGCCAGGTGTGCCGCGGAGTCCTGTATTTCGGTGCGCTGACCAGCGGTGACTGGCGCAACAACTGCGACCAGACCCGCACCGATCGGGTTCCCGGGAATTCGCTCGGCCACCTGGTACCGGCGCGAGCTGAGCAAGGCCTTTCGCCCGCTGGGGTGCGGTCTGTGGCTGAGGCGCGGCGCGCCGGTCACGCTCTGGGATCTGGACCGGGCCAGCCGATGATCAAGCTGCTGCTCGTGTTGCTCAAGTTCGCCAAGTTCGGGCCGGCGCTCAAGTCCGCGGCCTTTATGCTCGTATCGGTGGGCGCGTACGCGCTGCTGTTCGGCTGGCGTTACGCGCTCGGGTTCGTTCTGTTACTTTTCATTCACGAAATGGGACATTACATCGCCGCGCGCCGGCTGGGCATGAACGTGGGCCTGCCCACATTCATCCCCTTCGTCGGGGCGTGGATTGAACTGAAGGATCGGCCACTGTCGGTGCAGCAGGAAGCGCACATCGCCTTCGCAGGCCCCTTCGCCGGCACGCTCGCCGCCGCCGCGGTTCTGGCGCTCGCCCTGCACGAGCACAGCACGCTGCTGCTGGCACTGGCCTACGCCGGGTTCTTCCTGAATCTGTTCAACCTGATCCCGATCTCACCCTTCGATGGCGGACGCATCATCGCCATCCTCTCGCCCAAGGTGTGGTTTGTCGGCCTTCCCGGTGCTGGTGGGCGTATTCTTGTGGATACCCAGCCCGATGTTCCTGATGATCCTGCTGTTGCTGGCCCCCACGATCTACGGGGCGCTCAAGGCGGCCTGGCGCGGGGAAGTGCCGGCGCACAATCCGCGCTACTACGAGGTCCCGATGGACGCGCGCGTGCGCTACGCGAGCTACTACGTATTGCTGCTCAGTTTCCTGTGCGTGATGACCTTTAGGACCCACGAACAGATCGAGGCCGTGCGCCGTCTATGAACACGCGCCTGGCCGCAGCGTTCCGTGGCAATGCGCAGTGCCGGCCGGAGACGGGCGCGATCCAGTGGTGCATTCGCGGGCTGGATCGCGACAGCGGCGCGGCGCTCGAAGTACTGCTCAGCGGCGCGGCCGGATTGCAGTTGCCCGCCGATCTTCCCGGGGCAGAACTGCACGTGCGCGATGAATCGGCGAGCGCGTCCTGGGAATTTCGCGCCGGTGGCCAGGTGTACCCGCTCCCGGTGCGGTCGGTGCAGGTGCATCGCGGCTGCCGCGGCGGCGTTCGCGGCCGCGCTTCCCCGCATCAGCGCGCCCTGGAGCACGCGCGCGCGGTGGTGGCTGCTGCTCAACGCTCCTGCGCGTGCCGGGCGTGGCCTATCTGCTGCGCCGGATCAGGCTTCCGGTCCGTGAGTAAGGTTCATGGCTTAAGCGCATTCCAGTGACGGTGCTCACCGGCTTCCTGGGCTCGGGCAAGACCACCTTGCTCAACCGGATCCTCTCCGAACAGCACGGCAAGAGAATCGCCGTGATCGAGAATGAGTTCGGCGAGGTCCCGGTCGATCACGAGCTGGTGATCGGTGCGCAGGAGGAGATCTTCGAGACCGCCAACGGCTGCATCTGCTGCACCGTGCGTGGCGATCTGATCCGCGTGCTCAATCAGCTGCGCAAGCGCCGCGACCGCTTCGATTACATGCTCATCGAGACCACCGGCCTGGCCGATCCCGGGCCCGGTGGCGCAGACCTTTTTCATCGACGAGGATCTGCGCGAGGATTTCGGGCTCGATGCGATCGTCACCCTGGTCGATGCCGCGCATATCAGCGATCAGCTGCTGGAGGTGGCCGCCGCCGCCGAGCAGATCGGCTTTGCCGACGTGCTGCTGCTCAACAAGACCGATCTTGTGAGCGCGGCGCAGTTGGCCCGGGTCGAACAGCAATTGCGCGCGATCAACGGCACGGCGCGCCTGGTGCGCACGCACAATGCTCAATTGCCGCTCGAGCAGGTGCTTGATCTGGGCGCGTTCGACCTCGAGCGCGCGCTCAAGGTCGATGAGGCATTCCTGCAGCCCCAGCGCCCCTACGAATGGGCGGGCTGCTACCGCTTGGCACCGGCAGCCATCTCGTGCATACCGGCGCGCCTCCAGACGCTGCCCATGAGCACGGGCATGAGCACGAACACTCCGATCACGATCACGCACACGGGCCGCCCCTCACGGCCTTAAGGAGGTCGGAGTGGTGCTGCTTGAGGCGCGGATGCGGCGGCGAGCGATGCGATCGAGGCGCTGCAGGAGCAGGCCGCGCTGATCTTCGCGCAGCCTGGCGCTCACGGACGGCGCCGGGCGCGAAGCTGCGAGCCGGCGTCGGCATCTGCGCCTGGAGCTGGCGGAACATGCCGACTTCAGCTGGGAAGTCTCGGACCGGGGCGCGTGGGTGGCTTTCTGCGAGCACGCGCCCGAGGAGTTCGGATGGTCGTTGCCGGGCACCGCGGTAATGGCCGAGCGCTCATTCGGTTCGCACCATCACGAGAGCAGCATCACCTCGGTCGGCATCAGTGATCGCGCGCGCCTCTGCACCCCGACAAGGTCAACGAGTGGCTCTCCTATCTGCTGCAGACGCGCGGCCAGGACATCCTGCGAATGAAAGGGGTATTGAGCTTTCGCGATGAACCGCGCCGCTACGTATTCCACGGCGTGCACATGGTCTTTGACGGCCAGCTGGAACGGCCGTGGGGGACGAGCTGAGCGGATCAACCGTCTGGTGTTTATCGGCCGAAATCTTGATCGCAAGGAACTCGAAGCCGGCTTTGAGTCCTGCATCGCGTGAGCGCGCCGGGCTTAAGGCTGGAGCAGCGGGCGCGCATCGACGCTGGGCGATTATCCCGGTCGATGCCGCCTGGTCGGCCGACGAGCGATCGCTCGTGGTGGCCGCGGGGCAGGGGGCGTTGCTGTGGATGGATGTGCTCGCGGCGCGCGCCGCGCGTCCTGGGCGAGCACCCGGGCGGAGCTTTGGCGGTGGCCTGGCGGAGCGGCGCCCAGCAATTTGTCAAGTTCGGGGCAGGATGGCGAGGTGCGCCTGTGGGACGCGCGAAGCGGAGCGAGGCGAAGGTCATCCACGCCGCCCCGCAGTGGAGCGAGCGGCTGGCGTACTCGGGGAATGGCCGGTTCCTGGCCGTAGCGACCGGGCGCGCGCTTCAGGGTCTTCGATCCGGAGGGCGCGCTGCGCGCGCAACTGCCCTCGCCCCCCGGGGTGATCGCCGCGCTGGCGTGGCGGCCCAAGAGCAGCGAGCTTGCGGCCCTGGGCAATGGCGGTGCGCGCATCCATCGCCTTGAGCCCGAGGTTCAGACCCGGGAATTTTCCCTGGCCGGCGCATGCCTTACGGCAAGCTGGAGCCCGGACGGACGGATCCTGGCCTCCGGCATGCAGGATGGATCGGTGCACTTATTGGAATGTCGCCGCCGGCAGCCAATCGCAGATGCGCGGGTATGGCGCCAAGGTGGCGCTGACCAGCTGGAGCGCCAACAGCCGGTTGCTGGCGACCGCGGCGGATCCACAGATCGTGGTCTGGGATTTCGCGGGCCGCGGGCCCGAAGGGAGCGAGCCCGCGCAGCTGGCGGCTCACACCGCGCGCCTGACGCAGCTCGCCTTCCAGCCGCGCGGATCGCTCCTGGCCGCGGGCGCACGCGATCATCGTGTCACGCTGTGGCGGATCAGCCAGCCGCAGCAACCCATCGATGCGCAGTTGCTCTCCGATGAAGTGGCGCTGCTCCGCTGGTCGCCCAGCGGGGAGCAGCTCGCCGTGGCCGATCGTGCCGGAGTGCTTACCTTCTATGCATTGCGGCAGGCTTAAGGCTCGACCGCGCCGCAGTAGCGCCTCAGGCCGAGGCGGCCGCGAAGGCAGGGCGCCGGTGGCGGCGAGCGGCACCCGGATCCGGAGCCGCGTAAACAGGCCGCGCTTGGTCGCCACCTGGATCTGCCCGTGCAGCCGCTTGACGTTGTCGCGCAGAATGCGCATGCCCAGCCCCGCCCGGCCGGCTGTGGCGCGGTGCTCAGGCCGGAGTGAAAAATCAGGGCCGAAGCCTGGCGGCGATTCTGCTCCAGCGAGCTGTCCTCGGCGATCAGCCCGCTGGCGACGGCCACCTGCACGATTCGTTCCGCATCCAGGCCCGCGCCGTCGTCCTGGAAATTCAAGTTCCGAGTGGCCGCCCTGGCGGTGCTGGAATTCGACCAGCAGCGTCCCGCGGGGATTCTTGCCGTCGGCGCGGCGCTGCGCCGGGGTTTCGATGCCGTGCTCGATCGCGTTTCGCAGCATCTGGCTCAGCATGTCGTAGAAAGCGGCGAAATGCGTTTCGGGCACGTGTTCCAGGCCAATCGTGGTGAGCTGGATGAGCTTGCCCTGCGCCGCGGAGAGCTGCTCGCCGAGCTGCTGCAGCGCGATGGCAAGCTGCGAGTTCTGGTTGCCGGCATGGGCATCGAGCGGACCGCTGGTGCTCACCTTGCCAATCGCGTGAGGGGCGGCGCCTCGCGCGGCGGCGCACGGCCAGGGGCACTCCGGTGCGCTGCGCGATGCTCATCAGGGCGAGGAATACCGCATCGATGGCGACCAGCGCCGGCAGGAGTGCATCGCCCGTGCGCGCCTCGCCCGTGCGGGGGACATCGAGAGCCGCCACGGTGGTCTCGAGGAGCTTCGCCAGCGAGTGGAGCGAGAGCGCCGCGGCCCGCCGCCACAGGCGAGAGTAGAGTTTGTGCAGCCGATTGAGCTTGTCCTGGAACTGCTCGGGCTCGTGCGTGCGCCGATGCAACTGGCTGCGCGCCCGAGCGAGGGTCCGGGCCGCATAGGCCATGAAATTGGCCAGCGCCACGCGATCGACGCGCAGCAGCTCGGCCAGCAATGCGTGCTCGTCGCGCAATTGCCGCAACTCCGGCACTGCACCGATTCATTCCCGTCCATGCTACGCCGACTGCCTGGCCGGCTCGCCGGACTGCGCCGCATCGGCGCTCAGCCGGTCCAGCTCGACTAAGACCGCGTCCATGTCCGGGTAGCGATCATCGCGCTCGCGCGCCATCAGCCGCGTGACGACCGGCTCGTAGACGGACAGCGCCGAGGGCAACGCGGGGCGCTCGCCGCTGACGTGCTGCTGCATGAGATCCATGGCCGTGAGGCCCGTGAATGGCTTTCGGCCCGTGAGCATTTCGTAGAGCACCACGCCGAGCGCGTACTGATCGCTCCGTGCGTCGAGCGATCGGCCCTGGACCTGCTCGGGACTCATGTAATAGGGCGAGCCGCGCAGCACTCCGATGGCCGTGCTCTGGGTGTCGGAGTTGACCTTCTTCGCCAGCCCGAAGTCGATCAGCACGATCGATCCGTCGGGCCGCAGCATGACGTTCGGGCGGCTTGAGGTCGCGGTGCAAAATCCCGGAGCTGTGCACCACGTGCAGCGCCGCGGCGATCCGGCGCGCGTAGCCGATCGCCTCCTCGCTGGTGATCGGGATGGAGGAGCCGCTGCTTCAGATCGCCGCACGGGAAATATTCGATGGCGAGGTACTCGCGCCCGTCATGGACGCCATAGTCATAGATGTCGACGATCGAGGGATCGCGCAGCGCGGCGATGGCGGCATACTCGCGCGCGAACTGCTGCTCATCGCTCGTCGTCCCGTCCAGGGGCTGGCTGACCTTCAGCGCCACCAGGCGTTGGAGCGATTCGCTCCGTGCCAGCCAGACGCTGGCGCGCGCCGAGCGGCCCAGCTGACGCAACATGCGTGTAGTTCGGCAATTCCAGGCCTGCCACGGCCCGGTCGCGTGTGCCGGCGCCGCGCGTTGGCGCTGCGGCGCACTCGCCGGTGGCTGGCGTGCAGCACCTTGCGAAGCGTGCGTCCCAGCAATTGCGCATCCAGCAGGTCACAGGGCAGGTAGGCGGCCGCGCCGAGCCGCACGGCCTGCACCGCGGTCAGTTCGTTGCCGTCGGCGGCCACGGCGACCAACGGCGGGAGCCGGCGCTCGCGCCGCAATTCGCGCAGCCACTCGATGCCCTCGATCGGCTCCTGGGCCGTCTGGCCGAAATGCGAGCAGATCAGCACGAGGTCGTAGTTGCGGCGCGTGACGGTGTCGAGATGGTGGGCGAACTGCTTCAGGTCGACGCTCGGCGGGTCGGCGTCGGGCCAGAGGGTCTGCAGGTGATGTCGCAGCCATTTGCGCTGCTGCTTGTCCTTGCCGGCAATGAGAATCCGCGGGGTCATGCGCGTGCCGTGTTCCAAGGAGGGCTGGGCGCAGTGTCTGACAATGGGTTCACTCAGGGGCAGAGGGCGGCGGACTTAAAGGGTTTGTAGCCTCAAGAACTTTACGTTTTCCGGCGCTGGGGGACCTTGCCTGGGCCGCAATTTGTGAGCTGAGTTAACTCAACGGGGCCACGAAGTGTGACGCGCATCACCCGTCTGAATTTCGGCCGATCCAGGCGGTCGCTTGCTGATCGGTGCCCAGGCCGCAAAGTCGCGTTTCGGGGCGGACAAAGCTAATCTGCGCCGCGTGTCAGGACCATTCGTCATCGTGGGCGCCGGCCAGGCGGGACTTCAGATCGCCGAATCGCTCCGCCATGAAAAGTATGACGGGCCG
This sequence comes from uncultured Gammaproteobacteria bacterium, assembly GCA_963795685.1. Lineage (GTDB taxonomy): Bacteria > Pseudomonadota > Gammaproteobacteria > Steroidobacterales > Steroidobacteraceae > FEN-1191. The sequence goes on from CAWCJE010000005.1 coordinate 346,477, forward strand.
ATCATCCTGCTGGGCGCCGAGGCGCATCCGCCTTACAACCGGCCGCCGCTCTCCAAGCACTGGCTGCTCGAACGCCGCGCCCCCTCCACCCTCGGGATTCGCAGCCACGAAGCGATCGAACGGCGGCACATCGATCTGCGAGTGAACACGACCGTGATCGCGATCGACCGGGCGGCGCAGGAAGTGCAGTGCCTGGACGGACAGCGAATTCCTTACGCGGGCCTGGCGATCGCCACCGGCGCACGGGTGCGCACTCTTGCGGTGCCGGGCATCGAGCTCGCGGGCGTACACGCCTTGCGCACGATCGATGACGCCCAGCACATCCTCGCCTCGCTCGATCGCTGCGTGGCACAGGGCGCGCCGCTCGTGGTGATCGGCGGTGGATTTATCGGCCTGGAGCTGGCGGCCACGGCGCGCAAGCTCGGCCTTGAGGTCACGGTGCTCGAGGGCCTGAGCCGGCTGATGTCGCGGGTGGTGGCCCCGATCGTGTCCGAGGCGGCAGCGCGGGTGCATCGCGCCCACGGTGCGCAACTGGTGTTCGACGCGCGCATCGCCGAACTGCTCGGGGAAGGGGGCGAGGTGCGCGCGGTGCGCATGGCGGACGGTGCGGAGTATCGCGGCCGGCTGTGTCGTGATGGGCGTGGGGATCGATCCGGATGACACGCTGGCGAAGGGCGCCGGACTCCTTTGCGAGCGCGGGATCATCGTCGATGATTGTTCGCGCACTTCCGATCCGCGGATCGTGGCCGCCGGGGACTGCTGCGCACGCCGCCGCGACGGGGGCGCACTGATGAGGCTCGAGTCGGTGCAGAATGCCGCCGAGCAGGGAATTTCGGCGGCCCATTCACTGCTGGGTCGCCAGCGGGCATTCAGCGCCGCGCCCTGGTTCTGGTCGGATCAGTACGACATCAAGCTGCAGATGGTGGGGCTCAGCGCCGGGTACGATCAGGTCGTCACGCGGGGCGATACGGAAAAGCCGGCCTTTTCGGCGTTCTACTATCGTTCCGGCAAGCTCATTGCCGTGGACTCACTGAGCCGGATACCCGATCACATGGTGGCGCGCAAACTTCTCGATCGACATCTGTCGCCCGCGCCGGATCAGGCCGCCGACCCGAATTTCGACCTGCACACGCTGCTCGCCGAATAAGTTCGGCGCATCTCGCGCCTCACTGGCGCCCGAGCAGGAACTCCGTGCCGCGGTAGGCGAGCACCACGCCCTCGCGCGTGATTTCCTTGACCTGCACGCCCTCGGGCGTGACATCGCCCTCGCGCACCTTGTGCATGTTGATGAACGCGTAGCGCTCGGCGGGGTTCGCGGCATACACGTGCAGATCCAGGCGCAGCTCCGGGAGCGAGCCGCCCAGTTCCGCGTAGGTGCGAAGGTTGGCCGCATTGCTGGCCTCACTCGCGCTTGCGGCCGGCGGCACCACCGCCGGCTCCGTGTCGGCGGGGTTGTTATCAGCCGGCCGGGGCTGAGGTGCGGGGCGCGGTTGTGCCGGCATCGGATTCGCCGCCGGTGCGGCAGGCGCAGCGGCCGGGGCCGCGACCGCGGCCGGGGCGCCGGTGGCTGCAGCGGCGCGGCTTGCGGAGTGCCGATTCCATTGCTGGCCGGTGCCGCCGCGGCGGGAGCCGGCGGTAATGCCGAGGCGGTCGCGGGGGCGGCGGGCGGATCGCAGCGCCACCCACGCCAGCACGCCCACGCTCAGGATCAATACGATCCCCACCACGATCGCCCAGATCGGCAAGCGGCGCGTCGGGCGCACGATGCGCATCTCGAGCAGGGCGGGGCCCGCCTGGCGCTGGCGCTCGCTTTCCGATTTTTTCAGGGCATCAAGGATGAATGACATGAATCAACCCGGTTTTGCGCTTGGGGCCGCAGGCAGCGCCTGCAGTAACGGCGATCCCGGGGCGGCCAGAGCCCCATCCAGTATCAGCTGGGTTTCGATCCCGGCAATGCCGTCCACGGTCAGATGATGCTCGCGTTGGAAGTCTTCCACCAGTCGTGACAGATCCGCATCGTAGGTCGCACTTTGGGCCCCGTTGGGCGTGAGTGCCGCTCGCCCGCACCAGCTGTACGCGCAACGAGCGCACCGCCGGGCCATGCATCCCGGGGCGGAGCTCCGGCACCGGCGGGGTGGGCGGATGCCACAACAGGACGCAGTCACCGAACCAGTACAGCGAAAGATCGGCGATGGGCACCTGGACGCTGCGCGCACCCATCTGCAATACCACGCTGTCGGCTCCGATGCCGGTCATCACGACCTGGTGCGAGGCCACGCCGCCTTCGCCCAACATCAGGATGGCCGGACGACCGAACTCGCGCAGTTGCGCGAGCGAGCTGTGCAGCGTCACGCAGTAGAGGCCCTGCGACTCCGCCTGCGTGCACGGATCGGTCGGACCGGCCTGGTAGTGCGCATTCCAGAGCTGGAACAGCGCGCCAAAGGCGGTGTCGGCGGAGGTTGAGTCACCGGCCGATGCGAACAGTTGCGCCAGCGTCGGGACGGGCGCCGGGCGGATCGGACCGCTCAGGTGCGCCGCGGCGGGCGGCGCGCGGTGCGCGGCGGCCAAGCGTGGCCAGCGCGCGGGTCTTTGAAGCCTGGCGCCACAGGATGCTTCCGACCGTCAGCGCCACCAGCACGCAAATCGTGGCGACCAAGGGAATGAGCCACGGCGGAGCAAGGCGTTCGCCGAAGATCTCGCTCGCCGCGCGCCGCACCATGGCGCTGCTCACGTGGTGATGGTCCTCGGTGTAGGCGCCCAGCAGCGCACGATCGCAGATGATGTTGATCACGCGCGGTACTCCGCCGCTCAGCCGATGCACCTCGCGCAGCGCCGCTCGGGAGAATATCTCGCTGGTCGAGCCTGCGATCCGCAGTCGGTGGCGCACATAGGCCACGGTTTCCTCGCGCGCCAGCGGCTGCAGATGAAAACGGGCGGTGACGCGCTGCGCGAGCTGGCGCAGGTCGTTGCGGCCCAGCAATTCACGCAGCTCCGGCTGGCCGATCAGGATGATCTGCAGAAGTTTCTGCGAGGATGTCTCAAGGTTGGTGAGGAGCCTGCACCTGCTCGAGCACCTCGACACTCAGGTTTTGCGCCTCATCGACGATCAGCACCACACGCCGGCCGGCGGCGTGCGCCCGCAGCAGATAGTGATTGAGCTGATCGACCAGTTCCTTGGCGCTGTCGACGGCATCGTCGGGCACGCCGACGCCCAGTTCCTCGCAGATGGTCTGCAGGAAATCCAGCGGCGAGAGCCGCGGATTGATGACCAGGGCGATTTCCGCGTTCTTCGGTGCCCGCGCCAGGAGCGATCGGATCGTGGTGGTCTTGCCGGTACCCACCTCGCCGGTCAGCTGGATAAAGCCCCCGGCATCGTTGATGCCGTACACCAGATGCGCGAGCGCATCGGCATGGTGCCGGCCCAGATACAGGTAACGCGGGTCGGGCGTAATGGCGAAGGGTTTCTCGGCGATGCCGAAGAAGGCGAGATACATGGGGTGAAGTCCGGTTCCTCGGCCTCGCGCTAGGACGCCGCCGAGGGCACTTGAGTCGCGGTCCCGAGTTCGTGGCTCGCAAAATCATCGACGTTGATCAGGTCCATGACCATCTTGTCGTACTCACGGAGCGCAGCGGCCTCGGAGGAAGTGATGATGCCCAGCGCCAGTCCCTGCTCGATCTGCCCCGGCAGATCCAGAGCATCGATGAGCTTCATCTTGACGCCGGAGATCCGCAATTTCTTCTCGATCAGCTCGGCAGCCGGGCTGAGCTCGAGGGCCTGCTGCAACTGGCCAAGCGGGCTGTGCTCATGCCGCTCATTATAGATCCCGGCGGCCAGCCGCTCTCGCGATTCGCCGACCGCCTGCGCGAGACCCGCGACTTCGCTCCCGAGCCTGTCGCCGGGGGCGAAATAGGTCAGTCCGCGCGGGAAGATAAAACGCCGCATTAGCCATGACATGGGCCGCACCGGGAAGTTTCGCAGCACGCCGTGCAATTGTTCCTGCGCCTGGTACAGCAGCGCCCGGCACGACCACTCCACGATCGGCAGGTCGGCGGCAGGACTTCCCTGGTCCTCGTGGTGCTTGAGCACCATCGAGGCCAGGTACATCGAGGAGAGCACGTCCCCGAGTCGTGCCGAGATGCTCTCCTTCTTCTTCAGGTACCCGCCCAGGGTCAACATCGCCACGTCGGTGGCAAAGGCGAAGGAGGCACTGAAGCGCTCGATGTGCTGGTAGTAGCGCCGCGTCGGGCCGGTGTCGGGAACGCTTTCAAAGCGAGCGAGGGTCAGGGCCATCACCAGCGAGCGCGCCGCATTGGAAATCGTGAAGCCGATGTGGCCGAACAGCGCCCGGTCGAATTCGTCCACGCCCCGCTCGCGGTCCGGATTGCGCGCGGCGGTCATCTCGCGCAGGACGAAAGGGTGGCAGCGGATCGCGCCCTGGCCGAAGATGATCAGGTTCCGGGTCAGGATGTTCGCGCCTTCCACGGTGATCGCGATGGGCACCGATTGGTAGCCGCGCGCCAGATAATTTCGCGGCCCCAGCATGATGCCCTTGCCGCCGTGCACGTCCATCGCGTCATTGGAGACACTCCGGCCCATCTCGGTGACGTGGTACTTGAGTATCGCGGCGGGCACCGCCGGACGCGCGCCCGCATCGATGGCCGCCATCGTGACGCTGCGCGCGGCATCCATGATGTAGGTGAGCCCGACCATTCGAGCGATCGCCTGCTCCACGCCCTCGAACTTGCCCACCGGCGTGTTGAACTGGCGCCGCATGCGCGCATAGGCGCCGGTGGCGAAGGTGGCGGCCTTCGCTCCGCCTGTGGCGTTCGAAGGCAATGAGATGCAGCGTCCGACCGAGAGCTGCTCGACCAGCATGCGCCAGCCCTGGCCGACCATCTTGACGCCGCCGATGATGCTGTCGATCGGCACGAACACGTCGTGGCCGCGAATCGGTCCGTTCTGGAAAGGAATGTTGAGCGGCAGATGGCGCCTGCCGATCTCTACGCCCGGCGTGTCGCGCCGTATCAGCGCGCAGGTGATGCCCAGGTCGGTCCCGCCGCCCAGGAGGCGCTGCGGATCGTACATGCGAAAGGCCAGGCCGATGACGGTCGCCACCGGCGCCAGGGTGATGTAGCGCTTGGAGAAATTAAGGCGCAGCCCCAGCACTTCCTCGCCCTGCCATGGGCCACGGCAGACGATGCCGGTATCGGGAATCGCGGCGGCATCGGAACCGACGCGCGGTCCGGTCAGGGCGAAGCAGGGAATATCATCGCCCCGCGCCAGTCGCGGCAGGTAGTGAGCCTTCTGCTCTTCGGTTCCGTAGTGATTGAGCAGCTCCGCGGGACCGAGCGAATTGGGGACCGCGACGGTCGAAGCGCATACGACGCTGCGACTGGCCAGCATCACCAAAACGCAGGAGTGCGCGTAAGCGGAAAACCCCAGGCCGCCGTAGGGCTTGCCGATGATCATCGCAAAGAAGCCGCGCGACTTGAGGAATGACCACACCTCCGGCGGCAGGTCGCGCGCGTCGATGCGTGATGTCGAAGTCATCGAGCATCCGGCACAGCTCCACGCAGGGCCCGTCGAGGAACGCTTGTTCCTCCGCGGACAGCCGGGGCGCCGGATTACTGCGGAGCTTGGACCAGTCGGGGTTGCCGCTGAACAATTCCCCGTCCCACCAGACCGTGCCGGCTTCGAGCGCCTCGCGCTCGGTATCGGACATGCTCGGGAGCGATCGCAGATAGGTGCGCAGGAACGGGCGGCTGATGATCGCCTTGCGCAGTGGACGCACATTGAGGAGCCACAGCAGCGCCAGGAGTAACCACAGGAAGCCCTGCCAGATACCGCTCGGGTTGCCGAGCACCATATAGGCGGCCAGCAGCAGGGTGAAGGTGATCGAGTAGGTCAGCAGCGGCAGGCGCCGGTAGGCCAGATAGATCGCCGCCAGCACGAACACAAAAGTAATCAGCGCGCCGTACATGGTCTCAATACTAGCCCGCGCGCCCACCAGGCGCGAGCCTGCGGGGACATAGGTATGAGTTCAGGAAGACGATCAGCCGAGTAACTCTTCCACTCCGGCGCGCTCCTCGCGCAGCTCGGCCTCGGTGGCCTTCATCTTGGCGCGACTGAACTCATCGATGTTCAGGCCCTGCACAATCTGGTACGCGCCGTCGCGGCAGGTCACCGGATAGGAATAGACAATCCCCTCGCCAATGCCATAGCTCCCGTCGGAGGCCACGCCCATGCTGACCCAGTCCTCCGCCGCTGTGCCCGCAAACCAGGTGCGCATGTGATCGAGCGCCGCGGAAGCGGCCGAGGCGGCCGAGGATGAGCCCCGCGCCTTGATCACGGCCGCGCCGCGCTGCTGCACGGTGGGGATGAATGTCTGTTCCACCCAGCTGCGATCGACCAGGCTGGTCGCATTCTTGCCGCCCACCAGTGCGTGGTTCAGATCCGGGTACTGCGTCGCCGAGTGATTGCCCCAGATCGTCATGTGCCGGATGTCGTTGACGTGCGTGCCGGTCTTCTCGGCGAGCTGGGAGAGCGCGCGGTTGTGATCCAGGCGCGTCATGGCCGTAAAGTGCCCGGCGGGAAGATCGGGGGCGTTGCTGCGCGCAATCAGCGCGTTGGTGTTGGCGGGATTTCCGACCACCAGCACGCGCACCTGTCGGTCGGCGACCGCGTTGAGCGCCTTGCCCTGCGCAGAGAAGATCTGTGCGTTCGCCAGCAGCAGGTCCTTGCGCTCCATCCCCGGCCCGCGCGGGCGCGCGCCCACGAGGAGCGCCGCGTGGCAGTCGCGGAACGCCACCTTGCCATCGTCCGAGGCGATGACCTTGTTCAGGGTCGGAAACGCGCAGTCGTTCAGTTCCATCACCACGCCCGACAGGCCGGCGAGCGCCGGCGGTAATTTCAAGCAGGTGCAGATTGACCGGCTGGTCGGCACCGAGCATCTGGCCGGAGGCCACCCGAAACGCAAGGGCGTAGCCAATCTGGCCGGCGGCGCCAGTGATGGCGACGTTGAGGGGCTTTTTCATGTACTGCTCCGGGCAGGGTGGGATAAAAGAGCGGTGATTCTAATGGACATGCTCTATCGTGGCGATCCGATCAGGCCATTGGCCTTGGGCCGCCTCGCCGGTGCACACTACGGGCATCCCGCGCCAAACCTATAGATAATGGAGTCACTCATGCACCCGACGCGCAACGATCTGCCTGCCCGCACCCGCATCCGCGATCGAGAAGTTGCTCAATCAGCGGCTGGCCGACGCGCTGGATCTGGAGGCCGCCGCCAAGCAGGCCCATTGGAATGTGAAGGGGCCGAACTTTATCGCGCTCCACGAATTATTCGACCAGCTGCACGGAAACGTTGAAGAGCACGTGGACACGATTGCCGAGCGCATCAGCGCGCTGGGCGGTACGCCGCTGGGCACCGTCGCTGCCGTGGCGCGTGGCAGCTCGCTCGCCCCTTACCCGCTGGATATAACGGAAGGCCCGGCGCATGTCGCGGCGCTCGCCGATCGACTGGCGGACTTCGGGCGCAAGGTCCGTGCGGCCATTGCGGCGACGGCCAAGCTCGACGATGCCGGTACCTCGGACCTGTTCACCGGGATCTCGCGCGATGTCGACAAGTATCTGTGGTTCCTGGAAGCCCACTTGCAGGCGCCGCGCTAGAGAGGGCGGTGAATGGATAACATGCAGCCCACTCCCCGGCCATCGTATCGAAAGCGTACTCCGCGCCTGCGTTGCCCGAGGCGCCGCGCACGTCGTGGGGCCCGCATCCGGCGATCTGGCGAGCCTCTAAGACGGTGTACTGCACCTCACAGCGGCAGGGCGATGCACTCGAACTGAGTCTGCATGGGCGCTGGCAGGCCGCAACGCTCAGTGACATCCAGGCGGAACTCGCCTCCGTGCCGCTGCGCGGCGCCAGCCAGCTGCACGTCGCGGCCGCCGATGCCTCCTTTGACCTGTCGGGCGCCTGGCTCCTGCATGATTTCCTGACGCACACCGCCGGGGGCATCAAGGCGGATTTCCAGGGCGCCACGCCACCGGTCCTTGAACTCATCGAGCGCACGCTCAAGGCGGATCGGTCCGCGCCGGAAGTTCATGAGACCTCGCATACGGTGTGGCTGGATGCGGCCGCGGCGGTGGAGGGTCTGGGGCGACGAACGGTTCGCCTGTGGCGACATCTGGATGCTCCGCTGCAATTTATGGGACGTGTCAGCGTCGCCGCCGCGCACGCCGCCCCGAGCGTCAAGCGCTGGCGACTCACTTCGATTGCGCGCCACATCTATGACACCGGCATATCGGCCATTCCGATCGTGGCGCTGATCGGTTTTCTGATTGCCGTGATCCTCGCGTACATGGGCGCGCAGCAACTGCGCAAGTTCGGCGCCGACATCTTCGTGGTGGACCTGGTGACCGTGGGCGTGCTGCGCGAACTGGGGGTGCTGCTCACGGCGATCATCGTCGCGGGGCGCTCTGGAAGCGCGTTCGCGGCGGAGATCGGCGCCATGTGCCTGAACGAGGAGGTGGACGCCTTGCGTGCGATGGGTGTTGACCCGTTCGAGGTGCTGGTCGTGCCGCGGATCCTCGGGTTGGTGATTGCATTGCCCCTGCTGACGATCATCGCCGATGTGATCGGCCTTATCGGCGGAGCATTGCTGTGCCACTTTCTGATGGACATGCCGCTGACGCAATTCCTCAACCGGGCCAATGAGTCGATCGCCAGCACCACCTTCTGGGTGGGCTTGGTCAAGGCGCCGGTGTTTGCGCTGCTGATCGCGATCTCCGGCACTTGGTGCGGGCTGCGCGTGCGCGGCTCCTCGCGGCAGCTTGGCCGCTATACGACTCTCGCCGTGGTCGAGTCAATCTTTCTGGTGATTCTGGCCGATGCGCTGTTCGCGGTGCTGTTCATGAAGTTGGATATCTGATGGCCGCCGCGGTCGAAGTGCGCGGGCTTTCCAATATCTTTGGGCGGCAGATCGTGCACAAGAACCTCGAGCTCACGGTCGAGGAGGGCGAGATCTTCGGCATCGTCGGCGGATCGGGAGCCGGCAAGTCGGTATTGCTGCGGAGCATTCTCGGGCTCCAGAAGCCGCGCGCCGGTTCCGTAAAGCTCCACGGCCGCGACATCACGCGCATGGGACCGGCCGAGCTGCGCAACGCCAAGGCCGGGTACGGAGTGACCTTCCAGGAGGGCGCGCTGTTCAGCGCGCTCACCGTGCTGCAGAACATTCAGATGCCGATGATCGAGCGCCTGCACCTTCCGCAGCGCACGCTCGATGAGCTGGCGATGCTCAAGCTCAAACTCGTCGGACTTCGTCCGGACGCGGCCAGCAAGTTTCCCTCGCAGCTCTCAGGAGGCATGGTCAAGCGCGCGGCGCTGGCGCGGGCGATGGCGCTCGACCCGCCGCTGTTGTTCCTCGATGAGCCCACCTCCGGACTCGATCCGATCGGTGCGCAGGCCTTTGATGATCTGGTCAAGAACCTGCAGCGTCAGCTGAATCTTACCGTGGTCATGATCACGCATGATCTGGATACCTTGTTCGGGATCTGCACTCGTGTCGGCGTGCTCGTCGATGGGCGTATGATCAGTGACACACTGGAGAATATCGCCCGCAATCCACAACCGTGGATTCATGCATACTTCCAGGGCCCGCGGGCACAGCGCCGGAGAGTTGATCATGGAGCGTGAAGCCAATTACGTCGCCGTCGGCGCCTTTGTGCTGCTGGTCGTGGTCATGGGTGGACTGTTCGTGTTCTGGTACAGCGATTCGCGCGACCAGCGCGACTTCAACCGCTATGAGATTTATTTCGACGGGAGCGTCAGCGGACTGGCGGTGGGCGGGCAGGTGCGCTACCTCGGCGTGGACGTCGGGCGCGTGGTGCGTGTCACGCTGGACAAGCGCGCGGCCGACCGCGTGCAGGTGATCGTGGATATCGACGCCAGCGCGCCCATCTCCGATCGCACGCTGGCGCAGCTGTCCACGCAAGGGGTCACCGGCCTCCTTTATATTGACCTGTTGCTGCAACGGCCCGGCTCGCTGCCTGAACGACTCATGGACACGGTGGCCAGCGAGCACTATCCGGTGATCCGCTCGATACGCTCGAACTTCGATGTGCTGCTCAGCGGTCTGCCGCAGGTGACCAGCCAGATCGGGGAACTGGCGACCCGCGGAAATAAGCTCCTGTCGAATGAAAACCTCGCGGAATTCAGCCAGATGGTCGCCAACCTGGATCGCGTCGGCAAAGTACTGCCTCAGGCGGCGAACGATACCGGCCAGCTCATTGCCGAACTGCGCGAGGCGACGAAGGATTCCCGCGCGCTCATCGCCAAGCTCAATGCCGCAACCGATACGGCGGGGCCCGATCTGGTGGCCACCGTGGCGCGCCTGAAAGCATCGGCCGACCATCTGGCCTCGGCCAGCGAGCAACTCGATGGCCTGCTGCAGGAAAACCGCGGAGCCCTGCACGGGTTTGTGCAGCAGAGCCTCCCGCAGGTCGAGGCGCTGTTGCACGACAGTCGCGACGCCGCCCGCGAACTCGCTCAGTTGTCGAGGAGCCTGCGCGAGAAACCCTCGCAGCTCCTGTACCAGCCGCCTAGCGCCGCCGTGGAGATTCCAAAATGAGGCTGAGTATGAAAATCGCGCGCGCATTGGCGGCCGCTTCGCTGGCGATGGGGGCCGGCTGTGGAGGATTGCACAGCGATCAGCCCGTCATGCAGGTCTACACGCTCGATCCGGCCTACCCGCAATCCAAGGCGGAGGCTCCCGCGACGCGCCCCAGTGTGCTGGTGTTGCGCCCGCAGGCGGGCCCGGGTCTGGATACCGATCGCATTGCACTCACCCGCAGTGCTCAACGTCTGGATTATTACGGCTCGAGCCGCTGGCCAACGCAGCTTCCCGATTTCCTGCAATCGCTGGCCATCGACGCGCTGCGCGCCTCGGGGAAATACAGCAGCGTGCAGTCGGACCGTGCCGCGTTCGCGGCCGATCAGGTCATGCAGATCGAGATCCGGCGCTTTCAGGCCGAATACACGGGCGATGGGCCGCCCGTCGTGCACGTGCAGTTGCTGGCCACCCTCGGTCAGCGCAAGGATCGATCCGTGGTGGCGAGCGTCAGCGCCGAGAGCTCGGTGCCAGCGGCCGAAAATCGTATGCAGTCGGTGGTCGCGGCCTTTCAGAGTGCGCTGACTGCGGCGCTTTCAGACCTCATCGGGCACCTGCCGACCTAACGCATCGTCACCAGTTCCTCGGACGAGGTCGGATGAATCGCGACCGTATCGTCGAAGTCCTGCTTGGTGGCACCCATCCGCAGCGCCACGGCGAATCCCTGCAGCATCTCATCGGCGCCGGGACCGGCGATGTGCACACCGACCACCTTTTCCTCGGGCCCTGCGGTCACCAGTTTCATCAGCGTCTTGGGCTTGCGCGCCGTGATCGCGTGATACAGCGGCACAAAACTTCGCGTGTACACCTTGACCGACTCTCCGTACCGGCGCCGCGCTTCCGCTTCCGAAACCCCCACGGTACCGATCGGCGGATGACTGAAGAGCACCGTGGGGACATTCTCGTAATCCAGCCGACGTTCCGCCTGCCCGCCGAACAGCCGATCGGACAGGCGCCGGCCGGCCGCGATCGCCACCGGCGTGAGCGGCACGCGGCCGGTCACATCGCCGATCGCATACAGGCCCGGGACATTGGTCTGCTGGTAGGCATCGGTCTGCACGAAGCCCGCCGCATCACGCGCCACGTGCAGTTTCTCGTGGCATAGATTCGACAGCGCGGCAATCCGGCTGATGGCCCACAGCACGCAGTGGAACGGGCCCAGGCGTCGCCCATCATTGAGCTCGAGCCCCATCAGTCCCTTCTCGTCCCGGCTGAGCGCGCTCGGCACCGCCTGGGTGGCGATCTCGACCCCGTCGGCGCGCATGGTCTCGAGCAGGTGTTCGCCCAGGAAGGGCTCGAAGGATTTAAGCATCCGATCCGTGCGCAGCACCATGCTCAGGCGCGATCCGAGCGCCAAGAACACGCCGGCCAGTTCCACGGCGACATAGCCGCTGCCGACGATCGCGATGCTGGCGGGCCGCTCGGGCAGGTCGAAGAACCCGTCGGAAGTGATGCCAAAATGTGCGCCCGGTATGGAGGGCACCACCGGCTGACCACCGGTGGCGAGCACGATGTGCTCGGCACGGAGTTCCTTGTCGGCGGCCATCACGGTGCGTTCGGCCGTGAGGCTGGCGCGTGCATGCAACAGGCTCACGCCGCGCCGTTCGAGATTGTCGGCATAGATGCCGTTGAGTCGCTCAATGTAGGCATCCCGCTTGCGCTTGAGGAGCGGCCAGTCGTGCGAATGGAGCGCGAGGTCAAAACCGTAATCGTGGGCGTCGTGAGCGGCGTGGGCCAGCTGCGCGGCGTTCCACATCACCTTCTTCGGCACGCAGCCGACATTCACGCAGGTGCCCCCCAGCCGGTGCGATTCGATCAGCAGCGCCCGGGCGCCATGGTCGGCGGCACGCTGTGCGCAGGCCAGTCCACCGCTCCCGCCGCCGATGACAATCAGATCAAAATCGGTCGCCATGATGCTTAACCTGTCCCCTTAGGAGCCCGGCGAGCGGTTGTTCCTATTCCGCGCGCGCTCTGGCAGTCTAGTCCAATGCCAAATGCCACCCAGCCTCTCGCTCCGTCGGCCAACCCGCTGCTCGCCGATGTTGGCCTGCCGCGTTTTGCGGATATCCGCCCGGAACACATTGAACCGGCGATCCGCCAGCTGCTCGAGGAAGGCCGAAAACGCCTCGCGGCCATCGCGGCGCTCCGTCCGCCGAGTTTTGCCACCGTGGTCGTGCCGCTTGAGGAGCTGCGCCATCGGCTCTCGAGAATCTGGTCGCCGGTCGGCCATTTGAACGCGGTGATGAATTCCGAGGCACTGCGCGCGGCCTACACCGCATGCCTGCCGTTGCTGTCAGAGTACTACACCGACCTCGCGCAGAGCGAGCCGCTCTATCAGGCGTATCAGCACATCTGCGAACACGAGGCGGGGAGCCTGGATGCGGTGCAGCTGGCCGTGCTCGAGCACGCGCTGCGCGATTTTCGTCTGGCCGGCGTGGCGCTTGCACCCGACCGCAAGTCGCGCTTCAAGGCCGTCATGAGTGAACTGTCCGTGCTCCAGTCCAAGTTCGAGGAACAGGTTCTGGATGCCACCAATGACTGGTCGCATCACCTGACCGATGAGGCACAGCTCAAGGGCATCAATCCGGGCATCATCGAGCAGGCCGCGCGCCGCGCCGAAGCCAAGGGCGTGGCCGGGTGGCTCTTTGGTCTGGACCAGCCCACCTACGTGGCGGTGGTCACGGACGCGGAGTCCTCCACGCTGCGGCGCGTGTTCTACGAAGCCTGGAGCACGCGCGCCTCCGATCGCGGCCCGAGCGCGGGGCGCTTTGACAATGGCCCGGTCATGGAGGACATCCTGAGGCTTCGACACGAGGCGGCGCGCCTGCTCGATTTCAAGTCCTATGCCGAGTACGCGCTCGCCGACCGGATGGCGCACACCGTGCCGGAGGTGCTCGCGTTCCTGCGTCAGCTGGCCACGGCCGCCCGTGCCAGCGCCGTAGCCGAACTTGCCGAGCTTGAGGCCTATGCCGGGCGCGCGCTCGAGGCCTGGGACATCACCTACTACGCCGAACGGCTCCAGCAGAGCCGCTTTGAGGTGTCGCAGGAGGAACTGCGCGAGTACCTGCCTTTGCCTCGGGTTCTCGAGGGACTGTTCGGCGTCGCCGAGCGGCTCTACGGAGTGCAGCTCCAGGAGCGCAAGGATGTTCCCGTGTGGCATCCGGACGTGCGCTACTTCGAGGTGCGATCGACGGGCGGTGCGCCGGTGGCGAGCTTTTATCTGGACGCCTACGCCCGCCCGAACAAGCGCAGCGGTGCCTGGATGGATGATTGTGTCGGGCGCAAGCAGCTGCAGGGCACCCTCACCTTGCCGGTGGCGTACCTGGTCTGCAATTCACTGCCCCCGCAGGACTCGCGCCCGGCGCTGCTCACGCACGATGACGTGGTGACGCTGTTCCACGAGTTTGGCCACGGCCTGCACCATATGCTGACGCGCATCGGGTATCCGAGCATCGCTGGCATCAACGGCGTCGCCTGGGACGCCGTCGAGCTGCCCAGCCAGTTCATGGAGAACTACGCCTGGCTCCCGGAGGTGCTGGCCCGGATCGGTGCCCACGCCCGGAGCGGTGAGCCCATTCCGGAGACCAAGCAGCGCCAGCTGATTGCCACGCGAAGCTTCCATGCCGGGCTGCAGACGCTGCGGCAGGTGGAATTCGCGCTGTTCGATATGCGATTGCATGCCGAGTACGATCCGGCGCGCGGCGCGAATGTCTATCCGCTGCTGGCCGAGGTGCGCGCCGAGGTGGCGGTCACGCGCGCCCCGGAGTGGAACCGCTACCCGCACAGCTTCACCCACATCTTTGCCGGCGGCTATGCGGCCGGCTACTACAGCTACAAATGGGCCGAGGTGCTGGCGGCCGACGCCTTTGCGGCGTTTCGTGCGCCCGGCGCCTTCGATCGGGCGACGGCCGCGCGGTTTCTGGACAGCATTCTCGCGCGCGGAGGGAGCCGTGATCCGCTCGAGGCCTTTATCGAGTTCCGCGGCCGCAAGCCCGAGATCGGGCCGCTCCTCGAGTTGCACGGCATCGCCCAGTCCAAGGTGGCGTAACGGCCGATCCCGTGCGCATCGCCAGCTGGAACGTCAACTCGCTCCGGGTGCGACTCCCGCAGTTGCTCGACTGGCTCCGCACCGCAGCCCCGGACGTGGTGGCATTGCAGGAGACCAAGCTCTCCGAGGAGAGCTTCCCGGCCGCGGAGCTGGCGCAGGCCGGGTATCAGAGCGTGTGGTCGGGGCAGAAAACCTACAACGGGGTGGCCACCCTGGCGCGCAGCGCATTGACCGATGTGTTGTGCGACATGCCCGGGTACGACGATCCGCAGCGCCGGATCCTGGCCGCGCAGGTCGGGGGCGTACGGGTGATCAATCTGTACGTACCGAACGGCCAGAGCGTCGGATCCGACAAATTCCTGTACAAGCTGGGCTGGATTCGCGCGTTGCGCCGCTGGTTGGGCGAGGAAATCGCCACGCACGAGCGCGTGCTGGTGCTCGGCGATTTCAACATCGCCCCGGAAGACCGCGACGTGCACGATCCGGTCGCGTGGGTCGGATCGGTGCTGGTCAGCCCGGAGGAACGCGAGGCTCTTCAGGCCGTGATGGGCCTTGGGCTCATCGATCTGTTTCGTCGTTTCGAGCAGCCGCCACGCTCATACAGCTGGTGGGATTACCGCGCCGGCGCGTTTCAGAAGAACAACGGTCTGCGGATCGATCTGCTGCTGGCCACGAAGGCACTGGCCGAAGTGTGCACCGGTTGCACCATCGATCGTGAACCACGCCGGGTGGAACGAGCTTCCGATCACACGCCGGTGGTGGCCACGTTTGACATATAGATCGGCGCGGCTACGTAGTAATGAGGGGGGAGCGGGGCTGATAACTGTGCGGCAGGTCGCTGGTACGGTTCTGCCGGCTCGCCTACACTGCTCGTTCCATGGGATCTGTTGAAAACGAGCGGGTGACCGCCCCGCCGGCCAGTTCCGGCATGTCCACCATCCGGCGGAGCGATTTCGACATCACCAATACCGTGCGCGTGAGCTCGCCGCCCGCGGTGCTCCAGGCGATCGAACAGCTGTTCGCCGGAATCTGGCCGGAAGCCTCGACCGCGGCCTTGCGCCACGCCTTCGTCCAGTTCGATGACATGTTTTCCGGCCGCGCACCCGGCTATGCCGGCGTGGATACCGTGTACCACGACCGCCAGCACACCCTGGATGTGACCCTCACCATGGCCAGGTTGTGCGCGGGCTACGAGCGGCAGGTGGATCCGCTCTGGAAGCTTGGCGCCCAGCGCGCCGTGGCCGGTGTGGTCCTGGCGCTTTTCCATGACGTCGGCTACCTGCGCCGCACGACGGACACGGCTCAACGCAACGGCGCGGAATTTACCAGCACCCATGTCTCACGCGGCGTGGAGTTCCTGCGCGGCTACCTGCCGCAGATCGGACTGGAGGAATGGGTGGGGCCGGCCGGGCAGATCCTTCATTTTACCGGGTATGAAGTGCCCTTCAGCGAACTGGTGCTCTCCGATGCGCGCGACGTGCGCCTCGGGCATCTGCTGGGCACCGCCGACATGATCACGCAGATGGCCGATCGCTGTTATCTGGAGAAGTGTCGCGATCGCCTGTACCCGGAATTCGTGCTGGCCGGCATGGCGCTGCCTTACAGCAACGCCAGTGCCGAGAAAGTGCGCTATGCCTCCGGCGTTGACCTGTTGCGCCATACGCCGGGTTTCGTCGCCGAGACCCGCAGCAAGCGCCTGGACGGTGAGTTCAACCGCGCTTATCGCTACCTCGAGATCCTGTTCGAGGGCCGCAATCCGTACATGGAATCCATTGAACGGAACTTGAGTTTTCTCGCGCAGGTGCTGCGCAGCGAAAGCTGGCGCATGCTGCGTCGGAATCCTCCGCTGTACGCGGCCGATCCCAATACGCTGGCGGATGTGCGCGGGCAGATGCTCGGCTACTTCAAGCGAGCCTGGCTCCGCGACTGAGCGCGCGCGCCGCCAGCGCAGCGGGCGCTGCTGCGGCCACGGCCGTGACGTAGCGCTCGAACAATCGCGGGAGCTCTGTGTCCACCGCGCCGCGCCCCTCGATCGGCGCGCCTTGGAGCGCCTCGCTCAGAAGCTCGACGCTCATGGCCTCAAGGGCGGGTTCTGCCACGGGCGCAAAACTTAAGTGCCAGGGTTCAGGTTGCACGCCGCCCCGATCGCGGTCGTACGGCAGGAAAAAGCCGTAATGATGGGCGTGCCCGGCCAGCCATGAGGACAGCCTCGCATAGCGTCCCCCGGGCTGGTAATCGGTGCTCAACAGCTCGACGCGCTCGCCGGCGGCAAGTGCAGCGCGGTCGATCACATCGCACTCACTTCCCCAGTGATGGCGGCTGGCTCCCGGCAGCGCTGACCAGATCAGGATCGCCGCAACGCGCTCCTCGTCGCTGAGTGCGGAGGCCTGGAGCGGCTCATTTCTGGCGCTCAGCAGCGCTCGCGCGCCGGTGAACTTCGCGTTCCAGATGGCGAGCTGTTGTTCGAAGTCCCGGAACCCGGACACCGCCTGCAGTTCGATGCCATCGCTTCGCGCCGCGCTCCGCAGCGCCAGCAACGCGCTGGCGGCGGCAGGATGCAGCGTGCACTCAAGCTCGGCCACCGATTGCACGTGAGTGCGGGCCCGTCCGGTCAGCTCAAGGCGCGATAACGCTTTGACCGGTCCTTGAGATTTGGCGCTATGCTCGCTCATGGGGCATGATTCTAAGCCTCAACACCAAGGGAGGCGCGTGCGCTTAATGCAACTGACCAGCCGACACGTCGCCTCGCTTTCCCTGGCGTTGGCGTTGGGCGGGTGGGTGGCGATCGCGGTGGTGAGGCCGTTGGATCCTGGCCCGATGTACTGGCTGGCCGGCCTGATGACCTTGGCCGGAGCTTCGGCGGCCGCATTCTGGTCGTGGCGGGAGCGACAGCGCCTCCAGGACGGCGTCGAGCAGCTCATCGGTGCGTTCGAGAGACTGGGGCGCGGAGAATTTTCCCAGCCTGCCGACGGCGGACTGGCCGGTCACTTGGGCCGCCTGCAGCGCGCGCTCGAGCGCACTCGCGTGGCGCTCAATGACACCACCTTCAGCCGCGACTACTTAAATAGTGTGCTCAACAGCATGAGCGACAGCGTGTTCGTGGCCTCGCCCGACGGGGCCATCCGCCTGGTCAACGAGGCGGCGCGGCGCCTGACCGGATTTGCCTCCGAGGAGCTGATCGGCACGAGCGTGGCGAGCTTGCTGGCCGCCGCCGGCGAGGGGGGCGGGGACCCGCTGGCCTCCGCCCGCGACACGGGCGAGACGGTGCTTCGGACCCGCGCCGGACAGACCATTCCGGTATCGTTCGTGGTTTCCTCGGTCGCCAGCACCGACGATAAGTTCGCGGGCGATATCTACGTGGCGCGCGATATCACCGAACGCAAGCGCGCCGAACGGCGCATCCGCTACCTCGCACGGTACGATGCGCTCACCAAGATTCCCAACCGCATGCAGTTCCAGCACCTGCTGCAGCAGGCGATTGCCCGGGCGCGGCGCGTGGGCCAGGGCGTGGCTCTGCTGTACATCGACATGGATCATTTCAAGGAAGTGAACGACACCTTCGGCCACGCTTCGGGCGATCGCGTGCTCGAGGCGCTCACCGAGCGCCTGACGCGCGTGCTGAGCAGCGAGTCGGTGCTCGGGCGCCTGGCGGGCGATGAGTTTGCGCTGTTCGTCGATGGCCTGAGCACCGATGCGCAGGAGACCAGCGAGCAGGTCTCGCAGCTGGCGCGCACGGTGCTGGACACGGCCGGTGCCGCATTCCACATCAACCAGCAGGAAGTATTCCTGACCGTCAGCATCGGCATCGCCCTGTGTCCGCGCGATGCCGACAACGTCATCGACCTGATCCGCAACGCCGATGCCGCGATGTACCACTCCAAGCAAAATGGCGGCAACACCTTTGCCCATTATTCCCAGGAGATGAACGCGGCGGCCGTCGAGCGGCTGATGCTGCGCAGCAAGCTCAGGCGCGCGGTGGAGCGCGATGAATTCCTGGTGCATTACCAGCCCAAGATCAACCTGCGCGACGGGCGCATCGTGGGTGCCGAGGCACTGCTGCGCTGGCGGTTGCCCGGGCACGGGGACATACCGCCCTCGCAGTTCATTCCGATGGCCGAGGAAAACAATCTGATTGGCGACATCGGGGAATGGGTGCTCGAGCGCGTGTGCCTGGACCTGAACCTGCTGCGCGGTGCGGTCGGGGACCCGGGACGCATTGCGCTGAACCTGTCACTCAAGCAGCTGCGGCACGCGGGATTTATCCTCAACTGCCGATCGCTCTTTGAACGCCATAACGTCTCGCCCCAGAGCCTGGAGCTGGAGATTACCGAGAGCACTCTTATGGCCGATCCGCGCCGCACGGTGCAGATGCTCGATCAGCTGGCCGCGATGGGACTGCACCTGTCCATCGACGATTTCGGCACCGGCTACTCCTCGCTGTCCGCGCTACAGCAATTTCCGATCGGCTCGCTCAAGATCGATCAGTCCTTCATTCGCGACCTGACCGATGATCCGGCCGATGCCACGTTGGTGCGCACCATCATCGACATGGGCCACGGCCTGGGGCTGCAGGTGGTGGCCGAGGGCGTGGAGAAGCTCAGCCAGGTGCAGGCATTGCGCCAATGGGGGTGCGATGTGGCCCAGGGCAGGATTTTTGGCGATCCGGTCGGGATCCACGAGTTGCTCGCACAGATGCGTACCCAGCACAGCGGCCGGCCGGCCTTCTCCGCCATGCTCGAGGCGTCGGGCGATGCGCTGAGAGCCTAGTTCCCTCAATTGCCGCGGACGGCGGCGGGACGAACGGCGCGCCGCGTAGTGCGGCGGGGGCTGATTGAGGCGGTTCAGGTAAGTGCGGCGCGCGGCCGGTCCCAATTTCCCCCAGTCGACCTTTTCATTCCAGGTGGTGCGAAGCTCCCGGTCAGTGACGGTGACCGTCCGGCCGAGGGACGGCGCGCGCCGGTCGGAAAGTCGTGTCGTTCGTCCACGCCGCAGCAGTTCCACAATCGCGCGCGCGACGCTCACGCTGCGCGGCAGCTCGCTGTGTTCACAGCGCACGTAATAGTTGTCACAGGCGGGCAACTCCGAACTGGCCATCGGTACGGTGCCATCACCGGCATCGCCGATTTCGTACTGAAAATCATCCTCGGTGAGGCGCAGGTTCACGACGGTGCGCTGGTGCGTGCCGCTGATGGCGATGCAGCGCGGGTCACAGAGGGGAAGCGTGCCGACAAACTCGCGCGCATCGGCCAGCAGTTCCAGGTCGGGCCCCGGACCGGACTTGGGCCAGTGTCCGATCTCGAACAGGTTCCCGTGGGCGCTTAAGCCTTCGGCGGGCAGCAGCTGGTGGATGCTCGGGAAGGTGCTGAACACCCGCGTCGCGAGCACCTCGGCATCGTGGAGCCGGTCCAGGGCCGCCAGCCGCCGAACCACCGGATAGGTTCCCCGTATGGCCTGCACGGCCCCGAAAGAGCCGACGTGCGGGACCCCCAGAGTGATCAATCGGCGCACGCGCTCGAAACCCGGCAGGGGCATGGCACCGCGAGCGATCAGGCCGCCCATGCTGTGCGCCACGATCGAGACGCTGCCCGCCGGCTCGGCGCACAGCCGCATGGACAAGCCGCGCGCCGCATCGCGAAGGTTCGTGCGCCAGTCGTAGTCGTGCATCACGACGTTGTAGCCGGCCGCGCGCAACCGCAACTGCAGCGGCAGGTAACTGTAGGGAATCGCCCCGAGCGGATGGAGGGCTGCGGCGCCCGGAAGCCGCAAGCGTTCCAGTCCCCCTGCCGTGATGTCCTGCGGGTCGAGCCACAGCAGGTCGGCAGGTGTCGGTGCCGGACGCAGGGATCCGAGCTGCGTGCCCATGATGCCCGGAAGGATGTACACCGGCTCGGCGTGGTGACGCTGCACGCGCTGCGCCTGGCGGGCCAGAGCGGCCAGCACCGCGTATTCGCCGGCGCCGAACACGGCCGTGAGTTCGCGCCGGGCCGTCCCGCTGGCCAGCAGAGCGGACAACTCCTGATCGCTCCGGCGGAGACGATCGTAGATTGAAAGCTCAGTGTCGGGTTCTTCGTTCACCTAAAGGACCCCGCAATCGGGCGGCCCGGCGAACAACGAAAAAGCCGTTGTTGCACGGGCCGCGAGCGAACGTCCGTATTGCGCATTCTTAAGCCGGAAATCAGGCACTGGCACCACCCCAAAACCTTATCGGTGCGATTATAGATTCAATCGGCGCGTTGCCATGGCGCCTTCATCGCCCTCTCGGTACGGACCGGAAACCGCCCCAGGGGCGGCGGGAACATTCGCGTATCGTGGCCGTCAGAGTTACGATCTAAAACGCCGCCGGAGAGCCTCTTGCAAATACTGCTGATCGAAGACGACGTCGAGGCCGCCAGTCACGTGAGCAGTGGGCTGCGCGAGGCCGGTTACACGGTAAAGCATTGTGGAGACGGCGCCAGCGGGCTGGCCGCCGCGCGCGCCGCGCGCTATGACCTGTTGATCGTCGATCGGATGCTGCCGCAGCTCGATGGCCTGGCGCTGGTCGCAGCGCTCCGCGAGGCCGACGTGCCGACCCCCGTGCTGGTGCTGAGCGCGCTGGGCACGATCGATGATCGCGTCGAGGGCTTAAGGGCGGGAGGCGATGACTACCTGGTCAAGCCGTTTGCCTTTGCTGAATTGCTGGCGCGGATCGAAGCGCTGTTGCGGCGGGCTTCCGGCGACAATCGTCACGTCGGCACGCTGCGTGTGGCGGATCTTGAGATCAATACCCTCGCGCGCCGAGTCACGCGTGCCGGCCGCAACATCGATCTGACGACCAAGGAATTTCAGCTGCTCGAATATCTGGCGCGTCGCGTCGGCCAGATCGTCACGCGCACCATGCTGCTCGAGTCGGTCTGGAATCTGCAGTTCGATCCTCAGACCAATCTGATCGATGTGCACATGAGCCGGCTGCGGCAGGCGATCGATCGCGATTTCAGCCCACCGCTCCTGCACACCGTGCGCGGATCGGGTTATTGCATCAAGGATCCCGGGGAGACGGCTTGAGGCGACCGCGGCTGATCTCCTCCAGCGCGCGACTGACCCTGTGGTACATGTGCGGCGTCACCATCGGCGTGAGCGCACTGCTCCTGAGCGTTTACCTTCTGATACAGCGCGCCATGGAGCGGCAGGTCGATCTGGTGGTCGAGACCGAGATCGAATCCCTCCGCGAGGACTACCGCAGCGGGGGGCGCAAGCGATTGATCGACGTGCTCGACAAGCGCACCGATGACTGGGGGCGGCTCGGAGCGGCGTACCTGCTCATCGACAAGACAGGGCACTCCGCTGGCCGGGCAACCTTCCGGCCTGGCCGACCATGTCCAATTCGGTGGGCGCGTGGCGGGAATTTGAAATCACGACCAACGAGCAGGGCCATCTGGTCAACCATCCGGTGCGGGCCGCGGTGGTGGCGCTGGATGGGAATCGTCTGCTGGTCGGGACCGACGTGTCCGAGCGGCGCCGCTTCACCCAACGCCTGCGCGCGATGACCTTCTGGGGCATTGGTCTGACGGCCGCGCTGATTGCCGTGACCGGTTGGTGGTTCAGCCGCCGGCTCGCCGCGCGCGTGCGAGCGATCGCGCAGGCCTGCGACAGCATCATCTCGGGGGACCTGACCCGGCGCTTGCCGCTGGGCAAGAGTGCCGATGAGTTCGATCAGCTCTCCGGGACGGTCAATGGAATGCTAGATCGGATCGAGCAACAGACCACCGCCGTGCGCGTGACCTTTAATAGCGCGGCCCACGACCTGCGCGCGCCGTTGTATCGCATGCGCGCGCGCTTGGAGACCACGCTCCAGGGCGCGGCAGTCGACGCTGCGGCCAGCGTGGCCGTGCAGGCGACGCTGGATGACTTGGAGCGCGTGCAGCGCACACTGGCGACGCTTCTTCAGATTGCGCAGGCCGAGGCCGGTGGAGGCGCGATGCCGCCCGAACGGGTGGACCTGGCGCAGATGGCGATCGAACTCGGTGAGCTCTACGCGCTCGAGGCGCGCGAGCGCGGCTTGACGCTGCGCGTCACGGCGGCCGGGCCGGCGAACGTCAATGGGCACCGGCAACTGCTCGCGCAACTGCTGACCAATCTGCTCGAAAATGCCATCAAGTATGTGCCGGCCGGAGGGAGCGTCGATCTGCAGGTGACGGCCCATGATTCGACGATCACCTTAAGCGTGAGCGATGACGGACCGGGCATTCCGCAGATCGCGCATGGGTCGATGCTGCTGCCGTTCCGGCGACTGGAGCGCGATCAGGGTGCTCCGGGGAGCGGATTGGGCCTGAGCCTGGTGGCCGCGGTCGTGCGCTTCACCACGGGCAGCTCGAGCTGCTCGACACCGAGCCGGGACTGCGTGTGAGATGCAGTTTTTCGGCGGCGGCCTAGTCTTCCGCCACGCAGACGCAACGCAATGAAATCGCGCAACCGCTCATTGACGCTGCTCGCCTTGAGCTTGCTTGTTGCTTACCGGGACGAGCCACTCGGCCGGCGGGCAGGTCCGCGATGACGAGGGGCAGCTGGTCTCGCTCAGCGCACCGCCTCAGCGCATCGTCAGCCTGTCGCCGGGTGCGACCGCGATGTTGTTTGCGGCCGGCGGCGGGGATCGCGTCGTCGGCACGCCGGAGTTCTCGGTCGAGCCTGAGGCGGCGAGCCACATCGTGCGGATCGGTGACAGTCACGGTTTTGACGTCGAGCGCATTCTGGCCCTCCATCCGGATCTGATCGTCGCCTGGACGGGCGGGGCCTCCGAGGCGCAACTGCAGCCCTTCGTGCGCGCCGGGCTCCCGGTCTACCGGCATCGCGTGGTCCGCCTGGATGACCTGCCGAACTCGATCGAGCGCCTCGGTGTGCTTCTGCAAACACGAAACGCAGGCCCAGCAGTCCGCCGACGCACTCGCCTCGCGCATCGCATCGATCCGGGCCCGTTTCGCTCGCATTCAGGCTCCGCGCCTGTTGCTTCAGGTCTGGGACCGGCCGGTCTACACGCTCGGCGGCGGACAGATCATCTCCGATGCCGCCGAAGCCTGCGGTTACAGCAACGTCTATGGGGAACTGCGCGATGCGGCGCCGGCCGTGTCGCTGGAATCCATCGCCGCGCGGGACCCGGAGGTGATCCTGGTTCTCGCCTCGGACGCTCCGACCGCGAAGCAGTGGATTGATCATTGGCAGTCGCTCCCGGCTCTGCGCGCGGTGAAGAATAAGCGCGTGATCAGCTTTATCGATGCCCGCTTGAGCCGGATGGGACCTGAAGTGGTCAGCGCAACCGAATCGCTGTGCACGAAGCTCGGGAGCGGCCCGGGGGCCATGCCCTGAGCCGGTGGTCCGCACGAGGACGTCACGTTTTCGCACCCGCGGACCACGGCATATGCGGTGAAGCCACGGACGCTCTATTGACGCCCGCAGCGGGCTGTCGCCATACTCACCCGATATGAATACTCGCGCCCATTCCGCCGCGACCCATCGGTGGTGGCCCCGCTCCAACGGAGTGGGACCTGGGCTATTTTCGATCATTCCCTAAATTTTTCTTCGAGCACCAGACCCATCTCCGGAACTTCGCCGGGATGGGTCTTTTTTTGGATGCAACTTATTGAATGAAAGCGCCTTTCGACATTGCAGGTGATCTGGATACGCCGGTCTCGGCGTACGCGAAACTCGCCGCGTTCCGGCCACGCTTTCTGCTCGAGAGCGTGGAGGGTGGCGAGCGACTGGCCCGCTATTCGTTCATCGGCTTTGGCGAGGCGCTCGAGGTGCGGCTCGATGATCACGGCTTCCTGATCGGTTCGGAGCAACGGCCGGTGCCGCGCACCGCTGCTGAGCTGCTGGCGGGACTTCGCCAGGCGTTGATCGCCGCGCCGCGCCCGCTCCCCGAACTTGGAACGGTGCCGCTGGCGGGTGGACTGGTGGGCTACACCTCTTACGATATCGTGCGTTACTTCGAGCGCCTGCCCGATCGCGCGGCGCGCCTCACCAATGCACCGCCGCTTCTGCACTATCTGGCGCCACACTCGATGCTGGTGTTCGACCATCTCACGCGCGCCATCGCGCTGCTCCATGCCGGGAGCGAAGCCGAGCGCAGCGCGCTGCGGCGCGATGTGATCCGGGCGCTGCGCGGTCCGATGCCGCAAGGACCGAAGCGCGGGGGCTATCGCCCCCCGGAGCCGGCCTTGAGCCGTGAGGCCTACATGGCGGGCGTGCGGCGCGCGCAGGAATACATCGCCGCCGGCGATGCCTATCAACTGGTGCTCTCCTCGCGCTTTTCCGGACTGCACGATCTGGACCCGTTTCAGGCCTACCGCGCACTGCGACTGATCAATCCTTCGCCCTACATGTTCTATTGCGAGCTGGGGGCGCTGACCGTGGTGGGCTCCTCGCCCGAGGCGCTGGTCAAGCTCAGCAACGGACACGCCGAGCTGCGCCCGATCGCCGGCACGCGTGGCCGCTCGGGTGAGCCCGAACGGGACGCGGCGCAGGCCGAGGAACTGCTCGCCGATCCGAAGGAAAATGCCGAGCACGTGATGCTGGTGGATCTGGCGCGCAATGACCTGGGACGTGTGGCCTGCGCCGGGAGCATTCGCGTCGAGCCCTACCGTGCGATCGAACGTTACAGTCATGTAATGCACATCGTCAGCGGCGTGCAGGGCCAGCTGGCGGCAGGGCGCGATGCCTTTGATCTTTTCGCGGCGGCGTTTCCGGCCGGTACACTGGTGGGAGCGCCTAAGGTGCGCGCCATGGAAATCATCGATGAGCTCGAGCCCGTGCGGCGCGGACTGTACGGCGGCACGGTGGGTTACTTCGGTGCGCGCGGCGACATGGACCAGGCCATAACGATCCGCACCCTGGTGTTTAACGGCGATGAGTACAGCTATCAGGCCGGAGCGGGCATCGTCGCCGACAGCCGGCCGGAAGCCGAGCACGATGAGGTCCTCGCCAAGAGCGCGGCGGCCGTGCAGGCGTTGCGGCTCGCGGAGGAAGGTTTGTGAGCACGCGGCTGCTGTTGATCGATAACTACGATTCCTTCACCTACAATCTGGTGCAGGCTTTTATGGTGCTGGGCGCGGAAGTGAGCGTGCATCGCAACGATGCCTTGACGGTGGCCGCGGCCGAGGCGCTCGATCCCACGCATCTTTGTATTTCTCCGGGTCCCGGCACTCCACAGCAGGCGGGAATCTCCATCGAGATGATTCGCGCCTTTGCCGGCCGGATTCCGGTGCTCGGCGTGTGCCTGGGCCATCAGGCGATCGCCGAAGCCTTCGGCGGAAGGGTCGTGCGGGCTGCGCGACTGATGCACGGCAAGACCTCTCCCATCGAGCATGACGCGCAGGGCGTCTATGCCGGCGTTCCCAATCCCTGCGAGGTGGGCCGGTACCATTCGCTGATCGCCGAGCGCGACTCGCTCCCGGCCGAGTTGCAGGTCACCGCGCGCACCGCCGAGGGGGAAGTCATGGGTATGCGGCACGTATCGTTGAACCTGGAGGGCGTGCAGTTTCATCCCGAGAGCGTGCTGACGCCCGACGGGCCCGCCATGATGAAGAATTTCCTCGCTGTCAGCGGCGGTCGCCGCGCGGCTCCTTCAGGCCGCTAGAAGGCGCCGCGCTTGCCCACCTCATTGAACGGCACCCTCGATCGCTTGCTGGACGGGCAGAATCTCCCGGAACGCGAGGCGAGCGACCTGTTGCTGGCGCTCGCCTCCGCGGAGCTGGCCCCGGCCATGGCCGGAGCACTGCTGGGCGCGCTGCGCGCCAAGGGCGTCACGGCCGCCGAGTTGCGCGGGCTGGCCTCAGGAATGCGCGCCCTGGCCCGTAAGCCCCGTTTGCCGGCCGAACTTCGCGCGGTCGATATCGTAGGCACCGGGGGCGACAAGTCCGGGAGTCTCAACTTGTCGACCGGCGCCGCACTGCTGGCCGCGGCGAGTGGTCTTTCGATGGTCAAGCACGGGAATCGGGCGGTCTCCAGCCGTGCCGGGAGCGCGGATGTGCTCGAGAAACTCGGACTCAAGCTTGCCTTGGACGAGCAGCCCGCGGGCGATTGCCTCGCGGCGACGGGATTCACTTTCCTGTTTGCCCCGCATTACCATCCGGCGATGAAATCCATCGCGCCGGTGCGCGCGGCACTGGGTGTGCGAACGGTGTTCAATCTGTTGGGTCCGCTGACCAATCCCGCCGAACCTCCTTTCCAGGTCGTCGGCGCCTTCGATCTGCCTACTGCGGAACTGCTGGCGCAGGCCCTCTCGGGGATGAACATCGAGCGCGCCCTGGTCATCCACGGTGCGGCGGGTTGGGATGAGCCCACCCCGATTGGGCCCTTCGAGCTCTTTGACGTGCGCGGCGGCGCGGTTCGCCGTGAACGGCGTGATCCGGCCGACTACGGGCTGGCCCCGTGCACGCCGGCCGAACTGGCCGGGGGCGATGCCCTCCACAATGCGCAGGTGCTGCGGCGCACGCTCGCGGGCGATGAGCGCGGCGCCGCACGCGATGCGCTGCTTCTGGGTGCGGCGCTGGCCTTCGAGGTGAGCGGGGTGGAGCCGGCCCCACGCCTGGCGATCGCGCGAGCCGCCCAGGCGATTGATTCGGGCGCGGCCAGCGCATTGCTCGATAAACTGATTCGTTTCCACGCGTCGTGAGCGCCTAGAGGAGGTTTGATATGAGTGACTCCGGGAATTCGGGCGACTTTCTTGCCTCGATGAGCGCGAGCAGTCGCCAACGGGTGTCCCTGGCGCGCGCGCAGCTGAGCGATGCGGAAATCCTGGCGCGAGCCCAGGATACGGTCACTCCCCCTCGGCTCAAGTTGTCGGCGCGAAGGTTCGATCTGATCGCCGAGGTGAAATTTCGCTCCCCCGCCGCCGGTCAGCTGCGCGCAGGGAGCGAGGAGCAGGTCAATGCGCGCGTGGCAGGCTACGCCGAGGCGGGAGCGGCGGTGGTGTCAGTACTGACCGAACCGAGTCATTTTGACGGCTCGCTCTCGCACCTCAAGACCGCGGTTCGTGCGCTGGAAGGGAAGATCCCGGCCATGCGCAAAGATTTTCTGGTCGATCCCTACCAGGTGTGCGAGGCGCGGCTGTTCGGCGCCGGCGGCGTCCTTGTGATCGTGCGCATGGTGAGCGATGCGGAGGCCGCGGCTCTGATCGAATGCGCCGTGCGCCTGCGGATGTTCGTGTTGCTCGAGACCTTTGACGAAGCCGACATCGCGCGCGCCTCGGCGCTCGTCAAGCAATACAGTTCGACGGCCGAGTTGCTGGTGGGTGTGAACTGCCGGGATCTGGTGAGCCTGGAAGTGGTCCCGGGCCGTCTCGAGGCGCTGGTGCGCGGTCTGCCGGACAACGTGCCGCGCGTCGCCGAGAGCGGGGTGGCCACCGCGCAGGATGCGGGCCGGGTGGCGATTGCCGGATACGATGTGGCGCTGGTGGGCAGCGCCCTGATGAACGCGCTCGAACCGCTCCAGCTGGTGCGGGGGATGCTGTCCACCGCGCGCACTGAGCGGGCACGCCGCTCATGAATGGCAGCGCATTGGACCTCGCGCCGAAAGTACACAGCCCGTGACCGGCTGGATCAAGATCTGCGGTATGACTTCGGCCGATGGCGTGGCGGCCGCGGTGGCGGCCGGCGTGGATGCGATTGGATTTGTGCTCGCCCCCTCGGTCCGGCGCGTGAGCGCGGAGCGCGCGGCTGAGCTGGCGCTCCCGGCCCGCCGGCACGTGACCTGCGTCGCCGTCACGCAGCATCCCGATCAGCAGGCGGTCGATGAAATCGTGCGCGAACTTCGGCCCGACTTGCTGCAGACCGATCTCGAGGATTTCTCGCACCTGCGCCTTCCGCACCGGCTGGCCCGGCTCCCCGTCGTGCGATCCGGGAGTACGCCGCTTTCCGAATATCCCGCACGTCTTCTGTTTGAAGGAGCGCGCAGCGGGACGGGCGAGGTGAGCGACTGGCCGCGGGCGGCCGAAATGGCCGGGCGCACCCGTTTGATACTCGCAGGGGGCCTTCATGCCGGGAATGTCGCCGAGGCGATTCGCGCGGTGCGGCCCTTCGGTGTCGACACCTCGAGCGGAGTGGAATCGCGCCCGGGCGTGAAATGCGCCACCAAGATCGGGGAATTCGTTCGCGCTGCACGGGCGGCATTTGGGGAGATCAATCCATGAGCGCCGAACCTAAAGACGCCGAGCGCGAGCACCTGCTGGCCCAGCTGATCGCCGGAAAGTTTCCGGACCCGCAGGGCCGCTACGGTCCGTTCGGTGGCCGCTTCGTGCCCGAGACGCTGGTGCCGGCGCACGAGCGTCTCGAACAGGGCGTCCGGCGCTGGCTCGCCGATGAGCAGTTTCAACACGAGCTCCAGGGTGAGCTGGGCAGCTGGGCGGGACGGCCCACGGCCTTGAGCCATGCCCCGCAACTCTCGCGTCGCTGGGGGGCCGAGGTCTGGCTCAAGCGCGAGGATCTCGCACACACCGGCGCCCATAAGATCAACAACGCGCTCGGGCAGGCGCTTTTGGCCCGGCGCCTGGGCGCAAAACGGATCGTCGCCGAGACCGGGGCCGGACAGCACGGCGTGGCGAGCGCGGCGGCTTGCGCACGCGTGGGGCTTCCCTGCACGGTGTACATGGGCGCGGTGGACATGGAGCGACAGGCGCCGAACGTGGGGCGCATGCGCTTGCTCGGCGCGACCGTGATAAGCGTCACCAGCGGCGATAAGACCTTGCGCGCGGCCATCGATGAGGCCATGCGCGATTGGGTCGCAGATCCGGAGGGCAGTTACTACCTGCTCGGCTCGGCCGTCGGCGCCCATCCTTATCCCTACCTGGTGCGCGAGCTGCAAAGCGTAATCGGACGCGAGGCGCGTGCACAGCTCCAGGCGCAGGCCGGGGGCCTCCCGGATGCGGTCATTGCCTGCGTCGGGGGCGGCTCGAATGCGATCGGATTGTTCTTTCCGTTTGTCGGCGATCGCGCCGTGTCGATCGTGGGGATCGAAGCCGGCGGGCGCGGGGCGGGGCTGGGGCAAAACGCCGCGCCGCTGAGCTACGGTCGCCCGGGCGTGCTGCACGGGAGCTATTCCATGCTGCTCCAGGACGGTGACGGACAAATTCAGGAAACCGAGTCCGTGTCGGCGGGGCTCGATTACCCGGGCGTGGGTCCGGAACACGCCTTCCTTCAATTCTGCGGCCGCGTCCATTACGAGGTAGCGAGCGATGAGGAATCGCTCGAGGCCGTACGCGAGTGCTGCGAGAGCGAAGGGATACTGCCTGCGATCGAAAGCGCGCACGCGCTGGCCGGCGCCCGGCGCTGGGCGAAGGCCCATCCGGGCAAACGGATCCTGATCGGTCTGTCCGGGCGGGGCGATAAGGACATGCTCACGCTCAGCAAGACACTGCTCGCCGGAACGCTCTGATGCTTCCACGCGAGCGCATTGCAGAGGCGATCCGGGACGGATCGCGGGACGGCGAGCCGGCGCTGGTCGCGTTTCTGACCGCCGGCTATCCGAAGCGCGAGCAGTTTCGATTGCATCTATCGGCCGTGGCCGAAGTCGCGGATGTGGTGGAAATCGGCGTGCCGTTCACCGATCCGATGGCCGATGGCATGACCATCCAGCGCTCCAGCCGCGAGGCGCTCCGCCAGGGCGTGAGCCTGCAATGGATTTTCGATGAGCTTGGGGCGATGGCACGTCCGCGCGCGCCGCTCCTGCTGATGAGTTATCTGAATCCGCTGCTGAGCTACGGCTACGAGAAGCTGGCCCGCTCCAGCATGGCCGCCGGTGTGTGCGGCTATATCGTGCCGGACCTTCCCATGGACGAAAGCGAGTCGTTGCGCGCGGCGCTCGATCAACACGGCATCGCCCTGGTGCAGATGGTCACGCCGGTCACCCCCGCCGAGCGGCTGGCGCGCCTGTGCGCGGCAAGCCAGGGCTTCGTGTACGCGGTGACCATGACCGGCACCACCGGAAAGAGTGTGGCCGAGCCTTCCGATGGGCTCGCCTACCTCTCGCGCGTGCGCGCCGCATCGAGCGTGCCGGTCTGCGCAGGCTTCGGGATCCGCACGCGCGAGCACGTTGCGGCCTTGCGCGGTGCGGTCGATGGCGTGATCGTCGGATCCGCGTTGGTCGAAGTGCTCGAGCGCGGCGAATCGCCGCAGGCATGGCTCACCGCTCTTCGTCCCAGGGCGCGGTGAGCGAGCAGCATCCTGCGGCGGCCACGCCACGCCTGGCACTGATACTGGCGTTGCTGGCGACGCTGGGCTCCTACACGATCGATGCGTTCTTTCCCTCGATGCGCGCCATCGCATGCGGAATTCAACATCAGCTATTGGCAGGTGCAGCAGACCCTGACGGTCTATCTGGTCCCCTATGCCTGCATGTCGCTGGTGCACGGCTCGCTCTCGGATGCCATCGGTCGGCGGCGCGTCGTGCTGGTGGGCCTGATGCTCTACGCCCTCGCTTCGATGGGCTGTGCGCTGGCGCCGGGGTTCGGTGCACTGCTGTTCTGTCGCGCGCTGCAGGGAATGGTCGGTGGGGTGGGCATGATCATCGGACGGGCGGTGGTGCGCGACTGCTACAGCGGCGCGCAGGCGCAGCGCGTGATGAGCACAATCACGATCATGTTCAGCTTAGGCCCGGCACTGGCCCCGGTGATTGGCGGCTGGATCCATGTGTGGCTCGGTTGGCGCGCGGTATTCGGCAGCATGGCCCTCTACGCGCTGGTGCTCGCGTGGATGGTGTATCGCAAACTCCCGGAAACCTTAGGCTTGGCGCACCGCACGCCACTTGAGTTCGGCGCGCTGGCGACCAACCTGTACCGCGTGGCGCGCCACCCGGAGTTTTTGCTGCTGACCACGGCCAGCGGATTGTGTTTCGTGGTGCTGCAGATCTACGTCGGCTCGGCGCCGGCCATCATCCTCGATCACTGGGGCGGGACCGAAGTCGGCTTTGCGATGCTGACGGTGCCGATCATTGCAGGCTATGCGATGGGAGCGGTCGCCTCGGGCCGCATGGCCGGTCGTCTTCCTCCTTCGCGCCAGGCCAACTACGGTTACACGCTGCTTTTGGCGACCACCGGCGGGATGCTGATATTGCAGCGGTTCGTGGAGCATCCGCCGGTCCTCGCGCAACAGTTTCTGCTCACCAGCATGGCGTTTGGATTGCAGCTGTTGTTTCCCATAATCACGCTGCGCATCCTGGATCTGTTCGGCCACTCGCGGGGCGCGGCCACTTCGGCGCATACCTTCTTCCTGCTGGTGCTGGCCGCGTTGATGATGGGGGCTGCGGCGCCGTGGCTGTCGCAATCGATGCAACGCCTGGCGACCACCGCGTTTGTGTTCAGTTCCGGCGGCTGGTGTGTCTGGCGGCTGGCCCGCTGGTACCAGCGCCGATACCCCGTGGTATTTCCCTAAGACAGCGCGGGCCGGCACGAGCGGCGCGACGCGTTCAGCTCCCGGCGGCCCGGGTCACGGCGATGCCGCGGGCCGCTCCGATCCCGATCTCGCGCTCGATCGCGAGAAATCGCGGGTCGTGATGCAGGAAGGCGAATTCGCTATCGCCCCCAATAAAAGGCAGGAAGCCCTCACGCGCATCGACCGCCCGCTGCAGATAACCAATGGTGAGGTCGCTGTCCTGGAGTCCTGCGGCGATGCGGGCGAGTTCAAGAGCGGATACAAAGGACCTTCCCTGCGGATTGTCCAGCCGCTTGAGCAGCGCACGCGCCTCATCGGCGTGACCGGCTCGCCCGAGGCATAGGCCAAACACCGCCACGGCGGGAAGGTTGTCCGGTGCCATCTCGGCCACTTTGCGGGCCTCGAGCAGGGCCTCGTCGGTGCGACCTAAAGCGAGCAGCTGCGAGGCGAGTTCGCGCGCGGCGCGCGGGTAGCTGGGGTCGAGCGCAATGGCGCCGCGCAATTCGGCGACCGCCTGCTCGCGATGACCCATCAATCCCAGAGTGGAGGCGAGTGTGGTACGGATCGTCATGGACAAGGGATCGAGCGCCTGGGCTCGCTGCAGGCTGGCCAGAGCACCGGGCACATCTCGGTTGAGGACCTGCGCTTCAGATTTCCACAGGTAAGCCATGGCGAAGGCCGGAGCAAGCGCAATGGCCCGTTCATGTTCGCGCTGCGAGGCTTCCCAGTCCCAATCGTAATGCATCAGGATGTCGCCCAGCGAGGCGTGCGGTTCGCCCGCGTCCGGATCGAGCTGCATGGCCCGCATCGCCGCCTGCTTGGCCTGCGGCAATGCCGAATGGGGAGGATCGTAGCCATAGACGCCCAGAATGATGTGGCTGTCGGCCACGCCGGCGTAGCCGAGCGCAAAATCCGGTGCAATTCGCGTCGCTGATTCGAAGTGCGTGAGCGCTGCTCTCACGCTTGATTCGGTGCGCTGGTTCCAGAGTGCGCGTCCCTCAAGATATTCATCGAAGGCGCGCGGATCGACGGTGCGCGTGCCGGTGAGTCGTGCCGCCTCAGTCGGACTCAGCCGCACCTCAATCGCCTTTGCGATCGCTCGTGCCACTTCGGACTGAAGCGTCAGTACGTCCCGCTCGCTGCGGTCATAACTCTCGGCCCACATCGTCCGCTCGGTGCTCGCCGATATCAGCGCTGCGGTGTAACGAACGCGCCCGCCGGCGCGCAAGACCGAGCCGGTCACCAGCGTGGCCACTCCGAGTTCCCTCCCGATCTCGGAGGGACTCTTTTCCGATCCCTTGTAGCGAGCGGTGGAATTTCGCGAGATGACCTTCAGCTCGGAGATCCGCGCGAGCGCGGTGGTCAACTCATCGGTCAGCCCATCGGCGTAAAAATCCTTCGCCGCTTCGTTGGAGCGGTTGTCGAAGGGCAAAACCGCCAACGACTTCTCCGGCGCCGCCTCAGCGACAGCGGCAACGCCCTGCTGAGTGGGCCGCGGCTGCAAAGACCCGCCACGAAACGGCCGCGAGCGAGGCGCCCACCACGACACTGGCCCCGATCCATGCCGCGCGTTTCCACGCTGGAGAGCGCGAAGTCGCCTGCGATGGCAATGAGTGCGAAGCCGTCGCAGGGCCGGGCACTGTCGCACCCGACAGCAGGGCAGCGATGCGTTCGCAAAATGCCGCCGGGGTCGCTCCGGCCGGGAGCCGCGTCCAGTGGACCCTGACGAATGACTCGGGAACGTCGGCATCGCGTTCTGGCGTCCCATCCACACACACAGGCACCACAAAGGCCCTCGTGCGACCCATCAGGTGGGTGCGTTCCTCCGCCAGGCGCCATTCGAGCCGGAAGTAGCCCTCGGTGCGCGCCTGCGTGTGTTCGGAGATGACCGGCAGGAACAGCGCGCATTCCCTGATCTGCTGGCGGATCTTGTGATCCCACACGTCTCCGCCGTCCAGTTCGCTCTGATCGAACCATACCTCGATGCCGGCAGCGCGCAGCGCTTCGCAGATGCGCAACGCCGGCTGTGCATCCTGCGACGCGTAACTGAGGAATACGGCCTGGCTTGATTGCATAGCGGGAGTGGCGGATCCTTTCGGCTATTGATTTGAACGATTCAATAGCTTTGCCGGTGACACGAATGAGGTCAGCGGCGAAACACTGCCGCGGCCATGACCAGGACACCGGCGATCGCGAGCAATGCGCCGGGCCACTGCGGGATTGACTGCAGGCCCAGCCACAGTACGCCGGCGGGAATCAGTGCCGCGCTCGCAATCAGCAGGTCACGCCGGCCGTTGTCCGGAACGGGCGCAAGAGGCGGGGCGGGTGGCATCGCGGCGGTGGCCGACGGGCGGGCGTTATCCTGCTCACGTTCAACCGCGGCTTTGGCGAGGGTCGGCAAAGCCTTCATCACCTCGAGCACGTCGGGCAGGCCCTGTCGCAGTTCACGCCATACGGCGCGCGGGCTGATGCGCTCGCGCTGCCAGGCGCGCAGAACGGGCGCGGCCGCCTTCCAGATGTCCAGATCCGGGTACAACTCCCGTCCCAGGCCCTCGACGTTCAGCAGGGTTTTCTGCAGCAGGATCAACTGCGGCTGGATGTGGCCGTCAAACCGCTGCAGGGCCGCAAACAACCGAAGCAATACCGTGCCGAAGGAGATCTCGCGCAGCGGCCGGCCGAAGATCGGCTCGCAGATCGTGCGCACCGCCGATTCCATCTCATCGACCCTTGTGTCCGCAGGCACCCATCCGGCCTGGACGTGCAGCTCGGCGACCCGGCGGTAGTTGCGATCGAAGACCGCAAGGAATATCTCGGCAAGATACCGCTGGTCACGCGCGGAAAGCGTTCCGATGATGCCGAAGTCGACCGCCGCGTAGCGCGGTGCCTTCGGATCATCGACGATCACGAAGATGTTTCCCGGATGCATGTCGGCGTGGAAGAAGTTGTGCCGGAACACCTGGGTGAAGAAAATCTCCACGCCGTTTTCGGCCAGGCGCTTGAAATCGGTGCCGCGTTCCCGCAGCACGGCCAGCTCACCAATCGGCACACCGTGGATGCGCTCCATCACCATGACCTCGGCGCGGCACAGGTCCCAGTGCACCTCCGGCACGTACAGGAGCGCTGAGCCGGTGAAGTTGCGCTTGAGCTGCGAGGCATTGGCCGCCTCGCGCATCAAATCGAGCTCATCGAATATCGTCTTGCGGTACTCACGCACGACCTCGATGGGCTTGAGTCGGCGCGCCTCGGGCCACCAGCGCTCGGCGAGTGCCGCCATCGCGGCCATCACCTCAAGATCGCGCCCGATCTGCTCGCGCATGCCGGGACGAAGCACCTTGACCACCACCTCGCGCCCGTCCAGGCGCCGCGCCACGTGCACCTGCGCGATGGAGGCGGCCGCCAGCGGCTCGACGCTGAAGTCCGCGAACAATTTGGAAAGCGGTTGCCCATAGGTCTGGGAAAGGGCATCGCGCGCCAGCTCGCCGGGGAACGGAGGCACCTTGTCCTGGAGTTTGGCCAGCTCATCGGCGATATCGGCCGGCAGCAGGTCGCGGCGCGTGGAAAGCGCCTGGCCGAACTTCACGAAGATCGGGCCCAGCTCCTCGAGCGCCAGGCGGAGTCGTTCCCCTCGCGTCGCGCCGCGGCGGCGCTGGAACCAGGTCCACGGTGATAGATAAAACAGAAATCGCAGCGGGCGATACAGGTGAGTGGCGCGCACAAAATCATCAAGCCCATGGCGAACCAGGACCCGCTGGATCTCCACCAGACGGCCGACGACCCGCAGCCTCAAGCCGTGCCCCGCGGGCTCAGGGCGGTAAGCTGTTCGGCGAGCTTCTCGACTCGGGCCTCCGCGCGGGTCAATTCCGATCGCAGCGCATCGATCCCCGAGAAGTGGCTTTCGGCCTCGGCGCGCGGCACCAGGTCGCGGCTTTCGTGAGCGAGATAGTCGGCGGTGTTGCGCATCACGGATTCGCGCGCGTCCCGGCCCCAGCCGGCCAGCAGGGCCAGTGCGCGGGCGGCCAGGTGCGCGGGCATGCGGCCGATGAGTTTTCCCACGCCCGCCTCGATGTCGGGACGCAGGAGTCGGGCCAGTTGCTGGAACTGCTGCGCGAGCGCTTCCTCCCCCTCGAGGCTGGCGCCGCCGCGCATGACCGTCTCGCTCGCCTCGGCGCCCGCCAGAGCGAGCAGACCCAAGGGGCTGCCACGGACGGTGACATCGGCGGTGGCTGCGCCCGTGGCCCCATCACTCCTCTCATGCGTCGCCTGCAGCGCACCGCCGGCCGCCTTCACGCACAGCGCACCGGGTACGCCATCGATCAGTACTCTCAGGTTCCGGCCGTCCAGTGACTGGCACAGTTCACGGGCGCGCGGCGAACGCGCAAGTGCGCGTGCCAGGTATCCGTTGAGGGGCGCTTCGAGCATCTAGAAGCGATATCCACGATGCACGGCGACAATGCCACCCGTCAGGTTGTAGTAACGGCACTCCTCCAGCCCGGCTTCGCGCATCATGGACAGCAGGGTCTCCTGGTCGGGGTGACGGCGAATCGACTCGGCGAGGTAGCGATAGCTGTCGGCATCACCCGCGACCACCTGGCCCAGCAGCGGCAGAACCCGGAAGGAATAGGCGTCGTAGGCGCTCTCCAATGCGGCGTTCGTAGGCTTAGAGAATTCCAGCACCAGGAGCTGCCCACCGCTCTTAAGCACGCGGCGCATGGCTAAGAGCGCCCGGGGTTTGTCGGTGACATTGCGCAACCCAAAGCTGATCGTCACGCAATCAAAACTCTCATCGGCAAAAGGGAGCTGTTCCGCATCGGCCTGCGCGTACAGCACATTGCCCACCAGCCCGGCATCAATCAGACGATCGCGCCCCGCATCGAGCATGGCGGCATTGACGTCCGTGAGCACCACCAGACCGGATTTTCCGACCTGTGCGCAGAGGCCCATGGCCAGATCCCCGGTTCCGCCGGCGACATCGAGCACGCGATCGCCGGGCCTGAGGCCGGTCAAGGAGAGTGCAAAGCGCTTCCACAGTCGGTGCACGCCTCCCGACATCAGATCGTTCATCAGGTCGTAGCGGCGGGCGACCGAATCGAATACCGCCCGCACGCGCTGCGCTTTTTGCGCTCGCGGGACTTCCTGAAAACCAAAATCGGTGGTCGGTGGGTCGCCTGAACTCAATGCCGAAACTCCTAACGGCGATCGGGAAGAACCTTAAAATCGCCTCATCAAAACTCGCAGTGGCATTTTAATGCGCTGCAATACGGAAAACTAATCGCCGCCCCTGTAGCAATTCGGCGTCAACTGTTTAAAATCCCGTCCCGGTTGGTTACCCAGTGGGGCCAATCAGTGGGGGTCTTGTCAGAAATTGGCCGGGTATTTTACCCGGCCTTTCTTTGCAGGCTCCGGAAGCTACGGGTCGCGCCGCTTGAGACCGGCTCTTTCCAGTCTACGCAAATACATGAGCCAACGCGCCTCCCGTTCAGAACCGAGCTCGTGCAGATATTTCCAGGTGTACAGCCCGGTATCGTGCCCGTCATCGAACACCAAGCGCACGGCGTAGTGGCCCACCGGTTCCACGGCGCTGATGCCTACCTCTTCTTTGCCGCTCACCAGCACGCCTTCCCCGGCGCCGTGACCTTGCACCTCCGCCGAGGGCGAATGCACGCGCAGGTACTCGGCAGGCAACTCGTAGCGCGCTCCGTCGTCAAAGGACACTTCGAGCAACCGCGACCGGGTGCGCAGGCGAATCTCGACCGGGGCGGGTAAACTCATTGCACGCTATCGCTTATATACTGCTGTTTTGCTATACACGCTGATTACATGAATCCTACAGATACCACGAATCCTGAGCATTATCATCGCGTTGTAGACTGCCAGTGGGCCTGCCCCGCGCACACCGATGTACCGGAGTACATCCGGCTGATCGCCCAGGGTCGCTTTACCGATGCCTATCTTCTCAATCGCGATTCGAACGTGTTTCCCGGCATCCTGGGCCGGGTGTGCGATCGTCCCTGCGAACCGGCCTGCCGGCGCGGGCGAGTCGAGGACAAGCCGGTCGCCATCTGTCGCCTCAAGCGCGTCGCCGGGGATCTTAAGGGAGATTTGACCGGCCGGATCGCGCGCGCGCCCTTCGAGCGCAACGGCAAGCGCATTGCCTGCATCGGCGCCGGTCCCGCCTCCCTGACGGTCGCCAACGATCTGGCGCCGCTCGGCTATGAGGTGGTGATCTTCGAGCGGCTCGAGACACCCGGCGGCCTGATGCGCAGCAATATCCCGGCTTTCCGGCTCCCCCAGGCGGTCCTGGACGAGGAAATCGGCATGATCCTCGACATGGGGGTGGATCTTCGCCTGGGCACGCCCGTGACCGGACTTCGGGATCTTCTGGAACGGCAAAAGTTTGACGCCGTATTCGTCGGTTCGGGAGCGCCCAAAGGCAAGGAGCTCGATCTGCCCGGCCGGCGCGAGACTGACCGCATTCACATCGGCATCGACTGGCTCGAGTCGGTCGCCTTCGAGCACATCGAGAAGATCGGCGAGCGCGTCCTGATCATCGGCGTCGGCAATACGGCGATGGATTGCTGCCGGACGTCGCTCCGCCTCGGGGCCAACAACGTCAAAGTCATGGCACGCAAGCCGCGTGGGTTCTTCAAGGCCTCGGACTGGGAGCTCGAGGACGCCGAAAGCGAGAACGTCGAGATCGTCATCAACCGTTCGCCCAAGCGCTTCGTGATCGAGAACGGCAAGCTCACCGGCATGCTGTTCGAGAAGATGGAGTACGAGCTGAAGGACGGCCGGATCACCGCAGAGCGTGTGGTGGGCGAGGAACTGCTTCCCTGTGATGATGTGATTTTGGCGATCGGCCAGGAAAACGCCTTTCCCTGGATCGAGCGTGACCTGGGGATCGAATTCGACAAGTGGAGCGTACCTAAGGTCGACGCCCAGACCTTCCAGTCGACGCGCCCCGGAGTTTTCTTCGGCGGCGATGCGGCCTTTGGTCCAAAAAATATCATCTGGGCCGTCGAGCACGGCCATCAGGCCGCCATTTCGCTTCACGGCTACCTGCAGGGCAAGCCCCTTACCGAGCGACCGCAATCGAGCGTGAAGTTGAGCAGCGTGAAGATGGGCATGCACGAGTGGGCCTATTCGAACGACTACGCGACTCTCGAGCGGCGTCTGGTGCCGCACGTGTCGCTCAAGGAACGCTTCAAGAAGGTCAATATCGAAGTCGAGCTGGGTTTCAAGCCCGAGCAGGCCGCCCAGGAAGCGCAGCGTTGCCTCAACTGCGACGTGCAGACCGTCTTTGAGGCGAAGCTGTGCATCGAGTGCGACGCGTGCATCGACGTGTGCCCGGTGGACTGCCTGACGATCACGGCGAATGGCGAGGAGAGTGACCTGCGCAGCCGCTTGCGTGCGCCGGCCAAGGTCCTGACGCAGCCCTTGTATGTGTCCCGGGCGCTGCCGCAGACCGGACGTGTCATGGTCAAGGACGAGAACCTGTGCGTGCACTGTGGACTGTGCGCAGAGCGCTGCCCGACCGCCGCCTGGGATATGCAGAAATCGACGATTCACTGGCCACACGCCGGAGAAGGTGAACCCGCATGCCGTACGCAGCGCCAAATCGCGTAAACGACTTCGTCATCAAGATCGGCACCGTGAATGGCACGGGCTCGGCCAGTGCCAACGGATTGTTGATGAAGGCCGTGTTCCGCAGCGGCGTGCCGGTGGTCGGCAAGAATTACTTTCCCTCGAATATCCAGGGGCTGCCCACCTGGTACGAGATCCGGGTGACCCGGGACGGTTACCGCGCCCGCAGCGGGCAGGTCGACATGATGGTCGCCCTCAACGTCGAGACCTACGCGCGCGATCTGCAGGAAGTCACCTCGGGCGGCTACTTTCTCTACGATTCCACCTGGCCTCGCCCGGCGCTGATGATGCGTGATGACATCACCGTGCTGGGCGTGCCGTTTG
Source organism: uncultured Gammaproteobacteria bacterium (assembly GCA_963795685.1). Lineage (GTDB taxonomy): Bacteria > Pseudomonadota > Gammaproteobacteria > Steroidobacterales > Steroidobacteraceae > FEN-1191. Next base: position 386,548 of record CAWCJE010000005.1, read on the forward strand.
CGCGCCTGTGCAACGAGAATTTTACCGGGGTTCGCACCCGTATCCTGATGAAGAACATCTGCTATGCCGGCGCGCTCGCCGCGTTGCACGGTATCGATCTGGACCTCATCCGCCAGCTGCTCGCCGAGACCTACGCGAAGAAGCCGCAGCTGGTCGACAACAACATGAAGGCGATCCAGCTCGGCTACGATTCGGCCCAGCAGCAGTTCAGCTGCCCGTTGCCGCTGCGCATCGAGAAGATGGACGCCACGCGCGGTCAAATCATCATCGACGGCAACACGGCCGCGGCTTTAGGGTGCATCTACGCCGGCGCGACGGTGGGGGCCTGGTACCCGATCACGCCCTTCGACCTCGCTGATGGACGCTTTCAAAAGCTTTGGCGATCGGCTGCGGGTTGATCCGGAGACCGGACGGAAGAACTACATCATGATCCAGGCCGAGGACGAGCTCGCCTCGATCGGCATGGTGATCGGTGCCTCGTTTAACGGCGCGCGCGCATTTACAGCGACGTCGGGTCCGGGCATCTCGTTGATGCAGGAATTTATCGGGCTGGCCTATTACACCGAGACTCCGGCGGTGATTTTTGACGTGCAGCGCGTCGGGCCTTCGACCGGCATGCCCACGCGTACCCAGCAATGCGACATCCACTCGGCGGCCTACGCATCGCACGGGGACACGCGTCAGGTGTGCCTGTACCCGGCCAATCCGGAGGAATGCTTTGAATTCGCGCCGGTCGCCTTTGATCTGGCCGAAAGGCTGCAGACCCCGATCATGGTGCTCTCGGACCTTGATATCGGCATGAACGATTGGATGTGCCCGGAATTCAAGTGGGACGAAAACTACGTGCCCGACCGCGGCAAGGTGCTCGACGATGAGGCGCTGGCCAAGATCAGCAAGTTCTGGCGCTACTACGATCACGACGACGATGGCATCCCCCAGCGCACGATTCCGGGCGTCAATTCCAAGGGTGCCTATTTCGCCCGCGGCTCCGGCCACAACCAGTACGGCGCCTACACCGAGGATTCGAAAGACTATCAGGTGGTGATCGATCGGCTGCGCAAGAAGTGGCTGACGGCCGCGCGCATGGTGCCCAAGGCGTTGATCCAGGGGAGCGGTTCCGAGCTGGGCATCGTCACCTTGGGGAGCGGCGATGCTCCGGTGCGCGAGGCCATCGCCCGCCTCGGCGCGCAGGGCGTCAAGCTCGACTACATGCGGGTACGCGGCTTCCCGTTCGGAGAGGAGGTGGAGCAATTCCTCGAGGCGCACCAGTTGAACTTCATCGTCGAGCAGAATCGCGACGCGCAGTTGCGGGCGCTGCTGACATTGGAAACCGGCGTCGCCAAAAATCGCATGCGTTCGATTTTGCACTACAACGGCATGCCGCTCGCGGCCCGGTACGTCATCGAAGGTGTCATGGCGGAAGTGCAGGACTACTCGCGCCCGGCGGCGCAACTGGTGCGCAAATGAGCTTCATGGCAAAACCCAAGGTCGCCCATCCGGACCTGCCGAAGAACGCGCTGGGCCTGACGCGGCGCGACTACGAGGGCTCGAATTCGACCCTGTGCGCGGGTTGCGGGCATGACTCGATCACCGCCGCCATTGTCGAGGCGTGCTGGGCGAATGCGATCGAGCCCAAAAACCTGGTCAAGCTCTCCGGCATTGGCTGCTCCTCGAAGACCACGGCCTACTTTGTGGCCGGCTCCCACGGCTTCAATTCGGTGCATGGGCGCATGCCCTCGGTGGCCACCGGCGCGAACGCGGCCAATCGTCAACTCGGCTACATCGGCGTCTCGGGCGATGGCGACACGCTCTCGATCGGACTGGGCCAGTTCATTCATGCCATCCGCCGCAATCTCAACATGGTGTACATCATCGAGAACAACGGGGTGTACGGACTGACCAAGGGCCAGTTCTCGGCCTCCGCGGATATCGGCAGCACCGCGAAGAAGGGTGAGGTCAACAACCAGTCGCCGATCGACCCGGTGCAACTCGCCCTCACGCTGGGCGCATCGTTCGTGGCTCGCAGTTTTTCAGGCGACAAGGGACAGCTCGTGCCCCTGATCCAGGCGGCCATGCATCATCCCGGGTTTGCGCTCATTGACGTGCTCTCGCCCTGCGTGACCTTCAACGATCACGAGGGCTCGACCCGCAGCTACGAATACACGCGCGAGCACTACGAGGAAGCGGTGCACACCGATTTCGTGGCGCCGGCCGCCAACATCACCGTGCAGTATGCCGAAGGGGAGTCCGTGCCCGTGACCATGCACGATGGGAGCCGCATCGTGCTGCGCAAGATCGACAAGGACTACGACCCCACCGACCGCGGCTCCGCGCTGGCACGAATCCGCGAACGCCTGCGCGAACAGGAGTACCTGACCGGGCTCCTGCACATCAGCACCAACCAGCCGGAGTTCCACGAGCTCAACGCGACGCCCGAGCTTCCGCTCAATCAGATTCCTTACGCCAAGCTCAATCCGGGAGCTGCGGCACTGGCCAAGACGCTTTCGCGCTTTCGCTAGGGTGGGTTAGGCGGTGGGCCGGTTTGCACCGGCCCACGCGAATCACTAGACTCTCGGCCCTTCCTCAATGATGCTAAGGAGTAACCGAGTGGGCAAGGGTGATCGCAAGACTCGTCGAGGCAAGATTTACGCCGGCTCGTTCGGCAAATCCCGTCCCAAAGATCCGGCCAAGAAGAAAAAGGCTGCCGCCGCCAAGCGGACTGCCCGCAAGTAATTGATCCGCGCGGCTGGCCTTTCGGCCGCCGCTCTTATCCGGGCCGGCGCAGCGAGCGAGCGCGGCGCGTCTGCTCCAATTCATTTCCCGACGCAGTTTCCTGCGCCAGTCCGCCGTCGCGGAACAGTTCGGCCAGCTCGTTGGGGGGCATGGCCGCGCTGTAGTGGTAGCCCTGGTACTGGTCGCAGCCGAGCCTCTGCAGGAATTCCAGCTGCTCGGGCGTCTCGACGCCCTCGGCGATGACCTTCAGCTTCAGCGTATGGCCGAGGGAGACGATGGCGCTGACGATCGAGGCGTCATCATTGCTCGAGGTCACCTCGTTGATGAAGGTCCGGTCGATTTTCAGCTTGTCGATCGGGAAGCGCTGCAGATAGCTCATGCTCGAGTATCCGGTGCCGAAGTCATCGACCGATACCAGCACGCCCATCTCGCTTAACTGCTTGAGGATGTTCACCGATTCCTCCGGATCGCTCATCAGCGCGCTCTCGCTGACTTCGACCTCCAGGAAGCTCGGGTCAAGGTGGGCATCGTGCAGCGCCCGCCGGATGGTGCCCAGCAGTTTCCCGTTGCGGAACTGGAAGGCGGAAAGGTTCACGGCCACGCGGATCGGCGGCAGGCCTTCCTTCTGCCATGCGCTGGCCTGCCGGCAGGCTTCGCGGATGACCCAGTTGCCGATCGAATCCATCAGCCCGCAGTTCTCCGCCATCGGGATGAATGTTCCGGGCGGCACCAGGCCGCGTACCGGGTGGCGCCAGCGAATCAGCGCTTCGGCGCCGCTGAGCAGGCCGCTCTGCGCGTCGACCTTGGGCTGGTAATGCAATTCGAACTGCTTGCGCTCCAGGGCCTGCTGCAGATCGCTCTGGAGCCTGCCGCGATCCTGGGTGTCGGCGTCCATGCCGGCCTCGAAGTACTGGACGTTGTTTCGCCCATGCTGCTTCACGAAGTACATCGCCGCATCGGCGTGCGCCATCAGGGTCTCGACGCTGTTGCCGTCCTGAGGAAACAGCGCGATGCCGACGCTGGCCGAGGAATGGATGTCCTTCTCGCCGATACGGAGCGGTTGCTGCAGGGCCGCGATGGCCCGCTGGGCCACAACCTGGGCATCGGAGGGCTGGGCGAGATGGTCGATAATCATGACGAATTCATCGCCCCCCAGCCGTACCACGGTGTCGATGCTGCGCGCGATGCCCTGGAGCCGACGCGCGACTTCCTTGAGCAGTTCGTCCCCGATCCCATGCCCGAACGAATCGTTGATGATCTTGAACCGATCCAGGTCAAAGATCGCGACCGCGAACACGTGTCCGTCACGTGTCGCGTGGGCGATCGCCTGGGAGAGGCGATCCTCCAGCAGGATGCGATTGGGGAGCCCGGTGAGCGAGTCATGGGTCGCAAGATGGCGCAGCTGCCGGTTGGCCGCTTCCAGGCCGCGCGTGCGGTCCTCGATGACCTGTTCCATGCTTTCCACGTGACGGCGCAGGGTGTGCTCGTTCTGCCATTTGCGCGCCAGGGAACTGGCGCACTGGCGCACTTCGATCGGATCGAAGGGGTGCTTGACGACCAGCAGCTTGTCTGAGTGCTCGAGGCGCTCGATCGCCTGGTCCCAGTCGTAGGTGGTGTGCACCGAACTCATGACCACCTGCAGGTGCGGATCGATGGCCCACAGGCGCTGGATGGTCTCAAGTCCCTCCACGCCCGGCGAGCGGCGCATTTCGACGAATGCGAGTGCGTAGGGGCGGCCCGCATCGAGCGCGCGTTGCACGAGCTGGATGCCGTCCTTGCGGTGCAGGGCCGTGTCGACCTCGAAGCACTGGCGAGCGCCCCGGCTGCCTTGGCGGAGCGCGGTTTGCGCTCTGCCTCAAGCAGCGCGGCCTCGGCGCCATGCTCGGGGCCGAGAATCTTCTGGAACCTGTCTCGTGAACCGCCGGGTCGTCGTCGATCACCAGCACACGCCGATTGACGACCGCGGGGCTATTGAGCACTGGAATTCTCTGCGTTCTTTGGCGGCGTCTGCGCGGCCACGGTGGCCACGGGCGCGTCCTTGCCGGCCCAGAATTGGCGATGCACCAGTCGTCGCAGGGAACGCCAGGGACTGGCGCTGCTGACGCTCATGCCTCGCCAGGAAATTAAATGCGCGGGCGCGGACCCGCGGTGCGAGTCCCCCAGCAATTGAGCCAGCAACAAGCCCGTGACCGCCACCAGCAAGGTCAGGAACTGCACGGCAATTATTTTTTCTGTAGAACGTCTCATGGCTCGCGGCATGGCTACGCAGTGCATGGACGCTACCTGAATTACCAGTCCTACAAGGGGCGCTATCGCAGATAGTTAAATCGCAATGGCCATCGACGATCCGAAATTGTGAACGGCGTCATATTTTGAGCGCCGCCAGCGTGAACCCCTAGAGGATGTAGCGACTGAGGTCCTCATCCTTGGCCAGGTTCCCCAGATGCTCATCGACGTACGCGGCGTCGATTTTCAATTCGCTCCCGCGCCGTTCGCTCGCCTCGAACGAGATCACTTCGAGCAGGCGCTCCATCACCGTATGCAAGCGACGCGCGCCGATGTTCTCGGTGCGCTCATTGACGTGGTGGGCGAGCTCGGCGATGCGGCGCACGCCGTCCGAGGTGAACTGCAGCTGCACTTCCTCGGTTCCCAGCAGCGCCCTGTACTGCGCGGTCAGCGAGGCATCGGGCTCGGTGAGGATGCGCACGAAGTCCTCGACCTTCAGCGAGTCCAGCTCGACCCGAATCGGAAAGCGTCCCTGCAGCTCGGGGATCAGGTCCGAGGGCTTGGCCATGTGGAACGCGCCCGAGGCGATGAACAGCACGTGGTCGGTCTTGATCTGACCGTACTTGGTGCTAACGGTGCACCCTTCGACCAGCGGCAGCAGGTCGCGCTGCACGCCCTCGCGCGAGACGTCCGCGCCCAGGGTTTCCTGGCGGCGGCAGATCTTGTCGAGCTCATCGATGAACACGATCCCGTTCTGCTCGGCATTGGCCAGCGCACGGCTCTTGAGTTCTTCCTCGTTGACGAGCTTGCCGGCTTCCTCTTCGGTCAGCAGTTTCAGTGCCTCGCGGATCTTGACGCGCCGCGCCTTGGTGCGGGCGCTGCCCAGGTTCTGGAACATGGACTGCAACTGCTGCTGCATCTCCTCCATGCCCGGGGGAGCCATGATTTCAACGCCTGTCGGGAGCGAGCGCAGCTCGAGCTCGATTTCCCGCTCGTCCAGCTCGCCGCGCAACAGGAGATCGCGAAATTTCTGGCGCGTCTCGGCATCGCGCGGCTGCGCCGGCTCGTCCGTGGAAAACCCGGTCAGCTTCGGCTTGGGCAGCAGCGCATCGAGGACGCGCTCCTCGGCCGCGTGGCGCGCCGGCTCGCGCACGCGCGCCACTTCCTGCTCGCGCGCCATCTTGACGGCCACATCGGCGAGTTCCTTGATGATCGAGTCGACCTCGCGCCCCACATACCCGACCTCGGTGAACTTGGTCGCCTCCACCTTGACGAACGGGCGCGCTGGCCAGTCGCGCCAGGCGGCGGGCGATCTCGGTCTTGCCGCAGCCCGTCGGGCCGATCATCAGGATGTTCTTCGGGGTGATTTCCTGGCGCAACGGACTCATCGACCTGCATGCGCCGCCAGCGGTTGCGCAGGGCAATGGCCACCGAGCGCTTGGCCGCGCCCTGGCCGATGATGTGCTTGTCCAGTTCCGAGACGATCTGTTGTGGCGTCACGCGCCCAGCTCCTCAATGATCAGGTTGCGATTGGTGTAGATGCAGATGTCGGCGGCGATGTTCAGCGCGCGCTCGACGATGTCGCGCGGGGAGCAGCTCGCTGTTCTGAAGCAACGCCAGCGCGGCGGCCTGCGCGTACGGGCCGCCCGAGCCGATGGCCGCCAGCGGATGTTCGGGCTCGATGACATCCCCGTTACCCGAAATCACGAACAGGCTCTGCGGGTCGCCCACCAGAAGGAGCGCCTCGAGCCGGCGCAGGTACCGATCGGAGCGCCAGTCCTTGGCCAACTCGATGGCGGCGCGGGTCAGGTTGCCGAACTTCTCGAGCTTGCCCTCGAACCGCTCGAACAACGTAAACGCATCGGCCGTGCCCCCGGCGAAGCCGGCGACGACCTTGCCGTTGGCCAGTCGCCGCACCTTGCGGGCGTTGGATTTCATGACCGTCGCCCCCAGAGTCACCTGACCATCGCCCCCTAAGGCAATGGTGCCGTTGCGGCGTACCGCCAGAATCGTGGTCGAGTGCGGGATCGAAGCTCTGGCTCATGAACGGCCTCTGGATACAGGGGGTTAGCTGCGCCGGCGGGCGCGCGGATGTGCACTTTCGTAGATGCGGGCGAGGTGCTGGAAATCAAGGTGGGTGTAGATCTGAGTGGTACCGATGCTGGCGTGACCTAAAAGTTCCTGGACCGCCCGCAGGTCCCGGCTCGATTCGAGCAGGTGCGTGGCGAAGGAATGACGGAACAGGTGGGGATGCACGCCCATGGGCAGGCCCTGGGCGCGCGCGTGGCGGGCGACCAGCAGTTGCACGGCGCGCCCGCCCAGGCGCCGGCCGCGGTGATTGAGGAACAGGGCGTTCTCCCCGACCGCGGCCATTCCCGAACGTTCGCGCAACCACAGCTTGAGCGCGGCCAAGGCCTGCGTGCCCACCGGCATGATGCGGGTCTTGTTGCCCTTGCCGGTCACGCGCACGGTGCGGTCGGCCAGATGCAGATCGCCAAGATCAAGACCCACCAACTCGGCGAGCCGCAAGCCGGAGGAATACAGCAACTCCATCATGGCCAGATCGCGCACGCCCAGCGGGCCCTCGGGCTTGAGTGAGAGGAGCGCGCCCATCTGGTCCACATCGAGCGTATGCGGCAGGCGCTTGCCGGCCTTGGGCGCGCGCACGTCCACCGCCGGGTTGTTCTTGAGCACGCCTTCGCGCACCAGGAAGGCTAAAAAAGGTGCGCAATGCCGATAGGCGCCGTTGGACGCTGCGGGGCTTGAGTCCGCTCGCGTGGCTGCGCGCCGCGAAACTCCTGAGGTGTGCGGAGTCGAAGCGCTTCCAGTCCTTGAGGTTCGCGCGCTGGCGCCACTCGTGTCCAGGCCGCTATTTCGCGCAGATACGCGGACACCGTGTGCGCCGACAGCCGGCGCTCTGCGGCCAGGTGCCGCTCGAAACGTTCAACCCAGGCCGCCTCAGTAGCCACGCGCGGCCCCCATGGAGGTTTTTTTAAGGGCGCAGGAGCGAGTCGGCAATCAACTCGGCCATGCGCGAGAGAAACTCGACGCTCATGCCCGGATGGAACCGATCGCGATCAACGCTCCCCAGCGCCAGCAATCCGGGCGGTGACATGGTCGCCAGCGGAATGAGCGCCACCGAACCAATGGCGGGGGCCTCGGCGCCGAACAGGAAATCGCGCTGGCTGTCGCGAACCTGGCCGCAGCGCGGGCGCCCATTGCTGAACAGCGACTCGAAACTCTTGATGATCGGATTGTCGGTCGCCACTTCGCGCAGGAAGTGGCTGGGCGCATCGCCCGGCAGCGCGCCTGCGCCGCCTTTGGGTGACCTGCAGCACCAGCGCGGTGTGGTAGGCGTCAAAGTCCTCCCGCAGGCCGGTCTCGATCTGCGCGAGGGCCTGGACGCGAGTGGTCGTGCGCAGGAGCCGGCGCGTAAAGCGGTGGATGCGATCGGCGAGCGAGTCGTTGTCGCGCGCCACGCGCACGAATTCGGCCAGCTTCTGCTCCAGGGCTGCGTGTTTCTCGCGCAGCACTTCCACCTGGCGCTCGATGAGCGAGACCGTGGTGCCATTGCGCGGGTGCTGCAGGCGCAGTCGCGTCAGCAGTTGCGGATGACGATCGAACAAGTCGGGATGCTGCTGCAGGTACTGGGTGATCGTCTGTTCGTCGACCGTTTCCAGCTTCAGGTCCTGGGCGCTGTTGCTTGTCATCCTGAATTTCCCTCTGACGGCATGTTTGCCAACGCTTAGATATCGGCCTGGCCGGTGTAGGCGACGGCGGTCGGCCCGGCCAACCAGATGTGCTGACCGGCTCCGTCCCAGTGTACGCCGAGCCGGCCTCCGCGAACATGGACCTCGACCTCCGCCGCCGAGCAGGCCGAGGTTCCGTCCCACCGCCACCGCGGCGCAGGCGCCGGTGCCGCAGGCCATGGTCTCCCCTGCACCGCGTTCGTAGACCCGAAGCCGGATATGAGCCGAGTCGATGATCTGCATAAAACCCACGTTGACCTGGCGCGGAAAACTCGGATGGGCCTGCAGTGCGCGACCAATCCGCTCGACCGGGGCACTCTCGACGGCGGCAACGCGCAACACCGCGTGCGGATTGCCCACCGCCACCGCGCCAAACTCCAGGTTCTCACCGGCCACCGGCAGCGTATAGGTGGCTTCGGTGGCCACGGCTGTAAACGGGAGGGCGCGCGGCTCGAAGTTGGGGATGCCCAGATCAACCGCGATGCGCCCATCCTCCAGCACTCGCGCGCTCACCATTCCGCCGGCGCCGTCCATCTGCAAGGTGCCATCGACACCGCCGTGTCCGTGCATCCTGAGGTAGTGCGCGAGGCATCGGGCCCCGTTCCCGCATTGCTCGACCTCGCCACCGTCCGCATTGAATATCCGGTAATGGGCGGGCGAGCCGGATTTGCTCGGGCAGTGCGATCACCAGCGCCTGGTCGAAACCCACGCCCGCATGCCGGTCCGCGAGTTGGCGCCACTGCGCCGCGCTCGGCAGGACCGCATCGCCTGGGCGCCTCCATGACCAGGAAATCATTTCCCAGACCGTGCATCTTCGTGAAGGCGATGCGCATCCCGCAAATCATAACCGATGTCAGTGGCCGCTCAGCGCCTCGACCGCTTGCGACCACAGCGCCGGAGTCGCCGCCGCCAGCACCGCATCGCCCGATTGGGCATCGAGTGCCCGCCCGTTCCAGTCGCTGATCTTTCCGCCCGCGCCTTCCACAACGGGCACCAGCGCCTGGAAATCGTGGGGCTTCATGGCCGCTTCGATGACCAGGTCGCAATGACCGGAGGCCAAAAGTCCATACAGGTAGCAATCCCCTCCGTAGCGACGAATGATGGCGCGGCGTGTGTAGGCGTCGTAGCGGCGGAGCCGCTCCGCGTCGAAGGCATCGGTCGTGGTGCTGTAGACACGGGCCTGCTCGATGGACGTACAAGGGCTGGTGCGGGCGGGCGCACCGTTGCGCAGCGTCGCGCCCCCTTCGATGCCGACCCAGCGCTCGCTCATCGCCGGGGCCTCGATGATCCCGAGCACCGAGCGCGCACCTTCGGTGAGTGCAATCAACGCGCCAAACAGCGGATAGCCACTGATGAAACTTTTGGTGCCGTCGATCGGATCGAGCACCCAGGTGAATTCCGCGCCTTCTTCGGCGGCAAATTCCTCGCCCCGGATACCGTGGGTCGGAAACTCGGCCCGGATCATGCGGCGCATCTCGGTTTCGATCGCCCGATCAGCGACGGTGACCGGACTTGAGTCCGCCTTCTGTTCCACGGCGATGGGACTTCGAAAGTACTCCAGCGCGATGTGCCGCGCCGCATCGGCGAGCTTGTTGGCCAGGGCGAGCGCGCGGGAACAATCACGGTGCCGGGCATAGCTCATGGGCTTAAGTATAATCAGCCGCGGCAAATTCCGGGAAACTCAGGCACGCCTGCAGAAAGCGGCTAAGGACGCGTTTAGCAATGGCCGATTTTCCCCAAAGCGCACGCGCGGTGGTTATCGGCGGCGGGATCGTGGGCTGCTCGACGGCCTATCACCTCGCCAAGCTCGGCTGGCGCGACACGATCATCATCGAGCGCCACAAGCTCAGCTCGGGTTCGACTCATCACGCGGCCGGGTTGGTGGGGCAGTTGCGCACCAGCGCGAACATCACGCAGCTCCTGGGTTATTCCGTATCGCTCTACGGATCTCTGGAAGCTGAGACCGGGCTGGCGAGCGGCTGGAAGATGAACGGCGGGCCTGCGGCTGGCCTGCAATGCCGATCGCTGGACTGAACTGAAACGCCAGGCCACCAGCGCGCGTTCCTTCGGCCTCGAGATGCAGTTGCTGAGCCCCCGAGAGGCGCAGGAACTGTGGCCGCTGATGGATATTTCCGACCTGGTGGGCGCCGCGTTTCTGCCCACCGACGGGCAGGTCAACCCCTCGGACATCACCCAGTCCCTCGCCAAGGGCGCGCGCATGCGCGGCGTCAAAATCTTCGAGGACACTCCGGTGCTCGGCGTGGAGCTCGAAGGGGATCGCGTCGCGGCCGTGCTGACCAGCCGCGGACGTATCGATTGCGAGGTGATCGTGAACTGCGCGGGCCAGTGGGCGCGGCAGCTCGGTGCGATGGCGGGGGTCAATGTGCCGCTGGTGTCGGTGCAGCACCAGTACCTGATCACCGATGCGATCCCGGGCATCGATCGTGGCCTGCCGACATTGCGCGATCCGGACCGCCTCACCTATTACAAGGAAGACGTCGGCGGCCTGGTCATGGGCGGCTACGAGCCCAATCCGCAGGCCCTGGGCGATGGACGGGTTTCCGGACAATTTCAATTTCCAGCTGCTGGCGCCGGACTGGGATCATTTTCAGCCGATCCTCGATCTGGCGATGCCGCGCGTGCCCGCGCTGGCCAGCGCCGGGGTCAAGGAGCTCATCAACGGCCCGGAAAGTTTTACGCCCGACGGCAACTTTATTATCGGACCGGCCCCGGGCCTGGTCGGCTACTACGTCGGGGCGGGATTTAACGCCTTCGGGATCGCCTCGGGAGGAGGCGCGGGCAAGGTGCTCGCCGAGTGGATCGTGGGGAACGAGGCGCCCTTCGATGTCTGGCCGGTGGACATCCGTCGCTTCGGGTCGCCGCACCGGGATATCGACTGGGTTCGCCGGCGGACGCTGGAACTGTACGGGAAGCATTACACGATCGCCTGGCCGGGCGAGGAGCACGCGAGCGGAAGACCGCTGCGGCGATCGCCACTCTACGAGCAGCTCAAGTCGCAGGGCGCGGTGTTCGGGGAAAAACTGGGCTGGGAACGGCCGAACTGGTTTGCGACCGGGACCGAGGCGAGGCGTGATGAGTACAGCTTTACGCGGCCGAACTGGTTTGCGGCCGTGGCGCGCGAACACCAGGCTACCCGGGAGCGCGTTGCGCGTGTTCGATCAGAGCTCATTTGCCAAATTCAAGCTCATCGGGCCCGACGCTGAGCGCGCCCTGAGCTGGATCTGCGCCAACGAGGTCGCAAGGCCCGTCGGCAGTCTCATCTATACGCAGATGCTCAATGCCCGGGGCGGCATCGAATGCGATCTGACCGTGGGGCGGCTCGAGCGGGACGCCTACTACATCGTCACGGGCACCGGCTTCGCCACTCATGATTTCGACTGGATCTCGCGCCAGCTCCCATCCGAACTCGATGCGCGCCTGATCGATGTGACCTCCGCCTACGCCGTGCTGGCCCTGATGGGGCCGAGTGCGCGCCGCGTGCTCGAGCGGCTCACCCGGGACGATGTCAGCCACGCGGCTTTTCCGTTTGGCCAGCTCAAGGCCTCTCCAGGTGGCCGGGGCTCCGGTGCTGGCGCTTCGCATCACCTACGTGGGGGAACTGGGCTGGGAGATCCACATTCCGGTGGAGTTCGCATCGACCGTCTACGGCGCGCTCATGCAGGCCGGTGCCGAGTTCGGCATCGTCAATGCCGGGTATCGCGCGATCGAATCCCTGCGGTTGGAGAAGGGGTATCGCGCCTGGGGCTCGGACATCGGCCCCGATCACACGCCCTTCGAGGCGGGCCTGGGCTGGGCGGTCAAGCTCAAGAGCGCTACGCCCTTCCTCGGTCGCGAGGCGTTGCAGGCACAGCGCGACGCCCCGCTCAAGAAGTCCCTGTGCGCATTCACCGTGGAAGATCCGAAGACTCGTGCTGCTGGGTCGCGAGACCATCTACCGGGACGGTGAGCGCGTGGGCTGGCTTGGGAGCGGGGGCTACGGGCACACGCTCAAGACCAACATCGGCTACGGCTACGTGCGCCGCGCCGAGGGCGTTACGCCCAGAGTATCTTCGCGCCGGGCGCTATGAGCTGGAGGTGGCGACCGAGCGCGGTGCCCTGCCAGATCCACCTGGGGCCCCTGTACGATCCAAAAATGGAACGCATCAAGTGCTGAGGGATCAGCCCGCCCGTTCGCAGAGCCGGTGCGATCCGCTAGGGCGCTGGCGCGGCCCAGGGCCGCTTCGGCGGCGGCAATCTCGGCCTGACGCTGGGCAATCCTCTCGCCCAGGGGCGGCCCTCGGAAGCGACGTTTCTCGAACGCGAACCAGACCAGCGCGGTCAGCAGCAGGAAACCGATCGTGGCGTCGAAGGCCAGCGCGTTGGGAGGCTGCACGCCGATGATGAAAATCACCACCATGGAAACGATCGACAGCACGGCGAACAGCGAGTAGCCGGCGCGCCCCATGTTCCACGGCCCCATCTTGCGCCAGCGCGGCCCGCCATAGGCGAACAGTCCGAGCGCGATGGGTATCGCGAACGAGAAAAAAAGGAAGATCACGGTGCAGGAGACGACCACGGTGTAGACGGGCGTGCCGCTCGCCTCGAGAAACTTTGCGCCGCAGACGAACAGCAGCGCGAGCGTTGCGCCGGTCCAGATCGCCGCGTTCGGGGTCCGGTGCGTGGGCGAGACGCGCGCCAGGAGCCGGGAGGCGGGTAGATCCGCCATCACGCGAGAACGCATAGATCATCCTCGAGGTGGACGTGACCGTCGCCAGCCCGCACAGCACCTGGGACAGGAATATCAGCGCGTAAAGAATTTCCCTGACCGCAAAGGGCACACGCTGGTCCATGGCCCAGAAGAACACGTTCCAGCCTTGCCGGGCGGCCGCGTCCATGTCGGGGATCATCAGCAGGAAGGCCACCAGGAAAACGTAGCCAAACACGCCCGACCAGATGATCGAGGAGACGATGCCGCGCGGCACCGACACGCTCGCCTGTACCGTTTCCTCGGAAGTGTGCGCCGAGGCGTCGTAACCGGTGATGGTGTAGATCGGCAGCAGCAATCCGAGCAGGAAGATCCACCCGCCGCTGACCCGGGGCCAGACATTCCCGCCCGCCGCGCCGGAGTAGTTGGTGAAGGTCCACAGGCGTGAAAAATCGTAGTGGCGGGCACAGGCGAAGCACACGACGGCCAGCAACGTGGAGGTGGCAAAGATCAGGTAACCGGAAAAGTCGGTGAGCTTCGCGGTCAGGGAGATGCCGTAATGGTTGATCAGGGCCTGCGCGCCGCCGAGCACGCTGATGAACGCGATCAGCGTCCACATCGAATCGGTCCAATGGAGAAGCGGACCGAAGGCGCCGAGGAAAAAATAGTAGGCGCCGACATTGATCGCGCCCAGCACGGTGATCAGTCCCAGCAGGTTGAACCACGCCGTCAGCCATCCGGTAAACCGGTTGCCGAGTATCGATCCCCAGTGATAGAGGCCTCCGGCGGTCGGGAAGGCCGAGGCGATCTGCGCCATGGCGAGCCCGAACATGCCCGACATCATCACGCCCAGCGGCCAGCCAAGACCCAGCGCCGCGCCGCCCGCCCCGGAGGTGGCCTGAGCGAGCGAGTTGACGGCCCCGGACAGGATGCAGATGATCGAAAAGGAGATGGCAAAATTCGAGAAACGGCTCAGGCGGCGCGAAAGTTCCTGCGCATAACCCATCTCGTGCAGCACCTTCACGTCATCGTCCAGTGCCGGGACATTTTCTTGCGGACCCATCGATCTCCCCCAAGTGCGCCTAGAGCCGAAACCTCTCCCGCAACTCGCCCGCCAGCCGCCGGCTTACCGCCAGACGCTCGTTGATGTCCCGCAGGATCACGTGATACTGGCCTTGCGCATCGCGCTCGATCGCGGCCAGATGGCTGATACTGACCAGTGCGTTGCGGTGCACGCGCACGAAGAGCGATGAGAACTCTTCCTCGAGTGTGCGCAGCGGATCCTCGATCAGGTCGGTCCCGCCGTGGTGCCGCACGGTGGTGTACTTCTGATCGGCGGCGAAATAGTAGATGTCGGGCACCGGAATCAGGCGCACCTGATCGCCGAGCCGGGCCGCCACGTGCGTACGCGCCGCAAGCTCGGGTCGCCCGCGGCAATGCTCGCGAGCTGCTGGCCCGCGAGCCGCGCCGCGCGCCGCAGGGCCGCGCCGAGTTTCTCGGCCCGTATCGGCTTGAGCAGGTAACCGACCGCCTGCGCATCGAAGGCTTCCACGGCGTAGGAGTCATAGGCGGTGGTAAAGACCACCGCGGGCGGCTCGGGCAGGAGTGCCATGTGGCGCGCCGCCTCCAGCCCATTCATTCCGGGCATCCGGACATCGAGCAGCACGACATCCGGATGAAGCTCGCCCGCAAGACGCACCGCCTGCTCGCCCGTGGCCGCCTCGGCCAGCACTTCGATGTCGCCAAGCTCACCCACCAGGCGCCTGAGCCGTTCGCGTGCGGGCGGCTCGTCATCCACGATCAGCACGCGCTGGGTCATAGCGACAAGCTGCGCTCCGTATCCTCGATGTACGGGAAGCGCAGCCGCACCAGGTACTCATCGCCGATCCGGTTCGCTTCGACCGATGAGCGGCCCGGATAGATCAAATCCATGCGCTCTCGAATATTATCGAGCGCGACGCGATTGCCGGAATGCGCCTCTTCGCCCGCTTGGGGCAGAGGGTTGCGGACCGTTAGATTGATCAGATCGCCATCGAGCGCGCCGCTGACGGTCACGGTGCCGCCCGGCCGGGCGCGGTTCGATGCCGTGGTAGATCGCGTTCTCGAGCAGGGGTTGCATCAGCAACCCCGGGACGAGCGCGCGCATGGGCAGTTCGGCCACGTCCCAGATCACGTGCAGGCGTTCCCCGAGCCGCAGTTGCTCGATGCGCTGGTAGATCCGGGCGACCTCCAGTTCTTCTTTCAGGGTGATGCTGCTTCGTTTCTCGTTCAGGTTGGCGCGGAACAGATCGGCCAGATCCTCCACGGCTTCCTCGGCTCGCGCCGGGTCGCTCCGCGTGAGCGCGGCGATGGTGTTCATGCTGTTAAACAGGAAGTGCGGGCGGATCCGCGCCTGCAATGCGCGCACCCGGGCCCGCGCCTGCAGTTCGACATTGCGGCGCCATTCGCCCGTGACGTAGAAATACCGCAACGCGAGTGCGCCGACGATCGCGCCTATCCCGAGACTGGCGGCAAAGAAGCCGGAAGGCGCGACCGGCAGCAAAAGATTGGAGGCGCGAGGCCCGAGCAGCGCACTGCTCCCGAGCCAAAGCACACCGAGAGAAACCAGCGAAATGACCACCAGAACGCTGCCCAGCGCCAGAGCGCTGGCGAGGGGCAGAGAAAGTTGAGCCAGGTGCGTGCGCAGCAGGCACAGGGCGGCGGCACTGCCCATGCCTGCCCAGAGCAGGAACAACGAGCTGCGCGCCAGATCGAGCCAGAAACTCAGCCCGCTGTTCTGGCGGGCGACCGCAAGAACGATGGCGGTCAGTGTCACGATCAACACCACGGCCAGGACCGCCCGCGCGGCGCAGAAGTCCGGCAAATTCAGCGAGCGGGTATCGGTGCTGGCGCGGCGGGCCATGGTCAGCTCGCTGCGGGGTCTGCGAACAGCGCCCTCTTGAGGCGGTAGATCGCCGAGATGTCTTCATCGCCGTGGCCCGCCGCGATGAGCTGGGCGTAGTCGGCCAGGGTGGCCTCGACCACGGGGAGCTCGGCGCCGCGGGCGCGCGCCATCTCGTGGCAGATGTTCAGGTCTTTCTGGTGGAGCCGTACGCGAAACCCGGGCGGATAGGTACCCCGCTCCATGTTCGCTCCGCGATGGGTGAGGTACCAGTTGGCGGCCGCGCCCTGGCCGAGCGTGCCGATCACTTTGCCCAGATCCAGGCCGTGAGCCGCCGCGAAGGCCATCGCCTCGGCATCGGCGCGGATGATTCCCGCCACCATGATCTGGTTGGTGGCCTTGGCCGCCTGCCCGCTGCCATGCTGGCCGAAGTGCGTGATGGTGGCCCCCATGGCCGCGAGCACGGGCCGGGCCCGCTCAAGGACACTCTCCTGTCCACCGACCATGATCGCGAGCGTGCCTTTTGCGGCGCCCTCGACACCGCCGCTGACCGGCGCATCGAGAAAATCGACCCCACGCGCCGCGAGCTGTTCTCCGGCGGTGCGTGCGGTATCGGCCCCTACTGTGGAGCAGTCGATGACGATCGAGCCCTTGCGCAGGGCCGGGGACATCGCCGCCACGAGCGAGAGCACATCGCGGTCGGCCGACACACAGATCACCACCACGTCGCACTCGCGTGCCAACGTGCCCAGCTCCGGGGGTGCGGCGCAGTTTAATTCGGCGGCCAGGGACTTCGCCTTATCAGCGCTCCGGTTCCACACGCCATGGAGCAGGCCTGCCCGATGGAGGTTTCGGGCCATGGAGGTGCCCATGGCGCCTAAGCCGACGAATCCCGTTCGCATGATCGTGCCGCTCCCGTTGCCGCCCGTGCAATTTAGCAGGCAGCGCAGGTGCGGTGCGAACCGTTACTTAGGAGGCGGGAGCGGAGGCCGGAGGGGAAGCGGCGGCGCCGCAGGTCCGATCAACTTCTTCTTTGGCACTCACGCGCGCCTGCTCCATCTCCGCATCGGACAGGTACTCGCGCTCGCCGGCCTTGTTCAGGCGGTAAACGCGTCGCGCCGCGACGGCCTTCTGGTACTTGTCCTGAGCCTCTTTGCACTGGCCCGCCCGTACCGCGGCGACGTCTTTCTGCACGGTTTTGCGCGTTTCGTAGTCCTTGAGCCGCGCATCGGCATTCGCATCCACGGGTGGCTTGGCGCCCGCATCAGGTGTCGGTGCGGAATCGTTGCTGGCGGAGGAGGGCGTGCTGTTGATGTGCACGACGGTCGCATTCGGACTCGGCCGGTCGCTGCAATCACGACCCTGGTTATTGCAATAGATGTCGCCTGCGCCCACGGCGCCGCTCGCACACAGCGCTGCGATGACCAGGGACAGGGCCGTCGGATACCGCATCTCTAGAGCCTCCCGCGATGAGTCCGAGAGTATCAGCGTTATGGTTGACCATAAAGGTGAGGCGGATCACAAATTAATGGCCTTTGGCCGCAACGTGTTTAGCGGCTTCCCGATTTGACAGCGCCCGGCCTACGCCGGTTCTAATAATGAGGTGTAAAAGGCCTCGTTCCGGCAGTGCGTCATTGCGCGTATCCTGACATTGCGCGGCCTATAGAACTCGCTGGCGCGTCTCAGGATGGAGTTGAGCCATGGATCCCATGAACATCGAAGAAATGGCCCGGAAGTTTGTATCCGGCCTGCCCTCGGCACTGAGCGGCATGCGCGCGGAACTCGAGTCTAATTTTCGTGCGGCCCTGCAGGGGGCCGCGGGCCGTTTTGATCTGGCGACTCGCACTGAATTCGACGTTCAGGCCAAGGTGCTGGAGCGTTCCCGGCAGCGCATCGCCCAGCTGGAGGCACGCCTTCTGGACCTTGAACAGCGCCTGGAAAAGATGCAGCAGCCACCCGGCGCGTGAGAATGCCCGGCAGTCTCTGTCCGCCTTTGAATATTTTATTGTCCCAATAGTGATACAATAGGCCCAGGCAATCGACCGGCTTGGGCAAGAATCGCCTCAAACGAAATCATCAAGGGCGCTGGGCCGAATCCCCGGCCCACAACGTCTACCGGCCGCTCACTCGCTCTTGGACACCATGTAATCGACGCCTGACTTGATCAAGTCATCGTTCAGATCGGTGCGACCGCCCTTGGCGGGCATGACCCCGACCTTGCCGGTAAATCCTTTCAGGGCGTGCATATAGAGCGTCGGCTTGCCCTCGGCAATGCGAGGACCCCAGGCGGCGTGATCGCCGAACTTTGGTGCGCCCATCAGGCCGGTCGCATGGCAGGTCTTGCAAACCGCTTCATAGAGAGCCGGACCGTCCTTGGGCGTTGCGAGCGACACGGTGCTCGCCTGAGGCGCCGCTTCGATCTTGAGCGCGGAGTTGTCCGCGCCGGCGACCGCAACGCGCACGAAGGGCTTGATGCGCTCGGTCACGGCGGCGACGTATTTTGGGTCGGAATAGGTCTGAGGTTCCTGGGTTCGTCCGGACACGGTACGCGCCAGGGCAAAAATCAAAAGGGCGATGACGATCAGTCCACCGATGACAATGCTGAAATTATTGAAGAAATGGGTGTCGTGTTTGCTCACGGGCGGTCCAATGGGTGGCCAGGAATCGGGCGCGATTATAGCGGATGTGTGCGGGGCGGGCGGTGGTTCCCCAATCCTGGGCCCACTTCCCCGTTCCTTTTGTTAGGCGCGCGGTTGCCCACGAGCTCTCCGCCACGTCTCCCAAGTTACTAATAATTGGACTGCGGTTTGGCTTGCGTGGACTCGAATGGGTAGATGACCTTCCAGTCCTTTTTCATGTCCACCACCGTCCAGCCCTTGCTCTGAGCTTCATCCAGTCCCTTGTCGAGACGGCCAATGCTCGAAGTGCGGTCGTACGCCCATTCGCGTACCGCGTCGGTATGGCGAACGAAAAGGCAAAATCGGGGGCCCGGACCGGCGGCCGTCCACTCGAGCATCTGCAGGTCGCCGTCCGAATTTCCAAAGGACGCGATCGGGCGGCGGCCGATGCGCATCTGTATGCCGACCGGTTTGCCCTCCTTGTCGTCCACGAAGTCGATCTTAGGGAGTCGCACCAGCACAGGCTTGCCCTCGCGCATCTCGAATTTTGTCAGAATGCTGCTTCCAATCACGTGCTCGGGCGGGATCCCGTAGACCCGTTCCGCCCATGGGCGAATGAACTCGACCCCGCCCCCCGAGACGATGTAGGGCTTGAACCCGTTCGCCTTGAGGTAGCCCATAAGTTCGAGCATCGGTTGGTAGACCATCTCGGTGTAGAGCTTGCCGGTCTTGGGATGCTTGGCCGTCGTGATCCAGTCCGTCACGATCGTCTCGAATTCCTCGGTGGTCATTCCCGCATGCGTCGCCATGGCCATCTCGACCAATCCTTCTTCGCCCCCGGCGAGAGCCCCCTTCACATCACCTCTGAGCACCGATGCGAACGGCTCCTGGCTCTTCCACTCCGGATGCTGCGCAGCGAGTGCTTTGATGCGATCAAAGATGAAGAAAGCCTGGAAGTACATGGGCTGCTCGCTCCACAGCGTGCCGTCGTTGTCGAAGGTGGCGATGCGTTCACCCGGAGGCACGAAAGATGCCGACTTCTGGTCGGTCACCTTCTCGACAAACTGGACGATGGCCTGCTTGCTGGCCCCGTCATTCCACGAGGGCAACGGGTCTGTAGCGGCGTGTGCGACGGCGCTGCACACAAGCGATAGCGCGAGAAGGTAGCGATTAGCATGCATGGTGGCGTCCGTCCTGTGAAAAGACGCCCTCATCGTGCGGCGTCCGGTCTTCGAGTTATATCAGGATTTCAGTGTGCTGCTGGCCAGGATGTTTTACCAAAACCTGGATTTGGAGACAATGCGACGACTTGAGAAGCTGTCTTCGTAATGACGGCGTAATGAGCGGCATTGCCAACGAATTGATTTCTACATGACAAAGCCTGCAACTCATGCGCCGTAGCGAGCCAGGCCGTCGGACTATTTCTGTTGGCGGCGCGCCTCAGGGCTGACTGCCGGCGCACCGGCGTTGAGGATGGCGTCCAACACCGGATCGATATTGTTTGCGTAATCCGAAAATTTCATTTCCACAGGAATGTCCGGGGTGCGATACGGGCGCTTGTCACGTGGGTCGGCCATTTGCCACCAAAGCGTAGACGTGCGCACGACGATGCCGCTATTGGGCAGCTCTATGCTGACTGGGTCGCCCCACATGTTCGGTGTCTCGCCGGTCGGTTCGCCCACAAAAGTAGCGTTTGTGTTGGCCTCCATATCGTCCACGAAATTCATTGCGGCGGAAAACGTCTTCGGCCCAATGATCACCCACAGTTTTCCCTTTTGATTGAGGCGCTCGCTCTTAATAAGCGCTTGCCAGATCGGCCGATTTAGTTCGTTGTTGCCGCCGCCATTCAGGCGTACATCGATGACCAGACGCTCGACTCTCCTTGCGTCGGCTTCTCTAAAGAGGTGCGGAAAGTATCTGGAGATCGGCTCGCCTCCCGGTTCATCCTGAACTTGGTTGTACTGGACATACAGCGTTCTGTGATTATCCAGGAAGGCATGCCAATAGTGCTGGTCAGGATGCCGCAGCCAGAGCGGCAGCGTGCCATTCGCGTGCTCTCGCACATCCAGCCAAGTCCGCGGCTCCAGCGGCCAGGCGTATTCGTTCAACGCAGCAGCTGGTTGGGCCGACAGCTCGGCTGTCGACTCTCGACCCCCCTTATCCACGGCGAGATCCACGACGTCAATGCTCCTGGTTGCTCCAATCGCCTGCAAGACCTCCGGGACGACCAGAAAATTAACCGCCAGGAACCTTCGTCGGCCCTCATTTTCCGCGTCGACGGATACCAGTGGACGCACCGCCGCGTATGCATCGTCCACGGAAAGCGAGCCTATCCTCTTTACCTTGCCGCCAACGATGGCTGCATAGGCCTTGTCGGCCGAGACTACGTAGAGACCATCGCCAAAGAAGTGCAATCTCACTGGAAAGACCTGGTTTCCCAAGGTTTCCAATGGAACCCTGGTGTGGCCGTCGTTGACCATCGCGACCAGCCGCAAGATCCGGATCTTCACTTGGCTTGCGGTCAATCCGGGCAATGCCTCTTCCAGCGCATCGAGTGCGCTGTCAAATTGCTCGCGGGACATCGTATGGAAAAGGTTGCCGTGAACCTTTGGCATTTGCTCGCGCAGTACGGCCAGATCCTCGCGCCATCTTGTCGCGTCCATGACGCGCAGCGGCTCGGCCCCGAGGATGCCCACCGAGAGCGTCGCCAGCAACAGCCAGAGCGGTAATTTGTCCATCCTGCCCGGCTCCATTCAGCTAGACAGTACTAGCCTGCCAAAAATATCAGCTGCGCGGAATGGATATTGCCGCCGAGTCAGGCACCGGTCCGCAATTTCAACGCGGCGAGCGCTCCACTTTACCCAGCGCCTGGATGCTGATCGCGTGAATCCGATGCGAGGATCAGCGGTCGAATCATGGCTGAGCACGTTGCACCGTTATCTCAAAAGCGGTTCGCGACTTGCAAGCACAGTTTCAGTGCTCCGCGCCGCAGGATGTCGTTGCCAATACCGGCTAGCCGATCGAGGCGCTCCTCGATGGTTAGGACTGGATTGCCATCAAGACGGCCCGCCTTACTTGCGAAACAGCAGACCCCATAGGGGATCAGCAGTTCCGGTTCGCTGAGTTCGCCCGCGTAAAGGAGGAGCTCGCCAATCTTGGGGCGTTGAGTCGAATTCTCCCTTGCCAAGAAAGAATCCCGCGGCCACGCGGAGCCAAGTGGCGACCACACCGCCTCACCGCTCCAACGCGCGTGAACGACTTCCCCGCGGTAAGGGAGCAGTGCCAGCAGCTCTTCGCACGAATGCGGAGCCAAATCCCACCGTAGCCGGGCGGGAAATAATTCGTCCCCTAAGGTCAGATCCAGCGCGGAAATCATCGACCCTACTCGAGAGCATAAGTGGTTGATTCGTTGGCGCGCCCGGCGAGATTCGAACTCACGACCCCTGCCTTCGGAGGGCAGTACTCTATCCAGCTGAGCTACGGGCGCGGTGAAGTAGCAGATTACCTGAACAGGACGGTGGGCGCGATGGGCGGCTACAACCAGCGGCGACGCTTGAAAAACAGATACGGGATGAGCGCCGATGCCAGCATCAGCCCAAGCGCCGCCATAAATCCCCACGATTCATGCGCCCAGGGTATGTGATCGAAATTCATCCCGTAGATGGCGCCTATGACCGAGGGGGGCAGCAGGAATACGGTGACCACCGAGAAGATCTTGAGAATGTTGTTCTGATCGATGTTGACCATGCCGAGCGTGGCATCGAGAATGAATGAGACATTGGTGCCCAGAAACGAGGCATGATCGCTCATGGCGATGACATCGCGCGCCTGGGTGCGAAGCCTTGTGCGCACGTCGTTCGTCAGGTTGACCGAGGTGGCCTGCTGCACGAATGCCAGCGCCCGGCCCAGGCTGACCAGGCTCTCACGCGTTTTGGCAATCAGCTCCCCGCTTTGACCGATTCGTTCAAGCACGATCTGAAAGTTGCGGGCGCGACCACGCCGGCGTCGCGTCGGACGTGTAAACACCTCGGCCGATATGGAATCCAGGTCGGCGCTGACGCGCTCGACGACATCCGCCACGCGGTTGATGATGGCCTCGATCAGGCCCGCCAGCACCGCGGAACCCGAGGCGCAGCTGGGCCCGTGTCGTTCGGCATAGCTGACAAAGCGCCGGAACGGCATGCCGTCGATATAGCGGTTCGTGATCAGCCGACCGTCCTTGAGGATAAAGGTGACCTGCGAGTTCTGCGGCAGGTCCGAATCGAGTTTGGTGACGATCGTCGAGGTCAGGTAGACCGCGCCGTCCTCCTCGTACAGGCGGTTGGAGGTTTCGATCTCGCGCATCTCTTCGCGAGTCGGGACGTCGATGCCGCATTCGGCTTCGACCGTGTGTTCCTCTTCCGGAGTGGGCTCGAACAGATCGATCCACAACGTATCGCTCAACGCCGCGTTGCTGACGCTCACCAGGCCCTGGCCCTGCAGCACGTAACGGTTAAGCATAGGCGGCGCCGGCGGCGCGCGGGTTCAGTGGCTCTTTTCGCTGGCGGCGAGATCGCTGACGATGGTCATGACGTTGGCCTGGCTGCCGGCCATGTTGACATCGGTGACGTACTTGCCATTGATCACCAGGAGCGGTACGCCATCCACGTGATAGCGGTGCACGAGATCATCGGCCTTCGCCATGTCGGTTTGCACCGTGAAGGAATTGTAGGCGTTGGTGAAATCCGCCTCGCTGATGCCGTGCGCCTTGGCAAAAGCGACTTGCGCGTGCAAGGTTTCCTTGTCGTCGCCCTGCATGTACATGTAGTTCTTCTTGTCGTGCATTTCGGCAAACACGGCCGCATGCAGGGCTTCTTCCTTGCCGAGGGCCTGGAGCGTGTAGAAGAGTTTTGCGTGCGATTGATGGACCGCCTGCCAGGTGACCGGCACGCGCTTGAATTCGATATACGCCGGCTTGGTCTTGCGCCAGCTCTCGATGAAGGGATCGAGCGCGTAGCAGTGCGGGCACCCGTACCAGAATACTTCCACGACCTCGACCTTGCCGGGGGCCGCATCGGTCGGCTGGGCCGGAACCAGTGGCCGATAGTTGACGCCCGCCACCCACTTGCCTGCGGGGAGTTGGCCTGCCGCCGGGAGCGGTGCCACGCGTTCGAGCTTCGATTCTTCCACCGGCGCGGCGGCGGCGGCCTTCGGTGCAGGAGCCGGGGTGGGCGCGGCCGCTTCGGGTGCCGGAGCCGGCGGCGCACTCACCGGAGCGGAAGGGGTTGGCGCGGCGACGCTTGCGGATTCGGGCGCTTTTGAGCACGCACCGAGCATCATGATCGCAATCGAAACGAGGGCTGTGAAATGTTTCATATCAGCGCATACCCTGGATGTACGAAGCCACATTGCGCATGTCCTCATCGTTGAGGCGCCCCGCGATGGTGTGCATGATCTGCGCGTTATCGCCCCCGAAGCTCGCACCGTGCTCATTTTTTCCATAGCGCACGTCGCTGCTGTAGGCGTTGAGCTGCTTGATCAGGTACACGGAATGTTGCGCGCGCAGGGCCGGGTAACCGGCCGCGGGATTCCCGCGACCGGACGGGCCGTGGCAGGCCGCGCAGGCCGGAATTCCGCGCGCGCGATCGCCGTTGCGGTACAGCTTCTGTCCGGCCTGCCAGTAGGAAGGATCGGCTTCCAGTCCTGCCGGAGTTTGCTGCGAGTAGTAGGCCGCGACGTCTTCGATATTCTGGTCGGTGAGCGGTGCGGCCATGGGCGGCATCATCGAGGCGGACGTATCGCCCATCTTCCCGGTGCGCTTGCCGTCGTGAAACAAGTGCAGCTGGTGTTCGATATAGGCGGCATTCTGACCGGCGAGATTGGGCCATTCGGCGTTGGTACTGTTGCCGTTGGCGCCGTGACAGGCCAGGCAGGTGCCGGACAAGGCCGCGCCCGCCTCCGCCGAACCTTTTGACCAGGAAATGGACGCCGCACACAGGGTGAGCAGGCAGCAGGCCAGGCGAATTGTCGCAGTCATGGGGTTATCCGTGCCAACAAGGCCGGGAATTGTACACTAGGCAATTCCCGTCCCGCCGCATTGCAGGCCTGCCGCTACACATGAGCACTTATCATCAGGCCGACCTTCTATTAAGCGCGGCGCATGAGAGTCACTTTCCCCCGGACCTGGGCGCCGAAGTGGCCATTGCGGGCCGATCCAACGCGGGCAAGTCCAGTGCGCTCAATGCACTGACCGGCCGGCGCGCCCTGGCGCGAATCAGCAAGACGCCGGGACGCACCCGGCTGTTGAATTTTTTCGAACTCACCCCCGGCCGCAGAATCGTTGATCTGCCCGGCTACGGTTACGCGGCAGCCGGTGCCGAAGAACGGGCCTCGTGGGAATCCATGACGACGGCATTGAGCCGGCGCGCGGCACTGCGCGGGTTGTTTCTGGTGGTTGACAGCCGTCGAGGGGTCCATGCGCGCGATGAGGATTTGATCGCGTGGGCGGCCTTGGCCGACTGTCCGGTGCACGTGCTGCTGAGCAAGGCGGACAAGCTAAAGCGCGCCGAACTTAACCGTACGCTGGCCGCGGCGCAGCATGGGCTGGCGGGGCGCGCCACGGTGCAGGCCTTTTCCGCCGTGGACGGTACGGGGCTCGAACATGCGCGAGCACAATTGAATCAGTGGCTTAAAAAATAGCCCCGGTGGCCGTACTTGGGGGGAAATTGGCCACCGGGGCGTATCAGCCCGCTTAGGGAGGGAGCGGGGAGCGCTTCTATCGCACTCACGTAGAGTAGGAGTATCCCCGGTTTGGATAGTTCCCGCCGAGTGAGTCGGGAGCTATAAAAAGGTCCAGGTGACCCCGAGTGAGAGCAGTGTCGGCGTGGAAGCCTGCTGGACGTCGAAGCCCTCGAATTCGAGCCTTGCGGCCAGAGCGCCGTAGTGCAGCTGCGCGCCCACGCCGTAGGCGAAATCATTGCCGTTGTGACTGACCGAAAAACTCGGCGAGGAAGAGTCGGTCTTCCAGTTGACCAGGCCCACTTTTCCGTAGATATCGACGACCGGCAACGGCAGAAAACCCATGACGAACCCGTCCAGCGCCCGGGTTTTGGCCTCAACACCGTTGGAGTTGGTGTTGCCCAGATCCACATAGTTCACTTCAACCGCCAGGAGCTTGAGCGGGCGAAAGCCGGCAATCACCTTGTAGCCCAGATCGCTGTCCGAGTAGTTGATATTGCCGTTGTGCAGGCCGCTGTCGGACTGACCCAATCCGGCGCCCAGGTAAAAGCCCCGCTCGACCGCAAACGCGCTGCCCGTGGCCGCACACATTCCGAGCGCCGCGCAAGTCGTAAGGATTCGCCGCAACATGGTGATCACCTCGAATTTGCTGAGCGCAACGCGCTCTGATGTGGGTTCACTATACAGCCGGCCGTCCACAAGTTCCGTCAGTGTCGGCTGATAGAGACGCCTGAGGCACCCGCCGCGCTCTAGTGCGCCTCGCCCCAGTTCAGTCCGTGTCCCACATCGACCCTGAGAGGCACATGGAGCGTGGCGGCATTCGCCATAAGGCTTCGAACTTTCGCCGTGGCCTCCTCCAGAAAGTCCTCGCTCACTTCGAGCACCAGTTCATCGTGCACCTGCATGAGCAGACGCGCAGCAATTCCCGGCTGCTGGCACCAGGAGTCCACCTCCAACATCGCGCGCTTGATGATGTCCGCCGCGGTGCCCTGCATCGGTGCGTTGATGGCGCTGCGTTCGGCGTATTGCTGGAGCTGGCGGTTGCTTGAGTTGATTTCCGGCAGGTACAGGCGTCGCCCATACACCGTCTCCACGTATCCGTCGCGCTTGGCGCGCTCGCGCGTGCTGTCCATGTAACGGCGCACGCCGGGGTAACGCGCAAAATAAAGTTCGACGTACGTGGAGGCGGCGGAACGCTCGATGCCGAGCTGGCGCGCCAGGCCGAAGGCCGACATACCGTAGATCAGGCCAAAGTTGATGGCCTTCGCGGAGCGGCGCTGGTCTGCACTGACTTGATCGGGGGCGACCGCAAAAACTTCAGCGGCCGTCGCGCGGTGAATGTCCTGGTCCGCAGCGAAGGCTCGCAGCAGCCCTTCGTCTCCGGAAAGGTGCGCCATGATGCGCAGCTCGATCTGCGAATAATCGGCCGATACCAGGTATCTGGCCCGGCGGCGCGATGAATGCCTGGCGGATCCGACGCCCCTCGGGGCTGCGGATCGGAATGTTCTGCAGATTCGGGTCGGTGGAAGACAGCCGCCCGGTGGCGGCGACCGCCTGGTGATAGGAGGTGTGCACCCGTCCGGTGATCGAATCGATCTGCTCGGGGAGTCTGTCCGTGTAGGTCGATCGCAGTTTCGCGAGCGCTCGGTATTCGAGGATCAAGCGGGGCAGGGCATGCTCGCCGGCCAGTTCCTCGAGCACGTCCTCGGCAGTGGAAGGCTGGCCCGTGGGCGTCTTGCGCAACACCGGGATCTTTAACTTCTCGAACAGAATCTGCTGAAGTTGCCGCGGTGATTCGACGTTGAAGTCCTGTCCGGCCTCGCGCTGCGCGATGGCGCGCAGCTCCTCCAGACGGGCGCCGAGTTCGATGCTCTGCTGCCGCAGCATCGCCCGGTCGATGAGCACGCCGCCGCGTTCCATACGCTGCAGCACCGGGACCAGGGGCTGCTCGATTTCCTCGTAGAGCCGCGCCAGCGCCGGCACCGCCTCAAGCTGTGGCCACAGGTGCCGGTGCAGACGCAGCGTGATATCCGCGTCTTCGGCCGCGTATTCCGCGGCGGTCTCGACGCTCACCTGATCGAAGCTGATCTGCTTGGCGCCCTTGCCGGCCACGTCTTCAAAGTGAATGGTTTTCAGGCCCAGGTACTTGGTGGCCATCGAATCCATGTCGTGGCGGGTCGCGGTGCTGTTGAGCACGTAGGATTCAAGCATCGTGTCGTAGCGCTGGCCCCGCAACGTGATGCCATGATTGGCGAGCACGTGCGTGTCGAATTTCATGTGCGCGCCCACCTTGGCGTGGGCCGGGTCTTCGAGGAGCGGCCGCAGGGCCGTGAGGACACGCGTTCGGTCGAGCTGTTCGGGTGCTCCGGCGTAGTTATGCGCCACGGGCACGTAGGCGCCGCGGCCGGGCTCGACACAGAAGGACACACCGACAATCTGCGCCTGCATGTAATCGAGGCCGGTGGTTTCCGTATCGAAGGCAAACAGCGGCGCGCGCGCCAGGCGTTCGCACCACGCAAGAAATTGCGTCCAGTCCGAGATCAAGGTGTACTGACGCTCAATGAGATCGGCTGCGGGGATTGCAGGGGCTGCGGCCGCAGAGCGGTTGCCGCGCTCTGGGTCGTGACGTCGGAAGACGCAGGCGCTGCACCGCTGGCCGCCATCAAGCTGCCTGAGGAAGGAACGCATTTCCAGGCGCGTATACAGTTCGCGCAGACGCGGCTACGTCCGGTGGGCTTGCGCACCAGGCTCGAATCGTCCAGATCCAGCGGAACATCGCAGCGGATCGTGGCGAGCTGGCGCGAGAGCGCGACGATGTCCATGCCGGCGCGCAGGTTGTCGCCGACCTTTCCGGGAATCTCGGCCGCACGCGAGAGCAGCGCGTCTAAGGTGCCGTAGGCATTGAGCCACTTCGCGGCGGTCTTCGGGCCGACCTTGTCGATCCCCGGGATGTTATCGGAGCTGTCACCGACCAGCGCCAGGTAATCGATAATCTGTTCCGGAAAGACGTCGAATTTCGCCTTGACGCCCGCGCGATCCAGCACCGAATCATTCATCGTGTTGATCAGCGTGATGCGCTCATTGACCAGCTGCGCCATGTCCTTATCGCCGGTCGAGATCAGCACCTGCTCGCCGGCCTCGGCAGATCGGGTGGCCAGCGTGCCGATGACATCGTCGGCCTCGACCCCGGAAAGACGCAGCATCGGCAGCCCCATGCCGGTCACCGCCTGCAGGAGCGGTTCGATCTGCGCCCGCAGATCATCGGGCATCGGCGGCCGGTGGGCCTTGTACTCGGCGAACAGATCGTCGCGGAAGGTCTTCCCCGGCGCATCGAACACCACGGCCACGGTCGTGCCCGGATAGTCGCGCAGTAACTTATTGAGCATGTTGAGCACACCGTGCACGGCCCCGGTCGGCTCCCCACGCGAACTGCTCAGCGGCGGGAGCGCGTGAAAGGCCCGGTACAGGTAGGAAGAGCCGTCGACCAGGATGAGTTTCGGTTGCGGAATCATTTAGCGCCCTCTGCCGCTGCAGTATAGTGATCTTGAGCCGCACACGGCGCGGCGCCAGGATAGCGGAGCCCGCATGAACACCTGCGGAAATGCAGATCATCGTGCTCGCGGCCAACGTGAGTTCACGCAAAGTTCCGCACGCGCAGTCCGCGCCCGATCAGGGCACGGGCTCATTCCCCCTGCTGTTGAGCCGTGCGACGGCGATTGCCGGCCATGCGGTCAGCGTGGTGCTCGGAGCCCAGGCGGCCGAGATTGCCCCGGCCCTTGGACGCTTGCCGGTATCGCTGGTGGTCAATCGGGAATGGAGCGAGGGCATCGCCGCCTCGATACGCGCCGGCATCGTGAGTCTGCCGGGAAGTTGCTCAGCGGCGCTCCTGCTGTTCGCCGAGCCAGACGGCGGTCAGCAGTGCGGACCTGCAGCGTCTCGCCGACACCTGGCGCAGAAGTCCCCGATCCATCGTCGCGGCGCAATACGGTGGCGGGCGGGGGTTGCCCGCGATATTTCCGCGCGCGGAGTTTCCGGCCCTGCTGCGCTTGCGCGGTGATCAGGGACCCGAAGTGCTGTTACGGAATCCCACGATCGAACTGATCGGGGTGCCCATGCCGAGCGCGGCCGCTGTCGTTGACCGGGTGGAGGACAAGCCGAACCTTACGGAGTCGTAGGAGGTTCCGGGTCAGTGGGTGTCTTGCGTCGCGCCGGGTCGTCGGCCGGTGCGGTCGCAGGCGGTACGGTCGCGGCCGGGGCAGGCGCTCCCGGGGTGGCCGGTGCGGTTTTTACCGCCTGGGGCGACGCATCGGGCAGGTACAGGGCGCCTTTCTGCCCGCAGCCGCAGGCGGAGCATAAGATCAGCATCGGCAGCCATCGCAGCGGGCGGCTCATGTCTGCGCCTGAGCCGCGGTTTTGGATGTCGACATGGGATGCCGTTCGCGCAAGTTCAGCCATCCTCGTACTACCCGGTAAGCCACCCAGAGTCCCACGATCGCGAAACCCAAGATCACGATATAGACCCCGATGAGGATCAGCGTCAACGGCGCGCCGATCAGCAGAGTGACGGCTATCCAGAGCAGCGCGTACCAGAAGGTGTGGATCTGCCATTGGAAATGCGACTCCAGCCAGGTGCCCCGCACCCGCGCACGGCGCGCATAGTTGAGGATGACCGCCAGCAGGGACGGGAGCCCAAAAAGAAAACGCCCAGCGATCGTGGAGCTGCCGAATAGGCCCGTTACCACCGCGCTGGCGTGCAAGCCGTAGATAAGGTGCGTGTACCCCACAAGCCCCCTGTCGGGCTCAACGCTGACGAGCTTATTGGGGTCATCGCTCATGGGCAGGCTCTTACCCCAACTTTAACAAGTGCCATCGGCAAAGCATCGAATGCCGGCAACCCGGTTAGACCGGATATTGATCCGTATAGGATACAAAAGACCCATAAGACAAGGTAATTGTCCCATTTTATTCCGAAACAGCCTTTAGGCCCGCCGAACGCGGCGGCGCAACGCACTCGTCAACTCGTGCATTTCCTCAATCCGGAGCCACGTTCCGCAGCCTATAAAAACCACGATTCCCGCCGCAATTGTCAGCAGCAGCCCGGCAAGGCGCAGGCCGAAAGTCAGCTGCGCCCAGTCGAGAAACAACCAGCGCTGGGCGCTCCAGCACACCAGCCCCAACGCCCCGGAGGCGAGGGCCACCTTGAGCAACAGGGCCGACATACGCCTCGTTTCCAGCCGTTTCAGATGTCGGTGCATGAGGGCGTACAGGATCAGGAAATTGAAGGTCGCTACGCACCCGGTCGAGAAGGCCAGGCCCCGGTGTCCCCAACCCAGCTGGCGGGTAAATATCCAGTTGAGCAGCAGATTGAGCGCCACCGCGAAGAAACTCACGTACATGGGAGTGCGCCGCTGGTCCAGGGCGTAAAAGGCGTTGACGAGCACCTTGAGCGCAGCGTACCCGCCCAGGCCGATCGCGTAATAGCGCAGCGCGCCGGCGGCTTCGGAGGTCTGGTGTGCGTCGAAACGGCCGTGCTGATAGAGCACCGACACGATGGGCTCGGCCAGCAACACCAGGCCCACCGTGCACGGAATGGTCAGCATGAAGGCAAAGCGCATGCCGCGCGCGAGCTCGTTCCGGAAGGCCGGCCGATTGCCGGTCGCCGCCAGTCGCGAGAGGAGCGGGAGCGTGACGGTGCCCAGCGCCACCCCGAACAGTCCCAAGGGGAGCTGCATCAGGCGGAAGGCGATGGCCAGCCAGAAGATGGGCCCGTCACCCAGGTGGGAGGCGAAGATCGAATTGACCAGCACATTGAACTGCGTGGTGCTGGCGGCAATGACCGAGGGGCCCATCAGCGAGAGCACCGCGGCGACCCCCGGATCCCGCCAGTTGAAATCGGCGTGGAAGCGAAAGCCCAGCCGATGCAGGTGCGGCAACTGCACGAACAACTGCAATCCGCCACCGATCAGCGTGCCGATGGCCAGTCCGTACAGCGCCAGGGGTCCAAAGTGCGGATCCAGCCAATAGCCTAAGACCACGCCCCCGACGATCGAGCCCATATTAAAGAAGCTCGAGGCCATCGCCGGCATGCCAAACACGTTCTTGGCGTTGAGCATGCCCATGACCAGCGCCGCCAGCGACACCAGCAAAATGAACGGAAACATGATGCGGGTCAGCGTGACGGTCAGGGCGGCCTTGTCCGCATTGAAGCCCGGCGCCAGCGTCGCCACCAGCTGCGGAGAGAACACGATTCCCAGCACGCACAGTGCGCCCAGCACGACCGCCGCCATCGTCGCGATCTTGTTGGCCAGGCGCCAGGCGGCACCGTCATTGCTGCGCACGGCTGTCTTGCTGAAGGTTGTGACGAAGGCGGTCGAGAGCGCGCCTTCGGCAAACAGGTCACGCAGCAGGTTGGGAATGCGAAATGCGGCGGTGAATGCATCCATCGCACCGCCCCCACCGAACAGCGCCGCACAGACCTGCTCGCGGACCAGCCCGAGGACGCGGCTGCACATCACCGCGAGGCCGACGATTCCCGCCGCCCGGGTATTTAAGCGTTCCGCCGGTGTCGTGCGCTCGGGCGCCGGGGAGCCGGAACCGGCGCTCATAGGGACGGGGTAAGGTGAATCAGGTCCGTCACTGACGTGTCGCGATCGCCACGGCCGCTCCGGCAATGGCGATTCCGGCGCCCCGATGCAGCGTGCGCAGCGCGCGGGCGCTTCGAAACAGCTTCCGGGTATGCGTCGCCAGCCACACGTAACAGAACAGCGTCAGCGGCAGCACGACGCAAATGACGAGCGCAATCGAGAGAAACCCGGAGAGGGTCAATGCATCCAGCCGCACCACGGTAGGCAGCAGGGCGAGGAAAAACGCGATGGTCTTTGGGTTGGCCAGGGTCAGCGACAGGCTTCCCAGGAACAGCTGCAGTGGGGGCTGCTCGGGCGCGGGCGAGTCGCTCGGCAGGGTGGCGACCGGCGTATTCCAGGCCCGGTAGGCCAGATACAGCAAGTAGGCGGCTCCCAGATATTTTACCGTGACGAATACGGCCTGGGCGGAGTGAGCGAGCGCGGCGAGTCCGGCCGCCGCGACCGTAAACCACAGCAGATCGCCGACCAGATAACCGGCAATGAAGGCGCCTGCGCCGCGGGTGCCGTGGGCGAGGGAGCGCGCGATCACGGCGGCCACTCCCGGGCCCGGGGTCGCCACGGCCAGAAAATACACCAGACAGAATATCCCCAACCCTGAAAGCGACATGCCTCCTCCCCGGAAAGCGCGCATCCGCGCGGCGGCGGCATTATACCGAGGCGACGGCGGCTCCTTGCTACGCTCGCCTCCGGCCAGGGGGCGCTTGCCGACAGCGGGCTTGCAGTGGATGATTCCCACCCCCTCGGATTGAAGGAAGGCGCGGCATGCTGACTGGAACGACCTAAGGCAATCGATTCTGCCGCTGAATTTCAGCTCTTTTCGGTCGGCAATCCCCGATCCATTGCGGCCTCGGTCCGCTAACTGAATGTACACGCTCTATTACTCTCCGGGCAGCGCCAGTATGGCCGTGCATCTGGCATTGCTCGAGATCGGCGCGCCGCACCAGCTCGAGCTGGTGGATCTCGAAAGCAAATCCCAGCGCAGTGAATCGTACCTGCGCCTCAATCCACAAGGACAGGTGCCGACTCTGGTCATTGACGGCGTGCCCTATACGGAGTCGGCCGCCCTGCTGATGATGTTGGCGGATCGGCATCCCGAGTCCCGGTTGGCTCCGCCATCCGGGAGCACGAAACGCAATCAGTGGTACCAGTGGCTGGTCTTTGGGAGCAACGCGTTCGGCGCCAGTTATCGCAACTGGTTTTATCCGCCCGAGCTGGGCGCGAGCGAGCATCCGCAAACCGTTCGCTCCGCGCTGCAGCGGCGCATCGAGAACCTGTGGGATCGGGTGGACTCGCACCTTGCCTCCGGCGGTCCTTATCTGCTCGGCGAGGAAATCTCCGCCGCCGATCTGCTGTTCATCATGTACATGCGCTGGTCGCGAAACATGCCGCGCACCGCGCTCGAATGGCCGGCGCTCAAGCGATTTGCAACGCTGATGCGCCAGCGAGCCGAGCTGGCAGCGGCTCTGTGATATCGAGAACCTGAAGGAATGGCGTTCGTGACCGACCGCATCTAAAGTGCCATGGACATCATGCACTTAACACCGTGCGTGGCCCGGTGTGTTGCCTGTTCGGGTCCAGTGGCGGATATTTCCGTCAGCCGGGCGTAGCGGCGCGCGTTATTCGTCGCGAATGGCCAATGAAACGCCCCATCGTAGGAGAGGGTTGATGCAGCCTGAAGAGGTACGAACTGCCGCGCATGCGCGCGCGATCATCGAAGAGCGCGGGCTGCAGCACGTCAAGATCGGGGTTTTTGACAACGACGGCATATTGCGCGGCAAGTACGTCAATCGCGACAAGTTCTTCTCGGCGCTCGAGAAGGGAATCGCCTTTTGCGATGTGGTGCTCGGTTGGGACTCGAACGACCAGCAGTACGACAACGTGAAGTTCACCGGCTGGCACACGGCCTACCCCGATGCCATGTTGCGCGTGCTGCCCGGCACCTGCCGCAGCCTTCCGCTCGAGGGGAGCATGCTGCTGTTTCTGCTCGAATTCGTCGGCACAGCCGAGCAGGTGTGCCCGCGTGCCACCCTTCGACGTGTCCTGAAGCGTGCCGCCGATATGGGTTACAGCACTTCAGCCGCGGCTGAATTTGAATTCTTCGTTTTCAACGAGACGCCCGAGAGCGTGCGTGCCAAGGGGTATCGTGCGCTCAGCAACATGACGCCGGGCTACTTCGGCTATTCCATGTTGCGCAGCTCCGTGCATTCCGAGTTGTACCAGGCGCTGCTGCAGCTGGCGGCCGAGATGCGCATGCCCATCGAGGGGCTCCATACTGAAACGGGTCCCGGCGTAATGGAAGCGGCGCTCCAGTACACCGAATCACTGGAGGCGGCAGATCGAGCGGCGCTGTTCAAGACTTTTACAAAGGTGATGATGCAACGGCGCGGCCTGATGGCCACGTTCATGGCTAAGTGGTCCCAGCATCTGCCCGGGCAGAGCGGGCACCTGCATGTGTCGATGAATCGCAAGGACGGATCGGCGGTGTTCCACGACGAGCACAAGCCGCACACCATGTCCGATGAAATGCGCTGGTTCGTCGGTGGGCAACAGGCGTTGATGCCCGAGCTGCTGGCCATGGTGGCGTCCACCGTCAACAGCTATTCGCGTCTCGTGCCCGGTTACTGGGCGCCGACCTCGGCCACCTGGGGAGTCGAAAATCGAACCTGCGCATTGCGGGTCATCCAGGGCGGACCGAAGAGTCAGCGGGTTGAATACCGTATCGCCGCGGCCGACATCAATCCCTACCTCGCGATCGCCGTGGCCATCGGCTCGGGGCTCTGGGGTATCGAGCATCGCATCGAGCCTGACGAACCGATGGTGGGCAATGCTTACGAGCGCAAGCTCCCCGCCAAGCGCCAGCTCCCGAGAACACTGAGCGAGGCCGCCGCT
Source organism: uncultured Gammaproteobacteria bacterium (assembly GCA_963795685.1). GTDB lineage: Bacteria > Pseudomonadota > Gammaproteobacteria > Steroidobacterales > Steroidobacteraceae > FEN-1191. Next base: position 421,710 of record CAWCJE010000005.1, read on the forward strand.
ATGCTGGCGCGCTCGAAACCGGCGCAGGAACTGTTCGGCGCTGCATTCGTCGAACACTTCGCCGCCAGTCGTGAATGGGAGGAACGCGAGTTTCGCCGCGCCGTCACCGATTGGGAATTGGCCCGCTACTTCGAGATCATCTAAGGCCCAACGATGCAGACCATCAGCCCGGTCGATGGGCGCGTTTATCTGGAGCGCGCTACCGCCACTGCCGCCGAAATCGACGCGACTCTGCAACGCGCGCATGTTGCGCAGGCTTCGTGGCGTACCGTGCCGGTGGCGGAGCGCGCCCTGATCATGGAGCGCTTCTGCCGCGCATTCGAGGCGCGCAGCGCGGATCTGGCCCCTGAGCTGAGCTGGCAGATGGGTCGGCCGCTTCGATACGCGCCCAACGAAGTGCGCAGCACCGTTGAGCGCGCGCGCTACATGACCAGCATCGCCGCCGAGGCGCTCGCGGACATCGACGTCGGGCCAAAGCCCAATTTCCGGCGCTTTCTGCGCCGCGAGCCGTTGGGGGTCGTGTTCACGGTCGCCGCGTGGAATTTTCCTTATCTGATCGCCGTCAACAGCGTGGTGCCCGCGCTCATGGCGGGCAATGCCGTGGTACTGAAGCACTCGGCGCAGACGCCGCGCTGCGCGGAGCGCTTTGCCGAGTGTTTCGCGGCTGCCGGGCTGCCCGAGGGTGTATTCCAGGTGTTGCATCTCGAACACGCCGACACCGAACGCGTGATTCTCGATCCGCGCATCGATTTCGTGGCTTTTACCGGCTCCGTGGCTGGAGGGCGCGCGGTGCAACGGGTGGCCGCCGAGCGCTTTATAGGAGTGGGACTGGAGCTGGGCGGATGCGATCCGGTCTATGTGCGCCACGATGCGGATCTGCCGCACGCGATAGAGAACATCGTCGATGGAGCGTATTTTAATTCCGGGCAGTCCTGTTGCGGGCTGCAGCGCATCTACGTGCATGAGAGCGTATACGAGGAATTTACCAAGGGCTGCGCGGCGCTGGTGGAGCAATACCAGCTCGGTAACCCCCTCGATCCGGAAACGAGCCTGGGTCCGGTCGTGCGTGCGAGTGCCGCCGACGCCATCCGCTCGCAGGTACAAGCCTCGATCCAGGCTGGCGCGCGCCCGCTCATCGATGAGCGGGCATTCCCGAAGAGCAAAGCGGGCACCCCCTATCTGGCGCCGCAGCTGTTGCTCGATGCGCCACCGAACTCCGTGGTGATGCGTGAGGAAATATTTGGCCCGGTGGCCGGCCTCATGAAAGTCAAGTCCGACGCGCAGGCCGTGGCGCTGATGAACGACAACGCTTACGGGTTAACAGCCGCCATCTGGACGCGCGATGCCGCGGCCGGCGAAGCCTTCGGCGATGCGGTGCACACGGGAACCTGGTTCATGAACCGCTGTGACTACCTCGATCCGGCGCTGGCCTGGGTGGGCGTGAAGGATTCGGGGCGAGGGTGCACCCTGTCCGTCGTCGGCTACGAGCACCTGACGCGACCCAAGTCCTTTCATCTTCGGGTGACCACGTGACTGCAACCCTCAAGGCCAACTGGAATTATCCAACGCGCATCTGGGCCGGGCCCGGCCGCATCGCCGAACTGCCCGCCGCCTGCGCCGCGCTCGGCATCAAGCGCCCGCTCCTGGTGACGGATCAGGGCCTGCGGGATTCACCGATGATCCGAGCGGCACTCGCACTGGTGCCGGGCACGGGGCTGTTTGCCGACGTGCGCGGCAATCCGGTGGCCGCCGACATCGAGGCCGGACTTTCTGCGTACCGCGCGGGCGGGCACGATGGAGTAATCGCCTTCGGCGGCGGCTCGGCGCTCGATGCCGGCAAGGTCATCGCTTTCATGTCGGGACAAACGCGGCCGCTTTGGGATTTTGAAGACGTCGGTGATTGGTGGACTCGAGCCGACGAGGGCGGCATTGCACCGATTGTGGCTGTGCCGACCACGGCGGGCACGGGCTCCGAGGTCGGTCGCGCCGGTGTTGTCATCAATGAGGCGACGCATCAGAAAAAGATCATTTTCCATCCGCGCATGCTGCCGGGTGTGGTCATCAGCGATCCGGAACTCACCGTGGGCTTGCCGCCCGGTGTGACCGCGGCGACCGGGATCGATGCCTTCGTTCATTGCTTCGAGGCCTACTGCGCGCCGGGATTTCATCCACTGGCCGACGGCATTGCGCTGGAGGGCATGCGCCTGATTCAGACCTATCTGCCGCGTGCGTGCGAGAACGGCCGCGATATCGAGGCTCGCTCGCGCATGCTGGCGGCTGCGAGCATGGGGGCCACCGCATTTCAAAAAGGGCCTCGGCGCCGTGCATGCGATCGCGCACCCCGTGGGCGCGTTTTTCAACACGCATCATGGCCTCACCAACGCGGTGCTCCTCCCGTACATCATTGTGCACAACCGGCCGGCGATTGAACCGCAGCTCCAGGTCATTGCTCGCGTCCTCAATCTGCCGGGCGAACCCTTCGCCGCGGTGTACGACTGGGTGCTGGCATTGCGCAAGCAACTTAAAATTCCCCATACCCTCGCCGACATCGGGGTCACTCTCAACAATCCCGACACGATCGGCCATGAGGCCTCGCTCGATCCATCGGCCAGCGGGAATCCTCTGCCGACCGATGCGGCCACCTACGCCCGACTGTTCCGATCAGCCGTCAAGGGTGATCTGGGCCTCAAGGGCTGATGGGCAAGCCGCGCATACTGGTGATCGATGGCAACCGCGCCGCGACCCGCGAGCAGCAGGTGGCGGCCGGCGGTCAAGGTTCGGGCGAAGGTTACGTCAATGTCTTGCAACGCCTCGCGCCGCTCGATTGCGACATCGTGCGACCGGCCGACGGCGTGGTGCAGTTTCCCGCCGGGGTGGCCCTAAGCGATTACGACGGAGCGGCCATCAGCGGCTCGGCGCTGAATATCTATGACGGTGGCCCCCACATCGAGCGGCAAATCGAACTCACACGGGCCGTCTTTGACAACGGCGTACCGTGCTTCGGCAGCTGCTGGGGAATGCAAGTGGCGGTGACCGCGCTCGGTGGGCGGGTTCGGCCTAATCCGCTGGGTCGTGAATTCGGCTTTGCCCGCCGTATCGCACTGACTGAGTCGGGTCGCCAGCATCCGATGTATCGGGAGAAGCCGGCGGTCTTTGAGGCCGTGACGGTGCATCGCGATGACATCGAGCAGCTTCCTGCCGGTGCCGTGGTGCTCGCCAGCAGCGACATGGGCATCCAGGCGGTGGAGCTGCATCAAGGCCGCGGCCGCTTCTGGGGCGTGCAGTACCATCCTGAGTACAGCTACACCGAGATCGCCGCGACGACCCTGCGCTACGCCGAAGCGTTGCTGCGCGAGCGGTGGTTTTCGGACCGCGCAGCGCTGGACGCGTTTGTTGGCGATCTGAAGACTCTTCAGGAGCGACCGCAGGACCGGTACCTCGGATGGAAACACGGTCTGGGCCCGGCGATGCAGGACGAAAGACTGAAGCTGGCCGAGTTGCACAACTGGCTTGAGTTGGTGGTCATGCCCGGTTTCCAGCGCCGCCATTGAGGCCGGCATGTCCCTTATGCAGCTCGCGCTGATCGCGCTTGCCGCCTTTGCGGCCGGTGCGGTCAATGCGCTCGCAGGCGGGGGCACCCTGATCATCTTTCCGGTACTGGTGGCCGCGGGGTTCCCGGCCCTGGCGGCCAACATCACCAGCACCATTGCCCTGTGTCCGGGATTTCTTGGTGCGACCTACGCACAGCGCGCCGACCTGCGCGGCCAGCGCGCGCGCCTCAAGGTTCTGCTGCCCCTGAGCTTGCTCGGGGGCCTGCTGGGTGCCGCATTGTTGTTGCACACCGGCGAGCGGAAATTCACCCAAGTTGTGCCCTGGCTCCTGCTGATCGCCTGCGCGCTTCTGGCGTCACAAGAGAAACTTCGAGACCTGCTTGCCTCCCGACGCGGCCTGTCGGCGGCATCGGCCCTGGGTTCGCGCGCCGAAACACTGTGGTTGCTGCCGCTGGTCGTCCTCGTGACGATGTACGGCGGTTTTTTCGGCCCTGGAATGAGTGTCATCATTCTCGCGATGCTTGGCTTGGTGCTGGCCGACCCGCTGCCGCGGCTCAATGCGCTCAAGCAGGCGATAGCGCTTGCCACAAACTTCGCCGCGGCGCTCTGGCTCGCATGGCGTGCGACTGTGGATTGGCCCGTGGTCGCGGTGCTCGCATTCTGCGCGCTGCTGGGCGGCGTGTGCGGCGGACGCCTCGCAGGGAGGCTGTCACCGGTATGGCTGCGCCGTACGGTGGTGTTCCTGGGGGTCATCGTCGCGGTGTCTTACCTGTGGCGTTCTCGCTGAAGGCAGCGCACTAATATCCTGATCGCAGGTATCATTGGAGCTGCCATGGATCCGATCGAATACGTCCTGTTCAAGACACCCGTCGGTTACTGCGCGCTGGCGTGGAACGCCACAGGTCTGGTGGCCGTGCAGTTGCCCGAGCGCAGTGCCGCGGCCACCCGCTCGCGGCTCCGTCGTCGATTTCCTGGCGCCACGGCAGGTGACCCGCCGCGCCGCGTTCGCCAGGCGGTGGTTGCCATCGGGCGGTTGTTGCGCGGTGGGCGCGACACCCTGGCGGCCATACCGCTGGACCTATCGCGCTTCAGCCCCTTTCATCGTCGCGTGTACGAGATCGCCCGCACCATTCCTGCCGGCCAGACCTGGACGTATGGCGCGCTTGCCGCACGTGCCGGCAGCCCGAAGGCGGCGCGCGCGGTGGGGCAGGCGATGGCGCGAAATCCGTTTCCGTTGGTCGTGCCGTGTCATCGCGTGATGGGCGCACACGGTTGGGCCGGTGGGTTTTCTGCGCACGGAGGCGTCGATACCAAGTTCCGCCTGCTGCGCATCGAGGGTGCGCGCGCCGGATCGTCCGTCAGCTGAGCGCTCCGGTCAGCGTGCGCAGCTGACCCATTGCCGGGCGAAAGCGCACACTGACGGTGCTCTCCACGTGGGCCACCGAACTCACGACCCGGATTTGCGCATCCTGGAGAAATAAACCGATGAAAGACTGCAGGCCCTCGCAGCGCGCGCGCGCCGAGGTCTGATCCTCGGTTTGCGCCACCAGTTTTGCCTGCCAATGCTGGGCCCGAGGACTCGCTGCGGAGAGTTCACGCAGCGCCCGGTCCAGTAACGCCAGATCGCTCGATAAGGTGTTGTCGGTCAGGTTGGGGTCACGCGATTGACCCGGCGCGGCGAGCCGCAGGTGGAGCAGCGCGCCGTCTTCCTCGACCTCGTCGTACAGGCAGACCACCAAGGAACTGTGCAGTTCGGCCGTGAGGATCACGTCCTCGGAGGTGATCTGGTAATCGTCGGATTTCACTTGCCGTTCGGGAACAATCGGGTCCATGGTCTCAGTGTCGCAGAGGTATGACGAGTCCAGTATTAGCTGGGTCACGGTTCGGTGCAAGCAATCGCCTCTGATAGTATGCGCGCGAAGAATCCGGGAGTCGTCGTGGTAACGCATAGCGGTGGTTGTCATTGTGGGCGCGTGCGCTTTGAAGTGCAGGCGCCGGCCGAAATCGAGGTTCTGGACTGTAACTGTTCCATTTGCACCAAGACCGGTTACCTGCATTTGATCGTGCCGGGCGCACAATTTCGGCTGCTGAGTGAGCCGTCGCTGCTGACGAGTTACCAATTCAACACCGGCACGGCGCAGCACCTGTTTTGTTCGGTCTGCGGCATCAAATCGTTTTACGTCCCGCGCTCGCACCCGGATGGCTATAGCGTGAACGCGCGCTGTCTCGATGAGGGAACGGTGACGGGCATGCGCACTGTCGCTTGTGACGGGCGCCAGTGGGAATCGCAGTTTCCAGAGGGCAAGGGCGAATACTCTAATCGCTAGCTAGGAATGGGCCGTGAGGAACGCGATCCAATCGTCCTTAAGAGCGCTCGCTCCCATATCAAACGCAGTGGATTACCAAAGTGTGGCCGCGCTGCGTCGGTGATTTAATCAGCTTAATATGTGCGTATGTACGATCCCACCATGCAACTGGAAACTGCTCGGCTGATTCTGCGTCAGCCACGCTTAAGTGAGCTCGACAGTTGGGCGGAATTCATGGCCGATCCAGAAACGGCCAACCACATCGGCGGGGTGCAACCCCGCTCGGTAGTGTGGCGGTCGATGGCGGCGATGGCCGGGTCGTGGGCGATCGCCGGATTGGGGATGTTTTCTGTGCTGGAAAAGGCTAGCGGGGAGTGGATCGGTCGACTCGGCCCCTGGAATCCCGAAGGTTGGCCGGGAACCGAAGTGGGTTGGGGCATACGCCGCCAATCGTGGGGACGCGGCTACGCGACCGAGGGCTCGATCGCCGCCATCGATTGGGCGTTCAGCGAATTGGGCTGGGACGAGGTCATCCACACCATCGCGCCCGAGAACCTGAACTCCCAAGGCGTGGCCAAGCGCCTCGGTTCCACCTTGCTGAGATCCACTTCCCTGCCGGCTCCGTACGCGAACATGGTCGTGGATGTCTGGGGTCAATCGCGATCGCAGTGGCAGGCGCAGCGCTCAAGGCTGCCCTTGCGCCCGACTTGACTCCTGAGGCGCACCGACAGGTATGAAGAAATCCCGACTCGAAGCGTTCAGCGACGGTGTGCTCGCCATCATCATCACGATCATGGTGCTCGAGCTCAAGGTGCCCGCCGAGCCGACCCTTGCGGCGCTGTGGCCGTTGTGGCCGAAAATTCTCAGCTACCTGATGAGTTTTGTATTTATCGGCATCTACTGGAACAACCACCACCACCTCTGGCAGGTGGTCGAGCAGGTCAACGGTGCGGTGCTGTGGGCGAATCTGCATCTTTTGTTCTGGTTGTCCCTTGTGCCGTTCGTTACCGCGTGGATGGGAGAGAACCACTTCGCGTCTGTACCGGTGGCGCTTTACGGGACGGTGTTGCTGGGTTCGGGCTGCGCGTACTACCTATTGGTGCGGCTATTGCTCGGCACTCATGCCCATGATTCGCTGCTGGCGCGCGCGATGGGGAATGACTTCAAGGGCCGCGTGTCGATATGGATCTACATCGTGGCTATCGCTGCGGCCTTTCGTTGGCCGTGGCTGGCGGGCCTGTGTTACGGAGCGGTCTCGATCATCTGGCTGGTGCCCGACCGTCGGATCGAGAAAGTCCTGGCGGTTAGCGCTCGATAGTGTAGACGAGGTCGGCGCTCTGGGCGGTGCCCGCTTCGGTCCTGATCGCCCAGTGATCGCCGATTGTGTAGCGCGCCTTGATGGTATTTATCGATTCGACCAGGCTCACGCCGTAGCTGACATACAGGCGTGGTGAAAGGAAACGGCCCAGCACCAGTGAAGTGTCGTTGTTGAGCCCTGACTCGACGCTCACATCATCCAGTCCGACCTTGCTGCCGACCTGCTGAAACAGCATTGCGCTACCCTGAAGAAGCATGTTGTTGCGTGCCGCACTGTTGCGCTGCCCCGAATCGCTGGTGTTCTGGATGGTGTCGAGGGAACCCCCGGCGATCAGGAGCGATACGATCTGCGATTGCGAAACTGGCGGATCGGAGAAGAAGGTCAGTCGCGGCTGACGCAGGGTGCCGCGCACGTTGACACCCGCCGTGATGTCCGGAAACGCCTTGACGGCCCTCAGGTCAATGATCGGATCATTCAGCGGCCCGTCCTTGAACTGGAGCCGACCGCGCTCGATGTCGAGTTTGCGGCCATAGGCCGTGTACTTCCCTTCCTCGACCTGCAACTCGCCTGTTCCGCGATTGAAGCCGGAATCATCCGCCACCGTACGCAGGCTCCCACTCAGCCGGCCCACCAATCCCAGGGTATCGATGGTGACGCGTTCACCGAGCTTGAGCGTCAGGTCGCTAAACACATGGAAGCTTTCGGAGGCAGGGCCTTGATCCGATGAAACGATGATCTCGTCATTTGAGGTGCGCTGCGCATTGGTCAGTGTGTCCGGACGCAACAGGCGCGCGTACGGAAGCGTGACCGTGCCGGTAACGTCTATCCGATGGCCATCGAGCTTCATGTACACATCGGGCGATGCCTGCACGCGAGCCTCGGGAATATTCACGACTCTGAGATTTTCCCCGGACAGGTGCAGCTGGCCATAGGGCAGGGAATTGCGCCAATCGATGGCGCCGCTAATCTGAGCGTGGCCGTCGGTACCGGCTTTGACGTCTCCTTCAAGCTGCAGCTGCGTTCCCTTGAGCCGGGCGTCGAGATTCAGGTTGCGGAGCGCTAGATTCACCTGGTAAGCGTCGATCTCGCCGTGGCTCACTTTAAGTTCGCCATTGAAGATCGGTGCTCCCAGGGTGCCAGCGATCGACAGATTCGCGGCGAGTTGGCCGCTGACCCGATCCACTTGAGCCACGTAGGAATCAATAAAGCCGAGCGATTGAGTCTGCAACTTCAGCTCACCGGCCATCGGCCAGGCGCCATTGATGGTGCCGCTGCCATGCGCGTCCAGGTGCCCAGAAATATTGCCGGCCTCTCCTGCATCGAGTATGACGCTCGCGGTGAGTCCGCTCGCATCGAGCGCCGCCTGGATGTTGCCATTGCCCAGGCTGAAGGACTCGATCCGGCCACCACTCAGGTGATGATGGACAACGGCGTCGGACAATGCTCCGGTGAAAGTTCCGGACCATGGTGATGCGGGCAATGATTCAGCTCGCGCTTCCAGCGAAACCTGACCTTCGTACTTGGTGTCTCCGGCGACACCGGCGGTCAGCGCGCGCAGCGGCACTCGCGCCGCGCTCAGACTGACCTGCGCATGGTCGTCCTTATTCTCGGCCGTAGTGCAAAATGCGGCAACGGCATCGTGCATGCACAGACGCTCAAGGCGCAGTTCACTGCCATCGAGCGCTGCGAGCAGGTCAGTCGGAGCGGCGAGGACCAGATGCATGTCGGCGTCGTCCTTCGCCTCGAATTCGGTTAGCTGCGCGCGCCAGACGCCCTCCTCGATACTGCCTGTCCCGGAAGCGCGAACGACGATTGGTGTGGCGCCGACTTGCATGTTGAATCGGTGCGCCTGGGCCGTTCCCTTGGTGGCAAAGGTTGCCCGTTCCACTTCGCGATTCGCAACCTGCAGATGGTCGAGCTCGACATTGATATCGGCATGTCCGCTGCCGCGGGGATCAAAATCAATATGAGCTTCGACAGTCTGCAAACTTACTCGCTCGTAGCCCAGCCCCGAGCCGCTCACTCGCGCGAGCAGTGCGGGATTGTGCGAATCCCCGCGCACGCGGCCGCTGGCCTTGAGGCGGCCGCGTGCTCCGGTCTGGAGTAGCGCCAAATCGGCAACGTCGACGGCAAAATGCAGGTCGGGTTGGGGACTGATCCGTCCGTCGGCCTCGAGGTGAGTGGCACCAAGCTGGACTCGCACCTGCTGGAGCGACCACTCATCGCCATCAAGTGCTATGCCGGCGTGACCACTGGCGCCCTGGCCCCTCACTACTCCGCTGATACCGGTTATGGCGGCCTGCAGCGTACGTCCCTCGCTCAGACCCTGACCATTGGCTGTAAAGGAGAAATTGAGGTGGCCACTTATCGTGGGCCGCAGTGTCGGGATGCTCAGGGCCCTCATCTCCCCGGCGGCAGACCAGCGTACTTGTGGCGACCATTTCAGGGCGGCGTGCATCTGCGCCCGCCCCCCGAAGGCGTCGAGCGTCGCGTTGGGAATGTCCAGTCCGTCGTGTGCGAGCTGACCCGCGGCTCTGAACTGGAACGCCGGTTCGGTGAGCACCTGCAAGCCGCCGCTGGCGGTAAATGCGTACTGCTTGATGCCCTCGAGGGTGTAATCGCCGCTGCTGCTTCGGACTGGTGCCGCGTTGTCGGTCAATGGCCATCGAAACATTCGCCATTGACCGCGCAATGCGAGCCTTGGCCCCGCGTCGGTTATGCCAATCTGGCCCGCGGCGCTCAGTTGCGCTCCGGAAGGGCCATGTCCGATCCTCAGGCGTGAAATGCTCAAGGCGCGTGCCGCATAGTTGCCGGCGAAATCAACCGACAGTGGCCCCGCGCTCAGTCCTGCGGGATTGAGGGTACCGCGCGCCGTGAAGCCGTCGCGATTGCCGCTGATTTGCAACGGGCCACTGATTAGGCCCAGCGCATTGCCCGCGCCCCACGCGCGCAGGTCCAGATCCCGCACCCGCATGTCCCCCTGCCAATGCCAATCGCTGGTAAGTGCTCGTGCGTCACCGTGGAAGTCCGCGTTGAATGGCGCCAGCAGCACCGCATTGATGCCCAGTTCGTCCAGATTACCCTTGATCTGACCATCGATCAGCCACGGAGCCTCTCCCTCGGGGGCCTTTCTGCTCATTCGTATCTGGCCGCGCAGCCCGATGGACTGCGCCGCGCTCACGGTGCCGGTGCCTTGCAAATCAAATCCGGAGTAATTCAGCTTGCTATCGAAAACGCGGATCTCGCGCGTGCCGATTTGCGCGACGGCATGGAGCTGATCGGCTTCCAGGGTAGTGCCGCCGGGCGAAATCAGCGTTACATGCCCTGCGCCGAGTTTTACCGCCTCAATCTTGAGCAGGCCGACGAGGAAATGCGGCTCCCAGACATCGTTCGGGTTGCTCACGTGCGGCAGCACGTGGACGAGCACATCACCAATATCGAGTTGGGTAACGCTTATCGTTTGCCACAGCAGCGGCAGCAGGGCCACGCGCCCATCGACTCGGGTGGCGATGATCTGCACACGCTGGTGGTCGACTTCGACCCGGTCAAAATGCAATCCGCTGTGCAGCGTTCCGCGGGCGCCAGTGAGCGACAGGGTCACCGGCCCGATACGGCCATTGGCAAGAGACACCAGGCGCTGCAGGCCCGATTCGGTCCAACCCAAGTAATAGATGGTGCTGCCGACCAGCAGGATCAGGGCCAGCAGTGAAATCCACGAGGTATGCAGCAGGCGGCGCATCAGAGTTGGGGCGAGATATTAAGGTGCAGGCGGGGACCGGGGCGCGGGTCGAAGCCCGGTGCCCTAACGGCCTGTGCCACATCGAAGCCTACGGTAACCACCGGCAGCCGCCAGCGTAATCCCACACCGACCGATATCGCCAGCGGATCTCCGAAGCGATTGAACGCATTCCCGAAGTCGGTGAATGCGGCCACGCCAAAGCTGTGTGGAAGATCGCGCTCCACCTCCACCGTCCCGGTCAGCAGATTGCGGCCGCCCGTGCGCACGTCAATCGTCTGGTGGGTCACCGGATCCACCGTCGTCTGGACCGGGGAAAGCTCGTTGTAGGCAAACCCGCGTACGCTCCGATCGCCGCCGGCGTAGAACCGATACGTGATCGGCAGGTCCTGAAAATTCCCCACCGCGCTGGCCCCGGCCTCACCACGCAGCAGCAGATGCCAGCGCTTTGCGATGTTGAGCACGCGCTCGGTGCGCAGATCCAGGCGCAGGAAATTGGAATTGGAGCCCAGCGCGCTGCTCGAACCAATGAGTTCAGCGTACATCGTTCGCGAAAACAAGTCTTCGCCAAGGTATCCCTCCGGGACCGAGGCGTAGACGATTCCCGGAACGATCAGGTCATCGACCAGGCGCCCGTTGATGGCATCACTGGTCACGGTATGTGCGAACGCGAGTGAAAGCACTCGCTGCCATCGCCCCATGCCCTGAGTAACGCTCGGGGTGATGGAGCGCTCGCGGGTGTCCACGCCGGTGCTGACCTCTTCGGACTGATCGAGCGCCTGCACCGAGAACTTGTCCAGCACTGGATCCCCGATCGGGATGTCGTAACGCGCATTCACATTGTCCGCGCGTTGGGAGGCCTGCCACCACAGGCGTAGCCGATGGCCACGGTCATTGACTCGCGGGTTGAGCCAACCCAGCGTGCCGCGTATTCCGGTGTCGGTGCCATAGCCTGCGGCGATGGAGTAAGTATTACGCGCGGTCGTGGCACTGATATTGATGGGCACGGTGTGCGTGGTCGAGTCGCGCTCGCCCTGGCTCACCTCGACGGTCGAGAAGAATTGACTGTCATCGAGCGCAAATTGCGTGCGCAACAGCTTACCGGCGTCGTAGGGTTCGCCTTCCTGGTAGCGAAGGTAGCGTCGCAGTTGCGGATCGCGAATCGCGGACTGATCCAGCGTAGTGGCGCCGAAGTTGTAGCGTTCGCCACTTTCTAACTCGAGGAATACGTTGGCGCGATGGGCTGCCGGGTCCACCTGCAACTCGTTGCGCAGCAGGCGCGCGTCGAGGTATCCGTAGGTTGCCGCCGCCAGTTGCAGGTCGGACTTGACCTTCTCGTAGGCCGCATGCTCCAGACGCCTGCCCTTGACGAGCGTGCGAGAGTAGATAACACGCATAAACGCCGGATCGGTGGCGCCGGCGCCGCGGACGATGACGCTGATATTGTCCAACAACACGGGTTCGCCCGGCTTGATGTCGATTTGTACGCGCCAGTTGCGGCCGTTGTCTTCGGAAGTAAGCTTCGGTTGTATGGTCGGTGCGTAATAGCCGTAGGGTTTCAGCGCGTCGGATACCTCGTCATTGACGCGCCGGAATAATCGCGCCACGGCATCAGGTTCAATGCGATCACGATCCTTGTAGCGTTCTAGGCTCAACAGGGCTAGCACATTGCGCCGCAAAGTGGCGTCCACTCCATTGACTTCCACCCGGATCGCGGCCGCTGCAGGCCGGATCAGTGCGCCATTGCACAGCAGCACCAGGGCAAACAGGCCCGTGTTTATCCAAGGAGCTCGCGCGCGGCGTTTCATTGGGATAGGAGTGCAGGGTATGGTCAAGGTTCCCGCAGTCACAACGACGCGACGAGCGCAGTGCCGGTGGCCTGCGTGTACCAGGTGTCGATCAGGCGGCGCGCAATCGAGTACGGGGGTGGCAGCACTCGCACCGCTTTAGATTGGAGCTCTGCGCTGCTAAACCAGCGGGCATCTTCAAGCTCTCCATCCAGCTGCAGCGCTTCGTTGCGGTCCGCCGTGGCATGAAAACCCAGCATCAGCGAAGAAGGAAATGGCCACGGCTGTGAGGCAAAGTAGTTCACAGCTCTGGCGTGCACGCCGGTTTCTTCCCGAACCTCGCGTACCACGGTGTCTTCGAGGCTTTCGCCGGCCTCCACGAACCCCGCCAGCGCCGAATACCGGCCGGGCGGCCATGAGGCCTGTCGGCCCAGCAAGGCATGGTCCCCGTCGCTGACCAGTACGATGACGGCTGGATCAAGGCGCGGGAAAAACTCGGCTCCGCATTCACTGCTGGTACACCTCAGGCAATGGCCGGCCAGACGCGGCTTGGTCGGTGCCCCGCATACCCCACAATGCCTATGGCGCGCCCGCCAGATGAGCAAGGCGCGGGCGCACGCGAGCACGGCCGCCTCCGAAGGCGGCAGCTCAGTGAGCAAAGGACGCAACTCTTCAAGGCGCGTGCCGGCGGGCCATGCGTCTGCGCTGGCGGGTACGCTTACCAGTACGCAGCGCTCACCTTGGTACCAACCAAGCTGCACCAGCTGCTCGGGATCCGCCTCCTGCACCAGGGGCGCTGAGCCGTCTAGAAAAGCGATCGAGGTACTTTCGCCGCGAGTGACCAGGTGCTGCGTGCCGCTGGACACCAAAAACCGCGTTCCAGGTTCCGACAGTGCCTTAATCGCCCAATCGGGCTCGGTCCGAGTTTCCGAACGGCGGTCCAGCCAGGCCCCTGAGAAGGGATTTTGGCTGAGATCTTCAGTCATTGGGCCACCAATCGCATGGCCTGATATTAACAGTTGGCTGCGGGCGGGCCCCTAGGCGTTATCAGGGACCGGCGCCAATCGGATGCGCTAAGTCGCCAATCTAAACGGGGCTCGCAGGCCGGCTCGCGCCGGGCGCTTTCGCCGAGCATATGAGGCAGCGGGAGGTACGCAACCCTAATGAATCGACCACCAGTAACGCCCCACAACCCTGGCAATCCCCGAGTCGTAATTCGTTGGCTCGCACCAGCGCGTTGACCAGCAACACCGCGTGTTCGAAAGTGATTGCCGGATTACGGACAGCGGCGCGATACCCCTCATAGGCCCGGCAGAGCGAGGCCGCTCGATTCACATCCGTCGCACGTCGCACAAAGAATTCATGGCGGTACCCATCGAAGAGGCCCACCAGGCAGCACAGACTTGCCAACGCGCTCGCCTCATCGCGCATTCGGGCCGTGCGCAGGAAATAGCCTGCCTGACTTGGTGAATTACCGCGATGGCGGGTGGTGCGGCCGCCCGCCTGCAGATAGGAGTGATAGAGCTTGCGGATCCTATCGTCGGTAAGTCCCGTCCATTGCCGGATCGTACGCGTACGGGCCTCGTATCCGATGAATCTCAGGGCCACATCGAGGCGCATCCGGTCTCTATTGTAGCGGTTGTCGGAAATTCGCATGACGGCCTCATTCGCATGCCAATCGGGTTAGGATAGAATTGGGCTAAATATCCCAAATTCGAGGCTGGCTGCCAAGTGTCGAGCGGGTGAATATGGAGCTCAAGTGCCGAGAAACCCATGAGTGAAACCCAGAATTTCAAATTCGGACGCCCCAGCACGGCGGAGTTCGCGCTCCACGAACCCTTGGTGGAACTGAATATGGAAATACTCCACTCCCATATCGCCACCGCCCCGAGCTTGCAGGACCAATGGCGTGTGCTGAGTGTCCCGGCACGCCTTCGGGTGGCCGGCTGCCCCTTCTTGCTGGTCGATGCCGGCTTCGCCCAGCCAGAACGGTGGGCAAACCTCCCGAACCTTTCGGTTCACGAAGCCTCGCCGGTGCGCACGCTGCTTGCAAGTCGCAGCGTGCTGCCGACTCCGTTGGTGCGCAAAGTGCTGCTATTGGCCTGGCACATGGCGCGCACGAACCGTGCCGGCGCCCGAATCGCTCTTGGCATGAACCGCAGATGCGCTGGTATCGTGGCGGACTGTCGCCTTGCCGATCTTGAGGCCGTAGCGGAGCGTCGTCCGGGATGGATACGCCCGCGGTGGGACCAACATTCCGCCGTATGGCGGGCCTGGCTGGACGCCGCTGCAATGGAGTCTCCTCATCACCTTGAGGCCCTGCAGCTGTGGGGTCTGCAGATGCTAGCGGCCGAAGTGCGGCGGCTGGCCGATTGACGAGGCGGCTGGTCTCACGGGCCAGTGCAGGTGTGCGATAATTGCCGGCCACCGGATTTGAACCTGTCAGCGTCAAACTTGTCACTGCTGCGTTACTGTATTGCCTGCCTTACGACGCCTTGCCTAACCCTGCGGCTGCCACAGTTAGTGGCAAACATGAGATGGAGAAGATGAATTGGATTTGATCCACGCAATTGTGAGCTGCTGCTTATATGCACCAAGTGATGCCAACCGTGGCCGGGCGTATATCGATCACATGATTTTGCGTTGATGCGCACCATGCAGGCGCTTTCCATTCGCGGCTTGACCAAGACCTACCAGAACGGCGTTCAGGCGTTGCGCGGTGTCGATCTGGATGTGGAACGTGGCGATTTCTTCGCGCTGCTGGGACCCAATGGCGCCGGCAAGACCACGCTCATCGGCATCATCACCTCGCTTGTCAACAAAACCGCCGGGACCGCCAGCGTATTTGGGTACGACCTGGACACACAACTTGAGCGAGCGAAATCCTGCATTGGCGTCGTGCCGCAGGAGCTGAACTTCAATATGTTCGAGTCGCCGCTCACCATCGTGGTCAACCAGGCCGGTTTCTACGGAATTCCGCGCAAGGTGGCGCGCGTGCGTGCGGAGAAATACCTGCGGCAGCTCCAGCTCTGGGACAAGCGCAACAGCATGGCCCGCGGACTGTCGGGCGGCATGAAGCGCAGGCTGATGATTGCGCGCGCCCTCATGCACGAGCCGCGCCTGCTGGTGCTCGATGAGCCCACCGCGGGGGTGGACATTGAGATCCGCCGTTCGATGTGGGAGTTCCTGAACGGTATCAACGCCAGCGGCACGACGATCATTCTCACGACCCATTACCTTGAGGAAGCGGAAAGTCTGTGTCGCAACATTGCCATCATTGACAACGGCCACATCGTCGAGCGTGACCGTATGAGTAACCTGCTGCGCGGACTGCGCACCGAGACTTTCATATTGAACCTGCGCGATCCGGTGCAGGCCGCCCCATCCATCGCGGGCTACACGTTGACGCTTCGGGATGATCACACCATTGAGGCGGAGGTATCGAAGGAGCAGAACCTCAACGGGTTATTTGCCCAGCTCGCGGCGTCCGGCCTTGAAGTACTGTCGATGCGCAACAAGGTCAATCGGCTGGAGGAAGTATTCATGAGGCTGGTCGAGCACCGGGGGACCAATGGCTGAACTTGCGGCGCTTGAGCCCATCAGTGGCGAGAGGTCGCTAAATGCGGCCCGCTGGACCGGTTTCGTCACGATAATCATTCGTGAGTACAGCCGCATAGTGCGCATATGGGGCCAGACCTTGGTGCCCTCGGCGGTCACGGCAATCCTGTACTTCGTAATTTTCGGCAGTCTGATCGGCCGGCGTGTCGGGCAAATGGGAGGCTTTGATTACCCTCAATTCATCGCCCCGGGCCTGATCATGATGTCCGTGATTACCAATTCCTACGGCAACTCGGTCTCATCATTCTTCGGCGCCAAGTTCGGCAAGCATGTCGAGGAACTGCTGGTTTCACCGTTACCCAACTGGATCATCGTTTCCGGGTACGCCTCCGGAGGGCTGCTTGCGTGGCCTGATGGTCGGATGTGTGGTGACCGTGGTGTCGTTGATATTCGCGCATCTGCCGGTGCGGCACTTTGGCCTGGTGATCGCCGCCGTGCTGCTTACTTCGATGACCTTCTCGCTCGGCGGCCTGATCAATGCCGTGTTTGCAAAGAACTTCGATCAGGTGAATTGGATTCCGGCGTTCGTGCTCACCCCGCTCACCTATTTCGGCGGCGTGTTCTATTCGGTATCGATGTTGCCCGCGTGGGCCCGAACGCTATCGCACGTCAACCCGATCCTCTATATGGTCAACGCCTTTCGTTACGGGTTCCTTGGCATCAGCGACGTCAGCGTGCCAGGCGCCTTTCTGATTATGGTGACGCTGGTGATCGGGTTGTTCCTGACCGCCCTGATTCTGATGAATCGCGGGGTCGGAATCCGCGACTGACCGGCACGGAGCGGACTCTGTTGTTACTAGCTTCCGGCCTTGGGGCAGGTCGGCTCGGTCATGGTCTTTTCCTGCGGCACGATCTTTTTCCAGCCGGCCGGCATCTCAAACTGATCGGCCGGAACGGCACCCGTGCTTATCGAGGTGGTCTCGACGGTAAACTCGGCCACCGTAACCATCCCTGCCGGAGGCGGCGGGCTGCGCGGGGGTTGCAGGGGCAGCATCCTTCGGGGGCGCCGTGGCCGCCGCTTTGCCCTTGCCGAATAATCCGCCAATCATCTTGTTGGCAAACGCGCCGGCGGCGGAGCCTGCGATGTATCCGCCGACGCCGCTACCCGTCGAATGCGATATGGATTCGGCCGCCTGCGACTCTGCGGCATTTTGCGATGAATTCGCAGCGGCTCCCGCGGCTGCGCCACTGGCATCTGAAACCAGTCCGCCGGAGGAGCCCCCGCCCGAGGAGGCGCCCTGTGACCCGCCGCCGTCTTTGGAAGAGCCGCAATGCGGTCCGCCGAAAGCAAACCGGAACGTACTTTTGAGGGGAAAGCCCTTCAGGGAACTGGATTCGCTTCCGAGCTTCTGCATCGCGTCCTTGTAGGGCGCGAGAAACTGGCTCATCTGCGCCGGCAGGGCCGTTCCGCCCGGCTGACCAAGCCCCAGCTTTTGCACGTAATTCTTGTCGAAGGTCGTGCGGGTTGCCAATTCGGGCAATTCGTCATTCGCGAGCCATAAGTCGAACGTGTAGGCCATGTCACAGGACTCACCGGTCTGCGGGTTCGCGCAGCTCTGGGTCATGGTCAGTATTGAATGGTGCGCCGCGTGGCCGGCGAAGCTGGCCGTGTCGCCAGGATTCATGACGGAAGTGGTCGGGGGCGTCATCTGGCACTTCGATGTGTCAACGGTGGGGGTAGCGGGGGCCGCAGGGGTCGGCGCAGGGGAAGGGCAGGACTTCATTTTTTCGATCACTTCCTGCATGTGCTGCTCCAGGGCCTGGCGCTGCTCGGGAGTGAGGAACGGTGTTTCGGTATAGGTCTTCTTCTTCTCGTCCCCATTCATGGTGACGGATCGATCGAGCCTTACGATCTCCAGGCTCCCGTTCTTTCCGCAAAGCATCGACATAAAGCCGTCACAACTGAATTGGGATTCGGTCCGTTTCTTATCGTCGGTATAGGCTGTTGGTGCTTGCGCCGTGCGCCTTGATGACTGAGAGGTTAAGGGTCGTCTGATCCTGGATGGTCACATCCGCGTTTGCGACGGCGCAGACGAGATACGCGACGCAGGCAATTGGAGCGAGGCTTCTGTTCATGGCAATCAACCTCTATCTTGTTTGTCGAGTTCGCGGCTTTTCTGACCGGTGCTGCCGCTGTAGGACACTATTATAAGCGCCGCCCGGCGGCCTCAAGCGACCTCGGGAAGTAGCGGCTGGGAAGTCGCGATCGCGGATTCGGCCCCGTGGAGCGTCCGCCAGGGCGCTTGTCACATTGCCGCAATCAGACGGTAACCGGACCGTAGCATTGGCCGGCGACCATGGGGGCCATGAATCGTGCGCAGTTGTTACTTGCTCGGTTCGATGGCTCGGAGTACCGCCTGTGTCGCGGCCTGAATCGCGCCACTGCATGGCCCGGTTTCCTTAAGGTCATGCGCGTTGCCAGCCGGCTCGGGGATTGGCCGCTTTGGGGCGGGCTGGCGGTCGCCTGCCGCTCCTCTATGGGGGCGGCGCGGTGCGGGTGGTGCTGATAATGGCCGCCACGGGCCTGAGTGGTCATCTCATCTACCGCCGCCTTAAGACCTCGCTGGTGCGGGAGCGACCGTTCATACGCCATCCCGGGATCAATCTGGCCATGCCTCCGCTCGATCGTTACAGTTTTCCGTCGGGCCATACCATGCACGCGGTGAGCTTCGTCTGGCAGGCGGTGGCGCATTTCCCCGACGCTGAGCTGGACGCTGGTGCCGGCGGCGAGTTTGATTGCGCTGTCCCGGGTCGTGCTCGGATTGCACTACCCGACTGACGTTCTGGCCGGGGCGGCGATCGGCGCGCTGCTCGCGGCCTGCGGTCTGGCGTTGGCCTGAGGCTTCCGGTGCGCGTGCTATTGCTCTCGGATGTCTATTTCCCGCGGGTCAACGGCGTGTCCACCTCCATCGCCACCTTTCGTGCCGACCTCGCCGTGATCGGTGTGGAGACCACACTGATCGCTCCGCAATACGAGACCGAGCCCGCCGATGCCGATGATTTCCGGATCATCCGCGTGCCCTCGACGCGCGTTCCACGGGACCCGGAGGACCGGCTCATGCATTGGCGCGCGCTCCAATCGGCACTGCGCGGTGTGCGATCCGAGCCCTTCTCGTTGGTGCACGTCCATACCCCGTTTGTGGCGCATTACGCCGGTGTGCGGTTTGCGCGCGCCGCCGGTATTCCGGTAGTCGAGACCTACCACACCCACTTCGAGGAATACCTGCACCATTACATACCGCTCCTGCCGCGAGCCTTGGGAAGAGTTCTGGCGCGCAAGATCACGCGCTCGCAGTGCAACCAGGCGGATGCGATAGTTGCCCCTTCAGAGCAGATGCTTTCGATATTGTCGGCCTGCGGCGTGCGCAAGCCGGTCGAAGTCATACCCACCGGACTTCCCGCAGCCCGCTTCGCTCCCGGTGTCGCGGCGCGCTTTCGACAGCGGTACGCCTTGCCCGAGCGCAGGCCCTTGGTGCTGTATCTGGGCCGTGTGGCGCACGAGAAGAACATCGGGTTCCTGATTGACAGTTTTCTCGAAGTTCGACGGGCGCGGCCCGATGCGCTGCTGGTGATTGCCGGCGAAGGTCCGGCCAGCAGCACGCTTACCACGCAGGTGGTGCACGCGGGACTGGCGCGCGATGTCGCATTTGTCGGGTATCTCGATCGCCACGCTGAGCTCGCGGACTGCTACTCCGCCGCCGCCGTCTTTGTGTTCGCCTCGCGCACCGAAACCCAGGGCTTGGTCTTGCTGGAAGCGATGGCGCAGGGCTGCGCGGTGGTGTCAACCTCTTATTTGGGCACCACCTCGATCCTCCAGCCAGGCTGCGGGGCACGCGTGGCCCCTGAGAATCCCACGGCCTTTGCGCAGGCCGTCATCGATCTGCTTAACGATCCGCCCCAGGCAGCGCGTTGCGGCGCGACTGCGCAGGCCTACGCTCAGAGATGGGCGTCACACTTCATGGCGTCGCAAATGAGAGAGTTCTACGCGAAGCAGTGCGCTCGCGCTAAGATTGACCCGGAGCCGGCCACGCAGGCGGCGTCCAGGGAATCGCATGAGCGCAAAGCGTGCCTTGATAGTCGATGATTCACGTGCCGCGCGTACGTTTCTGACCCGCGTTCTCGAACGCTATGACCTGCAAGTCGATAGCGCGGCCTCCGCCGAGGAGGCCATCGAGTACCTGATTCGCCAGCGCCCGGACGTCATCTTCCTGGATCACCTGATGCCGGGAATGGATGGTTTCCAGGCGTTGACGGCGATCAAGAACGATCCGCGCACCGCCATGATCCCGGTGATGATGTACACCTCCCAGGAAGGGGAATTGTACTTAAGTCAGGCGCGGGCGCTCGGCGCCATGGGGGTGTTGCCCAAGCAGACCAAGCCCGCCGATGTCAGCCGCGCGCTCGAGCAGTTGCGGCTCCTGGGTGAGCACCGCCCGGAGAGCGAAATCGCCACCGTGCGCGTACCGTCGCTTCGCGAGCCCGAGGAATTGCCCGAGCCGGTCAGCGAGCCCAGTAGCGCCAAGATTTCGGCCGCTCCCGGCGGCGGCTTGACCCCTGAATTGCGCACCCAGCTCGATTTGATGCTGCGCGATCACGGGATAGAGCTGCGGCGTTTTGTGGCCCAGTCTCTCAGCCAGCACACCGGTCAGATCATCAGCGAAGTGCGGTCCCTGATGGACGGGGGTCAGGAACAGCCGGGCCCCTTGCCCGCCGAACCCGCGGGCGCGGTCGAGGAGCCGGCCCGTTCCCACCGCGCCGCGCTGTGGCTCAGCGCGGTGGCTGCCGCCATCGCGTTGTTTGCCGTCGTACTTTGGTATCACGCTGCCAATGACAACACCGAAGGTGTATCCCAGCGACAAGGCTCGCTTGCGCCGAGCGCGCCGTCGGGTTCCGCCCGGGCACCCTCGCGTCGGAAGATGACTCCGGCCATGGTGGCCGCCGACATTGCCCGTTCCGCAACGGCGCGCAATGCGGCCATCGTGGTCGAGCCCGTGCCGTATGGCGAATCTCCGTTAGGGGGTGCGCGGATCGATGCGGTTCAGAATATTCTGGCGCGCCTGGTGGCCGTAGGTTTCCGCGGCACAGTCGAGATCCGAAGCATTCCTGGGCGGTTCTGCCTTTTGGGTAGCGGCGATACGGTCACGCTGCCGGCCCCGGAGCTTAGTTTTTCAAAGTGCGAGCAGATTGGAAATCCCGTGGATTCGGGGGGAGTTGCGAGCCGCGAGTCGGTGGCATTTGCCAACATGCTCAGCGCGCAGCACAGTCACGGGCGAGCAGCGTTTGATGTTCAGCTGGCCACCGGCGGGGGCGATGAGGTAGTGGTGCCTTACCCGGTGGCCTCGACGATGTTGACGGCAGGTGAGTGGAACCGGGCCGCTGCCGCGAATAATCGCGTCGAAGTACGCGCACGCCCCGTGCCTTGACGGGCGCGCCAGAGACTTCGGCCGGTCCGGAACTGGACCGGCACTTCAAGCCGAGTCGGTGGCTGCGCGAAGCGCACCTCCAGTCCATATTGTCCAGCCTGCCCCCGCGCCGACAGTGGACGCGTTGGCGCGCCCGCGACCTCACCGCTCGGGCAGCTCCCTGGCTGCTCGATTGCGGGAGCGGTGTGCGGCTTCAGGCCTGGCACAGCGCTCGCGATACCGGGCAGGGGCGAACCGCCGTGCTGCTGCACGGCTGGGAGGGAAGTGCCAGCTCCTGCTACGTGCTGTCTTTGGCCGCGATGCTCTATGCGCAAGGCTACGCGATCGTGCGACTGAACCTCCGCGATCACGGGGGCACGCAGTCACTGAACAAAGGGCTGTTTCACTCCTGCCGGCTGAGCGATGTGACCGGAGCGCTGCGGGCGATTGCAGAGCGTTGCGGCACAGATCCGCTCTATCTTGCAGGCTTCTCGTTGGGCGGCAATTTCCTGCTGCGAGCGTGCGCCGAGCCGGCGTTGCCCGCCAGCGTGCGCGGCGTGGTCGCGCTCTCCCCGGTCCTGGAGCCCGCGCACACCCTGCTCGCACTCGAGCAGGGTTGGCCGCTCTATCACCGCTATTTCGTTCATCACTGGTCGCGTTCGTTGCGCCACAAGCAGCGCCAATGGCCTGGCACCTACAATTTTGCTGAACTGCTCCGTACCAAGAGCCTGCGCTCGATGACCGACGCACTGGTGCGCGAGTGCACCGATTTCCCGGACTCCGGGTGCTACCTGGACGGCTATTCGATCACCGGCGCGCGTTTGCAGACACTGGCCGTGCCGGCGCGCATCCTGATTGCTGATGATGATCCGATGATCCCTCCATCCGACCAGCGGCGCCTGGCGCCCACCCCGTGTTTGCGGATCATGCGCACCGTTCATGGCGGGCACTGTGGATTTCTAACGGGCCTTCTGCAGCCCGCCTACAGCGATCAATTCGCCGCCGAGCAATTTGCGCGCTTCTAGGAATCCTCGGCCATCAGCTCCGTGAATTGCCGATAACGCGCATCCAGGTCCTTGTTGGGGCGTGGCGAGTAGCTGTGCAGGGCGCAGGGCGCCCAGCGGGAGCTTAATTCAGGCGCCGCAAGGCGTGCGACGCCGCGCGCGCTGGCTTCCGCGTCTATGACCTCCACCGGCACCTGCATCAATGCGGCCAGGCGCCGGCCCAACCAGCCGGAGCGACTCATGCCACCGGCCATCACCACGCGGCTCGGGCGTCCAGCCTGGCGCGTGAGTTCCTCGGCGTTCACGGCGATCATGAACGCGATGCTCTCCACCAGCGCCGCGAACCGCAGCACGGTGGCCTCGACCATGCGCCGCTGCGATTTTTCGGACGCAGATGCGCCGCCGATGAAGCGCGAGTGCTGCGCCACACGCCACCACGGCGAACCCAGACCACCGATGCCATTTAGAAAAATGGGCAACTCGCGGCCATCGGGCAGATCCTCAAGGGCCGGCCACAAGGCCTCCTCATCGCAACACTCCTGTGCGCAAAACCAACTCACCGCGCTGCCGGCGCCATTGACTGTGCCCTCCAGGGAATAGATGGCCGCCTCGGCGTCGCGGCTCAGCACGCTGCCGAGTAGTGGTGCGGGAGAGGCTGGACGGGATCGGAGCGGTCGTTGGATGAACGCGCCGGTGCCAAGGTTCACGTAGACCGTGGCCGAATCAGGAGGGCCCGTCGCGTACGGCACCGCCGACTGATCGCCCGTCACAGCGCGCAATGGGATCTCAAAGCCGGCCAGGCGCACAGTGCCCCAGTCCGCGCGCGTGGCGATGCAATCGGGCAACCAGCCACGCTCGAGGGCAAAGTACGATAAGAGTTCCTCGGACCAGTCCAGTCGCCGCGAGTCGAAAAGCTGCATTCGACCGGCATTGGCCGCATCGGCGCCCGGGGAGCCGGCCCGCGCATTGCCGCCCAGGTGCAGGGCAAGGTAGGTGGCCAGTGGGGCTGTCAGCAACTCGCCGGTCTCTGAGGCGCGCCGGACGGAGGGCAGGTTGTCCAGGCACCAACGGATTTTGGTGGCTCCGTAGTGTGGCGAGAGCGGAAGGCCCGTGAGCTCGCGAATACGTGCGCCGTACGGCAACAGGCGATCCATCCAAGCGGCGTTTCGGCGGTCCTGCCAGGAAATCGCAGGCGAGAGGGCGCTTCCATCGACTCGCGAAGCACACACGATGGTGGATCGCTGCACGGCAAGGCCGGCGGCGGAAATCTTCAGTTGCGGCTGCCGCTCTTGCGCCAGCCGCAGGGCGCTTTCGGCAGCGGCCCGTAGTGTGCTGGACAGTTCCTCGGCGTCGTGTTCCACATGCAGTGCCGCGGGCCGCCGGGTCGTTACCGGCAAGCTGGCCGTCGCGCAAAGCGTGCCGGACTCATCGAAGATGCAAGCGCGGCTCGCATGACTGCCCTGGTCAAGGGCGAGCACGCCTTCGCTCATGCAGGATGCAGTTCGAGCTGATCGGTGCGCGCTACGGCGCGGCGCTGCGGCAGCGAGGAGGCAATCTGGCCCAAGGCCCGCGCCGAGACTGCGCGCCAGGTGGTCAGCTTGCCGCCGTAGATCGATAGCATCCGCGGTCGGGAGTCGCGATCGCAGACCAGCAACGTTTCGCGCGAACGGTGAAAGGCGTGCCCACCCTTGGCGGGCAGCACGCGCAACCCGGCAAAGGCTCGCTCTACCTGTGAGGCCCCCGGGTCCCTGAAGCGGGGAAAGTAATGGCGCAGCACTCCGAGCAAGTAATGGATCTCGTGCGGTCCCGGTGCCACCGTCGCCGGATCGCCGTGGAAGCGCACTTCGGTGGTGCCCAGCAGGAGCTGCGAATGCCAGGGCATGACGAATATGGCCC
Source organism: uncultured Gammaproteobacteria bacterium (assembly GCA_963795685.1). Classification (GTDB taxonomy): domain Bacteria; phylum Pseudomonadota; class Gammaproteobacteria; order Steroidobacterales; family Steroidobacteraceae; genus FEN-1191. Next base: position 446,328 of record CAWCJE010000005.1, read on the forward strand.
GGCCATCCCGCGGGCTCTCCAGATAATAGATGCCACGTTGCGGCGGCCCATTGAGAATCAGATGAGTCCCCTGCACGAGTTCGAGCGCTGGCACCGGGACCTTGGGGGACACGCGATGGGCGAGCGCACTGGCCCAGGGACCGGCGGCGTTGATCAGAACTCGCGCACGGCATTCCTTTTCAACACCCGCGCTCGAGATATCTGACGATCACTTCATCACCCGTGAGCGTCGCGCCGCTGCAACGTGCCGGCAGTTCGAGCTCAGCTCCCAGCGATTGGGCCGAGCGCATGACCGCCGCGGTCAATAGCGCATCGTCGGTTTGCGCGTCGTGGTAGTGAAAAACCTGCCGCAGGCCGTCAGTCTCCAGCCCGTCCAGTTGGCCCCATTCGTGACGCGGCACGGTTCCGAAACGCGCTGCCGGGTCCATCCCCCCGAGCAGGGCGTAGAGAGAGAGTCCAATCCGTAACTGCCACGAGTGGCGGCGGCTGTGCGCGTAGATCGGAATGAGAAATTTCTGCAGCCGCACCAGCTCGGGTGCGAGTCGCAACAAGATCGCGCGCTCCTGCAAACTCTCTCTGACCAGCTTGAACTGGCCCGATTCCAGATAGCGCAGCCCCCCGTGTATCAGCTTGCTCGAGCGACTTGAGGATCCCGCCGCGAGAGCTTCCTGCTCCAGCACCAGCACCGAATGCCCCGCCGCCGCAACGGCCTGGGCAATGCCCACCCCGTGGATGCCGCCGCCGACGACGACCACATCCCAACTGCCGCTCATGGCATGGCGCTCCGGCCCCGCAGCGCGCCGGACATTTCGCGCACGGCCATGGTTTCCACGTAGTCAGCACCGCGCTCCGCCAGCGCGAGAGCCAGAGGCAGGTTGGCGATTTCATAGATCACCCATCGCCATGGGCCCTGCCAGAGCCGGCCCTTGGGCGGCAGCTTTTCGTGGTCGCAAAAGAGAAATTGTGGCTGCAGCGCCTCGTACTTCAGGCGACTGTGGTCGTCACACTCATCCAGTACCCAGCCGATGGGCGCATCGCCCAGACGGCGCGCGCGATGAATAGCCGCCAAATCGAAGGAGATGATGACGCACTGCATGCGCCAGGGCTTGATCACCTCGAGCACTCTGCGAGACGACCTGATCGTGACCGAACTCGGTGAGACTCGCGCGCTTAATCTCTATGAACAAGGTGATTTCCGGGCGGCGCGTCAGCAGGCGCATCACGTCGCGAAGCAGCGGTAGGCGTGTGCCGATATAGCGATCACCGAAGCGCTGAGTCTCGGCCGCATCGACCCGGGCCAGCTCCGCGGCGTCATGTTCGAAGACGCTCCCCGGAAGCCCGGTCGTGCGCAACAGCATATGATCGTGAATGACGACAGGCACTCCGTCCCGGCTCAACTGGACGTCCAACTCCAGGAAGCGCACGCCCAACTCGAGCGCCGATACAAAGGCCGGCAGCGTATTTTCCGGGAATTCCACCGCATTACCGCGGTGCGCAACCAAGTGTATGAGCCGCGCTGCGTTCAAAGATGCCATTCCGTGTGATTTACCGCCGCGCCAGCCATGCCGCCCCAGGATCTGTCAACCGCGCAGTCTTTTGAGGCCGAATGCGGGCGTGCCGGTACCCGGCGCAAAGTATAGCCAGATGAACGCTACATTTGATGCGCTATGGCTACCGTCTTGCCCAGGCGATGCCCTGGTCGGCTGAAATCAGGATTCGGGGGCCGCGGCGCGCTTTTCGGTGAACTCCACGATCGGCTCGGCGCTGGTGCAGATCATCTCGCCTTCGACCTGTGCGCCCAGAGCGATCGCAATGCGCTTGGCACTGACGCGGCCGCGCAGCCGGGCACTGGCTCCGATCTCGAGCTTGTCCTCGACCGCAATATTGCCGATCACGGTTCCTGCGATGACCGCGGATTTTGCGTACACATCGCCTTCCCACTGCGCATCGCTCGAGATCGATATCTCCCCACCGATTTGACCGTTTCCCTGGACCATGCCATTGACGAGCAGCGCGCCCGCGGTTTCGATGTCACCGACCAGGCGCGTATGTTGGGCGATAAGCGAAGGCGCGGAACCGAGGCGGTCGAGGAGGCGACGGCGTGGCAGCTGGGACATGCTGTTACAATATCCACTTAGCCTTGGAGGAAAGGATGCGCAAGTCTCAAATTGCATTGATCGCGCTGTTGACCGCGGTCGTATTTACCATTGTCGGCTGCAGTCACGTCGGGGAGGACTGGAAGGCTGCACAGACCGCTGATACCACCGAGGCGTACCAGGACTTCTTGCGACAGCATCCGGACAGCGAATACGGCGTGGCCGCCCAGGAACGCGTTCGTCAGCTCGCCGAGGACCGCGACTGGCAACAGGCTTCCAAAGCCGACACGCTCGATGCCTACCAGCAGTTCGTGGCCGTGCATGCGGACGGGAAGTGGGCTCAGGAAGCGCGCGTGCGCATCGAAAATTTCCAGCTCAGCGCCGGTGGCCAGAGCCCTCCGAGCGTGCCGGGCGCCGAAGGGGCGGCGAGCGCCCCGCCCGCCGCCACGGCACCGCCTGCCGCTGCGAGCGCCAGCCCGTCAAAACCGAAGCCGGCCGCCAGCGTAAAGGCGGCGACTCCAAGCAGTACCGCTGCGGCGAGCGAAATCGGCCGCCAAGCATTACGCGCAACTTGGAGCATACAGCTCAAAGTCCAGCGCCGAGGCCGCTTGGCACAAGCTCAGCGGCCAATTTCCGTCACAACTAAAATCGCTCCAGCCCCATTACGCGGCGGCGACTGGCTCAAGCGCCAAGCCGGTGGTGCGTCTGCAGGTCTCGTTGCCCTCAACGCAACGCGCGCACGACCTGTGCGCGGAGCTGAAGAAAAAATCCCAAGCCTGCATTCCGATAAGTTGATAGTGCCGGCGTGGAAATAGCTAATGAACGGCCGCGGCATGCGCCGATCCGATCGATCCTCGGCGCTCTGACTGGCCATCGCGCTGGCTGCCGCGCCGCTCGCAGCCGCCGACGTCCCTGGCCCGGGTGCGCCGCCCGTGAGCTTCGCCGAAGCCGGGGCCGCGATTCAGACCCACACGCTCGCCAACGGGCTGCAAGTGATCGTGTGGCCGGATCACAGGATCCCCAGCGTCACACTCTTTAATTGGGTCAGGGTGGGGAGCCGCAACGAGGGATCAGGAACTACCGGTCTGGCCCATTTCTTCGAGCACATGATGTTCAACGGCACCGCGCGCCGCTCGCAGGGGGAATTCGATCGGCTGCTGGAGGGCCATGGCGGAAGCAATAACGCGTACACCACTCAGGACGTCACGGTGTACCAGGATTCGTTTCCGAGCTCGGCGCTCGAGCTGGCGTTCGATCTGGAGAGCGACCGTCTGGCGAGATTGGCGTTCGACCCGAAGGTCGTCGAGAGCGAACGTGAAGTGGTCTATTCCGAGCGCCGGTTGCGCATCGAGGACAGCAATCCGGCATTCCTCAGTGAACAGGTGCAGGCCACAGCCTTCATCGCGCATCCGTACCGCATCCCGACCATTGGCTGGCCTTCCGACATCAAGGCCTGGACGCTTGCAGATCTGCAGAATTTCTATCACACCTGGTATGCGCCGAATAATTGCACGCTGGTGATCGTGGGCGACGTCGATCCGCAGCAGGTATTTGCCTTGGCCGAGAAATACTATGGGCCAATTGCACGCGGACCCGCCACGCAGCAGGTGCGCACAGTAGAGCCCGAGCAGACCGGCGAGCGCCGCGTGGAAATCGAGAGGCGTGCGCAGAACCCATTGCTCCAGGTCGCATGGCACGGGATCTCGGCAGACGATCCTCGCGCGCCGGCTCTGAACCTGCTGCAGACCATACTCACCGAAGGCGACGCTTCCCGACTCAATCGAGTACTGGTCGAGGATCGCAAGCTGGCGGTGAATGTGGGTAGCGGTTGGCCTGAAGGTTTCGATCCGAGCATTTACTCGGTATACGCGACACTCGCCGAAGGAGCATCGACGGCCGAACTGGAAAAGGCGCTCAATGCGGAGATCGCCCGGCTGGTGGCCTCAGGGCATAACGGAGGCCGAGCTGACGCGGGCCAAGAACCAGGTGGCGGCATCGTTCTGGCGTGGCGTGTCGACCCTGGATGGCAGGGCGCAGCTGCTGGGCGAATATGCCGTGTTGCATGGCGATTACCGCAAGCTGTTCGCCGCGCCGGCGGCATACGAGCGCGTGACGACCGCGCAAGTGCTCGCGGTAGCGCGCGATGTCTTTAAGGCGCAGCGTCGCACCGTGGGTGTGCTACTGCCGCAACCCGCTGCGGAGCACATGAACCAAGTGAGGTACGCGCTGATGATTGCGGTCACGATTCTGGCTGGAGCCTCCATCGGCACGCCGGCGACAGCGGCCGACGATGCCGCGGACCACGTCAATGTGCCGGTGCCCGAGCACCAGACCACGGTACTGGCGAATGGTCTGAAACTGATACTCATCCCGCGCCATGACATTCCGTTGGTGGCATTTAATCTGCTGCTCCGCGGCGGTGCGCAGCTCGATCCGGCGGGGCGCGATGGCACGGCGGCGTTGACGGCGGATCTGCTCACGCACGGCGCAGGTTCGCGAGACGCTCACGCCTTTGTCGAGGCGGTGGAAGGTGCCGGCGGAAATCTTCAGGCCACGGCGCGCGGCGAGGCCATCCAGGTGCAGGGACAATTTCTCGCGCGCGACAGCCACCTGATGCTCGGGCTGCTCGCCGATGCGGTGTTGCGCCCGCATTTTGACGCGGCGGAGTTCGAGAAGTTACGGAGCCGCCGCATCGAGGAGCTAAAGGCGGCCAAGGATTCATCGCCCGACGCCCTCCTGGGCAGCTACGGGCGAGCACTGCTGTTTGCGGGGCACCCGTATGGCCGGTCGGTGGGAGGCGATGAGAGCAGCTTGGCGCGGATCACCCACGATGACATCACGCGCTACTACAGCGGGCAGTCAGGAGCGGATCGCGCCACGCTGGTAATCGCGGGCGACATCGACACTGACCAGATTCGCAAGGACGTCGAAGCGGCGTTCGGCGCATGGCGGCATGCGGCGCAGCCACTACCCGTTCTGGTGGAGCCCGCACGCGTTACGGGCCGGCGCGTGCTATTGGTCGATGCGCCGGGTTCTGCGCAGACCTATTTTTGGATGGGCAACGTCGGTGTGCCGCGCCGGTATCCGGAACGCGCGGCGCTCAACATGGCCAACATGGCTTTTGGAGGCAGCCTGGGCTCGATGCTGAACCAGGCGCTGCGCGTCAAGTCTGGCCTGACTTACGATGCTGGTTCACGCTTCGTGCGCGGGGCCGTCTCGGGCGAGTTCGCGATCAGTTCATTTACGCAGACCGCAAATACTGGACGCGCCGTCGATCTGGCGCTGGCAACCCTTGGCAAGCTCAAGCAGGACGCATTGAGCAACGATGCCATCGACTCGGCTCGCAACTATCTGCTTGGTCAGTATCCGCTTGCCTTCGAGACACCCGGTGACTGGGCCATTGCTCTGGGTGATTTGGATCTCTTTGGATTGCCCGAAAGCTACATCGGTCAATTCGGCACGGACCTGCTCAAGGTGGACGCTGCCGGCATCCGCACGGTCATCGAGACGGCGTTTCCTTCGCCCGATAACGTGGACATCGTGCTGATTGGCGACGCTGCTCAAATAGGGGAGGCGGCCGCCAAATTGGGGCCGGTGACCAAGATGTCGCTGTCAGCGCCGTATTTCGCTCCTCGTCCGCGACCGCTGGCCGCTAGACTCGGAGTCTGAGCCAGCGCCCGGTCGTCGCGCCGGCGCTCCTTTAGGGCGATCAGAAAATTCACAGATCGAGCGTGCCGCCCTCGGCAGTGAGCCATTCCTTCTCTTCCGCCGTGGTTGGCCTACCGAGCGCGCGATTGCGATGCGGGAATCGGCCAAAGCGCTCGATGACATCCCGATGCTGTTCGGCGCGCTGCGCCGCCAGGGCAAATATATGGGAGAGCTCGGCGGGACCCTCGGCGGCCAGGCGATGGAACGCGCTTACCGATTCCTCCTGCAGCTCGCGCGATTCCGCGTGCTGCATCGGCATGTAGAAGAAGATGCGCTCCACCGGGTCCAGCGCGGCATCGGCTCCCAGCTGCGTGCCGCCGACCGAAAGCGCCAGTGCCCGTTGATCCTGCGCGTAGGCTTTCGCCAGTCCTCTATGGATGCCGCGCGGGAACTGATCGAGCAGCAGGATCAGCGCGAGTCGGCGGCGCGGACTGGACTCCCAGACGTCAAATTCGCCACGCGCTGCCGCGGCAGCGAGCGTACCGAATCGCAACCGCAGAGCTTCATCGATCTGCGGCCGTAGTTCCGGTGAGCCAGGATCGCCGAACCACAGGCGCGCGTGCCGCGCTACGGACTCTTTCGAATACGGGCGGTGGCCGAACCAGAATTCCAGGATACCGTGGGCCTGACGCGTCGGAATCAAGACAATGTCCGATGGCGCCGGTGGGGGGACGCTAGGCGTGGTGCTGCGCGGCGAGCTCAATGACGCGCGCGGCATACTCCTTGGGGCACACCAACAGATCGGGCAGCAGAGTATTCGGCTGGTTGTAGCGCAAGAGGACTGCCGTCCATTCGTGATGTGTGCAGGCCGGCGGCGTGCGCCACCGCTACCGGTGCGCAGCTGTCCCACTCGTATTGCCCGCCGGAATGCAGGTAGATGTCCGCTTCGCCGCGCACCACCGCCATGGCTTTGGCGCCGGCCGAGCCCATTGGAATCAATTCAGCGCCGAGTGCTTCGGCGACCGCCACAGCCTCGGCGGCCGGGCGCGTGCGGCTCACGACCATGCGTAATTTGCCGTTGTGATGCGGGCGGCTCAGGGGCTCGTCGGTACTGAGTGTCAGCGGCAATCCCGGCAAGGCCACCGCGCCCAACGTCGCAACCCCGTCCACCGCCAGAGCAATATGCACCGCCCAGTCTGCGCGCGCTTCGCCGTACTCGCGCGTGCCGTCCAGCGGATCGACTATCCAGACGCGCGCGGCGCTCAAGCGCGCGAGGTGTTGTCGCTCTCTTCTTCGGAGAGGATGGCATCGTCCGGGCGATGAACCTTCAACGCCTGGATGATAAAAGCATTGGCGATCTGATCACCGGCCTTGCCCAGGACTTTGCCGGTAAAAAGCCGTGAGTTGCGCAGACCGATCAACATCCGGCCAGCGGTCTCGGCGATTTCCCGCGCCAGTTCGGTATCGTTCATAGTATCAACTGATCGACGATCAGATCGGCCGCCTGTTCCGCGGAAAGCTTGGAGGTATCGATGCGGATTTCGGGAGAGGCCGGCGCCTCGTAGGGGCTGTCGATGCCGGTAAAGTTCTTCAATTGACCCGCACGGGCCTTCTTATACAGCCCCTTCAGATCGCGCGCTTCGGCCGTGGCCAAGGGCGTATCCACGTGGATCTCGATGAATTCCCCGGCCGCGATCATCTGCCGAACCATGTCGCGCTCGGCGCGGAACGGTGAAATAAATGCCGTAATTACGATCAGTCCGGCATCGGTCATCATCTTGGCCACCTCACCGACCCGGCGGATATTCTCAACCCGGTCGCCATCGGAAAAGCCCAGATCCTTGTTCAGGCCGTGGCGGACGTTGTCGCCATCGAGCAGGAAGGTATGGCGGTTCATCCTCACCAGTTTCTTCTCGACAAGATTTGCGATCGTCGACTTGCCGGCGCCCGATATTCCCGTAAACCAGAGCACGGCAGGCCGCTGATTCTTGAGCGCGGCGTGAACCTCGCGCGTGACATCGAGCCGCTGCCAGTGGATGTTGCTCGATCGCCGAGCGCGAAATGCAGCATGCCGGCCGCCACAGTGGCGTTCGTGAGCTTGTCGATCAGGATGAAGCCACCGAGGTCCCGGCTCTGCGTGTACGCTTCAAACACGATCGGGCCGGTCCGTGGACAGATTGGCGACGCCGATGGCATTGAGCTCGAGCGTCTTGGCCGCCAGGTGCTCCATGGTGTTGACGTTCACCTGGTACTTAGGGGCCTGGATCTGCGCGCTGACGGTTTGGGTGGCGAGCTTGAGCCAGTAGGGGCGTCCCGGCAGCATTTCCTCGTCAGACATCCACACGATCGTCGCCTCGAACTGGTCGGCGACCTCCGGAGGCTGGTCGGCCTGGGAAATGACATCTCCGCGCGAGCAATCGACTTCGTCCTTAAAGCACAACGTCACCGCCTGGCCGGCGACGGCTTCCTCAAGATCACCGTCCAGGGTCGAGATTCGGGTGATGGTCGTGCCCTTGCCTGAGGGCAGCACGCGAACGGCGGCCCCGGGCTTGACCTGTCCGCCGGCGATGAGACCACTAAAGCCGCGGAAATCGAGATTCGGACGATTGACCCATTGCACCGGCAAGCGGAATGGCTTGGCCTGGTCGGCGTTGACGTCCAGCTCCACGGTCTCGAGGTGCTCCATCAGCGTCGGGCCCTTGTACCAGGGCATGTGCTCGGAGCGGCTGGCGATGTTGTCGCCGCCCAGACCCGAGATCGGCATGGCCACGAAGTCTTTGATGCCGATCTGCGTTGCGAAGGCGCGATAGTCCTTGACGATGCTTTCGTACTTCGCCTGATCGTAGCCGATCAGGTCCATCTTGTTGATCGCCAGCACGATATTGCGGATGCCGATCAGGTGCGCCAGATAGCTGTGACGGCGTGTCTGCACCAGCACGCCCTTGCGCGCGTCTATGAGGATTACCGCCAGATCGGCCGTCGAGGCGCCGGTGACCATGTTGCGCGTGTACTGCTCGTGCCCCGGCGTGTCGGCGACGATGAACTTGCGCTTGTCGGTCGCAAAGAACCGATAGGCGACGTCAATGGTGATGCCCTGCTCGCGCTCGGCCGCGAGGCCGTCGACCAGCAAGGCGAAGTCGATGTTCTGGCCCTGCGTGCCGACACGTTTGCTGTCGGCCTCGAGCGCAGCGAGCTGGTCCTCGAAGATCATCTTCGAGTCGTAAAGAAGGCGTCCTATGAGAGTGGACTTGCCATCGTCGACGCTGCCGCACGTGATAAAGCGCAGCAGTGACTTGTGCTGGTGCTGTATCAGGTAGGCGTCGATGTCCGCGGCGATGAGCTCGGAGGCCTGATAGCTGTTCGGGTCACGTCCGCGGTTCAAAAGTATCCCTCCTGCTTCTTCTTTTCCATGCTGGCCGCCTGATCATGGTCAATGGCTCGGCCCTGGCGCTCCGAAGTTGTCGTAAGCAACATCTCCTTAATCACCTGCGGGAGCGTCGCCGCATCGCTAAGGACCGCGCCAGTAAGCGGGTAACAGCCGAGCGTGCGGAAGCGGATCGAGCGCATCACAGGCTTCTCGCCCGGGTTGAGGCGAAAGCGATCATCGTCCACCATCAGGATCAGGCCGTCGCGTTCCACCGTCGGCCGTGGGGCCGCGAAATACAGCGGCACGATCGGAATCTTTTGCAGATGGATGTACTGCCAGACATCGAGTTCGGTCCAGTTGGAGATCGGGAATACGCGAATGCTCTCGCCGCGCGCCTTCTTTGTGTTGTAGAGCCTCCACAGCTCCGGGCGCTGCTGCTTTGGGTCCCAACGATGGTTTGCGGAACGGAAGCTGAAGATGCGCTCCTTCGCGCGGCTCTTTTCCTCGTCGCGACGCGCGCCCCCAAAGGCGACGTCGAAGGCGTACTTGTTCAGGGCCTGCTTGAGGCCCTCGGTCTTCCACATGTCGGTGTGCAACGGGCCGTGATCAAACGGGTTGATGCCACGTTCCTTCGCTTCCGGGTTCTGGTAGACCAGCAGCTGCATGCCCGATTCCGCCGCCATCCGGTCGCGCAGCGCGTACATGTCGCGAAACTTCCAGGTCGTATCGACATGCAGCAGCGGAAACGGGCGGCGGCGAGGGATGAAAGGCCTTGCGCGCCAAGTGCAGCATCACCGCCGAGTCTTTGCCGACCGAATACAGCATGACCGGCTTCTCGGCCTCAGCCACCACTTCCCGGAAGATGTGGATACTTTCAGCTTCAAGACGTTGCAGGTGCGTTAGTTGCATGAGCGATCACTTAGAAAACTGAGCTCGCATTCGAGCAAGTGGGAAGAGCGGGCGACGGAACGCTTCCGCAGCGCGCGGCAAATTACAGGGTGGATGGCCGGCGCAGACCCAAGTCCAGACGCCTTGTTCAGTTCGGGGCAATAGGGGATTCACTACCGAAGAACTATAGCAACGTTGGTATGAACACGGAAGCGGAGCCGGCCACTACGTGCGGGAGATTCAAGCGTCAGACGCCCTTTGATGTTCAGAAATGTGAACTGCCCACGGGTGGCATTGGACTCCCTTGCGCGAGTCGTGCGGCGCGGGTAAGTCCGGATCGGCGATGTGGCCGAATGCCACGACGATGTAGTCCGCAGGGTGCCGGATACCCGTCGCGTCTTTGAGCTGTGCACTGGACAAACCCGCGGAAGGTTGACCGTGGCCGCATCGGGAGTCCCGCCACAGCTCGTGTAGTAAGATACTGTCGAGAATGCGGGCTCGCAAAGGAGAGCCATTTTGGCTGGACTGTATTTCGAAGAATTCTCCGTCGGGCAGACCTTCAAGCACGCGCTTCGACGAACCGTGACTGAGGCCGACAACGTTTTCTTCTCGGCATTGACCCACAATCCTGCGGCGTTGCATCTGGATGCCGAGTATTGCCGCACCCAGACCGAATTTGGACAGCGCATCGTAAATAGCGCATTTACGCTCGGGTTGATGGTCGGGATCTCCGTCGGCGATACCACGCTCGGTACGACGGTGGCCAACCTCGGCTGGGACGAGGTGCGGTTTCCAAAACCGCTGTTTCATGGGGATACGGTGCGTTGCGAGACTGAGGTCTTGGAGGTGCGCAACAGCAGTTCGCGGCCGCGCAATGGGATCGTGATTTTTGCCCATCGCGCCTACAACCAGCATGACGTGCTGGTGGCGAGCTGCAAACGTTCAGCGTTGATGCTGCGGAAACCCCAGGCGTGAGCGCACGTTCGCTGTTGTTCGTCCCCGGGGACAGCGATCGAAAACTGGCGAAGTGTGCGGAGAGTGGGGCGGATATCGTCATTCTTGATCTGGAGGACTCGGTCGATGCGGGCGCCAAGGCCGGGGCCCGGGTGCGGGTCGGTGAATTTCTCTCTTCACACAGCAGCCGGGCAACGCCGCAGTTTTGGGTGCGCATCAACCCGCTCGATACGCCTGAGGCGGCAGTGGATCTGGAGGCCATCATCGGTTCACGGCCCCGCGGCATCGTGCAGCCAAAGACGCGTTCAGCGGACGATGTAATCCGGCTGGGCCGCCGCCTCGATGAGCTTGAGGCTCAGCACGGCCTCCCGTCCGCCATCACGAGTATCTTGCCGGTCTCCACTGAAACGCCGGAGGCGATCTTCTCGCTGGGCGACTTTCGCCGATGTGGTCGGCGGCTCTACGGCCTGACGTGGGGCGCCGAAGATCTCAGCGCGGCGATTGGTGCGACCGACAATAAGGAATCCAATGGCGCCTGGACCGCCCCGTTCCAGCTGGTGCGATCCTTGTGTCTGTTCGGCGCCGCGGCGGCGGGCGTCGCTGCGATCGATACGCTGCACGCGGATTTTCGCGATTCGGCAGGTCTGCGCGCGAGTTGCGGCGTGGCGCGGCGCGACGGTTTTTCCGGCAAGCTCGCCATCCATCCCGATCAGGTGGCGGTGATCAACGAATGCTTCACGCCCAGTGCCGAGGAGATTTTGGAGGCGCAGCGCATCATTGCGCTGTTTGCAAACAACCCGGGTGTCGCAGCGCTCTCATTTGATGGACGGATGGTGGACATTCCACACCTGCGCAGGGCCGAAAAGACGCTGGCCCGATCCCTCAGGCCCAAGCCCTGAGCGAATTTCTTGAGCGCAACGATCAACCGGCGCATTGTGCTGGCGGAACGGCCCACGGGCGTTCCGGAAGCGGCCCATTTCGCAGCGCGCCGATCAGCCGATCGGCGCGCCCGAGGAAGGGCAACTACTGGTCCGCAACCATTACCTTTCGATTGACCCGGCGCAGCGGGGCTGGATCAGCGCCGGCTCAAATTATTCCGAGCCTGTGCCCATCGGTGGAGTCATGCGCGCGCTGGCGGTCGGACAGGTCGAGGTCTCCCGCAACGCGCGTTTCCCGGTCGGTGAATACCTGTACGGCTGGTTCGGCTGGCAGGATTATTGCCTCGCCACCGAGGCGATGGTGCTGGCGCGGGTGCAACTGAAGAACGGTCCGCTCAGTGCGGGTGTCGGAATCTACGGTATAAGCGGCCTCACTGCAGTACTCGCCCTGGGCGAAATCGGCAGGCCGCAGGCGGGAGAAACGGTACTGGTCTCGACAGCTGCCGGAGCCGTTGGGAGCGTTGTTGGCCAGATCGCCCGCCGCGGGGGGTGTCGCGTCATTGGCCTGACCGGAAGTGATGAGAAAGCGGCCCGATGCGTCGCGGAGTTTGGCTACCATGCGGCGCTGAACTATCGTCTCGGCTTGAGTCGCGAGCGATTGCAGGGCCTGTGTCCGCAGGGCATCGACGTGTTCTTCGACAATACCGCGGGAGATATTGCCGATGCGGTCTGGCCGCTCATGAACGTGCGCGGTCGCGTGGTGCAATGTGGTACCGCCGCCGTCGGCTTGTGGCAGCCGCCGCCACTTGCGCCGCGGCGCGAGCGCGAGGTACTGACCAAACGCCTGCGCCACGAGGGATTTATAATCTTTGATCATGTGGCGCGCTTCCAGTCGGTCATAGAGCAGCTCGCGGCATGGTCACGGGAAGGAGGCATCGCATTTCGGGAAGAGATCGAAGCCGGCCTCGACCGCGCGCCTGCGGCCCTTGCGGCGATCTTTCGCGGCGAGAATAGCGGCAAGAAAATCATCCAGATCCTGGACGGCCCGCGGCCACTTTAGTCCGATCCGCGCGAGTCGCGAATTTGTGACGGCCGGCGCGGAGCAGGCGCTATTATCCGGTCGATGCCGCCCCCGTGCCAGGAGAGGTCCTCTATGAGCAGCGAAGTCGTTACAGAAATGCCGTACGTGGATCGGCCCGAGGTTCAGGAGATTTATGCCGATCAGGTTCGGCTCATTCACTTCGACGGTTATTCGGTGCGCATCGAATTCGCCGTGGTGCGACCGGCCGTCGCCGGGCCTGACCGTGCCACGGCCAGTATTTATCCCACCGCGCGGCTGGCGCTCCCGCCCCATGCGGCCATCAGTTTGAAGGAACAGCTGGACCAGCTGGTGGCAAAGCTCGAAGAGCAGGGCGTGCTCAGGCGCATCGCGCCCTCGACCACATCGCGACAATAGGAACGCTCAATCGCGTGGACGCGCCCAAGCTCAGCGCCTGCCTCATTACACTCAACGAGGCCGATCGCATCGAGCCGTGTCTGGCGGCATCTGGACTTCTGCGACGAGATCGTCGTGGTCGACGCCCATTCCAGCGATGCGACCCGCGCGATTGCCGAGCGATTCGGGGCGCGCGTGATCGAAAGGGACTGGCCGGGATATCGTTCCCAGAAACAGTTCGCCACCGATATGGCAAGCAACGATTGGGTGTTGAGCGTGGACGCCGACGAGCGGGTTACACCCGGCGCTGCAAGCGGAGATCGAAGCCCTGCGCGCGAGCGGGTTCTCGGCCGCGCGCGGCTGGACCATCCCGCGGCTCACGGAATATTTTGGCCGCTTCCTGCGCCATGGCAATGCCTGGCCCGAACGGCAGATTCGCCTTTATGACCGGCGGGCAGCGCGCTGGGTGGGCTATGAGGTGCACGAGAAGATTGCCGTCGACGGTCCGGTCGGGGCTTTGCGGCACCCTTTGGAGCATTACGCCTACCGCAGTCTCGATGATCAGCTCGCCAAACTTGATCGTTACGCGCGCTTGATGGCCACACAGATGCACGCCTCCGGTCGCCGCGCCGGCTTGGCCCAGGTGTTCCTTAATCCTGCGTGGCGCCTGCTGCGCGGATTGTTTATCAAGCTCGGCATTCTCGACGGCTGGCGTGGCTGGCTGTTTCATATCGCAGAGGCCGGTTACGTGCGCCGTAAATACCTGCGGCTTTGGGCCCTGTCGCGGAACGTGCCTGTGCAGAAGGAGTAGCTCCATGGCAAAGAAAACCAAGACGAAAAGCGTCCCGGGACAGGCTCCTCGAAAGCGAGCGAACACGCGCCGCCGGCTCAAGGCGGCCGCGCAGGAACGGGGACTTGCGGGCACCGAGATCGCCATCCCGCGCGAGCACGCCGATTTGGGAGACCTGGTGCTGCGCATAGAACAGGCGGGCGGTGCCTCGATCGGCGCCTATCGTGATCCGATGGGAGGCCGCGCGCTGCTGGTGGCGACCTTGCCGCTCAAGGCCGTGCAACCCACGCCATTCCAGCGCGATCTGTCGCCGACCCACACCAAGCGGCTGGCTGAAAAGATCGATCAGGCGGGCGTTTTTCTCGACCCGCTGATCATCGTGCGGGGACAGGACGGTCTGTTCTGGACTCCGAACGGTCGCCACCGGCTCGCCGCCGCGAAGGTGCTCGGGTTGAAGCAGATCACCGCGCTCATCTGTCCCGATGAGACGCTGGCCTATCGGATCCTTGCGCTCAACACCGAGAAGGCACATAACCTCAAGGACCGTAGCCTCGAGGTGATCCGCATGGCACGCAATCTCGCCAAGCGCGAGAGCGGTGCGCGCGAGACGCACTACCAGGATCAATTTGAAGCCGCCGAATTGCTGACACTGGGAATACTCTACGAACGAAACTCGCGCTTTGCAGGCGGCGCATACAGTTCATTTCCTGCGCAAAGTAGACCGTTTTAGCGAACGCACGCTGAGTGCCTCTTTACGCGAGCGGGAAGGGTACGCAGCGCGTTTGCTCGATATCGATACGGAGGTCAAGCGCGTCATTGCGGCACTTACCGCGCGCGGTTTCAAATCGCCGTATTTGCGCAATTACGTGGTCGCACGGATCAACCCAGTTCGGTTTATCAAGCAGAAGCGGGGCATAAGCAAGCCGGCGATGCCCATCGGTCAGGCGTTGACTCGAATGACTGCGGCGGCCAAGGGTTTCAAGCTCGAGTCGGTCTCGAATGCGGATCTGGCCTGGGTCGCCGTCGGTGCGGGCGCCTCCGACTAGCGCAGCGCGCGACGCGGCGTCTCACCGGCCGGATACTCAAGCCGTTTTCGCCGGGTGCCGGAATACGGCGCTCCTCAGTCACGATAGATAAGTACGTGCTCGCTCGCCTCTCGCCAGCCGCGCTCGGCCGCCGCCGCGATGGTTTCCAGATCGCCGGCGGTCGAATGGGCGTCCTCTATCCACTGCCTGAGGCGCGGACCACCGTTGATCAGATCGAAGGCGAGCCTGCTCGTGCTCGTACTCGTACGCAAACTCACGCCACAGCGCCATGTCCGGGTGCAGCGTGTGACATGCTTTGAGTAATGCGGCGATCAGCCGCCAGGGTCGAAAGGCTTGATGCGCGTAACTGGGAGAATCCACATGCAGCTGGATGCCGCCGCACAGTTTGCCGACGTGCTTGTGGAAGGTCGGCTCAAACCAGCATTCTCGTAGCGTGCATCCCGCAAGCCACAGCGGAGCGAAGTCAGCGACCCATTTCATTAATGCGCGCGCATCGAGGTGCGGGCGCGCCGAGCAGTTCGAGCGGCCGCGTCGTGCCTCTGCCTTCGGAAAGCGTGGTGCCCTCGATCATGACCGTGCCGGAATAGCAGCGGACCATCGATAGATTGGGAGCATTCGGGCTTGGGTTGACCCAGGATCGCTCATGCATGGGCCAACCACAGCCGGGCGGCGCACTGGCCTGCCAGCCCTGCATCTCGATCACGTGCAGCTCGGTCTTGAGCTTGAGCGTCGAGACGAACCAGCGCGCCATTTCTCCCATCGTCAGTCCGTGACGCATGGGCATCGGGCCGGCACCGACAAAGCTCTCCCAGCCGGATTCGAGCAACAAACCCTCGATCGGCCGCCCGGCCGGATTGGGACGGTCCAGTATCCATACCGGTTTGCCGTGCGCGGCGCAGTCCTCGAGCAGGTAGCGCAGCGTCGTGATAAAGGTGTACACGCGACAGCCGATGTCCTGCAGGTCGATCAGCAATACATCGAAGGTGTCCATCATCGCGGCCGTGGGCCGGCGAACCCGGCCATACAGACTGAACACCGGCACGCCCAGCAGCGGGTCCTTGAAATCTTCCGACTCGATCATGTTGTCCTGCTTGTCCCCGCGCAGCCCGTGCTGTGGCCCGAAAGCCGCGGTCAGTCGCAGGTCCGCCAGCGCCGCGAGCGCGTCCAGGGAGTGGGTCAGATTGGCGGTCACGGACGCGGGGTGGGCAACGAGCGCCAGCCGCCGCCCTGCCAGGGCTCGACGTAAGGCCGGTTCTTCGATCAACCGATCGATACCGAATTTCATGGTCGCGCCTCTGTCGGACGGGCCACCGCACGAGAATCGTTCACTAAGATGCAAAAGCCCGCAGCGTCATGGAAATCCGGCTTTGCACCCGGATGATGCGCGGCCCAGTAGCTGAGCGAACCGTCGGTGCTCTCGATCACCGCGGCGCAGTTCAGCCGCAGGTCGCTTAAGTCAGTCGCGGCCGAAACAGTGCCGAGGGCCGAACGCAAATCCATCCGTGCCCGCAGCTGAATCTGCGCCTCGCCGGTGGTATGGACAGTCACCTCGATCGGGGACTGTTTGGCTTCGTGAGGGGGGCTTCGATAACTGTCGAATTCGTAGGCTGCCCAGTCGCCGGCGGGTGAGAAGTTGAATTCACAATACCCGGGCAGTGCATCGCGGCGCGCGAACACCTCAAAACAGGTATGCCGCCACAGCTCATCGCGCCGCTTGGGTCGGCACACGGAAGGCACCATGCGAAGCGCGCGCAGATCGGCGGCCAACTGAAATTCAACCGTCAGGCTTCCCGAGGGATGCAACGTGCCGGAAACCAATAACGAACTCACCGGCCCAGCGCCGCCACTCGGGTGGGCCACCAGAGGCACATTGCGAAAAACCTCGACGGCCGTGCCGTCGAATTTTGCCGGAGCAGCAGTAGTCACTGCCGTAACGCTACGCAATTGGGCCCTTCAGTGCAATTGAGGAGTTGGCAGATCCGATCAATGCGAGCCGAGCACTTCAACCTGGGCCCGGGCCACGGCTGGCCGCAGGTCCGGCTGATAGCTCCAGGGCAGGGTGTCGAGCCTGCCGAGCAGTGCGCGCAGGAATCGTTCCTGGCGGGACGCGCGCCTCACTTACCCGCACGCCGTGGTTCAAGATCGCAAAGTACACCGTGCCAAGGTCGCCGGTCGGAATCGCACCGATCAGTGCGCTTGCGCCATAGTCTCCGAAGGTGCCCGTCTTGCCTACGATCCGGCCGCTTTCCCCAGGGGCGCTGAAGCGATCATGAAGTGTTCCGGCGTCGATTCCCGCCACGGGCAAGCGCATCGACCAGGGTGTGGCCACTCAGCGCCAGTTCCCGCTCGAGCGCGCGCAGCAGGTTGGACGGCGGCGCGCGGGCTGAGCCGGTTGCGCGCGTCGGTCCCAGCTCCGTCCCCCAGTGTGATTTCGGAGCGCATCGATTCTGGCACGCTTTCGCGGGCCAGGGCCTCGACCGCGGCGGCGCCGCCGGCGGCATCGGCCAGCGGCTTGAACACGTTATTGGAGAAATCATTCAGCGATTTGATGAGCGACAGCAAGGGCTGCGATCGGTGCACCAGCAATGGTTGCACAGCGCCTGAGTCGGGCGCGAGCGCCAAAGGCTTGGCGAGTGGGAACGCCAAATTGAAGCGCGGGCATAGTTTGGATTTCCGGTGCGATCGATTGCAGGCTGACCCACGCGCTGACCGATACCTTGCCCGAGAGCGCTTGTTGCAGTAATTCGCCGGCACCGTCCGTTTGCCAGTCAAAAAGGAATGCGCCCCGCGTGCGCACCGTGCCACTGACTCGGTGCACGCCCGCATCGTTGAGCCGCCGCGCCACCAGCAGCGCGTTTTCGTCGACGAAGTAAGGATCGCCGCCGCCGTCAATCAGCAGATCGCCCTCGATGGTGCCATCGTGCACTGGGCCAGCCGGCGAGAACATCGTGACGAACCGATACTCGGGACCGAGCTTGCGAAGCAGCGCCAAGTGTCGTTGGAACTTTTGAAACGGAAGCCGGATGTACGGGCACATCGGCGGCCTGCGCCAGCAAGCGTCGTGCCGTCGGCGGACTCAACGTATACGCCTTGGTCCGGCGCCCAGTATCGATCGGGCGAGGGAGGCAAGAGCCGAGGAGTCATCGCCGCGGGCGAGGGCCGCATTCAAGCCGGTACAGAGCAGCACCGCTATCAGCAAGCTTCTGCGAATGGACTGTCGACCCATCGAGCGAGTATCGCATGCGCTCCCCGGCCGCCGCGTGTCGTGGTGCGCACTGCCCAAGATCGGAAAAGTGATCGGACTTGCGAAGTGGTGCGTTGAACGGACTTAGCGGCGCGGCTCGCGGCGCTCGCCGGGCCGGCGCTGCTCCTTCAGGGTCTTTCGGACCGGGCGCAGGAACGTGCCCTCATCTCCCGCGCGGCGAGGAGGGCCGCGCCGGTCTCCCAGATGGCGGTATTTGCAATCGCAGCTGTCCTGTTTGCTGCATTCAGGCAGAGGCAGCCGAGGTGCGTTGCGCGACAGGAAGCGCTTGCCCCTCAACAGTCTCGCCGCGGCACACGCTTCATCATTCGCAAGTATGGCGACGGCTTTCCAGGAACCCTTAACCGAAGTAGCCATGGCGCCTCCCGTGATAGCCCGCGGTTTGCGATTACCTAGGTGGACGATATCGACTGCGCGCGAAGCTCGGCAACCTCGGCACGCAACTGGCGCACTTCCTCTTCCAGGCGCTCAAATCGCCCATGGGCGCTGATTTGCGAACCTGGCGTGCTTAAGGCCGGCGGCTCGGCCGCCGAAGTCAGCTCCTCGGACAGCGCGACCCGTGAGCAGCTGCGCGTAGCGTGCCTCGCGCCGGCCGGCTTGGCGCGGCAGGCGTTGCACCACTGGGCCCTCGGCGCGGGTGGCGAGGGCTTCGAGCGCCTGTTCGACTTCCGCGCCGTCGGTGATGGTGGCCATGCGCGCCGCGCGGGTGCGCAATTCACCGGGCGTCTGTGGACCGCGCAGGAGCAATTCGCAGACTATCGCCAGTTCCAGCGGCGTGAATTTGAGCGCGGAGAATTCCGTATTGCAGTAGCAGTGCTGGTATTTGGGAACGCGACTGCCAAAGCCACTGCGTTCCATGACGACGTGCTTGCGCACGAGCGTATCGATGAGCTGCTGCACCTCGGGTTCGGCTCAGCGCCAGGACCGGATCGCGATTGCTCTTCTGGTTGCAGGCGTTGGTGAGCGCGTTGAGAGAAAGGGGATACTGATCGGGAGTGGTAATCTGCTTCTCGATCAGACAGCCGATGACCCGCGCTTCGCCGGCCGTCAGCACGGTCTTCAAACTCACTACCAGTTCCCTACGTTGGGCATCGACACCCAAGGCTCCCGCGGTGACAGCGCCTCGCCGCGCTGCAGGATTTCGATCGAGATCTGATCGGGCGAGCGCACAAATGCCATGTGTCCATCGCGCGGGGGGCGGTTGATCACCACGCCGTGGTCCTTGAGGCGCTGGCACGTCGCGTAGATGTCATCGACCTCGTAGGCGAGATGACCAAAATTGCGCCCGCCCGCGTACTGCTCGGGATCCCAGTTGTAGGTCAGTTCAACCTGCGCCGACTCATCGCCGGGAGCGCACAGGAACACCAGCGTGAAGCGACCTTTTTCATAGTCGGTGTGGCGCAATTCCTTCAGTCCCAGAGGCTTCGCAGTAAAAATGGCGCGCCGCCTTGAGGTCGGCGACGCGCACCATGGTATGAAGGTACTTCACTGCCTTATCGCGGATTCGGCGGAGCGGTCGGTGCCGCCGCGGCGTCGGGTGCGCAGGTGCTGCGTCGGGGGCATCCGGCGTGTCCGGAGTGGCCGAGGTGGGGGCGGGCGGGGCCTTGTCGATGGCCATCAATTCGACGTCGAACACCAGCGTCGAACCGCCTGGAATCTGCGGCGGCGAGCCTCGATCTCCGTAGGCAAGCTCCGGGGGGCAGACCAGCTTGACCTTCGCGCCCACGCTCATGTGCTGCAGCGCTTCGGTCCAGCAGGGAACGACCCCGGAGACCTTGAAGGTCAGGGGTTCGCCGTGCTGCTTGGAGCTGTCGAAGACCGTGCCATCGATGAGCCTGCCCTCATACTGGACCTTGACCGTATCTTCCGTGGAGGGGCTCGGACCGGATCCGGCTTGCATGGTGTTCATGATCAGGCCACTGGGCGTGGTGGTCGACCCTTTGGCGGCGGCCGCCTTGTCCCGATAGGTCTTCCCTGCTGCCTTGGCCTCGGCCACGTTCTTGGTGATTCGGCCGGTCAGCAAAGTCTGGATCTTGGCCCGGTAGCTGTCGGCGTCAATGCCGGTCTTCTTGCCATGCAAGCCCGCCTCGAAACCTTGCTGCACGAGCTGCATTTCGTGCTCGGTGAGGGCGAAGGGTTTGACGCTCCCGCTGAGGATCTGGCCCACCGCAAAAATGACCTTGTCGTCTTCGGTCATCGGCGGCTTGCTGGCGGTGGGCGGCAGCGCAGCAAAGGCCCCGGCCGGCAGGGCGCAGAGCAGCAACACAAAAATCCGGGTCATGAACACTCTCCTGGTGGGATCAGGCGGGTATTCTAACGTGCATGAGCGCCGCAATTCAGGACAACGCTGCGCGACCGGTTTCGGGCACGCCCGCCGGCCGGCCGTTGCGCCTGGCCTCGGCCCAGATGCTTGCCGGAAGCTTTGAGGCCGCCCTTTCGTGCGCCGACGGCCTGACCGGCGCCCACTGCATCCATGAGTTATGGATGCGAGGTGAGCTGGCGGTCAACATCGATAGCGCGCTGGAGCGGTTGTGGGGCGCGGCCGCCGCCTCGATCCCCGAATGGCTTCCGATGCGACATATCGAATGGCTCCCTTTGGCCTACGAGGTGACCGCGAGATTTCAGCGCCGGCGAAAGGGACGTTCAAATATCTATCTGGTCCTGCTCGACTACCGGGACAGCAGAGAGGAACCCTACGGCGTGTACGTCGGCGCGACCCGCTATCGGCCCGCGGAACGCTTCGATCAGCACAAGGCTGGGATTCGCGCTGCCGGCAGCGTGCTGCGCCGCGGGCTCGAGTTGCTCGCCGGTCCGACCATGCATCTGCAGGGCCTGGCGCGGGCCGAGGCGCTCGACATCGAAGAACGGCTGGCTCATGGCGCTGGGCGCCGAGGGGCTGTTCGTTCAGGGCGGCCATTAGCGGCCGCTGTCCTTGGGCCGGGCGTGCCTCATAATGTCGGCACGTTTTGGCGGCCGGAGGTGCGCGCTTGATTCCCCAACGTGCGAAAGACAGCGCTGCAGGCGCCGGCCAGCGTTTACGCGGATCTTCACCGTTCGATTGCCGGTGTGCTTGGCCGGCGAGAGCGACCTGATCGCGAACACCGCCAATTTCGCGGCGCTCGTTTACCACGGCTTGCCGGACCTGAATTGGGCGGGGTTCTATTTCCTGCGCGGCGAGGAACTGGTGCTCGGACCTTTTCAGGGACGGCCGGCGTGCGTGCGGATTGCCATGGGTCGCGGGGTGTGTGGAACCGCGGCGCTCCGTCGCAGCAGCATACTGGTCCCTGACGTGCATGAGTTTCCCGATCACATCGCCTGCGATGCGGCCTCGCGCTCGGAATTGGTGGTGCCGCTGATCGATGGCGATCGGCTGATAGGCGTCTTCGATTTGGACAGCCCGCGACCCAATCGCTTCCAGGCCGAAGATCAGACCGGCATCGAAGCGGCTGTGCGTCTGCTGATGCAGGCCTACCGCGATTCCAAGTAGCGATCCCGGGAGCGCCGGCGTGAACGGCTGTGAGTGCGGTGCAGGGGGAGATTTGTGACCGACGTTGACGTTACCGCAGCGCTAGTTCACCGTCCATGGATGAGTCGCAAAAAGCGCGTCAGGGTGGCGATGGCCCTGGGAGCGATCTATCTGATCTGGGGCACCACTTATCTGGCGGTGGTCATCATGCTGCGCACCATCCCGCCCTTTGCGGGATCGGCGATGCGCTACACCTTCGGAGGAGTCCTGCTGTCCGCCTTCCTGCTGTTGTTCAGGCCCGGGGCGTTCCGCGATCTGCCGCTGCAACGCCTGATGCTCGCGGGCGTGCTGCTGGTCGCGGGCGGGAATGGCTTTTCGGTCTGGGCTCAGCAGGGCGTGCCCTCCGGCATCGCCGCGTTGCTCATCTCCTCGGTGCCGGTCATTGTGCTGGTGCTCAATTGGCTGTTCTTCGCGCGCCGCGCACCGGACGCGCGTTCCCTGGCCGGGATGTTGGTGGGACTGTCCGGCGTGGCCGTGGTCGTCTTCCATCTGCACAACAACTCTGGTGCGGTACGTGCGGCCTACGTCGTGGCGCTGCTGGCTGCGATGCTCTGCTGGAGCAGCGGCACACTGGTTTCGCGCGGCACCGTGACCGCCGCCCAGGTCAGCGCCGCCACCTGTGTGCAGATGTTGGTCGGCGCGGCGCTGTTGTCGCTGATGGCGCTGCTGCACGGCGACTGGCATGCGCTCGAATTCTCGAAGGTCTCGGTGGCTTCATGGCTGGCACTGGGTTATCTGACGATCTTCGGGAGCATCGTCGCGCTGAGTTGCTTTCTGTGGCTCCTGACCCAGGTGCCGGCGCATAAGGCGACCACTTATGCGCTCGTCAATCCGCTGGTGGCGCTGGTGCTCGGCGCCGTATTGCTGGGCGAGAAAATCACCCCGACCGTCATGCTGGCCGTGCTGCTGATTCTGGCGGGCCTGGGGCTGGTCCTGTTCAGGGGCGAGTCCCGGGCATAATGATTGTCGCCGGCGGGGCATAATTCGGGCAGCCGAGCGGCTTAGCGTTTGCGCCTTTGTCGATTTACGTGAGCACCATCATGGCGGCCGGCTTGCGCAGCGCCGCATGCTATGGCCCATGGAGCCGAAAGACAGTTTTATGCGTTTTGTGGTGATTGGCTCGATCGTCGTTGTCGGCGCGTTCGCGCTGTTCATCACGCTGCGGATCGTGAGGCAGCTGAGCGATCCTTTGCCCTGAACTTTCATGCCTCGGCAGGGCTCTAATATTGCGGTGATGGCCGAAGCGTCGGCTGCTGCGAACAGCCGGGCAGGACAATGAGACTGCAATGAGGCGCCCCGTAATTTTTCGGACCCTGGCTGCGGGCGCGTTGTTCGCGCTCGGGGGATGCGCCATGCAGGCCCACACCGATCATGACGCCAAGTTCTCGGTGGCCACTTGCCACAGCTACGCCTTCTCCGACCAGCAGGTCGGCGCCGTACCGGTGGGCGCTGCTTTTGACAATCCGCTCAATGCCAAGCGCTTGAGGGATGCGATAGCGAGCAGCCTGGCGGCGCGCAATCTTCCCGCCGCCGCGGAGGGCACGAGCGCGGATTGTGTGGTCAGCTACGCGATCGGCTCGCGCTTGGCTCCCGATCCGCTCTCGTCTCAGTACGCATGGGGGTACGGGGTGCCGCCGCCTGTGGGCTGGGGACACATGGACTGGCTGGGGCGGGGCGATGTGGGGATCACCGTCGACCTACCGGCAGGGGCGGGTGAGCATCGATCTGTACGACGCACATTCGCACCAGGCCCTGTGGCACGCCTTCGTGGACACCGACGTCACCGAACTCACCGGCGCCGAGGCGGACACGCGCATCAAGGCGGCGGTTGCGGCGATCTTCGAAAAATTCCCGCCGCTCGCTGCCGGCTCGGCCATAAGCTAATTCCCCTAAGCTCCGCGGCGCAGGTCCCGGCGCCCCTCTAGCGCCATTAATAGGCCGTCACCATTAACGGCATTTCACGATGGGGCGCCGCGATTTCGGCATTATTTGCCTACCCCAGACCCATGGGGTTGCTATTCAACCAGGAGTATTTATGAAGTCTCAGATTATCGTTGCCGCGGCTGTTGCCGCATTGTCTGCCGCCCCGATGTTCGCTTCGGCGGCCACCACGGCAGCCCCGGCCGCAGCCCCCGCTGCTGCAGCTGCCCCCGCCAAGCCCGCGACCGCTGCGGCCCCTGCGGCGGATGAGTCGGCCACCAAGCCGGCGAGCAAGAAGCACCACAGCAAGAAGCCGAAGACGGATGCTGCTGCTGCTGCCCCGACCTCGAAGTAAGTCGGACGTGCTCAGCGAGGAGTGCTCCTCGCCAGTCGGAAACAGGGCGCCTCGAGGCGCCCTGTTTTTTTGTACCGCGCGAACGAAGGAGCCTCAAGGGCGTTCCCGCAGCGCGACATCTGCAGTTTCGGCGTGGCCTCGAAGCTGCGGAGATTCGGATGAAAAACCACGCTCGCTTAACAGTAGCTGAACCCGCGCGGGCTATAGAAATATATTGCCAAAATCGCTTCCGAAGGCCATTTTTAAGGCACCATCGCAATGCCGGGCAGTCGAAATGATTACCTTCGCCACTGAGCCGGCAAGGGAGAGCAGTCATGACGCACCACAACTTTTTTGCTCCGCGCCGCGGGTATCTCGCACAGTGGCTGATCCCGTTGGTCCTGCTGGCCGCCAGCGCCTTTAGCACTGCCGCGAGCGATCCTCCCGGGCGCGTGGCCCGAATCAATTTCATCGAGGGAAACGGCTCGATGCAGGAGGCCGGAGTCGACGGCTGGACCGAGGATCTGCTCAATCGGCCGTTGACCGGTGGGGACCGCGTGTGGATCGATGAAAGCTCGCGCGCGGAGATGCACGTCGGCTCGACCGCGCTGCGGCTGGGTTCGCGCACCGCGGTGCAAGTGCTCGCGGTGGACGATCAGAACGTGCGATTGTCCTTGACGGCAGGCTCACTGAGCGTGCGCATCCGCGACCTCGATGCGGGCGAGCACTTCGATGTCGAGACTCCGGCCGGCCAGATTTCCTTCCAGCAAGCCGGCTCATACCGTGTGGATGTCGACGACAGCAATAACCGCGGTTACCTGGCAGTCTGGAGCGGAAGCGCGCAAGTCAGCGGGCTCTCGGGTGCGGTTCTCGTGCGTCAGGAGCAGTCGGCCGAGCTGTTGGCAGGCGCCGATCCGGCCATCGATACCACGACGGCGGGCAACATCGACAGCCTCGATCTGTGGGCAGAAGACCGCGACCAGCGCGAAGACCAGTCGAGCGCCGCGCAGTATGTTTCGCGAGACGTCGTCGGCTACCAGGACCTCGATGGCTATGGCCAGTGGGTTGCCGAACCGAGCTACGGCATGATCTGGGTGCCGGTGGTCGCGGCGGGCTGGGCGCCTTATCGCTACGGCTATTGGAGCTGGGTGGCGCCCTGGGGCTGGACGTGGATGGCGAACGAGCCTTGGGGTTTCGCGCCCTGTCATTACGGGCGCTGGGTGCATTCACCGGCACGGCTGGGGCTGGGCCCCGGGACCACGCACCGGGACCGCGGCCGGTGTACGCGCCCGCGCTTGTGGCCTGGCGCGGCGAGCGGTATCCGAGGACAAATCCAGACCTCCTGCACCATCCAAAGGTCGGCTGGGTGCCGCTCGGATACAACGAAGCGTATGACCCGCCGTATCAGGCCAGTCCCAACTACGTGCGGGCCGCAAATCTTTCCAATACGCACTTGGGCAAGGTCGATGTCGAGAGGTATGTGAACGAGCGGCAGCACGGCGGGGCGCGAGGCCCGGAGCGGCGTTACGCGAACGAAAACGTGGCGGGAGCATATTCCGAGGCGCCCCGCGAGGCCTTTGCTTCGACCAAACCCATCGGCCGGCCCGCAGTGCTCGCGGACCCGAACAATTCCGGGCGGGCGAAATTCGTCCCGCACGAGATGTGGAGCGCGGCTCCCGTCGACCGACCGTTGGCGCACCCGGTAGGTTACGCGGCGGTCGCGCCCGCCGATCGGCCGCCCGTGCCCGGCGCGGCGCGAACACGCATCGAGTCCTCACAGGCCCCGGACCGTCCGCCGCAGCAAGCCCAGAGGCATTTGGATCACGCGCCGCAAATTCCGTACGCGCCGGCTTCGCGTGCCGATCGACCGGCCCAGCCGGTCGGCAGAGAACCTGAACCTCGTTCGTATATATCGGCACCGGTACGCGGCGAGCGCCACTGCTTCCGCACCGTCGCCCCGGTCCGCGAGGTCCACCCGCAGGCGCAGCCTGCCGCTCGGGCTTCCGATTCCGGCAGACCCCTTCCGCGCCCCAGTGCGCAGCGCGCCGCCTGCCGCCGCCCGCTGCCAGGGCCGTGGGCGGCGGATGTTCATCCGCAGCTCGAGCGGGCAGGGGCGCCAGCCCTGGATTTTTCGGGCCGGGAGTTGCGGTGAATGCCGCCTCGCGCCGATGATTGGCCATGGATCCCCTGGTCAGTACCGAATGGCTCGCCGCGGAACTGGGACGTGACGGCCTGGTTGTGCTGGATGCCACGCTATTCCCGCCGGGCGACACGCGCGATGCGGGCGCGCAGTTTGCGATCGCGCATATTCCCGGCTGCGCGCCGCTTCGATATTGATCTGATCGCCGATCGCCACACTGCGCTGCCGCACATGGTGCCGAGCGCGGACTTCTTCGCGCAGCAGATGCAAGTCGCTCGGCGTGTCGAATTCCAGCCGGGTCGTGTGTTACGACCAGCTCGGCATGTTCTCTGCCCCGCGCGCCTGGTGGATGCTGCGATTGTTCGGACACGATGAGGTGGCGGTGCTGGACGGAGGGTTCCCGAAATGGCGCGCGGAACAACGAGCCGTCGAAGGCGGCGCGCCCGTGGTGCGCGGAGCCGGGTAAATTTCAGAGCGCCTTTCGCGCGGAACTGCTACGGGGCCTGGGTGACGTCCGCGACAACATCGCCAAGCGCCGCGAACTGCTGCTCGATGCCCGCTCCGCGGATCGCTTCCATGCACGCGTCGGCGAACCGCGTCCGGGATTGCGCAGCGGGCACATGCCCGGCGCGCACAATCTGCCTTTTGGCGAACTGCTGACGGCGCAGCACACGATGTTGACGCCCGCGGCGCTCCGGAAAAGATTCAGCGAGGCCGGCGTGGGCGAGAGCGATGCGGTCATCACCAGCTGTGGATCGGGTCTCACGGCCGCGGTTCTGAATCTGGGACTTGCCGTGGCCGGATATCCGCCGGGCGCTTTGTATGACGGTTCCTGGGCCGAATGGGGCGCACGGACCGATGTGCCCGTGGAACCTTAAAAAATGCTCGAACTCTACGACTACATGGATTCCGGCAACGGGTACAAGATCCGCCTGCTGCTGGCGCAGCTTGCTTTGCCGTACCGGCACGTGGAGCTGGACATCATGCGCGGGCAGACCCGCACGCCGCAGTTCCTGGCCATCAACCCGAACGGGCGAATTCCGGTGCTCGGCCTGGGGGGAGGCCAGTACGTGACCGAATCGGACGCCATCCTCTGGTATCTTGCCGAAGGCACGAGGTATCTGCCCGAGGACCGTTACGCCCGCGCGCAGGTCCTCCAATGGATGTTCTTTGAGCAATACAGTCATGAGCCCTACGTGGCCACGCCGCGCTTCATCGTGCGGCATCTGGCCAGCCGACGATCCGCGCCAGCGCCGAGCTGCCCAAGCGGCTGGCGAGCGGCCGCGCGGCGCTGGCCGTGATGGAAACCCACCTGCGCGGGCGCGAGTTTTTCGTCGGTGAGAGCTACAGCATCGCCGACATCGCCCTCTACGCCTACACGCATGTCGCCGAGGATGGAGGACTTGAGCTGGCGCCCTTCGCGCGGGTGCGCGCGTGGCTCGATCGCATCGCGCAGCAACCGCGCCATGTGAGACTGTTAGAGCGACCGGCGGGCGCATGATCGGAATGCCAGGACCTATCTAAAAATCAAGCATGCGGCGCACCGAGTGCTGGACGCACGAGTGTGGACGGTCAATGCCGGTGCGCAGCGGGATCAAGTAAGACTGCTGCAACGGAGCTTTGGTTTTGGATTGCAGCCAAAGCTGAGAACCTGGCTGGTGATCGTGTTACCGAAGGCGAGGGGTTGTACGCTCTATTTCGTGAATTGGACATTGAAATGATCGCGCCGCGCCGCGCCGCTCTGATCGCGCCCAAGGTCTCCCGCAAATCCGCCCACCGGCTGCGGCGTCTTCGGCGCTGCCGGATCGTCGAATGCTCCTTTACCCTGATGCCGGTGCTCCGTGGGCTCCTCTCTTGCCAGCAACACCGATTCGACACTTTCTTCGGTTTCGTACCGGCGGTGGCCACCTGTGTCCTGCTTAGCCAGTTCTGAGACGAGCTCCACTAGCAATTCTGATGTCCTTGGGTATATCCTGAGATTCAGAGCGCGTTAAAGGCCAGATGTTTAGCAATCGCCACACACGACGAAGCGCTGTGCGCAAAGGTGCATCCACGGGGCGCGCGTTGCGCGAAACCCCGTTGTCGCGCGTTCTGGTAATAGCGTTCGCTTTGACGGCGTTGACAATTCAGATGTTGGCCGTGCAGAGCCACGTACACCGTCCGCAAGCTGCCGGCAAACTTCTCAGCAGTAATCTGATCGCGCGTCTCGCGGACGCTGCGGGCGATAATCCCTCGGCAGCGCAACATCACAAATATCCGGACAATCAGGACCCTTCAAAGTGCCCGTTCTGCCAGCAGTTGGGGCACTCGGCGCAGTTAGCCGTAGGCACAGTGGTGCTGGTTTCACTCCACCGTTGCGTCACCCTCGTTTTCGTCGCCCTTAGCGAGAGCGCCCGTGCTCTCAGTGCGGTTCGCCACAACTGGCAAAGCCGCGCACCCCCTCAAGGTTAACTCCGCTCCTTGAACTGGTCGCAGCGCAGGCGCGGTTGAAACGCGCCTCCACTGCCGTCCCCGATTCAGTCCCGAATCTCGCCCCCTCGCGGGCAAAGAACGGTTGCACCAAATGACAGTCAACGGCAGCAGGAGGAAACTCTTGCCCAGGGTCGAGCCGACCAATTCGTTTGCCAGGCTCCAGGACAGCAGAAACGAGGGCGCGCAGACCAGTGTGTGCTCGCCCGTCGACGTATCGCCATCGCGCATTTCCGCTTGCATCGCGGCGCTGGCTTTGCTGGGTAGCGGATGTGCAGTGGGCCCCGACTTTGTGAAGCCTGCTGTTCCGGATGTTCACGATTACACGGCCACACCGCTGTCGACTACCGTTAGCAGCCCAAGCCTGGCCGGTGGCGAAGCCCAACGCTTTACCAACGGAGGAAGCGTCTCCGCAGACTGGTGGACCTTGTTTCATTCCAAGCCTCTCAATGAGCTGATCGAAGAGGCGCTCGCCAACAATCACGATCTAAAGGCCGCGCAGGCGGCGTTGTTGGTGGCGCGGGAAAATGCGCTGGCTCAACGGGGCAGCTACTATCCCAATGTCACGGGGAGCTTCTCGGCCGCCCGCCATCAAGACCCGCCAGGGTCACTCGCGCCCGTGCCCAGCACGAACGTCTCTCTATACAACCTCTTTACTCCGCAGGTCAGTGTTGCGTATGCGCCAGATGTATTCGGGCTCAACCGCCGGACCGGAGAATCATTGCAGGCGCAGGAGAGGGCCGCTCGCTACCAAATGATCGCGGCGTACACCGCGCTGGCCGCCAATGTGGCGGTAACGGCGATCCAGGAAGGGGCGGTGGAAATGCAAATCGACGCGACCCGCCAACTCGTCGACATAAACTCCAACATCGTCCGTATCGTGCAGTACCAGTTCGACAAGGGCTATGCCAGCGGGATCGATCTTGCCGCGCAGAAATCACAGCTCGCGCAGGTCGCCGCCACTCTACCGCCGCTTCGCAAGCAATCGGCCCAGCTGCGCGACCTTCTGGCGGCGCTGGCCGGTCGCTATCCGAGCCGCGCCCCGACGGACAAGTTTGTGCTGACGAGCCTGCAATTGCCAGAAGAACTGCCGGTGAGCCTGCCGTCGGAACTCGTGGCGCAGCGACCGGACGTGCTCCAGGCGGAGGAAAACATGCACGCGGCCAGCGCCCAGATCGGGATCGCCACGGCGAATCGGTTGCCAAATATTCAGCTGACCGCAGAAGTCGGCAGCACCGCGTTAGCCATTGACCAGGTGTTCACTTCGGGAACGGGCTTTTGGGGACTGGGCGCGGCGGCTGACGGTACCTCTTTTCGCCGGTGGGACGCTGTTGCACCAACAGCGCGCCGCCAAGGAGGCCTACGTTCAAGCCTCCGAGCAATATCGCAGCACCGTACTGAACGCCTTTGAGAATGTCGCCGACACGTTGACCGCGCTGGAGCAGGATGCCGAAGGCCTGAAGGCGGCTGCAAGCGCGGACGATGCCACCAAGCTAACGCTGGATTTGGTGGAGAGGCAATCGCAGGACGGTTACGTCAGCTATCTCGGACTGCTAAGTGCCCAACAAAGCTATTGGCAGGCCCGGATCAACCTCGTGCAGGCACAGGCCAATCGCTTTGCCGATACCGCAGCGCTATTTCTGGCGCTGGGCGGTGGCTGGTGGGCTCGGGCCGATCTAGCGGAGAACAAAGTTGAAAAATAAATCGCGATTCGAGATGGCGCCTGAGAGCCGTGGGGGCGGCTTGCTCCGCGCGAATACCGCTGCTGTTGTGATTGCGTCGATAGCCGTGGTGAGCGCCGGGTGTTCAAGCAAGCCCCACACCGAAGCGCAGACTCAGGCCGCGAAGGGCGGCACTGTGACACTGACGAGCGCGCAGAGGCAGAAAATCCGCCTCTACACTGTCGCGCCCTCCAGGTTCCACACATCGATCGAAACCACCGGAACGGTTGACTTTGACAACGACCAGGCCACTAGCGTTCTGGCACCAATTTCTGGTCCCGTAACGAGGCTGCTGGTCTCACTCGGAAAACAGGTCAAGAAGGGGGAGCCGCTGGCGGTGGTGGATTCGCCAGATTTTGCGACAGCCGTCAGCACATATCGCAAGGCGCGCAGCACCGCCCAGACATCCCGTCGGCTTGCCGATCTCGACAAGGATCTCCTGGAGCACCAGGGGGTTTCCAGGCGCGAGGCGGAGCAGGCAGAAACCGACGCCACTAATGCCGAGGCCGACCGCGAGGCTGCGCTGCAAGCGCTGGTCTCGCTGGGCGTTGACCCGCAAATCATCAAAAGCATTGCGGAAGGCCGGCAGGTTGTGCACCTCGATGGGACAATTCGCTCGCCGATCACCGGAACCGTGGTGGAGAAACTGATCACGCCCGGGCAGCTTCTGCAGGCGGGTACCACGCCGTGCTTTACCATTGCTGATCTCTCGCGCGTCTGGGTGATGGCGCAAATTTTTGGTTCCGATCTTGGTTACGTCGCGGTGGGCGATCCGGCTGAAGTGGTAACCGGCAATACTTCGAACAGCTTTCCCGGGAAGGTGGACAACATCTCCGCCCTGATCGACCCGGACACCCGCTCAGTGGTCGTACGTGTGGTGGTCGATAACCCGGGGGACTTCCTAAAGAAGCAGATGTATGTCCGCGTGGTCATTCGGGCCCGTCAGGAAAGCACCGGAATAGTGATTCCGGTGGCCGCAATCTTGCGCAACGACGAGAACCTGCCGTTTGTGTACGTCACCCGGCCCAACGGAAGCTTCGCGCGGCAGCAGGTGACCCTGGGTCGTCGGATCGGTGATCGATACGATATCTCCACCGGACTAAAAGCCGGCGATGAGATTGTTGTGGATGGCGCGATATTTGTTCAGTTCATGGAAAGTCAATGAGCCTGGATCGGCCTCCTCCGGGAACTCCGCCGCCACGAAAGGCGTCGATCATGAACCGGATCGTAGCGTCCGCTTTGCATCAGCCGGTCTTTGTCATCTTCATAACAGTCCTCTTGATTGGCGCCGGGATCTGGGCGCTGAAGCGCTTGCCGGTCGACGCCTATCCCGATCTTTCACCGCCCAGGGTGGAGATAATCAGCCAATGGCCCGGGCACGCCGCCGAAGAAGTGGAACGGCTGATCACGGTTTCCACCGAAAGAGGAATGACGGGTATTCCGAAGACCAGCACTATTCGCTCGGTCTCTCTATATGGACTGTCCGACGTAGTCCTCACTTTTGAGAACGGTACGGACAACTACTTTGCGCGCCAGGAAGTGTTCAACCGACTAGGCGATCTAAGCCTGCCAAGCGACGTCACCCCTTCGGTGTCGCCACTGACCTCTCCGTCCGGGCTTATCTATCGTTATGTGCTGCAAAGCCCTGATCGGTCGCCGATGGAACTCAAGACCTTCGAGGACTGGACGATCGAGCCCCAGTACCGATCGGTACCCGGCGTGGCCGACGATTCCGGGTTTGGCGGGGGATCCATGCAATATCAGGTGTTGCTCGATCCGGCCAAGGTCGCCGGTGTCGGCCTGTCGGTGTTACAGGTCGAGAGCGCGCTGGCGGCTAATAACAGCAACGCCGGGGGTGGGTTTTATTCACAGGGTGGTCAGTTCTATTACGTGCGCGGCGTGGGGCGCGTGGAGACAGTGGAGGACATCGGCAACATAGTGTTGGCGGTACACAACGGTACGCCCGTGTTGCTGAAAGCCGTCGGCCGCGTCGCGATTGGCATCGCCCCGCGTCTAGGCGAGTTTGGCTACGAGAAGCAAGATGACGCCGTGGAAGGCGTCATCCTGATGCGCAAGGGCGAAAAGACTCAGGACGTCCTGAAGCGCGTCGAAGCGAAGACCAGGCAGCTCAACGATGAAATCCTGCCAAGAGACGTCAAGATTCATCCTTTCTACGACCGCAGCGATCTGATCGCGCAGACCACGCAGGTCGTGGAACGCAATCTGCTGCAAGGCATGTTGCTGGTAATCGTGGTACTGGTATTTTTTCTCTACGATTTCCGAGCTGGCTTGATTGTCGCGCTCACCATTCCGCTGTCGCTGCTGTTTGCGTTTCTGTGCCTGGATCTTCAAAACGTCTCGGCCAATCTGCTGTCGATCGGTGCGGTGGATTTTGGCATCCTGGTGGATGGCGCGATATTCATGGTCGAAAATATTTTCCGCCAGATCGCCGCACGTGAGGGAACTCCGCTCAACGTTATTGAAATCATCAAAGACGCAGCGGCCGAAGTTGACCGACCGCTTGTCTACGCGGTCGCAGTGATCGTGGTCAGCTTCCTGCCGATCTATGTGTTGTCCGGACCCTCCGGGGCATTGTTCAAACCGATGGCAGACACCATGGTTGTCGCGCTGATCGGTTCCCTGCTCATTACGCTAACGGTACTTCCGGTGCTGTGCTCGTTGTTCATGCGCAAAGGCGTGCGGGAACGACGCAACGCGGCCCTTGAATCCATGAAGGCGGTTTATTCTCGGGGTCTCGACTATTGTCTCGCCCGTCCCTGGGGCACGACGATTGCATCGGCCATTTTGCTGGCCGCTTCGCTCCTTCTCATCCCCTTCATTGGCGCCGAGTTCATGCCGCACCTGGATGAAGGCGCCCTGTGGGTGCGCGCCACCATGCCCTCCACCATTTCCTTCGACGAATCGGCGAAAATCGCACCCAAGGTGCGGGAAATATTGCACTCGTATCCGCAAGTCACCACAGTCTCCTCGGAACTTGGACGGCCCGACGATGGCACCGATCCGACCGGGTTTTTCAACGTTGAATTTTTCGTTGGGCTTAAACCCTATTCGCAGTGGATCGGCCCTTATCGCACCAAGGCCGCTTTGATTGAGTCCATCAATCGGAAGCTCCAGTCCTTTCCCGGCATTGTTTTCAATTACACGCAACCGGCGGAAGACGCGGTGGACGAGGCGGAAACGGGCTTGAAGAGCGCGTTGGCCGTAAAGGTCTTCGGCCACAATCTGGATACGCTCCAGCAAAGGGGCAAAGCCATCAAAAAAGTCCTGGAGCAGGTGCGCGGCATCCGCGACGTGACCCTGGTGCAGGAGCTCGGTCAGCCAAGCCTTATCGTCAAAATCGACCGCGCGCGAATTGCCCGGTATGGCATAAACATTGCCGACGTCAACGGTCTTATTCAGACGGCCATTGGTGGAGACGTCGCGACCCAGGTGGTACAGGGAGAAAAGGAATTCGACCTCATAGTCCGTCTCGATCGCCAATACCGGGATAACGCGGAGGAAATCAGTAATATCCCGGTGGCAACGCCGGCGGGACAACAGATTCCCCTTAAGGAACTGGCGGACATCCGAGTCGCGAACGGCGCATCGTTCATTTATCGCGAAGACAATTCGCGCTACATCGGAGTCCAGTTCTCAGTGCAAGGGCGTGATCTGGCTGCCGCGGTGGAGGATGCCATCACACAGGTCAACGGCAAGATCAGCTTACCGCCGGGCTACCACTTGGATTGGGGTGGCGAATACACGGAATATACGGCTTCGAGTCAGCAACTGAAGGTCATCCTGCCGCTGACATTGTTCCTGATTTTCCTTCTCCTTTTCGTGCTGTACAGCAATTTTAAATTCCCCTTCATCACGGTTCTAGGCGTGTTGCTATCGGCCCCGGTCGGTGGGCTTGTGGCATTGTGGATCACCGGAACGCCATTCTCGGTGTCTTCAGGTATAGGCTTCCTGGCCCTGTTTGGTGTCTCGGTGCTGACGGCCGTCGTCTATATCTCCTTTGTCAACGAACTGCGCCTCGGCGGAACCCCCCTGGCCCACGCTATTCGTGAAGGCGCGGTTCTGAGGCTGCGCCCGATAATAATGACCGCGCTGGTGGCGGCGTTGGGGTTATTGCCTGCCGCGCTCGCCACGGGGGTTGGGACAGACTCCCAAAAGCCGTTCGCTCTGGTGATCGTCAGCGGCCTACTTACGCGACTGTTGATCAGCATTTTTCTGATGCCCGCCCTCTACTCGCTTGCGGCACGTCCGGACGATCGGCTGGAAGTGTGATGCCGCCGGCGGCGCTGTGACTGGGTGTGCCAGTCGGGTCCCGGTTGCGATGCCGTGTTCCCACGAGCCGCCTTAGGGTCGCGGCAATGCGCACGGTCGGGACCTACCAGCGATTGGTTGTCCAAATTTTCAGCGACTGACTCCATCCGGCGGGCCGATACACGATGGCGAAGAGGCGCCCGGCCATCGGGTGCTTGCGCTTGGCACGTTCGTGGTCGAGGTTATCGTTGCCCGAGTCGCCGACTTGGTCGTTTCCGATCCCATGGCGCTGCCCGCCAGCCCAGTGATCTTCTGGGGGATGGCCGCAGCCGGTGTCGTGGTGTTGCTCGGGCGGCCGGGCCAGGCTAGAGGCTGAAAGGACCTTCGCAGACCGTTTCCGACAGGGGTCGGCGAGTGCTGGGGTGTTCGCGTTTCTGTAATGATTCGCTGAGCTCGCTCTTCGGGCCAGGATGTCCCAGAACGATCATGGCTTCCACGGCAAAGGCCGCAGGGACCCTAAGGACCCGGCGTGCCCGCTCATAGTCGAAGCCGACAATGCCGTGCGCCACGAGGTTGACCGACCAGGCCTGCAGCGCCAGATTTTGCCAGGCAGCGCCACTGTCGTAGGAATGGGTGACGCACGAGCGCCCGTCGCCATCGAAGTGGGTACGGGAGATCACCACCACGAGCGCCCCCGCCCGAGCGGCCCATTCCCGGTTGCTGGGCTTGAGCAAGTCCAGGAACGCCGGCCAGAAATCCGTGTCGCGGCGGGCGTAGAGAAACCTCCAGGGCTGGAAGTTGCCGCACGAAGGGGCCCACCGTGCGGCCTCAAACAATCCCATCAGTTCCTCTTCACTGAGCGCTTCACCGGACATCGCGCGCGGCGACCAACGATCCAGTAACAGCGGTTCGATCGGGTGGTCCGGCTTGCGGTGTGAACTGCCATGCTCCATGAAGGAACCTTAATTGCTGGTGGATAACTAATGTGGGCCCGGCAAAGCGAAATATCAACTTGGAGTTGCCACGGGGAGGCTCGCTCACGATAATCCGCGCCCCTTTTCCGAAATCCGTGGAGCAGACATGTCTCTAAATAAACAAATCGTGGCGGGAGTCGCGCTGGCGCTGTGCGCCGCCGTGGCGCAAGCCGATCCCTGGAAGGGGAAGGGCGAGGCGGGAATCGTCGCGGCGAGCGGCAATACCGATTCGCAAAGCTTCAACCTCAAGCTCGGCCTGACCAAGGTCGAAGATCTTTGGAAGCACGCGCTGGACATGTCCTACGTGCGTACCAGCAGCGACGGAGTGACTGACGCGAATCGCTTCGTGGGCACCTGGCAGTCAAATTACAACTTCAACGCACGCACGTTCGCATTCGGGGGCGCGCGCTACGACCACGACGAATTCGGTGGCTTCCTCTACCAGGCCAGCATCAGCGGCGGACTGGGTTACAAGTTCTACGATACCGATACGGTGAAGTTCTCGGGTCAGGCAGGTCTCGGTTATCGCAGACTCGAGGAGAATGTGACCCATGAGAGTTCAAGCGGCGTGGTCTTTGTCGGTGGTCTCAACTACGAGTACGCGGTTACCTCGACCACGAAGCTCACGGACAAGCTCACCGTGGAGTCCGGTTCCGACAACACGCTGTTTACCAACTTCGTGGGCGTGGAAGTGAAGATGAGCGACAAGCTCGGGTTGTCCGCCGGCTACGACGTGACGCACAACACCAACCCGCCGGCAGGCAAGGTGTCGACCGACACGATCACCACCCTCAATCTGGTCTTTTCATTCTGAGCAGTCCGTAGGTAATCGGGCCCGTGCCGTCCCGCACGGGCCCAAATTCCTTGCCTCGACCGAGCCGCGGCAATCAGGCCAGCGGCTGGAGGGCGTCGTGGATGAGGGCGCCAGCAGCGGCGCGGAGTCGGCTCAGCGTACGATCGCGAGCAGCGACGATGCCGGCGATGATCCGGTACCAGGCAAACGCCGTAAATCGGTGCGTCTGCACGTAGCGCAGCAGCCAGCGCACAACGATGAAGGCCACCACGGCCGAGACCACAAACGCCACGGCCAGGGCGGTCCAATTCTCATGGACCGGCTCCGCCCCGCGCGCCTTGAGGAATTCGAAGGCCGGTTGCAGCAAACATGGTCGGGATGCCGACAAGGAAGGCGAACTCGGTGGCCGCGGGCCGTGAAGTCATGCCGGCGAGCATGGCCGCAAAAATCGTGGCCGCCGAACGCGAGGTGCCTGGAAACACCCCTGCCAGGATCTGGCGAGAGGCCCACCCAGACCGCCACCGACCAGCTCGCCTGGGCGACGGCCGCGCGATCCTTCAGGTACCACTCGATCGCCAGCATGAGTACGCCGCCGATGATCAGCGCCCCGGCCACCGGAGCGATGGTGGTCGGCAGGCCAACGCCCAGCTTCTTGGCGATGAGTCCGCCCACGGCCGTGATCACGAAGGCCAGCGCGAGCTTGGCCAAATAATCGCGATTGGCGCGCTCATTGAGCCCAAACGCCAGGGCCTTGAGTCGCGGCCAGAAAACCAGGACCGCCGCGAGTATCGCTCCGGCCTGGATGGCCACGTTGAACAGCTCCGAGCGCGCTCCGAGCCAGTGCTCGGCGATCAGCAGATGCCCGGTACTGGAGATCGGCAGGAATTCGGTGACGCCCTCGATGATTCCGAGCCACACCGCCTGGAGCAGATCACTCATCCCCGTCCCCTCGAACAGTTATCACCTCGCGCGAAATCGCCAGCGACGCTTTGCTTCAGTCATCCATCAGGAAGCTGCGCAACTGCTCGCTGCGGCTGGGATGGCGGAGCTTACGCAGTGCCTTGGCCTCGATCTGCCGGATGCGCTCGCGCGTGACGTCGAACTGCTTGCCGACCTCCTCGAGGGTGTGATCGGTATTCATGTCGATGCCAAAGCGCATGCGCAGCACCTTGGCTTCGCGTGGGGTGAGCTGTGCCAGCACCGAGTGAGTGGTTTCCTTGAGCGATTCGTTGGTGGCCTGATCGATCGGTGAAGTGACCGAAGTGTCCTCGATGAAGTCGCCCAGGTGCGAATCCTCGTCATCGCCGATCGGCGTCTCCATGGAGATCGGTTCCTTGGCGATCTTGAGCACCTTGCGCACCTTGTCCTCGGGCATTTCCATGCGCACGGCGAGCTCGTCGGGAGTCGGCTCGCGACCCATCTCCTGCAGCATCTGCCGGGAGATGCGGTTGAGCTTGTTGATGGTCTCGATCATATGCACCGGTATGCGAATCGTGCGTGCCTGATCGGCGATCGAGCGCGTGATCGCCTGGCGTATCCACCAGGTCGCGTAGGTGGAGAATTTGTAGCCGCGGCGGTATTCGAACTTATCGACCGCCTTCATCAGGCCAATGTTGCCTTCCTGGATCAGATCGAGGAACTGCAGACCCCGGTTGGTGTACTTCTTGGCGATCGAGATCACCAGGCGCAGGTTGGCTTCGACCATTTCCTTCTTGGCGCGGCGCGCCTTGGCTTCGGCGATCGAGACCTCGCGATTGATGTCCTTTACGCCGCTGATCGAGAGGTGAAAAGTCACCTCCAGCGCCTGTAATTTCTTCTGCCGACGCTCGATCTCTTCCTTCAAACGGGCGAGCGGCGCGGAATATTTCTTTCCGGCCTTGACGTGCTTGGCGATCCAGCGGGCACTGGTTTCGTTGCGCGGAAAGCTGCTGATGAAATCCTTGCGCGGCATGCCGGCATCGCGCACCGCGATGCTCATGATTTCCTTCTCGATCTGGCGAATCTCGCCCACGTGCGCGCGAAGCTGCGCGGTCAGCGCGTCGAACATGCGGGGCGAGAGCTTGAGCTCCATGAATTCATCGGCCAGTTTCTTGCGCGCCTTCTGCGTGCGCGGATCGTCCGCCCCTTGCTTGGCCAGCCCCGCCAGTACCGTGTTCAGGTGCTTGCGGACCAGCGCCATGCGTCGGGCGACTTCTTCCGGATCCGGGCCGGTGTCGATGACCTCATCCTCGCCGTCGCCGTCCTCGGCCTCTTCCTCGTTGGGCTTCTCGCCCTCGGCCACGATTTCGACCTTGGTGGGATTCTGCGGCTGGGCGATAACGTCAGGGGCGTTCGGGTCAATAAAGCCGACCACCAGGTCAACCATGCGGGCCTGGCCCGCCTTGAATTGCTCGTAGGTGTGCAGCAGGTGTTCGTGGGTGGCCGGGTAGCTGGCCAGCGCCAGGCGGACCGCATCCAGACCCTCCTCGATGCGCTTGGCGATGCGGATCTCGCCCTCGCGGGTCAGAAGTTCGACCGTGCCCATCTCGCGCATGTACATGCGCACCGGATCGGTCGTGCGGCCCAAGTTCCGCATCGAGCGCGGCCAGCGCGGCGGCGGCTTCCTCGATGGCTTCTTCGTCCGCCGGTGAGGCCGGGTCCGAGGCGAGCAGTGACTGGGAGTCCGGTACTTTCTCGTACACCGGAATGCCCATGTCATTAATCGTGTTGACGATGTCTTCGATTTGCTCCGGATCGACGATTTCCGGGGGCAGGTGGTCATTGACCTGAGCGTAGGTGAGATACCCCTGCTCCTTGCCACGAGCAATCAGCAGCTTGAGCTGCGACTGACGATCCTCCGGAACGATGCCGATGCGGCGCTCGCTGAAGGCCACCACAGCGGCGCCCTTTTTCCCGCTTGCGCCGGGCTTGCTCACCGGCGGAGTCAGGTGCGACTTGGTATTCGCTCCCGCCTTGGCCGGCACAATCGACACGACCTTGGCGGCCGCAGAGTGCTTTGAGGTGGGCTTGCCGGCCGTCGGTTTAGCCGATGCCGCCGGGACCGCGCGCGAAACGGCGGCGACTTTAACTGGCGCAGCACCCCGCTTGGCCGCCGCCGGCGCCGGGCGTGACTTCTTCGGGGGCGCGGCATGAGCGCCGCCCTTATGCTTGGTGATCGAGGCGTGCTTTGACTTGCGGGTCGTCGGCATTGCAGTCCCTATAAATAAACGTCAGGACAAGAATTCCTCAACCGTAGTTCCTGATTTCTGAGGAACGCTCCGGAAGGGGCAAAATGGGTCGGAAAATCCTGCAATTATACGGAGATTGGGGCGCGAATGGCCAGATATGGGGCCAAAGGCGGCCCGCTCAAGGCCCTGCGGCGTGAGCGCTCCGGACGAGCATCAAAGTTAAGGCGGCTTGGGCGACGGACGCCTGTTAAGTGCTTGAAATTCGGCACGTTCTTCAGCAGTCGCTCGGCCGGAATCCAGCTTTTGCAGCAGCTGATCATAGCGGTGCGATTGGCGTTCGGCGTTCACTTGGCCGATCAGACGATGGAGGATTCCGAGCAGTTCGGGTCCTGCCTGCGCCGCATCGAGCAGGAGCCGCTCCGCATGCAGTTCCCCGAGGCGGCGGTGCTCGGGGCGCTCACGCCACTGCTCGAGGAGCTGGGAGCCGGTGCGGCCAGGGCGCTCGCGCAGTGCCGCGAGCAGATCGCGCAGTGTGCTGATGCCGCCCAGTTCGTCCTCCCCGATGTCCTGCAGGCTTGACCAGGTCGGGCGCCGCGATGGCGGTCGCGGTGGCCGGAAAATGCAGCACGGTCTGGATCGCCTGGGTGACCAGGCCGCGCCGGCCAACGCCCGCGCCGCGCGCCGAGGTGCGCCGTGAGGCCGCGCGCTCCGGGTGCGGGCTGCCCTCGCTCGAGTCCTCGACAGAAGGGGCCTGCGGCCAGATCCGCGCGCAGCAACTCACGCAGCCGATCGGCGCTGAGCGAGACATCCTGCGCGATGCGCGCCAGTAGCAATTCCAGATAGACGCCCTGGGGAATTTTCGCGAGCAGCGGGCGGGCGAGGGCGACGAACTTTGCCCGCCCGTCGGCATGGCTCAAGTCCGCCTGTTCGCGCAACTGCGTCGCCAGGTATTCAGACAGCGGCACGGCTTTGGCCAGCCGCGCCTCGAAAGCGGCGCTCCCTTCGCGGCCGACCAGGCTGTCGGGATCCTCGCCCTCCGGCAGGAACAGGAATCGCAGCTCACGACCCTCGCGCAACTCCGGCAACACGTTTTGCAGGGCCCGCCAGGCCGCAGCGCGCCCGGCACGATCCCCGTCAAACGCGAACACGACTTCGCTCACGAGACGGAACACCCGCTTGAGATGCTCCGGGGTGGTGGCGGTGCCGAGCGTCGCGACCGCGTAGGCGATACCGGCCTGGTGGAGACGGACCACGTCCATGTAGCCTTCGACGATCACGAGTCGCTTCAGCGCGGTGCGCGCCAGACGTATCTCGTGCAGACCGTAGAGTTCCTGTCCCTTGTGAAACAGCGCGGTTTCAGGGGAGTTGAGGTACTTGGGCTCGCCGGCCGCCAGCAACCGGCCTCCAAATCCCAACACACGGCCGCGAGGATCTCGGATCGGAAACATGACGCGGTCGCGAAAGCGGTCATACCAGGGCTCGCTCCCGGCGCGCGGCGTGTCGCGCTCGACAATGAGTCCGCCGGCCAAGAGCGCGCGCCGCGCTTCGTCCGTGGCACCAAAGCGTCGCAGAACTTCATTCCAGCTGTCGGGGGC
This sequence comes from uncultured Gammaproteobacteria bacterium, assembly GCA_963795685.1. Classification (GTDB taxonomy): domain Bacteria; phylum Pseudomonadota; class Gammaproteobacteria; order Steroidobacterales; family Steroidobacteraceae; genus FEN-1191. The sequence continues at coordinate 487,600 of CAWCJE010000005.1, forward strand.
ATAACCGATGCGAAAGCGATCGACGATGTCCCGCTTCAAGACCGCGTCCGCGCACGTACTCTCGGGCCCGTTCGTTGTCCTGCAGACACTCCTGGTAGTAGCCCGCCACGCGCCCGAGCAGTTCGCTGAGATCTTCCTGGCCCCGTGGCGCCGGCGTGCCGCCGCCTTCGTGCGGTACCTCCAGTCCCAGGCGCGTGGCAATTTCCTCCACCGCTTCCGGAAACGGCAGTTGCTCGTATTGCATGAGAAATCCGAGTGCGGTCCCATGCGCGCCGCAGCCGAAGCAGTGGTAGAACTGCTTGTCCGGACTTACCCAGAAGGATGGGGTTTTCTCGTCGTGGAACGGGCAGCAGGCCTTGAATTCACGCCCGGCCTTCTTCAAGGGCACGCGACTGCCGACAATTTCGACAATATCGGCCCGCGTGACCAGCTCGTCGATGAAGGTTTGGGGAATGCGGCCAGCCATGGATTGAAGTCTACCCGAGCACTGAGCTACCTGCGGACTGCCACAGGTGCACCGCCGCCGGCGAACGCCAGTAAAATGAGCACCGCGCCCTTGTGGCTTATTGGGATTCTCCCGTGCCGCCGGAATACTCCAGAAGGATAACCTCATGCATGGCCGCAACGGGCCAGCATCGGCCCTAAGGCGCCGGCGACTCAACGCAGGATTTCAATCTCCAGGAATGCAAATTCGTAATCGTTCGCGTTGATGACGTTGTGCTCGACTCCGGCTCGCCGCTCATAGGGCACGTGAGTGCGCAGTTCCGCTATGCGGGAGCTGCCGTTCGGCTCCTCCAGCAGCAGCTTGCCATCCAGCATCGGCACGACGACATAGTCATGAGCCGTGGCGATGCCACCCGGTCTCGGCTCCCGGCGCAAACCGGTACTCGATGACCCGAACATGGGGCTCTTCGATTTTGACCGTTACGGCGACTTTTTCTCGATCTGCCACGGCATTCTCCAGATCCAGCGCGTTTGGGGGTGATTGACCGACTCCGAAACGACTAGTTTATTCAGCACTTAACTCTGATTCCATGACTCTGCCGCGTTCCCACCGGGTCCTACGTGCCCGAAGGGGTCCAACTCACGCTATACGCGCGCGAGCCAGGCGCCTATTTCCGATAAACTGCGGCCCATCGTCACTCTGACGGCGCTGGCCGGCCACCTGGTCCGTGCCCTGTTTGCTTGGAGCGCAACTGCAATGACCGAGCCCTCCAGGGCAGTGTTTCTGAGCTACGCCTCGCAGGATGCGGGCGCCGCGCGACGCATCTGCGAGGCCTTACGGGCGGCCGGGATCGAAGTCTGGTTTGACCAGAACGCTCTGCGGGGCGGCGATGCCTGGGACGCGGCGATCCGGCGTCAGATCAAAAATTGCGCGCTGTTTATTCCGGTCATCTCGAGCAACACCCAGGTCCGGGAAGAGGGGTACTTCCGTCTGGAGTGGAAGCTCGCGATCGATCGCTCGCACCTGATGACCACCAGCCGGACTTTCCTGTTGCCGGTAGCGATCGACGAAATCGACGAAGACGATGAGCACGTTCCGGACAGATTCCGGGAACTGCAGTGGACGCGACTTCCCGGGGGAGAGACCCGCCCGCCTTTACCGAGCAGGTGCGCAGGCTCCTTAGCGCCGAGCACTCCGCATTGCCGGCTCCGCGCGTGCTCGAAACGCCAGCGATAAGCCACCGGCCCGCGCGCGCCGTGCGTCGCCGAGTCGTCGTTCGAGGCAGACACAAACCGTCCGCCCGCCCCGGAAGTTCAAGCTCAGCGGGTTGTTGATCGTGTCGGTGACCATTGCTGTGATCGCGATTGGCTATCCGGCGGTCAACCGTTGGTCGCAGAGCCAGCACGGTGCGCGTCGCGGTTAGCAGTGCGCCGGGCAAGGCACAGTCGGGCGCATCTGCGCCGAATGCAATTCCCGAGAAGTCCATCGCGGTGCTGCCCTTCGTAGACATGAGTGAGAAGCGCGATCAGGAATATTTCTCGGACGGGCTCACCGAGGAGCTGCTCGACTTGCTCTCGCAGGTGCCGGATCTGTATGTGCCCGCGCGCACCTCGTCATTTTACTTTAAGGGCAAGTCAGAGGATGTGGCAACCATAGCCCAGAAGTTGCGGGTGGCTCATGTGCTGGAGGGCAGCGTCCGCAGGGCGGGCACGACGATCCGGGTAACGGCGCAGCTGATACGTGCCGACAACGGTTACCATCTCTGGTCGAAAGCCTACGACCGGGACGTCAAGGATATCTTCAAGGTCCAGGACGAGATCGCAGCCGCCGTGGTCGAGGCGTTGAAGGCGAAGTTGCTACCGACGCAAGAGCTTGCGAGCCGTCACCAGACAGCGAATACCGAAGCCTATACCCAGTACCTGCTGGGCAACCAATTCAGGCTCCGCGATTCGCCGGGTCCAAATCAAATGGCGCTGGCGGCATACCAGAAGTCCATCGCACTTGATCCTGAATATGCCGCGGCCTATAGCGGACTTTCGGATACGGAATGGCGCATTGCCGACCAATCCACGGGCGAGGCGGCGGGCTATGAGCGTGCGGAAGCCGCGGCGGACAAAGCCATCCAGCTGGCGCCCGATTCGCCCGAAGGTTACTGGGCGCGTGGGCGCCTGAGAAATAACTACTATTTCGATTGGAACGGAGCGCGTGCCGACTCCAGAAGGCGCTCGCGCTGGATCCGAATTTCGTGCAAGCCTCGGTCGATGAGGCACTGCTGCTCGCGACTATCGGCCGCCTGCAGCAAGGCATCGAAACTCTGCGCAAGGCGCTCGCGCGGGATCCCATGTCCGTTCTGGCGCGGCGCCGCCTGGCGTGGCTGCTGATGCACGACGGACAGTTTTCGCAAGCCCAGGAAGAAATCAGACGGGTCCTGGAAATTGATCCGCAGGGAGATTCACTGTACTACGCGAGCCAGCTCGAAATATTGGCTGGCAGGCCACGCGAAGCGCTGGCTGCGATTCCGCCCGATGCCAATAAGAAGGGCAGAACATCGCGAGAGCGTTGGCCGAGTACTCGCTCGGCCATGCCGCAGAGTCGCAGCGCACAGCTCGATTTTCTACTGACCCACCATGCCAACGTGTGGGGCTATCAGATCGCGGAGGTGTACGCATGGCGGGGCGAGAAGGACAAGGCCTTTGAGTGGCTGGAACGCGCGTACCGCCAGCATGACGGCGGCCTGACCTACCTGACTTATGATCGATGGTTGACCAAACTGCGCGGTGATCCGCGCTTTACGGCGCTGTTGCAGAAATTAAAGCTGGCGAGTTAGCGCGCCCGCCAGTAATAGGCCGCCCCGACGCATTGCAGTCCGATCACCAGGCCGATGATCTTGGCCGTGAACAGCCCGGAATTTTGCACCTCGATGATCGGAAACACCGATAGCACTTCGTACAGCAAGGTCATCGCGAAACCGGAGAGCGCGGCCACGCGCACTCCCAGCGAAGGCTTCTCACCTCGCGCGATCAGCGGTATTGCGAACATCACGAGGTAAGCAAATCCATAGAGGATGCCGCCTGAATTATCGAGCAGCTGGAAAGCCTCCTGGTTTCCGGACCAGAGATTGGTGAGCAGCGTGATCACGGCGCCGACCGAGCCCGCGAAGATTACCGAGCCGACCGGAGTTCGATACTTTGGATCAAGGCGGCTAAACCACGCCGGCAGCAAATGATCCCAGCCCGTGACCATCGGCAGGCGAATCATGGTGCTAAACCCTAAGGACGACTGCGCCAGCAGCGCCGCAATTAGCACCAGGGCCGAGAGGGCGACTAGCCGCGGAGCGCCGCCGTTCAACACCTGAGTCATCGGTGAAACCAGGTCTATGGATTCGGGCCGAGAGAACGCCAGTACGCTGGCGGTGCCGGCGATGAACATGACCGAGATGAGCGGCGCGGCCAGCCAGACCGAGCGGCGGATGGACTTGGCCACATCGGTCGCACCGGCATTCGCCCGCGAAAATGCCCACCGAATCAAAGCCACCGAAGGCGCCAAATCCCATTTTTCCCAGCAGGTTGAGGTTGAGGAGCGACAGCGCGGGCACGGTCAGGGAAAGTGGGGCGGTCACCGGCGCAATTCCGGAGACGCCATGGAACCAGCGCGGGTATGGCAACCACGATCATCGCCACGAACAGCATGACGATGGCCAAGCCACCGAAGTTGTTGACCCATTTTCCTACGCCCAGTCCGCGCCAGGCCAGCAACATCAGCCCGCAGATCGCAGCCAGGCTGATCAGGATGATCGCCGGCTTGCTTGTCGACAGCCACGCACCGGAAGGCCCGAAGGCATAGGCGGCATTGTCGGTGACGATTACCCCGACCTTGCAGATGATCAGGATGTTGTACAGCCAGATGTTCATGGCGACCAGAAATCCAATCAATGGGCTGAAGCGCAGTTTTGCCCACTGATACAGGCCGCCTTCGAGCGGCATCTCCTTGACCAGGTGCGCGACGACGATTCCGGACGGGATGTAAAACAGCAGCACCGCAGGCAGCCAGAACATCAGGTGAGAGGAACCGAGTTTGGCCGGCCGTGCCGACCCAGAACAGTCCGACGATGTTCAGGATCTGCATACCGACCAGGTCGATCAGGCGCAGTTCTTTCTTCAGCGCGCCACTTTCGCGCTCGACCTGCTGCTCGGCGATGGCAAGGCGCTGGTCGATGGTGGCCAGTTCGTCAGAAGTCATAGTGAAAATCCATTTCCTATAGCCCTGCCATCGACCGCGCGTATCCTCACGGCGTGCATGTACCCCCGGGGCTGTTTTTCGACAGGCTTCGCACTCAAGCTACCTCAATTGGCGGGCTCGGCGCTACCTATGGAGATTCGCCTGCGCGCGCTGCGCGCAGCAAGCTCGTGATAGAGTTGCACGCAAAGAATCTCGCGGCACACTTCCGGACACTGCGGAGCATCACATGAAAAAAAACATTGCCGTAGCCATTGCTGCCCTGGCCGTAACACTTGCAGCACGCGCGGCCACGGACGATTCACGTTACATCGTCGCCGACAAGTCACCAGCACGTGCGAGCCTGCCGTTCAGCGAAGCCGTGTGGGGCGGCGATACGCTCTACGTGGCCGGGTCATCTGGGCCTTGATCCCGCGACTAAGAAAGGTGCCGCAGGATGCGGCGCTCGAAGCGAAGCTTGTGCTCGATTCGGTCAAGGCCACCGTCGAACGTGCCGGTCTTGGCATGGATGATGTGGTGTCGGTGACCGTTTACTGCAGCGACCTGGGCCTCTACGACGCTTTCAATACGGTATACAAAGGCTATTTTCACGCGAACTATCCGGCGCGCGCGTTCATCGGAGTGGCGCAACTGGTACTTCGGTGCGCACTTCGAGGTGCAGGCCATTGCCGTCCGCACTCGTCAGCCGGGCGCCAAGTAAGCCTTCTAAGCTGTCGCGGGCACCACGGCTTGGATTCGGACAACGACACGGCGGCCGCGCGTCGCTAGTTCCTGAGGTTGGCGGGCGGAACGCTGGGCGCTGCCTGCCTGGCGTTCGACTGGAGCGAGATCGCCCAGGCGGCCACCGAAGCGGCCAAGGAAAATTCTTCCCCGTCACCCGCCACAAAATTTCTGACCGCTGAAGAAGCGGCCGACCTCGAGGCGATCTGTGCCCAGATTATCCCGACCGATTCCACTCCGGGCGCGCGCGAAGCGGGCGTAGTGATCTTTGTGGACCGGGCGCTGGTGAGTTTCTATTCGCATCAAGCCGCCGCCTTTCGGTCGGGCCTGGCCGAGTTTCAGAGGGCATGCCGAAAGTGGCGTCCGCAGACGGCATCGTTCGCCACGCTGCCAGCCGATGCGCAGATCGAGTTCCTGCACACCGTCGATCACACGCCATTCTTCGATTCGGTGCGCATGCTGACGGTCATTGGAATGTTCTCAAGCCCTGCGTACGGCGGAAATCGCGATGCGGCGGGCTGGAAGTTGCTGGGGTTTGAGGATCTGCATGCCTTTCAGCCGCCCTTCGGCTACTACGATCGCGACTATCCTGGCTTTGCAAGCGAGCTGCCCAAGTCCACGTGAACCCGCGCCACTACCGCAACTCAGAGACCGTCGATTTTGCGATCGTCGGATCCGGTGCCGCCGGCGGGGTCATCGCGCGCGAACTGTCGCAGGCCGGCTTTTCGGTGGTGCTGTTCGAGCAGGGTCCTCGTTTGACGCCCGGCCGACTTCGAGCACGATGAATTCAAGTACTGGTTCCTCGGCGGCATCACCAATGACCCGGTAAAAAGTCCCCAGACATTCCGCAACAACGTCGCCAGCAAGGCTGAACAGACGACCCTGAGGCCGGCCCTCTGGTATGCGCGCACCGTGGGCGGAAGCAGTGTCCACTACACCGCCAATTACTGGCGCTTCCACGAAATCGACTTCAACGAGCGGAGCGTTCTGGGTCCGATTGCCGGAACCGGTTTCGAGGACTGGCCCATCAGCTATGCGGAATTGGAGCCTTACTACACCAAGGTCGACTGGGAAATCGGCGTCTCGGGCCTGGCGGGCGCCAGTCCGTTCGATCCGCCGCGCACGAAGCCCTATCCGATGCCACCGCTCCCGGTGAAGTCCTCGGGGGTCCTGTTCGAGCGCGGCGCACGCAAGCTGGGCCTGCATCCTTTCCCGGCCCCTATGGTCATCAACTCGCAGCCCTACCGCGGCCGCCCGGCGTGCGTGCACTGCGGGTTCTGCCATGGTTTTGCCTGCGAAGTCATGGCCAAGGCTTCGACCCTGACGACCATGATCCCGGAGGCGGAGGCGACCGGGCGGTGCGAGGTTCGCTCCGAGAGCTACGTCACCCGCATCGACACCGATGAAAAGGACCGCGCGACGGGTGTGGCCTATTTCGATCGCGGCAAACGCGAGCAGTTCCAGAAGGCCCGTGCCGTGGTGGTGAGCGCGAATGGCGCCGAGAGCCCGCGGTTGCTGCTGATGTCGGCGAACGCGCGCCACCCGCAGGGGCTATCGAACTCGAGCGGCCAGGTCGGAAAGTACCTGATGTTCAACATGAGCACGCGCACCCAAGGTGTCTTCGAGCACGAGCTCAATGAATACAAGAGCGTGCAGGTCACACGCATACTCCATGATTTCTACCAGTCCGATCCGAAGCGCGGGTTCTACGGTGGCGGCGGCCTGGATGCACGCATCGGTCCCCAGCCGATCATTTGGGCACAAAGGCTCGCCGACTACGGGCCGACCTGGGGCAGCGCCTATAAGCAACGGCTGGCGGCCTTCCCGCGTTCGATGCTCGTGGCCGGGCACGGCACCTCACTGCCGGTCGCCACCAACAGCGTGAGTCTGGACCCGGAGCTGAAGGATCCGTGGGGAATGCCGGCGATACGGGTGACGTACAAGGATCATCCCGACGATCTTGCCAATGCGCGTTTCCTGCAGGATCGCGCCGCGGAGATACTCCATGCTGCCGGGGCGCAGAGCGTAGAGAAGGCGCCGGTCACACGAGCAGAATTTTTCGATGCACCTGCTCGGCACCTGCCGCATGGGCAATGACCCGGCGACCTCCGTGGTCGACAAGTATCATCGCTCGCACGATATCGCCAACCTGTTCGTGTGCGACGGGAGCAGTCTGGTGACCTCCGGACGCGGTCAGCCCACCATGACCATACAGGCGCTCGCGTTTCGCGCCGCGCATCACATCGCGGAGTTCGCGCGTCGCGGGGAGATCTGACCGGAGCGATCGCGGGCCTGCATCTGGAACTGATCCGTAGTGGGCCATCCAACGTGCTCTAAAAAAAGGATTAGCCTTCCGATCAGATCTTCTGAGAGCTCCGGCGCCGAAGCCTGCGCGGACGGCGCAACAATTCCATGACCGATCTCGCGAGTTGATGTTACGGTACGGCCGTGGATGCGAAACAACGCGACGCCGGACTGCTGCGCGCCGTTGGGCCCTGGACCCTGGCGGCGAGCACCGTCTGCAATGTCGTGGGCGCCGGAATTTTTGCGGTGCCCGGAGCGCTGGCCGCCAACGTCGGGCCCTACGCTCCACTGGCATTGCTGATCTGCGCGCTCGCGGTCGGCTCGGTCGCCATCTGCTTTGCGGAGGGCGGGAGCCGAATCGCCAGCAGCGGTGGCAGCTACGGTTACGTGACCGCTGCGTTCGGGCCGCTGGCCGGCTTCGTGGCCGGGACACTGGCCTGGTTTAGCAACATTCTTGCTTGCGGTGGCGTTGCCGCGGCTCTGGCCGGTGTAGTGGTAAGCCTCATGCCCGCACCGCTCAAGGCGCCGGTACATATGCTGGTCATTGTCACTGTCATCGGCGGGATTGCCTGGGTCAATGTGGGCGGTGTGGTGCGTGGCATGCGCCTGGTCAGCGCCGCGACGATGCTCAAGCTGATTCCACTGGCCATCTTCATCGTCGTCGGCGCTCTGGCCATCCGAGGTGAAAATTTTGCGCAGTCCGTCTCACTCAGCACCGAAGGTCTTGGCCGCGCGCTGATCCTTGCCCTGTTTGCCTTCACGGGCATGGAGACCTCACTGGCCGCAAGCGGAGAGGTGGCCCAGCCCTCGCGCACCATTCCGCGCGCACTGATGCTGGCCATGCTGATCGTGACCTTGCTGTACATCTCCATCCAGGTGGTCGCGCAGGGGATCCTCGGGCCGGCGCTCGCACAGTCCACCGTCCCGCTGGCCGATGCGATGAACCGTATCAGCCCGGCGCTGCGGCTATTGATGCTCGCCGGCGCCGCCATTTCAATGTTCGGTCTGGTGAGCATTGAGTTGCTCGGCGGGCCGCGCATCCTGTTTGCATTTGCACGCGACGGTCTGTTGCCCAGGCCGCTGGGGCGCGTGCACGCCCGCAGTCACGCACCGCACATTGCGATCCTCTGTCACGCCGCCATCGCGGTGGCGCTGGCGCTGACGGGCACATTCACGGAATTGGCCGTGCTGTCCACGCTTGCCGTCGCGCCGCTGTACATGGGAGGGAGCATCGCGGCCTGGTTTCTGGCGCGGCGCGGAGTGGCAGAGGCCGGCACACCGCTCAATTTTCGCTGGCTGGGCACGGCGATGGCGGTGGCCTCGGCCAGCATGCTGGTGCTGATTGCCTTGGCTTCGCGTGCGGAAATTACCGGACTGGCGGCGGTGATCACCGCCACCGTGCTCGCCTACCTGATGCTCAGGTGGAAAGCCGCGCCTTGATGCGCGCTCCGACGGCGCCCATGTCCGCGCGGCCTGCGGCCTTGGCCTTGATCGCGGCCATGACCTTGCCCATGTCCTTAATAGAGGAGGCGCCCGTGGCAGTTACGGCCTCGGCAATCAATGCGTCCAGTTCGCCGTCCGTAAGCGGGGTCGGCAGGTAGTCGCCCAGCAGGCGCAGTTCCGCTTCTTCCTTGGCCACCAGATCGGCGCGGCCGCCGGCGGAAAACTGAGCGATCGACTCGCGCCGCTGCTTGACCATCTTGTCGATGACACTGAGCACCTGGGCGTCGTCCAGCTCGATGCGCTCATCGACCTCTCGCTGCTTGATCGCGGCCATGACCATGCGGATATTGGCGAGCTTGTCTTTCTCGCCGGCGCGCATGGCGGACTTCATGTCCTCCTGGATGCGCGCCTTGAGCGTCATCGAAAATGCCTGGGATCGGGGGCGCGCTAGCGCGCGGTGCGCACGAAGTCGCGGGACACCCGCTTGATGTGGCGCTTCACGGCGGCCGCTTTCTTGCGCTTGCGTTCCTGGGTAGGCTTCTCGTAGAACTCGCGCCGGCGCAGCTCCGCAAGCACTCCCGCCTTTTCGCACGCGCGCTTGAAGCGCCGCAGCGCGGCATCGAAGTACTCGTTTTCCCGGATTCTGACACTCGGCATCGATCTCAACCTCTGTTGGCTACCAACCGCGCCCGGCGCGGTCCGGACAAGCGGGGCCGGCGATTCTAAAGAGGCTGGCGGGAAAAGGCAAAAACAGGGGGTCTACGGGCTCTACGGGCTCCAATGCTTGGGTCATACTTGAAGGAGCCTATGAGAGTCCTCGCCATAGAGTCCTCCTGCGATGAAAGTGCCGTTGCCGTGCTGGACGAGCAGCGCGGGTTGCTCGCGCACGAGCTATGGAGCCAGGTCGATCTGCACCGCATATTCGGCGGTGTGGTGCCGGAACTGGCCTCGCGCGACCACATTCAGCGCCTGTTGCCCCTGGTGCGCAGCGCGCTGGGCGCCTCGGGCACCCGGGCCGAGGAACTGCAGCGGGATTGCCTACACCGCCGGACCGGGCCTGGTCGGAGCGTTACTGTGCGGTGCCGCGCTGGCGCGCTCGCTCGCCCATGGGTGGCGACTGCCCGCCTTGGGCATCCATCACCTGGAAGGGCACTTGCTGGCGCCGTTGCTCGAGTCCCCCGCGCCGGGCTTTCCGCACCTGGCCCTGCTGGTGTCGGGCGGGCACACGATGCTGATCGAAGCCCGAGCCCTGGGCGACTACCGGCTGCTGGGCGAGACCCGCGACGATGCGGCTGGGGAGGCCTTTGATAAAAGTGCCAAGCTTCTGGGTCTGCCCTATCCGGGAGGTCCGCAGCTTGCCGAGCTCGCTGAACAGGGCCGCGCCGGCGCGTGTCCGCTGCCGCGCCCGATGCTCGACAGGCCAGGATTCGAGTTCAGCTTCTCGGGACTTAAGACGGCGGTGTCGCTGGCGGCGCAGGCGTTGCCCCTCGATCAGCAACGGCGGGCGGACATCGCGCGCGGCGTGCAGGAGGCCATCGTCGATATCCTTTGCATCAAGACGCTTCGGGCGATCGAGGCCACCGGCCACCGGCAGCTGGTCGTGGCCGGCGGGGTCGGCGCCAATCGCGAGTTGCGCGCCCGCCTGGGCCGCGAAATGCAAGCGCGCGGCGGCAAGGCCTATTTCCCGCGGCCGGAATTCTGCACCGACAACGCGGCGATGATCGCGGTCGCGGGCCTGATGCGTCTTAGGGCCGGGGAACGCGGAACGCCCGGCATCGAAGTGCGGGCGCGCTGGCCATTGGCCGAGCTGCGGCCGCCGACAGCGTCAGGTGAGTGCGTGACATCCACTTGGCAACGGAGCCGTTCGACTATGACCACTGAGGATCGCATCCACCTGCGCGGGTTGAAGTGCCAGTGCATCATCGGATTTATCGATTGGGAACGTCAGGTGCCGCAGACCGTGGTTCTCGATCTGGAATTTCCGTGCGATTGCGCGCGGGCCGCGGCCACGCGATTCGGTGGCCGAGACCGTCGATTACAAGCAGGTCGCCAAGCGCGTGCTGGCGTTTGTGGAAGGATCGAAATTTCTTCTCATCGAGACCCTGGCGCATCGTCTGGCGCTAATGCTCCTCGAGGAGTTCCCGCTCGAGTGGATCAAGATTGAACTCAACAAGCCCGGTGCCATCCGCCATTCACGAGACGTGGGCGTCAGCATCACGCGGCGCCGCGCCGACCTGGCGCGGTCGGTAGCTCGAGCGGGCCAATCATGTCGCGCGTATACGTCGCCATCGGAGGCAATGTCGAGCCCGAGCGTTGGTTTCCTGTGGCCGCCCGCGAGCTGCAGCGCCGCTACCCGGGCGTGCGAGTTTTCCTCCTGCTATCGAAATCCCGCGTTCGGATTTGAGGGTGCCGATTTCCTCAATGCGGTCGCCGGATTCGATACCGAACGAACCCCCGAGGAAGTGGTGAGCGACTGCCACGAGGTCGAAGCCATCTGCGGTCGCCGGCGAGATGACCCGAAATGGGCGCCGCGGGTCATGGACGTGGATCTGCTGCTGCACGGCGATACCGTCGCGGAAACCCCCACGTACCGACTGCCGCGACCGGATCTCTTGCGGCGCTGCTACATGCTCGGGCCGCTCGCCGAAATTGCCCCGGACTTAAGGCATCCCACGACCGGGCGGACGATCGCAGAGCACTGGCGGGAGCTGGCGCGTGAACCTCACAGTCTCGAGAGGATCGCCCTGACTCTCGATGCCTGAAGTCGCGACCGAGAATCGCGCGCGCCTTCTACCAGCGCAGACTTCGGCCGCCGTCGATGGCCAGTATCTGGCCGGTGACAAACGGTGCTTCGGTCGCAAAAAAGCACACCGCGCGCGCCACATCCGCGGGCGTACCGGCTCGTTGCAGCAACGTGCTGCTGATGATTTCCTGGCGCTGCGCCTCGTCCATGCCTGTCTCTGGCCACAGCACCGGCCCCGGCGCGATGCCGTTGACGCGAACCTCGGGAGCAAGCTCCCGCGCCAGGGCCTTGGTGAGGTGTATGAGCGCCGCCTTTGCGGTCGAATAGACGATATAGCCCGGCAGTGGGCGGAGCCCGTGAATGTCGACGATATTAATGATCGCGCCGCGCGCCCGTCGCAGTTCTCCGGCCGCCGCCTGTGCCAGAAACAGCGGCGCCTTCAGGTTGCTTCCGATCAACTCGGTCCATTGCGTTTCCGTGATTTCCCCGAGTGCCGTCGGGTAGAAGCTCGAGGCGTTGTTGACCAGGATGTGCGGACCCCCGCATCGGGCGGTGACCGCGGCGACGAGGGTGGGAATCGAGTCGGTCTGCAGCAGATCGGCGGCGAATATGGCCGCGGAGTTGTCGCGCGCGCCGTTGAGTTGGTCGGCAAGCGATTGCGCCGCGTCCTTCGAACTGCGGTAGTGAATCGCGACTGTCGCGCCGGCCGCGTGCAGATGCTTTACGATTTCCGCCCCGACGCGCCGGGCGCCTCCGGTAACCAGCGCGGTGCGGCCAGCCAGTGCAAGTGCTTCGCTGCCCATATCTGAAGATTATGACGCCTAGGACAGACTCCACAATGCCCGCCCTCGAAGGCGCGCAGCTCGAGCAGGCGGCCGCCGTGCGCGAGCCCTGCGCGCACATGTTCTCAGGCGCGGTGGCTGGATACCCTTTGATGAGTATCTCGAGCTTGTGCTGTACGCGCCCGGACTGGGTTACTACAGCGCCGGCGCCGCCAAACTGGGACGCGCCGGGGACTTCACCACCGCCCCGGAAGTCTCACCGATGTTCGGTGCCTGCATCGCCCGACAGTGCGCTGCACTGACGCGGGAGGGAGGCGAGGTGCTGGAACTGGGAGCCGGCAGCGGCGCGCTCGCCGAAGCGATGCTGCTGCGGCTGGATGCCGCCGGGGCATTGCCGGCAGCGGTACCTGATCCTCGAGGTGAGCGCGGATCTGCGCGATCGGCAGCGCGCGCGCTTGAGTGGCCTGGCGCCCGCTCTCTACGAGCGCGTGCGCTGGCTCGATAGCCCTGCCGCAGGTCCCCATGCGAGGCGTGATTCTTGCCAATGAAGTGGCCGATGCGCTGCCGTTCCAGTGTTTCGCGGCGAACGGCGGGGGCTACGAAGAGCGCGGCGTGGCGATGGACGAGGAGGGCCACTTCGGTTGGGCGACGCGCCCGGCTTCCCCGGAGTTGCGCGCCGAGATCGCGCGCCTCGAAGATCGATGTCGCGACCATTTGCGATGGGGTACCAAGTGAGTTGTGCGTGCGCGTGGGGCCCTGGATGTCCGGCATCGCATCGGCGCTCGAGGCCGGCGGCGTTTTGCTCTTTGACTACGGGCTCGGCCGCCAGGAGCTCTATCACCCGCACAGGGACGAGGGCACGCTCCGCTGCCATTACCGTCATCGAGCGCATGCGGATCCGTTCCTGCATCCGGGATTGCAGGACATATCGGCCTGGGTCGATTTTACGCGGGTGGCCGAGGCCGCCAGCGCCGCAGGGCTTGAGGTCGCCGGTTACTGCACGCAGGCGGCATTCCTGCTGGGCGCCGGCATCGAGGCTGAACTCGAGTCCGATGCGAGCCGCTTGAACGAGCCCGCGCCGCCAGCGCGGCGCGTTCTTTGCTGATGCCTTCCGAGATGGGTGAGACCTTCAAGGCCATGTGGCTCACGCGCGGCGCCGTACCGCAACTGTCGGAGCTTCGGACTCCAGGACCTGCGCCGCCTGCTGTAGCGGGCCTGACGTGGCCGTCAGTGAGGGGGTGGAGACCCTAGCGAGCGAAGGGGCGCAGTGCGGCCAGCCGCCGCTCACGCAACAGCGCGCCAATTTGCGGGCCCTGGTGGCTCCGTATATCCGCATCGCTCAGCTGGATGGCCGCGGCGGCCGACAGGCACTGGCGGACGCGGGTGAGCAAGGCGGCGCTTTTCTGGACGGGCAAGCCCTCGGCCGCATGCCAGGCGGCGAGCACTTCCAGCCATTGCGCAAATCGTTCCGGTCGCCGAAAAGCATCGGCCTGCTCAAGGAGTGACAGAACCTGCTGCGGGTCACCGGTCTCGAGCTCGGGACGAAGAGCGTCACTCTCGCGCAGCCGTGCGCTCAGCACCGCCAGTTCCCTATGCTCGTTCGGAACGCGCAACCGTGCGCAAAGCAGACTCCACTTCAACGGCCGGCAGTCCGCTGAGGAGCGACGCCCAGCGAACCGGATTTGTCGCGCCCGCCGCTGCGGCCGACTTGAGCGCCTTCAGCGCAAGCGCGCTGTCGCTCGAGTTCGCAAACTCGGGCAGCAACACCGGCAGCGCGCCGCATTCGCGCAAGACCTCGAAGCAAACTTGAGGCGATGCGGTGCCGAGTGCGCCCTCCAGCTCCTGCCATACACGCTCGCTTACCAGCGCGCTCGCCTCTCCCTGGGCGACCATGGTGCGCATCAGCGCCATGGTTTCCGGGGCGATCGTGAAGCCCAGGTCGGCAAAGCGCGCGGCAAAGCGCGCGACCCGCAGAATGCGCACCGGGTCCTCGACGAACGCGGCGAGACACATGGCGCAGCAGATGCGCCTGCAAATCCGCGCGGCCTCCGTACGGATCGATGAGGTGTCCATCGGCGCTGCGCGCCATGGCATTGATGGTCAGGTCGCGCCGTTGCAGGTCTTCCTCAAGGGTCACCGCAGCCGAATGCTCGGTGACAAAGCCGCGGTAACCTGGCGCGACCTTGCGTTCCAGTCGCGCCAGCGCGTACTCCTCCTGCGTCTGCGGGTGCAGGTACACTGGGAAATCCCGGCCGACGGCGCGGTATCCGAGCTGCTCCAACTCGGCCGGTTCCGCACCCACGACGACCCAGTCACGCTCTTGGACTGGGCGACCCAGCAGTTCATCCCGGACGGCGCCACCCACGAGGTAGACTTGCATCCGCACATGTTAACCGAGGGCCGTGGCCGCACGATTCGCCATCTCGCAGGAGCCTGGCTGGTGATGAGTTCCTTTGCGCTATCGGGTTGTGGAGTCGGCTATCTGCTGCAGGCCGGCCAGGGTCAGTGGCAGGTGCTGCGCGCGCGCCAGCCCCTCGACAAGGTGATCGCGAACGATTCGACCGACGCGCTGCTCAAGGCACGATTGGAAATGGTGCGCGAGGCACGCGACTTCGCCAGCCGTGAGCTGCACCTGCCCGACAATGGGAGTTATCGCAGCTACAGCGTAGTCGGGCGCCCCTACGTGGTTTGGAACGTGGTCGCGGCGCCGGAATTCTCCGTGGAGCCCAAGCGATGGTGGTTCCCGATCACCGGATCGGTGGCCTATCGGGGGTATTTCCGCGAATCCAACGCGCGCAAGTTTGCCGATGGGCTGGCCGCGGACGGTTACGACACGCTGGTTGCCGGCGTGAGCGCCTATTCAACGCTCGGGCGCTTCGATGATCCCTTGCTCGACACCATGATGCCCTACGGTGATCTGCAACTGGTGGGGACGATCTTTCACGAGCTGGCCCATCAGCTCATCTACGTGAAGAATGCCACGGAATTTAACGAGGCATTCGCCATGAGCGTGGAACGGGAGGGCGTGGCGCGATGGCTCAAGTCCAAGGGACGGGGCGATGAGTTGGCGCAATACCGCAGCCGGCAGGAGCAGCAGGCGCTGATCATCAAGCGATTTGCGGAGGGAAGGGCGCAGCTGGCCGCGCTCTATCGAGAAACCCTGCCCGTGTCCGAGCGTCGTGCGCGCAAGCAGGAATCGCTCGCCGCGGTGACGCCGGAGTGCGCGAACTCGAGCGGCAGCTCGGTGTGCACACCGGCTATGACGCCTGGCTCGATGCGGGCCTTAACAATGCCCACCTGGCATCGATCGCGACGTATTTTGATTGCGTGCCGGGCTTTGAACGTCTGCTCGCCGAGCACCATGGCGATCTGGACGCCTACTATGGGGCGGTGCGCGCTCTGGGACGCGGGCCGGCCGCCGCACGCGCCGGCATTGTGCGAGCGACAGCCGGCCAACTGACCGGCTGTCGCCTCGCTGACGATGCGCCTTCAGTTCACCTCGACGTTGACGCGCCGCGGCTCCACGACGGGCTGCTTGGGAATCACGACTTCGAGCACGCCATTGCTGTGCTTGGCCGTGATCTCTTCGGCGCGCGCATTTTCAGGCAGCGTGAAACGCCGCAGGAAATCGCCCTCGATGCGCTCCAGACGCTCGTAGCCCTTCTGGCTGTCGCGCTTTTCAATGCGGCGCGAGCCCCGGATTGTCAGTACGCCCTTGTCGGCTGTGATCTGTATGTCCGCCGGCTGGACGCCCGGAAGGTCGGCATGCACGGTGAAGCGCTCAGGCTCCTCATGCACGTCCACTGCAGGGGCCCAGGAGGCGGTTCTGTCCCCGGAGCTGGCCGAATCGGCCTGGCGGGTCGCTAAAAACCTGGTCGAATTCACGATGGAAATTGCCCAGCAGTCTCCACGGTTCAAATCGCACGATGTTCATGTCAGTTGCTCCCGATTTAAAAATCCGCTTGATTGCGGCACTGACAGCAGATGTGCGGTCGTGCCACAGACTTTCAAGTGCGCCGCCCCCGCTTGTGCATAAAGTGTGGGTTAGCTGTGGGGCAGGGGTTAACACCACATCTTGATTTCCAGGGGCGGTCCGGAACCGGGCCGTCCGCTGGGCATTTTTTTCCCACCCAGTGTGGCCCGTAATTTCGTAAGACAATGAATTACAAGAGTATTTTTAACGGCCTATCGACCGAAACTCGTCTTGACCGCGCAATCGGTCGTGATTAGTCTCCCGCCTTCGCTCAACTACATCTTGTAGTTGATGGGGGGCGGCACAACCGAGGCGAGCAGGGCTTCGATGCAGGAAGCCTGGCGGTTGTGCGTTGACAGGGGAGTGCGGAGTAGAGATGAATTCGGTCGTGAAAATCGAGCACAAGGACGTCAACGCGATTCCCTTCCAGGAGGCATCGCTAGACATTTGGGACCAGAAATACCGCCTGACCGCCAAGGACGGTAAGCCTATCGATGGCTCGATGGATGACACCTATAAACGCGTGGCGCGCGCCCTGGCGGACGTCGAACGGCCCGAACTGCGCGAGTCCTGGTACGAGCGCTTTTTATGGGCGCTGCGCCACGGGGCCATTCCGGCCGGCCGTGTGATCAGCAACGCCGGTGCGCTCGAACACAAGCCGGCCACCTCCACGATCAATTGCACCGTCTCCGGCACGATTCGCGATTCGATGAACGATATCCTCGCCAAGGTGCACGAGGCCGGACTGACGCTCAAGGCCGGATGCGGCATAGGCTATGAGTTCTCCACGCTCCGGCCGCGCGGCGCGTACGTCTCCGGTGCCGGCGCCTATACCTCCGGTCCGCTCTCGTTCATGGATATCTACGACAAGATGTGCTTTACCGTGTCCTCGGCCGGCGGCCGGCGTGGCGCGCAGATGGGCACCTTCGAAGTGGGTCATCCGGACGCCATGGATTTTATCCGCGCCAAGCGCGAGAACGGGCGCCTGCGCCAGTTCAATCTCTCGTTGCTGATCACCGATGAGTTCATGCAGGCCGTGCGCGAGGATCGCGAGTGGTACCTGGCATTTCCACTGGCGCAGGGGGAGTTCGCCGCCGAGCAGCCCAACCTTCAGGACACCGAGAAGTTCGTGTGGCGCGAGTGGCCCGAGCACGAGGGCTACGTCGTCAACGACGCGGGCCTGGTCGCCTGCCGCATCTACAAGCACGTCCCGGCGCGCCGCATGTGGGACCTGATCATGGCCTCGACCTACGATTTTGCCGAGCCCGGCTTTATCCTGATCGATCGGGTCAATGAAATGAACAACAACTGGTGGTGCGAGAATATTCGTGCCACCAATCCCTGCGTCACGGCCGATACTTGGGTGCACACCAGCGACGGTCCGCGCCAGGTCGGTCAATTGCTGGGCCGCGAGATTGCGGTCCGTCTAGATGGCCAGGATCATCCGACCACCGCGGCTGGCTTTTTCCAGACCGGCTGCAAGCCAGTCGTACGGCTGCGCACGGTGGCGGGGCACAGCCTAAGACTGACCGCCGATCATCGCGTCAGGCGCGTGACCGAGCTTACTCGGTGGTCGCGCCATGTGGAGTGGTGCGCGGCCAGTGACTTGCAGCCAGGCGACCGGGTGCTGCTCAATGACCATCGCGCGAATCCGCACTGGCCGGGCCGCGGCACGCGGAGCGAAGGCTACCTGCTTGGCCTGCTGATGGGCGATGGCGTGCTGAAGTCTGACAAGGCGGTCTTGTCCGTATGGCACCGGCAGGCGGAGGCCGTAGGTGCTGGCGACGGTCCCGCGCCTGGAATTCGGGCACTCATGAGCGAAGCGCTGGCGGCCGCGCAGACCCTGCCGCATCGCAGCGACTTCGAAGGTTGGCACGCAGTTGGCGGTCGCGCGGAACATCGCCTTTCGCTTGCGGCCCTCAGGGAGCTGGCGGGATCATTCGGCATGGCCCCTGGTGCCAAGCTCATCGCGCCAGCGCTCGAGCAGGCATCGAGCGAATGCCAGCGCGGTTTCCTTCGCGGCCTGTTCGATGCTGACGGGTCGGTGCAGGGTGATCAGTCCAAGGGTGTGAGCGTGCGGCTGGCGCAGTCCGATCTGGAGCGCTTGGAAGCCGTGCAACGCATGCTACTGCGCCTTGGGGTCGTGGCCAGCATATACCGCAACCGGCCTCTCGCGGGCGCCAGCCGGCTGCCGGACGGCAAGGGTGGCAGTAGGTTCTGTGCGACGCTGCCCCAGCACGAACTGGTGCTGAGCGGCGACAACTTGGCGATTTACGCCGAGTTGATCGGCTTCGGCGACAGCGACAAGCAGTTGCGCCTGCAGTCGGTGCTGGCGAGCTATCGGCGGCGGCTACATCGCGAGCGATTCACGGCTGTGGTCGAGTCGGTAACGGCCGAGGGCGAGGCGGCGGTCTACGACGTGCAGGTTCCCGGCGTGCATGCATTCGATGCCAATGGGCTGCATGCCCACAATTGCGGCGAACAGCCCTTGCCCCCTTACGGCTCCTGCCTGCTCGGGTCGGTCAACCTGACGCGCTTCGTGCGCGAGCCCTTCACGGCCAAGGCCTATTTCGACTGGGACGAGTACCGCGAAGTGGTGCGCATCTTTACGCGCGCCCTCGACAACGTGGTCGAGATCAATGGCCTGCCCCTCGAGCCGCAGCGCCAGGAGATCATCCGCAAGCGCCGCCACGGCATGGGTTTCCTGGGCCTGGGCTCCACGCTCTCGCTTCTGGGCATGAAGTACGGCTCGGAGGAATCGGTGCAGTTCACCGAAGACGTCTCGCGTGAGATGGCGGTGGCCGGCTGGGAAGCCGGACTGGAGCTGGCGCGCGAGAAGGGCCCGGCGCCGATCATGAACGAAGAGTTCGTGGTGACGAAGGAAATGCTGCGCAAGCGCCCGGAGATGGAGCGCGACGGCTGGAAGCCGGGCGCCAAGATCCCGGGACGCCTCCTGCACGCCCGCTACAGCCGCTACATGCAGCGCGTGGCCGGCGTCGCGCCGCAGCTGGTCGAGCAGCTCGCGCAGGTCGGGGCGCGCTTCTCGCACCACACCTCGATCGCGCCCACCGGCACGATTTCCCTGTCACTGGCCAACAATGCCAGCAACGGCATCGAGCCCTCGTTTGCGCATCACTATTTTCGCAACGTGATCCGCGCCGGCCGCAAGTCCAAGGAAAAGGTCGACGTGTTCTCCTTCGAACTGCTCGCCTACCGCGAACTGGTGAACGAGCGCGCCATGCCGGGGACGACCGCGGCCGCCGAGGCGCTGCCCGAGTACTTCACGACGACCGATGATGTTTCCCCGCGCATGCACGTCGATATCCAGGCCGCGGCGCAGAAGTGGATTGATTCCTCGATCTCCAAGACCGCGAATGTGCCGACCGATTTCCCCTACGAGCAGTTCAAGAGCATCTACCTGTACGCGCACGAGAAGGGGCTGAAGGGCTGCACCACTTTCCGTTTCAATCCGGAGGCGTTCCAGGGCGTGCTGGTCAAGGAAGCGGACCTCAAGAGCACCACCTATGTGTTTACCCTGGAGGACGGGACCGAGGTGGAGGTGCGAGGCGATGAGCAGATCGAATATGACGGCGAAAAGCACAGCGCCGCGAATTTGTTCGACGCCCTGAAAGAAGGCTATTACGGAAAACTCTGAACATGAACACGCGTATCGACAAGCGCATCATCAAGTATCCGGGTCCGCAAGCCCGAGGATGCGGCGCTTGGCCGCCGCCAAGGCAGCCGCGGAAGCGGACATGAGCACCGGCCGGGACGGCCGCCGCGCCAAGGTCATCCGCCTGACCGAGGAAGTGCAGCGCCCGGAGATGCTGATTGGCTCGACCTACAAGATCAAGACCCCGGTCTCCGATCACGCCATGTACGTCACCATCAACGACATCCTGCTGAACGAGGATACCGATCACGAGCAGCGCCGGCCGTTCGAGATCTTCATCAATTCGAAGAACCTCGATCACTTCCAGTGGATCGTGGCGCTCACCCGCATCATCTCCGCGGTGTTTCGCAAGGGCGGGGATGTCACCTTCATGGTCGATGAGCTCAAGGCGGTGTTCGATCCGCGCGGCGGGCTACTGGCAGCCGGGCGGGAAGTTCATGCCCTCGATCATCGCCGAGCTCGGCTATGTGATCGAGAAGCACCTGCAGTCCATCGGGCTGTTGCGCAAGCCCGAGCTGGATCAGCACCAGAAGAAACTCATCGACGACAAGCGCAGCGAATACGAGGCCCGCAAGAAGCAGCAGGATGCGTTCGCCAAGTCGCATTTTCCGGAGGGCGCGCAGCTGTGCGTCAAGTGCAGCACCGCGGCGGTGGTGATGATGGACGATTGCCAGACCTGCCTGAACTGCGGGGATTCGAAATGCGGATGATCGGCCACGCTCAACCAATCGGCTGATCACGCGACGTCTCCTCGACGTCGCGGCTTACGGGAGGCGCGCCTCAGACGCTTCCCGTTTTTTTCGGAACTATGAACTCGGCCGCCCTAGCCGGGCGCGTTTTTATGTTATTCAGCTGCTGAATGAAGATTCATCTCGCCTGCCTGCTGCTGCTGTTTCCGGTTCTCGGGCTCCGCCGCCTCCCCGGCGATCCCCGAACCGGCCGCTCTGGAGCCCGATATCCACTTCTGGATGCGGGTCTACAGCGAGATTTCCACCAACGCGGGCTTCATCCACGACCAGCGCGACCTGTCCGTCGTCTATGACACGCTGCACTTTGATCCCGGATTGCCGCCCGCGCGCCCGCGAACTGCAGGTCACGGCCGCGCGGGAGCATTACCAGGACATCCTGCGCCGACTCGGCGCGCGGCGCTGAGCCACAGAACGCCGAAGAGCAGCGGGTGCGGGAGCTTTGGGGCAGCGCCAGCGCGGCGCGCCTCCGGGCGGCGGCCGACGATGTACGCTTCCAGCTCGGGCAGTCCGACCGGTTCCGCGCGGGACTCCAGCGGGCCGGCATCTGGGAGAGCCACATCGCCCAGACCCTGGCCGCGAAGGGCTTGCCGCCCGAGATCGCAGCGCTCCCGCACGTGGAGTCCTCCTTCCAGCCCACCGCGATGTCCAAGGCCGGGGCCGCCGGAATGTGGCAGTTCATCCGCTCGACCGGTCGCCGTTACCTGCGGATCGACAATGCCGTCGATGAGCGCCTCGATCCCTACCGCTCCACCGAAGCCGCCGCACAGCTCCTGTCCTACAACTACCGGCTGCTCGGCAGCTGGCCGCTGGCGATCACCGCCTACAACCACGGCGCCGGCGGCATGCGGCGGGCTCGCGATGAGCTGGGGACCGACGATATCGTGCGCATCGTGCGCCAGTACCAGAGCCCGAGCTTCGGTTTTGCATCGCGCAACTACTATTGCTCGTTCCTGGCCGCGCTCCGCCTGGATCGCGATCCGGAAAAATACTTCGGCAACGTGACCCCGGAGACCGTGGCCGCATCCCACGAGCTGCAGTTGTCGGCGCCGGCGCGCGCCGACTCGCTGGCGGCCGTGCTGCAGCTGGATCGCGAGACGCTGCGCACGCTCAACCCGGCGCTGCGCAACACGGTCTGGAACCTGCAGCGCCCGATTCCGAGCGGCTATCGGCTGCGACTGCCCGACACCGTCAAATCGTGGACCGGCGAGTCGCTCGCCGCCCAGCTGTCCCACAACGCGGCAGCTCCCGCGCTGGCGCTGGCCGCGGTGCCGGCGCACGCGCCCAGCCGCGCGGTGCCGCCGAAGAGCGCAGCCTCCCGCGGCGGCCGTCGTGGCCGCCGTGCGTGCCGCCGCCGCCGGCCATTGCCGGGCCCGGCGCCCGGGCGGGCTTGAGTGCGGCCGAACTGGCCGCCGCCAGTGCCGCCTACAATGCGATGTACATCGTGCGCGGTGGCGACACGCTGGCGATGATCGCACTGCGCACGGGCGTTGATCCGGCGCGACTGATGGTGATCAACGGGCTGAGCGACAGCGAGCACATTTACGAAGGCCAGCGACTCGAGCTCGAAGGCGGATCGCAGCGCGCCGGGCCCGATGCGCTGCTCGCGGCGCAGGCCGTGGCCGAGGACCGTCAGGACGAGGCCCGCCAGGTCGCGGCCGCGCACAGCCAGCCGGCCGTGTCCGCGGCGCAGGCCCAGGCCCAGGGGCCGGCGCTGCTGGCCGAGGCCGCACCCGCGGCCTCGGCCGACCCGATCGACTACAGCGTGGACAAGTCCGACCGCGTGGTCGTGGTGGCCGCAGAGACCATCGGCCACTACGCGGACTGGCTCGATGTGTCCGCCGCCACCCTGCGCAGCCTCAATCACCTGCACGCGCGCAACGCCATGCTGATCGGGAGCCATTTCAAGCTCGCCTTCACCAAGGTGAGCCGCGCGCAGTTCGAACAGCGCCGCCGCGATTATCACCAGCAGCTCGAGGCGGAGTATTTCGCCGCCCACCGCATCACCGGGAGCGACAATTACGTGGCGCGGCGCGGGGACTCGCTGTGGAGCGTGACCCAGCGCGGCGCGATGCCGGTGTGGCTCCTGCAGCAGTACAACCCGGACGTCGACTTTGCGATGCTGAAGCCCGGCACCGTGATCGTGCTGCCGAAGGTGGAAGGCGCTTCTTGAAAGCTGTGAGCCCTGCACGGTCGCGAGGCGGGGCCCCGGTCCCTATAATTGCCCTCATGTCGCTCCTTGCCCGGCTCCTGCCTGCGCTTTTGGCCGCCACCGTGGCCGTGGCCGAGCCGGGCGTGGGCAACACCATCGTGCCGATGGCGGCCGAAGGCGGCGCCCGACCCCTCGAACCCGCCTCCCTTCCGATGGCGGACCGCGCGGTGCTGCACAAATCCGAGCGGCGCTTGTACCTGATGAAAAACGGCGCCGTGCTGCGCACTTACCGCACCGCGCTGGGCCTGGTGCCCGCCGGCACCAAGCAGCGATCGGGCGATTTCCGGACCCCCGAGGGCGTCTATCAACTGACGCGCCGCAACCCGCACAGCGACTATTTCCTCTCGATCCAGGTGTCCTATCCCAACGCCGAGGACCTGCAGCGCGCGCAGCGCAATCGCTGGGTGGCGGGCGGCTCGATCATGGTGCACGGCTGGCCCAACACCCTGCGCCACTCCCCCGATTACTATGCCCACAGCCGACTGGACCGACGGGTGCATCGCACTTTCGAACGCCGACATGGTCGAATTCTGGCTGCTAAGCCCCGACAACATGACCATCGAGATCACGCCCTAAGGGCGAGCTCGGTTCGATCCACCGCCAGCCGGAAGAGCCCTCAACCCGCCATGGAAACCAGTGTCGTCATTGCCGACGCCGTCGACGCCCGCGTCGGGCCGCGCGGGAGCCTGGAGAACCTCTCGCAGGCCGAGATCGCCAAGCTCCTCGATACCAGCGCCCAGGGCCTGTACCCGCTGTTTCGCAGTTGCGCGCTGGCGGTGCTCAACGCCGGGAGCGACAGCGACAACGCCCACGAGATCCTGGAGCGCTACAGCGCCTTTACGGTGCAGATCGTCCGTCACGCCTGGGGCATCAAGCTGCAGATCGCCAACGCTCCCGGGGCGGCCTTCGTCGATGGCCAGATGATCCGCGGCATCAAGGAGCACCTCTTCGCGGTGCTGCGCGATGTCGTCTACACCGCCAATGAGATCGTCGGCACCGGGCGCCTGGACAGCGCCGATCCGGCCGCGATCACCAACGCGCTGTTTCATATCCTGCGCAACGCGCGGGTGCTGGACTTCAAGGCGCGCCCGAACCTGGTCGTGTGCTGGGGCGGGCACTCGATCGTGGACGGCGAGTACAACTACACCAAGCGCGTCGGCTACGAACTGGGGCTGCGCGAGCTCGATGTGTGCACCGGCTGTGGTCCCGGGGCCATGAAGGGCCCGATGAAAGGGGCCGCGATCGCGCACGCCAAGCAGCGC
Organism: uncultured Gammaproteobacteria bacterium; assembly: GCA_963795685.1. Lineage (GTDB taxonomy): Bacteria > Pseudomonadota > Gammaproteobacteria > Steroidobacterales > Steroidobacteraceae > FEN-1191. Next base: position 512,139 of record CAWCJE010000005.1, read on the forward strand.
ATCTCCAACGGACGTTACCTGGGGTTGACCGAACCGGGGATCATCGCCGCAGAGCCGCCCAACGCGATCGTCAATCAGCTGGTGATCATGCCGGACATCGAAAAGCGCCTCGAAGCCTTCCTGCGCCTGGCGCACGGGATCGTGGTGTTCCCGGGCGGCGTGGGCACGGCCGAGGAAATCCTCTATCTGCTCGGTGTGCTGCTCGAACCGGCCAACGCGGGCCTCCCGCTTCCTGTCGTGCTCACCGGGCCGCGCGAGAGCGCGGCCTGGTTCGAGCAGCTCGCGGAGTTTATCGAAGGTACGCTCGGCACGGCCGCGCTGGCCCGGCTCACCTTCATCATGGACGATCCTCAGGCGGTGGCGCGGCACATGGTCAAGGCCTTCGAGGAAGTGCGCGAATTTCGGCGCACCCGGAATGACTCCTATAATTTCAATTGGCTCCTGACCGTGCCCTCCGCGCTCCAGCTGCCGTTCGAACCCACGCACCGAGCCATGCGCGCGCTGAACCTGAGCCGTGACCAGCCGGTGCATCAATTGGCCGCCGATCTCAGGCGGGCGTTTTCGGGCATCGTGGCCGGCAACGTCAAGCAGCAGGGCGTGGAGGCGATCGCCCGTCACGGGCCCTACGAGCTTTCGGGCGATCCGGCGGTGATGTCGCTCCTGGATCGGCTCCTGGGAGCGTTCGTTCAGCAGCAACGGATGAAACTGCCCGGCAGCCGTTACCGTCCCTGCTATCGCCTGGTCGCTTAGGGCATAAGCGGGATCCGACTGTAAAAATAGGGAAATCCGCCGCCTCTTGGGCCCTTGCGGATGTGACCCAGTTCCTCACCGGACCGCTCGCGGCGTCGTACGCTGCCCGTTAGCCAACAGGTGAGCGCATATGAACAAGACCGATCCTCCCTCGCGACCGGACGGAAAAGGCACCGCCGAAGGGGCTCCGTCGCTCGAAGGGGGTGCCGAGGCCTACGCGCGTTGGCTCCAGCACATGCAGCGCACTCGCGGACGCCACGCCGCCATCACGCGCAACCTGTACACCTGGTCGAATTACAAGACGTGGGCGGACAAGGTCCGCACGTCCTGGGATCCCGAATCAGGCAAATAGGGGCGGCGCCGCCACCACCGGCGCCATCACGCGCCCGGTCGGTTCATTGAGCCATGCGAGCATCCGCTCCCATCCCTGCAGGTCCTCGCTGACCTGGTAATGCTTCATCTCGTGGATTCCTAGCCCCAACTCGGCGCCGCGCACGTAGTTCTGCGAATCGCGGAGCGTCGCGATGATCGGGATGTCGAGCGTGGCCAGGAATCGCGTCAGTGACTGGTACATCAGCGTATTGCGCCGTACCCGGTTGGCAATGATGGCCAGGCGGTTGTCGGTGCGCCGGACCTTTGCGACCAGCAGGAGGCTGGCGATGCTGCGCACGCAGGCCTGGATGTCGATGTCCGAGGGCAGCACCGGCACCAGGATCTTGTCGGCGTTGGCGGTGAGCGCGGGCATCTCGGTGGCGTCGATCGCCGCCGGCGTGTCGATGATGACGCGCCGCGTGGCTTCCGGAATGCGCAGCTGAAATGCCCGGGTCACGCGGTTGTCCTTCTCGAAGGCCGTGATCAGGTGGATGGGCGCCTGGGTGACCTGGCGCTTGCGCGCCCAGCGCGCGGCGGAAGCCTGGGGATCGAAGTCCAGCAGCGCGGGCTGCTCCCCGTTCAGTGCGTAGTAGCTGGCCAGATTTATGGCAATCGTCGTCTTGCCCGACCCACCCTTGGGGTTTAGGACGACGATCCTCTGCATGATCAGACCTCGGGGCGGGCGCACCCGCTTATGTTCGAAACGCTGAACCTACCTAAGCGTAGCGCAGTGCTGCAGGCAACGCGACGACTAATCGGGGCCTCACGTTGTGAGGCGCAACACGTCGTGGCGCGTGGCCGGCTCCTACGATACCCCCGAAGCTGCGCAAGGAAGAATACTTGGAAGTGCTACTGCTGTTTTGGGACGAGATGGACGACTGGATCGCCGCCGCCCGGCACGTGTTACGTAACCTGACTTGATTTACGGGGCCGCGAGCCCCATAAAACGTCCAAAGCCGGTGCCATATCCGGCTCCGAGGGCGTTATCTCATGACCAATCCGCGCGAGACGCACGGCTTCCAGGCCGAAGTGCGTCAGCTCATGCAGCTGATGATCCATTCCCTGTACAGCCACCGCGAGATCTTCCTGCGCGAGCTGATCTCCAACGCGTCGGATGCCAACGATAAGCTTCGGTTCCTTGCCTTGGGCAGCCCGGAGCTGCTCTCCGATGAGCCTGAACTGGCCATCTGGATCGACTTCGACGCCAAGGCCGGCACACTGACCATCCGCGATAACGGGGTGGGCCTCAACCGCGAGGAAGCCATTGCGCATCTGGGCACGATTGCCAAGTCGGGCACCGCGGAGTTTTTCGGCCGCCTGACCGGCGATCAGCAGCGCGACGCGCAGCTGATCGGCCAGTTCGGCGTGGGCTTTTATTCAGCGTTCATCGTCGCCGACCGGGTCGAGGTCTTGAGCCGGCGCGCCGGCTTGCCTCCCGAAGCGGGCATCCGCTGGGAGTCGAGCGCCGAGGGTGAGTTCACGATCGAGACGCTCGAGCGTGCCCAACGCGGCACCACCGTGATCCTGCACCTCAAGGAGGACGCGCGCGAATTTGCCGACGCCTGGCGCCTGCGCGCACTGGTGAGGCGCTATTCCGACCACATCGCCTTCCCGGTGCGCATGCCCAAGGAGGGCGCGACCCTGGAATACGAGGCGGTCAACCAGGCCCAGGCGCTGTGGACGCGTCCGCGCACCGAAATCACCGACGAGGAATACATCGCCTTCTACCGTCACGTCAGCCACGACGGGGCCGATCCGCTGATCTGGAGCCACAACCGCGTGGAAGGAAAGCGCGAGTACACCAGTTTGCTGTACGTGCCCTCGCAGGCGCCCTTTGACCTGTGGCAGCGGGAGGCGGCCCGGGGACTGAAGCTCTACGTGCGGCGCGTGTTCATCATGGACAACGCCGAGCAGTTCCTGCCGCTGTACCTGCGCTTTATCAAGGGCATCGTCGATTCCAGCGACCTGCCGTTGAACGTGTCGCGCGAGCTGCTGCAGAACGATGAGCAGGTCGAAGCCATGCGCGCGGCGCTCGCGCGCCGCGCCCTCGAGTTGCTGGCGCGTCTGGCGAGCGAGGATCCGGCCAAGTACCAAAGTTTCTGGAAGCAATTCGGGCGCGTCCTGAAGGAAGGTCTGGCCGAGGACCCGGCCAACCGCGAGCGGCTCCTGCCGTTGCTGCGCTATGCGAGCACCAGCACCGAGAGCGATGAGGAGACGGTCGGACTGGCCGACTACATAGGCCGCATGGTCCCCGGCCAGGAGCGGATCTACTACGTGATCGGCGAGAACCATGCCGCGGCGCGCGGGAGCCCGCACATCGAGCGCTTGCGCAAGAAAGGCATCGAGGTGCTGTTGCTCGGGGATCGGATCGATGAATGGGTGATGGGCCACCTGAGCGAGTACTCGGGCAAGCGCTTCAAGGACGCCGCGCGCGGAGATCTGGAACTGGGCGCCCTCGCCGATGCCGCCGAGCAGCAGCAGGTTGAGGCGGCACTGAAGGAAAGCAAGGGATTGCTGCGGCGCTGCAAGGACGCGCTCGGCGAGCGGGTGCGCGAGGTGCGCCCGAGCACGCGCCTGCAGGATTCCCCGGCCTGCCTGGTGCGCGATGAAGCCGACCTGTCCGAGTCGATGCGCCGCATTCTGCAGGCCCAGGGCCAGAGCGTGCCGGCCGGCAACGGCGATCCTCGAACTCAATGTCGCGCACCCGCTGGTGCGCTACCTGGATCAGCTCCCGCAGGGTGAGACCTTCGACGAACTCATCCAGGTGCTCTACGATCAGGCGCGCCTGAACGATTCGGGCCAGATCGAGCAGCCGGCCGAATACTCCCGCCGCCTCAATGGCCTGTTGGTGCGTTTGGCCGCCGTGCAGTAGGAATGCAGGAGAGCGAACATGACTGAGCCTAAGACCCCCGGAACCCCTCCCAGTGACGCCGAGCTTCGTGCGCGACTGACCCCGCTCCAGTATCAGGTGACGCGCGAGAAGGGCACCGAGCGCGCGCACACGGGCGCCTACGCCCACCACAAGGAGGCGGGCGTGTACCGATGCGTCTGTTGCGGTGCGGATCTGTTCAGCTCCACGACCAAGTACGACAGCGGTTCGGGCTGGCCGAGCTTTTGGTTGCCGCTGGCGGGCGATAACGTGCGGACCCACTCGGACCGCTCGCACGGGATGGTGCGCACCGAAGTCACCTGCGCGAAGTGCGATGCCCACTTGGGCCACGTGTTCGACGACGGCCCGCAGCCCTCGGGCCAGCGATATTGCATCAACTCCGCCTCACTCGCGTTTCAGCCGGATCCGGCCAAGGACAAGTGAGCGCTGGCCGTGCCGGCCAACACGCCGGCGAGCGAGTCGATCGCCGGACCGGTCGGGCGCCTGGAAGCTCTGATCGAGGAACCGGCCGCAGCCAGCGGACGGCCGTCACTGGCTGCCGTCATCTGCCATCCTCATCCGCTCTTCGGGGGCAACATGCACAACAAGGTGGCGCACACCGTGGCGCGGACCTTGCGCGCCGGAGGCGCGGCGAGCGTTGCGCTTCAATTTTCGCGGCGTCGGAACGAGCGAAGGCACACACGATGAGGGTGTGGGCGAGAGACAGGATGCGTTGGCGGCCGTGGCCTTTGCGCGACTGCGCTGGCCCGGCTTGCCGCTGGTGTTGGCGGGGTTCTCATTCGGGGGAGCCGTGGCCATCGAGGCGGCCGGCGTGGCCGATCCCGCCTGGCTGATCACGGTGGCCCCGGCCATCGAGCGGGTCCGACATGGAACAGTTCGTGTCGCCGCGCGGTGATTGGCTGGTGGTCCAGGGCGATGCGGACGAGGTCATTGCTCCCGATTCCGTTCTGCAATGGGTGGAGCAGTGGGCCCCGCAGGCCCGGGTGCGGGTACTCGGTGGCGTCGGCCATTTTTTTCACGGCCGGCTGCACGAACTGCAGGCCTGCCTGAGTGAAGAATGGCCGCCCGCACTGAAGGCGGGCGCGGCCTAGGGATCGGCAGGTGCTCCGGCTCAGCGAGCTCGCAGGGCCTCGGCCACTTGCTCCATGGCGAGGTCCCGCCCGGCCAGCCAGGCGGCAGCGGTTAACGGCGCGCTCAGGTGCGGACGCAAGGATCCGGCCGTGGCATCGAATTGATCCCCATAACACGCGGGATCGGACTTGCAGCCCTGGGACAAATCCCACAGACCCGAAGTCGGGCGCAGGCAAAAGTGCGAATTGGGCAGGCAGGCCGGTTCCCCTTCGGACCAGAACCGCAATCGGTCGCCGACCTGCTCCCCCACCAGCGTGACGCGGCTCCCGGCGTCGTGCTTGAGCGCCGCCACGCTGACGATCCCGGCGGAAAAAGTATAGCGGCTGATCAGGACGTAGATTCTGCCCGGCACGAGCTGCGTGATCTCGCGCAGGAAATCCCGCGATTGGCTGATGTCACCGCCCACATCAAAACGCAGATCGAACACGAGGTTTTGCACCGGCGTGCCGCGAAGATCGCTCAGGGTCTCCTTCAGGAACGGCGCGAACAGCTGCCCGTGCTCGTCCAGATTGCTGCGCAACTGCAGGTAGAGTGCGCTGAGCTCCGGCAATGGGACCCTGCGGAACAGCAGATCGGCCTGCTGCAGGTAGAGCGGCTCGGACGTCGCTCGGAACAGCCGCGGCCCAGCCTTTTTCGGTCTCCTCGCTGCTCAGATCCCCCGACAGCAGCCGGGTCGGGCGCATGCGGGCGGGCATGCTCTTCTCGGGCACATACTCCACGGCATAGTGTCTGGTCTGCCCGTTTCGCAGCCGCGCGTCGAACTGCAGACGCTCGGCCGATTTTGCGATGCCCAGCGCATGCAGGAACTGGCCGTTGTTGACGGCCCAGAGTGCATTCCATTGGCAATAGAGGGCCGTGCCCCCGCAAATCTCATGAAGTTTGGCGAGTAGCCGCTCGGGAGTCAGGCCCTCGAGGCGGGTGATGCGCGCCCCCAGCAACTCGGCTTGCTCCGGTGCGGTGCGCGCAATCAGGAGGCCATCGGGAAACCAAACAAGCCTGAAGGGCAGGCGGGTATCAGGCCACCAGGCGTCATTCCCGCTGTTGAACACGTCGTGCCCGTTGTCTGCAAACGCGGGGATCCGGGCCATCGCGAGCAGATACTGCGCATCGGTCATGGTGCCTACGCGCTGGGCCATCTGATCCAGATAAGCCAGGCTCTGGCGCCGCTGTGCGGGCGAGAGCGCTTTGGTCTTCATGACGTACTCGGTTCGAGCCACGGCCAGATCGGCCTGTCGCTGCGTTGCCAGATCCGCGGCCGGCACGGGCGCCACCAGCACCCAGGCGATAAGGCAGGCCATCAGGCGCCCACCGAATCCTCGTCATGAGCTTTCGCGTCGAGATATTGGACGCGATGCCAATTGAGCACGGTATCTTCTCCGGTCACAGCACGCGCAACAGGGGTGCCGGCTCCGGGCGTGTGCGAGCGCCATCGAATCCGAGCCGCCCGTGAGAAAGAAAAAGGGCCCGGACTGGAACGCAGTCGCGGGCCCCTCAGAATGGCGATCGTTTGCCAAGGCCCAAAGCCCGGCAACTGCCTGGATGGGCTCTAATTCACCATCGATTTCAGGCTCTTGAGCGGCAGCGCGCGTACCTTTCTGCTCGCCGGCTTGGCCTTGAACATCATCTTCTCGCCGGTGAAGGGGTTCACGCCTTCACGCGCCTTAGTGGCGGGCTTCTTCACAACCTTGAGCTTGAGCAGGCCCGGGAGGGTAAACAACCCATTGCCGCGCAGGCTCTTCTTGACGATCCCGTTCAGCGAGTCGAACACTTCGTTCACTTGCTTGCGGGATAGCTCCGTGTCCTTGGAAATTGTTGCCAGGATTTCCGACTTGGTCGGCGCCCCACCTTTCTTCGCCATTGCTGAATCTCCTCGAGTTTGGCTGTCAGTTCAGAACTTAAGAATCACGTAAATCGTGAATCGGGGCGCAACATAGCACAAGCAGCGCGCGACGCAAATGCCTTTTTTTCTAGGCTTTGGCGCATCCGGTGCGATCTCGAAGCGAAGACGAGCACTCAGCTGCTCGACAAACAGTGCAGATGAGCAGCTAAACCTCTGGCCAGATTGGCAGTTGCGCCGCGCTTGCGCGCGTGTCTAACGCACTAGAATTAGCAGCGCCTGAATGAGAATTCCTGCCCACAGCGGTGACAGATCGAGGTTCGCCAGCGGCGGGATAAGCCTGCGAAAGGGCCGTAGTACCGGCTCGCACAGAGAAGTCAGCAACGCCTGCGCGGGTGAATAGGTGCCCGGCGCGATGAACGACAACATCGCGTAGAGAAAAATCCCAAAGAAATAAGTCCACAAGAACCAGCCGCACAATCTGGATTGCCGCAATCTCGGCCCACAACAGCAAGGGCGGAAGTCCGCGCCCGCTCAGCAAGCCGGGCATGCTCACGCGCAGCAACTCCAGGACGATGACCACCAGCACCGAGGCGGTGTCGAGCCGACCGATCGCCGGTAACAGCCGCCGGAGCGGCACCAGTACCGGGCTGGTCAGTTGCACAATGGCCCGAAGCAGCGGGTTGCGGAAGTCCGCGCGCGCCCACTGCAGCAACAGCCGCAGCAAAAAGCACAGCTGCGCCAGGCTCAGCAGCGTGTCAATCAGATACAGCAGTGCAGCCATGGTGCGCTCATCCCTTCAAGTCCATAAGTCCGCGCGTTAGCAAGGTTTGATCCTCAAGCGCTGAGCGGCACGTACCGCGCCCCCGTGGCGGCCTTAGGGCGGCCGCCGCCAGTTTATCGAACTGTCCTTTGGCCATTGTCATCGAGTCCCCCGTCCGTCTCCGGCCGGGCTGAAACCTGGCCAGGTCGGCTGGACGGTATGTTTTTCAATCCGAAGTCCCGACCTCGTTGCAAACTTGCAACGCCGCGCTGACGCGCCTTTGTCGATCCGCACCCGAGCCATATTCTCACCGTGACCGTTGTAACGGGGTGTTGTCATCGTTTCAGCGAGGTGACAAATCCATGTCATTCACTGGTCCGGCGGCGGGGTGGTGGATGTGGGAGCCGCGCCAAAAAGCGCGGTTCCGATCCGTACCATGGTGGAGCCGGCCGCGATGGCCGAGGGGAAATCGCCGCTCATGCCCATCGACAGCGTGTCCAGCTGCGCGCCGCTCGCGGTTGAGCCGTTCGTACAGCGAACGCACTTCGCCGAACAATTCCAGCTGCTGCTGCGGGTTGAGGCCTTCGGGCAACATGCACATCAGCCCGCGCACCCGAAGCTGCGGCAGTTCCGCCACGGCGGCGGCCAACGCGATCACCTCGGCCGAGCTCGACACCGCTCCGCGCAGCGATATCGGCCAGCTTGACCTGCACGCACACATTGAGCGGCGCCGCGCCCTCGGGCCTCTGGGCGGACAATCGCTCGGCGATGCGAAGTCGGTCGAGTCCGTGCACCCAGGCAAATCGCTCGGCCACGACGCGGGTCTTGTTGGCCTGGAGCCTGCCGATGTAGTGCCAGGTGAGCTCCAGCCCGGCGAGCGCGTCGAGTTTGGGCAACGCCTCCTGCAGGTAGTTCTCGCCAAAATTCTCGACGCCCAACCGCGCCAGCATCCGCACCGCGCTGGCACTGCGGCCCTTGCTCACCGCCAACAACGTGACGCAGTCCTCATTCCTGCCCGCTGCCGTACGCAGCGGCGGCAATCGATGCGCGCACTTGCCGGTAACGTGCTGCAAGATCCTCTGCGGTTAGTGAATTCTGCGGAACGATTAACATATTGAGAGCCGATACCCTCCGTTATACTGACGCGGCTCGCTGTACTCGCAGCGCGCAATACGGCAAGGAACACTGATGGCAGTCGATATCGCACAACTCCTGGCATTTGCCGTGAAGAACAATGCTTCCGACCTGCATCTTTCGGCGGGCGTCCCGCCGATGATCCGCGTCGATGGCGACGTCAAGCGCATCAACATGCCCGCACTGACCCACAAGGAAGTGCACGGCATGGTCTACGACATCATGAACGACAAGCAGCGCAAGACCTACGAAGAATTCTTCGAGACCGACTTTTCATTCGAGATTCCAAAGCTGGCGCGCTTCCGTGTCAATGCCTTCAACCAGAACCGCGGCGCCGGGGCGGTGTTTCGGACCATTCCGTCCACGATTCTGAGCCTCGATGACCTGCAGACGCCGAAAATTTTCCGCGACCTGTGCATGCTGCCGCGCGGCCTGGTACTGGTCACCGGCCCGACCGGCTCGGGCAAGTCAACCACACTCGCGGGCATGATCGATCACTGCAACGACAACCGGCCCGACCACATCATCACCATCGAGGATCCGATCGAATTCGTGCACGAGTGCAAACGGTGCCTGATCAACCAGCGCGAGGTCAAGCGCGACACCTTGGGCTTCAGCGAGGCGCTGCGCTCGGCGTTGCGCGAGGATCCGGACATCGTGCTGGTCGGCGAAATGCGCGACCTGGAGACCATCCGCCTGGCGCTGACCGCCGCCGAAACCGGTCACCTGGTGTTCGGCACCCTGCACACCAGTTCCGCGGCCAAGACCATCGACCGTATCGTTGACGTGTTTCCGGGCGAGGAGAAGGACATGGTCCGCTCCATGCTCTCCGAATCGCTCCGCGCGGTCATCTCCCAGACGCTTCTCAAGAAGACCGGTGGCGGACGAATCGCCGCGCACGAGATCATGATCGGCACCCCGGCGATCCGTAACCTGATTCGCGAAGGCAAGATCGCGCAGATGTACTCCTCGATCCAGACCGGCGGGGCCGCCGGCATGCAGACGCTCGACCAGTGCCTGGCCGAGATGGTCAGCAAGGGCCACGTCAGCAAGGAAGAGGCGCGTTACAAGGCCTCGAACAAGGACGCGCTCTAAGAGCGCTGCGCTGCGAGGTTGCCATCGTGGATCGCGAACAAGCCATTACCTTGATGCAGGACCTGCTCCGCCGCGTGGTGGAGCGGACCGCTTCGGACCTGTTCATCACCGCCGGATTCCCTCCGGCCATCAAGATCGACGGCGAGATTCGCCCGCAGATGGACCGGCCGCTCAACGCCGAGCAATCGGCGATCCTGGTGCGCTCGATCATGAACGATCGGCAGACCAAGGAATTTGACGCCAGCAAGGAATGCAATTTCGCGATCGCGCCCCCGGGCATCGGCCGCTTTCGCGTCAGCGCCTTCGTGCAGCAGGGCTGCACGGGCTGCGTCATCCGCGTGATCAACGCCAAGATCCCGACCTTCGAAGAACTCGACCTGCCGGTCATATTGCGCGAGGTGGTGCATGTCCAAGCGCGGACTGGTGATCGTGGTCGGGGGCACAGGCTCGGGCAAGTCGACCACGCTGGCGGCGATGGTCGGGTTACCGGAACGAGAAGACCCGCGGGCACATCGTCACGATCGAGGATCCGGTCGAGTACGTGCATCCGCACCGCGGCTGCGTGATTACGCAGCGCGAGGTCGGCGTGGATACCGATTCCTGGCACGCGGCGCTCAAGAACACGCTGCGCCAGGCGCCCGATGTGATCCTGATCGGCGAAATCCGCGACCGCGAGACGATGGAATACGGCATCCAGTTCGCCGAGACCGGCCACCTGGTGCTGGCGACGCTCCACGCCAACAGCTCCAACCAGGCGCTGGACCGCATCATCAATTTCTTCAGCGAAGAGCGCCGCGAGCAACTGCTCATGGACATGTCGCTGAACATACGCGCCCTGATATCGCAGCGACTGATTCCGCGCGATTCGGGATCCGGACGCATCGCGGCCATGGAGATCATGCTCAATTCGCCGCTGATCCAGGACCTGATATTCCGCGGCGAGATCGCCAAGATCAAGGAAGTCATGGGTCGCTCGACCCGCATCGGCATGAACACCTTCGACCAGGCGTTGTTCGACCTGTACGAAAAGGGCATGATTTCCTACGAGGACGCGTTGCGCAACTCGGACTCGAAGAACGAGCTGCGTCTGCGCGTCAAGCTGGAGAGCAAGCGCGAAAACAAGCCGATCGAAGGCGATGGCGACCTGATGATTGTCGAGGACGAAGCTGACGGTCGGATCCGCTAGCGGCTCAAGATAATCTCGTGAGCAATCTCGCCGACGTAAAGGTTTCCAGCAGCGGCTCCCAGCCGACGCTCAATACCAAGCCGCTGTTCAAGCTCATGGTCGAGCGGCGCGCCTCGGACCTGTTCTTCACCTGCAATGCCCCGATCAAGATCAAGATCGAAGGGCAGATCATGCCCGTCAACAAGCAGGTGCTGTCGCCGGACGAGATCCGGGCCGCGGCCTTCGGCCTGATGACCCCCGAGCAGCTCGAATTCTTCAAGCGCGAGCTGGAGATCGACTTCGCGATCTCCGAGCCGGGCCTGGGGCGCTTTCGCGTGGCGGTGTTCTACCAGCGCGGGTATCCGGCCATGGTGCTGCGCTACATCACCGCCGACATGCCCAAGCTCGATCAGCTCGGGCCTCCCCGACGTGCTGCGGGACCTGATCGTGATGCGCCGCGGCCTGATCCTGATGGTCGGGGCCACGGGCTCCGGAAAATCCACGACGCTGGCGGCGATGATCAATCACCGCAACGAGCACTGCTCGGACCATATCGTCACGATCGAGGACCCGATCGAATTCCTGCACGCCAACAAGCGCTCGATCGTCAATCAGCGCGAGGTGGGGCTGGACACCAGAAGCTACGAGCGCGCGCTGCGCGGTGTCATGCGCGCCGCCCCGGATGTGATCCTGATAGGCGAAGTGCGCGATCGCGAGAGCATGATGGCGGCCATCAGCCTGGCCGGTACCGGGCACCTGGTGCTCTCGACCCTGCACGCCAACAATTGCGCCGAGACCATGGACCGGATCATCAACATGTTCCCGCACGATCAGCACAAGCAGGTCACGCTCGACCTCTCGCAATACCTGCGGGCCATACTGGCGCAGCGGCTGGTGCAGGGCAAGGATCAGCGGCGCGTGGCCGCGGTCGAGGTGATGCTCAATACGCCGCATATCGCCGAGCTCATCAAGCGCGGGCGATGTCAGTGGCATCAAGGAGGCCATCGGGCTCAGCAGCGAGCGGGGCATCCAGAGTTTCGACGTCGCGCTGCTCAAGCTCTACCAGGCCGGGCTGATCACGCTCGAGGACGCGCTCAGCGCCGCCGACTCGCGCAGCAACCTGGAAACCAAGATCAACTTCGGATAAAAAAAAGCCCGGATTACTCCGGGCTTTTTTGTCTCAAAGGGCTGGTGTTACCAGCGGCCACCGCCGCCGCCACCACCACCGCCGCCACCGCCGCCACCGCCGCGATAGCCACCGCCGCCGCCACCGCCGCCACCGCCGCGATAGCCACCGCCGCCACCGCCGCCGGTACGGGGCTTATCTTGCGCTTCGTTGACGCGCAACGGTCTGCCGCCCAGTTCCTTGCCGTTCAGGTTCTGGATCGCCCGGGCTGAATCGGCCTGGCTCATCTCGACAAACCCGAAGCCGCGCGGCCGGCCGGTCTCACGATCGGTCGGGAGCGACACGGATTCAACCGTGCCGTGCTCGGCAAACAGTGTGCGGACTTCCGCTTCCGTCGCAGTGAAGGGCAGGTTGCCCACGTAAATCTTAGCCATAAATTGACACTCTCCAACTCAAATGGGCCGGCTGCCATGAATAATGCACGCCGCACCCTTGCTTACACGGCAGGAACTCGGAAGAGGTCTTGAGGAGGGAACTCCCGCGAGCCATCGAACCAATGATCCTGTCACCTGATCGAGGAAGTTCGGCTCGGGCTCATGGCGCCAAATGAGGCGCAAGGGGCGATACACGGACATAGACGATCGGCCGTTAGACTACCACAGCTCTCCGGGCTTTGCTGTCGGGGGCTTGAGGCCGGCATTTAGGGCCGGAGGCGGCCCATGCGGGGCTCTTAGGGGGCCGCGGAGGGCAGGCTGGGCGGATTTTGGCCCGGTTCGAGGGCCGGGGACAGGGACCGGATTGGCGCGGTTATGCTGCTCGGCCTGGACCTGCGCCATGGTCAGTCCGGTCTGGGCGGCAATGACGCGGAGCAGCCGGTGCGAGACATCGCGCGGCAGGGTGATCTCGTGGAGTCGTTCCCAGATCCGGATTCGAAGGTCCGGGGGGTTGATCGTCGAGGTCTGCTCGATGAGCTCCCGCTGGCGGATCTCGGCTGCTTCGGCCTGGCGGCGGGCAATGCGCGCGCGATAGTCGGCGTTCGGTTCTCCGGCTAGCGGCAGGTGCTCGGTCATAAGGGTTTTCCGGGGTGGGCTCAGTCGGATCGGACAATGACCAGGCGCCAATTCAGCGCCATGGGACAGGGCGCGGCGGTCGCGCGCTCGCGGAAGTGCACGCCTTCGCAGCTCATTTTCCCCGAGGCGGTGCGCGCCGAGGGGCGCTTGACCTCGGCGAGTTCGGCCACATTGGCGCTCAGGTCAAATTCGCCGTCGCACTCCGAGCAGGGGCAGGCGAAGCGAAAGAATGCGCGCGCCGGCGGGAAAAAGCTGTGCGACTGCGGCGAGGGGACCGGGCGGCTGGTTCCGGCAAAGGTCAGGTCGATCTGGAGCTTTGCGATCGTGGCGTAGCGGCTGCGCAGCGTTGGCGCCTGCAGGCGGTCGTTCTGGCGTCCGGCGCGACGCTGCTCGCCAAAGGTGGGCACTTTCCGGGAAGTGAGCTTCATGATTCGGCCTGGTCGGAGGTGGGGGCCGTTTCCGGCGCCGCGGTCATATCCTCGGACGGAGCGCCGTCCTGCGCGTCGGTGCGAGCGGCCTGCCGGCGATTTTGCTTCTCAGCCTGGCGGAGCTTGCGGGCCTGCTCTTTCTGTTTCTTCTGGTGACGGTAATTAGGCTTAGCCAAGATCGTTTCCACCTGAGGTCTTTTCGGGAGGCGCGCCACACCACCCTGACGTGAAGAATTCGGCGCGGAAGCGGCATCCGAGCCTTCGATATTGAGGCCTGAATGCAGCAATCCACCCTAGCACAAAGGGCCGCTTCGTTGTGATCAAATGCGCGCTCGAAACCCACCTAAACACGGCGGTTGGCATGTTTAATTATGTTTCTCTGGGCACCAACGACCTGAAGCGTGCGGCACTCTTCTATGACGCGGTGCTTGAGCCGCTCGGCCTGCGGCGCTGTGACACCTGGAGCGGAGCCCAACTGGGAGGGCTGGATCGGCTGGGGCCACTATGAGCAGGGCGGCGCGAACGAACTGGCGCTTTGGATCTGCAAGCCCTGGGACGGCGGCGCCGCCAGCGCGGGCAATGGCACGATGGTGGCGCTTGCGCGCCACCAGCTGGGAGGCGGTGCAGCGCTTTTACTCCGCGGCGCTCGCGCACGGCGGGAGCTGCGAGGGCGCACCGGGATTGCGCCCGCAGTACAACGCGGACTTCTATGCCGCTTACGTGCGCGATCCGGACGGCAACAAACTCGCCGCCGTGTGCCGCGGCAGCACCGCGCACGCGCGGGTCAGCTAGATTTCGGGATAGACGCTATAAGCGTCGAACACCGGCCCATCGACGCACACCCGCTGCATCGTTCGTCCCTGGGCGGTGCGGATCTCCACCGCACAGCCCGCGCACCCGCCCACGGCGCAGGCCATGTACTCCTCCAGCGAGAGCTGGCAGGGCAGATTCAGTGCGCGGGCGACCCGCGCGGTAGCCGCCAGCATCGGCGTCGGGCCGCAGGCGTAAATGGCCACTTCGGCAAGTTCGTGCGCCGAGAGCTGCAGAGAGCCAGCGCGAGGCGAGCTCGGTGACATGGCCCACGTAGCAGCCGGGGTAGCCGGCATTGCTGGCCAGGCGCGAGGGCACGCCCCACTCATCGAGCAAGGGCATGCAGGCGATCGCCTCGGCAGGGCGCTGCGGGCACCATGATGCGCGAGGGCCGGGCGCGGAACGGAAAGGGAATCTCCGATCCCATCAGCACCAGCGGTTTCCACGGCACGCGCGAATCGGCCAGCAGGCTCTCGGTCAGGAACACCATCGGCGGTATGCCCACGCCCCCGCCGATCGCCAGCACGCGCGGTCGATCGAGGAGGGGCCTGAATCCCTTGCCGATGGGTCCGAGCACGCTGATCGTTCCTCCCACGGGCTGGGCGGCGAGCGCTGCGGTGCCCGGCCCGGTGATCTTGTACAACACCTCGATCCAGCCCGGCTCGGGCGCCGCGCGCATGATCGACAGCGGCCGTCGCATCGGAAGATTACGATCGCAGCGCAGGTGCACGAAACTGCCGGGCGTAGCGCGCCGCGCGGTCTGCGGTGCCTGGATGCGCAGTATGTACTGACGCGCCTCGCAGGCGATGTGCTGCACGATCGTGCCGTCCTCGATCTGGATCGTCCCGCGATGCGCGCGCGGCGCGGCGTCGCTAGGGCGTCTGCGGCCGCGTTCATGCGCGCGCCGCGCGCGGCCGGAGCACCGCCTCGAGCACCGCCATGCGCACCGCGACGCCGTTGCGCACCTGGTCGCGAATCACCGATTGCGGCCCGTCGGCGACCTCGGAATCGATTTCCACGCCACGATTCATGGGCTGCGGATGCATGACGATGGCGTCCGGCCGGGCCAGACGCAGGCGCGGCGCGGTCAGTCCGTAGCGCGCGAAATACTCATCGCCATCAGGAATGTCGGCCTGCGCCATGCGCTCGCGCTGGATGCGCAGCATCATGACCACATCCGCACCGCGCAGTCCTTCCTCGGGGCTGTGGTAGCGCTTGGCGCCCGGAAATTCACCGCTCTCGGGCATCAGGCCTGCGGGTCCGACCAGACGCAGCTCGCGCAGCCCCAAGGCGGTAAACACCGCGTAGGCCGAATGCGCCACGCGCGAGTGGCGGATGTCGCCCACGATCGCCAGGCACAGGTTCTCGAATCGCTCGCCCTTGTGCTGCCTTACGGTCAGCGCATCGAGCAATCCCTGGGTCGGATGCGACAGGTGGGCTTCGCCCGCGGAAAACACGCTCACGTGCGGGGCCACGTGCGCGGCCACGTGCGCGATCACGCCCGGCTCGGCATCGCGTATCACGAAGCCGTCAAAATGCACCGACTCGAGCGTGTAGATCGTATCGAGCATCGTCTCGCCCTTGACGCGCGAGGACAGCTGCACCTCGACGTTGACCACCGCGCGCTCCGAGCCGGCGCCCGGCCAGTTCGAAGGACACGCGCGTGCGGGTCGAGGGTTCGGTGAACAAGATTGCCGATCGTCATGCCATCGAGCGCGCGGTTGCTGGGCGCGCGCTCGCCGAGCGCGCGAACGTAGCGCTGCGAGTGATCAAGGAGCGATTCGATCTCCGCGCGCTCCAGACCATCGAGGGTGATCAGGTGCTGCAGGGACCCGTCGTTGCGCCGTTGGTTTGTCATCTGTCCGGACTCCCCGCTGCCCTGTGCGACTCAACTCTCGCCGCGCAGCCAGCGCTCGAGGATGATCGCGGCCGCCAGGCTGTCCACGTCGCTTCGCTGCACGCGCCGGCGCCGGGTTCCGAGCGGCGCGCCGCTGCTTCAGTTCCGCGCTCGCTTCCTGCGATGAATAGCGCTCGTCCACTCGCGCTCACCGCCAGTCCCGAACGCTGCGCCAGGGCGTCGGCGAACCGGCCGGCCGCGCCCGCCAGCGAGCCCGGGGTTCCGTCTTCATTATAAGGGTAGCCCACCACCAGATTGACGGGCTTGTAGTCGGCGAGCAGCCGATCGATGGCCGGCCAGTCCGGACCGTGCGGGCCGTGGCTGACGGTGGCCAGCGGGCGCGGCGGCCTTGGTCAGCGAATCGCCGACCGCCACGCCGATGCGACGCAGCCCGAAATCAAAACCGAGCGCGATGCCGCCGTTCAGGCGTGTCCCGCCACCAGACTGACGCGCGAGCTGTGCACACCCAGAATCTGCCAGGCCGCATGCCAGCGCTGCTCGAAGGGGACTTCGAACACCAGCTGCTCGTTCATCGGCACCGACAACCAGGAATTGTCGAGTATCTCGCGCTCGAGCTGGCCAGGCTCCCAGCCGGCATAGCCCAAGGCGACGAAGGCATCGCGCGGTCCTTCACCGCGGGCAATCGCGGCCAGCACATCGCGCGAGGTCGTGACCTGAATGAAATCCGAGATCTTGTGGGTCGAATCCCATTCACCGCCCGGGCGATGCAGCACGAATCCGCGGTCGGTGTGCACCGGCCCGCCGCGCAGCACCGGCTGCGCCGCGGTGCTCGCCTGCATGGCATCGAGTTTCATCTGCGCCAACACGTCGCCGAGCTTCATGTCGAGGGGCTTGTTCAGCACGATGCCGAGCGCCCCCTTGTCGCTGTGTTCGCAAATCAGGGTCACGCTTTGCGCGAAATTGCCGTCCGCCAGAGAGGGCATCGCGACCAGCAGGTTGTTGGCAAGCGAGGTGGTGGTTGGCTCATGGGCGAAGTATGGGGGCGCCGTTGGGCGCTCTCAAGGGGCCTGCCCGGGGCTGGCGCCGGCCGTGACCGTGCCGGTGCCGAGCTCGCCCCCGAAGAACTCCCATTGGTAGGCAAAACGCACCGATCCGTAGCTGCGCGCCAGGGCCGGGGGGAAGGGCTCAAAGGGGCTGGCCAGCCTCAGGATCTGCAAGGCCGCCTGGTCGATCTCCGGATGGGTGCTGGCCCGCTGGATCGTGGCCTCGAGCAATCGCCCGTCGAGCCGAAAGCGCCACCTCGATGACCGGGCTTCCTGAAAAATCCGGCCGCCGCGCGGCGGAGGGGAAATTGAGCGTACCGACGCGCTCCACCTTGCGCCGCCAGGCGTCCAGGTACGGGGCGAGGTTTGAGGCCTTGGTGTCCGGACTGATCCACTGGCCGGTCTTGGGATCGCCGCGCAGCACCAGCTCGGGGGCATCGCCGCGCCCGTGGCGCGCCGCACTTCCCGAATCCAGACGCCGCTCCAGCGCGGTGGCCGCGGCTTGCTGGCCGACCTGGCCGAACCAGACGATCGCCGGCTGCGGGGAGGGGGTGCTCAGTGTGCGTTCCTGGCCGTTCACCTGCGCCGCCGCCGCCCACTGCTCAAGCCCGCCCAGCAGGCTCTGCGGCGCGGCCGCCGCGTGCGCCTCGGGACTTCCGGTCGCGAGCGTGTGGGTATTGCCGGAACCGATCTGGGTGCGTTGCGCCAGGTAGCTGGCCCGATCGTTGCGGCGCGCTTCGGGCAGATCCTCGGTGACCAGCAAGACTTCCATGCCCGGCGCCGCCCCCCCGGCCTTGCCGCCGGCACCGAAAGTCAGGCCAAGAATCACGATGCCATGGGCAATTCCGGCCAGAAACAGCATGGTCATCAGCCGCTCGCGCACCGGCGCCCCGGCCTCCTTGAGGCCGGCCAGCCCGCTCAGGGTCAACAGGCGCTGGGGTTGGGCGCGGCTCACGGCGCTTGGGCGGCGCGCCTGTGCCTGAGGCGCCTTGCGATGGCCTGCATCAGCAGATCGGCCGCATCGACGCCGAATTGCTGCTGCAATTCACGGGCGCCGGTGGGGCTGGTGACGTTGATTTCGGTGACAAAGCCCCCGATGACGTCCAAGCCGACAAACAGCATGCCCGCCTCGCGCATGGCCGGGCCAATCTGCGCGCTCAGCCACCGATCCCGCTCGTTGAGCGCCCGGCCGACGCCCTTGGCGCCGGCGGCGAGGTTCCCGCGATGATCATTCGCGCTGGGAATGCGCGCCAGCGCATAGGGGAGCGGTTCTCCGTCGATGAGCAGTACCCGTGCATCGCCCCCGGTCGCGATTTCAGGCAGGTACTTCTGGACGATCGCAAAGCGCTGGCCGTACTCGGTGAGCGTTTCGAAGACCACGCGCGCGTTCTTGTCCCCGGCGCTCACCACGAAGATCGAGCGACCACCCATGCCCGTCCAGCGGCTTGCAGACGATCGTGCCGTGTGCTGCGGCGAAGCGGCCCATTTCGTCCATGTCGCGCGTCACCAGCGTGGCCGCGCAGCACTGCGGGAACCAGGCGGTGTAGACCTTCTCGTTCATATCGCGCAGGCCCCGCGGGCGGTTCACGATCAGTGCGCCGGCAAGTTCGGCGCGTTCCAGAATATAGGTGGCGTAGATGTACTCGGCGTCGAAGGGCGGATCCTTGCGCATCAGCACGACGTCAAATTCGCCCATTTTGCTCGTGACGCCGCTCCCCAACGTGAACCAGGCCTTCGGCTCGGCGTGTACGGTCAGCTCGCGCGTGCGCGCCAGCGCCACGCCGTCGGCGAGGCTCAAGTCCGCCATCTCGGCGTAATGCAGCGCGTAGCCGTGTTGTTGAGCGGCAAGGAGCAGCGCCAGCGTGGTGTCCTTCGGGTACTTGATGTGATCGATCGGATCCATCACGACCAGCAGCCGAATCGGCTCATTCATAGTCCCGTCCTCGAAGTGCAACGCGCCGGCAACCGGCCTGAGTGTGAATTATGTCGCCGCGATGTGCCTCCAGCTCTCCGAAACGTGACGCAGGTGGCATAGCCGGAGGGGTGCCGATATGTTAAAAAGCTCATATCTATCGAGGGCGTAGCGCAGGTCACAGCACAGCCCGCCCGCAGGTGAAGGACCATGGAATTCAATGCCCAAAGGAGTGAGTCGGACGTGAGCGACGATGCCTCGCCATTCCGCGGCCTTAAAGTGCTGGTCATCGACGACAGCAAAACCATCCGGCGCACCGCAGAGACGTTGCTGGCCAAGGAGGGCTGCGAGGTATTTACCGCGGTCGATGGGTTTGATGCGCTCACCAAGATTGCCGACCACCAGCCCGACATCGTGTTTGTCGACATCATGATGCCGCGCCTGGATGGCTACCAGACCTGCGCACTGATCAAGCACAACAAGGTGTTCCGCTCCATTCCCGTCATCATGCTGTCCTCCAAGGATGGGCTGTTCGACCGTGCCCGTGGCCGCATTGTCGGCTCCGAGCACTATCTGACCAAGCCCTTCACCAAGGATGAGCTGCTTGGCGCCATTGAAGCGCACATCGGGAGATAGGCCATGGCGCTGATTCTCATTGTCGACGATTCGCCCACCGAAGTGCACGTCATGAAGAAGGCGCTCGAGCGCCACGGGTATCGTACTGCGGTGGCCGGCGATGGCGAAGAGGGCATTCGCCTGGCGCGGCAGATGCATCCGGACCTGATATTCATGGACATCGTGATGCCCGGGGTCAATGGCTACCAGGCCACGCGCACACTCTCGAACGACCCGAACACCCGCGCCATCCCGATCGTCATGGTCACCTCCAAGGGCCAGGAAACCGATCGCATCTGGGGCTTGCGTCAGGGAGCGGTGGATTACATGGTCAAGCCTGTATCGATGGACCAGCTTGTCGAGAAGGCGCAGGCCGCGCTCGCCGCCTGATCATGCTGGCGAGCGCCCCATTAAAAGCACTGCGCGATCAACCGTATGAACTCCTCGCGGAGCTCGAGCGGCGTGGTCGAAACGCGACCGCGAGCCCCGAGACGCCCGGCGTGGCCGGTGCGGAGTGGGTCGGCGTGGCCGCGCGCATGGCCGGCGAACTTTATCTGGTGGCCCGAGAGGAAGCGCGCGAAGTGCTGGGCATCCCCTCACCGCTCACGCGCGTGCCGGGCGCAAAAACCTGGGTGCTCGGACTGGCCAGCATTCGCGGTCAGCTGTTCCCGATCATTGATCTGCGCCAGTACCTCGGCGGCGGCCCGACACCGATCACGCGCCTGACCCGCATCGTGGTCGTCAACCATCGCGATGTGCCCGCCGGGCTGGTGGTCGATGAGGTGCTCGGATTCCGGCGCTTCAAGGAAGCGGAATTCAGCGCCGAGGTGCCCACGACGATCGTGCCCTGCGGGCGTTACCTGGCCGGATCCTTCCGCCAGGACCAGGATCAGTTGCCGGTCTTAAGCCTGCGCCGGCTCCTCGAAGACCCCGCCTTTGCGGCGGCCTCCGCCTGATGAACGCCGACGATCTGGTCGATACGCAACGCCTTCGTCGACTGACGCTGGCGATCGGTGCCTTGCTGGTGCTCGGAGCCGTGCTGTGGATGGCCAGCGCCGGCCATACCGCGCTGGCCTGGGCCGGGGCGGCGCTTGTGCTGCTGGCCTTGGTGCCGGCGGGCATGATGCTCTCACAGCTCCAGTCCTTGCGGCGAGCCGCCGAGCGCCAGATGCAGGCGACCGCCACCCAACGCCACGAGAGCGAGCGCAACCAGCGCTCGATTCTGCAGCTGCTCGATGAGATGGCCAGTCTTGCCGACGGGGACCTGACCGTGCAGGCGACCGTGACCGAGGACATCACCGGCGCCATTGCCGATTCGGTGAACTATGCGGTCGAGGCACTTCGAAAGCTGGTGGCCACGATCAACCAGTCGGCCATGCAGGTCGATGCCTCGGCGCGCCAGACCCAGGCGCTGGGCGCGCAGCTGGGCAAGGCGAGTGCGGTGCAGACCAAGCAGATCACCTCGGCGACCGAGTCGATCGCGGCGATGGCCGCCTCGACCGAGGAAGTCTCGGGCAACGCCGAGCGCGCGGCCGACGTGGCCCGCCATTCGGTCGATGTCGCCCACAAGGGCGGCGAAGCGGTGCGCCGCACGATCGATGGCATGAACACGATTCGCGAGACCATTCAGGAAACCAGCAAGCGCATCAAGCGGCTGGGCGAGAGCTCGCAGGAGATCGGCAATATCGTCGAGCTGATCAGCGATATCGCCGAGCAGACCAATATCCTGGCGCTCAACGCCTCGATTCAGGCGTCGATGGCCGGTGAGGCGGGGCGCGGCTTTGCGGTGGTGGCCGACGAAGTGCAACGGCTGGCGGAACGGGCCGCCACCGCGACCAAGCAGATCGACGTTCTGGTGCGCACGATCCAGACCGACACCAATGAGGCGGTCGTTTCGATGGAGCGCAGCACGACCGATGTCGTGGGCGGCGCGCTGCTCGCCGAGAACGCGGGCGCCGCGTTGCAGGAAATCGAGCAGGTCTCCAACCAGATCGCGAGCCTGGTGCAGAACATCTCCGGTGGCGCGCGCGGCCAGTCCGTGGCGGCGCAAAACATCGCCCGCAACACGCAGGTGTTGCGCGAGATCAGCGCCCAGACCGCCGACAGCACGCACGCCACCGCGCAGGCGATCATCAAGATGGCCGACCTGGCCGGCGAGTTGCGCAAGTCGATCTCCGGATTCAGGCTGCCGCCCGCGCCGAGCCCGACGCCCGCGACCACATCGCGTCCGGCCTTGAGCGCCCCTGCCGTGGCGCAGCCGACGGATGGGACGGCACGCCTCAAGAAACTCGGCGGGGTCTGAAGGATACATCGCCACCGCCATGACGGAACTCGCCACACAGACCATGCAGCAGGCCGCGCGCGAGATCAGCGCGGCGCTTTCCGATGCGCGCACCGCGCTGGAAGCGCACGTCGAGCAGCCCGAGAACACATCGCTCCTGGAGCGCTGCGCCTCCGAGCTGCACCAGGTCCAGGGCGCGCTGCGGGTGCTGGAGATCTATGGCGCCGCGCTGCTCGCCGAGGAAATGGAGCAGGTGGCGCGCTACCTGATCGGCGCCCGCGAGGAGCGCAAGAACCAGTCCGAGTCCCTCGATGCCCTGATGCGCGCGATGGTGCAGCTGCCCGGATACCTCGAGCGCGTGCTGGCCGGGAGCCGCGATCTGGCCCTCGTGCTGCTGCCGCTCCTCAACGACCTGCGCGCGGTGCGCGGCTGCGCGCTGCTGTCCGAGGGCACGCTGCTGCTGCTCAATCTCAAGTCCGATCGGCAGGCGCAGCCCACCTCTCCGGCCCCGGGCGAACCGCCCCTGACGCCCGCGCAATGGGCGCGGCGTCTGCGACCGCGCTTTCAGGCGGGACTGGTCGGGCTGGATACGGGGCGAGCGGCTCGAGCAGAATCTCGAAATACTCGCGACCGTGGCCACGCGCCTTGAGCAGGTGGCGACCCAGCAATGCGTGTTCCAGCTGTGGTGGGTGGTCGGCGCGCTGCTGGAGGCTTTGGGCGAGCACGGAGTCGAGAGCAGCGTATCGGTCAAGCGGCTGCTGGGCCTGGCCGATCGCGAGATGCGCCGCCTCTACGAGCAGGGCGAGACGCGTTATGCGCAGGTTCCGCCCATCGAGCTGCTCAATAACCTTCTTTATTACGTGGCGCGCTCCACGACCGCGGGCCCCCGCGTGGTCGCGGTGCGCTCCTCCTTCCGGCTCAATGAACTGCTGCCGGTCGATGACACCGTCGAGCAGGAGCGGGAAAATCTTTCCGCCCCGTCGGTCAAGCTCATGCACACCGTGGCCGCTGCGATCCGCGAGGACCTCACGCGCGTCAAGGATGTGCTGGACATGTTCGTGCGCCGCGGCGGCGGACAGGTCGAGGAACTCACCCCGCAGATCGTCCTGCTGCGCAAGATCGGCGACACGCTGGGCGTGCTGGGCCTAGGAGAGCTGCGCGGCCGCGTCCAGGAGGCCAATGCGCGACTTGAGGCCGTGGTGGCCGGACGCGAGAGTGCCGATGAGGCGACTCTGGTGCAGGTCGCGGCGAGCCTGATCCAGGTCGAGGATCACCTCGACGGACAGCTGGTCGGGCTGATCATGCCGAAGAAGGCGCCCGCGGGCGGGAGCGAGGAAGCGCCGGACCAGGATTTCGAGCCGGTGCAAAGCGCGGTGCTGCGCGAGTGCGTCGTCAACCTGGCGCGCGTCAAGGAAAGCATCGCGCAAAGTGTCAGCGGCACGCTCGAGGCGGTGGGATTTGACAGCTGGCTGGAGCTGATGCGCGGCATCAAGGCCGGATTGCTGATGCTCGGCAAGTCGCGCGCCGTCGAAATCGTCGACGCGATCACCGAGCAACTGCGGCGCGTGATGCAGCCGGGAGGAATGCCGCTTTCGGGCGCCTACCTGGACCGGCTCGCCGATGCGGTGGTCAGCCTCGAATACTACATAGAGACGCTCCAGGCGGGCCGGAGCGATCCGTGGTACATGCTCGACAACGCCCAGGCCTGCCTCGAGGTGCTGCAGCGCGAACCCGAACAGGTCGTGCCGACGGTCCCGGCGGTGAGCCCTGCAAACTACGCGCGCACCGTGCGCATCGCTCCGCCCCCGCATGTCGAGGTCGCCAGCGCGCTGGACCTGGAAAGCACGGGCCATTCCTTAAGCCCGCCGGTCCTGACGGCCGCTCCGCTCCACAGCGCTTCGGTCGCCGATCCGGAACTGCTGAGTCTGTTCGCCGAGGAAGCGCGCGAGGAAATGGAGAAGATCCGCCGCTACTACCCGGCCTGGGACCAGGATCCGCTCGCCTCCGAGGCGCTCGGCACCGTGCGCCGTTCCTTCCACACGCTCAAAGGGAGCGGTCGGATGGTCGGTGCGCGCGAACTCAGCGAGTTCTCGTGGGCCATGGAAAACCTGGTCAACCGGCTGCTCGATGGCACGCTGGCGCGCTCGGCAGAAATCCTAAGCACACTGCGCGAGGCGGTGGCCTTGCTTCCCCAGCTGGTGGGGGAACTGGGCGAGTCCACCGCGGCCGCGTACCCATCCGGCGCACCTGGTGGCGCGCGCGCACGCGCTGGCCGCCGGGCACGAAGTCGCCGGCCGCGCCGCTCGCCGCTCCTCCCGAGGCGCATCGCGGAGATGCCGCGCGGTTCGGAGTCCGAACCGGCTCCGCTCGCGGCGAGCCCGAGCCCGCCGCGGAGTGGGCGGCCACCGAATTGATTGCTCCGCCCGAAAGCGCGCACGGCCTCTCGGAAGGGGCCGATGGCGCCTTGCGCGAGATCTACGCGCGCGAGACCTCCAGCCACGTGCTGACGGTGCGCTCCTGGCTCAGCCGCGAGCGACCCGCATCCGGCCCCACACGTGCTGACCGAGGAAGTCTATCGCGCCTGCCACACGCTCTCGGGAAGTTCCCGGATGGCCGAAGCGCGCCACGGCACGCGCCTGGCCGAGCCGCTCAATCACTGGCTGCGCAAGTCCTTCGACAGCGGCGTGGGTCTCGACGATTCGGACCTGCTGCTGCTCGACGACTGCATGAACGCCATGGCGGCGGTGGCAGACCACCTGGATGAGGATACCGGCTATTTCGCGGTGCACGACACGCTGCGAGCGCGCATTGCGCGTGCCGAGCACGAGCTGGATCGGCGTATCGCCGAGGCGACCGAACACAGCGAGCGCACCGGTCTGCACGCGTTGCCGGCGATGCAGGCCTTGCGCCAGCCCGAACCGCCCCCGCGCCCCGGCCGCGCCGGTCAGCGCGCCCGGCAATCGATTTTGATCCGGACGTGGCGGCGATCTTCTGCGAGGAAGCCAGCGAACTGCTGGAGGCCTCGCAATCGGCGCTGCAGGCCTGGAATGCGGCGCCCGCCGCCGGCGGCGAGCAACTCGCCTCGCTCAAGCGCTCGCTCCACACCTTTAAGGGCGGCGCGCGCATGGCGGGCGTGAGCGCCATGGGCAATCTGTCACATGAACTGGAAAGCCTGATCATACAGATCGATCTGGGCACGGCGAGCGGTGATCAGCGCGCCCGCGCGATCGCGCAGGAGGCGCTCGATGAACTGGCGCGCATGCGCGAGCAGGTCGCCGGAGGTCGCGCGGCCGTTCCCGCCACCGCGCTGATCGAGCGGATCCAGGCCATCGCACGCGGCGCGGAAGCCGCCCGCCGAAGCCACCGCGCCACCCGCGCCAGCGCGAGCCCGAGGCACCGCGCGAGCACCGGTATCCCGAAGCCCATCGCCTCGCCGCCCGCAACCCCGATCTGCGCCTCCGCCGCCGAGGTTTGAATCAGCGCCCTCGGCTGAGCGCTCGGGCCGCGGCGCCCGCGCGCCGAGTCGATCGGGACCCTGGCGCCCCTGGACCTCAAGCCTGCCGCCCCGGTGCCGCCCGGGCGCGAGCCGGTCGCCGGCGCCGAGCGTGGCGAGATGGCCCGCGTCAGCGCCGAGCTGCTCGATGAACTGCTCAACCATGCCGGCGAGGTGAGCATCACGCGCGCGCGCCTCGAACAGCAGCTCGGGCATGGTCGATTTCAATCTCGCCGAGCTTTCGCGCACCGTCACGCGCCTCAAGGAGCAATTGCGCAAACTCGAGATGGAGACCGAGGCGCAGGTGCTGCACCGGCACGACCAGGAGACCGGCCACCGACCGGGCTTTGATCCGCTGGAACTGGACCGTTATTCATCGATACAGCAGTACTCGCGCGCACTGGCGGAGTCGGCCAACGACGTGGCGAGCCTCCAGCAGCTGCTCGAAAGCCTGGTGGGCGATACGCAGAACCAGCTTCAGCTCCAGGCCCGTACGGTCACGGAGCTCCAGAACGGACTGATGCGCACCCGCATGGTGTCCTTCCAGCGCCACGTGCAGCGACTGGCGCGCATCGTGCGCCAGGCGGCGGCCGACACCGACAAGCGCGCCGAGCTGGTGATCGAAGGGGCGGCCGGGGAGCTGGATCGCCAGGTGCTCGAGCGCATGCTGCCGCCCTTTGAGCACCTGCTGCGCAATGCGGTGGTGCACGGCATCGAGATGCCCGACGAACGCCGCACGCGCGGCAAGTCCTCGACCGGCCGCATCCACCTGCACCTGCAGCGCGAGGGCGCCGAGGTGATCGTGGAGGTCAGCGACGACGGCGCCGGGATGAACCTGAATGCGATTCGGGACAAGGGCCTGGCCCTCGGACTGATATCGCCCGACCAGACGCTGACCGACGATGATGTGATGCAGTTGGTGCTCGAGCCGGGCTTCTCGACCGCGGGCGCCGTGACGCAGCAGGCCGGGCGCGGCGTGGGGATGGACGTGGTCGCCACCGAGATCAAGAAGCTCGGCGGCGCATTGCACATGGACAGCAAGCCCGGCCAGGGCACGCGCTTCACGATCCGCCTGCCCCTGACCCTGGCGGTCAGCCACGCGCTGGTGGTGAGGACCGGCGATGAGTTCTACGCGCTGCCGCTGCCGACGATCGAGGGCGTGGTGCGCCTGCCGCGCGATGAAGTGGCGGCGCACCTGCGCAGCGAGAGCGCCACCTTCACTTACGGCGAGCATAAATACCGGCTGCAGCCCCTGGCGCACTACGTCGGCATGGAATCCTCGCCGATCCCCGAGACCGACGCGGCGATACCGATCGTGCTGGTGCGCGCCGGCGAGCACTCCACGGGCCTGGTGGCCGACGAGCTGATCGGGAGCCGCGAGATCGTCGTCAAGCCCATCGGCCCCCAGATCTCATCGATCCGCGGCATATCGGGGGCCACCATCCTCAGCGACGGACGCGTGGTCATCATTCTGGACATCACCGCGCTGGTCCGCGCCGAATGGCGCGTGCGGGCGGCGAGCACGCCGCTGCGCGAGCGCGGCGACCGGCGCACCTTTGCGCTGGTGGTGGACGATTCGATCACGGTGCGGCGCGTGACGCAGCGCCTGCTGGAGCGCAACGGCATGCGTGTCATGACCGCCCGCGATGGCGCCGATGCCATGGCGCTGCTGGCCGATCACGTGCCGGACATCATCCTGCTCGACATCGAGATGCCGCGCATGGACGGCTATGAGGTCGCCGCGCAGGTGCGAGCCGATCCTCGCCTGCAGGACGTTCCGATCATCATGATTACCTCGCGCGTCGGTGAGAAGCACCGCGCGCATGCGATCGAGCTCGGGGTCGATGATTACCTGGGCAAGCCCTATCAGGAAAGCCAGCTGATCGACGCGATCGCGCCCCTGGTGGCGCGGCGGCGTGCGGCGGCGCAAGCCTCTGGCGCGGGCCGATGAGCGAGAGCGGCAATGAAATCTACAGCCTGCTGATACCGCTCGCGGATGCGCGCTTGCTGGTGCCGCGCGCCTGCGTCGCCGAAATCGCCGGCTATCAGGCCCCGACGACCATGATCGGCGCGCCCCCCTGGTACCTGGGGCTGGTGCAATGGAATGGGCGCGCGGTGCCGCTGATTTCCTTCGAGGGACTGTGCCGTCATGCCGACGCCTGCCGGTCAGTTCGCGCTCGCGCCTGGTCATCATGCACGCCATCGGCGAGCGCGTCGATGCCGGCGCCTACGCGCTGGTGTCGCAGGGCTTCCCGCAACTGGTGCGGGTCAGCGCCGATGTGATCCGGCCCGATCCTGCCTACGTCGTGCCGGAGGACGATCCGGTCGTGTGCCGCGTGCGCATGCTCAATGAAACACCGCTGATTCCCGATCTTGAGCGGCTCGAGGTCCTGATCGCCGACGAAACCACGGTCGCCGCCGCCTAAGCCAGATCCCCGGCCAGCGCCTGGAGCACGGCCAGCGCAGCGAGCGGCGCGGTTTCGGTGCGCAGAATCCGCGGGCCCAGCCGGCAGGGCCGAAATCCGCCGCGCTGCGCCTGCAGTTGTTCGCGACCGCTCAGGCCCCCTTCCGGCCCCACCAGCAGCACGGCTCGATGCAGTCCCGCCGCCAGGGAGGCGAGCGAGTCGGGGGCCTGCGGCAGCAGCATCAACCGCAGTTCACCTTCGCCCGCGGCGCAGGCCTCGGCGAATTCCCCGATGGGCTCGATCTGTGGGACGCGATTTCGTCCGCACTGCTCGCAGGCGGCAATCGCCACGGCGCGCCAGTGCTCGGCGCGGCGCTGCCGGTTGGCCGCATCGAGCCGCACCACGCTGAACTCGCAGGACAGGGGCACGATGCGCTGCACGCCCAGCTCGGTGGCCTTCTGCACGATCGCATCCATGCGCTCGCCCCGCGCGACGCCCTGGAGCAGCGTCAAGTGGAGCGGTGACTCGCGTTCCACCGCCTTGTGCGCGCCCGACGGCCAGGCGCGCGCCGGACTTTCCGGCGCCGATCAGTTCGGCGACGTACTCGCCGCCGCGGCCGTTAAATAGAGTCAGCGCGCGCACCGCTCCGCAGCCGCAGCACCCGCAGCAGGTGCGTGGACTGGGCCGCGGGCAGCACCACGTCCTCGCCGCTGGCGAGCGCAAGATCAACGTATATCCGGGTGCTGCGCATTCGGTCTTGACGTGTGCGTGCGGACAGGTGCGCGCGCTAGGGCGCGCAGGCGCGCTCGATGCACTCGGCGGCCACATCCATCATCAGATCGATCTCCGCGGGCGTGATCACGTACGGTGGCATGCAGTAGATCACGCCCCCGAGCGGGCGCAGCAAGACGCCGCGGGAGAGCGCATGCCGGTAGGCCCGTAGCCCACGTCGTTCCTGCCACGGAAACGGCTCGCGTGTCTTGCGATCGCGCACGGTCTCGATGGCCAGGATCATGCCGCACTGGCGTACTTCCGCGACATTCGGATGATCGGCCAGCGGCGCGGCGCGCGCGCCCATGTAGGCGGCCAGCGCGCGGTTGCGCTCAAGCACCGGCTCGGAGCTGAAGATGTCCAGCGTGGCCAGCGCTGCGGCGCAAGCCAGCGGATTGCCGGTAAAACTGTGCGAGTGCAGGAATGCGCGCAATGACACGTATTCGTCGTAGAACGCGCTGTACATGATTTCGGAAGTGAGCACGACCGAGAGCGGCAGGTAGCCTCCGGTCAGCCCCTTGGACAGGCACAGGAAATCGGGCGAGATATCGGCCTGTTCGCAGGCAAAGAGCGTGCCGGTGCGTCCGAACCCCACCGCGATCTCATCGGCGATCAGATGCACTCCGTACTTGTCGCAGGCCGCGCGCAGCAGGCGCAGGTACACCGGATCGTACATGCGCATGCCACCGGCGCACTGCACCAGCGGCTCGACAATGACGGCCGCCAGTTCACCGGCGTGGCGCTCAAGGGCGCTTTCCATGGCCTCAAAGCTCCGGCGCGAGTGTTCGGCCCAGCTCTCCCCGGGGGCGCGCAGGTAGCAATCGGGCGAGGGGACGGTGATTACCGGCAGGAGCAAGGGTTGGTAGATTTCGCGGTAGAGGGGCACATCCCCAACACTCAGGGCACCGAGGGTCTCGCCGTGATAGCTATTATTAAGAGTAAGGAAGCGGCGCTTCTGCGCGAGGCCGCGGTTGAGCCAGTAGTGGAAGCTCATTTTGAGGGCCACTTCGACCGCGGCCGATCCGCTGTCGGCGTAGAAGCAGCGCGTCAGGCCCCGTGGCGCGAGCGCCGCCAGCCGTTCGGCCAGCGCGATGGCCGGCTCATGGGTAAAACCGGCCAGCATGACGTGCTCAAGCCGCCCCGCCTGAGAAGCCACCGCTCCGCTGATGCGCTCGTTGGCGTGCCCGAACAGATTCGTCCACCAGGAGCTGATGGCATCGAGGTAGCGCTTGCCCTCGTAGTCCTCGAGCCACACGCCTTTGCCGCAACGCACCGGAATGGGCGGCATGGTCTCGTGGTCTTTCATCTGGGTGCACGGATGCCAAACGTGCCGCAGATCGCGCGCGGCGAATGTGGCATTGTCTGCGGGACGGGCGGTCTGGGAGCCGCCTTCGCGGGTGCTATGGGTCACGCGGGCATTTTGGCATCATGAGCGCAATCATGCAGTCGGGTTTTTCCATCGATCCGGCCTTAGGGCTCCTGCGCGATGTACGCCAGGTGCTCTCATGCCATTGTGACGAGCGGCCCGCAGGGATGGCCCCCGAGCTGATCGTCGTGCACGGCATCAGCCTGCCGCCGGGAGAATTCGGTGGCCCGTGGATTGAGCGGCTGTTTACCGGCGGCCTGGATCGCAACGCTCATCCTTTCTTCGCGACCATCGCGACTCTTCGGGTCTCGGCGCACGTGCTGGTACGGCGTGACGGGTGCCCCGTGCAGTTTGTACCCTTTGGTCTGCGGGCCTGGCACGCCGGTGTCTCCAGCTGGCAGGGCCGCAGCGCCTGCAACGATTTCTCGATCGGCATCGAAATGGAAGGAACCGACGAAGGAGTGTACGAGAGCGTCCAGTATCGGACGCTCACGGCGCTCATTGCCGCATTGTGCGATGCCTATCCGAGCTTGGCACGGGAGCGGGTGGTCGGTCACAGCGATATCGCGCCGGGCCGCAAGAGCGATCCGGGTTCGAGATTCGAGTGGAAACTGCTGAGGGCGCTACTGTCCTGAGGGCTTGTCCGCGCGTCCCCGCTCGCTGCGCCACATGACCTCGCTCCCCTGGGCGCGCGCGCGCGAGCACGCGCGCCAGTATGAACAGCAGGTCCGAGAGCCGGTTCAGGTAACGCAACGCCTGCGGACCCAGCGCTTCGCTGCGCGAAAGCGCCCAGCAGCGACGCTCGGCGCGGCGGCAGATGGAGCGCGCCATGTGGCAACTGGCCGCCGACGCTCCGCCTCCGGGCAGCACGAACTCACGGAGCGGTGGCAGCTCGGCATTCCAGCTGCTCGACCAGACCCTCGAGCGCCTCGACCTGCGCGGCCGAGATCACCACGCTTCCGGGAATCGCCAGTTCCCCGCCGAGGTCAAACAAGTCGTGCTGAATACCGAGCAGTTGTTCGGACATCGGCTCGGGCAAGTCCGGAGCTGCCAGTAATACCCCCAGGGCACTGTTGAGTTCATCCACGGTGCCGCAGGCCTCGATGCGCGCGCTTTCCTTGGGCACGCGCGCGCCGTCGGCCAGTCCGGTACTGCCGTCATCGCCCGTGCGCGTCACGATCTTGGAAAGTCGGTTCCCCACGGGGGAGGAAACTACCTCATGTGGAAGCGCATGGCGAGCGTCACTCTGCGGCCGGCGGTGTTGTAGCCGCTGGCCAGCTCGTAGTGCCGGTCCAGCGCGTTATCCAGCCGAACTGGGCCGGCCACTGCTGCGCGAATTGGTAGCCGAGCCCGAGATTGACCAGGGTGTAGCCGCCTACGGTCCCTAGGTCAAAGCCCACGAAGTCCGTGCGCGGACCCGACGAACTGCAGGTCGGCGCTGAAATTGAGCGGGCCGTGGTCGTATTGGATGTCCAATGCGCCAGTTGTAGTGCGAGCGGCGCAGGAGCTGCTGTCCGTGGTCAGGTTCTGCGGGTCTTGCAGCGACGTAGTTGCTGTGGACCTGCCAGGCTTTCCCGCGCCATTCGTATTCGAACTCGGCGCCACGGATGCGCGATCGTTGGACGTTCTCCGCCTGGTAGGTGAAATTCAGCGGGTCGATCAGCACGTAATCGATCAGATCGTCGATGTCGTTTTGAACGACCGACAATCGCAGATATTGCTCTCGGGTCGGGTGCCATTGCACTCCGAGTTGGCCCTGGCGCGAGACCTCGGGGTTGAGCGCCGTATTGCCGCCGAAACCGTACAGGTCGGTGCTGTCGGGCGCATGAAAGGCCGTGCCGATCGCGAATGTCGCGCGCCAGGTCGGATTGAAGTTGTGGCCGTACTCGACGTTCCAGGTCGTGTGCGAGCCGAACGTTTCATGATGGTTGTAGCCGACCGCGAGCAGCAGGTCGTTTGCGCCCTCGTGGAACTGGTCCTGCGCGAAGGCCAGCGTGGTGTGGGTGTGCACGTCGTACGGAAGCCCGAAGGATAGAGCACTGCGTGTGCTCGTTCGCCACCACCGTGCCCGATGGTCCACTCCTGCGCCGCATCGGCACGCCAGCTGTACTGCGCATCGAGGGCATCGCGCGTCGTGCGGTCGAAATCCGGTGTCTGGCGCTGGTTCGATCTCGACGGTGGCGCGGCTCGCCGTGAGCTTGCCCGTGTTGACCCCGCGTCGCCTTTCCAGTCCGCGCCCACCGCGTAGCTGTCGTCGAGGAAATCCTCCTGGGAAGGTGAGCCAAACTCGGAGTACGCGGATTTTCCAGAGGCTCGCCACGCCTGAGCGCGCCACGTCAGCGCGTCGCTGGCGACGTAGCGCAATTGGGCATTGGCGCTCTGGTTGTTGTAATCGCCCGGAACGTTGCTTCCCTCGACCGGCGGAAAGCCATCGGACCTCTGATAGGCGTAACTGGCGCCGGCACCGAAGCGCTCGCTGAGCATGCCGCTGGCATCCGCGGCCACGACCTGGGTGTCGTAGCGGCCGCTCGAGGCGTACAGCGAAGCGCCCGGAGAGGCGCCGGCGCGCGTGATGATGTTGATGACGCCACCGATCGCATCGGTCCCGTACAGACTCGAACGGGCGCCCTTGACGATCTCAACGCGCTCGATGGATTCGGGCTGGATATTCTGGAGCGGCGCGCCGCCGATGGTGCCTGGATTGATGCGCACCCCGTCGATCAGCACCGTGGTGTGATCGCTCTCGGTGCCGCGCAGGAACACCGCCGCCGGCTGCCCGGGCCCGCCGTTGCGCGCGATCTCGATGCCGCCGTGCCCTATCAGGAGCGAGGCGAGGTCCGTGGCAAGCGCGTGCTCGATCTCATCGCGCGTGATCACTATGACTGGAATGGCCAGTTCATCGACCGTGGTTGCCGTTCGGGTCGCGGTGACGACCACCTCGCTCAGTGGCGCCGCGCCCGAAGCGTTCGTGTCCGCCGCTGCCCCGCGCGCCGCCGCCAGCGCCGCTACCGCTGCGCCGGTCCATATCAATTCCTGCAATCGCATAGAAAACTCCCGCACGCCCGCCCGCGTGACCAGATGGCTGATAAGCCCGGTGACGATGGCAAGAGGCGGATGGCTGAATAGCAGCCAGCCCGACGCCCACCGCGCCACTAGGACTGAAACGTGCCAGGCCGGTCTCCGGGCTCACGAGCGGTCGTTGCATTGACCTGCTGGCGTCGCCTTCCCACGCCCACTTCTCTATTTGAAGTGGCGCGCAGTGGCTCAAATGACGCAGCGAAACTCGCTTACCGTTGCGGGGGCAGCGCCGGAATGGTGTGCAGTTCGAAAACTGCGCACGTCACCGGCTTCCCGAGCACCTGACAACGAGCGGCACTCTAGGGATGAGCGCATAGGCTGTCAACCGCACGCATCGGCTGCGGGCGCGCGTGCTGCCGGCAGGAATGCTAGGCGGGAATGAACGCGCGGCGTCCGCCGCCGCTCAGTTCGTTCATGGGCGTCGCATACAGGAGGGACAGCTCAGCCGCGTTGAGCAGTTCGGCCGTGGGGCCCAGCCGCCAGCGACCGTCCCCGTACATCAGCAAGACACGATCCGCACAGCGCTCGGCCAGCGCCGGGTCGTGAAGGGTGGCGATGACCCCGGCTCCGGCGCTGCAGCGTTCCCGGAACGCGAGCAGCACGTCGACCTGATGGTGGGGATCGAGATGGTTGGTCGGTTCATCAAGCAGAAACACACGCGGCTCCTGCGCGAGGAGCCCCGCCATGGCGGCGCGCCGCTGCTCACCGCCTGAGAGCGTGCTGAGGGCGCGTTCCGCGCAGCTGTCCACGTCCATTCGCGCCAGGGCACGGTGGACAATCTGCACGTCCGCGGCGCTCTCGCCGCGCAACCAGCCGATGTGCGGGTGGCGTCCCAGCAGTGCCGCTTCGAATACCGAAAGCGGCAGCGAATCTTCGCGATCCTGCGGCAGGAACGCCAGTGCGCGCGCGACATCCCCGCGGCTGAGCTGGCGCAGTCTTTGATCTTCGAGTTCCACATCCCCTGCCGCCGGGGGGCGCAGTCCCGCGAGGGTGTGGAGCGTCAGACTCTTGCCGCAACCGTTGCGACCCAGCACCGCGATGAATTCTCCCCGCCGCAGCTCGAAGGACAGATCCGAGATCAGGGTGCGCGTTCCAGCGCTTACCCGAAGTCCATTCGCCCTTAGCAACGCCGTGTCCATCAATGCTTAATCCAGCCCATCTCACTCGCGCTCATCCGACCGATGAGCGTTTGCGACAGATTATCAGGCATCTCCTGGCGATCGGCGCTCAACGGTACGCGCCCGGCCATGATCTCGGCGTAACGTTGCGGTAAGCGTGGCACGCGCAAGGGTTCGGCATAACCGCTCGGGTACAGCGGCCTGTCACCCTCGCCGTATTTGTCCGTGGCACCGAAGGTGTGCAGCAGTTCGTGCGCCGTGACGATGGCGTTCTGGTCGTCCTGTGAATGCGTGGCGAACAAGTTCACGACCCCGGTCAGTCCCCGCTGGAGACCTACGGAATGGGGAAGTACCGGCGCCAACGCCGGGTCGTGGTAGACCAGGAACAGGGCGATCTGTGGGCGAGATCGTGAAACTGTGCGGGTGGATTTGTAGCGGTAGTAACGTAGCCGCAGGCTCCACAGCAGGCGAGCGAAGACACTGGCCTTGGGGTCCAGAACTGGCGGCGGGCTGGTCAATGCCGGATAGAGTGTCAGATGAATCGGCTCATCGAGCGCAACACCGTAGCGGTGCGCCTCGCGGGCTACAAACTCGCTGACCGGTTGCAACTGCGCGATGTCCAGCGCGGCAACGTAGTGGGCCGCGAGGGCGCTGTTGTCTCCGGCCACCGGGAATGCGCCCACGCGCACCGTACTCTCCCAGCTGGTCGAGCGGTGCTGGTCCAGCCAGCTGCCGAGGGTGACGATAAACAGGATCCCGACAAGGATGCTCAGGCGGATGTTGCGCCACATCGAGCGTGTATCGCTTTGCCTTTAAGTCTACGGCTGCAGTCGCGTGGTGGACCACGGACCTGCGCTGAGCCCATCGGGGCCAGCGCTCAAGGTTCGGCTCCAGCGCGCTCTATCGTGGATGCGGGCGCTGCCTTCGACCCACAGTTCCACGGCTTGGGCCCACAGTCGATAGCCGCCCCAGTGCGGGGGGCGGGCAATGTGCAAACCCGGATCCTGCTGCTGTTCGTCGGCGGGCACCGGCAGCGCCATACGGAGCGCGGCTTTGGCCACCTTGCCGAGCAGTTCCGCGCGCGAGGCGATCGGTTGGCTTTGCTCGCTCGCCCACGCGCCCAGCCGGCTTTGCCAGTTTCTGCGTCGCAAAGTACGCCTCACTCTCGGACGAGGGCATCTTCACAATCCTTCCCTCCACACGCACTTGCCGATGGAGCGAGTCCCAGTACATCACGATCGCGGCGCGCGGATTTTCCTCGAGGTCGTGTCCCTTTCGGGATAAATAATTCGTGTAAAAGCCCAGGCACCCCGGCTGCGGGGTGATGTCCTTGCACAGCACGACGCGGGCCGAGGGCTGTCCGGATGAATCGCAGGTGGCCAGCACCATGGCGTTGGGGTTGGGCTGGACCTTGTTGCGCGTCGCCTCGGCAAGCCACGCCGCGACCAGCTCCAGCGGCTCGGCCGGAAGTGGATCGGGCAGATGTTCGCGGTGCCATTTCATGCCGTGCATGTTACGCCATGCCTTAAACGCTCACGAGCGGCCCAAGGATGGACCTCTTGCCGTGCCCAGGCTTTGCCTTTACAAGGAGTGGGCATAGCCAACAATTGGATACCCTGCATGACTCTCGATGAATTGCGCCAGCATCTAAGCGGCCTCGATCGACGGCTTCTCGAATTGATTGCCGAACGGCAGTCCACCAGCCGCGAGATCGCGCGCGTCAAACGCGCCACCGGCTACCCGACCCGCGACTATGTGCGCGAGCGGGAGGTCATTCTTGCCGTCCGGGCCAGTGCCGCGCAGCTGGGTGTGCCCGCGGATGCCGCCGAGGAGGTCATGCGCGTGTTGATTCGCTCATCACTCACCACACAGGAGCAGGCCAGTGTCGCCGCCGAAGGCGCAGGGAGCGGGCAGCGCGCCCTGGTGATCGGTGGCGCGGGCAAGATCGGCAGCTGGTTCGCACAATTTCTCGCCTCGCAAGGATTCGCGGTTCAGATCGCCGATCCGGCGGGAGGTGAGGGGGCGCTCAAGGACTGGCGCGAAAGTCCGCTCGATCACGACTACATCGTGGTCGCCGCGCCGCTCGGTGCGACCAACGCCATCCTGAGTGAGTTGGCCGAGCGCCGGCCCGGCGGGGTGATCTTCGATGTCGGTTCACTCAAAACGCCCTTGCGCGCAGGTCTTGAGGCCCTGCGCGCGGCAGGACTGCGGGTGACTTCGATCCATCCCATGTTCGGGCCCAGCACGGAACTGCTTTCCGGACGTCACGTGGTCTTCGTTGACCTTGAACGGGGCGACGCCCTCGAGCGCGCGCGCGCATTGTTTGCACCGACCATGGTGGAACAGGTGGTCATGAGCCTGGACGAACATGACCGCCTTATTGCTTACGTCCTTGGACTCTCGCACGCCGTGAACATCGCATTTTTTACCGCCCTGGCCGGGAGCGGGGAGCGGGCGCCGCGCCTGGTGCAGATGTCGAGCACCACCTTCGATGCGCAGTTCGATATCGCCAGCGCCGTGGCCGGGGAAAGCGCCGATCTTTATTTCGAGATCCAGCGCCTGAACGAATACGGCGCGGAGTCCCTGGACGCACTCGCCCAGGCGGTCGACAGCCTGCGCAGTGCCGTGCAAAGCGGCGATCAGGCACGATTCGCCGCGCTCATGCACGCGGGGCGCGAATACACGCAGGGGCGGGAAAGCCTAAGGCAGCGTCGCGCCTAGCGTTGCCGACGCAACAGCAGCAGGAATACCGGGGCGCCGATCAGTGCGGTGATGGCGCCGACCGGCAACTGGCGCGGGGCGGCGATCGTGCGGCTGGCAATATCGGCCAGGCACAGCAAGGCCCCACCGCACAGGGCGGCCCCGGGCGCCACCAGCCGGTGATCCGAAGTCCGTAACGCCAGCCGGACCAGGTGCGGGGCCACCAATCCCACGAACCCTACGGGGCCGGCCGCCAACACGGCGAGTGAAGTCAGCGCGGCCGCGATGATGAAGACCGCCGGCCGCGCCACGCGCGCATCGAGTCCGAGAATGGCGCTGCGCAACTCGCCGGCGGCCAGCACGTTCAAGGCGCGCCCGCCGATCAGTGAGCCGAGTACGGCGAAGGCCGCTGCGGCCAGATCAAACCAGGGATGCTGCGCCCAGCCCAGATCCCCCGCCAGCCAGAACACCATGCCGCGCAATTGCCCGTTGTCGGCAATGGCGAGCAAAACCGAAATCACCGCTCCGCAGGCGCTCGCCAGCACCACGCCCGAAAGCAGCAGCCGGCCCGAGTCCCCGCCGCTTCCCATCCAGTACACCAGAGCACCGATCGCGAGCGCCCCTCCGGTCGCGGTCCATTCCAGTCCGCCGAGCGCGAAGCCCGCCAGCATGCCTGCGAGCGCGCCGACCGAGGCGCCGCCTGAAACACCCAGCACGAATGGATCGGCCAGAGGATTGCGAAACAGCGCCTGGAGCAGCACGCCGGCCAGCCCCAGAAGACTGCCCACGGCAAACGCTGAAATCGTGCGTGGCAGCCGGATCGTACGCACGATCGTGGTGGACAGTTCATCGCCCCCACCCCCCAGTGCCGCCAGCGCTTGGCCCAGAGACAGGTGCGCCGATCCGGCCAGCAGTGAAGCCAACAGGCAGGCAAGCGCCAGTGCGGCGAGCACCAGCAGGGTCCAGAATTGTGCCGGCCGGATCATATGCGGAGCCTAAGCATGCGCACCGGCCCATAACAAGACCCAATCGCTTGAGCCGAGGCACCGGGACAGGGTAAAACGAACAGATTATGGGTGATGTGATCGACCGTTACGGGTTTCGAGCCAATGTCGGCATCATATTGATGCAGGACGATGGCCGGCTGTTTATCGGGCGGCGTTCCGGTGGCCGGGGATGGCAGTTTCCACAAGGCGGCATGCAGCGCGGGGAGAAGGCCGAAGAATCGTTGTACCGGGAGCTGAACGAGGAAATCGGGCTCGGGCGCGACGATGTCGAAATCATGGGCCAGACCCAACGGTGGTTGCGCTACCGATTGCCCGAGCGTTACCAGCGTCGCCACTCCAGACCCCTGTGCATCGGGCAGAAGCAGCGCTGGTTCCTGCTGCGACTCAAGCGCCCGGATCCCACATTCCGATTTGATGTGACCGGTGCCCCTGAGTTTGACCGCTGGCGGTGGGTCGATTACTGGCAGCCGATCCGCGAGGTCATTTATTTCAAACGCGCCGTCTACACTCGAGCACTGCATGAGCTCGGAAAACAGGCCTTCCCCGAGGGCCTGCCCCAGTATCCGTCCTGGTGGCGCGGTGACCTTGAGGCGCCGGCGCCGGTCCACGCGAGCGGAGCGTAGGTGCAAATCCCCGGCAAACTGGTGGTGCGCGCGCACGCGCCCGCGCGACGCTGGATCATCCTGGCCTCACTCCTGCTGCTTGGCG
Source organism: uncultured Gammaproteobacteria bacterium (assembly GCA_963795685.1). Lineage (GTDB taxonomy): Bacteria > Pseudomonadota > Gammaproteobacteria > Steroidobacterales > Steroidobacteraceae > FEN-1191. The sequence goes on from CAWCJE010000005.1 coordinate 551,065, forward strand.
CCGTGGCTCTTTTCCTGGCCTTCGAGATGGGACACCGGCTGGCAGGGTTCGATGGCCTCTCGGCGGCCCAGCAGCGCTCGATGCTGCAAAGCCGCCTTTCCGCCCAGGACCAGACCATCCACGAGCTGCGCGTCCAACTCGCCGCCGATGCCAGCACGCAAATTTCCCAGGTGCGTGAACGCGCCGAGCTCGCGCGCACCATTGGTGAGCTGCAGGCGGGCCTTGCCCGAGCCCAGCAGGATCTCGAGTTCTATCGTGCCATTGCCAATCCGGCTGCCGCCAGCAGGCAAGGATCCGTGCGGGTCCAGCAGTTCAGAGTGCTGACGGCCGATGTGGCCGCGCGCAGTTTTACGTTGCGCTTTGCGCTCAACCGGCCGACGCGACCGGAGGAAACGACCACCGGCACTTTGGGCGTGACGGTCGATGGGGAGCGCTCAGGAACCGCGGCGAGTCTAAGCTTGTCATCGCTCACGGCGGACAAGACCAAGCAGCTCTCCTACAGTTTCCGGTATTTCACCAACATGGAACAATTGGTCACGCTGCCCGCGGATTTCAAAGCGGAACGCGTCACGATAGAGATCCGCTCCGCACAAAGGAGCACACCGCCGTACCGCCAGACTTTCGTCTGGAATCCCGACACCGCATAACGAGGCGCCATGTTTAACCGCAGCGAAAAAAATTCCACACGCATCGATACCCTGATCGGTCGCTCCGCACGTATCCAGGGCGATGTCGAGTTTTCCGGAGGACTGCACATCGACGGGCAGGTCGCCGGGAGCGTCCGTGTAGCCCCTGGGGGCACCGCATCGGTCTCGGTCAGTGAGCACGGACTGATCGAGGGTTCGATCGAGGCACCGCATGTGGTCCTGAATGGGACCGTCAACGGCGACATAATGGCCTCGGAACGGGTGGTGCTGGGCGCCAAGGCGCGCGTACGGGGGAACGTCAGCTACGGTGTGATCGAGATGGCGCTGGGCGCCGAGATCACCGGGCGCCTTATTCCGGCGAATGCCGCGGCCGCACAAGCCGTGTAAATTCAAGGCGCTTCACGCTTCCCGGGATCCTTTTTGACGCCCGGTGGCGGTGCGCCTAAACTGACTGACACCATGGACGCCGCAGTACACGAGACTCATTCCCACGAATCGCCGTTGGTGTTTACCGACGCGGCGGCGCTTAAGGTGGCCGATCTGATCCGCAACGAGGGCAACCCGAAGCTGATGCTGCGGGTATTCGTTCAGGGCGGGGGCTGCTCGGGCCTGCAGTACGGCTTCGAGTTCGATGAGCAGCTGCAGGACGGGGATACCTGCGTCGAAAACCAGGGCGTCAAGCTCCTGATCGATCCGATGAGCGTGAATTACCTGGGCGGTGCCGAGATCGATTTTCGCGACGGCCTGGATGGCGCGCAGTTCGTGATCCGCAATCCCAACGCCACCACAACCTGCGGTTGCGGATCGTCATTTACCACCGCCTGAAACTCCCGTGAGTCGCCCCGCCCGCGCAGTGCCCGAGGTGCTGGCGGCCGTGGATCTCGGCTCGAACAGTTTTCACCTCGTCGTCGCCCGCTACACGCACGGCCAGCTGGTCGTCATCGACCGCATGCGCGAGATGGTGCGCCTGGGGGCCGGAGTCGGGCCCGATGGGCGCCTCGACAAGCAGGTGGCCGCGCGAGCGCTCGCCTGCCTGGAGCGATTCGGGCAACGCCTGCGCGACATGCATGCGCGGAGCGTGCGCGTGGTGGGCACCAACGCGCTGCGCATTTCCCGCCGCAAGCAGGCATTTCTCGAACGCGCCCGCGACGCACTCGGGCATCCGATCGAAATCGTCTCGGGTATGGAAGAGGCGCGACTGATCTATTCGGGGGTCGCCCATACCTTGCCGGCCGAGCCCGGCCATCGGCTCGTCATCGACATAGGCGGGGGAAGCACCGAGGTGGTCATAGGCGAAGGCTATGAGCCGCAGCTCCTCGCGAGCCTTAATCTCGGCTGCGTCTCGCTCAGTCAACGTTACTTCGACGATGAACGGCTCTCAGCTAAGCGCTTCGAGCGGGCGCAACTCGCCGCGCGCGTGGAAATCGAGCCGATGCAGACCGCATTCCTGCAGCGTGGCTGGGAGCAGGTCGTCGGCAGTTCGGGCACGGTGCGCGCGATTGGCGAGTGCCTGCAGGAACGTAACCCGCAGGTCACCGGCGTCACGGCCGAGGGCCTGGAGGCGTTGCTGGCCGAGATGAAGAACGCCGGCGATTGCCGCGAGCTGGGCTTGAACTCTCTGACTGACGAACGGCGTCCGGTGTTCCCAGGAGGCGTGGTCATTCTGGCCGAGCTGTTCGACGCGCTCGGCATCGAGCAGCTGCGCATGGCCGAGGGCGCGCTGCGCGATGGCCTGCTGTACGACATGGTGGGCCGTCTCACTGACGAGGATCCCCGCGAGCGCACGGTCGCCTCAATGGAGCGCCGCTATCATGTGGATACCGCGCAGGCCGCGCGCGTTGAGGCCACCGCGCTGAAATTTCTTGGGCAGGTCGCCGAGGCCTGGGAACTCGAGGATGAAAATGCCGAGCTGGCCCTGAAATGGGCGGCGCGGCTGCACGAAATCGGGCTGGATGTGGCCCACAGCGGCTATCACCGCCATGGCGCTTATCTGCTCGACAATGCCGACCTGCCCGGGTTTGCCCGCGAGGAGCAGCAGCTGCTCGCGCGTCTGGTCGGGGCGCATCGGCGCAGGCCCCCGCTCAACGGCATCGAGGATCTGATCCCTCCATGGGACCGCCTGGCCATCTACCTGATCGCGCTGCTGCGGCTGGCCGTGCTGCTGCACCGCGGGCGCAGCGCTACGGCGCTGCCGGAGATTGAGCTGGTCGCGCGCGGCCGCACGCTGGATATGCGTTTTCCGTCCCGATGGCTCAAGGAGCACGCGCTGTCGGCCGAGGACCTGCACCAGGAGATCGAACACCTGCGCGATGTGGGCGTGAAACTTAGGGTCTACTCCGGGAGCCGCACGGCGGCCGCGTAGGCATCCAGCAACTGCTCCTGGACATCGATCCGGCGTCTCACCGGTGGCGCGCACGTAACTGCCGTCGCTCTGGAGCAGCCAGGCGTTGCAGGTATCGGTCAGGTAAAGTTCCAGATCGTCGCGGATGCGCGTGCGCATCTTCGCCTGCGTGATCGGGAAGGCCACTTCGATCCGGCGGAAGAAATTGCGCTCCATCCAGTCGGCGCTGGCCAGATACAGCTGCGGGCGGCCGTTGTTGTCGAACCAGAACACGCGCGAATGCTCGAGGAATCGCCCGACGATCGAGCGCACCTGGATGTTATCGGAGACCCCGGGGATGCCGGGACGCAGCGCGCACACGCCGCGCACGATCAGGTCGATGCGCACGCCGGCGCCCGAGGCCCGATACAGACACTCGATGGTCTGTGGATCCACCAGGGCGTTGAGCTTGGCGATGATGCGCCCGCCCTTGCCGGCGCGGGCGTTTGCGCTCTCGCGCTCGATCAGCGCGTGCAGGGCTTCCTGCAGCTTGAAGGGCGACTGCAGCAGCCGGCGCAGGCGCGGTGTCTGCGTGAGGCTGGTGAGCTGCAGGAAGATCTCATGCACGTCGTTGCCGACGGCCTCATCGCGAGGTGAACAGGCCATAGTCGGTGTAAACGCGGGCCGTACCGGGATGATAGTTGCCGGTGCTCAGGTGGCAGTAGCGACGGATCCCCTGGGCCTCGCGCCGCACGATCAGCATCAATTTGGCGTGGGTCTTGTAGCCCACCACCCCGTACATGACGTGCGCGCCGGCTTCCTGCAGGCGCGTGGACAGTTCGATGTTGGCTTCCTCATCAAAGCGCGCGCGCAGCTCGATCACGACCGTGACGTCTTTGCCGGCCTGCGCCGCCGCCACCAGCGCATCGACGATGTGCGACTGGTCGCCGGTGCGATAGAGCGTCTGCTTGATCGCCAGCACCGTGGGATCGGCGGCCGCCTGGCGCAGCAGGTCCATCACGGGCGTGAAGCTCTGGAACGGGTGGTGCAGCAGCACATCGCGCTGGCGGATGGCATCGAACAGGTCGTAGGCGCCACTAAAGCCTTCGGCCAGTCCCGGCGTATACATCGGATATTTCAGGTCGGGCCGCACCACCAGATCGTAGATGGCGGAGAAACGGTTCAGGTTGACCGGGCCGGGCACCGAGTACCAGTCGAGCGGGCCGAGCGCGAATTGCCGCAACAGGAAATCGACCAGTTCCTGCGGACAGTTGGCGGCGGTTTCCAGTCGCACCGCGGCCCCATAACGGCGGTGCGCCAGCTCACCTTCCAGTGCGCGGCGCAGATCGTCCACTTCTTCATCATCGATGAACAGATCGCTGTTGCGCGTCAGCCGGAACTGGTAACAGCCCAGCACCTGCATCCCCGAGAACAAGCGCGCGACGAATGCCTCGACGATCGTGGACAGGGCCACCAGCCGCTGGCGCCCGCCCGCCGCAGGCAACACCAGGATGCGCGGCAGCGAGCGCGGCGCCTGCACCACGGCCATGTCCCCGTCGCGTCCGAAGGCGTCCTTGCCCGAGAGCCTGACGATGAAGTTGAGGCTCTTGTTCTGGATGCGCGGGAACGGGCGCGCCGGGTCGAGACCCAGCGGGCTTAAGACCGGCTCGACTTCGTTGGCAAAGTATTGCTCGAGCCAGGCGCGCGTGTCCGCGTCCCAATCGGTCCCCGCCAGCAGTTCGACGCCCTCGGCGTACAGATCGCCCAGCAGCACCTCATTGAGCGCCTTGTACTGATCGGCGATCAGTCGCGATGCCCGGCCGTGGATGGCCGAGAGCTGCTCGCTGATGCTCAAGGTGTCGGGCGCGTTCTGCGTGGAGCCCAGCTCCAGCAGCTGCTTGAGCCCGGAGACGCGGATCTCGAAGAATTCATCGAGGTTGGAGGAGCAGATGCAAAGGAACCGCAATCGTTCCAGCATCGGCACGCGCGGATCCTCGGCCTGCGCCAGCACGCGGGCATTGAACTCCAGCGCCGCCAGTTCGCGGTTGATGAAGTTCTGCGGTGCGTGCAGGGGCAACTGATCCAAGTGCGGCCGCTCAGGCGAGGGGTAAGTCTCCCATTGTAAGGGCGGAGGGCATTACAACTGTGTTACGGCCACGAAAAAACCGCAAATTCTGCGTGTCCCCGGGCTTTGGCGATCGTGGCGGCGCCCATCGCGACCCGGAACCGTGCCGGTGCGGGCGTTCCGGCGATGCCGGCGCAGCAACGCGCCTTCGCCGCACTCCTGCTAGAGTCTCAGCAAAGGCGCCGCACCTTCAGCGTGCGCGACAGGGGCGGGCGTGAGTTCCAAAGCGAAGATCAGCGTGCCGGTGGCCGAGCAGCTCATCGAGTTGCAGCGCGGTGCCTCCGAGGTGCTGACGCTCCCGGACCTGGAGCGCAAGTTAAAGCGTGGCGTGCCGCTGCACATCAAGGCGGGATTTGATCCGACCGCGCCCGATCTTCACCTGGGCCACACGGTGCTCATCAACAAGCTCCGGCAGTTCCAGCAGTACGGTCACGAGGTCACTTTTCTGATCGGCGATTTTACCGGCATGATCGGTGATCCGACCGGGCGCAACGCGACCCGTCCAAGGCTCACGAGCGAAGAGATCCAGGCCAACGCGCGCACCTACGAGCAACAGATCTTCAAGATACTGGACCCGCAGGCCACGCGGATCGATTTCAACTCGCGCTGGTTCGGAGCCGATGAACGCGGCCGGTTTGATCGAGATTGCCGCGCGCCACACGGTCGCGCGCATGCTCGAGCGCGATGATTTCAGCAAGCGTTTTAAGGGCAATCAGCCCATCGCGCTGCATGAATTCCTGTATCCGCTGGTGCAGGGCTATGACTCGGTGGCGATGCGCGCGGACGTGGAGCTGGGCGGGACCGATCAGAAATTTAATCTGCTGGTGGGCCGCCAGTTGCAGGAGCAGTACGGTCAGGAGCCGCAGGTGGTGCTGACCATGCCGCTGCTCGAGGGACTCGATGGCGTCAACAAGATGTCCAAGTCGCTCGGCAATTTCATCGCCATCACCGACCCGCCCGATGAGATGTTCGGCAAGCTGATGAGCATTTCCGATCAGCTGATGTGGCGCTATTTCGAGCTGCTTTCGTTCCGCCCTTTGAGCGAAATCGCCGCGCTCCGCGCCGCGATTGCGGAAGGCCGCAACCCGCGCGATGTGAAGTTCGAGCTGGCGCGCGAGCTGGTGGCGCGCTTTCACGATGCCGCGGCCGCCGAACGCGCGCAGCAGAACTTCACCAGCCGTTTTGCCGAGAAAACACTGCCCACCGACCTGCCCGAAGTGACGATTTATTGCACTGCGGAAGAATCCGGGCTACCGCTGGTGGCGGCACTGACCAGCGCGGCGTGGAGCTCGCCTCAAGCCGCGAGCGAGGCCCGCCGCAAGGTGGCCGAGGGAGCGGTCCGGATCGACGGGGAGAAGGCCAGCGACCCCCAGAAACAGCTCGCGGCAGGGGCGGTCTACACCCTCCAGGTCGGGCCGCGACGCTTCGCACGCGTCGCAGTAAAGAAAAAACAGTAAAAACAATGGGTTAGCGCCCGTCTGTGGCTTATTTGTTGCAAAGCGTTGACAGGGGCCGCGCGGGCCCTATAATGCGCGCCCTCAGCAGATAGCGCACCGCGGATCACGCGGCGGCGCATCAGCGTTTGTCCATATATGTTGACGGGGAGAGCCGCAGGGCTATACTCCTCGGCCCTTTCTTCGGCCCTAGAGACCGAAGTGCTGTTTAAAAATTTGGCAGGTAATTTGTGTGGGAACTCGCGTCGATTGTATTCTTTTGAATGCAGATGACCTGAGTGACCAAGAGTCCAGCGATGGGCCTTTGATTCACTCTTTTTGTTGAAAGCTCATAGCTATCAAGTGAAGAGTTTGATCCTGGCTCAGATTGAACGCTGGCGGCGTGCTTAACACATGCAAGTCGAGCGGTAACAGGCGTAGCAATACGTGCTGACGAGCGGCGAACGGGTGAGTAATGCTTCGGAATCTGCCTAGTAGTGGGGAATAACCAGTCGAAAGACTGGCTAATGCCGCATACGACCTTATTTCGTATTGGAATTTGGTGAAAGCGGGGGATCGTAAGACCTCGCGCTAATAGATGAGCCGAAGTCGGATTAGCTAGTTGGTGAGGTAACGGCTCACCAAGGCGACAATCCGTAGCTGGTCTGAGAGGACGACCAGCCACACTGGGACTGAGACACGGCCCAGACTCCTACGGGAGGCAGCAGTGGGGAATATTGGACAATGGGGGCAACCCTGATCCAGCGACGCCGCGTGTGTGAAGAAGGCCTGCGGGTTGTAAAGCACTTTTAGTGGGGACAAAAAGCTACGGGCTAATACCCTGTGGTCTTGATTTAACCCAAAGAAAAAGCACCGGCTAACTCTGTGCCAGCAGCCGCGGTAATACAGAGGGTGCGAGCGTTAATCGGAATTACTGGGCGTAAAGCGTGCGTAGACGGTTTCGTAAGTCGGGTGTGAAATCCCCGGGCTCAACCTGGGAATTGCATTCGAAACTGCGAGGCTAGGGTACGGAAGAGGGAAGCGGAATTTCTGGTGTAGCGGTGAAATGCGTAGATATCAGAAGGAACATCAGTGGCGAAAGCGGCTTCCTGGTCCAGTACCGACGTTCAGGCACGAAAGCGTGGGGAGCAAACAGGATTAGATACCCTGGTAGTCCACGCCTTAAACGATGAGAACTAGACGTTGAGAGGGTTAGCCTCCCAGTGTCGCAGCTAACGCGCTAAGTTCTCCGCCTGGGGAGTACGGCCGCAAGGTTGAAACTCAAAGGAATTGACGGGGACCCGCACAAGCGGTGGAGCATGTGGTTTAATTCGATGCAACGCGAAGAACCTTACCTGGCCTTGACATCCATGGAATTCTGCAGAGATGTAGAAGTGCCTTCGGGAACCATGAGACAGGTGCTGCATGGCTGTCGTCAGCTCGTGTCGTGAGATGTTGGGTTAAGTCCCGCAACGAGCGCAACCCTTGTCCTTAGTTGCCATCATTAAGTTGGGAACTCTAAGGAGACCGCCGGTGACAAACCGGAGGAAGGTGGGGATGACGTCAAGTCATCATGGCCTTTATGGCCAGGGCTACACACGTGCTACAATGGCAGGTACAGAGGGAAGCCAACGCGCGAGCGGGAGCCAATCCCAGAAAGCCTGTCGTAGTCCGGATCGGAGTCTGCAACTCGACTCTGTGAAGTTGGAATCGCTAGTAATCGCAGATCAGCATTGCTGCGGTGAATACGTTCCCGGGTCTTGTACACACCGCCCGTCACACCATGGGAGTTTACTGCACCAGAAGCAGGTAGCCTAACCGCAAGGATGGCGCCTACCACGGTGTGGTCGATGACTGGGGTGAAGTCGTAACAAGGTAGCCGTACGGGAACGTGCGGCTGGATCACCTCCTTTAAGAGAAACGCGTTCAACGGAAGAAGTTGGCGCGAGTTTCCATCACAAATTACCTGCCTAATAGCCTTTGATAGGTAGCGGCCTTTATAGCTCCCTGGAATGCGCCCAATTAATTGGATAGGCTGCAGCACCGCATTGGGTCTGTAGCTCAGTTAGTTAGAGCGCACCCCTGATAAGGGTGAGGTCGGGGGTGCAACTCCTCCCAGACCCACCAACCAATGTCGGGGCCATAGCTCAGCTGGGAGAGCGCCTGCTTTGCAAGCAGGAGGTCACCGGTTCGATCCCGGTTGGCTCCACCAGCTCCATCGCCCCACCTGCCAAAGGAAAAGTTTGAGTTGCACGGCCTATGAGACCGTGTCGCTCTTTAACAATCCGGAAGATTCTTTTGATAGACGCAATTTTCAAGCGAGATTGTTTGTTTTAGAAATCTCTTGAGAATGTCGCGTTCGCATAAATGTGAGAAATCAGCTCCATATCCCCAAACTCCTTGGGGTTATATGGTCAAGTGAATAAGCGCATATGGTGGATGCCTAGGCGGTAGAAGGCGATGAAGGACGTGGTAGCCTGCGATAAGCGTCGGGGAGCTGGCAAACAAGCTTCGATCCGGCGATGTCCGAATGGGGAAACCCAGAGCGTAAGCTCTATTTCATACTGAATACATAGGTGTGAAAAGCGAACCCGGTGAATTGAAACATCTCAGTAACCGGAGGAATAGAAATCAACCGAGATTCCCTTAGTAGTGGCGAGCGAAAGGGGAACAGCCCAGTTGTGGTAATCCGATGAGGTCTAGTGGAACAGTCTGGAAAGTCTGGCCAAAGAAGGTGATAGCCCTGTAGACGAAAGACCAAGTTGGTGAGCAACGAAGAGTAGGGCGGGACACGTGCAATCCTGTCTGAACATGGGGGGACCATCCTCCAAGGCTAAATACTCTCTACCGACCGATAGTGAACCAGTACCGTGAGGGAAAGGCGAAAAGAACCGCGGTGAGCGGAGTGAAATAGAACCTGAAACCGTATGCGTACAAGCAGTCGGAGCCCCGCAAGGGGTGACGGCGTACCTTTTGTATAATGGGTCAGCGAGTTATTTTCAGTGGCAAGGCTAACCGAATAGGGGAGCCGTAGGGAAACCGAGTCTTAATAGGGCGCCACAGTCGCTGGGAATAGACCCGAAGCCAGTCGATCTATCCATGGCCAGGATGAAGATCAGGTAACACTGATTGGAGGTCCGAACGAACCACTGTTGCAATAGTGCGTCGATGAGCTGTGGATAGGAGTGAAAGGCTAATCAAGGCTGGCGATAGCTGGTTCTCCCCGAAAGCTATTTAGGTAGTGCCTCGGTTATTACTCGAGGGGGTAGAGCACTGTTTAGAGACGGGGGCCATCTCGGCCTACCAACTCTATGCAAACTCCGAATACCTCGAAGTACAGACCGGGAGACACACAGCGGGTGCTAACGTCCGTTGTGAAGAGGGCAACAACCCAGACCATCAGCTAAGGTCCCAAAATTTCGGCTAAGTGGTAAACGATGTGGAAAGTCATAGACAGCCAGGAGGTTGGCTTAGAAGCAGCCATCCTTTAAAGAAAGCGTAATAGCTCACTGGTCAAGTCGGTCCGCGCGGAAGATTTAACGGGGCTCAAGCCGAGTACCGAAGCTATGGGTGTGCAGCAATGCACGCGGTAGGGGAGCGTTCTCTACGCCTGTGAAGGTGTGCTGTGAGGCATGCTGGAGGTATGAGAAGTGCGAATGCTGACATGAGTAACGTTAAAGCGGGTGAAAAACCCGCTCGCCGTAAACCCAAGGTTTCCTGAGCCACGTTAATCGGCTGAGGGTGAGTCGGTTCCTAAGGCGAGACCGAAAGGTGTAGTCGATGGAAAGCAGGTTAATATTCCTGCACCAGAACCACTGCGATGGGGTGACGGAGAAGGCTAGATCAGCGGCAGTCCTGCCGTTCAAGGTCGTAGGGGGTATCTCTCGGCAAATCCGGAGGTACGCTATCCCCAAGAACTGAGTACTAGAGGACTTCGGTCTTCGAAGTGATTGATGCCACGCTCCCGGGAAAAGCCTCTAAGCTTCAGGTGAATTCTGACCGTACCGTAAACCGACACTGGTGGGTGGGGAGATAATCTCCCAAGGCGCTTGAGAGAACTCTGGTTAAGGAACTCTGCAAATTGATACCGTAACTTCGGAAGAAGGTATGCCTACAGAGGTGATTGGACTTGCTCCATGAGCTTCCGTAGGTCGCAGGTAATTGGTGGCTGCGACTGTTTACCAAAAACACAGGACTCTGCTAACACGCAAGTGGATGTATAGGGTCTGACGCCTGCCCGGTGCCGGAAGGTTAATTGATGGGGTCAGCCGCAAGGCAAAGCTCCTGATCGAAGCCCCGGTAAACGGCGGCCGTAACTATAACGGTCCTAAGGTGACTTAAGCTGCCTTAGTAAAATTTGGCTATATGCTGGAATAACTGAGTATCCGGCGGTACCGCTCACGCGGTGATAATCCGACCAGTGCAGTCAATCAGCAGGAAAGACTGATCTCACGATCAGAATCCTCAGAGACTACACGCCAAACGCTGATCCTCAAGGTCAGTGAAGATATAGTCCGAGCTGCATGGCGACATGCAGGATGAATCTGAAAGGAACAGGTTCATCGCTTCGCGCCCGCGAAGTTAACAGACCTACAGCGAAATTCCTTGTCGGGTAAGTTCCGACCTGCACGAATGGCGTAACGCTGGCCACACTGTCTCGACCAGAGACTCAGTGAAGTTGAAATCGCTGTGAAGATGCGGCGTAGCTGCGGAAAGACGGAAAGACCCCGTGAACCTTTACTATAGCTTTACACTGAACTTTGACCTTGTTTGTGTAGGATAGGTGGGACCCTTTGAAGCGGAGGCGCTAGCTTTCGTGGAGGGAACGTTGAAATACCACCCTGATAAGTTCGGAGTTCTAACCTTGACCCGTAATCCGGGTCGGGAACACTGTATGGTGGGTAGTTTGACTGGGGCGGTCTCCTCCCAAAGAGTAACGGAGGAGTGCAAAGGTACGCTCAGCGCGGTCGGTCATCGCGCACAGAGTGCAATGGCATAAGCGTGCTTAACTGCGAGACGTACATGTCGAGCAGGTGCGAAAGCAGGTCATAGTGATCCGGTGGTTCTGTATGGAAGGGCCATCGCTCAACGGATAAAAGGTACTCCGGGGATAACAGGCTTATTCCTCCCAAGAGTCCACATCGACGGAGGAGTTTGGCACCTCGATGTCGGCTCATCACATCCTGGGGCTGTAGCAGGTCCCAAGGGTTCGGCTGTTCGCCGATTAAAGTGGTACGCGAGCTGGGTTCAAAACGTAAGTAACACTGCGTTGCCGGGAAGCAATTCCCTGATAAATTTAACTGGCTCATATCGGTGAAACCCTCCTGAAGTTTAAAACTGGCTTCAAAGGGCAATACCGAGGGAAGGCTGGTGTTGATGTCGATACAACCCTTGCGTTGACAGGTTGTAAAGGCACGGTACGACGTTCATTCGTCGGACCAGGTCAGCATCATGCCCCTGTAGAGACTGATCCATTATGGAGAGAGTCGCTGAGACGAGCAGCGGCTAAGACGCCAGTCCCCTCATTGCAAGTTGAGGGTGAAGGTATAGTCCATGCCACCCGAAATGGTGGAATGACATGCGTGAGACAGTTTGGTCCCTATCTTCCGTAGCCGTTGGAGATTTGAGGGTGAGCTGTCCTTAGTACGAGAGGACCGGGATGGACGCACCACTGGTGTTCCGGTTGTCACGATAGTGGCACTGCCGGGTAGCTATGTGCGGACGGGATAACCGCTGAAAGCATCTAAGCGGGAAGCCCCCCCCAAGACTAGATCTCCCTGGGAACTCGATTCCCCTAAAGGGCCCACGTAGACTACGTGGTTGATAGGCCGGGTGTGTAAGGTCAGTAATGACTTCAGCTAACCGGTACTAATTGCCCGTGAGACTTGACCATATAACCTCAAGCAGTTTGGCTACCGAGCCAAGCGAGCGAGGTCGACCGATGCAACGATGGAGCGATCCATCACATTGATGAACGCGACAAGCGTCGAACCTTAAGAATCTTCCGGTTTCGCCTGGCGGCTATAGCGAGCAGGAACCACCCGATCCCATTTCGAACTCGGAAGTGAAAATGTTCTGCGCCGATGGTCGTGTGGCAGTTGCCATGCCAGAGTAGGTCACCGCCAGGCTTCTCATAGGACAGGGCCCCGACGCTTCACAGCGTCGGGGCTTTTGTCTTTCTGGGGAGGACGACGCGCCATGGACCGAATCGACGTGTGCATCGTGGGCGGTGGCATGGCCGGCGCCTCGGTCGCCTTTCACCTTGCGCCGCACGCGCGCGTAACCTTGCTTGAGCGCGAGCCTCAGGTGGCCTATCACAGCACCGGGCGCTCCGCGGCACTGTACGCACCCAATTACTGCAGCGAACTGGTGCGCCGGCTGACGCTGGCCGGTCGTTCATTCCTGACAGCACCGCCTGCGGGCTTTGCCAGCGTGCCGCTCCTGCACGAGCGCGGTTTCCTGCTGATCGGCAAGAATTCGCAGCTCCCGTCTCGCGACAAATATGAATCCGAGGCGCTCGCCGCCGGCCTTGATACCCGGCGCCTTACCTTTGCGGAGGCCCGCGCGCTGGTGCCGGTGCTGCGTGAGGAAAGCTGCGAGTGGGCGCTGCTCGACCCCTACGCCTGGGACCTCGATGTCGATGCGCTGCTGCAGGGATTCCTGCGCGGCGCGCGCAGTCACGGGGCCACCGTGCACACTTCCAGAGAAGCCGCGCAGATTGCGCGCGATGGGGCGGGATGGCGCATCACCGGGGCGGACTACGCCTTGCGGGCGGATGTGTTGGTCAACGCCACCGGCGCCTGGGCCGATGAATTTGCGATCCGCGCAGGCGTGGCCGCCCTCGGGCTGGTGCCGCACCGGCGCACGGCGTTCATCTTTGACCCGCCGCCGGATATTTCGATTGCAGCGCTGGCCCATGGTCACGGAGGCCGACGGGCAATTTTATTTCAAGCCCGATGCGGGGCGACTCCTGGGCTCCCTGGCCGAGGAAGTGCCTTCGCCGCCCGTCGATGCGATGCCTGAGGACCTGGATGTGGCCGTTGCGGTCGACCGGATCGAACAGGCCATCAATTATTCGGTGACGCGCGTGATCAGGTCCTGGACGGGGCTGCGCGTGTTCGCTCCCGATCGAGAACCCGTTTCGGGGTTTGAGCCGAGCGCGCCAGGTTTTTATTGGCACGCGGCCTTGGGCGGTTACGGCATCCAGACCTCACCCGCCCTTGGCGCGTACGCCGCGGCAAATTTACTGGGCCGCAGTTGCCCGCAGACCCTTGTCGAATGCGGCGTGGTGCCGGAGCAGTTGCAGCCGCAACGCTTGCGTCGCTGAATCGGCGCCGGCCAAGGCATGCCACGTTGCTCAGGTCCTCGAGCATGCCCTGTAGGTCCACCCCGACAGACAGATAGCCGCTGTGCTGACGGCAGGGTGGGTCATCGTCCCTCATAGTCCTTTCAAGGAAGAAAAGTACGCAACGATTTTTGGACTCAGTCTGAACTGAGTCCCAAAAAGGTGATTTATGACAGTGGCCATCGGACCCGTACTGTTGCTCGTGGCGAGCGTTCTGCTTTGTGCCGTCCTGGTCGTGGCCATTTTCGGCATCGCCATGTGGCTGATGCGCCATCAACGAGGCCCGCGAGGATCGATCGGAGGAATACCGCTGGGAACATGATCCGACCCAGATCGCGGGGCCGGATGGCACATCCGCTGTGGCCCAAGGAAAATAGGCAAAGCCCGTCCCACCCGGTTTTGCTCGCTCGGCCATGATCAAGCCGCCCCGTCAAAGGTCCGGCAGCGCCGACCAAATCCTGGAATGGTTCAAGTCGGACCCGGCTCAGATCCTGTCGCGTTGCTGCCTGTTCCTCGATGTCGACGGAACACTGATCGAGTTCAGGGCCGATCCGAGCAGCGCGGTTGGCGATCCCGAACTTAAGTTTCTGCTGCAGCGCGCCGAAGAAAAATTTGGCGGTGCCCTCGCATTGGTGAGCGGACGCCTGCTGACCACGCTCGATGCGATGCTCGATCCACTGCGCCTGTCAGCCTCCGGGCTGTACGGCTTCGAACGCCGCGATCCCAAAGGCGTCGTACATCGCAGAACGGCGAACGTTCACGGCGCTCGATGACGCGCGTGGGGTCATCCTCGAATTTGCCGCCGACCATCTCGGGCGTGGTGGCCGAAGACAAAAGCAACGCCATCGCGCTGCATTATCGCGGGCGCGCCGGCCCTCGGCGCGGAGTGCCGACGGATTGTCTATCAGGCGGCGAGCGGGCTGTGGCCCATGTTTCAGGTGATCGCAGGATCGATGGTGGTGGAGATCGTCCCTGCCGGCGCCAGCAAGGCGACGGCGATCGAGGAGTTCATGCTCGAGCCACCGTTCGCAAACCGCATCCCGATCGCGCTGGGGGACGATTTTTCCGACTGCGAAGCCTTTACCGCCGTCCATCGCCATGGCGGGCTGGCTCTGGCCGTGGGACGGCGCATCTACGGCGATCATTGCCTGGAAAATTGCCAGGCCGCGCGCCGCTGGCTATCGACGCTGGTCGGATTGAACGCGCCATGACCGGCGCTGGCGCCAAGCCCGTCGCTCAATCTGGCGGTCATCGGCAACTGCCAGGTTGCCGGGCTCCTGGACGAGTTCGGTCGCCTGGTGTGGGCCTGCATGCCCCGCCCGGATTCCGATCCCACTTTTTGCAGCCTGCTGGATCCCAAGGGCGGCGATGCCAAGGCCGGGGTGTTCGCGATTGATCTCATCGATGCAACGAGCCATCAGCAGGCCTACCTGCGCAATACCGCCGTGGTGGAAACCGTAGTGGACGATGCGGCGGGCAACCAGCTGCGGCTCACGGATTTCTGCCCGCGCTTTCGCGAGCGCGGTCGCTATTTCAAGCCCATGACCTACATCCGCATCGCAGAACCCTCTCGCGGCAGGCCGCGGATCCGCATGCGATTCAAGCCGCTCAACGAAGTTCGGATGCGCGTGCCTTCCGAACTGACCATGGGCAGTCACCATCTGCGGATCGATGCGGCCGATGTGGTCTGTCGGCTGACCACCGACGCTTCGCTCACCGCCCTGGTCGAGGAGCACGCCGTGATCCTGGACAAGCCCCTGGCCTTCATCCTGGGTCCCGATGAACCGGTCGAGGGGGCTCCATTGACCATGGCGCGCCACTTGCTGGAACAGACCGTGGATTACTGGCAGGAGTGGGTGCGCACGCTTGCGGTGCCGGTCGACTGGCAGGAGGCGGTTATTCGCGCGGCCATAACCCTCAAGCTCTGCACCTATGAGGACTCGGGGGCGGTGCTGGCGGCTCTGACCACGTCCATTCCGGAATATGCCGGCTCGGGTCGCAATTGGGATTACAGGTATTGCTGGCTGCAGGGACAGCTTCTTCGTCATCCAGGCGCTCAACCGCCTGGGTGCCACGCGAACCATGGAAGGATTCCTGCACTACCTCGACAACGTCATCGCGCAGTCGCCCGACGGCACGCTGAGGCCCGCCTACAGCGTGGCCGGGGAGTCCAGCGACAAGGAGTTGATGCTCGACACGCTGCCAGGGTTACCGGGGAATGGGACCGGTGCGTGTCGGCAACCTGGCGCTGAAGCAAAGGCAAAACGATGTGTATGGCGCGGTCATCATGGCGACCAGCCAGTTCTTCTACGACGCTCGCTTGATCTCGCCCGGAGACACGGCGCTCTTCGGGCGCCTCGAGGCGCTCGGAGAGCAAGCGCACGCCGTCTTTGAGGCGCCCGATGCCGGCCCGTGGGAGTTTCGCGGCACCGAGCAGGTCCACACCTACTCCGCCTGCATGTGCTGGGCGGCGTGCGATCGGCTCGCGCGGATCGCAAGCCATCTAGGGCTGATCGATCGATCTGAACTCTGGAGCTCCCGTGCCGCGGCCATGAAGGATCAGATCCTTGCGCAATCCTGGAGCGATGCCAGGGACTCGGTCGTGAATCGTTTCGGCGGACAGGATCTGGATGCGACCGCTTTGCTGTTGCCTGAACTCGGGATTGATGAGCGGCACGGACCCGCGCTTTGTGGCCACGGTCGAGCGCATCGGCGAGGAATTGCGCCAGGGCGATTATCTATTCCGTTACCGCCATGCCGACGACTTTGGTGTTCCGCATAACGCGTTTACGGTCTGCTCATTCTGGTACGTCAATGCACTTGGCGCACATGGGGCGTACCTCCGAGGCCCGCGAGGCCTTTGAACGGCTCCTGCAGCGGCGCAATCGACTGGGCATGTTCTCAGAAGGCATTGACCCCGCGAGCCATGAGCACTGGGGAAATTATCCCCAGACCTACAGCATGGTCGGGATCATCTCCAGCGCGCTGCGACTCAGTCGCTCCTGGGAGGAAGTCGTATAGCCGCGGCGCTGTACGAAGTTCGGGAAGATGACCCCAGAACGCATCGGAATCAGAAGAACAACAAAGAAATGTTTCGAAACTCAATCATTCGGGTTTTCCTGGTTCTGGCGGCCGCGGCTGCCGTGGTC
Organism: uncultured Gammaproteobacteria bacterium; assembly: GCA_963795685.1. Lineage (GTDB taxonomy): Bacteria > Pseudomonadota > Gammaproteobacteria > Steroidobacterales > Steroidobacteraceae > FEN-1191. Next base: position 568,084 of record CAWCJE010000005.1, read on the forward strand.
ACCTATTTTGGTGTGCCCTATATTAGCGACGCGTTGAGCGCGGGCTATCGTATGCAGGCCGAGCATCGCTCCAGCAAGCTGCTGCGCGCCAGCGAAGGTCAATTGCGCGACATGGTCGAACGCCACGACCGGGCGGCGCTGCGCGCGTTCCTGGCAACCACGGTCGCCGGTCATTCCTGGCTGCAGAGCCTGGTGGTGTGCCGGTCCGACGGCACCGTCATCACCCAGAGCGAACATACGCCCAATCAGGTGGTCTGTCGGGCCGGAGGACCGGGCGCGCGATGAGCCCGGCCGATTGATCCAGACCATTGCCGGTCAACTGCAAATCTCGGACTACGAAATCCCCGTCCCTGGCCAGGTATCGTTCCGGGCGGTGGCCGTGCAGGATCTGGGCTTCGCCGACTGGAGCAAATCCGGGTGGCGCGGTTTTGTGGTGGCCTTCGTGGGTCTCTCGGCCCTCGGCCTGGCGCTGCTGGTGTCCTTTGTGATCTGGTGGCTGCTGCGGCGCTGGGCCACGCTGCTGCTCAGCGACATCCGCAGCGGCCGGCTTCTCGATGACGCGCGCTCGCCCGGTGTTTCATGGCCCATCCTCTCGCAGGTGCGACGGCTGTTGCGCGACGCGGAGGAAAAGCAGCGCCTCGAAATCGATTATCGCGAAAACTGGACTCCGCAGGCGCTGCGCCAGGTGGTGCAAAAGCAGCTCGAATCGAGCCAGGTGATCACGGTATCGAACCGCCAGCCCTACAGCCACAGCCGCGATGCCGAAGGCCAGGTCCAGGTTCAGGTTCCCGCCAGCGGCATGGTCACGGCACTCGAGCCGATCATGCGCGCGTGCTCCGGGGTATGGATCGCGCACGGCAACGGCAATGCGGATCGAAGCGTGGTGAACGCTCAGGACCGGGTCGCCGTGCCGCCCGATGCGCCGAGCTACTCGTTGCGGCGGGTGTGGCTCTCGCCCGAGGAAGAGGAGGGCTATTACTTCGGGTTCTCAAACGAGGGCATGTGGCCGCTGTGCCATCAGGCCTATGTGCGCCCCGCCTTTCGGGACGCCGATTGGCGCTGTTACCAGGCCGTCAACCGGAAATTTGCCGACGCCGTCGTCCAGGAGGCCGAGGCGGTCAATCCGGTCGTGCTGATTCAGGATTTCCATTTTGCGCTTCTCCCGCAATTGCTCCGTCAGCGCATCCCGCGCGCCACGATCGGCCTGTTCTGGCACGTGCCCTGGCCCAACGCCGAGACCTTCGGGGTGTGCCCGTGGCAGCGCGAACTGCTCTCCTGCATGCTCCAGGCGGACGTGCTGGGCTTTCATACGCTCTATCACTGCCACAATCTGCTCGATACCGTGGACCGTGCGATCGAATGCAAGATCGATCGGGAGCACATGACCGTGACGCTGCAGGGGCACGTCTGTCACGTGGCGGCCTATCCGATTTCGATCGAGTGGCCGCCCCGCTGGCTGCGCGGGCTTGCCCGAAATCAGCGTCACGCGTGCGCAGATTCGCCGAGGAGTTCGGGATCGGTGATTCCGTTTGCCTGGGCGTTGGCGTGGAGCGCTGGGACTTCACCAAGGGAATCGTGGAGCGCTGCCAGGCGCTGGAGGCGTATCTTGATCGCTACCCGAAGGAGCAAGGGAAAGTGACGCTGCTCCAGGTCGCGGAGCCCTCAAGGAGCAAGTTGCCCGCTTACCGCGCAGTGCAGGAGCGCACGGTGCAGGAAGTGGACCGGATCAATGCCCGCTTTCAGACCGCTGCTTGGCGCCCGATTATTCTGGTGCCGGCGCACCAGGATCCGAAACGCGTGTTCGAAATGTATCGTGCCGCCGACTTCTGCATGGTCACCAGCCTGCACGACGGCATGAATCTGGTGGCCAAGGAATTCGTGGCCTCGCGCGATGACGAAGACGGAGTTCTCATCCTGAGCACTTTTACCGGCGCCGCGCGTGAGCTGGTCGAGGCATTGCTCGTCAATCCCTTCAACGTCTCCGAGACCGCAGCGGCTATTGCCGAGGCGGTCAGGATGCCGCGCGATCAGCGGCGCCAGCGGATGCGTTTGATGCGTCTGACTGTCAGGGAGAACAACGTATACCGCTGGGCCGGGCGCATGCTGGTGGACATCGCGCGCATTCGTCAGCGCCAATCGATTGGTACCCGCGCATAGTGCGCATATACTCTACGGACCGGCGCGCGTCGATCCGGCCAACAATAGGACCTCGCCGTGTCTAAAATCTTAATCGCTGATGATCATGCCGTGGTGCGGGCAGGAATTCGCCAATATCTGGAAACCGAACCCAGCATCCGTGAAATCGGGGAGGCGGCCACCGGGCGAGACGCGCTCGAGCAGTTGCGGACCCGGGAATGGGACCTGGTACTGCTCGATATCTTCATGCCCGATCAAAGCGGCCTGGATATTCTGCGCCACATCCAGACCGACTTTCCCAAGGTGCGGGTGTTGATACTCAGCGGGTTGCCGGAAAAGCAGTACGCGGTGAGCGTGCTGCGCGCAGGCGCCAGCGGCTATTTGCCGAAGGAGAGCGCTCCGGAGGATCTGATCAAGGCCGTGCAGACGGTATTGGCGGGCCGCCGTTATGTCAGCGCGGAAGTGGCCGAGCTGTTGGTGGCGGGCATGGACAAGGATCCGAGCAGCCAGCAGCATGAGCGGCTGTCGGCGCGAGAGTTCCAGGTGCTCAGCAAGTTAGCAGCCGGCCGGGCGGTTTCCGAAATCGCCGAAGAACTGCAGCTGAGCGTGAAGACCGTCAGCACCTACCGCAGCCGCGTGCTGGAGAAAATGGGACTTAAGACCAACGCTGACCTGACTTCCTACGCCCTGCGCCATGGATTGATCCAATAGCGCGAGTTGTCAGAATGTTCCTACGATGCAATGGGTGCCTTACTGGAAGTGCCAGATGGGGGCGGCGGTTAGGATGAATCCGCGGCAATCGCAACGCCAGACAGCCGGCGGATCGAAGGAGGGTGTGGCGCTGCCCGTCCGGGTGCTCCTGGTCGAAGACTCGAAAGTGTTGACGGAGCGGCTTTCGGAGGCGCTCCGCCAGATTCCCGACATAGAACTCATAGCGGCCGTTGATACTGAGGATGACGCGCGTGCGGTGGTAGGGCGCGAGCACGTCGATGTCATGATTCTTGATCTGCACCTGAGGCAAGGAAACGGCTTTGGAGTGTTGCGCGCCATAGGCAAAGTCCCCAAGAGGCCATTTATCGTTGTGCTCACTAATTATGACCTTCCGCAATACAAGGACGCCGCGCTGGCCCTTGGTGCCGCCTATTTCATGGACAAGGTGCGCGACTATGACAAGTTGCCTGAGATTTTGAGCGATCTGGTCCTTAAATCCCGTTCGAGAAACTGAATGGCGGCGCGCGAACAGTCGTTGTCCTCATCCCTAAGCCGCACCAACGCGCCGGTGGAGCACACCGCCGCCGCGCCTAAGCGAAAGGGTGCGCGCGGGATTTGGGTCTTCGTGCCGGTCGCGCTGGCCGTGGTACTTCCGGTAGTGTTGTTTTTGTATGCCGAGCTGGGGCAGGCGCGATTGCGGGATGCAACCGCGCAACTGACAGCCTCCGAATCGCGCCAGGCCACCCTTGAGGAATTCCTCCGTTCCACTCTTGATGCCGAAGCCGCGCAACGCGGGTTTCTTCTGACCGAAGATAAAACCTACCTTGTTCCCTACGATCCTTCCGTGCGGCGCATACCGAAGCTTCTGGACAGGCTGGAAGCAAGCTACCGCGCGGCGGGTTCCCAACAGGGCCTGGCTGCCATTCGCCAACTGCGACTTGAATCTGGAATCAAGATCGGTGAGCTCAATTCCTCGCTCCGACTCTATGCCCAATTTGGCCGACCTGCGGCCATCGCCCTCGTCTACACGGATCTGGGCAAGAGAACCATAGAGGATATTCGCCGTAGCGCCGATCAACTGCTGGCACTGGAGTTGCAGATGCGCGCCTCCATGACAGACACATGGGTGCGCGGGATCAGGTTTACCCGAATTCTGATCGGGCTGGCGACTTTGCTGGGCATCGCATTTCTGATCGGCTCCGGCACCCTGCTGGAACGAACAGTGCGCCGTCGGGAAGCAGAGGCTGCGGCTCTGGACGCGCGCAATCAGGAGCTGGATCAGGTGGTCAAGGAGCGCACCAGGAATCTTTCGGCTCTCTCCAGCCACTTGCAGAACGTGCGCGAGGCTGAGAAATCAGCGTTGGCCCGGGAATTGCATGACGAGTTGGGCGGCCTGCTGGTTGCGACGAAAATGGATCTTATGTGGCTGCGTCGCAAACTCGACAATGGCGATCCACTGCTGGTCGAGCGCTGGAACCGAGTACTGAAATCACTGGATGAGGGCGTGGAGCTGAAACGCCGCATCATCGAAAATCTGCGGCCAACCCTGCTCGACAACCTCGGACTGGTGGCGGCCTTGAGGTGGCTGGTGGCCGAGACTGGTCGGCGGTCGGGACTTCAATGCCACGAGGAGTATGCCGAAGAGGAACTCGCTGACTTAAGTCCCGAGACCAATATCACCATCTATCGGGTGGTGCAGGAGTGCCTGACTAACATCATGAAGCACGCTCGCGCCACCAAGGTGGACATAGAGCTACGCGTCAACGAGCTGGATGTGCGCCTTATCGTGCAGGATAACGGGCAGGGCATCGCGCCCCATCTCGTGGGTGTTCCGCAATCCTACGGAATTGCGAGCATGCGGCACCGCATATCGGCACTGGGTGGCACGCTGTCGATCGAACGCGCGCCGTCGGGTCGGGGCACCATCGTGGACGCGACCATTCCCCTGCGATCGGGCTCGCGGTCACCAAGCGCTCGAAGCCGCCGCCACCACGCTGACGCCATGAAGATTGCGCCGCTCCTGCCATTGATATTGAGTGCGCTCTGCGGGTGTACACCGGGCGCGGACGCCGACAGCCGCCCTGCGCCGCCCGGTACTAGTGCTGGCGTTGCGCAGCCTGCCGGAGGCATTGGCGTTGCCAGACCCGCCCTACCGGACATTTCTGCACCAAGTTATGAGGTGAGCATTGCTTCGGCACAGGCCGATCGAGTGCGGGCGCGCGATCAGTGCGATTCGCAGCCTCTGGCGGAGCGCAAGTCGTGTCGTGAAGCGGCTGATATCGCCTACGATCAGGCCAAGAGCGCCGCCGACGCCTCCGATATCAAGACCCCCTGAAGAGACACGCAGTTTTACTGCGAGATGGGCCGTGCGGCCCCGGCGCTGCCCAGAAGTGGGGGGGATGCAGCGCCGGGGACCGTCACGGAAAACTCAAATAATTCCTCCTATCGACGCGTTCTGCTACCGCAGAGCGCATTTATTCCAAAGCCTTACTGATTGGCTTTGACCGTCACGTTGTTGTTCACCGCGGTCACACCTGCCGTGTTGTGGGCGATCGAAACAACCTTATCCACGTCGTTCTGGCTGAGCGCAGAGCCCGACAGTGACACGACGCCTGAGGAATCGGCATCCACACTGATGCCTGTCATGCTGGAAACATGTTCAGCGGCCATTTCGGAGCGGATCTTCGAGACGATCGGTGAGTCCGTAGCCATCGTCTGCGAGGTGGTTTGAGTGGTGGTCGTGGTGGTCTGAGTCTGGTCGGCGCTCTGGGCCGGGGGTGTTTGATCCGGATCATTCGCGGCCAACAAGGCCACCGGGAAAAACGCCGCGCTCGAGACCAGGCACATAATTGCGAATACTGGTTTCATATCTCTCTCCTCAGCATTTACAGTGGAACACTGAAGTCGAGTGTCCGCACTCTTCAAGAAAGGTCGCGATAGTCCGGTGCCCCGGCGTTAAGTCAGGCAGTTCCTACGTTTTCAGTCGCGAAGTTGCGACAAGCCGGTATTCAAGCTGCGCGCGATGCACTCGGCCGCGTGCTTAGTCGCCAGGGCTTACTGCGCGGAGGGTTGGGTAACCCGGGTAGCCTGGCGGCTTGACTCGTTCCAGGTCGTCTGCGCCGAATGAAGGAACTGCGAGTTGCGCACGATCGCGGCGTCGAGAATCTTTGCCTGCGCGGCCGCGCGTTCCCATTCGGCCGCCTCCGCCGCCTCACTCAGCCCAGGATATTCAAGATGAGCGTAGGTATAGCGGGCGGCGTAGAGCAAATGCTTGAACCACGGGCGTCCCGGAATTCCGGCCGGGTCCAGCCAGTTGGACTCGACCTGCAAGAGCTGCTCATTTAGCCGCTGGATTTGCGCCGGGCTTGCGGTTCCGGACGCCAGGTCTTTGGCGCTGGCCTCGCGCAGCTCGCGGCCTTCGCGCCCGAAGTCGGCCAGGTGCGCGTGCAGCGCCTGGAGCGGGAGCAAGGCTGGATCGATGTGCGCTCGGGTCTCGAGCTCGGTCAAGAATTGCTGGAGCGCGGTGGCGTTGAATTCGAAATCGAAAGGCAGGATGTCTGCATTCGCGAGCCGCAACGCTGTAAGTCCCCAGATTCGGCTTACGGTGGTGTGATACTCGAACGACGGATCGCCGATGTGTTCCATCCAGTAGTGATCGTCGTATCCTGAATGGTAGACGCCGTAGTCTCCCGTAAAGCCGAGATTGATGACCGGGCGCCCAAGGTGATTTAGAAAAACGGTGTGATCCGAGCCGCTGCCGATCCGCGTTTCAACCAACGAGGACATCGACGGCTGCGCCGCCTTATGATCGCGCATCCAAGTGGACTGCCATGCGTCGTGCAATGATTTTCCGGACGGCGAGCGTACGTCGGCAGTCGCCTCTACGAGCATGGGGGCAAGAGAGGCCACTGCCGAGGGATCAAAGCTCAAGCCATCCGGCCCCGCTGTCGTGGCGGCGCCGCTCACGGACTCATCGACGTTCAGATACGCCACAAGATTGTGGGAGAGCTGGTCGGCAAACTGCTCCCCCCATTCGGTAGAACCGGTGAGTGCGTATTCCTCCCCGTCCCAGCTGCACGCGATAATGGTCCGGCGCGGACGCAGTCCTCTTTGCTTCAGATTGCCGAGCGCGCGGGTCAGTTCCAGCATCGAGGCTGTGCCACTCACGGGATCAACCCCGCCGTAGACCCAGGCATCACGATGATTCCCAATAAGTACCCATTCGTCCGGGAGCTCGCTGCCGCGGATCCTTCCCTCGACGACCGTGTAAGGCTTGATGCGGGTGTCCATGTCGACCTTGACGTGCACGCGCACCGCTCCGGTAAATCGGTAAGTGATGGGCAGCGCGCCGCGCCATTGCACCGGCACTTCGGCTCCGGTCAGATTTTCGAGCAACGGTTTAGCGTCATGCCAGGAGAGCGGGAGCGCGATGATTTTCGGCAGCGAACGTGCCTCGCGTGCCGGAATCCGTCGGGCGCCCGCGACCGACGCCCAGCCTGGAGTGGTCGGATCTCCGGGCACAATGAAATCATAGGTGATGGCGCCGTGCTGAATGTGGGTCTCCGGCCCCCATGGCCCGTCAGGAAAGACTTTTCCCTGCGCGTAGCCGTCATCGGCCGGATCTGAATAGATCAAGAGGGCCGCCGCGCCCTCGCGCTCCGCGGTCAGGGCCTTGAATCCCCTGTAGCTGTAGGGATTTGAATAGCGGACCAGAACTACCTTGCCTCGGACATTGATGCCGTTCTGGCGTAACAGATCGTAGTCCTCGGGATTGCCATTGTGCGCATAGACCAGCTCTGCGGTGACATCGCCGGACGCCGAATATCCGAAATAGGTGTTGCCCAATGCGGGATTTTTGGAGTCCGGGTCCACCGTGTAGGCCCGTTCGGCGAGTGAGGCCCGATAGCGGACCGGCGCGACCATTTCCAGTGCCACACGGCGCGGGCTTGAATGCAGCACGTTGTAGCGGCGCAGCCGCACAGATTCCCAGCCCTGCTTGCGCCACTCGTGCGCCACCACCTCGGCCAGTCGGTTGTTCTCAGCAGATGCCGCTGGATGAGGCGCCCTTGTGAACTCACGATGCCAAGCCCGCGCCGCCTCAGTGGACGGGAGTGATTGAAATTGAGCTTCGAGTCGGTGTTCGGCCAGCGCGTGCACCGGCGTAAAGCCCATAATCGGCGTCACTGGCGTTACCGGCGGCGCCGAAGTATCGGACTGCGCCACGATGGCCGCAGGCAGCGTAGCCAGCATGGCGCCCGCCCATGTGACGCAGGCAATGCGAAGTCCCATCATTGTGCCTTTGCGCTGGTGCTATCAGGTTCCGGAAAGCGCAAATGGAGTTGGTCAAACAGGAAACTGTAGGTGTCCGCGTTTTGATTGGTGCGCACGCTCAGGGAACTACCGTGGCCATGGCCGCTGTCGGAACTGACGGTGAGATAGATCTTGTTTGCACCCGCCGCCTGAAGCCTCGCGACCATCTTGCGTGACTGCCAGGGTGCCACGCGGCCATCGTGCAGGCCGGTAGCCATGAGGATTGCCGGGTAGCGGGCACCATCTACCACATGGTGATACGGGGAGTAGGCATACAGCGCCTTGAACTGTTCGGGATCCTTGGTGCTGCCGTATTCGGTCGTGTTAAAGACTCCGTTGGGTTCAAGTTCCGTGCGCAGCATGTCATAGATGCCTACGTCCGAGACAACGGCATGAAACAGTTCCGGGTGCTGTGTGAACGCCACGCCCATGAGCAGTCCGCCATTGCTTCCTCCGATGATGGCGAGATGTTCCGGGGCGGTGTAGTGCTGGTCAATCAGGTATCTCGAACAGGCGATAAAGTCATCGAATACATGCTGCTTGTGAGTCAAGGCACCCTGGCGATGCCAGTCCTCGCCGAACTCGCCGCCCCCGCGCAGGTTGGTCAATACATAAATGCCACCGGCATCCAGCCAAAGGCGCGTCGATGGACCCAGGAAATAGGGAGTTTCATCGACGTTGTAGCCGCCGTAACCGTAAACCAGCACCGGATTGGCGCTATTGAGGACCGTACCCTTGCGACGCACGATGTTTAAGGGGACACGCGTGCCGTCCTTGGAGATGGCGAACGCACGCACGACCTCAGTATCGTTAAAGTGCACCGGGCTGGTTTGAGCGAGTGAGGTCTCCTCGGCTTTCCCGCTGGCTTCGTGGTAGCGCGAAAAATAGGGCGGCCTGAGATAAGTCTCGATGCCGTAGAGCAGGGCGCCGTTGTCCAGCGGCTCGACTTCATCCACATTGGCCACCTCCGGAAGTGGCAATACCCCCTGCCGTTTGCCATCGTGCCCAAAGATCTCCACACGCGACGGGCCGCCGACGATCTCACGCAGATATATGGCCCGGTCCGTGACGACGATGGGCGTGCCGCCGGATTCGTTGGCCGAAAGCAGCGCGCCGTCGGATTCGGGCACCAGCACGTGGGCGTGTGCCAGCACGGGATCCGTGGCCGGCAGGCTCAGCAACTTGCCGCGGGGCGCCTGCGCTCTGGAGACCAGATAGACGGTGTCGTCTGCGCCCACCGTGGCGGCAACCACATGATCCGTGAAGCGCGTTATCTGAGTGACTCGCCCGTCCCGATTAATCAGGTAATGGGCAAATTCACCACCGTCCCCGTTGGCGACGCTGGCAAGAACATAGTGCTGGTTGCGGCGGTTGCTCAGCGAGATCTCGGCAATTTTTGGCAGACCCTTGCCGAACACGTAGGCGTCTTGGGCGGAATCCTTGCCCAGCTCGTGAAAATACACGGCCATGAAGAAATGACGATCGGCTTCCGGGCGCTCCGTACCCGGGTAGCGCGTGTACCAAAAACCCTTGCTGTCCGCACGCCAGGCAAGACTGCCACCGCCGGTAGGGTATTGGACCCGCGGTATTACCTCATAGAGCTGTTTGCCGGTGTCGACCGCAAAAATGTGCACCGAACCATCCTCGCTGCCGTTATCGGACATGGATACGGCCAGAAGTGTTCCGTCAGGTGAAGGGACAAACCAGTCAATCGCTGTCGTACCCTTGGCATTGAGCGTGTTGGGGTCCACCACAATTCGCGCGCGGGCGGGGTCGGCGTTTTCCGCCATCACGGCGATCATGGGCTGATTTTTTGGTGGCTGGTTGTACAGCGCGAAAACCTTGCCCGCACTGGCGTGCAGCGAATAGTAGGACGCCGAGGTCGCCGCGATCTGCCGGTACAGCCGATCGTAGATCGACTTGCGATACGGAAGGGCATCAAGGTACGCGCGCGCATGTTGGTCCTGCTCCGCACTCCATTGCTGTACACGAGGGTCCGCCCCGTTCTCCAGCCAGCGATACGGGTCTGTGACCGACACGCCATGGTAGGTTTCGCTCACCGGTCGGAGGGGCGCGCTGCCAGCCGGCGTGCCGGCGACGATGATTCCGGAACCGCAATATAGTGCCGATAAGAGCGCGGCCAGTCCGGCGGCCGAAACGGGGCGGTTTTTCATGAATTGTTGGCTTGTTGACCTTAGTGTTAGAGCTCACCGCACACCGGTCAATTGACCAGCGAGAGCGTGCCAGCGATGATCGCCTTGAACGGCAATCGGAGCAAGTGATGCGCGTGATTGCCGATTGAGCCGACGGAATCCCATGGCCCCGAGTCCAAATGGCATTTTCCTGAGTTACTCCGCGGAAGACGCCGGGGCGGCGCGGCGCATTAGCACGGCATTGCGCGCCGCCGGGCTCGATGTCTGGTTTGACCAGAATGAATTGCGCGGAGGTGATGCCTGGGACGCTTCTATCCGCAAACAGATCAAGGAATGCGCGCTTTTCGTGCCCATCATCTCCTCAAGCACGGAGGCCCGCGGTGAGGGCTATTTCCGACTGGAATGGCGTCTGGCGGTCGAACGATCGTATCTGATGGCGGACGATCAGGCGTTTTTCATGCCCGTGGTCATCGATGCGAACGAAGGAAATCACGGCTCGCGTACCTGATCGGTTCCGGGAGCGGCAATGGACGCGCCTGCGGGGGCGGGCAGACCACGCCGGAATTTATCGACCAGGTAAAACGCGCGTTATCGGCAGGGCAGGGAACCGCGCCGATAATCCAGTCTCGCAAGGTCACGACGGAAGCTGTGCCGCGCCATCAGCGTCCGCAAATGGCCAATGGCGGTCGCGGGCGTGATTGCCTCGATCGCTCTGATTGTCGCGACGCTTGCATTGCGTAAGGGACCGTGAGCTGCCCAAGCAAGTTCCCGCAGCGCCCGTGCAGGGGAATCGTGCCGCGGTGAGCCCGAAGGCGATCGCGGTGCTGCCATTTCAGAACCTCACCGGGCGTCCCGAGGATGCGTACCTGGCGGCGGGATTGCAGGAAGAGATCCTCAACGCTCTTGCACGCATGCGGGATCTCAAGGTGATTTCGCGAACCTCGGCCAGCGAGTTTCACGGCGATACGCTCAATGTCCGCGAGATCAGCGACCGACTTGGCGTGGGTTCAATTCTCGAGGGCTCGATCAGGCGGGATGCAAATTCCATTCGCCTTACTGTTCAGCTGGTTGATGCTCGCAATGATCGACATCTGTTTGCAGAGAATTACGATCGGGACCTCGGACATATCCTGGATCTGCAAAGTGCGGTGGCACGCAAAGTGGCGGACGCGCTCGCCGCTACGCTCACCGGTTACGAGAAAGGCGCGCTCGATCGTGTCGCCACCAACAATGGCGATGCCTACAATCTTTATTTGCAAGCGGTGGCCCTTTGGCGCCAAGCCACTCCGACCGATGAAATTGGCGTACAGGCGCCGACACCCTTGCTCGAGCAGGCCCTGCGCTTCGATCCGGACTACGTTGACGCTCTGGCGCTACTTTCGCAGGCCCATACCTGGAACTACTTCGATTTCCGGCATCCCGAAGATGGGGTCGCTGCCCGGCAGGCCTACGAGCGCGCGTTGCAACTCGATCCAGAACTTCCCGAGGCCCGTTTGGCGCGCGGCATATATCAAATGTATGTCGCGGAAGATTCGAAAGGAGCGCTTGCCGATCTGAGCGCCGTTGTGAAGGTGCGGCCGAATTCCGCCGAAGCTCAATCCGTTCTCGGGTTCGTATTGCGGCGGCTCGGCCGGTTTGACGAATCCCTCCAACACGCGCAGCGTGCCTCGGACCTTGATCCGCTAAATCCCGCTTATCCTGTCCCTATGGTGACTCTGCTTGGTCTCAGGCGCTATCCGGAGGCCATAGCGGCGACCTGGATTGAGCAGCGTCGATTTCCCGATGACCCCGACGTCGTGCTGGCTCGCGCACGCCTCACTGGTTTGATGCAGAACAGCATTGAGCCATTGCGCCAGGCGTTTCGCGAGCATGGGTACGCTCTGACGGCGCCCTGAACGTGCCGCCATCGAAGCGGAAATCGCTCGGGCCGAAGGCCGCTATCTCGATGCCGTAAAGCTATGGACTGCTGTGCCTGTCGGTGATTCCCTGGAGCGTGACGCAAGAGTGGGCCTCCTGTACTGGAAAGCCAATCGCACTGAAGAGGCCTCGCGAAAATTTCGTGAAATCGAGGGCGAGGTAAATCGTCGCTTGCAACGGGACTCTCATACTCCCAATGTCCGCCCGTGGCTTGCGGTGGCCGAATCCATGCTCGGCAATAATGCCGCCGCGCTCGCGGCCATCGATGCAGAGCGGGCCAAGGTTCCGGAAGTTCGCGATCCGGTCAATGGCCCGGCACTCTCGTTCACTCGAAGTATCCTCCTGGTGCGCGCCGGTCGCACCGCGGAGGGCTATGGGGAAGTGACGCGGCTGTTGCGCGTTCCATTTAGCACGTCAATGGAAGTCTTGCAGGATGCCAGTCCCCTATTGTTGCTCGTCAAGGACGATCCGCACTATGACGAGCTCATCAATCATCCCCCGCGCCTATGAGCGCGCGCTCGGCTCACGCGCCTCCCAAATTCGATCGCGCGACATTGCGCGCCATTCCTCCGAGCATCTGGGCGCTGGGCTTCGTTTCCATGCTGATGGATGTCTCCTCGGAGATGATTCATGCGTTGCTGCCCGTCTATCTGATCACGGTGCTGGCAACCTCGGCCACGACCGTGGGCGTCATCGAAGGAATCGCCGAGTCTACCGCGGCGGTCACCAAGGTATTTTCCGGGGTGCTTTCCGACTGGATTGGCAAGCGCAAGGTCCTGGCCGTGCTGGGTTACGGGCTGGCCGCCTTTACCAAGCCTGTGTTTCCGCTGGCCACGACGGTCGGCTGGATGATGGCCGCGCGCTTTGTGGATCGCATCGGCAAGGGGATCCGCGGCGCACCGCGCGACGCGCTGGTGGCCGATCTTGCGCCCGCTCACCTGCGTGGGGCGTGCTTCGGGCTGCGACAGACTCTGGATACGGTCGGTGCTTTTTTGGGACCGCTGCTGGCGATACTGATCATGTGGAGCAGTGCGAACCGATTCCGCGTTGTGTTCTGGCTGGCCGTGCCACCGGCCTTCCTCGCGATGCTATTGATTATTTTCGCGGTGCGCGAACCTGAGCGTGCGGGCACCACCCGCCACCCGCGCTTTCCATTGCATCGCGATGAGCTGGGGCGGTTGGGACTGCGAGTACTGGTTGGTAGTGGCCATCGCGGTCGTGTTTTCCCTGGCCCGGTTCAGCGAAGCGTTTCTGGTCCTGCGCGCAAGAGAAGTCGGATTACCCCTCGTACTGGTCCCGTTAGTACTGGTCGTAATGAACTTGGTGTACGCCTCAGGGCGCCTACCCTGCCGGCGTGCTTTCCGACCGGGGCGATCGTCGACGCGTATTGATCATGGGCCTAATGATTCTCGCCCTTGCGGATTTGATCCTTGCCTTTGCCCCGAGCGTTGGCGGTGCGCTGGCCGGCGCGGCGCTCTGGGGACTGCATTTGGCGTTCACACAAGGCCTGCTCGCGACCTTGATCGCCGATTGCGCACCCGCCGAATTGCGCGGGACGGCATTTGGCGTGTTTAATTTGCTGACCGGAGCCGCGCTTCTCGCGGCCAGTATTCTCGCTGGCCGATTATGGGATACGGTCGGCGCCCGCGGGACTTTCCTCGCCGGCGCGCTACTGACTGCGATTGCATTGGCCGGCCTCGCGCTGCTCAGAGCCCATCGGACCCCAAACCCAATCGCCTCAAATAGAGATTGATGTCCGCAACCTAGGTCTACTTTTCAAGGCAGGCCTCGACCACGCGCCTCGCGAGATTTGAGCCGATTCTAGGTGCGGGATCGGCTTACTCGCCCGCAAAGATAGGTCCAGGCCAGGGTTGCCGCCGCATTGCTTGTGAGTTCGGCATGATCGTAGGGCGGCGACACTTCGCAAAGATCCATGCCGACCCAATTAAGATCGTCCAATTCCTCCAGCATCGTCAGCACCTGCGCGGTGGACAGTCCTCCTGGCTCGGGTGTGCCCGTGCCAGGCGCGTACGCTGGATCGAGACAGTCGATGTCCAGGGTCAGATACAACGGTACGGAGGCGGCGTCCTTCAGACGCGCGCGCACGCGCGCGATCACCGGCGCGAGCTGTTCGGGACTTACAAGTCCGCGCATTTCGCGAGCCGTAATTATCAGGCCTCCCTGGTCCGCAACGTAATTGGAGGTTTCGGGCACGGCCGCAGAGCGAATGCCGAGCTGTATTGATAATTTCGGATCGATCAACCCCTCATTCAACGCTTCGTACACCCAGGTTCCATGCCCTGAGGGCTCGTCGAAATGGCTCGTCCAAGTATCGCAGTGAGCGTCGAAATGAATCATCGCCAACGGTCGGCCGTAGAAGGCGTGATACCCACGCAGAAGCCCCAAGGTGACTGAATGGTCGCCCCCGAGCCAGAGCATGTGATGTTGACGGATGAGTTCATTGACTTGCGGCGCCAGCGACTCGCGCATTCTGTCCAAGGACGTATTGGGCAGCGTCAGGTCCCCCAGATCGGCGAGTTCCGGAGTTGGGGAAATCCCGTATACGGGGTGTGTGCCGTCGCAGAGCATGTGACTGGCGCGGCGGATCGCGTCCGGGCCAAAGCGGGCGCCCGGGCGATTGGTCGTCGCACCGTCCCACGGTATGCCGGCGACCGCAAAGCGAGCTTTGGGTCTTCCGGCCAAAGGAGGCGCTCTGAGAAACCCGGACTGGGTGGTCGAACTCTGAAAGGCAAACAGATAATCGCTCATAAATTTATTATATCTGCTGGCGGCTCTTTTATGCCCTGAATGCGATGCCAATCTAAGAGATGCCTGCAGCGTAGCGCCGGCAAGCGAGATGATGCTTTGTATCCTCCCGAGAGTGGTTGTTCCATGTCTTTTACTTCGTTCCTTTTTGTCCTGCCGTCTGTGTTAGCGGTAGCCGAGGCCTCAGCGGCTGCACCGGGTCCATCCGGCCGGCGTTTGGCTGCTGCACTTGCCCCGTTGCAGGCAGGAAATGCCTGTCCTGGCGCGCAAGCGCTTAGAGCGATCAGTTGACCGCTCCGGCCACTGACGACACCTATTGATGAATGCATTCGTCCGGTCTATCGACCATGAATGCTAGCGGGTGGATTCGGTCCCAGTTGTTTCTGGGTGCATTGATGGTCTCGGCGATTGCCACGGCCCAGAGAGTAGAGGAAAACCCAGTGACCGCCGCGGACGACGCCTTTGGCACGACCGTCGGATCCCAGACCATCGGTTTGTACGACGCCGATGATGTGCGCGGTTTCAGTCCACGCGATGCGGGGAACCTACGCCTTGAGGGTCTCTATTTCGACCAGCAGACATTTGCCGCCGACTCCTGCCTGGTGTCCGAACAGTCGATCAAGGTGGGGCTGGCGGCGCAGTCCTTCGAATTTCCCGCGCCAACCGGGATCGCGAACTACTCATTGCGAATCCCGGGATCCGACAATTTGACCAGCGTCGTGCTCGCCAGGGGGCCGTTTGAAGCGGCCGCAGCTGGAACTGGATGGGCAGTATGGCCGGGCGGACCTGCCCGTTAGCGTGAGCCTGTGCTTCCACCGCAACATCAATTCCGACTTTGATTTCGCACGCCGCGCCCAGAATAACGACGCCGGGGTAATCTTGCATGGGCAGCTCCCCGGAGATCTGGAATTGATTACCTTCGGCGGCACGAGCCGGGGAAACGAGCACAACTCCCTGCCTTTCGTTTACACCGATGGCGTTGAAGGGGTGCCCACGTTTCGTCAGATGCGGCTTCCCAACCAGCCCTGGACGGAATGGACGTGGCATGACCTGACGGCCGGGGCGATTCTCAGGACCATGAGCACCGGGCCGTGGTCGTTCGCGGGTGGGATCTTTCACTCGAGCGTGAACAATCCGCAAAACTACAATGACCTCTTTCTCGATGTGGCTCCCGACCGGACCGCCACTCATCAGATCGATGTACTCCCGCCGCTCGATGCGCGCTCGACCTCAGGCGAGTTGCGCCTGTCGTACCGGACCTCCAGTGCCACGCGCACGCAGCAGTGGGCATTGACCTTGCGCGGCAGGGCGGTCTCGCGCTCGTTCGGCGGTGATTCGATCACCGATCTGGGGCGCGTCAGCATCGATGATTTCAGCCCCGTGGCTCAGCCCGCCGTGGTCTTTACACCCGGGAGCGAGGACCGTGTGCATCAGTACGGCCTGGGAATCTCATTTGACGAGCTGTGGCCAGGCCGAGGCTCGCTTGGAGTTGGGATCCAGAAGGTGAGTTACCAGCGTTCGATTGATTCCCCTGGCGAGGTCACGACGACGGACAAGGCCAATCCCGTGATGCCCACGGTTCGTTTTACCGTAATTCCAGATTCCCAGTTCCTGGTGTATGGCAGTTACACGCGCGGGCTGGAAGACTCGGCACTGGCGCCTGCTAACGCCAAGAAATCGGGGCGAGTCGCCACCGGCCACGACGACGTGGCAGGTGGACGGAGGCGTACGCTACACGCCTGTGCCGGGCGCGCAGTTTCTGCTGGGGGCGTTCGAGGTGAACAAGGCCTACTTCAATCTCGATTCCGCCGACGTCTATACCCAACTAGGTCAGATTCGCCATCGCGGTCTGGAAGCCTCTGCGACGATCAACAGCGATCGCGGATTTGTCGCGGTCCTGGGCGGTGTGTGGCTGCAGGCCGACTTGCAAGACGGCGAAGGAAGCGCTGCAAGCTCGGGCAATACGCCCCTAGGCACGGTACCGCTGTTGCTCAACGTCGATCTTGACTACGCACCGGCGAATTGGAAACCGTGGGCGCTGAGCTGCGGGTGGTCGGGAACCTCCTCACGTCCGGCAACCAACAATGACAGCGTGCGATTGCCCGCGTATTCGCAATTTTCCTTTACAGTGAGGTACGAGTTTACCGTGTTCGGGCATCCCGGAGTGGCACGTTTCGACGCTCAGGATGTGGGCGATTCGAACGCCATGATGATCGACTCATCGGGCCTTGTAGTCAGCGAGCGCGGACGCAGCTTCGGGCTGACCCTTACGGCCGATTTTTAGATATCGTCTCGCGGGCGGCCGAGGGCCTGTGGGCCAAGCACCAGCACATTGCCCAGCAGGCACAGGGCGACTCCGATCCAAAGATTTGCGGTCCAGCGCAAATTCTCCAGCCATGTCGAGATCAGCAAGGCGACCACCGGAATGGCGACCATCGTGTAGCCCGCGCGGTGTGCTCCGATGCGCTTCATCAATGTCAGATAAGCACCGAAGGCGACGATCGACCCAAACACGGCGAGGTAGGCCAATGAGCTCAGGTAGCGCCAGGAAGTGTCGAAGGTGAATTTCTCGTGCAAGGCTGCCGCGGCCAATCCAGTGATCGCCGCTCCGTAGAGCATCGCCAAGCCGTTGACTTGCAGTATCGGCAGGTGATGGCGCTGGTTGCGTGTCGCCACCATGTTGCCAAGGGATGCGCTGAGCGTCGCGCCCGCACCTAACATGACGCCGATTGCGGTGGCGTTTGTGGCGGATATCGAGCGCAGATCGGGCCAGAACAACACCAGGACGCCTGCGATTCCGATCGCGGCTCCCGTCAGGTTCATCAGCTGTGTGTGCACCTTGAAAAACACCCGCATGCCAATGATATTGCCGATCGTCAGCATCGAGCAGATCAGTGCGGCGAGGCCAGAGGGAATCGACTGCTCCGCCAGATAAAAACCCACATAGTTGAGACAAAAGAGCAGCAGGCCCTGCAAGCGCCATCCACAAGTGATCCCGGGTGCTGAATCGAAGCGGGAGCCCACGCACCAAAGCGTAGCCCAGCAACATGGCAGCGGCTGCCAGGAAGCGCCATGTGACAGAGACTGCCGGGGGCACGACGCCTAATTGCAGCTTGATGGCAAACCAGGTGGAACCCCAGATCAGCACCGTGAGCAGGTATAAGGACAGATCGCTCAGTTGAGCACCTTTTTAGGCAAGGACCGGAACTAGGGCCACGGCGTGGCCAAGTGGGTGTGGAGCTACCGCAGCCATGCACCTGCAGGGTTTGGATTTTAACTCAGTTGCACCGCTGGGGTTGAATTGCGGACTGCAAAGAGGCTAGCTTGGCGGGCATGACGCATCCTGCACTGGCAAGCGTGGAAATCGCCACCGGCCCCAATCCCACCGCTTCGGTCATCTGGTTGCATGGCCTCGGGGCTGACGGCCACGATTTTGAGCCCGCGGTGCCGCAATTGATGCAGGGGCAATCCCGAACACTGAGGTTTGTGTTTCCGCACGCTCCGGTCCGCCCGGTAACACTCAACGGTGGTATGCCGATGCGGGCTTGGTACGACATCGTCCAGCTCAATCGCCGTGCCGCAGAGGACGAGGCCGGCGTACGCAGTTCTTACGTGGCGCTGCAGACATTGATCCGTCGTGAGAATGAACGTGGCGTTACCAGCGAGCGCATCGTGCTCGCCGGGTTTTCCCAGGGCGGAGCGATGGCACTCTTTGCAGGCACCCGCCTGCCCGAAAAGATTGCCGGCATCATCGGATTGTCCTGCTACATGCCGATCGCTGCGACATTTTCCGCCGAGCGGCATGCCTCCAACCATGGCACGCCCATTTTGTTGGCCCACGGATCGTTCGATCCTGTCGTCGAGCCGGGTCTGGGCGAGAGCGCACGAGCGCTTCTGGAGGCGGCCGGCTACGCGGTCGAGTGGCACAGCTATCCGATGGCGCATTCCGTTTGCGCAGAGGAACTGGCGGCGGTCGCCGCTTTCCTGCAGCGGGTCCTCTAGGTTCGAGGCTAGGACAGGCGCCGCACGGGATCCGCCTCGAACCACCAGCCGCGTACATTTTCAGATTCAAGCTGTAGCGACAGCCGCTCGCCGTCCGCGTTGGACCACCAGGCCAAAGTCAATGCAGCCAGTGGTCGGGATGATTTAGTTTCCTGACGCAGCTCGGCGGCCTGAGCGACAAACAGCCCCACAATGGCGGCGCGCGTCCTGAGCACAGGGCACTCTTGGAGTGATTGCTGCGTTACTCGGAGGCGCGCACGCTCCGCCATCAGATTGAAATCGCGTGTCTGCGTTCCGAGCAATGTGCAATGAGTAGCCACATCGCCCGAGAACGGGTACAGGTCCGGCTGCACCGCGGTCAACTCCCTGGATTCTGCGCCGGCCGTGTCCAGTCGCACGGCGTCCCCCTCGAGCACCGCAAACCAACGATCGATACCCGGGTACACTGAAAACGGACCGGATGCACTGATATCCGCCACGCTCACGCGCAGCAACCAGTCATCAGGACTCGGCCAGGCCAGCAGTTCTCGCGTCACGCCACCACCATTTCGCCAAGGCGTCGGTGCAACCTTGGCGATGGGCACCAGCGTCAGTGTCAAGCGGCTCATTTCAAGTATTGCAGGAGCGATGCATTACCGCGATTATCTACGCCGCCGCGAGCCGGTGTCGAATTTGAAAGCAAGAGGAAATCATGAGCGACGTTCTTACGCAGGAAACTCTCGATCCCGAAGATTGGTCCCAGCTGAGGAAGTTGACGCATCGCGCGGTCGACGATGCGATCGATTATCTGCAGCAAACCCGGCAAAGACCGGTGTGGCAAGCCACGCCTGGGGAGGTCGCCGCCAGATTTCACGCGCCTCCCCCGCAACTGCCCGAAGGCGCCGAGCACGCTTACCAGGATTTTCGCAACTGGGTCATGCCCTATCAGATGGGCAATACGCATCCGCGCTTCTGGGGATGGTATATGGGCAACGGGACCGCCTTCGGCGCGCTGGGTGACTTTCTGGCGTCCACCGTCAATCCGAATATGGGTGGTGGCAATCACGTCGGCAACCTGGTCGAAAGCCAGGTGCTCGACTGGTGCAAGGAAATCGTTGGCCTGCCTCTGGATAGCAGCGGACTGCTGGTCAGCGGGGCCTCGATGGCCAATCTCGTCGCGCTGGCTGTGGCGCGCAGCGTGGGCGGGCCTATCGACGTGAGGAGCGAAGGCGTTGCGGCGCTGGCGAAGCCATTGAGGTTTTATGCCTCCACCGAAGTGCACAGCTGTATGCAAAAGGCGGTCGAGCTTCTCGGCCATGGAGCCCGGTCACTGCACAAGATACGGATCGATGATCGCTACCGCATCGACATGGACGCGCTCGCCGCTGCGGTGGCGGCCGACCGCGCCGCGGGACTGCAGCCGTGCGCTGTCGTCGGTTCGGCGGGGACCATCAATACGGGATCGGTCGATGACTTGAGCGCGCTGGCGGCTTTTTGCAAGCGCGAGCGTATGTGGTTTCATGTCGATGGCGCCATCGGCGCAGTGGCGGCATTGGCGCCGAACCAGAATCATTTGCTCCGCGGCATGGAATCGGCCGACTCCGTAGCGCTCGACCTGCACAAATGGCTTCATCTGCCGTTCGAGGCCGGTTGCGTCCTGGTGCGCGATCGCAAATCTCACCGCGCCGCGTTCTCGCTGACTCCGGAGTACCTCGCGCACGCGCAGCGCGGATTGGCGAGCGGGTCAGACTGGTTCAGCGAGTACGGGGTGGAGTTGTCCCGCGGATTCCGGGCACTTAAGGTGTGGCTCTCATTCAAGGAGCACGGCCTCCAGAAGTACGGTCGACTGATCGAACAGAACATCGCTCAGGCAAAGCACCTGGCCGAGCTGGTGAGCGCCGCCCCCGAGCTCGAACTGATGGCGCCCGTGGTCCTCAATATCGTGTGTTTCCGCTACCGCGGTAAGGGCGGTTCACAACAGCAGCTGAATACGCTGAACGAAGAACTGTTGATTCGCCTGCACGAAGGAGGAGTGGTCGCGCCTTCGTACACCACGCTGGCCGGCAGTTATTGCCTGCGCGCCGCGATTGTCAATCATCGCACGCGCACCGAGGACCTCAGCATGCTCATCGAGGAAGTGCTACGTACCGGACGCGACTCTCGGTGGCGCTTAAGCGCACCGACCGGTAGAGGATAGTCAGGTCTCCGTCCTGCGACTGGGTAGTCAGGCCCGGTTGCGCGCTCCGCAGCCCATCGGCTATCACCGGTACGCCGTAGGATCGGTCCACCACGGTCAGGGCCAGATCGGCCACACTTGATGTTTCGAGGGTCAGATCAAGGCCGTCGGCGGTCACGCCGATCAACTGGAGCCATCGACTGCCGTCCGCCGCGCGCCAGAAATGCGCCGGCACCCTGTGCTCCGCGTCCACATCGAGCGTCACTTCCACGGGCCGGTCCTCCGCAATGGCCAATTCGATCTCGGGTGCATTGCGGGCCGAACGCACATGGAGGTGATACAGGACCTTGCCGGCGCGTTTTTCCACACCAAGCGACCTGTAGTTGCGGCGCCGGATAATCCTGATGCGGAGCCGTCGCGGTCACAGGGCCGGAGATAATCCCTGCCGGCAATGGGGCCTGCGGTGCGTGCTGCGTGGCGTGAAGCGCAAG
Organism: uncultured Gammaproteobacteria bacterium; assembly: GCA_963795685.1. GTDB lineage: Bacteria > Pseudomonadota > Gammaproteobacteria > Steroidobacterales > Steroidobacteraceae > FEN-1191. Next base: position 589,725 of record CAWCJE010000005.1, read on the forward strand.
TTGCGGGGGCAGGCGTTTTGAATCGGGCTGCAGGAGCCACGCGGCGCGCCCCGAATCGACATCGAGCAGATACCACAGCAGGGTGCGTTGTGGCATCTGCGTTGTGTACGCCGGCATGAATGACGTGACGACACCGCCCAGTAACGCCGTGACAGCGGCCGCGCCGAAATAAAGGCGGTGATCGCGAGCTCGTGTCTCCGCGAGGTAGGGTGCAAGACCCAGCGCCGCCAGCCCGGCCAGTGCCGTAATGATGGGCCAGGCATCGGCACCCAACGCAGGATAGAGCAACAGCAGGATAGGTATGAAAGTGATGGCCGCTCCCACCAGCGGCAGCGCCACGGCGAGCGCCGGGAGCGACTTTGTGGTCGGCACTGTGCGCACAATACGCAGCGCGAGCAATGCTCCGATCAAGCCCGCCGACACTGGGACCAGGAACAGGTAACTGAGCTCGGGAAACAAGAGGGCGCACAGCAACGCCAGAGCGGCGTGCAGTGTCAGATACGCCACCCACAGATTCCAGGCATTGATGCGTCGGCGGAAGAGTCTTACGGCGCACGCAGGTGCCAGCAGCGCGAGCGCCACACAGGCCGCATGCATCCCGCCGGGATACGCCGCCCAGGAATAGGCGGCCGCGGGCGGAACGGCGCCGACCATACGCACGATGGCCAAAAACAGCGCGCTGACGATAAGCACGCCCATCCACCCGAGTACCAGCGCGGCCAAGGCATAGACCACGCCTTGAGCGGACACGCCGACGTGCCGCTTGAGGCGCCAGAGTGCAAAGATGAGCGCGCCCGTGAATATCATGCCCAACCATGGCGACCAGCTGGCCGGCCAATGCCAGAGCGCGCGGGAGAAAAGATCAAAAAACACCGCGCCCGCGGCCGGGGGAGCGGTGAGGTCGGTCGTTGCCAGCGCCTGCACGATCGGAGAGCGCGTTTTGACCCTGGTGCTGGAGGCTGGCCAATTCCAGGTTTTCGAAACTGTCCTGCGGGGTATGGTAGCGCTCGACGTCGCCGATCAACGCAAAATTGAAGCCTTCGTAGCCGGCGGCCTTGAAGACCGTAAAGTCCGTGTCATTCGGCAATAACTTGTAGACGAAATAATAGAGCGAGTTGCTCATCGGGCGTGCCGCCGCACCTGCGAACATTCGCAGCGACCAGTTCGTGGCCGGGCCGGTCTCGAACATCAGGCTCGGTCCCGAGTCACCGCGCGCATCGAGATTGACGGCGGCCTTGATGGCGTGCGCCTCCGGGCGTCCGGCCACGAACAGCCGCGCGCCCAGCAAACCCGCTTCTTCGCCTTCGTCAATTAGAAGGATGATGGGATGGCGGGGCGCGGGTTGCTGCTTGAGGACGCGTGCGATTTCGAGGACCGAGGCCACCCCTACGCCGTCGTCCCCTGCGCCGGGGCCTGCGGGCACGGAATCGTAGTGCGCGGCGAGCAACACGGCGCCGCCGTCAGGCTCGGTACCCTCAATGCGCCCGATGATGTTGACGGCGCGGCCGCAGGCGAACTCGACATCGCACACCCAGCCTTCCTGCAATTCGGTGGCGATGCCCAGCGCATTCAATTGCTGCACGAGTTTTTCGCGAATCGCCGCGTCGGCCGCGCTGGCGAGAGGATGCGGGATTCCGGTGCCCACCAGCGACTTGAGGAGAACCGCCGCTCGGGTGGCCGAGAAAACATTCGCCGGAGCGTCGGCCGATTGGGCAGCGGGCGGGTCGGTCCGCCCACTTCGTAAAAACCGCCAGTGCGAGCACCAGAGCAAGCGTGAACCACAGTGCACACGCATTCTTGGCGGGCGTATAAGACCCTTCGACCGTCCGCATGTTTTTATCCAGCTGTCCAGGGCGACCGGTGGACAGTCGCGTCCCCACTATAATGACCGAATCGAAGGGCACTGCACCACAATGCGCAACATCATCGGTTGGACTGCCGCCTCGGTTGGCGGTGCGCTGGGCTGGTGGCTCGGCGCCTACGCCGGGTTGCCGCTGGCCGTCCTGGTCAGCGCGCTCACTGGGGCCGTAGGCCTGTATTACGGCTACCGGTGGTTCGACGAGAACCTTAAATAGAATAACTCGGCGGCACGCCGATCCTATTCGTTCAAACCAGCGGCGTGCCCCGCGGCGCGTGTACCACGACGGTACCGGCGATCTTGTCGTGCCAGGACTGACGTTCCTGGTCGAACACCACCCAGATAAATCCCAGCCCGACTATAAAGAGTGACAGGAAACTGCCCAGCGCCCGCGTGACTGCCGTTGGCCAGTCGATCGGGCGTCCATCCAGGCGCGCCACACGCAAGCCGCACACGATTCCGCCGATGGTGGTGCCGCGCAGTTTCCACATCACCGCGCCATAAGCGGCGAGAATCAGCAGCAGGCCGTGGTGGGTCGGGAGTCGAGTGACGCCGCAGACGATCGCCACCAAAATCAGATCGAGCAGCAAAGCGCCAGTGCGAATCCAGAAGCCGGCACGATTGGAAAGTTCGAGGGATACCTTGGGTTGAGCGGGCGCGGCCGGCCGGCGGTGCCTGAGCGGCCGCGGCGTCTGCGGAGGCCTCCGGCGATCCTTGCCCCGCTGCGACGCCTTCAAGCGGACTCGCCGTCGAGGCTGCTGCCGCCTGCGGCGAAGCAACTGCGGCGCGGCGGGCGCGCAGGATCAGCACCAGCGTGTAGATGACGATGCCCAGTCCCAGCACATCCAGCGCCTTGTAGGCGATGAAGCCGAGCACCGGCACCACGTACAGCACCAGGGCCATCAATCCGCCGACCAGCACGGCGACGACCGGCGGGTATTCGCGATCCGAATCGCGTGAGGGCAGGGCACGACGACCCAGCCAGGCCAGCGCCACGGACTTGCCAAACAGGCCGGCCATAAACAGCGCAAAGCCGAGGAATGGAATCAGGATCGAGCCAATCACCGTGACCAGCAACAGCAGGAACACGATCGGCTTGCAAATGAACGTGAACAGCGAAGTCAGCGTGGTGCGACCGGGACTGGTCTCCATCGTGCGCACGCACTGATTGACTGCGGCCGGGAACAGCAGGGCGATCAGCAGGTACACAACCAGGAAGCTCACGGCCATGGTCCAAGCCCAGCCCAGGCCCGGCACCAAGGCCAATGGCCGCCCATACATCAGGCAGTTGTGGACCCAGGTCCGCAACCACTCGTAGTTGCCCATGTGGCCGAACAGCAGCACGTTTTGTATGTTGCCGTGGACGACTGCGGCAGGATCCTTGATCAGGTCCCCGCCGATTGCGACCACATCGCCGTGCACGTCCGCGTGCGGGCCGAGCTCGACGTTGCCAAATACCGCGACCACGGCGTCCCCGACGCGGCTGTCCACGTAGGTGTTGCCGAATACAGCGACGGCCGCATCGCCCACAGGTCCTGTGACGTGGGTATTGCCCAAAACCGACACTACGGCCTCATCGACCTCGCCCGCGCTCGTCGATGAGCCCAGTACCGAGACGACGGCCGTGGCGCGCTTTCCGCTCGCGAGCGTGGAGTCATGACCGATGGCGACCAGTGAGTTGTCGCGCTCGTCCGTGTCCTTGGTGTCGGATTCGGCGTCCTTGTCGGTCATCCGAATCACTGTCGGCATCGGTCCCCGCCTTGATCGTGATGTGTACGCCGTGCGAATCGTCCGCATCGTGCGGCTTCTCGGACTTCTCGGACTTCTCGGACTTTCTCGGCCGTTGCGGCCGCAGAGGTGCTCGCGGTCGCCGTAATGGTGGTGGTCGCATTCACTAAGGGCAGGCCGGCGAACAGGCTCGCCAGGGCCAGCGCGAGGCACGCGGATAGAATTGTTTTTTTCATGTGGAATACCGAACAGGTTCTGGAGAAACGATCAAGGTGCGGAAGGCCGCAGCGCCAAGTCCAAACAACGCCGCGTAGAGGAAAAGTGCCAGCCCGATGCCCCCGTAGATCCACACCGGTGATATGCCGCGCGTCACCATATTGCCGAGGGTCTGCAGCGCCTGGCCGAGGTTGTTGAGCGTTTGCAGGCCGGACTGCGCGCTGCTGGCGGGCGAGGAAGTCTGCAGCGTCTGCCACAATGACATCAGGCGCCCGGTGGTCACGAAGGACAGCTGGACCAGTCCAAGCCCCAAGGGCAGGAACAGCACGCGTGCGGCCAGCGGGCCAGCGGCTAAATCCTTGCAACCACCAGGGTCTTGCGGCGCGTACCGCGAGTTCACGCAGGACGCGCGTTTCGAGCGTCGATGGGGCCTCGACGCAAGGGCTGGCGGCTCAGTAACTTGCCGACGTACTGTTCGAGCTCTCGCTCATCGCGCGGTGGCTTGTTCAGGTTGGACATCTAAGCCCCCAGTTGATCGGCCGTGATGCCACGGCGTTCGAGTATTTTGGCCAGCGACTGGCGCGCGCGATGGATATCGGTCTTGACCTTGGGCAGGGAAACGCGCAGACGTTGCGCAATGTCCTCGTAGGGCATTTCCTCAAAGTGGTACAGCACCAGCGGCACGCGCTGGTGTTCGGGCAACTCCTTCAGCGCCGCTTCCACGTATTCGTGCCGCTCATCGTCGCGCACTTCCTCCACCACCGATTCATCGGAGGCAAAATCGAGCACCGGATCGTCCTCGCCTTCATCGGCCGGCTGCAGCTGGGAGAAAAATACCCAGCGTTTGCGGTAACGGGTGAGGTACGTGAAGGTCAGGTTCGTGGCGACGGTCTTCAGCCAGCCCGCGGCGCGTGGGTTGTCGCGCAGTTCATCGAACTTGCGGTGTGCGCGCAGAAACACTTCCTGGGCGATGTCTTCGGCCTGCGTGTCATTGCCGCTCAGGCGAGCCGCCGTGGAGAAAACCATGTTCTGGTAGGTGCGCATGAATTTCGTGAACTCGGCCTGCCGGTTGCCGTCCTGCTTAGGGGTCTGCACTGGAGTGTCATCACTTAAATGCATAACCCACGGTCAGGCGCAAAGTTTCATAATAATTGTTATATAAATCAACAGCTTATATGCCAGTGAAGTGCCGGTCAGCGCCGTGTGCCGCCCCCGAAAGAAAGCCCCTGCCCGATTATGGCGCTTTTCGAGGCCTGGGGTAGCGAACCTCCGGACTCTCGGCCGCCCTTAAGAATGGGGACGAAAGGGCGGGCCGAGGCCAGAGGAGGGCCTTAGGCCGGGCTCAAGAGCCGGCCTAAGGCCGCTCTACTTGGTGTTGCAGAGCGCGACGTCGCCGCTCTTGGTGTCGATGTGCACGCGACCGCCGCCCTTGCCGCTGCGGAAACTGAGCCGATTGCCCGGTCCGTACTGCTGTTCGACGGGTTTGGGCCCGAAGCAATTGCTGATCTCGCCGCTGAAGGTCTGCACGTCAATATCCGCATCGGGAAGCGCCGTGAAATGCACGCCCAGATCGCCGCTGACCGAAGTGGCCTCGAGCTGGCCCGAGGGAGCGAGCGCCGCCGCGGTGACGCTGAGGCCTCCGGACACCGATTCAAAGTGCGCGCGCGAGACCGTGCCGAGCGTCAGGGTCGCATCGCCGCTGACGGTATTGACCTGGATCGTGCCATCGGGGCCGCCGATGTTGATGTCGCCACTGACCGTTTTGACTTGCGTATTGTGCGTGTTGTGCGCCGCCAATCGCACATCACCGCTGACGCTGCTGATCTGCAGGTCACCGTTCGCCTCCCCGGCAATGTCGCCGCTGACGGTCTGCAGGTGCTGGCTTCCGCTGACCCCGGAAATTCTCAGATCCGAGCTGACCAGGGAAACTTCCAGCGCGCTTTTCTGCGGCACGCGGATTTTCAGGTGCGCCTCGCTGTCGCCACCCCAGTTGCTTCCGTTCGGCAGCACCACCCGTATCGTGGTGTGATTGGCGCTGCTGGTGACATCGACCCGTTCGACCCGCTCACCGACATGGCCGCTGACGTCCACCGTCGGCTGGTCCCAGCCGCTGATCTCGATCGAACCCTCGACGTTGACGACCTCGACCGTGCCGGCCGGATCTGCGGGCTTTTGTGCGCTGAAGGGACGCGATGCGGCCCAGCTCGGCAGTGTCAGTCCCGCGAGCAGGACGGCGGCGGCCAGAGTTCCACGCACGGGCGTGTCTTGCCAGCTGTTTGGTGTTGTTCATGGCTTAGGTTCTCCTCATCAATAGGGGTTCGGTGGACTGCGCCACGCTGGTGTACAGGTCGATCTCCTGCTGCCAGGTGCTGTGCAGGAGCTGCAACAGCAGTGGGCTGGCAGGGTCTTGCGCCAGTGCCTTGCGTAAGTCTTCGTTGGCCCGGCGGATGGTTTCCAGATCCGCCTGCACCCGCACTCGGGTGGCAGGGGCGAGCAGCTTGATGCGTTCGTTGAAGGTGCGCTCCATGGCCGCGCTCGCCGCGACGTAGGAGGCATTCTGCGGCGGCCCGAAACTCACCGGTGTATTGCCGGGGACCGCCGATGAGGGAGCCTTGCGCCAACAAGTCGGGCCCGCCACGTTGATGGATCACCGACCAGCACAAGGCAGCGATGAGGCAAACCACCCCGAGGCTGGCGGCCATCGCCAGCGGCCATGGCACGCGCACCGCACGCGCCTCGCGCGCAGCACGCACACCCGTCAGATCCGTCGGTGCGCCCTTGCGATCGTCGGGGTCGCCCAACTCGCGGGCGATCCCAGCCCACAGGTCGCGCCCGGGTTGAATTTCGCGTCGCACGCTTTCCAGTGCGGCATCGACGGAATCAAACTTGCGCTGGTTCATGCGGCCTCCAATGCGATGCCCAATTGCTGTGCCAGGAGCTTGCGACCTCGGTGCAGCTGCGCCTTGCTTGTGCCCGTGGCAATTCCGAGCATGCGAGCGGCCTCCTCGTGGCTGTGACCGTAGACTCCGACGAGCACCACGACATCGCGGGCCCCCGGAGGGAGCCGATCGAGGGCCGCTTCAACATCCACCGTGCCCGAGGCTTCGGTGTGATCGGGCACCTGCGCGGCATCATCATCGAGCACCTCGGCCTCCTTCATCGCGTCCCCCGGCCTGCGCCGCCGGTGCGCGAGCACCGTGTTGACCGCTATGCGGTGCAGCCAGGTCGACATCTGGCTGCGGCCCTCGAAGGAGGGCAAGCGCGCGCCAGGCCGATATGAAGCATTCCTGCGTGCAGTCCTCGGCCAGCGCCGGCTGGCCCGTAAGCCGCAGGCAAAGCCCGTATACCTGCCCCACGTGGGCACGGTACAAGTCTTCGAAGTTATCGCCGACCATGTGATCTTGGAGTAGGTGCCGGGGCGGATGGTTTATATAGTGCCCGATGCGACTTAAGCCGGGCGGATTGCCGAGCCAAAGGGCGCACGGGCCGAAGCTCCGACACCCCGCCGCGCCACACGAATGAGCCGGTGCGCGCATCTTGCACAGACGCTCGCAACCTAGGTAATTACAAGGCTGTCGTACACTGGCGCTTTGGTTCGTTGACCGGGGAGACGGCTTATGTGGCCCGAATTACACCTGCACCATCACCTGGTGAGCGAGGACCCGGAACGGCTTAGACCGACGCAAATGACGGTGGGACTGGCGGAAGTGGCGATCAAGCGCCGCGAATGGGCCGCTCTGGACAAGAAAGAGCGCCGCGAGGCGCTGCAGCAGCAGGTCTTTCCCGCCGTCCTGGGTCTGAAGCAGCGCTATTTCATCATCGATCATCACCACCTGGGACTCGCACTGATCGAAGAGGGCGTACATCACGTCTGGATCGCCGTGCAGGATGACTTGTCCTGGCTCACGCCGGAGGTGTTCTGGCGCGTCATGGAGTTTCGTGCCTGGGCTCATCCGTTCGATGACCACGGCCGCAGGCGCGATTGCCGCGAGATTCCGAAACATCTGAGCCAGTTGCGGGACGACCCGTACCGCAGTCTGGCCAACCGCGTGCACGAGGCCGGTGGTTACGCGAAGAGCGTGTTGCCCTATGCGGAATTTCTGTGGGCCGACTTTTTTCGTGCTCACCTAGGCGCGGGCAAGGTGCGGCGCCGATCACCGCTCGTCGTGCGGGCGGGCGTCAAGCTCGCCAAGTCCGCCGCGGCCCGCTACCTTCCGGGTTGGGCGGGTCGCACGCCGTGAAAGTGTACTGGCCGGATCTCATCGCCGGTCTGGCGATCTCGGGTCTGGTCTTGCCCGAGGCCGTCGCCTATGCCGGCATCGCCGGCCTGCCACCGCTCAGCGGTCTGCTGGGCGCCCTGGCAGGACTGATCGTCTATGGCTTGTTCGGCAGCAGCCGCTTCGCGATCGTGTCGGCGACCTCCTCATCGGCCGCGGTGCTGGCGGCGGCCCTGCATACGATGACCAACGTGCGGGGCGCGCAGGCTCTTGAGCTCGCTGCGGGCATGGTCATGATGGCGGGCGTGCTTTTCCTGGCCTGCAGCGCCCTGCAACTGGGGCGCCTGGCGCAGTACATCGCGCGGCCCGTGGTGCGCGGATTTTCCCTCGGCATCGCGGTGGTGATCACCGCAAAGCAGCTGGCTAAATTGTGTGGGCTGCACGCCGCGAACACCTCCCTGGGGCCGTTGTTGATCGAGCTGTTTGCAAGACGTGCCCAGTGGCACACGGCAAGCGTGTTGCTGGGTCTTGTCGCGCTGGCGGTGCTGGTTCTGCTGCGCCGCTGGCCGAGAATCCCGGGCGCTCTGGTGGTGCTGGTGCTGACGGTCGCCTGCCTTCCCTTGCTTGGTGCCCACGGTGCGGGAATTGCGCTGGTCGGTGAGATCAAACTGAGCAATGCGCACCTGCAAATGCCGGCGCTGGATATCGAACAGTGGGCCCGCGCCGCCGAGCTCTCGCTCGCCCTGATGCTGATCTTGTTCGCCGAGAGTTATGGCGCCGTGCGCAGCTGCGCCCTGCGCCATGGCGACTCGCTGAACGTCAATCGTGAGTTGCTGGCGCTGGGCTTTGCGAATGTAGCCTCCGGGCTGTTCCAGGGAGTGCCGGTCGGGGCGGGCTACTCGGCCACGTACACGAACGAATCCCTGGGGGCGCACTCGCGCCTGGTGGGTGTGGCCGCTGCGCTCGGCGTGGCCGCCGCCCTGTGCTTCCTGCAGCCGTGGGTGGCTCGCATCCCAGAGCCGGTATTGGCCGCGATCGTGATCTTCGCCATGCGGCACGCGGCGAGCCTGGTGCCGCTCCGTCCCTACCTGGTGTGGAAGCGCGATCGGCTGGTCATGGCGAGCGCCGTTGCGGCCGTGCTGGTGCTCGGCGTGCTCAATGGATTGATCGTGGCGATTGCGGTCAGTCTGGTGATGTTGCTGCGGAAACTGTCGCAACCGCGCATCAGCGTGCTCGGGCGAGTGGCCGGTGGGCATGATTTTGTCAGCGCCGCAGCGCACCCCGATGTCGTGATGGTGCCCGGAGTGCTGATCCTGCGTCCCGAGGAACCGCTGTTCTTCGCCAACGTCGAGGCGGTGCTCGACAGCGCCGCGGCCCGCCTGGCCGGCTCACCCTCGACAGAAACGCTCGTGTTGAGCCTGGAGGAATCGCCCGATCTGGATGGCACCGCCGTGGAAGCGCTCGGCCAGTTCGCGGCGCAGGTGCGGCGCAACGGCTGCAAGCTGCGCCTCGCACGCCTGAAAGATCCGGTCTTTGAAGTGCTGACTCTGGCGGCGTGGCCCGGCATGACCGGCCGAGCACTCAGCGGCAGCAGCGTGGACGCCGTGGTCGCTGAAGCACTGGCCTCGCGCGAGCGTTAATAGGCGCCGGTTTTGAGCTACGATACCGATACCGGAGCGTCTGGCCTCGAGGAAGCGTCATGAAACTGATCACGGCCGTTATCAAGCCTTTCAAACTCGACGAAGTGCGTTCGGCGCTCTCCGAGCTCGGGATATCGGGCATGACGGTCACTGAGGTCAAGGGCTTCGGCCGGCAACGCGGCCATACCGAGTTGTACCGGGGCGCCGAATACGTCGTGGACTTCGTGCCCAAGACCCGCATCGAGGTGGGCGTGCGCGATGACCTGGTCGATCAGGTGGTCGATGCGATCGTCAAGGCGGCGAAGACCGGCAAGGTGGGCGACGGCAAGATTTTTGTCACCGACATACGCCGCGTGGTGCGCATTCGCACGGGCGAACTGGACGACTCCGCACTCTAAATCACGGCCTGCCCGGGCCTCGGGCTCTTGATAGAACGCCTGTGGGCAGGCCCGCCCGAAGTAAGGGCGCTCCCTAAAGAACCGGTGACTGGAATACGACCCGGCCGCCCACCATGGTCAGCAGGACCTGCGTCTTGGCGATCTTCTCAGGCGCGATCTGCATGAGATTCCGGTCGATGATGATCAGGTCCGCAAATTTTCCGAGCTCCAGCGAACCGGCCACCGGATCTTCCCGCAGGCTGTAGGCCGCATTCAGTGTCATGGCCCGCACCGCCTCGGCGATTGTGAGCCCCGGATCAATTCCCAGACGGCCCGGGTATCGCACGGCGTCATCGCCGGTTGCGGCGCGCGTCACCGCCACCTGCATGGCCAGCCACTCATCGAGGCGATTGACGGGCCAGTCGCTTCCGAACACGATCCTCGCGCCGTAGATTTTCAGGATTCCCGCCGGTTCGCACAACGCGGCGCGCACCGGGCCCAGATAGCCGATCGTCTGCGCATTGACATCGGCGTCCGGCTTTTCCCACTGAAACGAGAGGACCGGCAGCACGCCCAGTTCGGCATAGCGCGGATAGTCACCCGGGTCGACGATTTCATCGTGGGCGATGGCCGGTCGTACATTTTCATACGGGGAGTTCTTGCGCATCATGGCCACGGCGTTGAGGCCCTCGCGAACGGCACCGTCGCCGTCCGCGTGCATGTGCGGATTGATGCCGGCGGCCGCGAGCCTCGACAAAGTGTCGTCCAGTTGCTGCTGGGAAAAGTAGGGCGGGGGCCCAAGATTGTCGCCCGGCCGCCAATCGGGCTTCTCGGTCGTGCCGGTATTTTCGAAGTACGGCTGCAGCATGACTCCCGTGTAAGCCGGCGCCGAGAATACGCCGTCCAGGAACAGCTTGGCCGTATCGATGCTCATGGTCGGATTCGCGCCGAGGGGGCCCTGATCGTAGTGCCGCCTTTGCGCCAGCACCTCTGCCACCGCCGCCGCCGGATCGTAGTTCTCGATCGAATCAATCAGCACCGCAAAATGGGCGCGCGCGGTCAGCTCGCCGGCCGCCTGCACACTCGCAAAGGCCGTCAGGGTGTCGGTGTCGGTCGAAGCATCCAGGAAACTCGTGATTCCCTGCGCGCGCATCGCCACGAGGGCGCGCCGCGTGGCCTGCAGGTTCTCTGCGGGCGTGGGATCGGGCAGATGGCGGTTGGCCAACTCCTGCGCCGCATCCTCGAGCAGACCCGTGGGCTCGCCCTGGGCGTCGTGGGCAATGAGGCCGTCCTTCGGATTGGGGGTTCTGCCGGAGATCTGCGAGAGTTCCAGGGCGCGCGCGTTGACCAGCGATGAGTGACCGTAGGATGAGTGCACCAGAATCGGGCGCGTCGTCTTTAAGGCATCGAGCGCCTCGTGCGTCAGGACGACCCCTGCTGGCACCATGTTCTGTTCGAACCAGTTGATGACGACCAGCCAATCGTCCGCTCCGGCCTTCGGCGCCTGATCGATGCAGTGCTGAATGGCGGCCTGGAATTGGGGCACGGTCAGGCGCTGATAATCAAGATCGCAATGGCGCAGGTGCAATCCCCCGGATTGCGGATGCATGTGCGCATCGATCAGACCGGGCATCAGCATGCGTCCGGCCAGATCGATTCGGCGGGTCTTGGGTCCCAAGAAAGCCTGCACCCCCTCATCGTCACCGACGTACACAATCTGCCCGGCGCGCACCGCGAGTGCATGCGCGGTGGGCATCACGTTGTCGACCGTGTAAACGAAGCCGTGGCTGAAGACGGTATCGGCCGGCGGGCGAGCGGTGGATTCGGGCGCCCACTCGGTCTGTCGCGTGATCGCCCCGTTGACCACGCTGTAACTTCGCACAAAGGCCGGCGCGCCGACTTCCAAGGTCCGGACGTTAAAGGTGCTGCCCGGTCCGATACCGGTGACGCGCACCTGGGGGAGATTGAGCGGCTTGCCCGGTTCGAGCGCACCGAACTCGCCGGGCTGAACCAGCCAGGCGTGTTTGCCGGGGACCTGTGCGTAGAAGCGCGCCGTGCCGTCGGTTTCCACGGTCATGGCCGAGCTCTCATCTATCCCCAGCCCGACCAGTTCGCGCTGCGGATCGAGCGTGTGGGTCTTGGCCAGAAATCCAAACAGGCGGCCGATGCGCGCCCGCGTGTCGAAATGGCTGTCGGTAAAAATATGCGCCAGCAAGCTTGCTGTGGAGAAAATCACCCTCGATCGTGACCGCGTTGCCGAGCGGATCGGCCATCGCCTCGGGCGATGTAATGCTGCCTCCGTCCATGGATCCGTAGAGCCAGGGGCCCTGGACCGCCAGCCCCGCGCTGGTTCCAGCGAGCGGTTTTCCGGCGGCGACGTGCGCATCGATCAGTTCATTGAGCGGCGTGCCGCGCCACATCCGCACGTAGTTGGACTGATCCCCGCCGGCGATGAAGATGCCATCGGCCCCCTTCACGGCGGCCAGGAGCTTCGGGTCGGAAGCCGCCTTGCGATCGGTGATCAGGAAGGTGCGCACCGACAGGAGGCCCTTGACGTTGTTGTAGAACTCGTCCTGCGACTCGGTGGTGCCCGAAGCGCGCAATACGATGATGTGCCCGTGGCCGGCGTGCGCCGTGAACCACCGGAAGGCATCGTAGTTCCACTCGCCGCCCCCACTGAGCAAAAATCCCCCCACGACCGGATCCGGGGTTTTCGCGCCCTCATCGCCGGTGACAAAAGTCTGGTAGCCCGGACCTGCGCTGTCCGCGGCCGCCTGAACGGATCGGATCGGGGAGATGGCCTGACAGGCCACGGACAGGATCATCAATACGTGCAGCGTTCGAAATCTGGCTCAAGGCGTAGCTCCCGTTGCCCTGCGATAGAGCGTGTGTAATTCGAGGTGGCCGTACTCGGGATTATTGGCCTGGAAGGTGACCTTCAGGGTGTCGTTGGCCGCGTCATGTTCCAGGCGCCAGCTGCGTGCCCCATGATTGGTGTATTTGGCGTGGATCACGAAGGCGCCCTGGTCCCAGCCGCAATCCAGACGGGAAGCTCCGCTGGTGTCGATGCGCGAGACGGACTGCGAGGGCAGGAACTGCCGGGTCGGTTCCGCATCGCGCGTGATTTCGACGCCCTCGCCGATCAGGGCAATGCGCAAGCTCGCGGCCGGTCGCAGGTCATCCAGGCGCGTGCGCAGTTTCGCCGGGTCCTCCGGTGGCATGGTCAGTGGATCGATCCGCGCCGGTCCGCCGCCCGCGGCCGGGTCACCGGGCTGGATCACGCGTGGCTGCTCGTGGCGACGAACCAGCTGTACGAGCGGCTGCAGTTTCTGATCGAAGTTGTCGCTGGCGGCCGGATCCATCTTCCAGCTGCCGCTGATGGTCGTGGCCGCCGCGGTGGGCTGGGGGCTGAGCGTCTCGCAGCCCGAAATGAGGACCGCCGCGGCGATGGATATTCCTGCAATCCAATGAGGCCAAGGTGTCGAGCTGTGCATGCGGCGCTAAGGTGCTCGATGAATCTTATGGAGTGGTGGGTGCGGGTGCCGGGACCGCCGAGCGCGCGGTCAGGAGCGCGCGCAGTTCGCGCAATTTCCGTTCCACGATGGCCTGATTCTCCGCCCCGAGTCGCAGCATCAGCTTCTGGCCCGCCGATCGCGCTTCGAGATTGGGGTCGGCGAATTCCCAGAACACCTTGGGACGGACCAGCGCCAGGGGTCGCGGTACACGCGGGGTCTGCAGCAAATGGTCGATCACGGCCACCAGCCGGTCGTTAAAACTCTTCTGGGGATAACCCAGATCCTCGTAGGCACGCTGGAACAACGGGTAGTAGTGCCGGTACAGATCATTGACCGCGTGCATGTCGAGAGTTCCGAGCACCGCCACCGCGGCCGTGTATCGCCGGCCGTTGTGTTCATCGAGCGTGGCTTGTTGATCGCCGCCCGAAACCATCAGGCTCCCGCCGGTGCTCTCCAGGGGCCTGAGTTCCACCGCCAATTTATGGCGCGGCAGGTTATCGACTGTGGCCACCAGGTGACGGATCGTATTTTCGGGCCGCAGCAAACTGCCCAGCGCCTGCGCACCGGGCAGCGCGATCAGGGCGGCGTTGAAGGAGGAGTCGCTGTCGGCCAGCGCGGGCAGCCCGGGGACGGGTTGACCCATGCCCATCGAGGAAGCCGGCGGCGCCTCGGTCGGCAGGGGCGTGCCCACCTGTTCCAGCGGGACCGAGGGCGCAATCCGCGCCCACCAGTACCAGGCGGAGGCAGCGCCCACCAGCACGATTACTGCCAAAATCGGAATGGCCTTGTTGGACACGACGGTCTCCTTGGGGTGCCGTGGGTACAGTATGATTTCATTACCGGGGCGCCACAAACAAATAAGGTGGGAGGAGCAATGGCATCAGAGAGCGATGCGGCGGGCAACTGGGCCGCGGCCATGCAAAAGGCGCAGGCCGACCTCCTTCGCCAGTGGTCGGAAATCGGTCAATCCGCGATGCGCGCAGGGCCGGCTCCGACGGCGCCTTCGCCGGGAGCAGGAGCGGAGACGCTCGCGCGGCAGTTCATGCAGCAGTGCGAGCAGTACCTGGGCGTGTCGCGTTCACTGTGGGATCTGCTCACGCGCGCCGCAGCGGTGACGGACCCCGAGCAGCGCGCACGCGCCTTTACGGAGGGACTCGGATCCCTCCAGCAGCAGTTCGCGCAGTTGTGGGCCGCCGGATCCTTAAGTGCCGCCGGCGCAGCCGGATCGGCCGCCTGGCCTGGGGCGGCTTCGTTCGGCGGCGGCATGCCGGGCGCTGGCGCGTTTCCCGGCATGGCTGGATTTCCGGGGATGGGTGGCATTGCGGGCATGGGGGGCGCATTTGCGGCGCCGGCGCTCGGCCCCGCACGCGAGCAACAGGAGGCGTTGCAGCGGCTCGCGCAGCTGGGCATGCGTTGCGCGCAGGCCCAGCTGCAGGTCAGCGCACAATGGAATGACATCATTGGCAAGGCGTTGCGCGAGCTCGGCGAACGCCTGGCGCCCCGCCTCAAGAGCGGGGCCACACCGGCCTCGATGAAGGAGGTCTACGACCTGTGGGTGGATTCGGCCGAAAACGTCTACGCGCAGGCGGCTCGGGCGGGCGCATTTGTACAGGCGCAGGCTGAGCTCACCAATGCCACAAGCCTGCTGCGCAGTGCGCAGCGCGAACTGCTGGAGGAATGGGCTCGGCAATTTGACCTTCCAACACGTTCGGAACTCAACAGCATTCATCAGCAGCTGCGCGATTTGAAGGCGGCGCTCGCGGCCACTCGGGGCTGAGGGATGGCCGGCACCCAGGGCCCGGCGGATGCGCTCGGTGAGCTCGCCGAGATTCCGGGCAAGCTGGCCGAGACCCTGCGCTCCCTGCAGGCCGCCGCGGACGTCACCTTCGGCTACTCAGAAAAGGACGCCCTCTACCACGAAGACAAGCTGACGCTGTATCGCTACCGTCCGATCGCCGAGAGCGCAGGACTTCCGCCGGTGCTGATCGTCTACGCCCTGGTCAACCGGCCCTACATGATGGATCTGCAGCGTGACCGCTCGCTGATCCGCCGACTGCTGGAACTGGGTGTTGATGTCTACCTGATCGATTGGGGATATGCGGACGGCGCGGACCGCTACACCGATCTGAACGATTACATCAACGGCTACCTGCATCGCTGCATTGAGGTGGTGCTGCGCAAGCACCAGATCCCCTCAACGACGCTGCTGGGCGTGTGCCAGGGCGGCACCTTCAGTCTCTGCTATGCCGCGCTCCACCCCGAGCGCGTCCGCAATCTGATCACCATGGTCACGCCGGTCGACTTCAAGACGCCCGATAACCTGCTCTCGCGCTGGGCGCAGAGCATCGATGTGGACGCTCTGGTGGCCGCGCACGGGGTGGTGCCTGGCGATGTGCTCAATGCGGCGTACGTATCGCTGATGCCATTTCGCCTGCTGCAGCAGAAGTACGTGAACCTGCTGGATGCCGGGAGCGATCAGGCGCAGATGGACAACTTCATGAGGATGGAGAAATGGATCTTCGACAGCCCGGCGCAGGCCGGCGCGGCCTTCGCGCAGTTTACGCGCTGGTTCTTCCAGGAGAACCGCCTGCTCAAGGGAACCCTTGAGATCGGGGGGCGCAAGGTCGATCTGAAGAAAATCACGCAGCCGGTACTGAACATCTACGGCAAGCAGGACCATCTGGTGCCGCCCACCGCTTCGACGGCGCTCGAGGGCCTGGTGGGCACGATGGATTACGTGGCTCTGGGGCTCGATGTCGGGCACATCGGCATGTATGTCAGCGGCCGCTCGCAACGCGAGCTTCCGCAGGCGATTACTCATTGGCTTACGAGGCGCAAATCATGAACGCGAAAATCAATCCGCTGCAGTCCATCCCGAGCACCGCGCGCTTGCGCGAACTGGACCTGGCCCATCACCTGCCCGCCCAGCAGAACTATCGGCTGATGCAGACCCTCGGCGGGAGCCGCATCATCACGCGCGCCGAAGGCTGCTACATCCATGACGCCGAGGGCAACAAGATACTCGACGGCATGGCAGGCCTGTGGTGCGTCAACGTGGGCTACGGGCGCGCCGAACTCGCCGACGTCGCGCACGAGCAGTTGATGCAGCTGCCGTTCTACAACACCTTTTTCCGCACCGCGACCGTGCCGGCGGTGCAGCTGGCGGCCAAGATCGCCGGACTCACCGGCGGCGCCCTGCAGCACGTGTTCTTCAGCAGCTCAGGGATCGGAAGCCAATGACACCGCCTTCCGCATGGTGCGCCACTACTGGGACCTGCGCGGGCAGCCCAAGCGCAAGATTTTCATCAGTCGCTGGAATGCCTATCACGGATCCACCGTGGCCGCCGCCAGCCTGGGCGGCATGAAGCACATGCACGCGCAGGGCGATTTGCCGATCCCCGGCATCGAGCACGTCATGCAGCCTTACAAGTTCGGCGATGGGTTCGCCGAGAGCGAGGAGGGGTTCGCGGCGCGGGCCGCCGATGCGCTCGAGCAGAAGATCCGCGAGCTGGGTGCGGAGCGCGTGGCCGCATTTATCGGCGAGCCCGTGCAGGGCGCCGGCGGGGTCATCATTCCAGCCCGCTCGTACTGGGAGCGCGTGGGCGCGATCTGCAAGAAGCACGGCGTGCTGCTGGTGGCCGATGAGGTGATCTGCGGGTTTGGGCGGCTCGGTCGCTGGTTCGGCTTTCAGCATTTCGGGCTCCAGCCGGATCTGGTGACGATGGCCAAGGGGCTCTCCTCGGGTTACCTGCCCATTTCGGCCACGGTGGTCTCGCACGAGATCATCGAACTGTTGCGCGCCAAGGACAGCGAATTTTTTCACGGCTACACCTACTCGGGCCATCCGACCTGCGCGGCCGTGGCGTTGCGCAACATCGAAATCATGGAACGCGAAGGCCTGGTGCAGCGTACGGGCGAGATCTCCGGGCCGTACTTCAGTCAGGCCTTGCAGAGGCTCCGCTCGCACGCGATCGTCGGCGAGGTGCGCTCGCTCGGGCTGATCGGAGCGGTGGAGATCGTGCGCCAGCCCGGCACCAATCTGCGATTCGGCGACAAGGAAGGCACCGCCGGAACAATCCTGCGCGATCGGTGCATTGCCAACGGGTTGATGGTGCGGGCGGTGCGCGATTCGATCGTCATTTGCCCGCCGCTGATCATCACGCAGGCCGAGATCGACCGCCTGGTGGAGATCTTCGACAAGTCACTGACCGAAACGGCCGCGCTGCTGAAATAGCAGCGATTCTTCAGCCACGCACGTACTGGCCCGGAGCATCCTCGAGGGCGGGGTAGCCGGCCGCGGCGTTGCCAAGGTGCGGTGCGGCCACTTTCGCCTCGGAAGAATGACTGGACACCCACTGCTCCCAGCTGTTCCACCAGGAGCCGGTGCGTAGTTCCGCAGTCTCCAGGTATTCGACCGGGTTCGGTTCGGCACCCTCATGCCAGTGCAACAGCCGATGGCGTCGTTTCGGATTGACTGCGCCGCTGATGATGCCGGCGTTATGGCCGCCGCTGGTCAGCACGAAGGTGTAGTCCTTCGAGCGCGTCAGCGCGCGGGTCTTGAACACCGACTGCCAGGGCGCCACGTGATCGGTCTCGGTGCCCACCACGAACATCGGCACCGTCAGGCGCTTCAAGTCGATGGTCTCGCCCGCCACCGTGTAGGTCCCCGCGCTCAGTTCATTGTGCAGGTACAGCCGGCTGAGGTACTCGCTGTGCATCCGGCAGGGCATGCGCGTGCCATCGGCATTCCAGGCCATCAGATCGTTGACCGTGCCACGCTGTCCCTTGAGGTACTGGTTGACTGCCGGGGCCCAGATCAGATCATTGGCGCGCAATAGTGCGAATGCCGTGCCCATGTTCTGGCTGCTCAGTACGCCATCGCGCTGCATCTGCACTTCGAGCATCGCGAGCTGATTGGGGGAGATGAAAACCGACAGTTCGCCCGGTTCGCTGAAATCCGTCTGCGCGGCAAGCAAGCGTGATCGAGGCAATGCGCTGATCATCCGCGGCGGCCAGCGCCGCGGCGCCAATCGTCAGCAGCGTGCCGCCGATGCAGTAGCCGACCGTATGGACGCGTTGCCCCGGCACGATTTCGGTCACGGCATCAAGCGCGGCGCGCAGACCCATTTGCACGTAATCGTCCATCGCCAGGCCGCGATCTGCGGCGGTGGGGTTTTTCCAGGACATCATGAACACGGTGTGGCCGCGCTCTACAAGGAACTTGACCAGCGAGTTTCCGGGCGAGAGATCAAGGACGTAATATTTCATGATCCACGCCGGCGTGATCAGGATGGGCTCGGCGTAGACATCGGGACTGTGCGGGCTGTACTGGATCAGCTCGAGCAGCTCGTTGCGCAATACGACCTTGCCCGGCGTGACGGCCACGTGCACACCGACCTTGAACTGTTCAGTGCCTGCCTTGCGGCCGCCTTCGAGCATGTGGGCCGCATCTTCGAGCCAATACTGCGCGCCGCGCAGCAAATTGGCGCCGGATTCGCTGGCGGTCTGGGCCAGCAGTTCCGGGTTGGTCAGCAAATAATGCGCCGGCGAACTCGCCCCCAGCACCAGGCGCCGCAGGAACTCCAGCCGCTGGGCATTTTCGGCCGAGACGCCGGCCGCCGAGGCCAGGGCCTGCTGTGTCCAATGACTCAAGCTGCGCGTAGCCGTGCGCATAGAGATTAAAGGGCCAGTGATTCCACGCCTCACCGGAAAATTCAGCGGCCACGTTGCCATGAGCCGGTGCGGCGTCTCCCAGCGCGAGTGCGCTCGCGGCCTGCACCGCAAAGCGAAGGTTCTCGGCACTGGCCGAGATGGCACTGCTGGGCCAGAGCGGCTTGCTGTTCCGGTTGGCTGCACGAGGCTCAGCCACCAGTCGGACCAGGCCCTCATATAGTCATCGATGCCAGGCGCCCGGCTTGGGGCCGCATCGCGCGTGAGTACCGGCAGCGGTGGCTTGCGGCGGCGCAGGTCATATCTGTGGTGGTGCTCATGTGTGAAAAGGCCCCGGGTGAGTCGGTCTCAGCCCGGGGCCATCCGTGTCAGCGGCAGGGGAAGCGCCTTAGGCGGCTTTCTTCGACAGCTCGGCAACCTTGGCCGATGCTTCGTTGAAGAGCTGGTTCAGCGTGCTCTGTGACTCGCGCGTGATCGTGGTCAGTTCCTGCACGCGGCCGCGCAGCTGCTCACCGATCTTGGAACCGAGTTCGGCCTGCTTGGCAGCAAACTCCACCGGGCTCTTCGCGGCAAGGAACGCCTGCGCCTGCGAGAGGGTCCACTCCATGTAGT
Organism: uncultured Gammaproteobacteria bacterium; assembly: GCA_963795685.1. Classification (GTDB taxonomy): domain Bacteria; phylum Pseudomonadota; class Gammaproteobacteria; order Steroidobacterales; family Steroidobacteraceae; genus FEN-1191. The sequence continues at coordinate 609,558 of CAWCJE010000005.1, forward strand.
CGCCGGCAACGGCGTACTGGTAGCGGGCCATGCGCTCGAGGGCCTTGAGGCCTTCGTGCTGGGCATTCAGAAGGGGGGCAAACGCATTGCGATAGGTCTCGAACAGCGCGGTCGGGTCGAAATTGCGGTCGGTCATGGTGTGGGCTCCGAGAAAGGGGTCTGGGATTAGGAGGAAAGCATCCTACCGCAGATTTGTATGCACTGCAAGAGGAATTTGCAGGGTCCCGGATTCAGGCGGTGATGTTTTCTTATAACTAATTGATAAATAACAATATTAGATTTAATATCTCGCGTACGAAGGCTCCAGATTTAAGGTCAGACTAACGCAACGCATTCTATAGACGCAGCCCCCCGTCCACTTCAATGACCCGGCCCGTAAAGAAGTCGTTCTCGAATATGAACCGGACGGCGTGGGCGATTTCCGAAGGCAGACCCAATCGGCCCACGGGGACCGGGGCGATCATTTTTTCGAGCAGCTCCGGACGCATGGAATCGAGGATCCCGGTGTGCGTAAACCCAGGCGCCACCGCGCCGACCCGGATCCCGTAACGCGCCAGTTCACGCGCCCACACCACGCTCATGGCGGCCACGCCGGCCTTGGCCGCGGTGTAATTGGACTGGCCGACATTGCCCAGCCTCGAAATGCTGGAAATATTGACGATCACGCCCCCGCCGCCCAGCTTGACCATACGCTCGGCCGCTTCCCGCCCGCACAGGAAAACGCCGGTCAGGTTCACATCGATCACCGCCTGCCACTGATCCAGGCTCATCTTGCCGGTGACGGCGCCTTCCTTGGTCTTGACGAGCAGCGCGTCTTTGACGATGCCGGCGTTGTTGACGATGCCATCGAAACGCCCGAAGTCGGCAACGATCCGATCGAGCGCGGAGGAGACCTCATTTTCGCGGGCGACATTGGCGCCGTAGCCGCGCGCCGTAACGCCGTGGGACCTGCAGGCGGCGAGGGCGTCTTCCAAGTCCTCGAGCCGCAGGTCGATCAGTGCCACATCGGCACCGCAGGCGGAAAAGTCCTCGACCAGTGCGCGGCCAATGCCGCGCGCCGCGCCGGTGACGGCAATTGTCTTGCCCTTCAGCTCCATAGAATACGGATCCTTTATTTCTGCTTGGGAACTTGGTCGTTCGCGGGCGGGGAAGCCGCGGCGTCGCTGTCGGGGGACTGCGAGGTGCGAGGGGTGAGGGCCGAGAGCAGCTGAGCCTGCATCCGGCTCCACATCTCCATGTTCTGCCGCGTCAGTTCGGCGAAAGGGCGCAAGGGGCGTTTCCATCGCCTTGGCCATTTGCGCCTGCACGGTGCGCTGCTGCTGCATGACGGCGCCCAGGCTCTGCTCAAGGTAGCGCGACAGCATGTCCTGCACCGGATTGCCGTAGAAGCGGATAATCCCCTCGAGCAGCTGCACGCTTAAGACGGGGGAGCCGAACTGCTCTTGGTCGGCAATAATCTGCAACAGCACGGCACGGGTCAGATCCTCGCCCGAACGATCGTCAAGCACTTGCACCTGCTCGCCCGAGGCGATCAGGCGGCGGATGTCCTCGAGCGTGACGTGCCTGCTGGCGGTCGCGTCATACAATCGTCGATTGGCGTACTTGCGAATGACTCTGGGGGTAGCCACGTGGATCCGGGAAAAGCTGATGGGATGACGGCGCGCGCATGCTAACTCAGGCACTATGCGCCGCACAATTAACCAGGGCACGTTTCGAGGCCCCAGCCACCGCGTTTCAGTAAAATAACATAGATATTCAGTAACTTGAACGTGCCTATTTTGGACTGCACATGTCGATTATCCATGCATATAGTTCTAACGCAGCGCATACGGCGCGCCCCGCTGGGAAGCGAATAGGTTGAACACCGAAACCGACCCGAGCGCTCGAGGCAGGCCAATCAGGCCCGAACGGTCAGCCTCGCCAGTGCGCCGGGGCGGTCCTCATGATCGAGCCCGCCGCGTTTGGTTTTAACTCCGAAACCGCCGCACAGCAATGCCATGCAGCGCGCATCCACCGAAGAGAGCGCGACGCTGACACAGATCGCAAAAGCGGAAAGTGCTGGTGTGCGTCGAGCGCTGGAGTCCGAAGGCGTGCAGGTCGTGATGGCCAAGGACACGCCAAGTCCTGCCAAGCCCGATGCGCTGTTTCCCAACAACTGGGTCAGCTTCCACGCCGACGGCACGCTGGTGCTCTATTCAATGTTGAGTCGCAACCGTCGGCTGGAGCGGAGGGCGGAAGTGGTGGACGAGGTTTGTGCCACGCTGGGCTATAGGGTGCGTCGCCGGATTGACCTGAGCGTGCATGAAGCCTCCGGCCGGTTTCTCGAGGGTACGGGCAGTCTGGTGCTCGATCATGTCGGGCGAGTGGCCTACGCCTGCCGCTCGCCGCGAACGGACGAATCGCTGGTGCACGAGTGGGCGCGCGCGATGAATTTCAGCGGCCGTGGTGTTCGATGCGAGCGATGCCGGCGGCAAGCCCTACTACCACACCAACGTCATGATGTGGATCGGCACCCGTTGCGCCGTGGTATGTGCGACCGCCATCGCCGAGGACGATCGTCGAGCGCGTCTGTGCAAGTTTGCGTGCCAGCGAGCGCGAAGTGATCGAGATCGACCGCGCCGCGGTCCATTCCTTTGCCGGCAACATGCTGGAACTGGCCACCTGGGACGAAGCGCTTGGGGATTCCTCGGTACTGGTGATGTCCGCCGACCGCGCACGCGGCGCTCGCGGGCCCCGGGCTCCAAAAGCTCTCCGGTTGTGTCGATGCCGTGCTCGCGGTGCCGGTACCCACGATCGAGCGCATCGGCGGTGGCGGTGTGCGCTGCATGCTGGCCGAAGTGCCGGAGGTCGCTGACTTGAACAGCCCTCCGCGGAACCTTGCGCCGGCGTGCGCCCGAATCCCTTGTGCAGCGGGTGTTCGCCGCGCTTGCCGATGGCGGGATCCATTCCGGCGAGCAGCTGGCCGCCGGGCAAGCCGTGAGCCGGAGCGCCATCTGGAAAGCGGTAGGCGCGCTCCAGGAACTGGGACTGACGATCGAGGCGGCGCCGCACCGCGGGTATCGACTGGCTGCGCCCACCGCGCCGCTCGATGCGACACGGATTGCAGCGCAGCTCCCGCCGGCCATCCGGGAGCACTTGCGAGGGGCGGAGGTGCTCTGGTCGTTGCCCTCGACGAACAGCACGCTGCTGGAGCGCAGTGAACCCCCGGTGGGAAAGTTTGATTTTCTTCTGGCCGAGTACCAGAGCGCCGGGCGCGGAAGGCGCGCGCGACAATGGTTCGCGCCGCCCGGCGGCGCGCTGTGTCTGTCGCATCGGCTGGACCTACCCCGCGCTTCCGCGCGGCGCGTCGGCCTTGAGCCTGGCGGTCGGCGTGTGCGTGCGCCGCGCCCTGCATGCGTTTGCCGGGGTGCCCGTGCAACTTAAGTGGCCGAATGATCTGCTGGCCGCCGAACGGAAACTCGGAGGCATCCTGATCGAGTTGCGCGCCGAAAGCGCGGGTCCGGCCTACGTGGTCATTGGCGTGGGCATCAACTGCGCCCTGGGCGAAGCGCTCTCGCGCCGCGTGCAGGATGAGGGCACGAATCCGATCGACCTGGCGGAGCTGGGCGTGGCCGCGTGTGACCGGAATCGGCTCGGCAGCGCTGTTGGTTTCCGAGATTGTCGCGGGCGTGATGGAATTTGAGCGCCACGGCCTGGGGCCTTTCGCGGCGGAATGGAGCCGAAGCGGACGCGCTCGCCGGGCGCGCGGTCAAGGTGAGCTTGCCGGGAGGGGAATCCGTTGGCACGGCCCGCGGCATCGATTCCGATGGAGCGCTGCGCGTCCAGGGGACCGATGACGTGCGGCTCTTTCATTCCGGGGAAGTGAGCGTGAGGGCGCAGTAATGGCTCAATTGCTCATCGATGCCGGCAACACACGAATCAAATACGCCTCCCTGACCGGCAAGCGCCTGGGCCGCGTGCGCATCGCTGGATTGGAATGCGCGCGGACTGGAGCGTGTGGCGAGGCGCGTATTGCAAGGGCGCTTCGAGCGGGTGCTGGTGTGCAGCGTGGCTGGAGTGGAGCTCGAGCGCGCGTTGCGGCGAGCGGCGCGCCGGAGCGGCAATCCACGGCCACAGTTCATTCGCAGCACGCGTCGTTCGGCCGGCGTGCGCAATGGCTACCTGCAAACCTGGAGGCTCGGCGCCGACCGTTGGGTCGCGATGCTCGGTGCGCGGGCCTTGCACCCGGGCCGGGCGCTGTTCGTCGTGGACGTGGGCACCGCGTTGACGCTCGATCTCCTCGACGCGCACGGGCAGGCATCGCGGTGGACTGCTGGTGCCCGGTCCCACCTTGATGGTCGAGTCGCTGTTGAGCCATACCGCGGGCATCCGCCGGCGGGCGGGACCGAAGCGCGGCCCTACAAAGCCGGCACCGCAGCGGCGCTGCGCTGTTCGGCCGCAGTACCCGAGCGGGGCTGCTGGCCGGGAGCACCGTGGCCTGTGCCGCGTTGATCGAGCGAGCGCTCGGTGAAGCGCGGGTGGCGCTGGGCCGATCGCCCAAACTCCTGCTGGCCGGTGGCGGAGCAGTCCAGGTGGCGCCGCTCCTGCGCGTGCCCTACGACGCGTTCGGATCAGCTGGTGTTGCAGGGCTTGGCGCTGCTCGCGTCACTTGATTCCCGCTAAACTAGCCCGATGCGCGCCCTGGTTCTAACTCTGGTTCTGGTCAATGTGGTGTTTTTCTGCTGGGCCCATTGGATCGATCAACCGACGACCGTGCGTTCCCCGTCGGCCTCGGTGGCCGCATTGCGCCTTGCGCCGCCGCTCTCGAAGGCCGCGGAAGCCAAGGCGAAGTCCGCTCCGCGTTGTCAGAGCTTCGGGCCGCTGAGCCACGACGCACTCGCCTCCGTGGGCACGGCGTTGCGGGCCCGGAGCTTCAATCCGCACGAACGATCCACTCGAGCCGAGATTCCCGATGGCTACTGGGTGTACATCGACAACCTGAACGACCCTCAGGCCCGGGCGCGCGCGCTGAAGCGCCTGGCACGCGCAGGCATTCGCGATGCCGCGGCGATGGCCACCAACGGCCAAGTTTCGGTAGGCCTTTTCAGTGAGCAGTCCGGTGCCGAGCTTCGTGCCACCGCCGTTCGTGCGGCAGGGCTTGAGCCGATCATCAAAGCCCGGCTCCAGGTGGCCGACCAATACTGGTACGACGTGGACTCGAGCAGCGAGATGCCGCTGCCTGCGGTGGGCGCCTTGATGGCTGGAGTGAATGCGGATGCGACTCCTGCCTGGAGTCTATGCCCGGTCTGCCGAGGCGGCGGCGCCAGCCACTCCTTAATATAAGGAGCCGCGTCGGCCGGACGCTGGGGCCGAGGCCGCGGCCAGTCGAATTCGCTATGATGCGAGCCGCCTCCGGCCTGCCGCAGTAGCTCAGTTGGTAGAGCACCTGATTTGTAATCAGGGGGTCGGGAGTTCGAGACTCTCCTGCGGCACCAACAAATCAATAGGTTAAGTCGGTCTCATTAGAGAAAGGCATCCGCGGGGTAGCAGCGGGGTAGCGCCAAGCTTCAGCCCGGCTCGTACCAGGCTGAAGCGTCACTCACTTCAAATCTCATCGGTCCAGTTGTCCATCAGCGCGTAGGCTGGCCACGGGCATCCCAGCGGGGCTGTGCGCCAGCTGTCGCTCACGCGACAGCAAACAATTTGGTCGCCTCAATGCTCGGCACGCGCTGCGCTCCATGTTGCCAAGATCGAGTGGGCCGAGGGGGTGGCGTTATTAACTTCCCACTTCGTCAGTGTCCCCCAAAAAAAATGGGGCGGTGCCGTTAACTGCGGTGTCGACCCGTTTCCGGTGCTTCGGGCCGTATTTTGTAAACATACGTATTTCCCTCGCTTGACACTACTTTTCGGGGAGCCATGCTGGTCGGACATTGCGGGGGCCTGCTCTATGAACGCGCGCCAGTTGCCATTTAAGGTTGGGGAATCCATATGTTTTTGAGCACCACTCCCACGGTGTCCGTGGCTCACACTCGCACGTGGGTACTGGGCTGCTTGCTCGCCATTGCCTGCCAGACCGTGTTCGCACAGGCGATGTATCGCATCAAGCCGCTCGGCTATCTGGGCGGCTGTATTTCGTCTGTGCCTACCGTGGCTGCTCTCAACGGGGCCGATGAAGTAACCGGTACGGCATGTAACGCGCACGGGGACCAGCACGCATTCCTGTGGAAGAACAACGGTGCTCCAATGGTCGATCTCGGGCCGGATGAGGTGGGATCCGTTAGTAGAGCTGTGGGCATCAACGCGTCCGGACTGGTGGCCGGCCAGGCTTCCGACAGCACGGGCTCATTTGGCTTCGTGTCCTATGGGGATGGTGCACCCCTGATAAAGATCGCAAACGGTTTCGGGGGTAGATCATCCCTCGCGTTCGCCGTAAACAATTTGGGACAAGTGACAGGCGTGGCTGATAACCCCCTCACAGGCGTGGATGACGTTTTTCTCTGGAGAGGCGATGGTTCGCCGATCCTTGACCTAGGTAACTTGAAAGCCACGACCTGGCCTTACCTGAAAGACGGCGTCATCAACGCGTCCGGGCAAGTTGCCGTGAATGCAACTGATGGTGATCGCGGTGGTCGCGCCTTTGTTTGGGCAAACGATGGAACGCCCTTCCGGGATTTAGGCAGCCTCCCTGGCAATAACACCACCGCATGTTGCATCAACGCCTCCGGTCAGGTCACCGGAATCAGTGGCGGCTATCATGCCCATGCTTTCCTATGGAAAAATGACGGTACCACCATCGTTGATCTGGGCACCCTCTCAGCAGGTGTGGGGAATAGCAAGGCTTACGGGCTCAATGATGCGGGGCAGGTAGCGGGATGGGCAGACACGCGCTGGTCCGGCAACCAGCATGCCTTCGTGTGGATGAATGACGGGACGCCAATGAAGGATCTCGGCACCCTCGGTGGCACATTCAGTGAAGCGAATGACCTGAACGCCTCGGGCCAAGTAACGGGTTGGGCATATCTCGCGGGCGACTTGCAGGCACACGCCTTCCTCTGGCGCAATGACGGCACAAAAATTCAGGATCTGAACACGCTAATTGACCAAGGCGATCCACTCAAAGCGTACGTGACCCTAATTAGCGGCGCATTCATCAATAACCTGGGCGATATACTTGCGGAAGGAACTGATAGCCGGACTGGGTATCGGCCCCGTACCTGCTACAAGGGACCGTACTCACACTTACCCCGCGAACTCTCGCCTTTGGCAGCCGTCCGATCCGCACCGCCAGCGCCGCCAAAGCCGTGACCGTGACAAACACCGGCCCCAAGGCCGCAGCCATCACCAGCGTGGCGCTGACCGGCACTGCCGCCGGGCAGTTCGCCCAGACCAACAATTGCGGCAAGTCACTGGCAGGTCATGCGACCTGCACAATCAAGGTGACTTTCAAGCCGACCACCAAGGGGGCCAAGTCCGCTTTCCTGAATGTGAACGGTGGAGGAGGCGGTCTGCGTTCAGTTAACCTCACGGGCACGGGCACGTAAACCGGACATGGGGCGATGTACTCTTGAGACAAGGCCATGAAAAAGAGGCGCTGGCCAAGTACGACGATGCGCTTAATTACGCGCCGAATTGGCGGCAGCTTATAGCAGCGCGAGAGGCACTGGCCAATCACAAGAGCTGACACGGTTTCCGACGGGCATTGAGGCATCATGGGCCCGATTCGGAACGCAGCTTCCTCACAGTAACGTGCTTTTCCAGGCCGATGTACGCGTTACAATCGGCCGCAGGTCGGAAGAAACAGCTTCCCCGGGCAGGGAACCAGATGTGCGCTCACTGGGTAGGTGTCCCAAAACCTCACAGCGGAATCCTTTGATAACCGCTGCGCAGCAATGATTGGCAGCAGTAGTTGGCCCGGTACCCGCCATTTCCTTACTCCTCGCGGCTGGACCTGTGGCGATCGACGGCATAGACCTGGTCCCGAGGCGATAATTTAAATTCGCTGGAGCTAGCGTGACTCTATATATGAGGGATGAATGCCCGTGACCCCGGTTGCCGCGCATGCCGAACCGAAGAATTCTCACACGGGTTCGCCGAAATACTGGGCATTCATCAGTTATAGCCACCGGGATACGAAATGGGCTGAGTGGCTGCACCGGGGATTAGAGTACTACCACCCGCCCAAGTCCCTGGTTGGCACCGTGACCGCTCGCGGCGCCGTGCCCAAACGCATGTCGCCGGTGTTCCGGGATCGGGAGGAGTTGCCGAGCGCGACGGATCTGGGTGCGCTGATCAGCGCGGCCCTTGAGCAATCCAACTGCCAGATCGTCGTATGCTCGCCGCAAGCGGCGAAATCCAAATGGGTCAACGAAGAGATCCTTGCCTTCAAACGGCTCGGCCGCGAAGACCGGATTTTCTGTCTGATCGTCGGTGGCGAACCCAACGCCACCGATATGCCCGGCCGGGAGGAAGAGGAGTGCTTCCCGCCCGCGCTTCGTTTCCGGCTGGCGGCGGATGGGACCTTAAGCCACATTCGCACCGAGCCGATCGCGGCCGATGCGCGACCCGGCAAGGACGGCAAGAGCCGTGCCAAGCTCAAGGTCATCGCCGGTGTCTTAGGACTCGGGTACGACGCTCTCGCACAACGGGAGCGCCAGCGCCGTAATCGGCGATTGTTCGTGATCACCTGCGCAGCCATGGTGGGCATGGTCATCACCAGCGGGCTCGCGGTCTATGCCATTTTTCAGCGAAATTCGGCGCAGCGCCAGACGATTCGCGCCGAAGCCGAGGCGGAGACCGCGCGGCAGACCACTAACTTCCTGGTCGATCTGTTCAAGATCTCCGATCCGAGCGAGGCGCGCGGCAACAGTGTCACCGCGCGCGAGATGCTCGATAAGGGTGCGGCTCGCATCAATACCGGCCTGGCCAGCCAGCCGGCCATTCAGGCCACCCTGAAGGACACGCTCGGCACGGTCTACATGGGCCTGGGTCTGTACAGTCAGGCCCGCCCGCTGCTGGACGGCGCGCTGCTCACTCGGCAGCAACTTACGGGCACCGAGCCGCTTGCTTTGACGGATTCTTTTTCGCACCGCGGCTGGCTCCTGATGTCCCAGGCGGATTACAAGGGCGCCGAGCAGGATTACCGGCAGGTGCTGCGGTTACTCGCGAATCAGCCGGACGAGCAGCGCACCCGCGAGGCGCGCGCGAAGGCACAGTACGGTCTTGGCGTGGTGCTCGGTTACGAAGGGCGCTACGCGGAAGCACGCGCGAGTCTTAGCGAGGCGCTCGCGCAGCAGCAAAAGATGTACGGTGAAGTCAACGAGGATACGGCGGCCACGCTGAAAGAACTTGCCGACGCCGTCGATCAGGACGGGGATCTCAAGACCGCTATCCCTTTGATGCAACGCGCCGTTGCGGTACAGCGCAAATTGCGCGGCACCGCGCCCCATCCGGCGCTTGCCGAGGCGATCAACGATCTGGCCTCGATGCTCGAGGACAACAACCAGTACGATAAGGCCGAGCCGCTGTTCAATGAGGCGCTGGCGATGATGCGTCGGTTGTACGGCAACAAGCATCCGTACATCGCCACGGCGCTGACCAATCTGGCGCTGCTGTCCATGAAAAAGGGCGACCTGGCCCGTTCCGAGAGCACCTATCGAGAGGTGCTCACCATGCAGCGCGAGCTGCTCGGTGACAACCATCCGGATGTGGCCGAGACGCTGAGTAAGATAGCGTTCGTCCAGTACGAGAGTGGTAACAAGCGACAGGGCCTTGCCACACTGCAGGAATCGCTGCGCATGTACCAGGCGCTGTTCCCGGGCGATCACCCGGAGGTGGCGCGGATCATGAACCGGGTGGGCTTCTGGCTGACTCTGTCCGGCGACTATGCGGCCGCCGATCGCGACCTGCGTACGGCGCTGGATATGCGCCGGCGTCTGCTCGACAAAACGCATCCCGACATTGCTGCCAGCCTCGCGCATCTGGCGATCCTGCAGGTCGCCACCGGAAAGTTCGCAGAGGCCGCCCGCACCGCGCATGAATCAAAGGAAATTTATTCCGCGGCGCTTTCACCGACCCATTGGACCACGGCGGTTGCCGCCGGCGCCGAGGGCGCCGCGCTCACCGGACTTGGCGACTTCGCACAGGCCGACAAATTGCTGACCGCCAGTGACCAGATTCTGAGCAAGGATCCGGCCGCACTGGCCGCTTACCGATCGCTAGTGCGTGGTTATCTGGACAACTTGCACCGCGAACAGCAGCAACATGAAGTAGGCACACTCCGTCAGAGCGTTCCGGCGATGGTGCAGACCGCCGGGAGGTAACATAAGCGCGCGGAGCCTGCAGTTCCGGCGCCCGCTGATGGCGGGTGTCGACACGCGCATGCTAGGCTCGGTGCACGATTTGCAGAACTTTGTACAGCGCTTCAATCACGAAATTCAGCCATTTGGCAGGGCCTGCAGCAAGAGCAGTCCGAGAATTTTTTGAGCCGCGTGCAGAAATTCTGCCCATCAGTTTAGAACGACAGTAGGGATTTTCCGGAGACCACGACGATGACGAATTCTGAATCGCATTCGACGGTTGTCATCGACCGTCGGCGGAAAAAGCAGACCTCTTTGGTGCAGCGCACGCGGCTCCGCGACACGGTCGTCAGTCTCGCATTCTTTGCGGCACTGCTGTGGTTGATGAGTCAGTCGGCATTCGCTTAGGCCGCGGGCAGCGTTACATAAGCTGGGGTGGCGCTCCTGCTTCAGCTCGGAGTGCTGGCGCGTCGTGAGAAGCGCGTGGTAGTCTCCTGCACCATTTGCGGGACCTTGTAAAGCGCTTGCGTCACGAAAATCATCCTTTTGGCCGAACCGGCAATTAGCTACTCGGGCGATTGAGTGACAGCCTCGGCGTAGGCGCTCCAGAAGATCAATCAAAAAGATTCAAACGATTCAGGGGAGATCGCGACGATGTCAATCTTAGTATCGGTGTTGGCGAAAGCCATCGGGTGTCTTGCGAGCGCTTGGCACAAAAGGTTGGCGCCCATCAACGCGCGTCGCAACTTACGCCCGTTGATGAATATCCGAGAAAGTTTTGCAGCCGTGATCGGTCGAGCGGCAGGCGCAATCGGTACAGGCAGTCTGATCGTGGCGAGCCTTGTCCTCGCCACCACGGTAATTCCCTCGGGCACTTCTTTTGCGGCCCCGGTCGGCGCCGTCGGACCTTCGCCAGTACTCAAGACCGTGAGCGGAGATGATCCGCCAATTACTTTCAACTTTAATGTCGGCGGATACGTTGGTACCGGGTCGGTAATGTCAGACAATGTCGGTGGTGGTAATTTCCTTGCAACGAGCGGCACGCTGACCATGGCATCGCCGATCCCAGGCAGCGCAAGCAACACGTACTGCCTCTTTGCGGCAGCGCCTCCCCCTGGGTCGGTGTCGACTTCGCCTTTGGGAGCCTTCCTTTACGACAACGTTGTAGCTCCCGGAACGAACCCGGCTTTCCCGACAATCTACGGCCTGCTGTTTTCCAACAGGGCTGCGGAGTGCGGTGCGGGTTACAGTGGCCAGGACGAAATAAATATCTGGGCCACTAACGCTCCGCCCGGCACTCCTGGTCACTATTCTTTTTATAACTATCGTGACGGTACCGGATACACCGTCTCTTATGACACTCCTGCGAATGGGAACGACTCGTTCAACGCGACAACCGTCACGATTACCTATTCCTATACGGGGCGCGCCTTCAATCGGTTCCAGTGCGCGACCAGCCCCACGCCGGATTGCACAAGCCCGGGAACGGGCAACCCGTATGGGACCAGCAACTCCGTCACAGGCTCGCTCCAGATGGCCGCGCCGCTGTGCGCGCCTGGTTCGTGCTCGAGTACGCCGATCAACGTTCTGTGTGGTCCGAACTTTGTAGCCATGAATTTGAACGACGGCTTGAACACGATCAGCGTGGACGGTTCCAGACGATTGCAATGCCGGCGCAACAGCCTGGGTGACAACCGATACCAACGGGAATATCAACGGGTGGTATTTGGACGCGACCGGGGGCGGCGGCAAGGACATCCACACGCTGTACGACCCGAATGGGCGCGATCGCTGGCGCGTGCAACGCCTGCTAACGGCTGCTACCCGAACAGCGCGCAGGTCAAGGAGCAGGATTACGGCCAGTTTTCCCAGCCCTTGAGCGGATTACCGGTTTATGGCTATAACCTCGCGTCGCACGGATCGTTCACGCCGGCCTACACCGGTGGAACAGCGACCGCAGGCGATTGCAGAGACGGACAATCCTGCACCCTTGTGCCTGGCAACACCTTCACCATCAAAGGGCCGAATGCCGGTGCCATTCCTGACGGAGCTATCCTCACTGAACAGGAGTGCGTGGTGCCGGCTGATCCCCGCGGAGCCAACTGCGGCGCTACCAATGGTCACCTCCCGCGCAGCCTGAACGTCTCGGATTTGCCGCAATGCAAAGGCTTCGGCAACGAAGTGATTCCGGATTACTTGTGCGGTGCTTCGGGCAGCAGTGGGGTCCTGTGTCCCCGGAACCGGATTTGCGCTCATTCTGGGCAATGCCGAGCAGCTCGATACCTTTAATGGCACGTACGGTGACAGCGAGCTGGACGTGGAGAAGGTACCCGGCCTGAAGGGTGGCCCCCTCGAACCCGACTTGCCCCAAGCCTAGCACCGGGCTGCTTCCCGGATCGGCGAGCGCGCTGGCGGCGGTCGGGACCCGCAGCGGGTCCCTGGTCGAGGAACAGACGCCTGAGCAGACGCTGGACGGCCGGCCAATGCTGATTGAAATGACTTCCTCGTGCGATCCGCCGAAATCCAACCACGGGCCCGGGACTGACCTGGAAGGGATTGGCTTTAAGTTGCGCACGAAGGACCCGACCGTCAGGGGCGGATTGAGCCCGCAATCAGCGCTGCTGGTATTCGCCAATTACAAGTTCCTGAACCTCGACGCAGTGATGCTGCTGACCAAGTTCCCGACCAACACGCCGACCCGGAAGAATCTGCAAAATTGCATCAACAAGAGCCAGACGCTGCTCAACAGCGGGCCTTCGCACTACAACTGCGCTGCCGAGCAGATCTATCGTTGCGAGCAAATTGTCGAAAGCCACGGACTTTAATCAGTTCGGGCCGACGAAAGGGCCATTCCTCCGCCTGCCCGATCCGTACGGCGACGTCGTGCGGCGGCTGGGAAATCTGTATTACACGATCGACATGCGCATCAACGGCAAGCATCCGAACGTCGACTGGCCATTGCCCGTTTCTACCGGTCATCCCGGGGGGCGATCCCTACCCGGGGGCAGTGCCCGTTATAGCGGCCGATCAGGCCTAACGGAGGGCGGTTCGGGACGGTAAGGACCGGCGAGCGAGCGGCCGTTCGGCTCGCTCGCCGGTCCGTCGCCAGCGAAGCGCGCCGGGCGCGGATCGGACTGTAATACAATCTCCCGGTGGGTACAGGCGATACCATTTCTACCGGGAATTCCCCGCTGGTGATCGGCGTTTCGGGGCACATGGACCTCGATCCCGACGACATCCCGGCGCTGCGCAGCTCCATCGCTGCATTCCTGCAGGAGCTCAAGCGGCACCTTCCTGAGACCGAAATCCAGATCATTGTCGGCATGGCCGAGGGTGCCGACTTGCTGGTCGCCGAGACCGCACTGGATATGGGTGTGCGCGTAGAGGCAGTGCTGCCGATGCCTCTGGAACACTATGCCGCCGATTTTGACGACGACACCCTGCTGGTGCTGAAAAGTCTGCTGGCGCGGCGCGAAGTGAACTGCACGGAATTGCGCCCTCCGCCGCATCCGGGCCGGGGCGTGCACGGCGGGGATGCCGCGCACCGCAATGCGATGTACGTGAATCTTACCGAGACCCTCATTCGGCGCAGCAGTCTGCTGCTGGCGCTATGGGACGGACAGTCATTGCCGCTCCCGGGTGGCACCGCCGATACGGTATTACGCTTTCTTGGGATCCGCACCGACGCCAACATGCCCGCCGACAGCATCATGCTGGTCGATACGGCGGAGGACCCCGATACCACCGAGCGCCTGGTGTACTGGATTCCCGCGGTTCGCAGCAGCGGCTCGCAGACCGCCACGGAGCATCAGCCCTGCTTCCTGCGCTGCGTGGGCGACAACACCTTGCTCATGGAGCGCGTCATGCCCGCGTCGCTGGCGTTTCCAGCTCAACGGGCTGAACCGCTACAACCGTGAGTATCGGGAACTGGTGGAATCGGGCGGATCTGGCCAATAACGATTCCCTGCTCGCCACGCTGCCACGCGGACGCTCCGGTGCACGAGGAGATGAAGCTCGCGGATATCGACGCGCAGTACGTCAAGGCGGACTCGCTCGCCATGCATTACCAGCTGCGCTCGGATCTGTTGTTTCGCCTGTTTGGCGTGATGACCTTCACGATGGGCCTGGCCTACCTGATCTACGAGAAGCTGACCGAATCTAGAATCCTGCTGATCGCCTACGTGTCCATCCTGTTGGGGAGCTTGGGGCTTTATTACGTGCTGCGCGGCAAGCATTGGTTCGCCAAGCACCTCACCTATCGGGCGCTGGCCGAAACGATGAGGGCAAAATTCTATCTGCGGCTGGCGGGCGTCGATCATCGCGTCAACGCCACCGAGGTGCTCGGGCTCTCGGGGATCGATCGGTTCCATGGCTTCGGCTGGATCAGTTTCGTACTGGCGGGAGTCGAGGTGCCGGACGTACGGGCCGAGACGATTCACGACATGGACCTGCGCCGGACGCGCTGCGTGGAGAAGCACTGGATCGAGAGCCAGCACAGTTACTTTACCAGCAAGGTCGCAAGGCTCGAGCACAGCAGTCACCGCGTCAAGCTGCTGAGAAACACGCTGTTCATCGTCATCGTGCTGGTGATCATGACCTTGTTCCTGTTCGGCGAGAAAATGGGGGGTGATGAACAGCATCCTGGAATCAGCTTCAGGAACCTGCTCACCTTCAGCATGGGGTTTCTTGCCGTGCTGCTTGGCGTGTGGGAGCTGCACCAGGACAAGATGGCCACGCGCGAATTGCTGTGGCAATACCGAAATCAACTGGTCCATTTTGCGCGCGCCAGGCTCGAGCTGATGCGCTTTGCGACGCCCGGCCGGCGTCACGAGGTGCTGGTCGGCCTGGGCAAGGACTCTCTTATGGAAAGTTACCTGTGGACGATTCATCGCTACCACCGCGAGCACGAGCCGCCCACCGGCGGCTGATAGACCGCCCGGCGGCCATTTTCCTGTGACGCAGTTCTGATTCCTGGCGCGCCCCGGCTCTAAATCCGCCGCTGTGACCGCATCGGCGGTGGCGCAACTCCCGACAAGGCATGGTTTGAGATGGCCATGAGCGCCTTTGGCGCAGGAGTCGGCCGTGTCGGCAAAACTTTCAACGATTGGCGGGTTGGTCAAGACCATCGTGCCGCAGGTGCACGCGGTGGCGATCTTTGATCGCAACGCACAGGTCAGCTGGGCGACCGACGCCGAGGATCACGAGGAACTGCGGCTCCTGGCCGCCGATCTGATGGACGGCGCGGACAGCGGCGGCCCGTCGAACACCATGCGCTGCGTGCTCGATGCCGCGGCCAGCTACGCCTTCGTGATGCGCAAACCCGACGGGAAAATCTCCGGCGCGCTGACCCTGACGATCGCCGGACCCTTCCGGCGCGCCGGGCTCTTGTTGCCTGCGGTTCTTGAATCGCGCCTGGCACCGCTCCTGGCGGCCGGGGCCGGCGCCAAGCCCGATTCCATCGAGCGGCTCCTCAGGGTGCTTGCGACCAAGATTAACGCCGATACGATCATTGTCAGTGTGCCGGCCCAGAATGTTGAGCACAGCTTTTCGCAACCGACTTCGCAGATCGGGGACGTCGAGGCCCTGCGCAAACTCGTCAGCGGGGATATGGCGGCCCGGGCCGATCACGACGACCAGCCGGTACGCCTCGACACGGCGCGCACCGAGCCGGCCGCGCCGCCCTTGAGTTATCTGAGCGTGCCGCTGCGCCGGCGCCGCGCTCTGGTGGGAGTTCTCGCGGCCTTCGCCGCGCACTCGCGGCGCCCATTCAGTGCCCAGGACACCGAGTTCGTCACAAGCAGCGCTGCCAACCTGGTGCGGCTGCTCAATTGAGCGGGAGTGATTTGATCGGCGCAATGGCTCACCCGCATGGGCCGGCGACGACGCTAAAGCGCACTCGGCACGGGAGATCAGTGGGGGAGGAGGACTGAGCGGCCCGCGCAACGGCCGCCTGCGGGCTTAGAGTCCCTAGCGAGCCGCGTAGGCGTCCATCATCAAGCCGGTGCCGCCGCCGGAAATGTGTGCCACCACCGCCGTGCGCCGATGCACCTTGGTGACCACGCCCAGGTCGATCGCGAAGGCCAGTTCAACCTGCTGGCCCTTCTTCAGGCCCAGCGAAGCGGTGCGGATGAATACGCCATTTGCGCTGAGATTGATGGCCCGGCACAGTCGGCGCTTGCCGGCCGGCATCATGATATAGACCGTCGTTCGGGCCCGATGGCGCGTGTGCAGGCGTCGTTCCATGAAATTCTCAACACCCCTGTCGATAACGTCCCGTTGTCACGGGTATATCGGTCTAGCCGCTTTCGATTATGCCTACGTCCAGCCAAAAGCCAACCCAAAGCTAACTTAATCAAGAGCTAATCCGATGGCAAACCGATCAATAATTCTTGCTCATTTTTTACTTCCCGATATTGCATTCGTGCAGAAACCGCGGAAGCGTTGTCGGCGCAGATTGGGTGGGGTGCACTAAGTCCGTCGCAGCCACCGGTGGGTCCTGCGGCGCTCGTTTGCGCCAGGATGTCCACAGGCCGTCCGGGGGTCGAGGCCATCGGCTCAAATGCAGGTGGTACCGCGGCAGGAGCGGGTCTGCGCACGGGCCTCTAGAGCGCTCGCCAGGCTTTGCGATTTAACGGTAAGCGGCGGCATCGGCTGATCCCCCGCGACGCGTGCTGGATGGGGCCACTTCCGACGCCGGGGCCGCCCGTTTTTGAGGGGAAGGGCCACTGGCGGGCCTTAAGGTAAATGCGGAAGGCGGCTCCCGCCGTTCATCCCTTGGCCGGGCCCGTATATCGGCTGCCCCTGCACCCCCGCTTGCGCGCACCTAGGATGAGCCCATGGACAAGTCTCGTCACCGCGGGTTTACGCTCATCGAGCTCATGGTCACCGTTGGCCTGGTAGGAATACTGCTGGCTGCGGTCATCCCGAACATGCGGACCTTCCTTCGCAATAACCAGCTTTCCGGCGGCGTGAACGACATGCTGCACTCGATTCAGATGGCCCGCACCGAGGCCATCAAGCGCCAGAGCGGCAACATCATCGTGTGCGGCAGCGCCGCGACCCCCTCGGTCGCGGCGACCGCACTGACCTGCGATTACGCCACCTTTAAGGGCTGGTTCGTCTTTCAGGACCTGAACAACAACTGGCAGCACGATGCGGCCGAGCCAGTCCTTGAACGACACGATCTGTTGGACACGAATGTCACCGTCAAGACCGACGCCAACGCCCGTCTGATCAGTTTTGCCCCGAGCGGCTTTGCCAACCCGGCCGGCCTTAAGGTGCCGATGAGGACACTGGTGGTCTGTGATTCACGCGGCGTACTGCAGGTCGGCAACGCGGCCACGGCGCGCGCGCTGTTCATAACGACCACCGGTCGCGCCCGCGCGTCCTCGACCTGGCAGGACGTGAACAACACGGCGTTGCCCCTGGTCGGCGGAGCCTGCCCGTGAGCTCGGCGTTGTCCAAAATGCCTCGGCGCGCGGACGGCTTTACGATGGTCGAGGCCATGGTGGCCCTGGTGGTGCTGGCGGTCGGCATGCTGGGGATCGCCGGCCTGTACGTGACCACGCTTCGTTCGGGCGGTGGTGCCATCTATCGCATGCAGGCCGTCAATCTGGCCAGCGACATGGCCGACCGGATTCGCGCCAATCGCACCGCCAATCTCGCGTACCTGGGACCGGCCGCCGACAACAACTGTTACGGAGCCGGTGCCGTGGATTGTGGTCCGGCGCTCATGGCCGCGAACGACCTGCTGGTCTGGCAGAACCAGATCGCCGCGATATTGCCCACGGGCAACGGCGCGGTGAACGTGGTCGCAGGCGCCGCCGCCACCGACCCCTACACCTACACGATTACGATTACCTGGTTGGGCTCGGGCGATGCCGCCGCGAACCCACCCAGTTACGTGATGACCTTGCAGATATGAACACGCAACTAAAATTACTTCCGACCATGGCCTTCGTCCGGCAGCGCGGCGTGAGCCTGATCGAGTTGATGGTGGCGATGACCATCGGCTCGGTGCTGATCTTTGGCGCCACCCAGGTCTACGTGAACAGCCGAAATGCCTACGGTGCTAACGAGGGCGTTTCGCGGATGCAGGAAACCGCCCGTTATGCGATGTCGGTGATCGAACCGGACGTGCGCATGTCCAATTACTGGGGATTGCTCAAGGGCGCGGGCGCCGTGACCGGCCAGGCGCTGCAGACCGCCGCCGCCGCCCCTGTCGCCCCGAGCGCTGCGGCGAATATCTGCGGAACGAATTTTGCCGTCGACCTCAGCACCAACCTCCAGGGCGACAACAACAGCTACGTGCTCAGTCCCACGCGTCAGGCCGGCTGCAACAGTCTCATTGACCTGGACTCGGGCGCCGCCTGGGCTACGACTCCCGTCACCACGGCCGACACGCTTACTGTGCGCCGGGCTTCGGTATTCACCAACTGCCGTACCGACCGCCGGGCGTGCTCGAACTGTGCACCAACCGCATCTCCGGAAAGTTGCAGAGCGATGTCAGCGCATGCGCGGCAGGGGGCGCGGGCGCGAATATCGTGAATATGCTCAGCAACCTGATCGTCGACGCTTACTACATTGACCGAAATTCCGCGCAACTCGCGGGCCTTCCGGCGCTGCGCCGCAAGACGTTGAGCTCCGCAGGCGTCATAAAGTTCGCCGACCAGGAAATCATCGCCGGCGTCGAGGACATGCAGATCCAGTTCGGCATTGACCCGACCGGCAATACCGGCATGGCCACGCGCTACGTCAATCCCGACGCCGTGCCCGCCACACGCGCAGATCATCGCCGTGCGGATCTGGCTGCTGGTGCGCGCCGATACGGCCGAGCAGGGATTTACCGACACCAACATCTACCAGTACGGCGACCGTCTGCAGGCGACCGGGGTGACCGGCGACCTGAACAGCGCGGCGGGCGCAGGGATGGCCTACCAGCCCTCGCAGAACCCTGACGCCACCCTGGCCGGCCCGCGCCACGCGCGCCGGCTGCTGATTTCCCGAACCATCATGGTGCGCAATGCGCTCGGAACTTAAAATCATGCGCGCCGGCATCAAGGCCAGCCCCCGCGGCGCCCAGCGCGGCGCTGCACTCGTGATCGGCCTGCTGCTGCTGCTGGTGCTCACGATCCTCGCGGTATCCGGAATGAATTCCGCCAGCCTCGAGTTCGTCATGGCCGGCAACGAACAGTACCGCGCCAACGCCTTCTCGGCCGCGGAAGCCGGCATTGAACGTACCCTGGACTCGGGCACATTCAATCCCGCCGTGTTGACTCAGAACCCAGAACGGGGCGGCCACGGCCACCGATAACTGGTCTACCACGACACTCACACAACTGGGCGGCAATGCGCTTCCGGCCATGTGGGGAAATTCCTGGAACAGCTTTGCGACCTACCACTTTGAAATCGCCAGCACGGGCACCTCAATACGCAACGCGACCGCGATTAACACGCAGGGCGTCGCGATCATTGCGCCCTGGGACCCGACGGTGCAGAACGATCCGAACCTGGCCGACCCGACGCTGCACTAGCCCGGCATTGAATAGCACTGGAGCACTCATTATGAACAGCACACTTAAAAGCTTGATGGCCGCGATGATCCTCGCACTGGCGTGTACCGGTGGCGCGGTGCGCGCGCAACTGCCGCCCGCCATGGAAATTGAAGGCTCGGTGGAGACCACGACCGACGCGGTGATTTTCCCCTCGGGCCTGGACGGACGAGTAACGGTGCGGGAATGCGAAGGCTGCCTGCACTCGACCTTGCAGCTGGACAAGGATACCCGATGCATCCTGGCCGGCCAAACCGTGAGCCTGCGCGACATGGCGGCCTATGCCCGCCAGGCGAGCGCGCGTCCGCTCACTATCAGTTACCGGTTGCGCGACCTTGTCGTCAGCCGAATTGCAGTACTCGAGAAATAACAGCGCCCTGCGCTGAAGGATCACATTATGCGATGCTCTAAGTCGCGAATCTTTGCGGTGGTTTCCGGGGCTCTGTTGGCAGTGGCGGCCGCGGCGGCGGCGTTTGCCGACGACACGGAGATTTTCTTCAACCAGAACGCGGCCGACATCCCGGCCAACGTGCTGTTCATCATGGACACGTCGGGCAGCATGAACGAGCTGGTGACGACGCCAGTTTCCGTACGACCCGGCCAAGACCTACACGGCCGACAAGTGCGGCGGCGCGACCTTCGACTCCAACTCCTATTACTACAGTAGCAAGGGCCTGCCGAAATGCGGTTCGGCCAACAAGATCGCCAAGAAGCTGTTCAAGTGCGCATCGCATGCTCACGCCGCTGACCAGCACAGGCTTTGCCACCGATACCGTTCGCGCAGTGGGGCATCTACCGTAGCGTCCAAGACCACCGGTCAGGGCACCGCCGGCCAATCCGACCGTCGTGGTCAACACCACCACCTACGGATGGCAGAAGACGCATCGCCTCCGCCAATACCACCGGGCTACGTCGAGTGCAAGGCCGACGCGGGCGTGGACGGTGATGGCGTGGACAATACCAAGTTGTACGCCTCGACGGACACGTTTTCGCTGCAGACCACGACCACGACGCCGCCCGGCACCACGGTGGTCAATTCACTCCGATAACGCGCCTTTCCCCAGCGGCTGACCGGCGTCTGGGACCCGGCCAAGAATTTCTTCAAGATCTTTGGCGGCGGCGGGCGGCACGGCCACCACCTGCGTCGGCCCTTGCACGATCTACACCGTGAATTACCTCAATTACCTCTACGATTCCTCGCAGATCGATACCCATTCGAAGATGACGATCATGCACGAACGCGATGGCCTCGCTCCTGGCCAGCATGACCGGCGTCAACGTCGGCTTGGCGCGCTACGACCTCAAAGGCAACGGCGGCATGATCCTCGCGCCGATCGCTCCGATTGACACGGAGACCACGCGCGCGATCGGACATCGCGCTGGTCAAGAGCTGGGCGCCGAGCGGCGTCACGCCCCTGTCGGAGACCTATTGCGAGGCCTTCCAGTATTTTGCGGGTGGCGCGAGTGCTGTACGGCAAGAACTCGTTCTCGACCACCTGCACCAACTGGAACGCGGTCGATGGCACCTGCGCGTGCCGCCAACGAGCTTTGCGGCGCCCAGCGTTGCCGCTTCGCGCACCGGCGGCTCGGTCGCGAGCACCAATACGACAGTCCGGCCGATTATTCCTGCCGCCAGAACTTCATCGTCTACCTGACCGACGGTTTGCCCAACGAGAAGGGCCAGTCCGATGGCGCCATCCAGGCACTCAAGGGCAAGAGGCAGTGCGACCGTCGCCTCCTCCGGGCGGCAACGGTGGCAAGTGCCTGGCCGCGCTCGCCGACTACATGTACAACAATGACATGCGTCCGGACATCGCGCAAGGTGCAGAACGTCACCAGCTATTTCATCGGCTTCGGTGCGGACTTTTCGAGCGGCGGTGCGCCTACGACGGCGTTTAATTACCTGCAGGCCGCGGCCTCGGCGGGCGGCGGGCAGGCTTACACGGCCACGGACTTGACCGAATTGACCAGTGCGTTTAACGACATTCTGGCCAACGTGATCAAGACCAACACGACGTTCGCGGCACCCGCGGTGACGGTCAATGCCTTCAATCGCACGCAGACGCTGGATAACCTGTACGTGTCGGTGTTCTCAGCCGTCTGCCACTTTCCATTGGGCGGGCAACATCAAAAAGTACAAGTTCTTCAACGGCCAGGTGGTCGACTCGCTCGGCAACCCGGCGGTCAGCCCCGCGACCGGCTTTTTCACCGACACCTCGCAGAGCTACTGGAGCGCGAGCGGTGGACGGTGTCCGATGTCAGCGCGGGGGTGCGGCCAGCAACGTGCCCGATGCCGCCTCGCGCACGGTCTTCACCTACACCGGTTCGACCTATCCTGCGTCCCTGGTGGCGATGACCGCCGCGAGCGTGACCGACACGGACCTGAACCTCGGTGCGGGTGATCCGCCGCGCGCGGAACTGGTCAACTGGTCGCTGGGACTGGACACTCAGGACGATGTACCGCCTGCGGGCACCACCGACTCACGCCATCAGATGGGCGACCCGGTCCATACGCAGCCCGTACCATAGTCTATGGCAAGAAGGCCGACGGGACCGATGACACAGTGGTGTACGCGCCGACCAATGATGGCTACTTTCACGCCATCGACGCCAGCACGACTCCGACCGGAGCCGATACGCCCACCAGCGGGATGAGCTGTGGGCCTTTATTCCGAAGGAAATGCTTCCGCACCTCAAGGACCTGTACTCCGACCTGCCGGTGGCCACCAAGCATTACGGGCTGGACGGTTCGATCGCGGTACTGAAGTACGACATCAATGGCGATGGCGCCATCACCGGGAGCGATCGCGTGATCCTGTACTTTGGCACGGGCCGCAATGCGGACACCTCGGCGTACTACGCGCTGGATGTCACGGACCGGAATAATCCGAAGCTGCTGTGGAAAGACGACGGCACCAAGCTCACCGGGTCTCGGCCAGGCCTGGTCGACCCCGGTGATCACGCGCGTCAATATCAACGGCGCCACGCAGAATTCGCAGCGGCTGGTTCTGGTCATCGGTGGCGGCTACGATGCGATGGAAGATAACAGCACCTACTACGCGGCCGATACGGTGGGCAACCACATCTACATGGTCGATGCCCTCAGCGGCAACCTGCTGTGGAGCGCCGGCAAGACCGGGGCCAACTTCAACAGCGCCAACATGACCCACGCCATCCCGAGCGCGGTGGCGGTGCTGGACACCGACGGCAACGGCTACGCGAACCGCATGTACGTGGGCGACATGGCCGCGCAGGTGTGGCGCTTCGACATCACCAACGGCAACACGGCGGCAGCGCTGGTGGCCGGCGGAGTGATCGCCTCGCTCGGCACCAAGCTGAGCGCCACCCATCCGGCGGCCGACCAGCGCCGCTTCTACAGCGCGCCTGACGTGGCCGCCGAACAGAAGCCAAAGCTCACGCCGTTCATGAGCATCGCCATCGGTTCGGGTACCGCGGGCACCCGCTCGATCAGAACATCCATGATCGCTTCTACGACATACGCGACTACAACGGGTTCACGACGCTGACCCAGGCGCAGTTCAACGCGCTGCCGGTGATACGCGATGCGCTCAGCGCGCGGCACGCCGGCCCTGGTCGACATCACGGCGACCGCCGCGCCGACCCTGTCCTGCGACGGCGGCGGGCTGGCAGCTGGACTTGAATACGCATCCTGACTGGACCGCGGGTGAGAAATCGCTGGTGCCATCGCGCACCTTTGGCGATCAGATCATCTTCACCACCTACACCCCGAATACCACGGTAGCCGACCGATCCGTGCTCGGGTGCTGGGCACCGGCACCAACCGCGCCTACGCCGTCGATGTGTTCGATGGTTCGCCGACCTTTGATCGCAACAACGACAACGTGTTGACGGTCGATGAGCGCAGCCAGGACCTGCGACAGAGTGGTATTGCCCCTGAGACGGCGTTCCTGTTCCCGGCCCACCCCCGGCAGTGGCGGCGGCCCGGGCTCGAGGCACCGGCGGGAACGGCGCCGTGACTTGCCTGTCGGGCGTGGAAGTGCTGAACGTCTGTAAGAAGTTTGACCAACGCGTCAAGACCTATTGGCGTGAAGGTATGGCCAACTAACGCCTGCGCGACGCGGCGGTAAGCCGCGTCGCGCAGCCTATCGAGAGTACTAACATGGTCCAGCCAATGCTCAACGCCAATCGCAACTGCCGTCTCACCGGTGGCTTTACCCTCATTGAGTTGATGGTGGTCGTTGGTCTGGTCGCGGTACTCGGCTCGATCGCCGTGAGCACCTACCGCAGCTACATACTGCGGACCAACCGCACCGAAGGGCGCATGGCGCTGCTCGCCACCCAGGTGGGGCAGGAGAAATACTTCCTGCAGAACAACCAGTACGCCCCGGACATTGCCACGGTGATCGCGGCCCCGCCCGCTGGATTGGGCATCAACCTCACCGCGGCAGGGGTGACGTTGGGGGGAAACTACACGATCAGCTTCGCGGCCGTGACCGCCAATACCTACACCCTGCAAGCCGTGGCCACAGGGACGCAGACCAAGGATACGGCGGCCTGCCTCACGCTTCACGATCAACGAGCAGGGTCTGCGCACGCCGGCTGATTCGACCGGTTGCTGGCGCTAGAGAGCGCCTGACGCCGACCGGCGGAGCTGGATTCGCTAACTGAGGAAGGCGCGGATCTCGGCGTCGAAGCGCGGAATGTCCACCAGGAACGCGTCGTGCCCCTCGATCGAGGGCAGGCGCGAGAATCGGACATTGACCCCTGCCTGCTCGAAGGCCTCGGCGATCGCGGCCTGTTCATGGATCGGATAAAGAAAGTCGCTCTCCACTCCGAGCACCAGCACTTTTTCCACGCCGCCGGGCTGCGAAGCCGGGACAAGCGCGGCGCGATATGAACCGCCGTGCTCGGCCAGATCAAATCGATCCATGGCGCGCGACAGGTACAGATAGCAGTTCGGATCGTAGACACGCGTGAAGCGCTCGGCCTGCGCCTCCAGATATCCCTCGACCGCAAAGCGCGGCGCAAACGGCTCGGCAGTCAGGGCGAGGCCGGCCAGCGGATCGCGACCGAAGCGCTGGCGCCACTCCGTGGCGGACCGATACGTAATCGTGCCGAGCTTGCGCGCCACGCGCATGCCGTTGGTGGGCCGGCGGCTGGGCGAGTAGTTGCCGCCCTGCCAGTCCGGGTCACTCAGTATGGCCTCGCGCTGCACGGAGCGAAGTGCGATCGCAAACGGCGAGGCGGCCGCGGAGCCGGAAATGCTGATCAGGCGGCGCGCACCCTGCGGGAACTGCGCCGCAAAGGCCATGACCACGGATCCGCCGAGCGATGCGCCCATGACCACCGCCAGCCGTTCGATGCCCAGTGCCCTCGCGGCCTCGAATCCGGCGCGGGCGATATCCTCGAGCGCGACCTCGGGAAAATCGAGCCGGTAGCGTTCCCCGGTCGCCGGGTTGACGCTGGCGGGACCGGTGGATCCAAAGCAGCTGCCCAGGGAATTGACGCACAGGACAAAGTAGCGGCTGGTATCGATCGCCAGGGATGCGCCGATCATGCGCTGCCACCAGCCAGGACTCGGATCGCTCGCGGTCGCTGCGGCATGCGCAGAGGGCGAGAGGCCCGTGTAAACAGCAATATCGCGTTGTCGCGTGCGGCGTTGAGCCGGCCCCAGCTTTCGTAGGCGATGCGCGCGCCGCGCAGTTTCCCGCCGCGATACAGCGTGAACGGGTCGGGCAGCAACACGCTCGCGGGCGGATCGCCGACTCGCCGGCGGCGCACGTCAGTGCTGGCGGGGGCGCTGTAGGCAGACGCGAGTCAGCCTTCAGGGTCGGAGCCATCCGGGATACCCTCGAACAAGGGGGTCGACAGATAGCGTTCGCCGGTGTCGGGCAACATCGCCAAGATGCTCGCGCCCGGCTCCGCCTCGCGCGCCACCTGCAGGGCCGCGGCCAACGTGGCGCCGCTCGATATGCCGACGAAGATGCCTTCGCGAGAGGCGAGTTGACGCGCGCAGTCGATGGCTTCGGCATCGGTCGACCGTGACGATGCGGTGCGCGACCTCGCGATTGAGCACGGCGGGAACGAAATCAGGCGTCCAGCCCTGGATCTTATGGGGCGAGAACGGCTTGCCCGAAAGCAGCGCGGCGGCGGCAGGCTCAGCGACGATGATGCGCACGTCAGGGCGCGCGAGCCGGATGATCTCGCCGGCGCCCGTGAGGGTGCCGCCGGTGCCCCAGCCGGTCACGAAAAAGTCCAGCCGCTTGCCGACGAAGTCGGCCACGATCTCCGGTCCCGTGGTGCTGCGGTGGTAGGCGGGATTGGCCGGGTTCTCGAACTGGCGTGCCAGGAACCAGCCATTTTTTTCGGCCAGTTCGGCGGCCTTGCGCACCATGCCGGTGCCGCGCTCGGCGCCCGGGGTGAGGATGACCTTGGCGCCGAGCATGCGCATGATCTTGCGACGCTCGATCGAGAAGGTCTCCGCCATGACCGCGACGAACGGATACCCCTTGGCCGCGCACACCATGGCCAGTGCGATGCCGGTGTTGCCCGAGGTCGCCTCGACGACCGTTTGGCCCGGCTTGAGCACGCCCCGGCGCTCGGCGTCTTCGATGATGCCGATCGCCAGGCGGTCCTTGACGGAAGCCATCGGATTGAAGAACTCGCACTTCACGTACATCGAGATGCCCGGAGGTGCGAGGCGCTGCAGACGGACGACGGGCGTGCGCCCGATCGTGCCGAGTATGTTTTCGTAAATCATGCGGCACTCTAAACGTCCCGTTGGGCCCAAGCGATAAAGAAATGGGTATCCACTGATAACGGGTTGTTATAATTCGATCCTCCCGGTGGCCATGGGTTGATGCCATGAATTTTCACCAGCTCCAGTACGCGGTGGCCATCGCCCATCACGGCCTGTCGGTCACCCAGGCGGCCTCGGCGCTGGGCACTTCCCAGCCGGCCATCAGCCGCGCGCTCAAGGCGCTGGAACGGGAATTGGGGTTCGATCTGTTCGTGCGGGAAGGGCGGGCCTTTTCCCGGGTCACCCCGCAGGGTACGCAGGTGCTCGAGTACGCCACCCGGGCGCTGGCCGAGATCGCCAGCCTCAAGGCGGTGGCCGCCGACCTGAACCACGACAATCGCGGGACGCTCTCGATCGCCACCACCCATACCCAGGCCCGTTACGTGCTTCCGCCCGTGGTGCAGACCTTCCGTGAGCGCTACCCGGACGTCGAACTGCACCTGCATCAGGGCACCTCGGAGCAGATCGCCGAGATGGTCGCCACCGACCGGGTTCAGCTCGCCATCGCGACCGGCTCGGATGCCCTGTTTCCAGGCCTGGTGCTGCTGCCGGTGTATCGCTGGCACCGCCAGGTGATCGTGCCCAAGCGCCACCCGCTGGCCGGCACGCGAAAGCTGACCCTGCAGGAGCTGGCGAAATATCCGCTCGTCACCTACGTGTTCAGCTTCTCGGGCGGCTCCTCGCTGCAGAATGTGTTTTCGCGCGAGGGCTTAACTCCGAAGGTCGCGCTGACCGCGCGCGATTCGGATGTCATCAAGACCTACGTGCGATTGGGGCTGGGCGTGGGCATCGTCGCCAGCGTTGCCATCGAACCCGCCCACGATGCGGACCTGGTGGTGATCGATGCCTCGCATCTGTTCCCGATCCACACCACGTGGGTGGGGTTCCGGCGCGGCACGCTGCTGCGTAATTTCGCCTACGAATTCATGCAGTTGTTCGGCCCGCATCTGAACCGGCAGCTGATCGATCGGGCCATCGAGGCACGCGATGGGGAAGGGCAAAGCGAGCTGTTTCGCAAGATTTCCCTGCCTACCCGCTAATTTCCAGGACGCGCTGCCCCTCGCTCGTTCGCCGAGGCAGGGCAGGGCGTCACGGTCGCGCGGCGCGGCGTTCCGCCCAGCGCTGCAAAACAACGAAATAGGCCGGCACGAACAGCACCGCCAGGCAGGTGGACGCCAGCATGCCGGTGGCGACCGTGAGGCCTAAGGACTTTCGCGCACTGGCCCCGGCGCCGCCGGCCAGCAGCAGGGGCATCACGCCCAAAATAAAAGTCAGCGAGGTCATCACGATGGGTCGGAATCGGACCTTCGCGGCCTCGAGCGTGGCGTCCGCGATGCTCAGGCCCCGCGCGCGCCCGTCGCGCGCCATCTCGACGATCAGGATCGCGTTCTTGGCCGACAGCGCAATCAGCAGCACCAGGCCGATCTGCACGTAGATGTTGTTGGCGACGCCCAGCGCGAGCAGGGCGCCGACCGTGCCGAGCAGCGCCAGCGGCACGGCCAGCATGACGGCGGCCGGGGTGACCCACGATTCGTATTGCGCCGCGAGCACGCAGTACACCAGCAGCAAGCGCCAGGGCGAAGATCACATAGAGCGCATCACCGGCGAGTTTCTCCTGGTAGGACATGGCGGTCCATTCGTAGCTCAGGCCCGGCCCCAGGGTTCGTGCCGCGATGTCGGCCATTTTTTCCAGACCCTGTCCGGAACTGTAAGCGTCCTTGGCCGCGCCATTGATCGTTGCCGTGGGGAACAGGTTATAGAGCGTGATGACCGCCGGAGCCTGGACGGGACGTACGGTGGCCAGTGTGCCCAGCGGCACCATTTGCCCTCCTTGCCCACGCACGTCGTAGTCGGCGAGGTTTTCCGCGTTCAACCGATACGCTCCGTCCGCCTGCGCGTAGACCATGTAGTTGTGGCCATAGCGCATGAACAGGTTAACGAAGCTGGACCCGAGGTAGGTCTGCACCGTGCTGTAGACGTCCCCGACATCGACGCCCAGGGACTGCGCCTGCGCGCGGTTCACCTTGATTTCGACCTGCGGAACCTCGGAGCGGAGCGGCGTGAGCGCCATGCGGATCATCGGGTCGGCGTTGGCGCGAGCGATCACCCGATCCGCGTTTTGCTGCAGCCGCTTGAAATCGTAACTCCCGTCGTTGAGTTCGAGCTGCATCTGAAATCCGCCCGAAAGTCCCAGCCCCTGAATGGGCGGAGGCACGATCACCATGGTGCGGGCTTCCTGGAAGTTCCTAAGCTGCGTGGAAAGAGTGTCGTAGATGGAGCGCAGGTCCTGATGTGGACCCCGCTTGCTCCAGTCCTTGAAGATGAGGTAGAGGATGCCGGCGTTGGCGAGCGAGGCATTGCCATCCAGGGGCGAGAGGCCGCCAATGCTGATTGTGCGTTCGACCGCCGGTTGCTGCGAGCACAGGCGCGCCAGCTTGGCCATCACCTGCTCGGTGCGCGCCAGGGACGCGCCGTCGGGCAATTGCACCGTGATCATGGCGTAGCCCTGATCTTCCGTGGGTATGAATCCGGTGGGGATGCGTGTCAGCCCGAAGGCCGCAAGCCCCATCAGCGCCAGCCCCAGGACGCTGACAAACCCGGCGCGCTGCACGACCCGGCTCACCTGGCGCAGGTAGAAGTTCTCGAGCCGCCCGTACACGGCGTTAAAGCCGCGGAACAACGCGCTCTTGCGGCGCGCGGGATCCGGGCGGCGCAGCCACAGCGCGCATTGCGCGGGCTTGAGCGTCGCGGCGTTCACGGCGCTGATGAGCGCCGTGGCCGCGATCACCAGCGCAAACTGGCGGTACATCTGTCCGGTCACCCCGGGCATGAACGCCGGTGGCACAAACACCGACATCAGAACCAGCGTCACGCCAAGGATCGGCCCGAACAATTCCTGCATCGCCGCGATGCTGGCCTGGCGCGGACTCTTGCCGCGCTCGATGTGCTGCACGGTGCCTTCGACGACCACGATGGCATCATCGACCACGATGCCGATGGCCAGCACCACCGCAAAGAGCGTCAGCAGATTGATGGTAAAGCCCATGGCCGACATGGCCGCGAAGGATCCGATGATCGTCACGGGCACCGTGGTCGCCGGCACCAGCGTAGCCCGCCAGTCCTGAAGAAACAGCACGATGACCAGCAACACCAGCACCCCGGCCTCGAACAGGGTGTGGTAGACCTCGCTGACCGAGGCGTTCACGTAGACCGTGGTGTCGAACGGGATCGTGTAGAGGAGCTTCGGCGGGAATTCGCGCGACAGTTGCGCCATCGCGGCGCGCACGCGCGCGGCCGTGTCAAGCGCATTGGCGTCGGGCAACTGGTAGATCGCCACGCCCCCGGCATTGCTCGCGTCGACCTTGAAGAACTGGCCATACGACTGGGAGCCCAGTTCCACGCGCGCAACGTCGCGAAGCCGCGTGATCCGGCCGCCGCTGTCCGATTCGGACTTGACGATGATCTGCTCGAAATCCTCGACCCGCGAAAGATCGGCGCTCAGCTCGATGGTGAGCTGGAAATCCTGGCCCGTCGGCGCCGGCGGCATGTTGATCTGGCCCGCGGCGACGAAGACGCTCTGCTTCTGGATCGCGGCGAGCACGTCACTGGGCATCAGCGAGCGCTGCCGCAGCTGGGACGGGTTGAGCCATACCCGCATGCTGTACTGGCCGACGCCAAAGACATTCACGTCCGCGACGCCTGGCACCCGCACCAGCTTGTCGCGCAATCGCAGCGTCGCGAAAT
The DNA here is from genome assembly GCA_963795685.1 of uncultured Gammaproteobacteria bacterium. Taxonomy (GTDB): domain Bacteria; phylum Pseudomonadota; class Gammaproteobacteria; order Steroidobacterales; family Steroidobacteraceae; genus FEN-1191. Next base: position 639,908 of record CAWCJE010000005.1, read on the forward strand.
TGCTCAGGAACAAGGCATCGTAAGTATTATCCGGAGAGGTCAGGGTGATGATCTGCAGGATCGCGGTGGATTTCTGCTTGGTGATCACACCCTGCTGCTGCACGGCCTGGGGCAGTTGCGCCAGCGCGGCCGAGACGCGGTTTTGCACCAGGACCTGAGCGACATTCAGGTCAGTGCCGACCGCGAAGGTGACCGTGAGCGTGTAACGACCGTCGGAGGTACAGGTCGATTGCATGTACAGCATCTTCTCGACGCCGTTGACCTGCTGTTCGATCGGGAGCGCTACGGTTTCAACCAGCGTGCGCGCACTCGCCCCCGGGTAGCTCGCCGTCACCTGGATCGTCGGCGGTGTGATGGGCGGGTACTGGGTGACCGGCAAGCTGAACAGGGCCACGCCCCCGAGCAGGACGGTGACGATCGCGATGACGTTCGCGAGCACCGGCCGTTCAATGAAGTACTTGGCGAACACGGGCGGTGAGATGCGGCTTGAGTTCGAGCGCTTTAGTTGTCGCGGGCCGTCGGGAGCGCGACGTTCGGCCCAGCGCTGCAGAACCACGTACAAGGTGGGCACGAACAGCACCGCCAGGCAGGTCGAGGCCAGCATGCCGCTGGCGACCGCGATACCGAGCGAGCGGCGCGCGTTGGCACCGGCGCCGCTGGCCAGCACCAGCGGCAGCACGCCGAGGATGAATGTAAACGAGGTCATCAGGATCGGACGAAAGCGCACGCGTGCGGCGCTCACGACCGCATCGATAATGCTGGCCCCGCCCGCTCTGCCTTCGCGGGCCATCTCCACGATCAGGATCGCATTCTTCGCCGACAATGCGATCAGCAACACCAGTCCGATCTGCACGTAGATGTTGTTGGCGTAGCCGCTGGCAAAGATCGCAAGCACCGTCCCGAGCAACGCGAGCGGTACCGCCACAATCACGGCCACAGGCGTAATCCAGCTCTCGTACTGTCCGGCCAGGGCGCAATACACCAGCAACATGGCGAGCGCGAAAATCAGGTAGGCCGAATTGCCCACCAGCTGTTCCTGGTAGGCGAGGGCCGTCCATTCATAGCCCATGCCGCCAGGCAGCGTGCTGCGCGCGATCCCTTCCATCGCCGCGAGCGCCTGGCCGGAACTGAAGCCGGGGGCCGCCGCCCCATTGATGGTGGCCGAAGGCAGCAGGTTGTACAGCGAAATCACCGAGGGGCCGATCGAGGGCCGTATGTCGGTGAGCGCACCGATCGGCACCATGTCCCCGTTCTTTCCTCGTACCTCCAGTTCGCGAATGTCATCGGCGTTCAGGCGATGCTGCGGGTCCGCCTGCACGTAGACCATGTAGTTGTGCCCGAAGCGCGTGAACAGGTTGACGTAAGTGGAACCCAGGTAGGACTGCAGCAGGTTGTAGACATCTCCAACGTCGACATTCAGCGTCGAGGCCTGGGTACGATCGACCTTGAGCGAGAGCTGCGGTACGTTGGCGCGGTAGGCGGTAAAGGTGCCTTGCAGGGCGGGATTGGCATTGGCCGCCCGCACCATCTGATCGGTGACGGCCTGCAAGCGGGCAAAGTCATAACTGCCGTCGGTCAGCTGCACCTGCATCTGGAAGCCGTTCGAAGCGCCGAGGCCCTGGATCGGAGGAGGAATCAGGATCCGCGTGCCGGCTTCCTCCACCTGCGCCAGAGCAGTGCTCAGATTCCGGTACACGTGATCGAGGTTCTGCGCATGGCCGCGCTCGTCCCAGTTCTTGAGCATCAGATAAACGATGCCCGCGTTGGCCAGCGACACGTCACCATCGAGCGGCGAGGGCCCGCCGGTGCCGATCGCAATCGCCCGTTGCACCCCCGGGGTGCCAAGCCCGAGGCGGGCCACCTTGTCCATGGCCTTCTCAGTACGCTCGAGCGAGGCGCCGTCGGGCATCTGCACGGCCACCAGCAGGTATCCTTGATCCTCCGTGGGCAGGAAGCCCGAGGGGATTCGCGTCAGGCCAAAGGCCGCGAGGGCGACCAGCAGCAGCACGATGAGCGCCATGCGCGCGCTGCGCTCCACCATGGCCCGGATCAGGCGGGTGTAGGCGCGTTCCAGGGGTTCGTACCAGGCGTTGAAGACGCGAAACACGACATTCTTCTTGGCTGAGGGTGCGCCCGCGCGCAGCCACAGGGCCGATTGCGTCGGGCTCAGTGTCACGGCGTTGATCGCGCTGATCAGCGCCGTCGCGGCGATCACCAGCGCGAACTGGCGGTACATCTGGCCTGTGATGCCGGGCATGAACGCCGGCGGCAGGAAGACCGACATCAGCACCAGCGTGATGCCGACGATCGGACCGAACAACTCGCGCATGGCCGCGATGCTCGCCGCCTTCGGGGCCTGGCCGCGTTCGATATGCTGCGTGACGCCCTCGACCACCACGATCGCATCATCGACAACAATGCCAATGGCCAGCACGACCGCGAACAGGGTCAGCAGATTGACGCTAAATCCCATCATGGCCATGGCGGCGAACGCGCCCACGATGGTCACCGGGATGGTCGTGGCCGGTATCAGCGTGGCGCGCCAGTTCTGCAGGAATATGACGATGACCAGCAGCACCAGCACGCCGGCTTCGAGGAGTGTGTGATAGACCTCCGTGACTGATTTCTGCACGAACACGGTGGTATCGAAGGGGATGCTGTAGGCGAGGCCTGCGGGAAAGCGCGGTGCGAGTTCATCGAGGAGCCCATGCACCTCGCGCGCGGTGTTAAGCGCATTGGCACCGGGCAGTTGATAGATGGCGATGCCACCGGCCGGACGGCCATCCACCTTGAACAGCTGGCTGTAGCTGCGCGCACCGAGCTCCACGCGTGCGACATCTCGAATCCGCGTGAATCGGCCGCTCGCGTCGCTGTCGGCCTTGAGAATGATCTGCTCGAATTCGGAAGCCTCGGAAAGCGCCGCCGGTACGTTGGCGGTGAGCTGGAAGTCCTGTCCGGCGGGGGTCGGTGGCATGCCAAGCTGCCCGGCGGCCACGTTCACATTCTGTTTTTGCAGCGCGTTGATGACATCCTGGGGGGTGAGCGACCGCTGGCGCAGCAAGCTCGGATCGAGCCAGATGCGCATGCTGTATTCGCCGATACCAAAGACCACCACATCGCCCACCCCGGCAGACGCGCCAGCTTGTCGCGCAGCTGCAGGCTCGCAAAATTACTGAGGAACAGCGCATCGTACCGATCGTCCTTGGAGGACAGGGTGATGATCTGGAGGGGCGATGTCTCCTTTTTCTTGGTGATGACGCCCTGCTGCTGCACCGGGAGCGGCAGTTGCGCCATGGCCGCGGAGACGCGGTTCTGCACCAGCACCTGGGCAAAATCCAGATCGGTCCCCACCGCGAAAGTGACCGTCAGCGTATAGCGGCCATCGGGCGAGCAGTTCGACTGCATGTAGAGCATCTTCTCGACGCCGTTGACCTGCTGCTCGATGGGCAGCGCCACGGTGTCGATCAGGGTCTTGGCGCTCGCGCCCGGATAGCTGGTCGTCACCTGGACGGTGGGCGGGGTGATCGGTGGGTACTCGGAAACGGGCAGCACCGTGATGGCCACCGCGCCGAGCAGCACGGTGACCAGCGCGATGACATTGGCCAGTACCGGCCGCTCGATGAAAAATCGCGCGAACATCCCCGATTTCCTGGATCAGTTCGTCGTATCGGCGCTGGCCGTGGCGCGATCCTGTGGCGCGACCTTCGCGCCCGGACGGGCATTGAGAAGCCCGTTCACCACGACGCGGTCGCTGGCGGTGAGGCCGCTGCGGATCGCGCAGCCCTCGGGGGTGAGCGCGCCTTTGACGATGGAACGGCGCGCGACCACGTTCTGGGTGTCGATCACGAGCACATAATCGCCCTGCTGGTCATTGCCGATCGCGCTGTTGGCGATGACCAGCATCGGCTTGGGTGGGCCGAGCGGGATGCGCACGCGCGCGAACAATCCCGGGAACAACGAGCGATCGTCGTTCTTCAGAATGGCACGCATGGCGATCGTGCCGGTCGAGGAACTGATCGAGTTGTCGGTGAAATCCAGTATGCCCACGTGCGGGTAGTCGGTCTCATCGCTCAGGCCTATCAACACCGGGGCCTGACCCACGGCCGCCTTCGGGTCCAGTCCCTGGCTTCGCAGCCTCGCGCGCAGATACAGCGCGGTGCGCTCATTGAGGCTGAAATTGACGTAGATCGGGCGCAACTGGTCGAGCGTGGCCAGCTTGGTGGCGCCACCGGCTCCGACGAGGTTTCCTGGGTCCACCTGGCGACGTCCGATTCGTCCGGCGAACGGGGCGGTGACGCGCGTGTAGCCGAGATTGATCTTCGCCAGCTTCACCTGGGACTTCGCCTGATCACGCGTGCTGCGCCATTTCTCGACATTGGCCGTCGAGGTCGCATCCTGCTTGACGAGTTCCTGCTGGCGATCGAATTCAGACTGGGCCTGCAGCAACGCCGCCTCGCTCGAGGCGAGTTGTTGCCGGTAGGGTTCGGGCTCGATGACAAACAGCGGCTGGCCCGCCTCGACGTAGGTGCCGTCCGCGAATTTCACTGCCTCCAGGTATCCGCTCACGCGCGCAACCAGATCGACACTGCGCGAGGCGGCGACGGTGCCCGTGAGGTCGAGGAATTCGGTGACCGGGCGCGAGAGCGGGTGAGCGATCGTCACGGCGGGGAGCGGCGGTCCGGCATCGCCGGCGCGCCGGCAGCCTGCAGACAGCGCCGCCAATCCGGCCAGAATCAACAATGTCGATCGCACTTTCATGGGCAATGGCTACTCCGCTTGAGTTGACTTGCCGGGCAGGTGATTGGCGGGCTGCAACATCCGGCCCCAGTCCGTGCGGCGGGCCATTTCGGCACGCACCTCATCCGAGATGACATCGCGCCCGTCGCGAATCTCCCAGCCGCCTCCGAGCGCCCGGTACACGCCGATCATTCCGAGCAGCACGTTTCCTCGCGAGGTGACCACCGAATCCTCCACGCTCAGTTGCGCCTGTTCGGTGCTGAGCACCGTGGTGTAGTCGGCCTCGCCCGCCTTGTACTGCACCAGCGAGAGTGCGGTGGAGCGGCGTGCGGCCTCGGCGGCGTGCGTCAGGTTCGCAAGCGCCTGTTGTTCGGTATAGAAGGCCGAGAGCCCATTCTCGACTTCGGCCTGCGCATTGAGCACCGTGTTCTGGTAGTTGAGGATCGCCTGCTCGAAATTGGCATCCTGGACGCGGACCTGGTTGACCAGCCGGCCGTAGTTGAAAACCGGCCAGACAAATGAGGCGCCGGCCTGGCTGGTCGGGCTTTTCCAGGAAAACAGGTCCCCGAGCGTATTGCCGCCCAGGTTGTTCGACGCGTAACCGAACATCCCGGACAGTGAGAACGCCGGATACATGTTGGCCTTGGCGACGCCGATCTGCGCCGATTGCGCGGCGGCCGACAATCCGGCCGCACGTACGTCCGGGCGGCGCCTCAGCAGGTCCTTGGGGATGCCGACCGCGATCTGTGCGGGCGGCGCCGGAATGTCCCCGGGTCCTTTAAGGTAAATGTCGAGCCGGCCGGGCGCCACGCCGAGCAGTACCGCCAGGCCGTTTCGCGCCTGGTCGAGCGTGTTCTGCAGGCGTGGGATTTGGGCCTCGGTCTGCTCCAGTATGGTGGTCGCCTGGCGCATGTCCAGTTCGCTGGTCTCGCCGTACTTGTACTGGGCACTGGCCACCCGCAGGCTCTCGCGCTGGATGTCGGCGTTTCGACTCGCCACGCGCAGCCGCTCCTCGGTGGCGCGGATGTTCACGTAGCTGCTGGCCACATCGGCGATCAGGGTGACGAGCGCGTCGTCGTAGGAAGCCACCGTACCGAGGAAGGCCGCACGCTGCGATTCAATGCTGCGCCGGTATTTCCCCCAGAAGTCCAGCTCCCAGGAAGCGGAGAATGCCAGTTGCGCGGAAGCGTAATTCGGGTTGATGCCGCCGGGCACGAGCGGGGCGGAAGCCGATTTCAGTGTCGTGTCCGTATAGGAAGCGCCCCCGGACAGCGCCTGTTGCTGCGGAAATAAATTGCCGATGGACTGACTGAGTTGCGCACGGGCCTCGAGCACCCGCACACCGGCGATCTGCAGTGTCGGATTGTTGCCGAAGGCGGCCTCGATCAATCCATCCAGCGCCGGGTCTTTCAGCGACTTCCACCAGTAGGCGTCCACGGCGCCGGCGGCGGGCTCGGATTTCGCGCTCGCTTCCGTCCACTGCGTCTCGAGGTCCGATTTCGGAGTCCGGTAGTCGGGCCCGAGCATGCAGGCGTTCAACAACAGCGGCAGGAAGCGCTGCGCCGGCCAGCACGCGCAGCTGCGGCGCTCGACCCTGATGAGACAGGCGTTGGGCACGCCCCACGCGGGACATCGGTGGCGTCCGCGCTCGCATCATGAAGCTGCCGGTTTCGGGCATGGGAACAACTTATCCTTTTTCGCAAGTATATAGTCCGGCCGCGAACTCGCGAGCGGTGCGGTGGCCGGGCTCCGATCCTCACGCTCCGTCGGTGAGCGTGGAGGGTTCCTTGCCTGCGGCCGCGGCGTACAATCCTGTGCTCCGGCCAATGGCCCTTGCACTCATACAAAGGAAAACATGCTGCCTTTCAATTCTCGAGCTCGAAAGCTCCCCGGGTCGGGTACCGCAATCGCTGTGCTGGGCATGATCGGGTCGGCCTGCCTGCTGGCCCAGCAGCCCGGGGGCGGCGGATTTATGGCCAATATGATCAAGCAGAAGCTGGAAGCGGCGAAGGAGGCCGCGGCCGCCAATCGCGAAGCGCTGCGCCAATACAGCTGGAGCGAAACGATCAAGGTGAGCCTCAACGGTGAACTCAAGACGACCAAGCAGATGAGCTGCCGGAACGGCGCCGACGGCAAGCCGCAGTGCACACCCACAGACTCCGCGCCACCGGCGCCGCCGGGGCATGGAATCATCGGGTCGGATCAAGGCTGAGAAAACCGAGGAATTTGCCGATTACATCAAGCAGGTCAAGGCACTGATTGCCACCTACGTGCCCCCGGATTCCGCAAAGATGCAGGCGGCGCACGAGGCGGGCAATGTCTCGCTCATCGCGCCCGGGGATGGGACAGGCGGCCATCGTGTTCCGCAACTATTCGCTGCAGGGCGATTCGATGACCCTCGACATCTCGGCGCAGACCCACAAGCTCTCGGCCATTGACGGTGAATTCCTATCTCAATGATCCTGGCAATGCCGTCAACCTTTCGGTGCAGTTCTCCACCTTGCCCGACGGGACCTCCTATCCTGCCCACCAGACCGTGAACGCGCCGGCCAAGGGGCTGCTGCTGGACATCACCAACTCGGATTACCAGAAAGTCTCGCCCTGACATCGTCCGTGAACAGCGGCGAGCGGCTGCAGAAACTGCTGGCCAGCGCGGGGCACGGTTCGCGTCGCGAGATCGAACAATGGATCCGCGAGCAACGCGCTGACCGTGGCAGGGCGCATTGCGCAGCTCGGTGATCGTGCCGAGCCGGGCGCAGACATCCGGCTCGACGGGAAACGACTGGACAGCCACCCGGCCGATGAGCGCGCGGTGCTGATCTACAATAAACCGGTCGGCGAGATGACGACCCGCAAGGACCCCGCGGGTCGCCCCACGGTTTTCGAGCGACTGCCGCCGCCGCCCTCAGGGCGTTGGGTCGTCATCGGCCGCCTGGATGTGAACACCACCGGACTGCTGCTGTTTACGACCGATGGAGCTCTCGCGCACAAGCTCATGCACCCCTCGGCCGAAATCGAGCGCGAATACCTGGTTCGGGTCCATGGAAATCCCGGGCCCGAGGTTCTGCAACGGCTCCGGTCCGGGGTGATGCTCGAGGACGGCCCGGCACGGTTTGACCGGATCGAGGCCGGGGGCCGGAGCGAAAGCCACAGCTGGTTCAGGGTGACCTTGCGCGAGGGCCGCAACCGGGAGGTTCGGCGCCTCTGGGAGGAGGTCGGGCTGGAGGTGAGTCGGCTGACCCGGCTGCGGTACGGGTCGGTGAGCCTGCCCGAGGATCTGCGGGCCCGGGGGCTGGCGGCTGATGCCGCCCCAGAGGCCCGCCTGCTATAATAATGTGTATGGACATGCCTCCGAATGACACTCGGCTCCGAAGTCCCTGGAAATCGGTCCTAATTTCGGCGATCCTCGCCGTATTTGCCTCGATCAGCGTCGATATCGCGGAGTTGCAGCGGCGGCTGCGGGGGATCCCGTGCGGGTCACCACCAGCTTTGATGTCAAATACGCGAGCGCCGTGCTGCGCCAGGTCAGCAAGGTATTCAGCTCCGGCTTTGGGCAGGCGGAAGCCTCCCGGGTCGAGCAGGACATCAACGCGCTCAAGCCCGACGTGCCCAAAGTCTGGCAGTTCAGCGTCCAGTACAAGGGCAACGCCGAGCAGCTGGAGATCCGGGCCCTGATGGATGACCTGGGCATGATCGACCTCGATTTTGCCGCCGGCGCCGATTCGGCCCCTGCGGTTCGGGCCGCCGTGGACGGCTACCTCAATGGCCGGGGCAGCTGAGCCGGCCTGACCCCGCCTCTAAGTCCCCCCATCGCGCCGCAAAATAAAGGGCCGTTTGGCACGGAAACTGCATTGACACCCTGCAGGGACGAAATCAGAATACGCGGCTCGTTTTTTCTTGGGAGGGGTACCCAAGCGGCCAACGGGAGCAGACTGTAAATCTGCCGGCTTACGCCTTCGTAGGTTCGAATCCTACCCCCTCCACCACTGAGCGTCAGTGGCAGAGGCAAGCGTAATCTCGCGCAGTTGTGCAGTCGGTAGGTCGGGTACGGCCATTGGCGGGTGTAGTTCAATGGTAGAACCTCAGCCTTCCAAGCTGATGGCGTGGGTTCGATTCCCACCACCCGCTCCAGCGAACGTGGTGGTTGTTGAGGCGCGTGCCCACGTAGCTCAGTCGGTAGAGCACGTCCTTGGTAAGGACGAGGTCACCGGTTCGATTCCGGTCGTGGGCTCCAGTCGACCGGAGTGTTGTTGCTAGTCGGTTTCTGATTCGTAGTCGTCACAGTTTTCAAGAGGCCATTCCATGTCTAAGGAAAAATTCGAACGCAACAAGCCGCACGTGAACGTGGGGACGATTGGCCATGTGGACCATGGCAAGACGACCCTGACCGCGGCGCTGACGAAGGTGATGGCCGAGACCTACGGGGGCCAGTTCGTGGCCTATGACCAGATTGACAAGGCCCCTGAGGAGAAGGCGCGCGGGATCACGATCAGCACGGCGCACGTGGAGTACCAGAGCAAGGAGCGCCACTACGCTCATGTGGACTGCCCGGGGCACGCCGACTACGTGAAGAACATGATCACGGGAGCCGCGCAGATGGACGGGGCGATTTTGGTGGTTTCGGCCGCCGATGGGCCCATGCCCCAGACGCGCGAGCACATCTTGCTGGCCCGCCAGGTGGGCGTGCCCTACATCGTGGTGTTCATGAACAAGGCCGACATGGTCGATGACAAGGAGCTGCTCGAGCTCGTTGAGATGGAAGTGCGCGAGCTGTTGTCGGTGTACAAGTTTCCGGGGGACAAGACCCCGATCATCATCGGTTCGGCCTTAAAGGCGCTCGAAGGGGACAAGAGCGAGATTGGGGTGCTCTCGGTGATCAAGCTGGTCGAGGAGATGGACAAGTACATCCCGGTGCCCAAGCGCGACATCGAGAAGCCGTTTTTGATGCCCGTGGAGGACGTGTTTTCGATCTCCGGGCGAGGCACGGTGGTGACCGGGCGCATTGAGCGCGGGATCGTCAAGGTGAACGATGAGGTGGAGATCATTGGCCTGAAGGCCACGCAGAAGACGATCTGCACGGGCGTGGAGATGTTCCGCAAGCTCCTGGATGAGGGGCGGGCGGGCGATAACGTGGGGGTGCTGCTGCGCGGCACGAAGCGCGAGGAGGTCGAGCGCGGCCAGGTGCTGGCCAAGCCCGGCAGCATCACCCCGCACACGCAGTTTGAGTGCGAAGTGTACGTGCTGACCAAGGAAGAGGGCGGACGGCACACGCCGTTTTTCAAGGGCTACCGGCCGCAGTTTTACTTTCGCACGACCGATGTGACCGGACTGATCGAGTTGCCGGCGAACACCGAGATGGTGATGCCGGGGGACAACATCAAGATGAACGTCGACCTGATCGCCCCGATCGCGATGGAGGAAGGCCTGCGCTTCGCCATCCGTGAGGGCGGTCGGACCGTGGGCGCCGGAGTGGTTTCGAAGGTCCTCAAGTAATCCCTGAAGTCGATCGATAGGCCAGTAGCTCAATTGGCAGAGCGGCGGTCTCCAAAACCGCAGGTTGGGGGTTCGATTCCCTCCTGGCCTGCCAGCCCCGAAACGGGGCGCACTTCGGGAAACGGCGGACACGAATGAACGAACAGGCTCAAGACCAGAACGCCGGCGGCGATTTCGTCGGCATCATGACCGTCGCGCTGGCGATCGCATTGCTGATCGCCGGAATCGCGTCATTTTATCTGCTCGATTCGCGACCCGACTGGCAACGCTGGGGATCGACCGGCGTGGGCGTCGTCGCCGCCGTTGCGGTGTTCGCACTCTCGCCGATGGGCCGGCGCTTTTGGCAGTTCATCCTCGACTCGCGCGTCGAGTTGCGCAAGGTCGTGTGGCCCAGCCGGCAGGAGACACTGCAGACCACCGCGGTGGTGTTTGGATTTATCTGCGTCGCCGCGCTCTTTTTCTGGGTCCTGGACCTATTGCTGGCCTGGGCGACGCGGTTACTTACGGGTCAGGGAGGATAATCGTGGCGCTTCGCTGGTATGTAGTTCACGCCTATTCGAACTTTGAGCATCGGGTGGCCGAAGCGCTCAAGGAACGCATTCAACGCGACGGCCTGGAAGCCCGCTTCGGGGAAATCCTGGTGCCCACCGAAGAGGTGGTCGAGATGCGCGATGGCCAGAAGCGACGGAGCGAACGCAAGTTCTACCCCGGCTACGTGCTGGTGCAGATGGAAATGGACGAGCAGACCTGGCACCTGGTGCGCGACGTGCCCAAGGTGCTCGGATTTATCGGCGGCACCAGCGACAAGCCGGCGCCGATCACCGAGAAGGAAGCCAATCGAATCTTGTTGCGCGTCGAGGAAGGCGTCGACAAGCCCCGGCCCAAGGTGCTGTTCGAGCCCGGCCAGGTGGTGCGCGTGACGCAGGGACCGTTCAACGATTTCAACGGCGTGGTCGAGAGCGTCAACTACGAGAAGAACCGGGTCCAGGTCGCCGTGCAGATCCTCGGCCGCTCGACGCCCGTGGAGCTCGATTTCTCGCAGGTCGAGAAGGTTTAACTGAAAGGTTTGGGCTAAACATTGGGGAGCCTCACGGCGATTGCACCCAAGGAGCAATAGGAAATGGCAAAGAAAGTACAAGGGTACGTCAAGCTGCAGGTGCCGGCGGGGAGCGCAAACCCGTCGCCGCCGATTGGCCCCGCGTTGGGCCAGCAGGGCGTCAACATCATGGAATTCTGCAAGCAGTTCAATGCGCTGACCCAGAAGCTCGAGAAGGGACTGCCGATCCCGGTGATCATCACCGTGTACTCCGATCGCTCCTTCACCTTCATCATGAAGACCCCGCCCGCCTCGGTCCTGATCCGCAAGGCGCTGGGCATTGAAAAAGGGAGCGGCACGCCCAATACCACCAAGGTGGGCAAGATCACCCGCAAGCAGATCGAGGAAGTGGCCAAGGCCAAGACCCCCGACCTGACCGCCGCGGACCTGGAAGCGGCCGTGCGTACGATCGCCGGCAGCGCCCGCAGTATGGGCGTCGACGTGGAGGGCTTCTGACATGCCAGCCACTCCCAAGCGCATGCAGGCGTGGAAGACCAAGCTCACGCCGGGCAAGCAGTATCCGGTCGAAGACGCACTTAAGTTGGTCAAGGAATTCGCGACCGCCAAATTCCCCGAGGCCGTCGATGTGGCGGTGAACCTGGGGATCGATGCCAGCAAGTCCGACCAGCAGGTTCGCGGCTCGACCGTGCTGCCGCACGGAATCGGCAAGTCGGTGCGGGTCGCCGTGTTTACCAGCGGCAAGAACCAGGACGCCGCGCGCGCCGCCGGCGCCGACATCGTCGGACTGGAAGACCTGGCCGAGAAGGTCAAGGCCGGTCAGTTCGATTTCGACGTGGTGATCGCCAGCCCCGATGCGATGCGCGTGGTGGGCCAGCTGGGCCAGATCCTGGGTCCGCGCGGACTGATGCCGAACCCCAAGGTGGGCACGGTGTCGCCCGATGTGGCCGGTGCGGTCAAGAACGCTAAGGCGGGCCAGGTCCGCTATCGCGTGGACAAGGCCGGAATCGTCCATTGCACGATCGGCAAGGCTACTTTCGAGGTCAATGCGCTCAAGGAGAATCTCCAGGCGCTGATGGCGGATCTGCAGAAGTCCAAGCCGGCCGCGGCCAAGGGTATTTATCTCAAGCGAGTCACGCTGTCCTCGACCATGGGGCCGGGCGTGGCGGTTGATCATTCGACGCTTTGAAAAGTTTTGGTGCGGACCAGTCCGGCGCAGGAAGCTGCCTTGGGCTGGGTTCCATCGAAGACCGCAGACGGGCCGCACGGGGCCCTTAATGGTCGTCTGCGCAGATGGTGAATGCGACCTGCGGGAATTCCTGTGGCTCGTCGATCACCGTCAGGGCCGGCATCAGCGCATGCGCTGGTTGCCGGGTGTGATCGGGCATATCTGGAGGTGTGCGAATGCCACTGAATCTGGATGACAAGAAGGCGCTGGTGGCGGAAGTCAGCGCGGTTGCGGCGCAGGCCCAATCGCTGGTGGCGGCCGAATACCGTGGTCTGACGGTGACCGAGATGACCGAACTGCGTGCCAAGGCGCGCGGCCAGGGTGTGTACATGCGTGTGGTCAAGAACACGCTGGCGCGCCGGGCCGTGTCCGGTACCGCATTCGAGAACATCGGCGCTGTGCTGAAAGGACCCCTCGTGCTGGCTTTCTCGAAGGACGATCCGGGCGCGGCGGCGCGGCTGGTCAAGGCCTTCGCGAAGGACCACGACAAACTGGTTGCGACGGCCGTGTCGCTTGGCGGGCAGCTGCTGCCGGGCAAGGACCTGGACAAGGTCGCGAGTTTGCCGACGCGCGAGCAGGCGCTGGCCAAGCTGATGGGCCTGATGAAGGCGCCCATACAGAAGCTGGCCGGCACGCTCTCGGCGACGCCTTCGAAGCTGGTCAGGACCTTGGCTGCGGTGCGAGACCAGCGGCAGGCCACCGGCGCGTAAGCGACATAGGCAATTTCCCAATAAATTTTTAAGAGTTTAGGAGACGACAATGGCTGTTTCAAAGGACGAGATTCTGGATGCGATCGCCAAGATGAGCTTGATGGACGTGGTCGACCTGATCGCGGACATGGAGAAGAAGTTCGGCGTTACCGCAGCGGCGCCTGTGGCCGTAGCGGCGGGCGGTGGCGGCGGCGCGGCCGCGGCGGCACCGGTCGAGGAGCAGACCGAATTCACCGTCACGCTCAAGGAATATCCGGCCGACAAGAAGGTCACGGTCATCAAGGTGGTGCGCGAACTCACGGGTCTCGGGCTGAAGGAAGCCAAGGACCTGGTCGAGGGTGCGCCGGCCGTGGTGAAGGACGCCGTCAACAAGGCCGATTCCGAGAACATGAAGAAGAAGCTGGAGGAAGCGGGCGCCAAGGTAGAGGTCAAGTAACTTGACGGTTACCGCCTCAAGCACTGCAACTTGAGTAATCCGCATCACGGCGCATTGCTTGTCGCCCGTCGGGCCTCCGGGTCCCACGGCCGCCAAGTTGTGCGCCGCTTTCTGACGTATTGAGAGGGTCAAACGATGGCTTATTCCTTCACCGAGAAAAAGCGCATTCGCAAGGATTTCGGCAAGCAGCCGGGGATCCTCGGCGTGCCTTACCTGCTGGCCATTCAGCTCGATTCCTATCGCCGGTTCCTGCAGGCTGATGCGCCTGAGGAATCGCGCGTGGATCGCGGCCTGCACGCGGCGTTTAAGAGCGTGTTTCCGATCTCGAGCTACTCGGGCAATGCCACGCTCGAGTACGTGAGCTATCGGCTCGGCGAGCCGGTGTTCGACGTCAAGGAATGCCAGCTGCGCGGGCTGACCTACGCGGCGCCGCTTCGGGTCAAGGTGCGCCTCATCGTGCTGGACAAGGAAGCCCCCGGCGCCAAGAAGCCCGTCAAGGACGTGCGCGAGCAGGAAGTCTACTTAGGCGAACTGCCGCTCATGACGGACAATGGCACCTTTATCGTCAACGGCACCGAGCGGGTGATCGTCAGCCAGTTGCACCGATCGCCTGGCGTATTTTTTGACCATGACCGCGGCAAGACCCATTCATCGGGCAAGCTGCTGTTTTCGGCGCGCATCATTCCCTACCGCGGCTCGTGGCTCGATTTCGAGTTCGATCCGAAGGATTGCGTGTTTGCGCGCATCGACCGTCGCCGCAAGCTCCCGGTATCGATCATCCTGCGCGCCCTGGGCATGAGCGAGAGCGAGATGCTCGATGTGTTCTTTGAGAAGAACGCCATCGACTTGTCCAAGGATGCCGTGGCAATGGAGCTGGTGCCGCAGCGCCTGCGCGGCGAGACCGCAAGCTTCGAGATCCGGATCGGCAATCAGGTCATCGTCGAGGAAGGCCGCCGCATCACCGCCCGCCACGTGCGCCAGCTCGAGGACTCGGGCCTCAAGCTCCTGCCGGTGCCGCGCGATTACTTGTACGGCAAGGTGCTGGCACACGACGTGGTCGGTGCCGACACGGGCGAGATCATCGCCAAGGCCAATGAGGTGCTCACCGCCGTCAGCGTCGAGAAGCTGATCGAGGCGGGCATTACGCGCATCCATACGCTCTACACCAACGATCTGGACCGCGGTCCATACATCTCGGACACCCTGCGCATCGATCCGACCAAGACGCGGCTTGAGGCGCTGGTCGAGATCTATCGCATGATGCGTCCTGGCGAGCCGCCTACCAAGGATGCCGCCGAAAATCTGTTCAACAATCTGTTCTTCAACAACGAGCGCTACGACATCTCCGGCGTGGGCCGTATGAAGTTCAACCGCCGTGTCGGCCGCAAGGAGATCACGGGCTCGAACGTGCTGTCGAAGGAGGACATCCTCGACGTGCTCAAGGTGCTCATCGACATCCGCAACGGCAACGGCGCGGTGGACGATATCGACCATCTGGGCAACCGTCGCGTGCGCTCGGTCGGCGAGATGGCCGAGAACGCGTTCCGCGTGGGACTGGTGCGTGTCGAGCGTGCGGTCAAGGAGCGGCTGACGATTGCCGAGTCCGAGCCGCTGATGCCCCAGGAAATGATCAATGCCAAGCCGGTGGCCGCCGCCGTCAAGGAATTCTTCGGCTCCTCGCAGCTGTCCCAGTTCATGGACCAGAACAACCCGCTGTCCGAGGTGACTCACAAGCGGCGCGTGTCGGCACTCGGGCCCGGCGGACTGACGCGCGAACGCGCTGGGTTCGAAGTACGCGACGTGCATCCGACCCACTATGGACGTGTCTGCCCGATCGAGACTCCGGAAGGTCCGAATATCGGACTGATCAATTCTCTTTCGGTGTACGCCCGTACCAACGACTACGGCTTTCTCGAGACGCCCGTACCGGCGGGTCGAGAACAGCCACGTCACCGACAAGATCGATTACCTCTCGGCCATCGAGGAAGGCGAGTTCGGTATCGCGCGTGCCGACGCGCGCCTCGATACCAAGGGCATGCTCTCCGACGAACTGGTCTCCTGCCGCACGCAGGGAGAATCCACGCTGCTCCCGCGCGAGCGAATCAACTACATGGACGTCAGCCCGAAGCAGATCGTTTCGGTGGCGGCCTCGCTCATTCCATTCCTGGAGCACGATGACGCCAACCGCGCACTGATGGGTTCGAACATGCAGCGCCAGGCCGTGCCTACCCTACGCTCGGAAACTCCGCTGGTCGGCACGGGCATGGAACGTCCCGTGGCCATCGATTCGGGAGTGACGGTGGTCGGGCGACGTGGCGGCGTGGTCGATTCGGTCGACGCCTCCCGTATTGTCGTGCGCGTTAACGACAACGAGACCACGGCCGGGGAGCCGGGTGTCGATATCTACAACCTGACGAAATACACCCGATCCAACCAGAACACCTGCATAAACCAGCGGCCGCTGGTCAAGGCGAATGACCGCATCGCGCGCGGCGACGTGCTGGCCGACGGTCCATCCACGGACCTGGGCGAGCTGGCGCTGGGCCAGAACATGCTGGTCGCGTTCATGCCCTGGAACGGCTACAACTTCGAGGACTCGATCCTCATCTCCGAGCGGGTGGTGCAGGAAGATCGCTTCACGACCATCCACATCGAAGAGCTGACCTGCGTGGCGCGTGACACCAAGCTCGGGCCCGAGGAAATCTCCGCCGACATTCCCAATGTCGGTGACGCGGCGCTCGCCAAACTCGACGAAGCCGGCATTGCCTTTATCGGCGCCGAGGTACGAGCCGGGGACATCCTGGTCGGCAAGGTCACGCCCAAGGGCGAGACCCAGCTCACTCCGGAAGAAAAGCTCCTGCGCGCGATCTTCGGTGAGAAGGCGAGCGACGTGAAGGACACTTCGCTCCGCGTGCCTCCGGGCATGGACGGCACGGTCATCGACGTGCGCGTGTTTACACGCGATGGCGTCGAGAAGGACTCGCGTGCTCAGTCGATCGAAAAATCGGAAATCGAGCGCGTACGCAAGGATCTGCAAGACCAACGTCGCATTCTCGAGGACGACCTGTATTCGCGCGTGCACGGCATGCTGCTCAACAAGGCAGCATCCGGCGGCCCGAAGAAGCTCAAGGCCGGCACCCGGATCGGCGAGCGACTACCTGGAGACATTGACCGCGCGAAGAGTGGTTCGAGATTCGTCTCGAGGACGAGGAATCGAACACGGCGCTCGAGGCGGCCGGTGAGCGGCTGCGCAGCCAGCAGCAGGCCTTTGACAAGCGTCTGGAAGAGAAGCGCGCCAAGATCACAGCGGGTGATGATCTGGCGCCCGGCGTGCTCAAGATGGTCAAGGTTTACCTGGCCGTGAAGCGTCGCGTGCAGCCGGGCGACAAGATGGCCGGACGGCACGGCAACAAGGGCGTGATTTCCACGATCGTTCCGGTCGAGGACATGCCCTATCTCGACGACGGCACTCCGGTCGATGTGGTGCTCAATCCACTCGGCGTGCCCTCGCGCATGAACGTCGGGCAGGTGCTGGAAACGCACCTGGGCTGGGCGGCCAAGGGCCTGGGGCTCAAGATCGGGCGCATGCTCGATGCACAAGCCTCAAGCACCGAAATGCGCGGGTTCCTCGACCAGATCTATAACCAGACTTCGGGCCAGAAGGAACACCTCGATGAGTTCAGCGACTCTGAGATCACCGAGTTGGCCGGGAACCTGAGACACGGCGTGCCGATGGCGACGCCGGTATTCGACGGCGCGGCGGAAAGCGACATCAAGGGACTGCTCAAGCTGGCTGAAGTGCCTCTTTCGGGACAGACCTGGTTGTACGACGGGCGAACCGGCGAACGTTTCGACCGGCAGGTGACCGTGGGCTACATGTACATGCTCAAGCTCAACCACCTGGTCGACGACAAGATGCACGCCCGCTCGACTGGACCTTACAGCCTGGTCACGCAGCAGCCGCTGGGTGGCAAGGCGCAGTTTGGCGGCCAGCGTTTCGGCGAAATGGAAGTCTGGGCACTGGAAGCCTATGGAGCGGCCTACACGCTGCAGGAGATGCTGACCGTCAAGTCCGACGACACGATCGGTCGCACCCAGATGTACAAGAGCATCGTCGATGGCAATCACGAGATGAAGGCGGGTATGCCCGAGTCCTTCAACGTGCTGGTCAAGGAAATACGCTCGCTGTGCATCAACATGGAACTCGAGCAGGACTGAGGAAAAACTTATGAAAGACCTACTCAAGTTATTCAAGCAGCAAGCCCCGATCGAGCAGTTCGACTCGATCAAGATCGGGCTTGCCTCCCCGGAAATGGTGCGCGGCTGGTCCTATGGTGAGGTGCGCAAGCCCGAAACCATCAACTACCGGACCTTCAAACCCGAGCGCGATGGCCTTTTCTGCGCCAAGATCTTTGGCCCGGTCAAGGACTACGAGTGCCTGTGCGGTAAGTACAAGCGGCTCAAGCATCGCGG
The DNA here is from genome assembly GCA_963795685.1 of uncultured Gammaproteobacteria bacterium. Classification (GTDB taxonomy): domain Bacteria; phylum Pseudomonadota; class Gammaproteobacteria; order Steroidobacterales; family Steroidobacteraceae; genus FEN-1191. Next base: position 658,039 of record CAWCJE010000005.1, read on the forward strand.
CGTGGTCTGCGAAAAGTGCGGCGTCGAGGTCACGCAGTCAAAGGTGCGTCGCGAGCGCATGGGCCACATTGAGCTGGCCAGCCCGACCGCACATATCTGGTTCCTCAAGTCGCTCCCCTCGCGCATCGGTTTGATGCTTGACATGACATTGCGCGAAATCGAGCGCGTGCTGTACTTCGAGGCTTTCGTGGTCATCGATCCGGGCATGACCCCGATGCAGCGCGGGCAGCTCCTCACCGACGAGATGTACCTCGAGGCCATCGAGGAGCACGGCGATGAGTTCGACGCCCGCATGGGCGCCGAGGCGGTTCACGAGTTGCTGCAGTCACTCGATCTGAAGGCCGAGATGGTCAAGATCCGCGAAGACATGGGCAACACGGCGAGCGAGACCAAGCTCAAGCGTTTGTCCAAGCGCCTCAAGCTGGCCGAGTCGTTCCTCGAGTCGGGCAACAAGCCCGAGTGGATGGTGATGACCGTGTTGCCGGTGCTGCCGCCGGATCTGCGGCCGCTGGTGCCTCTGGACGGCGGGCGCTTCGCGACCTCGGATCTCAACGATCTGTATCGTCGCGTAATCAACCGCAATAACCGGTTGCGCCGGCTGCTCGAACTGTCCGCGCCCGACATCATCGTGCGCAACGAAAAGCGCATGCTGCAGGAAGCGGTCGATGCCTTGCTCGATAACGGCCGTCGCGGCCGTGCGATCACCGGCACCAACCGCCGCCCGCTCAAGTCGCTCGCCGACATGATCAAGGGCAAGCAAGGGCGCTTCCGCCAGAACCTTCTGGGCAAGCGCGTCGACTACTCGGGCCGTTCAGTGATCGTTGTCGGCCCCACGCTCCGTCTGCACCAGTGCGGATCTGCCCAAGAAGATGGCCCTTGAGCTGTTCAAGCCATTCATATTCCATAAGCTCCAGATTCGTGGCGACGCCTCGACCATCAAGGCGGCCAAGCGCCTGGTCGAACGCGAAGGCACCGAGGTGTGGGACATCCTCGAAGAGGTGATCCGCGAGCACCCGGTGCTGCTCAATCGCGCTCCGACACTGCACCGACTCGGTATCCAGGCCTTCGAGCCGGTGCTGGTCGAGGGCAAGGCGATCCAGCTCCATCCGCTGGTCTGCACCGCCTTCAACGCCGACTTCGACGGCGACCAGATGGCGGTGCACGTGCCGCTGTCGATCGAGGCGCAGCTCGAGGCCCGCGCTTTGATGATGAGCTCGAATAACATTCTCTCGCCCGCCAACGGCGATCCGATCATCGTGCCTTCGCAGGACGTGGTGCTCGGCCTTTACTACCTGACGCGCGAGTTCGTCGGGGCGCGTGGCGAAGGCATGTACTTCAGTGACGTGCAGGAGGCCCACCGCGCCTACGAGAGCCGTTCCATCGACCTGCAGGCACGTATCAAGGTTCGCATCAAGGAACATGTGCGCAGCAGTGAATCGGCGTTACGCTGGAGTCGAAGTCGCGCCTGATCGCTACCACGGTCGGTCGTGCGCTGCTGTCGGAGATTCTGCCGAAGGGCATGTCCTTCGACATGATCAACCAGGACATGACCAAGAAGAATATCTCGGCCATTATCAACGCCTGCTACCGCATCCTGGGTCTTAAGGAGACGGTGGTATTCGCCGACCAGCTGATGTACATGGGCTTCCAGTACGCCACGCGCTCGGCGGTGTCCTTCGGCATCGACGACATCGTCATACCCGAGCAGAAGGTCAAACTGGTAGGCGCGGCTGAGCGTGAGGTCAAGGAAATCCAGGACCAATACGCCTCCGGTCTGGTGACCAATGGAGAGCGCTATAACAAAGTGGTCGACATCTGGTCGCGCGCCAACGATCAAGTGGCCAAGGCGATGATGGAGAAACTGGGCACCGAAGATGCCGTGGATTCCCTGGGCGTCAAGCAGCGGCAGAAGTCATTCAATTCAATCTTCATGATGGCCGACTCCGGCGCGCGCGGAAGCGCGGCGCAGATTCGCCAGCTCGCCGGCATGCGCGGCCTGATGGCCAAGCCCGACGGCTCGATCATCGAGACGCCGATCACGGCGAATTTCCGTGAAGGCCTGAACGTGCTGCAGTACTTCATCTCTACGCACGGCGCGCGCAAGGGTCTGGCGGATACCGCTCTGAAGACGGCGAACTCGGGCTATCTGACGCGTCGTCTGGTCGACGTCGCTCAGGACCTGGTGGTGACCGAGGTGGATTGCGGCACCACCAGTGGACTGTCGATGTCGCCACTGGTCGAAGGCGGAGACGTGGTCGAGGCGCTGGGTGAGCGAGCGCTCGGCCGGGTTGTGGCCTCGGACGTCCTTAAGCCCGGCACTGACAAGGTGCTGTTGCCGGCCAACACGCTGCTCGATGAGGGCCTGGTGCGCCTGATTGAGCAAGAAGGTGTCGACCAGATCAGCGTGCGTTCACCCATCAGCTGCCGGACGCGCTATGGCGTGTGCTGCAACTGCTACGGTCGCGACCTGGGTCGCGGGCGGCTCATCAACATCGGCGAGGCGGTGGGTGTCATCGCCGCGCAATCGATCGGCGAGCCGGGCACGCAGCTGACAATGCGTACCTTCCACATCGGAGGCGCGGCCTCGAGGGCCGCTGCGGCCAGCAGCGTCGAGATCCGCAACAAGGGCACGCTGCGATTCCACCACATCAAGACCGTGGAGCATGAGAAGGGCCATCTGGTGGCGGTATCGCGATCCGGCGAAATCGGCGTGGTCGATGAGTTCGGCCGCGAGCGCGAGCGTTACAAGATTCCCTTTGGTGCAACCATCAATTCCAAGGAAGGCGCCAAGGTCGTAGGCGGTCAGGTCGTGGCCACCTGGGATCCCCACACGCACCCGGTTGTGACCGAAGTGGCGGGCAACATCCGCTTTACTGACTTCGTGGACGGCTTGACGGTCGCCACGCAGGTCGATGAAGTGACCGGACTATCGAGCACCGTGGTACTCGATTCCAAGCAGCGCGGCGGCAAGGAGCTGCGGCCCACGATCAAATTGCTGTCGGCCAAGGGCAAGGAACTCACCTTCGCCAACACCATCATCCCGGCCGTCTATAACCTGCCTCCCGGCGCATTGGTGAACCTTACCGATGGTGCCAAGGTGTCGGTCGGCGACATCATCGCGCGCATCCCGCAGGAATCATCCAAGACCCGCGACATCACGGGTGGCTTGCCCCGCGTGGCGGACCTGTTCGAAGCTCGTAAGCCCAAGGATCCGGCAATTCTGGCCGAGAAGACCGGCACGGTGAGCTTTGGCAAGGAAACCAAAGGAAAGCGCCGGCTGGTCATCACGGACGAGCACGGCGAAAAGTACGAGGAGCTGATCCCGAAGTGGCGCCAGCTGAACGTCTTCGAGGGCGAACAGGTGGAGCGCGGCGAGGTTATTGCCGACGGCGAGCCGAACCCGCACGACATCCTGCGTCTGCAGGGCGTGGAGCCACTGGCCAATTACCTGGTGCGCGAGATCCAGGACGTGTATCGCCTGCAGGGTGTGAAGATCAACGACAAGCACATCGAGGTGATCATCCGCCAAATGCTGCGCAAGACCGAGGTGATGGCGATCGGCGATACCGCGCTGTTGCGCGGTGAGCAGCTCGACCGTTCACGAGCGCTGGCGATCAACGATCGTGCAACCGAAGGCGGCAAGGAAGGCGCGCGCTTGCAGCCCGTGTTGCTGGGTATCACCAAGGCATCCTTGGCGACGGAGTCCTTTATTTCGGCGGCTTCCTTCCAGGAAACCACCCGCGTGCTGACCGAAGCGGCGGTCCGAGGGCTCAAGGACGACCTGCGCGGGCTGAAGGAAAACGTCATCGTCGGGCGCCTGATTCCGGCGGGCACGGGCTTTGCGGCCCACGCGCACCGGCGACTCAAGAACGACGCGGCGGAGCCCCGTAGTTTCATGGACGTGGGTGCCAGCCTCGCCGATGCCGAGGAAAGCGCCAGCCCCGTGAGCGAGGAAGAGAGCGCGGCGGGCTAGGGTAAGGGGCAAGGATTGTGGTGGGGCCGGGCGCGATGATCGGCCCGCTCCACCACATCTCACTTCGGGGCGGATCCGGCCCCGGTTTCGGCGAGCGCCGAAATTTCAGGCCTCCGTGGGGGCCGGCCTGGCCTGAGCGCCTGGCGCGCAGCCGGTAGGTGACCCTCGCGTTCATGCCGCAGTTTTTAATCATGGTGCCGGTCCTCGAGGTCGAGCCCTACGTGGCGCGGCTCCGGGAACGTTTCGATCCTTCCGCGAAGCGTGGTCTGGGCGCCCATATCACCGTCCTGCATGCGACCCTGCTTCCGGACTCGTTCGAGCCGAGATTTCCTGGAGCAGATCACAGCGCACGCGATGTCGACGACGCCCTTTGACTATCGAGATTGCGAACGTGGGCCGCTTTCCGGGCACCTTGTATCTGGCGGTGGAACCCGCCCGCCCGTTTGTGTTGTTAAAGGAAAAACTGCTCCCGGTCCTTCCGATCACGGAGCGCGAGCGACAAAGCCCGCGAGTCTCTGGTCCCGCACGTGTCCATCGTGCGGAAAAGCACGTTCGACGATCACGAAGTGGAGAGGGAACTGACAACGATGCTGCGGCGTTTCGGTCCGATCGCTTGTCGGTGCAAGGAGCTCGTGTTGCTTGAGAATTCCTCGGGTGCGTGGCGTCCAGGTCGAGCGCTTTACGCTCCGCGGTGATACGGATAGCCCTTGGCGAGGGCCTTCTTGAGATCGGCGTCGTGGCCGTAGATGTCATCGTAGAAATGGACGGCACCTGACTCGTCGGTGACCGCCGTTCCATAAAGGATCAGCACTGGAATCGGCTTGGGGAGATTGACCTGGACGTTGTCCTTGCCCTCCTGCATGGCCGCGCGGATTTTTTCCAGCGTCCATTCCGGCTTGCCCTGCAGCGCCCAGGCGGCCAGCTCGTCGGGCTTTTCCACGCGTATGCATCCATGGCTGAAGTCGCGCCGACTTCGCGAGAACAATTGCTGCGAGGGTGTGCTGTGCAGGTAGACGTTGTATTCGTTGGGAAAGATCAGTTTGATCAGACCCAGTGAGTTGGTCGGGCCAGGTTTCTGGCGCACCGTCGAGCTTGCCCGCGCGCAATTGCGCCAGCACCTCATCATCGATGACCCCTGAGGTCACGGGCTGGCCCGCCCAAGTGGTCACCTCGTAGTTCCGCTTGGCAATGTAGTTGCGGTCGCGCTCGATGGCGGGCACGATTTCGCTGCGCTGTATGCTGCGTGGCACGTTCCAGTAGGGACGGAAGACCAGATACTCCATGTCCTTTTCAAATACCGGCGTTTCGTGCCGTAGCGCCTTGCCCACGATGACGTTCATCGTCAGGACGATCTTGCCGCTCCCATCGAGCGCCCGGAGCCGAAACTCCGGAATATTTACCACCACCGGCGGCTGAGGAAAATCCTGGCGCAACCATCGCCAGCGCTCCAGGGTCAGGCGAAGTTGCTCGACTCGCGCGGCTAAGGGGGTATTCAATTCCTTCAGAGTCTGGGTACCAAGGCGCCCGTCGGGCGTCAGACCATGGCGCGCCTGAAAATGCCGCACGGCCTTCTGCGAGGGGCGCCTCATACAGATCGCCCGAAGGCGGCGTGGCGTCGGGCGGCAAATCGCCCAAGCAAGCGCAGCAGGCGATCGAGCCGAGGCGACGCCTGCGTAGTGGCCGCCCGTATCCAGGCCCTTCGCGGGTGCGGGCAGCGCCGTGCCTTCATCCTGATTGTGACAGCGCCAGATATTGGTGCAGGACCGCCAGGGTGCGTTGGTAGCCCGGGAATTTCGGCTCGACCGAGTTCAGTTCCGATTTAATGTCCGTTGCTTTGGAGCAGGTCCTGGCGCAGAAACTGCGCCAGATCGTAGCTCGAGTTCCGTACCGTAATCGCAAACTTGCCCTGCTTGGGGTTGACTCTGCCGACATGCAGATCGGAGACGTAACGCATCGCACAGACCGTCAAGGCCAAATCGAAGCGGGCGCGCATGGCAGGATCGGCGAGCTGCTGTACCCGCGCCGCCCAGCGCGAGGCGTCATAGTCTTCGGGATCCAATCCCTTCTCTTGCGCCTGCTGCAGCACGCTCGAGAATTGCCTGCGCCTGGGGCGTGGGCTTCCCGTCCCGGGTCCAGCCGCCCTCAAATCCCGACGCCTCATAAAAGCTCTGCACGTCATTGCGGTAATCCGAAAAGTCCGGCCAGCGCAAATCCGGCAGTCGGCCCGCGGCGACCATTCGCGCAGTGGGGCAGCGCCCGCATCGGCGCTGAGATTTGCCGCCTGCGTCGCGCCACCGAAGGCGAGCAGTCCAAAGGCGCAGCCAATGAGCGCGCTTCGCGCGTGCCTTGCGGGCTTCCGCAGATGCAAATGTGAGCATGTAAGGGAACCTCGCCACGGGTCACGGAGCGCTATTGTCGTCAGGCGATCCGGTTTGGTCCAGCAATCAAATGGCTGCACGCTCCTGGACCGCGGAATTTGATGTCGCTTTTCAGGTGGGCGATATGCGGTGCGGGTGATATTTTGTCGATCATGTACCCGCAACTGTCCACTCGCGAAATGCAGCGCGCGCTGTCGCACAGTGACAGCTCGTACGACGGCATTTTCTACACCGCCGTGAAGACGACAGGCATTTTCTGCCGACCCTCGTGCACGGCACGTAAGCCCAAGCCGCAGAATGTCGAATTTTTCGCGACGCAGCGCGAAGCACTTTTTTCCGGTTACCGGCCCTGCAAACGCTGCCGGCCGCTCGATACGGATGGCAAGCCTCCTTCGTGGGTCGGCCAGCTGATGCGAAGACTGGACTCATCGCCTGCCGGACGAATCACAGCCCAGGAGCTGCGCCGCATGGGCATCGATCCCGCGCGAGCGCGGCGGTATTTTCTGCAACACCATGGAATGACGTTTCAGGCGTACTGCCGTGCACAACGGCTGAGCGAAGCGTTTCGCCGTATCAAAGGAGGTGGATCAGTGTCCGATGCAGCTCATGCCAGTGGATTCGAATCGGAAAGCGGATTTCGGTCGGCGTACGCCCGGGTTTTCGGCGGTCCGCCCTCGGAGGCCAAGAATTCCAACCTGGTTACCCTCAGCTGGATCCGCACCGTCGCCGGACCGCTGGTGGTCGGCACCACCGAGCAGGGCGTGTGCCTGCTTGAGTTCAGCGATCGGCGCATGCTCGAGACCCAATTGCGGACATTGCGCCGGCGTTTCCGCGCCGCCTTGTTGCCAGGCTCCAATGATCGGGTCATCGCGCTGCAACAACAGCTCAATGAGTATTTTTCTGGCGAGCGCAAGGTGTTCACCGTCCCGCTGAGCCACCCTGGCACCCCGTTTCAGGAAAAGGTGTGGACCGCTCTGCTCGACATTCCTTATGGAAGGACGTGCTCCTACCGGGAACTCGCCATCAAAATAGGCCATCCGCAGGCGGTGCGCGCGGTGGGCACCGCCAATGGCATGAATCGCATTGCGATCCTGATTCCCTGCCATCGCGTGGTCAATGCCAACGGCGAACTCGGCGGTTACGGCGGCGGACTGTGGCGCAAGCGAATGCTCCTTGATCTGGAGAGCGCTCAGCGCAGTCCGGCGGAGCTGGTCAGGTACACCGCGAACGTCCCCAACCAGTGACCTCCCTCGTAATGCTCCCCGGTCACCGCCGGAAGAGCCACTTCTCGGTGGCGCGCGGCGGTTTGAAGTAATGCCGGGACGCGCCGATCGCCGCGGGGAAGCCCGTGCGCAATACCCTCGAGCATCCAGGCGCGACTCAGGTTCAGTCCATCGATGTGGGCGAGCTTCGGATCGGACCGGTCGGTAACCACCGCCGGCGGGAGCCAGGGGGCGTTCTCGCCGCGGGGAACGGCGGGAAGGAATGCGGATAACCAGCGCCCGAAGGCACCCTGATCGAGTACCCGACGCATGAAGTCTGCCTCGGCCAGACACGGGGAGAGGAAGTCCTCACCGGACGGTTCGTAGCTCAAGGGGCAGTTGCGGTCATTGATATAAAATCTCTGAGCCGAATCTTTCAGCAGCTGGCGCATGTGCGTATCGCCGGCCACGCCCGCCCAATCCCAGATCAGGCCAAATGAGAACGCCGTCTGGTCATGCTCTCCCACCCGAATCGGGTAATGGAGTTTCGGCAGCCAGTTGCTTACCCGCAGTGCCGCTTCGGTCTCAAGGGGCCGCAAGGTGGCCAGCCACTGCTGCGCCTGCGGATCCTGCCATTCGCGCAGCTCGGCGCAAAATTGCAACAGCCATGCGAGCCCATAGGGTCTTTCGAATGAGGCCCGGTCTTCCTGCTGCATGTACTTGAGCTCGCCGGCAATGTTCTCCGTCGTAATACTTCGTGCCACTTCGGCTCGCGCGGCGGCCGCGAAGGGCGCTTGCGGGAACAGCCGCAGCAGGCGGACCAGAAGCCAATGGCCGTGGACGTCTGAATGCCAGTCCAGGCAGCCATAGAACGCGGGCGTTAATGCGTGCGGGGGGAGCGCCGCGGCGTCACTGTCCAGAGTGTGGCTGATGTGATTGGGGTATTCGTTATGCAGGCACTTGAGCGCCAGGTTTGCAAAGCGCGTCGCAGTGGCCACATCCAGCGAACCGGAGGCAGGCGCGTCCTTCGCGGTCGCGAATCCTGAGAAGAATATGAGCAAGGAGATCATCGGCAGATGTGCTGCGCGGCGCATGGGGTCATCCTCTGACAGTTCGTTGAGTCCGTATAATAGCTGCCACTACTCACAGGGGCCGGTGCATCCATGGAACAATCCCTGAATGGCCGGTGTCTTTGCAAGGCGATCGGCTATCGTTGCGGCCCATTGCTGTACCCGCCGACGCTGTGCCACTGCGAGTCGTGCCGACGGGCGGCTGGGGCGCCCGCGGTCGGTTGGCTAACCGTGCGGCGCAGCGACCTGCACTGGAACGGAGCGGCCCCGCTGGAATACGAATCCTCCCCGGGCGTGAATCGCGCCTTCTGCGGACGGTGCGGCACACCGCTCACGTACCGTAACGCCGCGCGACCCATGGAAATCGACGTGACGATTGGCAGCCTCGAGCACCCGGAACTGGCGGCCCCTGCCGATCACATCTGGATGCAGGACGCGCCGCCGTGGGACCGGCCCATGGATGGACTGCCGCAGCACGCCGCGGGCCGTAAACCGCTCTAGGCGGCTCGTTTCGGCGTGCGTCGCGCGACCATTGGCCAAGCTCTTTTACTCCTACTATGATGGTCCTGCGCCTGGAGAAACCGCCCGCAAACGCACGGCCGGACCTTGGGCGCCTAGACATCAGGAGGAGCGTATGCAGCAGACAGTGCACAACTATTTGAGGGCGCTCGAGGCTGGCGATCCGAACAAGGCGGCCGCGCTTTTCATACCCGAGGGTTGGGTCGAATCACCGTTCCTGGGCCGATTGCCGGTGCGCCAGTTTGTCAAGAAAGTGGCCGACGCTTCCAACGGCACGAGACTCACGGTGCACGATGTTCTGGTCAGCGCCGAAGGACATTTGCGCGCCGTTGCGTATTACCTCTACGACTGGCGACTGACCGATGGCTCCAGGGTCTCTTTTGATTGTGCCGACGTGTTCAACTTTGATCCTAGCACCGGAAAAATACAGTCGATCGTGCTGGTGTACGACACGCACCCGGTGCGTGGCGTGGTCGAGCATAAATATCCGTGAGCGCGTCCGGATACCCGGATTAGCCAACCCACATGAAAATCCGATCCGTGCTCCTGACGGCGCTCGTTATCGCCTGCGCGCCGTGGGTAGCGGCCCGCGCGGCCGCCCCTGGCGTTGTCGAGGAGCGCCTGGCGATCAAGGCCGGCAAAGTGCTGGACGTGCGCACCGGGAAGTATCGCCCCCAGGTCTACATCATTGTTGAACGCGGACGCATCGCGGAGCTCAGCAGTACGGCACCCGCGGGCGTGCGTGTCATTGACCTGTCCAGCAAGATCGTACTGCCGGGCATCATCGACGTGCACGCGCATCCGGGAACCGATTACCAGGACATTTCTTCGGGCTCCTATGCGCGCACCACTGGCCCGCAGGCCGCGTTGATCGGGGTTCATAACCTCAAAACCTACTTGGATCTGGGCGTCACCACCTTACGGGACGCCGGTGAATCCAACTTCGATTATCCGCAATTCGCACTGCGGGACGCCGTTCGCAAAGGAATAATCGCCGGTCCCCGCATGCTGTGTGCGGGCGGCCTGATCTCGATTACCGGCGGGCACGGAGACAATGACCCGTCCGCCCCCGAGTTCGCCGTGCCGAAGCGATTCAACATTGCCGATACGGTCGATGAGATGCGCGTGGTGGTGCGCCGGGACCTCAAATACGGCGCTGACTGGATCAAGCTCATGGCGAGCGGCGGCATTTCCGACGTGCTGAGCGATTTTCACGTGCAGGAACTGAGTGAAGAGCAGATGGCCGCAGCGGTCGAGCTGGCGCACCGGGCGGGACGGGGAGTCATGGCGCACGCCGAAGGCAGTGCGGGAATCAGGGCCGCGGTGCGCGCTGGCGTGGATTCCATCGAGCACGGAACCATGCTTGATGAGGAAAGCGCGGCGCTGATGCAGAGCAAAGGCACCTGGCTGGTGCCGACCCTTTACACCTTTCAAAGGGGACTGGAGCTGGGCACCACCGACGGTATCGAGCCGCAAATGCTCGCCAAGAACAAGGAAATCATGCAATACCAGCAGCCGGCGTTCGCCTTAGCGCTCAAGCATCATCTCAATATTGCATTCGGCGATGACGGCGAACCGGAAGTGGCCATGCGGGAATTCGGCGCGCTGGTGCGCGGAGGTATGACGCCGCTCCAGGCCCTGCAAACCGCGACCGTTGCTGGCGCTCGGCTCCTCGGTCTGGAAGCGGAGATCGGCGCGATTGAAGTAGGAAAGTCCGCCGACATCATCGCCGTGGACTCCGATCCGTTGACGGACATCACGGCCATGTACCAGGTGAGTTTTGTCATGGCCTCGGGTCGAATCGCCAAGCAACCGTAAATAAATTGCGATGAGGAAACCGTCTTGAAAAACGCAACACTGTGTCTGATGTTGGCCGCGCTGCCGGTCGGTGCGACGGCAGCCAGTGGCGCACCGGTGGCCTTCACCCACGTTTCGGTCGTGCATCCGGAACGCGAGAGTGGCAAGACGGTTGATTCCGACCAGACGGTAATCATCAGGGCCGATCGCATCGATGCGATCGGCCCTACGGTCATCGACCGCGGTCCCTGCGGGCGCACAGGTGATCGATGGATCCGGAAAGTGGCTGATCCCCGGGCTCACCGATGCGCACGTTCATTTCTTCCAATCCGCCAATCCCTACACCCGGCCGGACGCCGCGGACCTCACCGCCGTCATTCCTTACGCGTCCGAATTCGCTCGCAACAAAGCGCGCCTGCCGGCGACCTTCAAGGTGTGGATCGCCAGCGGCGTCACCTCGGTGGTAGATGTCGGCGGGCCGATGTGGAACTTCGAGGTACGCGACGCGGCAAGGGCCGCCGCCATCGCACCCGAAGTCGCGGTCGCGGGTCCGCTGATCTCCATGATTGCTGATCCGCCCTTGGAACTCAACGATCCTCCGATCATCCGAAGCTCAACCGTGGCCGAGGGCACGGCACTGGTCGCTCGCGAACTCGCTCGACACCCTGACTACATCAAGGTGTGGTTCATTCATGAGGCCGGCACGGACCTGCCCGCACAGGAGGCCATCGTTCGTGCGGTCGGCGATGCGGCTCACCGCGCGGGCGTGCCTTTGGCCGTGCATGCGACCGAACTTGAAACCGCCAAGGCGGCTCTGCGCGCAGGCGCCGACTACCTGGTCCACTCGGTCGAGGATTTTCCCGTGGATGCCGAGTTTCTGGCGCTGATGAAACGCAACAAAGCGCTCTACTGCCCAACGCTTTGGGTGGAATCTGGCTACGACTACATGTTTGCCGGACTGTGGCGAGCGACCGATGCGGAGCGGCGGCTTGCCGACCCACAGATCCTGGCCATGATGGATGACATACGCACGCTGCCTGACGACAAGGTTCCCGAGCGCGTGCGTAAGTTGCGCGCGGCCGGCAAGGAGCCGCCGCCGGTGACCACCATGCTGCGGAATCTGATGACCGTGTACCAGGCCGGAATCCCTGTGGTCATGGGCACCGATGCGGGAAACATCGGCACCCTGCACGGCCCTTCTGTATTTCGCGAAATGTCACTGATGCAACAGGCCGGCCTCACGCCGATTCAAGTGTTGCGTGCGGCAACCACCGTGGGCGCACGCGCGGCACACCGCCAGAACGTGGCCGGCGTGATCGCCGTCGGTCGGATCGCCGACCTCGTGCTGCTCGATGCCGATCCGACAGCCGACATCGCCAATGCCAGTCGTATTAATAGAGTGGTGCGCTCGGGCAAGGTCTACAACCCGGATGACCTCATCGCCTCGATCAAGTGATGCGGGTCGATCGCCGGCGCGGCATGGTAGATTAGCGCCCATCATGTTCAAGTGGTTACACGTTGTTCTCCTCGCTGTGCTCGCAGTCTCGGTCGGCGAGGCCCAGAGCCCCGCCATCGACACTGACGGCGCCGGAAGTCAAGGCACGGGCGATTTTCGAGCGCGTCATCGGCTTTAAGACTTCCGTGGGATTGGCTCAGGTGCCGCCGATGGCGGCTTATCTGGCCGCAGAGTTCAAGGCCGCCGGATTTCCCGAGGCCGACATCCACATTTTCCCGTTGGGCGAAACCGCCTCCATGGTCGTGCGCTATCGCGGGGACGGGAGCGGCGGCAAGCCCATACTGCTGATGGCGCACATGGATGTCGTCACCGCCAAGCGCGAGGAATGGCAGCGCGATCCGTTTGCGCTGGTCGAGGAGAATGGGTTTTTCTTCGGTCGCGGCACCTTCGATATCAAGGGCGGCCTGACCTGCGAGACGGCCACTTTCCTCAGGCTCAAGTCGGAAGGGTTCGTGCCGAAGCGCGACCTGATCCTGATGTTGACGGGCGATGAGGAAACCACCGAGGACACCACCGCGGACCTGGTGAAGAACCACCGGGACCTGATCGAGGCAGATTTTGCCCTGAATGCGGATGCCGGCAATGGCACGCTCGATGAGAAAAGCGGGAAGCCTCTGTTTTTCAGTCTGGGCACCGCTGAAAAATCCTACGCGAGTTACGATCTGACCGTGACCAATCCGGGAGGCCACAGCTCCCAGCCGCAGGGCCGACAACGCCATATATGAGCTCGCCGATGCGCTCAAGAAGCTGCAGGCCTATCAATTTCCGATCATGTGGAACGACACCACGCTCGGTTATTTCAAGGGAATCGGCAAACTGACACCCGGGCCACTCGGCCAGGCCATGCAGCAGTTTGGCGCCGATCCGCACAACAAGAAGGCGGCGGCGGCACTCGCCGAAAGTGCTACTTATGTGGGCATGACGCGAAGCACCTGCGTGCCGACGCTCCTGCGGGGGGGGCATGCCGAAAACGCATTGCCCGAATCGGCCACCGCAACCATCAACTGCCGTATTTTTCCGGGCATCGATCCGGTCACGATCAAGGCGACCCTACAAAGGATCGTGGGACCGAAGATCACGGTCGCATCCGTCGGCATGCCTTTCTGGAGCAATGCATCCCCCTTGCGCGCGGACGTGCTGGCCGGTGTGACCAAGGCCCTGCACGCGCGCTACCCGGGCGTGACGATTGTGCCGATGCAGGAGCCGGGCATGTCGGATGCCGTCTTCACCCGTGGGATCGGCATCGCCACCTACGGTGTGGGCGCAGGGTTCATCAAGGACAGTGACAATTTCATGCACGGCTTGAACGAGCGCGTCCCGATCAAGTCCTTTTACGACTATCTGGATTTCTGGTACGTGCTGGTCAAAGACCTCGCCGGGGCCAATGCCCATTGAGGGGCGATCCCGCACCGCAGCGGCTCCGGGCACCGGCGGCCCCCGGCAATCTTGAGCCTGGACCGACTTACATGGCCGTCGTGCCGCAAAGCAGCAAGCCGTTGACTTGAGACCCCCCGGTACCTAGAATCGCCGGCCTTTGCAGGCCCGGCCAGTTGCTCGCCGTGCCCCAAAAACAGTGAATTGAAGTGTCGGGCCGCCTGCCTGGGCGGCCCGACTCGTCTCTTTCGCGTTAAATGTTTGATTTTCTTGGAGTTTACATGGCCACAACGGGTCAGCTGATTCGGCAGCCGCGTCGGGTGCGGGCGGAAAAGACCAAGGTACCGGCCCTCGGGGCCTCCCCGCAAAAACGCGGCGTATGCACGCGCGTGTACACCACCACGCCGAAGAAGCCCAATTCGGCGCTTCGAAAAGTCTGCCGCGTACGCTTGACTAATGGCTATGAAGTCACCAGTTACATAGGTGGCGAAGGCCACAATCTGCAGGAGCACTCGGTGGTGCTCATTCGTGGCGGGCGCGTCAAGGACCTTCCAGGCGTGCGCTACCACACCGTGCGCGGCACGCTTGATTGTGCCGGCGTCGGCAATCGTCGGCAGAGTCGTTCCAAGTACGGCGCCAAGCGCCCGAAGAAATAATCAGAGGTATCAGCCATGTCGCGTCGCGCAGCAGCGCCCAGCCGGACGATCCTTCCGGACCCGAAATTCAAGAGCGATATGCTCGCGAAGTTCATGAATGTCGTGATGGAGAGCGGCAAGAAGTATGCGGCCGAGCGCATCATTTACGGCGCGCTGGACCGCATCACCGAGAAGACCGGACGCGGTGGCTCCGAGGCGCTCGAAGTCCTGTCGACCGCGCTGGAAAACGTCAAACCCACCGTTGAGGTCAAGAGCCGTCGCGTTGGCGGCGCCACCTATCAGGTGCCCATCGAAGTTCGCGCCAGCCGGCGTCAGGCACTGGCGATGCGCTGGGTCATCGAAGCGGCGCGCGCGCGCAGCGAGAAATCAATGGCGCACCGCCTGGCGCACGAGCTGCTGGATGCCGCGGAGAACCGCGGCAACGCGGTCCGCAAGCGCGAAGACACACATCGTATGGCCGAGGCGAACAAGGCCTTTGCCCACTATCGTTGGTGAGAGGAATTCATCGTGGCACGTGTGACGCCCATTGAGCGTTATCGGAATATCGGCATCTCGGCGCATATCGACGCCGGCAAGACGACGACGACCGAGCGCATTCTTTTTTATACCGGCGTATCGCACAAGATCGGCGAGGTGCACGACGGCGCCGCGATCATGGATTACATGGAGCAGGAGCAGGAGCGTGGCATCACGATCACCTCTGCGGCGACGACCTGTTTCTGGAAGGGCATGGACAAGACGCTGCCCGAATACCGCATCAACATCATCGACACGCCCGGGCACGTCGATTTCACGATCGAAGTGGAGCGTTCGCTCCGGGTGCTCGATTCGGCCGTAGCGCTGTTTTGCGCAGTCTCGGGCGTGCAGCCGCAATCGGAGACCGTCTGGCGGCAGATGAACCGCTACGGGGTGCCGCGCATTGCCTTCGTAAACAAGATGGATCGCGCCGGCGCCAATTACTTCCGCTGCATCGATCAGATCCGCACCCGCCTGCGCGGCAATCCGGTGCCGGTGCAGTTGCCGATTGGTGCCGAGGAAGACTTCGAAGGTGTCATCGATCTGGTGCGCATGAAAGCGATCTACTGGGACATGGAAACCCAGGGTATGAAATTCGAGTACCGGGATATTCCTGAGGCGCTCCAGGCCCAGGCGGAGGAATACCGGCACAAGATGGTCGAGGCGGCGGCCGAAGGCAACGAGGAACTGCTCAACAAATACCTCGAGGGGACCGAGCTGACCGAGGCGGAGATCCAGCAGGGTCTGCGCCAGCGCGCGTTCAAGAACGAGATCGTCATCTGCATGTGCGGCACGGCCTTCAAGAACAAGGGTGTGCAGGCGCTGCTCGATGCGGTCATCGAATACATGCCCTCGCCACTGGAGATGCCGCCCGTCAAGGGCACCAACAGCGACGGCGAGCCCGATACGCGCACGGCCAGCGACGATGACCCATTTTCAGCGCTCGCCTTCAAGATCCTGAACGACCCGTTTGTCGGCAACCTGACCTTCTTCCGGGTGTATTCCGGCACGCTCAATTCGGGCGATTCGGTGTACGTGCCGACCAAGGACAAGACCGAGCGCATCGGTCGCCTGTTGCAGATGCATGCCAGCGAGCGCACCGAAATCAAGGAAGTTCGCGCCGGCGACATCGCCGCGGCGGTGGGTCTTAAGGACGTCATCACCGGCGATACGCTGTGCGATGAAGAGAAGGTCATCACGCTCGAGAAGATGGTTTTCCCCGAGCCGGTGATCTCGGTCGCGGTCGAGCCGAAAACCAAGGTGGACCAGGAAAAAATGGGCGTGGCCCTGCAACGCCTCGCCAAGGAAGATCCTTCGTTCCGCGTGCATACCGACGAGGAGTCGGGCCAGACAATTATTTCGGGCATGGGCGAACTGCACCTGGAAATCATCGTCGATCGCATGAAGCGCGAGTTCAAGGTCGAAGCCAACGTCGGCAAACCGCAGGTGGCCTATCGCGAGACCATACGCGCCAAGGTCGAGTCGGAAGGCAAGTTCGTGCGCCAATCGGGCGGCCGCGGCCAGTACGGCCACGTGTGGCTGAAGATCGAACCGAACGAGCAGGGCAAGGGTTACGAATTCGTCAACGGCATCGTCGGCGGAAGCGTGCCGCGTGAATACATACCCGCGGTCGACAAGGGCATCAAAGAAGCGGTCGAGACCGGCGTGGTCGCCGGCTACCCGGTGGTGGACGTCAAAGTCACCCTGTTCGATGGGTCCTACCACGACGTCGACTCGAACGAAATGGCGTTCAAGATCGCCGGCAGCATGGGATTCAAGGACGGTTTCCGGCGCGCCAAGCCTGTGCTGCTCGAGCCGATCATGAAGGTCGAAGTGGTGACGCCGGAGGATTATTCCGGAGACGTCATCGGTGACCTGAATCGCCGCCGCGGGCAGATCACCGGCATGGACGATTCCCTTTCGGGCAAGGTCATCACCGCCGATGTGCCGCTGTCGGAAATGTTCGGGTACGCGACAACCGTGCGCTCGATGAGCCAGGGGCGCGCGACCTTTACGATGGAGTTCTCTAAGTACGTGGAAGTGCCCTCGCATATCGCCGAAGGCATCATCAAGAAGTAATTGAGGGTCGGGTAATGTCTAAGGAAAAATTCGAACGCAACAAGCCGCACGTGAACGTGGGGACGATTGGCCATGTGGACCATGGCAAGACGACCCTGACCGCGGCGCTGACGAAGGTGATGGCCGAGACCTACGGGGGTCAGTTTGTGGCCTATGACCAGATTGACAAGGCCCCTGAGGAGAAGGCGCGCGGGATCACGATCAGCACGGCGCACGTGGAGTACCAGAGCAAGGAGCGCCACTACGCTCATGTGGACTGCCCGGGACACGCCGACTACGTGAAGAACATGATCACGGGAGCCGCGCAGATGGACGGGGCGATTTTGGTGGTTTCGGCCGCCGACGGGCCCATGCCCCAGACGCGCGAGCACATCTTGCTGGCCCGCCAGGTGGGCGTGCCCTACATGGTGGTGTTCATGAACAAGGCCGACATGGTCGATGACAAGGAGCTGCTCGAGCTCGTTGAGATGGAAGTGCGCGAGCTGTTGTCGGTGTACAAGTTTCCGGGGGACAAGACCCCGATCATCATCGGTTCGGCCTTAAAGGCGCTCGAAGGGGACAAGAGCGAGATTGGGGTGCTCTCGGTGATCAAGCTGGTCGAGGAGATGGACAAGTACATTCCGGTGCCCAAGCGCGACATCGAGAAGCCGTTTTTGATGCCCGTGGAGGACGTGTTTTCGATCTCCGGGCGCGGCACGGTGGTGACCGGGCGCATTGAGCGCGGGATCGTCAAGGTGAACGACGAGGTGGAGATCATCGGGCTCAAGGCCACGCAGAAGACGATCTGCACGGGCGTGGAGATGTTCCGCAAGCTCCTGGATGAGGGGCGGGCGGGCGATAACGTGGGAGTGCTGCTGCGCGGCACGAAGCGCGAGGAGGTCGAGCGCGGCCAGGTGCTGGCCAAGCCCGGCAGCATCACCCCGCACACGCAGTTTGAGTGCGAAGTGTACGTGCTGACCAAGGAAGAGGGCGGACGGCACACGCCGTTTTTCAAGGGCTACCGGCCGCAGTTTTACTTTCGCACGACCGATGTGACCGGACTGATCGAGTTGCCGGCGAACACCGAGATGGTGATGCCGGGGGACAACATCAAGATGAACGTCGACCTGATCGCCCCGATCGCGATGGAGGAAGGCCTGCGCTTCGCCATCCGTGAGGGCGGTCGGACCGTGGGCGCCGGTGTGGTTTCGAAGGTACTTAAGTAAGTTAGATCGCAACAGCCGACCTGGGGCCCCCTAGTACGCGCCAGCGCTTTGGACCATCCAGGGCAGCCGGCGGAGCGATGGGCGGTAACGGGCGGGGTCGGTAAGGGACAGAACATATGGCTAGTCAAAATATTCGCATCCGGTTGAAGGCATTCGACCATCGCCTTATCGACAATTCGGCGCGGGAAATCGTCGACACCGCCCGGCGTACCGGAGCCACGGTGCGCGGCCCGGTGCCGTTGCCGACCAAAATGGAGCGATTTACGCTCCTGGTCTCGCCCCATGCCGACAAGGACGCGCGCGACCAGTTCGAGCTGCGCACCCACAAGCGTCTGATGGACATCGTCAACCCCACGGACAAGACGGTCGATGCGCTGATGCGCCTTGAACTGCCGGCGGGCGTGGATGTGCAAATTAAGCTGAATTAACCGGTTGATCCGGGGATTTTGACTGCTATACTGGGCGGCCTTTTGGCGCCTGTATAACAACAGGTAAACCGCACTAGCGCGGCATCGGGCGAGGTTGGCAGGAGTCCGTAGCGGACTCGGCCAAGACCACTCGAGAGCATCAGCGAGGATCTCGCTGACCTCCAGTAGTCTCACCTCTATTTTTTTGGCGATGCGCACCAATCGCAGTGCGCGTCCTGTGATGAGGAACGACAGATGGCAATTGGGCTGGTCGGCCGCAAGTGCGGAATGACTCGCGTGTTCACGGACGCCGGAGACTCGGTGCCGGTCACGGTGGTTGAACTGCTTCCGAACCGCGTCACGCAGGTCAAGACGGACGAGCGCGACGGGTATCGCGCCGTGCAGGTCACTTATGGCGAGCGTCGCCCGCAACTGCTGTCGAAGGCCGTCGCTGGCCATTTCGCAAAGGCCAACGTCGCACCCGGACGCGCCTTGATCGAGTTCCGGTTGCGTAACGCCGACGACGCCGACCTGCAAACGGGCGCCGAACTCAAGGTCGATCGCTTCACGGCGGGCCAGCGCGTGGACGTCACCGGTGTCACCAAGGGCAAGGGTTTCGCGGGCGTAGTGAAACGCCACAACTTCGCCGGCGGCTATGCCTCGCATGGTCATTCTGTGTCGCATCGCGTGCCAGGCTCGATCGGTCAACGCCAGACGCCGGGCCGGGTATTTCCCGGCAAGCGCATGGCCGGTCACATGGGCGTGGTGCGGCGCACGACCGAAAACCTGACCGTGATCGGTGTCGACACGGCCCGTAACCTGTTGCTGATCAGCGGTGCGGTGCCCGGTTCCGAGGGCGGCCAGGTGCTGGTGCGTCCGTCGGTCAAGGCAGCGCGCCTGGCACGCCGCAAGAGTATTGCGCCCACCAAGGTCGCCGCGGCCAAGCCGGGCACCACTATCAAACCCCCACCGGCCAAACCGGCCGCGGCCAAGACCAAGTAGCAAGCAGCAGCCATGAAGCTCAAACTCGCAAACGGCAGCAGTGAATTGCAGGTTTCCGACGCCGCCTTCGGCCACGCCTACAACCAGGCGTTGGTGTTTCAGGTCGTCAACGCCTACCGCGCAGCCGGCCGCGCCGGTACCAAGGCACAGAAGTCACGCGCCGAAGTGCGCGGAGGCGGGCGCAAGCCCCATGCCCAGAAGGGCTCCGGCTCGGCACGCGCCGGTTCGATCCGCAGCCCGATCTGGGTCGGTGGCGGACGCGCCTTCGCGGCCAAGCCCCGCGATTTCAGCCAGAAGGTCAATCGCAAAATGTATCGCGGTGCATTGCGATCAATGTTCTCCGAGCTGGTGCGCCAGGATCGACTGCTGGTCACCGACGGTATCGCGCTCGAGGCACCGAAGACCCGGCTGCTGGCCAGCCATCTCAAGTCCCTGGCGCTTGGAAACGTTCTGATCATCGTCGAGGCGCTGGATGAAAAGCTGTTCCTCGCGGCGCGCAACCTACCCGGCGTCGAAGTCGTGGCGGTGGCGGCGGTTAACCCGGTGAGCCTGGCCGCGCATGACAAGGTGCTGGCGACCGTCGGTGCGGTGAAGTTACTCGAGGAGCGCCTGCAATGAATTTCAAGGTTCACGCACCCGCGACCAAGTTCGGCCAGGAGCGGCTCATGAGCGTGCTGATGGCCCCGCACGTCACGGAGAAGACGACGCAGGCCCTGCAGCTGCGCAACCAGTACACGTTCAAGGTGAGACGCGATGCGTCGCGTTTTGAAGTGCGCGCCGCCGTCGAGCTCATGTTCGACGTGAAAGTCGCGGCTGTACAAGTGGTCAATGAGCCTGGTAAGGCACGTCGCTTCGGCAAGACCCCGGGGCGCACGCAGGATTGGAAGAAGGCCTACGTCCGGCTGGCCGAAGGTCACAGCATCGATTACGAAGCGGCGGCAGGTAAGGTTTAAAGGTACGTCCATGGCGCTGATCAAGCTCAAACCTACATCTCCCGGAACGCGCTTTGTGGTGCGTGTCGCGCGCGGTCACCTGCACAAGGGCGGCCCGTTCGAGGCCCTGACCGTGCACCAGAACAAGACCGGTGCGCGCAACCATTCCGGGCGCATTACCACGCGCCACATCGGCGGCGGTTCGCGTCAGAAGTATCGCCTCATCGACTTCCGGCGCGATAAGGATGGCATCAAGGGCGTGGTCGAACGGCTCGAGTACGACCCGAACCGCACCGCGCACATCGCGCTGATCTGTTACGCCGACGGTGAGCGTCGTTACATCCTCGCGCCCAAGGGCCTGAAAGACGGCGATGAAGTGCGCTCGGGAAGCGAAGCCCCGATCAAGCCCGGCAACGCCATGGCATTGCGGCACATCCCTGTCGGATCGCTCGTACACAACATCGAACTGAAACCCGGCCGCGGCGGGCAACTCTCGCGCAGCGCCGGCAACTCAGCGCAGTACGCCTCGCGCGAGGGAACGCACGCGATCGTGCGCCTCAAGTCCGGCGAGACGCGCAAGGTGCACATTGATTGCCGTGCCACGCTCGGCGAGGTGGGCAACGACGAACACAACCTGCGCACTTACGGCAAGGCGGGAGCCAAGCGCTGGCGCGGCATCCGCCCGACCGTTCGCGGCGTGGCCATGAACCCGGTCGATCATCCGCACGGTGGCGGTGAGGGCAAGCCCGGGCAGGGCAACCCACATCCTGTTTCGCCGTGGGGATTGCAGACCAAGGGTAAGAAGACGCGTCGCAACAAGCGTACGCGCAACATGATCGTGCAGCGGAGGAAGTAAGCGTGCCGCGTTCCCTGAAAAAAGGTCCGTTCGTCGATTTACACCTGGCCAAGAAGGTGCAGGCCGCCGCGGCCAAGAACGATCGGCGCCCGATCAAGACCTGGTCGCGTCGTTCCATGGTTATCCCCGAAATGGTTGGACTGACGATTGCGATCCACAACGGCAAGCAACATTTGCCGGTGCTGATGACCGAGAACATGGTCGGTCACAAGCTCGGCGAATTTGCCCCGACGCGCGTGTTCAAGGCGCACGGCGGCGATCGCAAAGTGGCGACCGCGGAGTAGCCCATGCAGGTATCCGCAAAACTGCGCTACGCGCGCATCTCCCCGCAGAAGTGCCGCCTGGTGGCCGATCTGGTTCGAGGCCGGCCGGTGGGCAGTGCGCTGGGGCTGCTTAAGTTCACGCCGCAAAAGGGCGCGGCGCTGGTACTCAAGGTGCTCGAGTCGGCAATTGCCAACGCGGAGCACAATTTGGGCGCCGACATCGATCAGTTGAAGGTGGCGCGCATCGAAGTCGACGAAGCGCCGGTTCTCAAGCGGTTTGCTGCACGTGCCAAAGGGCGCGGCAATCGAATCGTCAAGCGCAACAGTCATATCACCGTCCAGGTCAGCGACGGCAGGAAGGACTAACCGATGGGTCAGAAGGTCAATCCGCTGGGTATACGCTTAGGGATCACCCGAGACTGGGTGTCCAAGTGGTACGCAGACAAGAAGCAGTTTCCGTTCTTGGTGCACACCGATTTCCGAGTGCGCGAGTTTCTCAAGAAGAAGCTCGCCGAGGCTTCAGTGAGCCGCATCCTCATCGAGCGCGCCGCCAAGAAGGTGAATATTACGATCCAGACCGCACGGCCCGGCATCGTGATTGGCAAGAAAGGCGAGGACATCGATAAGCTGCGGGCCGAGACCGCCAAGCTGCTGGGCATGCCAGTGGCCGACGTGCGACTCAACATTGCCGAGATCCGCAAGCCCGAGCTCGACGCGCAATTGGTGGCCGAGGGTATTGCTCAGCAAATTGAAAAGCGCGTGATGTTCCGCCGTGCCATGAAGCGCGCGGTAATGAGCACGATGCGCAGCGGCGCACTTGGCATGAAGGTGCGCATGTCCGGCCGTCTGAACGGGGCCGAGATCGCACGCACCGAATGGGTACGCGAAGGACGTGTGCCGCTGCATACCTTTCGCGCCGACATCGATTACGGCGTGGCCGAATCGCAGACGACCTATGGCGTGATTGGCGTGAAGGTCTGGATCTTCAAGGGCGAAGTGTTCGATCAGGCCGAGCTGGACCGCAATGCCCAGGCCGGTGCCGACGCGGCTGCTGCCGCTGCCGCTGCCGCTGCCGCAGCGGCTGCTGCTGCCGCGCCAGCGACCCCCGTGCCCGCTGCCGCTCCGGTGGCCGCCCCGGCGGCGGTTTGAGCGAACCTGTACGAGTTCGGTAGGAATTTAAGTCAATGCTGCAACCAAAACGCACCAAGTATCGCAAGCAGTTCAAGGGCAAGAATTATGGCCTGGCGACCCGCGGCAGCAGCGTGGCCTTCGGCGATTTCGGGCTGAAGGCGACCGAGCGGGCGCGCATGACCGCACGCGAGATCGAAGCGGCTCGCCGCGCCATGGCGCGACACGTCAAGCGCGGCGGCCAGATCTGGATCCGGGTGTTCCCCGACGTTCCGATCAGCAAGAAGCCGCTCGAAGTACGCATGGGCAGCGGCAAGGGCAACATTGAGTACTGGGTCGCGAAGGTCAAGCCCGGCAAGGTGTTGTTCGAGATGGAAGGTGTGACCGAGGAAATCGCGCGCGAGGCCTTTCGGCTCGCCGGCGCCAAGCTCTCGGTGACCACGGCCTTCGTCAAGCGGCAGGTGCGCTAAATGAAGGCGAAAGCAAAAGCGAAAGCGAAAGCAAAGGCTAAAACGAGTGATGTTCGAGACAAGTCGGCCAACGCGCAGCGCACCGAGTTGCTCAAGCTTCGTAAGGAACAGTTCGCGCTGCGCCTGCAGCGCGCCACGGGTCAGGCAGTGAAGCCGGATCAGTTTGGCAAGGTGCGCAAGAACATTGCACGCCTGAAGACAGCGATGCGGGCGCAGGCCCTGCAAGCGGCCGACTCGGCCAAGGTCAGCGGAGAGAAAGCATGAGCCCAGAAGCAAGTCCGCCAGCAAATGGAAGCGAGACCGCCCGACCCGTCGAGGCGCGCGGTGAGCGCGTGCTGACCGGACGGGTCGTCAGCGAAAAGATGGACAAGACCATCACGGTACTGGTGGAGAGAATGATTCGTCACGAGACCTACGGCAAATACCTGCGCCGCAGCACCAAGCTGCTGGCGCACGACGAGAGTAATTCGGCGCACGAAGGCGACACGGTGACGATTACGCCGTGCCGGCCGTTGTCACGGCGTAAATCATGGCGGCTCCTGGCCGTCATTGAACGCGCGGTCCAGTGATCGGAGCCGCCAGGTCACCAATGGAAGCGATGTCATGATTCAGATGCGCACAATGCTTGCTGCCGCGGACAACAGCGGCGCCCGGACCGTTATGTGCATCAAGGTGCTGGGCGGAAGCCGCCGACGCTACGCGACGGTCGGCGACGTGATCAAGGTCAGCATCAAGGATGCGATTCCGCGCGGCAAGGTCAAGAAGGGCGAGGTGTACGACGCGGTCGTGGTGCGGACGCGCTTTGGCGTGCGGCGTGCGGATGGCTCGCTGATTAAGTTTGATGGCAACGCGGCCGTGCTGTTGACGCCGAAGCTCGAGCCGATCGGCACGCGCATCTTCGGGCCCGTAACGCGCGAACTGCGCACCGTGCAGTTCATGAAGATTATTTCGCTGGCGCCGGAAGTGCTGTAAGCGAACAGGAAGAAGCGGCAAGAACCATGGAAAAAATCAGGAAAGGCGACCAGGTAGTGGTGCTGTCGGGGCGCGACAAGGGCCGGCGCGGCGCGGTGCTGCAGGTGTTGGGCGAGGGCGCGGTGCTGGTCGAGAGCATCAACCGCGTCAAACGGCATACCAAGCCCAATCCTCAGGCAAACCAGCCAGGCGGCATCATCGAGAAGGAAATGCCTTTATCGTTGTCCAAGGTGGCGCTGTGGAACCCGGGCGCCAAGAAGGGCGATCGGGTGGGCATCAAGACGCTGGCCGACGGCAAGAAGGTTCGTTTCTTCAAGTCAAGCGGCGAAGTCATCGACGCCTGATTTTAAGGTTAGGCACAGGTTAATTATGGCAAGACTTCAACAAGATTATCGCGAGCGGATCGTCCCGCAGCTGATCAGCGATCTGGGGCTGAAGAATCCCATGCAGGTGCCGAAGATCACCAAGATCACGGTCAACATGGGCGTGGGCGAGGCCGTGGCCGACCGCAAGCTCATGGACGCAGCGGTTGCTGACCTCACCAAGATCACCGGCCAGAAGCCGCTGATCTGCAAGTCCAAGAAAGCCATCGCCGCATTCAAGTTGCGGCAGGGTCTGGCGATCGGCTGCAAGGTGACGTTGCGCGGCGCGCGCATGTACGAGTTTCTCGACCGCCTGATCAGCGTGGCGATGCCACGCATTCGCGACTTTCGCGGCGTATCGCCACGTGCCTTTGATGGCCGCGGCAACTACACGCTTGGAGTGCGCGAGCAGATTATTTTCCCGGAGATCCAGTACGACGCCATCGACCAGGTGCGTGGCATGGACATCACAATCACCACCACCGCGCGCGACAATGTTCAGGGCCGCGCGTTGCTGGCCGCCTTTAACTTTCCGTTCCGTAAGTGAGCTACTGAGCTCCACCCGAGGATTTGGCATGGCCAAGACGAACATGATCGAACGCGACAAGCGCCGGGTGCTGGCGGCGAAGAAATACGCCACAGTGCGCGCGAGCTTGAAAGAGAAGATCCGCAGCCCCAAGTCATCGCCGGACGAGCGGCAGGCCGCTCAGGCGAAGTTGCAGACACTGCCGCGTGATGCGAGCCCCACTCGGCAGCGCAATCGATGCGCAATCACCGGCCGTTCGCGTGGTGTGTACAGCAAGTTTGGACTGGCGCGGACCAAGATTCGCGAGGTCGCCGCCCGCGGCGAGATTCCCGGCCTTGCCAAGGCAAGCTGGTAGGAGCCACAACGATGAGCATGACTGATCCGGTTGCCGACCTGCTGACCCGAATTCGTAACGGGCAGAGCGCGCGCAAGACCACCGTAACGATGGCTTCTTCCAAGCTGAAGACCGCCATTTTGCGGGTCCTGAAGTCCGAAGGCTTCATCGCCGATTTCTCGGTGGGGGACGACGCCGGCAAGCCTTTGCTTACCGTCGATCTGAAGTATTTTGACGGCAGGCCGGTAATTGACCGCATCGAGCGGGTGAGCCGGCCTGGTCTGCGGATTTACCGCGGCAAGGAAGACCTGCCCCGAGTGTTGGGTGGCATGGGCACGGTAATCGTGTCGACTCCGAAGGGTGTGATGACCGATCGGGCCGCGCGCGCCATTGGCCAGGGCGGCGAAGTGATTTGCATCGTTGCCTAACTGGCAGCCGTAGATAAACAGACGGAATTTCGAATATGTCCAGAGTCGCAAAGCAAGTCATCGACATACCCACCGGCGTGACCATCACGGTCGGTGCCGATTCGGTGACCGTCAAGGGCGCCAAGGGAACCTTGTCGCTCCCGGTCAGCACCGGTGTTTCAGTGGCGCAGGAAAACAAGCAGCTGCAAGTGAGCTACGCCGATGAGGGCGAGGCCCGCACGCGAGCTGGCGCGACGCGCGCTCACCTGGCGAACATGGTCGTCGGCGTAACGCGTGGTTACGATCGCAAACTCGAACTGGTGGGCGTAGGATTTCGCGCCGCGGTCGCCGGCAAGGCATTGAACCTGACGCTGGGCTTCTCGCATCCGGTCAGTTACCCCATTCCAGAGGGCATCGTCGTTGAAACGCCGAGTCCGACGGAGATATTGATCAAGGGAGCCGACCGGCAGCGCGTCGGTCAGACCGCCGCCGAGATTCGCGGCATCCGTCCGCCGGAACCGTACAAGGGCAAAGGCGTGCGCTATTCGGACGAAGTTATTTCCCTCAAGGAAGGGAAGAAGAAGTAGCGCGAAGGAAACTGGCAATGAACATTACCAAAAAAGAGCGCCGTGCTCGGCGCGCCGTGAAAACCCGCGCCAAGATTCGCGAGTTAGGCACGCCACGGCTGACGATTCATCGCACGCCGCGGCACATCTACGCACAGTTGTTTGCGGCCGATGGCTCGCAAGTGCTGGCGACGGCGTCCACCGTGCAAAAGGCGCTGGTCAAGGACCTGAAGTACACGGGCAACATTGAGGCGGCACGCGCGGTCGGTCGCGCCATTGCCGAGCGCGCCAAGGCGGCCGGTGTGGCCAAAGCCGCGTTTGATCGGTCTGGGTTTCAGTATCACGGCCGCGTCAAGGCGCTGGCCGACGCCGCCCGCGAATCTGGGCTTGAATTCTAGCGCTGCGCCGGGATATAGAAATTATGGCAAGAATGGAAAAGACCCAAAGCGCCGATGACCTGCTCGAGAAGCTGGTCGCGGTCAACCGCACTGCCAAGGTGGTCAAGGGTGGCCGGCAATTCGGCTTCACCGCGTTGACCGTTGTCGGCGACGGGGCCGGGCGTGTGGGCTTTGGATTTGGCAAGGCGCGCGAAGTGCCGGTGGCGATCTCGAAGGCCATGGCGCAGGCGCGCAAGAGCCTGGTGAACGTCAGCCTGGCCAACGACACGCTGCACTACGCGGTCAAGGGTACGCACGGTGCGACGCGCATTTTCATGCAGCCCGCCTCCAGCGGTACCGGCGTTATCGCCGGGGGCGGCATGCGCGCCGTTCTGGAGTGCGCCGGAGTGCGTAACGTGCTCGCCAAGAGCTACGGGTCGCGAAACCCCATCAACGTGGTGCGGGCTACGGTCAAGGCGCTGGCGAGCGTGCGTTCGCCGGATGAGATCGCCGCCAAGCGCGGCAAGACCCTCGAAGACATACTCGGGTGAGGTTATGGCGACGGGCGCAAAAGTGAAAGTGACATTGGTGAAGAGCCTGTACGGGCAGCTCAAACACATCAGCTCCTCGGTGCGCGGCCTTGGGCTACGCCGCCGTCACCAGACCGTGACGGTCGCCGACACCGCGGAAAATCGCGGGATGATCAATGCGGCCTGCCACATGCTTAAAGTGGAGCGGAACTGACATGCGACTGAATACCATCAAGCCAGTCGAGGGCTCCAGACGCCCGCGTTTGCGCGTAGGGCGCGGCGCATCGGCGGGCCAGGGCAAGACCTGCGGCCGTGGCGTCAAGGGGCAGCGCGCTCGCAAGGGCGGTTATCACAAGGTGGGCTTCGAGGGCGGACAGATGCCGCTGCAGCGCCGCATGCCCAAGGTCGGCTTCCGTTCCGCAATCAAGGCCCAACGCGGGGAAGTGCGTTTGCACGAGCTGGCCGCGGTTGAGGGCGCAGTGATCGATCTTGCGGCGCTGAAGACGGCGCAGATCGTGTCGGTGTTTGCGACCAGCGCCAAGGTTGTGTTGTCGGGCGAGTTGAAGAAAGCCGTACACCTGAAAGGCATCGGCGCCACCAAGGGTGCGCGTGCAGCGATCGAGGCGGCCGGCGGAAAGATCGAGGACTGATGGCCAACGCGGCACTAACCAATCCGGCGGCGACCCTGGCGGAGGCAGGCAGGACGGGCGAGATTCGCACGCGCCTGTTGTTCCTGCTGGGCGCGCTGGTGGTCTACCGCATTGGTACCTTTATTCAGGTGCCGGGGATCGATCAGGCGCAGGTGCTGCGTTACTTCACGGACCAGTCAAATAGCATTCTAGGGGTGGTCAACAGTTTTAGCGGCGGCGCTCTGCAGCGCATGTCGATCTTCGCGATGGGCGTGATGCCCTACATCTCCGCCTCGATCATCATCCAGATGCTCGGTATGGTCGTGCCGACGCTGATGGAATATCGCAAGGAAGGCGAGGCCGGGCGACGCAAGACCACGCAATTGACCCGGTACTGCACCGTGGGTCTGGCCGTGTTCCAGTCCTTCGGGGCGGCCATTGCGCTGCAAAACGGCGGCATGGTTTTGAATGGCGGCGTTCAATGGCTTCTGGTGGCCACGGTGACCATGACCACGGGCACCATGTTTCTGATGTGGCTTGGCGAGCAGATTACCGAGCGCGGCGTCGGCAACGGTATTTCGATGATTATTCTTTCCGGCATCGTCGCCGGCCTCCCCGGTGCGCTCAGCCGCACCTTCGAGTCGGTCAGTAATGGTGAAATGCAGCCGATGTTCGCAATCGCTCTGGTGGCGATCGTGCTTGGCGTTACCGCGTTCTGCGTTTTTGTCGAGCGCGCGCAGCGGCGCATCGCGGTGCACTACGCCAAGCGGCAGGTCGGCCGGCGCCTGTACGCCGGGCAGAGCAGCCATCTGCCCTTCAAGCTGAACATGTCGGGCGTGATTCCGCCGATCTTTGCCTCGAGCCTGTTGCTGTTCCCCGCGACCATGGCAAGTTTCTTCGCCACAGGGTCCGACACTAAGCTAAGCCTGGTGCTCCAGCGCATTCAGGCTTCGCTCAATTATGGCCAGCCGTTGCATCTGGTTTTGTACGCAGGGTTGATTCTGGGATTTACGTTTTTCTATACGGCACTGGTCTTCAACGCGCGCGAGACCGCCGACAACCTGAAGAAGTCAGGCGCCTTTATTCCCGGTATCCGCCCGGGCCAGCAGACCGGCGAATACATCGACAAGGTGCTGACTCGCCTGACGCTTTGGGGTGCCGCCTACATTATGGCCGTGTGCTTGCTGCCCGAGGTGCTGGTGTCATCCCAGGGCGTGCCGTTTCAATTCGGGGGCACCTCGCTCCTGATCGTGGTCGTGGTGGTGATGGATTTCATGGCCCAGCTCCAGGCTCACATGATGTCGCATCACTATCCGGGCCTGATGAAGAAGGCCAATTTGCTCGGTACCGGCCGCAATGCGGCGGCTGCAGGTGAGAAATGAAAGTACGTCCATCAGTTAAGAAGATCTGCAAGAACTGCAAGATTGTGCGCCGTCGTGGCGTCATTTACGTGATTTGTTCCGACGCGCGGCACAAGCAGCGGCAAGGATAGAGGTAGCAGCATGGCACGCATAGCCGGTATCAACATTCCGATGAACAAGCACGTCGGCATCGGCCTGACGCACATATTCGGCATCGGGCGCACGCGCGCGCTCGAGAGCTGCGCCGCCGCGGGCGTCGATCCGGCCACTAAGGTCAAGGATCTGACCGAGGCCGAGGTGACGGCGCTGCGCGCGCAGTTGTCGCGTTACCCGCTTGAGGGTGACCTGCGGCGCGAGGTATCGATGAACATCAAGCGCTTGATGGACCTGGGCACGTGGCGCGGCATGCGTCATCGCAAGGGTCTGCCGGTCCGTGGCCAGCGCACGCGCACCAATGCACGCACCCGCAAGGGTCCGCGCAAGCAAGCCGTGAAGCTCAATGCCCCGCCGGGTAAGGTTTGAACGGATCGTTTTGCACCAAGATTTGTTAGCAGGCACGAACCACTATGGCTGAACAGAAAACAACGCAATCCGGCGGCGCAGGCGCGGGCGCAGAAAAGGGCGGCGCCAAGAAGCCGAAGAAAGCGCGCAAGAATGTGCTCGATGCGATTGCGCACGTTCACGCGTCTTTCAACAACACCATCATTACGATCACCGACCGTCAGGGCAACACGCTCTCGTGGGCGACTTCGGGTGGCTGCGGCTTTCGGGGTTCGCGCAAGAGCACGCCGTTTGCCGCCCAGGTGGCCGCCGAAAAAGCCGGCGTCGCCGCGCAGGAGCATGGTGTAAGAAACGTGGAGGTGCGGGTCGGTGGCCCTGGCCCCGGGCGTGAATCGGCCGTCCGCGCGTTGAACGGTTGCGGACTGAAGATCACCAGTATTGAGGACGTCACGCCGATACCGCATAACGGCTGCCGCCCGCCCAAGAAGCGCCGCGTCTGACGCGCACTTATTAAGGAAGGAACTTATGGCGCGATATCTCGGTCCTACATGCAAGCTCGCTCGTCGCGAGGGCACGGATCTGTTTCTCAAGAGCGGTGCCAAGCCCCTTGAGTCCAAGTGCAAGTTTCAGGTGCCGCCCGGCGGTATCAAGAGCGAACGCCGTCAGCGTCTGTCGGACTACGGCCTGCAGCTCCGCGAGAAGCAGAAATTGCGGCGTATGTACGGTGTGCTGGAGCGCCAGTTCCGCGGGTATTACCAGCAAGCGGCTCGACGCACCGGTGCGACCGGGGAACAGCTCCTCAAACTGCTGGAATCGCGTCTCGATAACGTCGTGTACCGGATGGGTTTTGCGGCCACGCGTGCCGAAGCGCGTCAGTTGGTCAGCCACAAGGCCATTGAAGTCAATTCCGGCATCGTGTCGATCGCTTCCTATCAGTGCCGTGCCGGTGACGTGGTGCAGGTGCGCGAGCGCGCCCGCAAGCAGTTACGTATTCAGGGCGCATTGGCCTCGGCGACCCAGGCGGGACTACCCGAGTGGGTCGAAGTAAATGACAAGGAAATGCGCGGCGTATTCAAGGCGGTCCCGGCTCGAGAGGACGTCCTTCCGGACGTCAACGAGAATCTGGTCGTCGAGTTGTATTCGAAGTAAGGGTAGGCAGCTATGCAATCGTCAGTGAGCGAATTCCTCAAGCCCCGTGTGGTCAAGGTGCAGCCGATCGCTCCGCGACAGGCGCGGGTGGTCATCGAGCCGTTTGAGCGTGGCTTTGGCCATACGCTCGGCAATGCGCTGCGACGCGTGCTGCTTTCCTCCATGCCGGGCGCGGCGATCACCGAAGTGGAGATCGACGGTGTGCTGCACGAGTACACGAGCATCGAAGGCGTTCAGGAAGATGTCGTCGATGTGTTGTTGAATCTCAAGCTGGTGGCGCTGCGCATGCATGCGCGCAGCACCGCGGAGCTGCGCCTGCACAAGAAGGGGCCCGGTCCCGTGACGGCAGGCGACATCCAGACCGATCATGACGTCGAAGTCGTGAACCCGGAACTGGTCATCGCCAACCTCACGAAGGCAGGCGAGCTGAACATGCAGATGAAGATTGAGCGTGGCCGTGGCTATCGCCCGGCCGTGCAGCGCGTGGCCTTCGAGGAGCAGACCCGGCCGATCGGCCGGCTGCTGCTCGATGCGTCATTTTCACCCGTGCGTCGCGTAACCTATTCGGTGGAAGCGGCACGTGTCGAGCAGCGCACCGACCTCGACAAGCTGATCATCGACATCGAGACCAATGGCACCATCGAGCCTGAAGAGGCCATTCGGCGGGCTGGCGGTATCCTCAAGGACCAGCTGTCGGTGTTCGTGGATCTGCAGGGCGAAGACGAAGCGGTCGCGAAGATCACGGAAATGCAGTTTGATCCGATCCTGCTGCGTCCCGTGGACGAGCTGGAACTGACGGTACGGAGCGCGAATTGCCTCAAGGCCGAGAACATTCACTACATCGGCGATCTGGTACAGCGCACGGAAGTCGAATTGCTGCGCACGCCGAATCTGGGCAAGAAGTCGCTTACCGAGATCAAGGAAGTGCTGCAGAGCCACGGTCTGATGCTCGGGATGCGCCTGGATGGCTGGCCGCCAGCGGGCTTGCGCCGCGACGAAGAGAGCGGATTGATCTGAGCTATTGATCTAAGAGAATTTCATGCGTCATAAACTTTCGGGCCGACAACTCTCGCGGAACAGTCCGCATCGCCATGCGATGTTGCGCAATATGGCCGGCTCACTCCTGCGACACGAAACGATCCACACCACGCTGCCCAAGGCTAAGGAGCTGCGCCGTGTCGTGGAGCCGTTGATTACCCTCGGCAAGAGCGACTCGGAGGCCAACCGGCGCCTCGCGTTTTCGCGCCTCCGTGACGGTGAGATCGTGAGCAAGCTGTTTGCCGACCTGGGCCCGCGTTTCCGCACCCGGCCGGGCGGCTACACGCGCATCCTGCGCATGGTGCCCAGAGCGGGCGACAACGCGCCGATGGCATTGATGCAGCTGGTCGATCGTCCAGCGCCCGAGGCAGCGCCCAGCGCCGATGGGGAGCAGGCCAAGCAAAAGCGTGGCGGTAAGGGAGCACCGGGAAAGGCGGAAGCCAAGGCGCCGCAGAGCACGGGCACCAAGACCAAGCCGGCCAAGGCCAAAGCGGCCAAGGCAGAAAAATCAGACTCCGCTGAAAAGCCGGCCCGCGGCGCCAGCAAGTCCGATAGCAAAAAATCCGGAGCAAAGACCAAAAAGAAATAAGGCCGCTCGGGGCGGCGCAGGAGGTGCGAAATGGGCATTGGGACAGAATTCAAAGAATTCGCCATGAGGGGCAATGTCGTAGATCTGGCGGTCGGTGTGATCGTCGGGGCCGCCTTTGGCAAGATCATTTCCTCGCTGGTCGAAAACATCATCATGCCGCCGCTGGGCATGGCGCTTTCCGGGATCAATTTCTCGGACCTGGCGGTCGCGATCGGCACCGGGCAGGACGGCAAGGCCGTCCTGCTCAAATATGGCCTCTTCCTGCAGTCTGTTCTCGACTTCGTGATTATTGCTTTTGTGCTGTTTTTGGCCATCCGCAGCCTCAACCGCCTCAAGAAGCCGCCGGTCGCCGCCGGCCCGCCGAGGCAGGAAGTCCTGCTGGAAGAGATCCGCAATTTGCTGGCAAAACGCTGAAATCAGGGCCGCGGACGTAGGATTAGGTCTTTATTTCTTGGCGACAGATTGAATTGCGCCACGGCTGCTATAGAATCCATTACTGCGATGGAACGTCGCAAATTAAACTAGTTTGATTGTTGCTTATAACTTCTGATTATCTGGGGATTCATCGATGAATATTAAGCTCGCTCTTGGCGCTGCTGTCGCAGCGCTCGCGCTGGTCGCTTGCAGCAACCAGGAAGCACCGGCCCCGGCCGCTCCGGCCGCCGATACGGCTGCTCCTGCTGCTCCGGCTTCCGATGCGACCACTCCGGCGACCCCGCCTGCTGACGCGGCTGCTCCGGCGGCCCCGCCTGCTGACGCGGCTGCTCCTGCTGCTCCGCCGGCCAACCCGCCGAACTGATCCAACCGGATCTGGCATGAAAGCCCGCGCGGACCGCAACCCGGTCTGCGCGGGTTTTTGTGTTTCTGTGGCATGACAATCAGCGTCCGAGACATGCGCCGTTCACGCGGCGATCGGCAGTGGCTCGAGTCAGCCTATCGCGATTACCTGAATGACCTGGCTCCGCTGGGCACCGGCATGTTCCCTACTCTGCCTGAGTTCGGTCACCGCCAGGATGACCAGCTCGGCAGCTGGTACGCCGACTCCAGTGCCCACCTGCTGACCGTACTTAAGGACCACGAGCCGGTGGGCTTCGCAGTGGTTCGGACGGGCCATGTGATCGCGGGTCGGGGCGCCGTCGATTTTTCCATGGCCGAATTCTTCGTTTCACGCACCTGGCGCCGCCGCCGGATTGGCCAGGAAGCTGTGCGCTTGATTCTGGATCGTTTCTCCGGTCGCTGGCACATCATGGAGTACCTGCGCAATCCGCAGGCAGTGGCCTTCTGGCGGCGCGTGGTCGGCGAGTACACCGCGGGCCACTATCAGGAGCGCATCGAGAACGGCGAGATCCACCAGTACTTCGATTCGGCAGCGCACCGCGCGCACTGAAGCGCGGCCTGCGCTCACGCGCGGCGCGCGGCAGGCGGTGCGCGGCGCAGGAGCGGCGCGAGATACTGGCCGGTGATCGAATCGCGATGCGCGGCAATCTGCTCAGGCGTGCCTTCGGCGAGCACGCGCCCGCCGTTTTCCCCACCCCCGGGACCCAGGTCGATGATCCAGTCGGCCGCCTTGATCACATCGAGGTTGTGTTCAATGACGACCATCGTGTTGCCGGCATCGACGAGCTGCTGCAATACGCCCAGTAGCTGCGCGACATCGTGGAAGTGCAATCCGGTCGTCGGCTCATCGAGTATGTACAGCGTGCGTCCCGCCGTGCGCTTGGCAAGCTCACGGGCGAGCTTGACGCGTTGAGCCTCGCCGCCCGAGAGCGTGGTGGCGCTTTGCCCGAGACGCACGTACTGCAGGCCGACATCGAGCAGCGTGCGCAGGCGGTTGGCGGCCGCCGGCACGTTGGCAAACAGCGCGGCGGCATCCTCGACCGTCAGTTCGAGCACCTCATGGATGTTGTGACCGCGGTAGCGCACTTCCAGCGTCTCGCGGTTGTAACGCCGGCCGCGGCACACGTCGCAGGGCACGTACACATCCGGCAGGAAGTGCATCTCGACCCGCAGCACGCCATCGCCCTGGCAGGCCTCACAGCGCCCGCCACGCACGTTGAAGCTGAAGCGCCCCGCATCGTACCCACGTGCCCGCGCTTCGGGCACCTGGGCATAGAGCTCTCTGATGACCGAAAACAGGCCCGTGTAGGTTGCCGGGTTCGAGCGCGGCGTGCGCCCGATCGGGTTCTGGTCGATGTCCACGACCCGCTCGAAGCGCTCAAGGCCGCTGATCTCCCGGCACGGCGCCGCGCCGATCATGTTGCCGTCGTTGAGGCGGGCCGCGGCATAGCGAAACAGCGTGTCATTGATCAGGGTCGATTTTCCCGACCCGGATACACCGGTAACGCAGGTAAACAGGCCAATCGGAATGGTCACGTCCAGATGGCGCAGATTGTTTCCGGCCGCATCGACGATAGCAATGCGCGCCGCACTGCGCTTCCGACGCTCCTGGGGGACCGGAATGAGTTCCACACCCGCAAGATACCGGCCCGTGAGCGATTTCGGATTGGCGGCAATCTGTTCGGGCCGACCGTGAGCGACCACCTCGCCCCCGTGTATGCCAGCACCCGGGCCCAGATCGACGACGTAATCGGCGGCGCGGATTGCCTCCTCGTCGTGCTCGACGACGATGACGGTGTTGCCCAAATCACGCAGGCGCTTGAGCGTTTCAAGCAGCCGCGCATTGTCGCGCTGGTGCAATCCGATCGAGGGCTCATCGAGGATATACATCACGCCCGTAAGCCCGGAGCCGACCTGGCTTGCCAGGCGTATGCGCTGCGTCTCACCGCCCGAGAGCGTATCGGCGGCCCGATTGAGCCCCAGGTAATCCAGTCCCACATCGGCAAGGAATCGCAATCGTGCGCTGATTTCGCGCACGATCCGGTCCGCCACCGTCGCTCGCCACCCTTCGAGCTGCAGCCGACTGAAATGCGCCACGGCCTGCCCGACCGTGAGCTGCGTGATCTCGGCAATGTTGCGGCCCTGAACCAGGACTGAGCGTGCGACCTCATTAAGGCGCGTTCCTCGGCAGGTGGGGCAGGGCCGAGTGCCCCGGTAGCGGCCCAACTCTTCGCGGACCGCGCCCGAATCACTCTCGCTCCAGCGACGCTCGAGATTGGGCATGATGCCCTCGAAGGCATGGCGGCGCTTTTGCGCGCTGCCGCGCGCATCGTTGTAGCGAAACTCGATCTCTGCCCCTTCACTCCCGTAGAGCAAATGCTTGCGCACGGCCTCGGGCAATTCCGACCAGGGCGCGTCGATATCAAACTGATAGTGGCGCGCCAGGCCCTGGAGGAGCTGAAAGTAGTGTTTGTTGTGCCGGTCCCAGCCGCGCACCGCGCCGCCGGCCAATGAGAGGTGGGGCTGGGATATGACCCGCTGCGGGTCGAAGAAATTCTGCAGACCCAGGCCATCGCAACTGGGGCAGGCCCCGGCCGGGTTGTTGAAAGAAAACATCCGCGGCTCGAGGTTGGGCACGGCAAAGCCGCACTCGGGGCAGGCATGGCGACTCGAGAACGACAACGGCGCTGGGCCTGCTTCATCGCTGAACACGACCCGCGCCGTGCCGTTGCTGAGTTTCAGGGCGGTCTCAAACGATTCGGCCAGGCGCTGGGCCAGCTCGGCTCGAACCTTGAACCGATCCACGACGGCCTCGATCGTGTGCTTGCGGCGCGGTTGGAGTGCCGGCACCTGGTCGAGTTCATACACCGTGCCATCGATGCGTACGCGCGCAAATCCCTGCCCGGCCAGTTCGCCGATCAGCTGCGCATGCTCCCCCTTTCGATCGGTGACGAGCGGCGCGAGCAGCATCGCCGATTGCTCGGGGGCCGCCTGCAGCACCTGATCGACCATCTGGCCCACGCTCTGCGCGGCCAGATCGATGCCATGGATCGGGCAGCGCGGCAGGCCCGCACGCGCATAGAGCAGCCGCAGGTAATCGTAGATCTCGGTGACCGTTCCGACGGTGGAGCGCGGGTTGTGGGAACCGGCCTTTTGCTCGATAGCGATGGCCGGGGAGAGCCCCTCGATGCTGTCGACATCGGGCTTATCCATCATGGAAAGGAACTGGCGCGCGTAGGCCGAAAGGGACTCCACGTAGCGGCGCTGGCCCTCGGCGTACAGCGTGTCAAAGGCCAGGGACGATTTGCCCGACCCGGACAGTCCCGTGAGCACGATCAACTGCTCCCGGGGCAGTTCCAGGTCGATGTTCTTCAGGTTGTGGGTGCGCGCTCCGCGCACGCGGATGGTCTTCATGGGGTTAGGGTTTCGAGTTCCTGTAAGAAGGCATGGAACTGCGGCCATTCTACACTGCTTGGGGCCGCCCCTTTCGGGCCTGCCCGGCCCCCGGCAGATCCGGTCCCGGAGGGGGTTGTGGGGCCTTACAGCGCATCCCGGCCGGCCATCGCAGGCCCTTTAGGCCTACAGGAATGCGCCCGAAACGGGACCCGCCGAGGGCGGTGGCGGCGACTACAATAGAGGTCTTAGGACATCTGGGGCTTTTTCAAGAGGGGTCGGCCATGGCGCGGGGAGTCAATAAAGTCATTCTCATAGGCAATCTGGGTGCGGACCCGGAAACGCGCTCCATGCCCTCGGGCATGACGGTCGCCAACATCCGCATCGCCACCAGCGAGAGCTGGAAGGACAAACAGTCCGGGGAACAAAAGGAGCGCACCGAATGGCACCACGTAGCGCTGTTCGGTCGGCTGGGCGAGATCGCCGGCGAGTACCTTCGCAAGGGCGCACAGGTGTACATCGAAGGCTCGCTCCGTACCCGCAAGTGGCAGGACAAGGAAGGGCGGGATCGTTACACCACCGAGATCATCGCCAATGACATGCAGATGATCGGGGGCCGCAGCGGTGGCGGGAGCGGTGGCGGAAGCACTGGCGGGAGCAGCGGAGGCACCGGCAGTTACGAAACGCGCGATCGTGCACCGGCAGCCGAGCCTGCGCCGGCCGGGGCCAGCGCCGAAGGGTTCGATGACGACATTCCTTTTTGATGCATGAGCGGGCTCTACTACATAAAGACTTTCGGGTGTCAGATGAACGAGTACGACTCCGCGCGCATGGCGGACGTACTGCGCGTGGGCGCGGGCCTGAGCCCGACACAGGATCCGGCCCGCGCTGATTTGCTGCTGATGAACACCTGTTCGGTGCGCGAGAAGGCACAGGAGAAAGTCTACTCACTGCTCGGCGAATGGCGCGCCCACAAGCAGCAGCGCCCGCACGTCATCATCGGTGTCGGCGGGTGCGTTGCCAGCCAGGAAGGGGAGGCCATCGCCTACGCGTGCGCCGTTCGTCGATCTGGTGTTCGGGCCACAGACCATACATCGGCTGGCCGAGATGCTCAGCGAACGGCGCGAGCGCGGACGGGCGGTGGTCGATGTCAGCTTTCCGGAGATCGAGAAATTCGATCGCCTGCCCGCACCGCGCGCCGAGGGTGCGCGCGCCTACCTTTCGATCATGGAGGGCTGCAGCAAGTACTGCAGCTTCTGCGTGGTGCCCTACACGCGCGGCGATGAAATGAGCCGGCCCTTCGCGCAGGTGCTCAGCGAAGCACAAACGCTGGCCTCGCAGGGAGTGCGGCGAGATCACGCTCCTGGGCCAGAACGTCAACGCCTATGCGGGCGCTCTGGACGGAGGCGGCACCGGCGATCTGGCTTCGCTCATCCACCATGTGGCGCGTCTCCCCGGCATCGAGCGCATCCGATTCACGACCTCGCACCCGCTCGAATTCACCGACAGCCTGATCGAGGCCTATGCCAACGTCCCGAAACTGGCCAATCACCTGCACTTGCCGGTGCAAAGCGGCTCCGATCGCATCCTGGCGCTGATGAAGCGCGGCTACACGGCCCTGGAGTACAAGGACCGATTGCGGCGCCTGCGTGCCGTGCGGCCCGACATCGCGGTGTCCACCGACATCATCGTCGGGCTTTCCCGGCGAGAGCGAGCGCGACTTCCAGGCGACGCTGCGTCTGGTCGAGGAGGCGCAGCTCGATCAATCGTTCTGTTTCATCTACAGCGCGCGACCGGGCACGCCCGGCTGCAGCACTTCCCGATGAGTCTCGCGCTCGAGGTCAAGCAGGAGCGGCTGGCACGCCTCCAGGCGCAACTCGATGCGCAGAGCCTTGCGATCAGTCGCACCCTCGTGGGCAGCGTTCGGCGCGTGCTGGTCGAGCGCCACGCCAAGAAGGACAGCACCGAGCTGGCCGGTCGCACCGAGTGCAATCGCTGGGTCAATTTCAGCGGGCCGGCGAGCCTGCTGCAGCACTTCGTTGATGTGCGCATCACCGAGGCGCGGCCGCATTCGCTCCGTGGGCGCCTGCATGCGGCGATGGCCCAAAGCGGCCTGGAGTCGCGGGACGAATTTGCTGCAGCGAGGGCCTGAACCTGCCTCCATCCACCGTGGCCATTGCCCGCGAATTTGAGCTCGAGCCCGCCGACAACGCCAGGCTGGCCAGTCTGTGTGGCCCGCTGGACGCCAATCTTCGGCAGATCGAGGAACGGCTCGAGGTGCAGATCCGTCGGCGCGGCCACGGCTTTCGCGTGCAGGGATCGCGAGCCGAAGCGGCCGAACGCGCGCTGCGCGAATTGCACGGCCAGGCCCAGACGGGCGACATCAGTCCGGAACAGGTCCATCTTTGCATCGTGGAGCAGGGCCTGCCGCGCGTAGCGGCGGAGCCGGCGGCCGATTCCTCGAGCGCGGACTTCTCGCTCGTACGCACGCCGCACCGGCTGATTCGTGCGCGCGGCGCCCATCAGCAGGCGTACCTGGCGAGCATGCGTTCGCGCGATCTGAGCTTTGGCATCGGACCTGCGGGCACCGGCAAGACCTATCTGGCGGTGGCTTGCGCCGTGGAGGCACTCAGTGCGGATCGCGTGCGGCGCCTGGTCCTGGTGCGTCCGGCGGTTGAGGCCGGCGAGCGCTTGGGTTTCCTGCCGGGCGATCTGGCGCAAAAGGTGGATCCGTACCTTCGACCCATCTATGACGCGCTGTACGAGATGATGGGCTTTGACCAGGTGGCGCGTTTGATCGAACGCTCGGTCATCGAGGTCGCCCCGCTGGCCTTCATGCGTGGCCGTTCGCTCAACGATTCTTTCATCATCCTGGACGAGGCCCAGAACACCACGGTCGAGCAGATGAAGATGTTCCTGACGCGCATTGGGTTCGGATCACGCGCCGTGGTCACGGGGGATGTCACCCAGACCGATCTGCCGGCCGGCCGGACTTCAGGACTGCGCCATGCCCTGCAGGTACTGCGCGAAGTGCGCGGAGTCGCCTTCAATCATTTCGATGCCGCGGACGTCGTGCGCCATCCGCTGGTGCAGCGCATCGTGCAGGCCTACGAGGCGCACACGTCTTCGTCCGCGGGAGAATCCCGGTGAGCAAGGCGCTCAGGCTCAGGCGTCCTTCCGAGACTGCGCACAGCAACGCGACGCCGCTCAGCGTGCACTTGAGCCGCGCGACCCGCCGGGGCTGGGTGCCGGGCGCCCGCGCGCTGCGATGCTGGGCCACCCTCGCGCTGGGACGCCAGGGGCGAGGGCGTGAACTGTCCGTCCTGGTGGTCGGTCCGGCACGCAGCCAAAGCCTGAACCGGCGCTACCGCCAGAGAAATTACCCCACCAACGTGCTGTCCTTTGCGCCGGCCGCTCCTGGTCCTCTGCTCGGTGATCTGGTGATCTGTCCTGAAGTGCTGCAGCGTGAGGCCCGCGTCCAGGGCAAGGCGGTTCGCGCCCACTGGACGCATCTGGTCATCCACGGCGCGCTGCACCTGATCGGCTATGACCATGCCCGCCCGCGTGACGCGCGGCGCATGGAGAGGCGGGAGGTGCGGGTACTGCGCGCCCTGGGCCTGCCCAATCCTTACCGGAGCCCGTAAGAGCATGGCCAAAGCGAAAGGCAAGACCAAGAGCGCCTCGGGCGGCTGGCGCGGCCGCCTGACACGCACGCTGGCGGGGGGGCTTCGCGAACGTGCCCAGCTGCTGGAGTTGCTGCGCGAGGCGGCCAAGCGCGGGCTGCTCGACGGTGATGCCATGGCCATGGTGGAGGGCGCCTTGACCATGGCCGAGCTCCAGGCCCGCGACATGATGGTGGCCCGTGCGGAAATGGTGTGCATACGGCGAGAGGATCCGCTGGCCCGCATCCTGCCGGCGGTCGTGGAGTCCGGGCACTCGCGCTTCCCGGTCGTGGACGGCGATCGCGACGATGTGGTGGGCATACTGCTCGCCAAGGACCTGTTGCGGGCGGCGAGCGCCGCGAGCCCATCGAAATTCGACATGCGCGAGTTCCTCCGGCCGGCGGTGTTCGTACCGGAAGCGAAGCGGCTCGATGCGCTGCTCAAGGAATTCCGCGGCAACCGCAACCACATGGCCATCGTCGTGGACGAGTACGGTGGCGTCGCCGGATTGATTACCATCGAGGATGTCATCGAGCAGATCGTCGGGGAAATCGACGACGAGTTTGACGTCGAGGATGATCAGAACATCCGCGCCGAGGCCGATCAGCACTTCGCGGTGCGCGGTTCCACGCGCATCGCCGAATTCAACGAACACTTTGGCAGTACCTTTGACGACGCGGAATTCGACACGGTCGCCGGCCTGGTGATGCGCCAGCTCGGTCGCGTGCCGCGGCGTGGCGAGACGGTGAACATAGGCGCATTCGAGTTTCGTGTGGTGCGCACCGATCGGCGGCGCATCGACAGTCTGCGCGTCACGGCGACGCGTACCGCGCAGTCGACGTCGTGAATTCCTGGATGCGCGCCGTGCGCGCACAACACTGGTGGCCATCGGCGCTGGCACTCCTTGCCGGCGCGCTCCTGCCCCTGGCCTTCTCCCCCTTCGGCTACTGGCCGCTGGCGATTTTGTGTCCCGCGCTGTTGATGCGACTTTGTTCCGCGGTGGCCGCGCGTCGCGCGGCCCTGCGGGGTTTCGCCTTTGGGGTCGGGACCTTTGGCGCCGGCACCTGGTGGCTGTACGTGTCGATCCACGACTTTGGCGGCGCGCCGATATGGCTGACCGTCGCCCTGATCGTGATACTGGTCGCGCTCATGGCAAGCTACTACGCCTTGTTCGGCTGGGTTGCGGCGAAGCTCTTGCCGTTGCAGGGCCCGTGGCGCTGGTATGTGGGTTTGCCCGCGCTGTGGCTCCTGTGCGAGTGGCTGCGGGGCTGGTTCCTGTCAGGCTTCCCGTGGTTTTCCCTGGGCTACTCGCAAACCGACACTTGGTTGTCCGCTTACGCGCCGGTGCTCGGAGTGTATGGGTTATCCGCGCTGTTGCTGGTTCAGGCCGGGGCCGTTGCGGCGCTGTCCAGTTTTCGGAGCCGGGCGATCGGCATCGCGCTGGTGCTTGCCGCCTCGATCTGGGCCGGTGGCTGGTCACTGGAGCGCGTGAGCTGGACGCGACCGGTCGGGCGGTGCCGTGCCGGTCGCGATTTTGCAGGGCGCGATTCCGCCGGACGACAAATGGCTGATGGAACATCGAGAGCCGACCAAGGAACTGTACCGCCAGCTCAACGATGCAGGCGCTGGGGGCGCGCCTGATCGTGTGGCCTGAAGCTGCGATCCCTGAGCTGGCCAATGAGATTCCGCGCTATCTGGCCGAAATCCAGGCCCGCTCGCACGCTCGAGAAGGCGATGTCGTCATGGGTGTCGTGCGTCTGGGGGACAACGGCGTGGACTACTACAATTCGATCATGGCGCTCACCGACGGGGTGGTCGTTCTATGACAAGCGCCATCTGGTCATGTTTGCCGAGACTTTTCCGGTGCCCGCGTTCGTGCGTACGTGGCTGCGTCTGCTTACGCTGCCGTATTCGGATTTTGCCGCCGGCTCGGACCATCAACCGCCCCTGATGGGCGCCGGAATGCGCCTGGCCCCCTCCATTTGCTACGAGGACGCCTTTGGCAGCGCGCAGCTGGATCTGGTCAGCCGTTCGGACCTTCTGGTCAACGTCACCAACGATGCCTGGTTCGGGCACTCTCCGGCGCGCTATCAGCACCTGCAGATCAGCCGCATGCGGGCCCTCGAGGCGGACCGTTACCTTCTGCGCGCGGCCAATGACGGCGTCTCTGCGATCATCGGGCCGCGCGGTG
Source organism: uncultured Gammaproteobacteria bacterium (assembly GCA_963795685.1). GTDB lineage: Bacteria > Pseudomonadota > Gammaproteobacteria > Steroidobacterales > Steroidobacteraceae > FEN-1191. The sequence goes on from CAWCJE010000005.1 coordinate 700,806, forward strand.
ATTTGCTCGCCGCCGCCCCTGAGTATCACAGCGCCGTGCTGCGCGGAACCGTCGTTGCCCGCAGCGGTCTATCCCCCTATACCCGGGTCGGCAACTGGGTGGTGGTGTGCCTGGCGCTGGCCGCGCTCGCCACGGCGTGGTATCGCCAGCGCCGCATCCGCGTCGGTTAAGACTTACAATCGGAGTTGGAGCAATCTAGATATGGCAAATGAGTTTTTCGCCCCCCGCACGGTGGGCTTGGTATTAGTGGCCGCCTTCCTGTCGGCCTGCTCGCCGCAGGCGTCGACCGCGGCGCCCGCCGCCGCCGCGCCTGCCGCGCCACCGGCAGCCACCAGCGTGCCAGCCACGCCTCTGGTGCGCGGTCTTCCCGATTTTTCGACGCTGGTCGAACAGGTGGGCCCGGCGGTCGTCAACGTGACGGTCGTGGAAAAGCGCCAGCGCAATCCTCAGCTGGGCGGCGGCAGTCCGTTTTCGGACAACGATCCGTTCAGTGACTTCTTCCGCCAGTTCCAGAATCAGCAGCCGCGCGACCTGCCCCCGGAAGAAGGCGTGGGCTCAGGATTTATCGTCAGCGCGGACGGTTACATCCTGACCAACACGCCACGTGGTGGAAAATGCCACGCGCGTGACCGTGCGCCTGACCGACCGGCGGGAGTTCCAGGCCAAGGTCATCGGGAGCGATGACAAGTCGGACGTGGCGCTGCTCAAGATCGAGGCGAAGAATCTGCCGACCGTCCGGATCGGTGATCCGAGCAAACTGCGCCCGGGCGAATGGGTGGTGGCCATCGGCTCGCCGTTTAATTTCCAGAACAGCGTGACCGCGGGCATCATCAGCGCGATCGGGCGCGAGGTGCGCGGCGGCTCGGCCTACAACTACGTGAATTTCATTCAGACCGACGTGGCCGTCAATCCGGGCAACTCGGGCGGACCGCTGTTCAACATGAACGGCGAAGTGGTCGGCATCAACTCCCAGATCTACAGCAATACCGGAAGCTATGCGGGCCTGTCGTTTGCGATTCCGATCGACATCGCCAACAACGTGCGCGGTCAGCTCATTGCCACCGGACATGTGACCCGGGGGCGGATCGGTGTGAGCATCCAGCAGGTCACCGCCGCGCTGGCCGAGAGCTTCGGACTGGATCGCCCGCGCGGGGCGGCCGTAAGTTCGGTGGACGCCGGCGGCCCGGCGGACAAGGCGGGACTGAAGCCCGAGGACATCATCCTCAGCGTCAATGGCCACAAGATCGAGCAGTCGTCGGAACTGCCGGCGTTGATCGCGGGGATTCGTCCGGGGAGCGCGGCGGATCTGGAAGTCTGGCGCGGCCATGGCGTCCAGCACATCAGCGTGACCGTCGAGGAGCTCAAGGACAAGGGCAGCATGACCCGCGGCAGTGCCGGCGGTAAGGAAAGCGACAAGCTCGAGGCTCTGGGCCTGAGCGTGCGTGAGCTGAGCGCGGCCGAGAAGACACAGCTCCACACCACCGGAAGCGTGGTGATCACCGACACGGACGGCCCGTCGGCGGAAGCGGGGCTGCGGAGCGGTGAGGTGATATTGGGGGCCAACCGAACGCGGGTGAACTCGGTCAGCGAGTTGCGCAATGCCGTGCGCGCAGCCGGGCGCTCGATCACCCTGCTCGTGCAGGACTACGATCCCTCGCAGGGCGTGAGCCAGCAGCGGATCGTTACCGTGCAACTCGACTAGATTGCGCAGCGGCCGGCTCCCCCGACCCTAAGGGGAGTCGGCCGCTTCGTGTATCCTAGGGCGGATTCACGGTTGTCCGGCACTGGCCGCTGTCCCGCCCATGCAAGAACGATACGAACCGGCCGCCGTCGAGCGCGCCGCTCAGGATTATTGGAATACTCAGGCCAGCTTCGCCGCCCGTGAGGACTCGGGGCGTCGGAAGTTCTACTGCCTGTCGATGTTTCCGTATCCGTCCGGGCGCCTGCACATGGGTCATGTGCGCAACTACGCCATTGGCGATGCGCTTGGCGCGCTACATGCGCATGCAGGGGCTGAATGTTCTGCAGCCGATGGGTTGGGACGCCTTCGGGCTCCCGGCAGAGAACGCCGCCATCGCCAACGGCGTGCCGCCCGCGCGCTGGACGCGCGAGAACATCGCCTACATGAAAAAGCAGCTCCAGGCCCTGGGCTTCGGCCTGGACTGGAGCCGCGAACTGGCGACCTGCGATCCGGACTATTACCGCTGGAACCAGTGGCTGTTCCTGCGCATGCGCGAGCGCGGCATCGCCTATAAAAAAACCGGCATCGTCAATTGGGATCCGGTCGACAAGACCGTGCTGGCCAACGAGCAGGTCATCGACGGGCACGGCTGGCGCACCGGGGCGCTGATCGAGAAGCGCGAGATCCCGATGTACTACCTGCGCATCACGGCGTACGCGGAAGAGCTGCTCGATGCGCTGGCGGGACTCACCGAATGGCCCGAGCGCGTTCGAACCATGCAGGCGAACTGGATCGGCCGGAGCGAAGGGTGCGATGTGACCTTTCCCTATGCCGAGGACACGCTCGCTGCGCTCAAGGGGCTAGCGCCTGTGCTGCACAGGGGCCTGAAGGTCTTCACCACGCGCGTCGATACGCTCTTTGGCGTGACCTTCATGGCGATCTCGGCCGAGCACCCGCTGGCCGATGCCGCCGCCGCCGGCAATCCCGGACTGGCCGCATTCGTGGAGCAGTGCCGTCGCGGCAGCACCATGGAGGCGGACGTCGCCACGGCGGAAAAGCGCGGGCAGAACACGGGATTGCACGTACTGCATCCGCTGACCGGAGAGCCGGTGCAGATCTGGGTCGCCAACTACGTGCTGATGAGTTACGGGGAAGGGGCGGTCATGGGCGTTCCGGCGCACGATGAGCGCGACTTCGAGTTCGCAAGGCGCCACCACATCCCGATGCGCCTGGTGGTGCAGCCGGCGGGCGTGCCCCCCACCGGCCTGGGCGATGAGTGGGTGCCGGAGCTCACCGCGCCGGGGGTCAGCGTAAATTCGGGAGAATATTCGGGCCTTGAGTCCTCGGCCGCGACCGCGGCCATTGCCGCTGCGCTCGAGCAGCGGGGCCTGGGCGAAAGCGTGTGCAATGGCGCTTGCGGGACTGGGGCATATCGCGCCAGCGCTATTGGGGCTGCCCGATACCGCTCATTCATTGCGAGCGGTGCGGAGAGGTGCCGGTGCCCGACGCCGATCTGCCGGTCAGGCTGCCCGAAGACCTGCTTCCCGACGGCTCGGGCAATCCTCTGGCCAAATGCGAGGCCTTCGTGCGCTGCATTTGTCCCGCCTGCGGACAGAGCGCGCGGCGCGAGACCGACACCATGGACACATTCGTCGACTCGTCCTGGTATTTCCTGCGTTTCGCGAGTTCCGATCAGGCGCTCGCGCCGATCGATGAGCGCGCGCAGTACTGGCTGCCGGTCGATCAGTACATCGGCGGCATCGAACACGCCATCTTGCACCTGCTGTATTCGCGGTTCTGGACCCGCGCGATGCGCGATATGGGGCTCATCAAGCTCGCCGAGCCCTTCAGCAAACTGCTGACGCAGGGCATGGTGCTGAACCAGATCTACTACCGACAACCGAGCGCCGGTCGGCGGGCGTACTTCAATCCGGTCGATGTCATCGTCGAACATGATGCGGCGGGCAAACGGACCGGCGCGACCTTGTTGGGCGACGGCGAGCCGGTGGAGTACGGCGGCCTGGGCACGATGTCCAAGTCCAAGAATAACGGCGTTGACCCGCAGACCCTGGTGGAAAAGTACGGCGCGGACACCGCGCGGCTTTTCATGCTGTTCGCCGCGCCGCCCGAGCAGACGCTCGAGTGGTCCGATGAGGGCGCGCAGGGTCAGTACCGGTTCCTGCGTCGGCTTTGGAAGGCGGTGTACGAACATTGCACCGCCGGACCGCTCCCGCAACGCCCGCACTGGGGACCGCTCCAGGGCGCTGCCGCGCAGATGCGGCGGCTCACCCACCAGACGCTCAAGCGTGTCAGCGATGACATCGCCAGGCGCCGTGTGTTCAATACCGCGATTGCCGCCGTCATGGAGCTGCTCAACGCCGTGGCGCGCTATGAGGAGCCGGGCGAGCTTGCGCGTGCCGTGCGTCACGAGGCGCTCGAGACGGCGGTCATGTGCCTCTCACCGATGGTGCCGCACGTGTGCCACGTGCTGTGGTTTTCCCTCGGCCACGAACGAGCGCTCATCGAGGAAGCCTGGCCGCAGCCGGACCCTCAGGCGCTGGTCCAGGAAACCGTCGAGCTGGTCGTGCAGGTCAACGGGAAGCTGCGCGCGCACGTGCGCGTGGCGGCCGGGGCGGATGAGGCGAGTGCGCGCTCGGCCGCGCTCGGCGATGCCACGGTCCGGCGCTTCGTCGGCGAAACGGCGCCGCGCCGCGTGATCTACGTGCCGGGAAAACTGGTCAACATCGTGGTGTGATGGGCAGGAAAATTCTACCGCGGGGCCTGAGCCTGCCGATCCTGGCGACGGTGGCCCTGTGCCTGCTCGCCGCTTGTGGTTTTCACATGCAGGGGCGTGTCGAGCTTCCGCGCTCGCTCGCCAGCACCCGCATCGAAGCAGGCGACCGGCAATCGGACTTTTACGCCTCCCTTCGCGCCGCACTCAGCGCCGCAGGATCACAACTGGACGGGCCCGAGGGCGATGCGGCCATCGTGCACATCCTGGCCGATGAAAGCTCGGAGAGGATCTTGACGGTCTCGGCGCGCAACACCCCGACCGCGTTTCTGCTCTCTTACCGCATCAAGGTCGCCGTGGATTACCAGGGGCGCGAGCTTCTGCCGGCCGAGGAGCACACCCTCACGCGCGAGTACAGCTTCGATGAAACCGAACTGCTCGCCAAGCAGCGCGAGAGCGATTACCTCAGGCAAGCCCTCGCCGATGACCTGGTGGCGCTGGTCATGCACCGTCTGGCCGCGCTGTAGTGTCATGCTGCGGCTGGGCGAGGCGGACCGAAGCGCGGTGTCCAGGCTCCTGGCGAAGTTCGGCATCGATCTGCGCCTGAGCGAGCCGGGCGTACAAATCCCGGGCTCCTACTGGGGCGAGAGCGAGGCGGGTCTGCAAGGCAGCACGCTGCTGGCGCGGCTCGATACCCCGCTGCATTCCATCTTTCATGAAGCCGCGCACTACATCTGCATGAGTCCGGAGCGGCGCGTGGGCCTCGATCGGGACGCCGGCGGCGATGACGAGGAAGAAAGCGCGGTGTGTTATCTGCAGGTGTTGCTGGCCGAACGGCTTCGCGGCTGCGATCGCGCGGGCGCGTGGCGCGACATGGACGAATGGGGATACAGCTTCAGGCTCGGGAGCGCCCAAGCCTGGTTTGAACAGGATGCCCACGACGCGCGCGCCTGGTTGCAGGGCGCCGGGATCATCGATGCCGGCGAAGAACTTACCGGGCGCGTGCGCGTCGCTTAGCTCTTCGGGGGCCTGCAAAGCGGTCGGTGGCGGCCACCAGTGCGCGCGCGTTGCCCGCTTCGAACGCGGAATGGCCCGCGTCGGAGGAAATCTGCAGGTCCGCTTCGGGCCACGCGCGATGCAACTCCCAGGCGCTGCGCATCGGGCACACCACGTCATACCTCCCCTGCACGATGACCGCGGGGATACGGCGGATCTTGCGTACCCCGCGCAGCAGCTGGTCCTCACGCTGCAAAAAGCCGCGATTGACGAAGTAATGGCATTCGATCCGGGCGAAAGCCGCGGCGATGTCCGGGTCCGAGAACTGCGCGAGATCATGATCCTTGGCCTGCAGGTAGCTCGTCGCCCCTTCCCAAATCGACCAGGCGTACGCGGCGCGCTCGCGCACCTTGGCATTTTTCGAGGTCAGGCGCCGGTAGTAGGCGCGCATCATGTTGCCTCGCTCGCGCGGAGGAATCAGCGACTCGTATTTTTCCCAAAGGTCCGGAAACAGCGAGGCGGCACCGAGCTTGTCCTGGTAGAACCAGTCCAGTTCCGAACGCCGCAGCAGGAAGATTCCGCGCAACACCAGTTCCGTGACTCGCTTGGGATGGGTTTGCGCGTAGGCCAGAGCCAGGGTTGACCCCCACGATCCGCCGAACACCTGCCAGCGTCTGATCTGCAGGTGCTCGCGCAAGCGCTCGATGTCCTCGACCAGGTCCCAGGTCGTGTTCGCGACCAGGGACGCGTGCGGGCGGCTCTTACCGCAACCGCGCTGGTCGAAGAGCACGATCCGATAGCGGCGCGGGTTGAAGAATCGCCGCATGGCCGGACTTGTACCCCCGCCCGGTCCGCCATGCAGGAACACCACGGGCTTTCCGCGCGGATTGCCGCTTTCCTCGAAATAAAGTTCATGCAGCGCCGACACCCGCAATCGCCCGCGGCGATAGGGGGTGATCGGGGGATAAAGCGCGTTTGCAGTTTTCATGTTTGTACCATGGGCCCAAGCGGGCGTCCGCCGAGCAGATGCACGTGCAGGTGGTAGACCTCCTGGCCGCCGTGCGCATTGCAGTTGATGATCAGCCGGTACCCCTCCGCAGCGATTCCCTCGCGTTTCGCCAGGTCGCGTGCCACGGTGTACATGTGTCCGATCAATGCTTCATCGGAATCGGCTATGTCGTTGGCCGTGGGAATGGGTTTGTTGGGCACGATCAGAATATGCACCGGTGCGCGCGGATGGATATCGCGAAACGCGGTGACGCGTTCGTCACGATAGACGATGTCGGCGGGCAGATCGCCGGAAACGATGCGTTCGAACAGCGTGGGCATGGACGGAGCCTAGACGTTTCCCGGGGGCGGCGGCAAGTCGCGCCCGGAGCGCAGATTCAGTTAATCTGCGCATCCAGGATCGCACTTGAAACTCACCATCGACAACCTCTCCCGGCAGCTCGCCGACCGTCTGCTGCCCGTCTATCTGATTTCCAGCGATGAACCGTTGCTGGCAGGGGAGGCCTTGGATGCCATCCACAGCCGGGCCGCCGCTCTGGGCTTCGCCGAGCGGGAGCAGATATTCATCGAGCGCAGCGCCGCGGTCTGGGAGCAGGCACTGGAGGCCGTGCAAAGCCGATCCTTGTTTGCCAGCCGGCGAATTCTTGAGGTACGCATGGCGAGCGGTAAGCCCGGCCACGGTGCCGCGAGCCTGCTCAAACTGATTGCCGCGGCCGGAGAAGAGACGCTGCTGCTGATCGTGACCGGCCGCCTTGATCGGGAAACGCAGGGCGCTGCGTGGGTGCGCGCGGTGCAGGATCGGGGTGCATGGCTGGCGCTGTGGCCACCGGCGAGCGCGCAGTTTCCGGACTGGCTGGAACGCCGGCTCCGCGCGGCTGGCCTTGAAGTTGTCCGGCGAGGCCGTGGCGTTGCTGGCGCAGGCCACCGAAGGGAATCTGCTGGCCGCCCAGCAGGAGATCGAGAAATTGCGCATGCGTTTCGGATCCGGCGCGCGTCTGGGGCGCGAGGAGTTGCGCGATGTCTTCGGGGAAAGCGCCCGGTTTCAGGTGATGCAACTGACCGAGGCCACCGGTGCCGGAGAGGCGGCGCGCGCGCTTCGAATTCTGGCGAGCCTGCGCGCCGAAGGCGATGAACCGGTGCGCGTGCTTTGGTGGCTGGTGCGCGCCTTGCGCAACCAGGCCGAGGGCCCGCATCGCCTGCCGGTCGCTCGCCTGATCGCGCGGGCCGCACGCGTCGATCGCGTGGCCAAGGGCCAGGGGCACGGCAATGCCTGGGACGAGCTGGCGTTGCTGGTCGTGGAGATGTGCGGCAGGCGTACACTGCCCGTGCCGCGATTTGCGGGCGTGTGGGAGCGCGCGCGCGCATGAGCGAGCCGATCGGCCTGTTCGGGGGCACCTTTGACCCGATTCACTACGGGCATCTGCGCACCGCCTTTGAACTGTGGCAGGCGCTGCGCCTGGCGCAGGTCAGGTTCCTGCCCACGGGCGATCCGCCGCATCGCGAGCCGACGCAGGCGTCCCCGGCGCTGCGATTGCAGATGGTCCGGGCGGCCGTGGCGGGCCAGAGCGCTTTCGTGGTCGATGACCGCGAGATGCGACGGAGCGGCGTTTCCTATTCGGTCGACACGCTGCTCGACCTGCGCGGGGAGTTTCCGCGACCGTTCGTTGTGCCTGTTGCTGGGCATGGACGCGTTCCTGGGGATGCCCAACTGGCATCGCTGGCGCGAGATCTTCGATCTGGCCCATGTCGTGGTGGCGCACCGGCCCGGGGTGGAAGGCGCCCATCACCGGACCGCTCGGCGAGGTGATGGTCGATCGCGGCACGGGCAGCGTCCGAGATCTGCACCAGAGCAAGGCCGGGCGCATCTACGTGCTGGCCGTCACGCAGCTGGAAATCTCATCGACCGACCTGCGCCAGCTCATTTACGCTAATCGCGACCTGCGCTACCTGGTGCCCGACGCAGTCCGCGAGATCATCGTCACGACCGGGTGCTATGCTCAACAATAGAGGTGATCCAATACGCATGACCACAACCCGCCGCAGCCCGCGCCCGCGCCGGCTCCGCCCTGACTCAGGCCCGTACCGCGCGCCGGGGTACGCCCGGACCCAAGCCCAGCGCAAAGTCCAAATCCGAGTCCACCGCCAAATCCACACCGTCCGCCCGACCTGCAAAGGTCCCGCGGAGCAGTGAGCTGGTGGCGCTGGAAAAGCTGGTGCTCAGGGCTCTGGAGGACCTCAAGGCGGTCAACATCAAGGTGCTCGACGTGCGCGGACTGACCGACGTGGCCGACACGATGATCGTCGCCTCGGGCACCTCGGATCGACACGTGCGGGCCATCGCCGAAAGCGTGATCGCGCAGTCCAAGGCCGCGGGTCGGCGCCCGATGGGGACCGAAGGGGAGGCCGATGGCGAATGGGTGCTGGTGGATTTGCAGGACGTGCTGGTGCACGTGATGCTGCCGCGGGTCCGTGAGTTCTACGCGCTCGAGCAGCTCTGGGAAGCGCCGCAGGCGCAACGGCGGCGCACCGCGGCCGCGCCGTCCCGACGCTAAGGCCCCGCCGGGACTACAGCGCTCCCGACCCTATGCGTGTGCGCGTGATTGCGGTGGGCACGCGGATGAGTGCCTGGGTGCAGGCCGCCTGCGAGGACTACTCGCGCCGCATGCGCGGCGCCGATTCCATCGAGCTGGTGGAAGTCCCGGTGGCCCGTCGCCACGGTGAGGGCGATGCCAAGCGAGCCGTCAAGCTGGAAGCCGGGCGAATCCTGGGCCTGATCGAACCGCGTGAGTACGTGGTGGCACTCGAGGAGCGTGGCCGCACGTTTACGACCCTGCAATTGAGCGCCTGGCTGGCCGAGCGGCGCAGCCAGGGTGATCCGCTGAGCTTCGTCATCGGCGGTCCGGACGGACTCGATGCGAGCGTCGGCGCCCGGGCGCAGCTTCGCTGGTCGCTCTCCACGCTCACCTTTCCGCACGCGCTGGTGCGCGTACTGCTCGCCGAGCAGCTCTATCGCGCCTCGACGGTGCTGGCCGGACACCCGTACCATCGTCCTTAAGCCATGAACGCCCGTCAAGATTCCATCGTCCCCCCGCAGGAACTGCCGCCCGCGTTGGTGCTGGCCTCGGCATCGCCCAGGCGGCGGGAGCTGTTGTGGCAGATCGGCGTCGCCCACCGGATCGCCATTGCCGGGGTCGATGAAACGCCGCGCGCCGGCGAGTCGGCCGAGCGGTGTGTCGAGCGCCTGGCGTTGGCCAAGGCAAAGAAGATATGGACCGGGACCCTTCCGGTGCTGGGCGCGGATACGGCCGTGGTGCTCGATGGGGCAGCTGCTGGGTAAGCCGAGCGACCGGCAGAGCGCCTTATCGATGCTATCGCGCCTTTCGGGCCGGAGCCATCGGGTGCTCACCGCGGTCGCGCTCGTGGACGGGCGCGGCAGCCAGGTGCGCCTGAGCGAAAGTGAAGTCCGATTCCGCACCCTCGCAGCCCGCGGAGTGCGAACGCTACTGGGACAGCGGTGAGCCGCGCGATAAGGCCGGCGGCTACGCCATCCAGGGGCTGGGTGCGGTGTTTGTCAGTGAGCTGCGCGGAAGTTATTCCGGAGTGATGGGCCTGCCGTTGTTCGAAACCGCCTCACTTCTCGATGAGGCCGGCGTGCCGCGCTGGCGGCACGGCACCAGGACACGGGACGCGGCCCGAGCGGGGCGGAGCACTAGTGCGCGAGATATTCATCAACGTCACGCCGCGTGAAACGCGCGCCGTGCTGGTCGAGAACGGCAGCGCACAGGAGCTGTACATCGAGCGGGCCGGGCGGCGCGGATTGGTCGGCAATCTGTACAAGGGGCGTGTGTCGCGGGTGCTGCCCGGCATGCAGGCCGCGTTTGTGGACATCGGTCTATCGCGCACCGCGTTCCTGCACGCCGGTGACATCGCGCGCGCTCGCGGCGGCCGATTCGGACGGTGCCGCAACGCCCGTGCCCGACATCGCAAGCCTGGTGCTGCCCGGCCAGGACTTGCTGGTGCAGGTGTTGAAGGATCCGCTCGGCACCAAGGGCGCACGCTTATCGACCGTGGTCTCCCTTCCGTCGCGATTTCTGGTGTACATGCCCTTCGGCCGCGGGGTCGGCGTATCGGCGCGCATCGACGATCTGCAAACTCGTGAGCAACTGCGCACCACGGTGCGTGATCTGGCCGAAAACATGGCCGCGCCGGTCAGCACGCCGCCGGGCAACGGCGGCGGCTACATCGTGCGTACCGCCGCGCACCGCGCGCCGCCCGAGGCGCTGCACGCCGACATGCTTTACCTCGCGCGGCTGTGGGAGCACGTGCGCCAGGAGCAATTGCGCGTGTCCACCAGTACGCTGGTGCACGCGGACCTGCCGCTCGGCGCGCGAATGCTGCGCGATGAGCTGAGCCCGGACGTGCGCCGGGTCACGGTCGATGACCCGGAGGAGTATTCGCGCCTGCGCCAGTTTGCCGCGGCCTTCATGCCCGAGGCGGTCGCACGGATCGAGCACTACAGCGGCGCGCGTCCGCTGTTCGAGCTGCACGGGGTGGAGGATGAGATCTCGCGCGCTCTGGATCGGCAGGTACAGCTCCAGTCGGGAGGCTACATCGTCATCGACCAGACCGAGTCGATGACCACGATCGATGTCAACACCGGAGGCTTCGTAGGCACCCGCAATCCCGAGGACACGGTGTTTCGCACCAACCTGGAGGCGGCCGTGGCGATTGCCCGCCAGCTGCGCCTGCGCAATCTCGGCGGCATCATCGTCATCGACTTTATCGACATGCAGGATGCGGGGCACCGCGAGCAGCTTCTGGCCGCATTTCAAAGCGCGCTGAGCGCCGATCGCGCACAAACCCAGCTTGCCATGGGCGCACCGCTGGGACTTGTGGCCATGACGCGCAAGCGCACCCGCGAGAGCCTCGAGCACCTGCTATGCGAGCCCTGCCAGAGCTGCCAGGGGCGCGGCTTTGTGCGTAGCGTCGAGACCATCTGCCACGATATCTATCGGGAAGCCTTGAGGCAGAGCGCCCAGTTCCAGGTCCGTGAGCTGGTGATACTCGCCCATCCGGAAGTCATCGAGCGCATGCTGGATGAGGAAGCCCAGGTGCTGGCGGACCTGGAGCAACGCGTGGGCAGGCCGATTCGCCTGCAGACCGAGGCGCTCTACGGCATCGAGCAATTCGACATCGTGCTAGCCTAGGCGGATGGCAGGACAGACCCAGAAACCCAGCGAGAATGCGAGCATCGTTGCCGCGGTGCAGATGACCTCGGGGAACGATCGGGACGCCAACCTGGCCTCGGCCAAGGCATTGCTTGAATCCGCGGCCGCGCGTGGCGCGCAACTTGCCGTGTTGCCTGAGAATTTTTCATTGATGCCGGTGCGCGATGCCGACCGTCGCGCGCACGCGGAGGCCGATGGCACCGGTCCGGTGCAGGAATTTCTGGCACGCACTGCCGCGCGACTTGGCATGTGGATCATCGCCGGCTCCGTGCCCTTGTCGCAGGCCGGTGGCGAGCGCAATGCCCAGGCCTGCCTGGTCTACAACGCGCAGGGCATTCGCACCGCGCGCTACGACAAGATCCATCTGTTTGACGTCGAACTGCCCGAGCGCTCGGAAAGTTATCGCGAGTCCGCGCACATGGCGCCCGGAGATACGGTCGTGGCCATCGACACGCCGGCCGGCCGCCTGGGACTTTCGATCTGTTATGACGTGCGTTTCCCGGAGCTGTACCGGCGCCTGGAGAGGGCCGGGGCACAATGGCTGATCGTGCCGGCCGCCTTTACGGCGACCACGGGCGCTGCGCACTGGGAACCGCTGCTGCGCGCGCGGGCGATTGAAAATCTTTGCTACGTGGTGGCGAGCGCGCAATGGGGCACGCATCCGAACGGCCGCCAGACCTGGGGCCACAGCCTGATTGTGGATTACTGGGGACGGATACTTGCGCAGCTCCCCGAGGGCGAGGGCGTGATCAGCTCGCCCATCGACCTGCATGCGCAATCGGAAGCCCGCCGCAAGTTTCCGGCGCTCTCGCACCGCGTGGCGCAGCTGAACGGCTAGGGCGGAACGAAGAGCATGAACACTGAAGCCACCTCAGGCGCGCCCGAAGCGATGCAACTGGCGCAGCGCAGCCTTCTGGAACCCGGCGGGCTCGATGCCGCGCGCCTCGGGCAGACCCTCGATCTGGTGCTCGGCGCCAAGGTGGACGCGGCCGATCTGTATTTCCAGGTCTCGCATGAGGAGTCCTGGGCGCTGGAAGACGGCATCGTCAAGGAGGGGAGCGCCAGCATCGAGCAGGGCGTGGGCGTGCGCGCCATGGCCGGTGAGCGCACCGGCTTTGCGTACTCCGATGAGATTCAACCCCGAGCGCTCGAGGAGGCAGCGCGCGCGGCGCGGGCGATCGCCGGGCGCGGCGGAAACGGTTCGATGCAGGCCTGGCATCGCGTGAATGGCCGCAGTCTCTACCTGCCGGCTAGATCCGACGACCACTCTGTCCGATGAGCAAAAAGTCGCATGGCTCGAGCGCGTGGATCGCGAAGCGCGCAAGCTCGATCCGCGCATCGTGCGCGTCATGGCCAGTGTGCACGCCGTGCACGAACTGATACTGATCGCCACCAGTGATGGCGCGCTGGCCGCCGACGTGCGGCCGCTGGTGCGCATGAACGTTTCGGTGCTGGTCGAACAGAACGGAAGGCGTGAACAAGGCTATTGCGGTGCCGGCGGGCGCTACACGCTGGCCGAACTGGTGGCCAACGACCGTCCCATTGCACTGGCGCGCGAGGCGGTGCGCCAGGCACTGGTCAATCTCGAGGCGGTGAGTGCTCCGGCCGGCACGATGACCGTGGTGCTCGGCCCCGGGTGGCCTGGCATCCTGCTGCACGAGGCGATCGGTCATGGGCTGGAAGGGGATTTCAATCGCAAGGGCACCTCCGCCTTCAGCGGGCGCATCGGCGAGCGCGTGGCGAGCCCCGGCTGCACCGTGGTCGATGACGGAACGATTGCGAACCGGCGCGGCTCTCTCAATATCGATGATGAGGGCACCCCGACCCAATGCACGACGCTGATCGAGGACGGGATCCTGCGCGGTTACATCCAGGACAAGCTCAATGCGCGTCTGATGGGCGCGCAGCCCACCGGCAACGGTCGACGCGAATCCTTCGCGCATCTGACCTGCCGCGCATGACCAACACCTACATGCTCGCGGGAGCTTATGCACCCGAGGAAATCATCCGCTCCGTGGACAAGGGCATCTACGCCGTTAATTTTGGCGGCGGGCAGGTGGACATCACTTCCGGGAAGTTCGTGTTTTCCGTGAGCGAGGCCTACCTGATCGAGAACGGCAAGGTGGGCGCGCCAATCAAAGGGGCGACACTCATCGGCAACGGCCCTGATGTGCTGACCCGCGTCGCCATGGTGGGCAATGACCTGCAGCTCGATGCCGGGCGTGGGCACGTGCGGCAAGGAAGGACAGAGCGTGCCGGTCGGGCGTAGGGCAGCCCACGTTGCGGGTCGATGCTCTGACCGTCGGCGGGACCGGGTAAACGCCTCAAGGCTCGCCCGGTTTTGCGCGAGCCTTCCAGCGCAGTTCGACCTGCGCGCTCGCCCGCGCTAGCATGCGCCGATGCGCCATCTCAATAAGAGCGTCTATGAGAGTGTCCCGGCGGTGTACGGCCTGCTGGGCGGCCACGTTGCTGTGGGTGAGTTACCGCTACCGGGATGATGGATGGAGCACACCTTGCGCGGTGGCTGGGGTCTCCTCGGGCTGGTCGCGGGGCTGATGGTCTGGATGCGCCGTCGCGACTTTCGCGCCACCAGCGCCGATTACATGCAGCGTGGCAGGCCCGTGGGTGAATCGGCCGACGAGCCTCCCTGAAGGGTCGCCGCGCGAGACTAATTCTGCGTGGTCTCGCCGTCGATTTCGCGCACGCGCGGGGGGAGGCGGCAGTTCGGCGCATTTCGCCTTGGTAATCGGGCTGTTCCCCTTCGCGTTCGTCCAGGTAACTGACCTGGAATGAACCGATCACGACCACATCGCCGTCGCTTAGGTTGTGGCGGCGCACCCGTTGATTCTTGACGTACAAGCCATTGGTGCTGTTGAGATCCTGGATCACGCTCAAGTATTCGTTGCTGATGATCTGGCAGTGGTGCCGGCTCACGGTGCGATCATCGATCTGCAGATCGGCATCGGCGGCGCGGCCGATCATCATCCGGCCGATCCGAAGGGCGTGCTCAACGAGCAGATCTCCGCCGCTCATGACGCGCAATCGAGCGATCCGCGGTCCGGCCATGTCCTTGGGCAACGAGTGCCGGGGCGGGGCTCGGGGCTTGGGACGCTGGCGCCGGGATCCGGACTCAGGTCGGGACTTGGACCGTCACTCTCGCTGGAGCTCGCGCTTTCATTCGCAGCGGCAATCGCACCCGCCACCGGGCGGGATTCCACGGGCGAGTGCACTGGCAGCGGCCGCGGCGGCCGGACGCTTCTTGGCGGACGATGAGTTCGCTGAGCGCCGGCAACTGCAATTCCTGCGCGGCCGCCTGGACGTCTTCGGCCACCACGTAGTCGCGGCCCGCGCCGGCAGCAACGCGCAACGCCGCACCGCAAATGGAGTTGATCAGGCCCGGCGCGCCAAGGGTGTAGCGGTCGATGACCTCAAAACATCCGGGCTGGAATATCTCGCGGCCGTGTGAGCCTGCGATCGCCAGTCGATGCGTGATGTAGTTGCGGGCCTGATCGGGGCTGAAGGAGGCGAGGTGAAATCGCAGTCGCGCACGTTGCGCGAGCTGCGCAAATTCTGGAGCATCCAGATGCTCGTCCAGCGCGGGCTGACCCACCAAAATGACGCGCAGCCGGCTCTCCTGGCCAGGCTCTGTGGCCACCAGCGCGCGGAGCTGCTCGAACAAAGGCGGTGCGAGATTCTGGGCTTCATCGATCAGCAGCAGCACCTTGCGACCCGCGGTGCGCTGTTCTGCCAGATAGGAATTGAGGGTGCTGAGCAGCGCCGCCTTGTTGCCCCGAAACGGTATGTAGCCAAACTGTTCCAGCAGCGCCTGCAGGAATTCGTTGGTGGAAATCGGCGCCTGGGTGAGGTGCGCCACCACGACGCTCTTGTCGAGCTCAAGCCGGAAAGCGTTGACGAGCATGGTCTTGCCCGAACCTTCCTCGCCCGGTGATGACGACGAAATCATCGGCCGTGGACACGGCCGATTCCATGTACGCCTTGGCGCGCGCGTGCCCCTTGCTCAGATACAGATAGCGCGCGTCCGCGTTGGCCTCGAAGGGCGCTTCCTTGAGTTTGAAGGTGCTCAGGTACATTCCGTCTCTCGCTAGGCTCAGGCGGCCCTATGGCCGCTACGCTCGCCCAGTGTAGCGCTTATTGGCATATCCGCCCCCGAGCGCCTGGGCCAGGGTGCGCAACAAGCGCCGCGTGCGCAGATCGCGTTCGCGGGCCGTGGGCGCGACCAGCGTGCAGTGGCCAAGTTTGCGCCCGGGCCGCGCACTTTTGCCATAATCGTGCAGGTGCACCCCGGGCTGCGCAAGCACCGCCGAGCGCGGCGGCATTCGTCCGATCAGATTCACCATCGCCGCGTGACCCAGGGGAGTGGTGCGGCCCAGCGGGAGCCCCGCGATCGCTCGTACGTGATTTTCAAACTGGCTGGTGAGCGCTCCCTCGATAGTCCAGTGGCCGGAATTGTGCACGCGCGGGGCCAGCTCATTGGCGATCAGACCGCCGTCGCGCACAAAAAACTCGATCGCCAGCACGCCGACATAATTAAATTCTCGTAACACGGCGCGCATATACGCGTGCGCCTTCCGCTCGAGGGCCGGCGCATGCCAGGGCGCCACGCTCAGGCGCAACATGCCCTCCGCGTGCCAGTTGCGTGTCAGCGGGTAGTGGGCTTCGGCGCCATCGCGCGCGCGAACCCCGAGAGCGGAGACCTCCGCTTCGAAATCCACCCGCTCCTCATAGAGCAAGCGGTACGCCGCCCAGTGCGCTCCAGGCGGCATCTATCCCGGCCGCGTTGCGAATCACCATCTGACCCTTGCCGTCATAGCCCATGCGCCGGGTCTTCAGTACGCCGGGCATGCCGATACGTTCGCACGCGCGCACCAGCTCCGCGCGGGTGTCCACGGCCATGATAGCGCGTGGTCGGCACCCCGAGCCGTTCAAACAGGCGTTTCTCGGCGAGCCGGTCCTGGCCGGTCTCGAGGGCGCGCAACGGCGGGGCAATGCGGGTCCGTAGTCCCTCGCTTCGCCGAGCGCAGCGCGGCTGCGGAAATATTCTCCCAGTCAAAACTGATCACTTCGCACCGCTTGGCCAGCTTGCGCAGCAGCGCGCGATCGGTGAAATTCCCGATGAGGGTCGGCGCCAGTGACGCGGCCGGCACATCCGCGTGCTGATCCAGGAAGAGGAAGTCCAGTCCGAGCGGGTAGCCGGCGAGCGCGAGCATGCGGCCGAGCTGGCCTGCTCCCACAATGCCGACGGTCATGCCGCCGGAGTCCGAGGATCAGGATGAGCGAGTATGGCCTCGGTTTGGTGGCGACGGTGTTGCGCCAGCGCTTTTGCGATATCCGGATGGCGCGGCGCCAATATCGCGGCCGCAAACAATGCCGCGTTGGTGGCGCCGGCCGCGCCGATTGCAAAGGTCGCCACCGGGACGCCCGCGGGCATCTGTACGATCGAAAGCAGCGAATCCAGGCCATTGAGCGCGCGCGACTGCACGGGCACTCCCAGCACGGGCAACGAGGTTTTGGAGGCGGTCATGCCGGGCAGGTGTGCCGCGCCGCCAGCCCCCGCGATCAGGACCTCCAAGTCCGCGCTCGGCCGCGCTGCTGGCATACTCGAACAGCAGGTCGGGTGTACGGTGGGCCGAGACCACCCGCACTTCATGGGCAATGCCGAGTTTGTCGAGCATCTCAGTGGCGGGCCGCAGGCATTCCCAGTCGGAAGCCGAGCCCATAATGACGCCGACCAGTGGCTTCATCGGCGTATTTTACCACGCGGGCCGCCCGGGCCGGCGGCCAGTTCGAGGGCTCGTTCGATGGGTTCCAGATCAAGTTCGCGCATCAGGCGCCCGATGTACTGGTACTGGCGGGCGAGGGCCGAATGGCCGCGCAGGCGACGCGCCTCGTGCAGCGCCTCGAGCAGTTCGGGCGGGAGATCCAAGGGCCGCAGCTGCTCATCGCGCAATCCGCTGAGCCTTACCCCGAGCTTTTGCGCGTGCTCGGCGGCGCGCTTGCGCGCCGAGCGGGAAGGGCGCTCGACAAACCCGCCCTCGTCTTCCACATCCTCAGCGTCGCTCATTGTTCGGATCCGGCGGGGCGCGCACTCGCGCACTGCTACAATTCTGCCATGTCCGAGGAAGTCGACGCGACGCGTATTCCAGAACTGCAGCAGGTGGTCAGCAGCGCCCTTGCGCACGCGCAAGCCGCCGGCGCCTCCGCGGCCGACGCCGACGCCAGTGTGCAAAAGGGATTGACGGTGACGGTGCGCCTGGGCGAGGCCGACACCATCGAATACCACCGCGACCGCGGCATGGCCGTGACCGTGTACTTCGGGCATCGCAAGGGTTCGGCCAGCACCGCGGACTTGCGCGCCGATGCGGTGAAGCAGACCGTGGCCAAGGCCTGCGCGATTGCGCGCTACACCGCCAGCGATGAATGCTCGGGGCTGGCCGATGCGGAGCGGATGGCGCGCGAATTTCCGGATCTGGAACTTGATCATCCATGGGGCATCGAGCCCGAGCAGGCCGTGGAGATCGCGCGTGATTGCGAAGCGGCGGGCCGCGCCGTCGATCCGCGCCTGACCAACTCGGAAGGCGCTTCGTTGAGTACCCACCGCGGCGTGCGCGTGTTTGGCACCAGCCACGGGTTCCTGGCCGGCTACCCCAGCACCAGCCATTCACTCAGCTGCGCGCTGCTCGCGCAGCAGGGCGCCGACATGCAGCGTGATCATTGGTACTCGGTCGCGCGCGATGCCACCGAGCTGCAGGCCGGACCGGCGATCGGGCGGCGCGCCGGTGAGCGCGCGGTCGCTCGACTGGGCGCGCGCCGGCTGGGCACCTGCCGCGCCTCGGTGCTGTTCTCCCCCGAGATGGCGCGGGGCCTGTACTCCCACCTGGTCGGTGCGATCAGCGGCACCAGCCAGTACCGGCGCGCCTCCTTCCTGCTCGATGCGGCAGGCGAGCAGGTGCTGCCCTCGTTCCTGCAGATGCAGGAGCGCCCTTTTCTGCGCCGGGCGCTGGCCAGCTGCAGCTTCGATTCGGAAGGCGTCGCCACCCGAGATCGCGAGCTGGTGCGCGATGGGGTGCTCGAGGGCTACGTTCTGGCGCAGTTACTCGGCGCGAAAACTGGGGCTCAAGACCACCGGCAACGCCGGTGGGGTGCACAACCTGCTCGTGAGCGCGCCGCGGGCCAGTTACGACTTCGAGGGATTGCTCGGCCACATGGGCACGGGGCTGTACGTGACCGAACTGATGGGCCAGGGCGTCAACGGGGTCACGGGCGACTACTCGCGCGGCGCCAGCGGCTTCTGGGTCGAGAATGGCGCCATCGCCTATCCCGTCCACGAGATCACGATCGCCGGAAATCTGCGCGAAATGTACCGCAGCATCGTCGCGGTCGGCACCGATGTGGACACCCGCGGCGCGATCCGGTGCGGCTCGGTGGTGGTCGAGGGCATGACGATCGCCGGGGAGTAGGTCCCTCTAGCTGGTGGCCGTGACCCACGCTTCGAGCGTCTCGGTGCCCAGCCGCTCGCGCCACACGCTTTCCAGTTCGCCGCACAGTTTGCGCACCGGTGCCGGCGCCATCGAGCGATTATCCCCATGGACGCTGTTGGCCGCGCGCGCCACCGCCAGAATTTCCTGCAACGGGATGCGGCCCGCATCGCGCCCGGGCAGCAAGGTGTCCTGCTCGGTCGTCACCACGAGCCCCGCGGATTCGAGCGCGCGCATCATGCGCGCGACGGCAACGCCTGGGATCGCCAGTTCCGTGGACAGCGTATCGACACTCCAGCGCGCGCTGGCCTGCAAATGGCTGCGGGCAACCAGGTACATGATGCTCAGCGCGAGCTCTTCGTTCTCGGCGTTGGACAGCCGCGGTTCGCGCAGGCCAATGCGCAGATAGCTGGGATTTTGCACGTAGAAGGACAGCTGCGCGCCCAGCAGCAGAATCAGCCAGCTGAAGTAGATCCACACCAGCGCGGCGATAAAGATGGCAAAGCCCGCATACACGATCGTCAGGTGCGTGGATACCTGGACAAATCCGGTAAAGACCCGGCCGATCGCCGTCCAGAAAATCCCGGCGGTGAGGCCGCCGACCAGGGCGGGGACGATTTCCACGCGCGTGTTGGGAATGAACGCGTAGATCACGGCGAAAACGCCACTGACGATGACCACCGGGATCAACGCCAGGAGCCCGCGCGCCAGCGCTCCCAGCAGGGGCAGGTGCGCGAGCATTTGGACCGAGCTGTTGCTCGATGTGAGCTTGGCCATGCCCACCAGGGCTCCGATCAGGACCGGCGCGATCACCAGCAGCGCGAAGTACTCGGCGATGCGCCGCATGAAGCTTCGCGGTTGCTCCACGTGCCAGACGAAGTTCAGGCTGTCTTCCACCCGCTTGAGTGTGCCCATCAGCGTCCAGACCAGAAAGGTCAGACCCACCGTGCCGAGCAGTCCGCCCCGCACGCGATCGGCGAAATTCATGACCTTCTGCGTGACCTCGCCCGCGGCGCTCCCCATCGGCTGGAAGAATTCGTACACCAGCGGTTCCAGTTCGCGCTGCGCGCCGAATCCGCGAAGGAGCGCAAAGCTAAAGGCGATGAGGGGTACCAGAGCCAGCATCGTGGCGAACACCAGGCCATTGGCGTGGATGTTGAGCCGACCGCCGAGCAGGTCGCGCAGCAGCGCATAGAGGTACTGCGCCACGTGTCGCAGGCGCTCGCGCCAGCTGCCGGAATTGAGCGGGGCGAACAGCCGGCGTTCGAAGTGGGTGCGGATACGCTCCCAGATCAGCACGGTGGTCCGGTCAGCCGCGCAAGCGCCTCGGCGTACTTCTCGGCGGTGCGGGCGACCACTTCATCGGGCAGATTCGGCCCGGGCGCGCGCTTGTCCCAGTCGAGCGACTCCAGGTAATCGCGCACGTATTGCTTGTCGAACGAAGGCGGGCTCGTCCCCGGACGCCAGGTGGCCGCCGGCCAGAAGCGGCTCGAGTCGGGCGTCAGCACCTCATCGATCAACACCAACGCGCCGCTGGCGTCGACGCCCAAATTCAAACTTGGTATCGGCGATGATGATGCCGCGCGCGCGCGCATGGGCACGAGGCGTGCCTGTACAGCGCGATGGCGGTATCGCGCACCGCGCGGGCACGCTCGGCGCCGATGAGCCGGCTGACCTCCACAAAGTCGATGTTTTCATCGTGTGAGCCCGGCGCGGCCTTGGTCGCCGGCGTGAAGATCGGCTCGGGCAGCGCATCGGCCAGTTTCAGGCCGCGGCGGCAGCGCGTGCCCGCAGATCCCGCCGGTTTTCTGGTAGTCCTTCCACCCTGAGCCGGAAAGATACCCGCGCACCACCGCCTCGATCGGCAAGGCGTCCAGTCGTCGCACGATCGAGGCGCGTCCTTCCAGCATCGCAAGTTCCGCAGGATCGCTGAATCAGCTCGGCGAGGCGGCGCGAGGTGCGATGGTTGGGAATGATTGCCGACGGTCTGGTCAAACCAGAATTCAGAAATCTTATGCAGCACGCGTCCCTTGCCGGGAATGGGGTTGGGCATCACCACATCAAAGGCACTGAGCCGGTCGGTGGTGACAATCAATAAGAGTTGATCGTCCACGGCGTAGACATCGCGTACCTTGCCACGGTGCAGGAGCGGCACGGTCTTCAGCGCGGTTTCGTAGACGGTGGCGGGGGCGTTGGCCAAGCTCGGTTACCATACGGGCGAAGCGCGGGGCGCGCATCTTGCCGCCCGCTCGGCGGCGTGGTCAAGCGAAGCGAAACATGGGCTGGAACGGCAAGATCATAGGTGCGGCCTTAGGCATGGCGTTCGGTGGGCCGGTCGGCGCCGCACTCGGCCTTCTGGTGGGCCATCAATTCGACACCGGCGATGCCCGTGCCGCCGAGCCCGGGCCCGACAGCGCCGCGCGCGTTCACGCACTGTACTTCCCGGCGGTATTCCGCGTCATGGGCCACGTGGCCAAGGCGGACGGGCGGGTCTCGGAGCAGGAAATCACCGCCGCGCGCGGCGTGATGGCCGCACTGAGGCTCAATCCCGAACAGGTGCGCCTGGCCATCGGTTATTTTGGCGAGGGCAAGCAGCCCGATTTCTCACTCGATGCGGAGCTTGCCGAGCTCCGCCCGCTCCTGCGCGCCTACCCGCAGCTGGCCCAGTTCTTCATCGAGATTCAGCTCCAGGCCTCGCTCGCCGGCAACGGTCTTGGGGTGCGACCGCGCGCGCGCTTGCTGCGCACCGCGAATTTTCTCGGCCTGACCAGCGATGATTTCGGCCGGCTCGAGGCCCTGATGCGCTGGCGCATGGGCGGCGGGCGGTGCCAGCCGGCGCAGGCGCCGAGCGCGGCCCCATGAGGCGGACAGACTCCGCCAGGCCTACGCACTGCTGGAAACGGCCGCCGATGCCTCCGATGAACAAGTCGTCAAGGCCTACCGCCGGCAGATGAGCCGCAATCATCCCGACAAGCTCCAGGCCAATGGTTTGCCCGAATCGATGCTCGAGCGCGCCAAGGAGCGCACCCAGCAGATCCAGGCGGCTTACGAGCTGGTGCGCGCCTCGCGCGGCATGCGCTGAACGCGGCCCTCACGTAGACTAAAGCCCATGGCCACTCCCTGGATCGCGCCATCGATATTGTCCGCCGACTTTGCGCGCCTCGGCGCTGAAGTGGACGCGGTGGTTCGCGCCGGCGCCGACCTGGTGCACTTCGATGTGATGGACAACCATTACGTGCCCAACCTCACGATCGGGCCGCAGGTCTGTGCCGCGTTGCGCAAGCACGGCGTGACGGTGCCGATCGATGTTCACCTGATGGTGCGCCCGGTCGATCGCATCGTGCCGGATTTCGCGCGCGCCGGCGCCACGTACATCAGCTTTCACCCCGAGGCGAGCGAACACGTCGATCGCACCATCGCGCTGATACGCGAGCAGGGTTGCCGTCCCGGGCTGGCGTTCAATCCGGCCACGCCTCTGGACTGGCTCGATTACACGCTCGAAAAAATCGACCTGGTGCTGCTGATGTCCGTCAATCCCGGGTTTGGCGGTCAGCAGTTCATTCCCAGCGTGCTGCCCAAGATTGCCGAGGTGCGCCGGCGCGTCCTTGCCACGGGCCGGGATGATTCGGGTCGAAGTCGATGGGGGCATCAAGGCAGAGCTCATTGCCTCCGTGGCGCGCGCGGGAGCCGATACGTTCGTGGCCGGTTCGGCCATATTCGGAAGCGCGGATTACGCGGCGACCATTCGCGCATTGCGCGCCGGCATCAGCGCAGGCGCCGTCGCGTCTGCGCCCAAGGATCTGAAGGCCGCCCCCTGACGGCGCGAGCGGCGACCGGCGTTACTCGTCCTCGTCCTCGTCGGCTTCATCGTCAAGGCGCGCGCTGGCGGCCATCGGCCTGGCCGAGGGTGTACCGGCACTGCGGGCCGGGATGACGACCGGCCGGGTCTTCATCTTTGGCCGGGCGTTGAACACCACGATTGTCTTGCCGGTGGCACGGAGCAGGCCCTGCTCCTCGAGAACCTTCAGCACGCGGCCGGCCATCTCACGGGAACAGCCGATCAGACGCGAAAGTTCCTGACGCGACACCTTGATCTGCATGCCTTCCGGATGCGTCATCGCGTCCGGCTCGCCGCACAGATCCATGATCGCGTGCGCGACACGGCCCGTGACGTCCACGAAGGCGAGGTCGCCGAGCTTGCGGTTGGTGCGATCGAGGCGCGTGGCCAGCTGAGTCGCCAGCTCGAAGATGAGCCCGGGACTTTCGGTCGCCACCTGGCGGAAACGCGGATAGGTCATCTCGGCGAGTTCGCAGGCGCTGCGCGTACGCACCCAGGCACTTCGCGTGGGTTGCTCGTAGAACAGGCCCATTTCACCGAAGAACTGGCCCTTGTTCAGGTAGGCCAGCACCATCTCGTTGCCTTCCTCGTCCTCGATCATGACTTCGACCGAGCCGCTGATCACGTAATAGAGCACGTCGGGCAGGTCGCCGGCGTGAATCAGCACGGTCTTGGACGGAACGGTTCGGACCCGGCAATAACTCAGGAACCGGTTGATTGCCGGAATGTCGCTCAATGCTCTGACATTCTCTTCCATAGGGCGTGTGCTTTGGTCGCGTGAAAGATTATTCATCTTGGCTTTTTATTACATAAGTCCATCTGGCCGCAAGGTTTTTGTGAAAACTCATACCCAATAGGCGAGTCGGGTCATGACCTTGGAGGTCAGGGCCATGCCCGTGCGAGCCCAATGGGGCAGCTCGGCGGCCCCCCGCGCCTCGGCGCTCTGTGCATGCCGCAGTTCATCGCTCTGCATCGTTTCAAGGATGCGCCGGCTCCGTTGGTCCTCGCTGGGCAATTGCCCGAGATGCTCGGCCAGGTGACTTTCGACCTGGCGCTCGGTCTCGGTGAGAAAGCCGAGGCTCAGCGCATCGCTAAAAGCCGCCGCCGCGGCGCCGATGGCAAATGATCCGGCATACCAGATGGGATTCAGCACGCTGGTGCGTGCCTTGAGTTCTTTGAGCCGCTGCTCGCACCAAGCCAGGTGATCGCCTTCCTCGGCGGCGGCCTGGAGCAGGTATTCCCGCGTTGCGGCGGAGCGCGCCATCAGGGCCTGTCCGTGGTAGAGCGCCTGGGCGGAGACCTCCCCGGCGTGATTGACCCTCATCAGCCCGGCCACGTGCCGGCGGTCGGTTTCGCTCAAATCCGGGGCCTCGGGCAGCGGGGCGGGGCTCCGGAGCGCGCTTGCCGGCACAAACAGCGCCCGCAGGGCATTGTCGGCGGCCTGCAGCAGGGCATCGACGGTCAGGCTGGGGGGTAATGGGCTCACCATCGCCCTCATTATAGAGTGGCTCCCCGGGAGGGGTGCCCCTTAGGGCGCACCGGCCGGGGGCCCGGAACCGCCCCCTGGGGGCGGCCCCGGGGCTTGCTTTGCAAAGCGCAGGGGCCTTGAGTACACTGCCGCGCCATTTTTCCGGAAGCCCAAGAGGCGCCGCGGGCCACCCGCCGCCCGGCCCATTCCGGTTCAGGTTGGAGTCTGATCAGCATCATGAAGACGATATTCGCCAATTCAGCCACCGCGCGTGGCGACTGGTTCGTGGTCGACGCGACCGGCAAGACCCTCGGGCGCCTGGCCTCGCAGATTGCGCACCGCCTCAAAGGCAAGCACAAGGCCGACTACAGCCCGCACGTGAACATGGGCGATCACATCGTGGTTCTGCACGCCGAGAAGATTGCCGTCACGGGCAACAAGCTCGACGACAAGATGTACCACCATCACACCGGCTACATGGGCAATCTGAAGACGATCGCCCTTGGCAAGCTCCTCAAGGAGCACCCGGAACGCGCCCTGCAGTTCGCGATCAAGGGCATGCTTCCCAAGAACACCCTGGGTCGCAACATGTATCGCAAACTGCACGTGTTCGCCGGTGGTGAGCATCCGCACACCGCGCAGCAACCCAAACAACTCTCACTGTAAATAAGCTTCAGGATCCAAAGCCCATGGCAGCTTCCCCAGACTACGGCACCGGCCGGCGCAAGACGTCGACAGCCCGCGTGTACATGCAGGCCGGCACGGGTCGCATCACGGTCAACGAGCGTCCGCTCGATGAATTCTTCGGCCGCGAAACCGGCCGCATGATCGTGCGCCAACCCCTCGAACTGGTGCAGCTGACCGACAAGTTCGACATCGAAGTGAAGGTCACCGGCGGCGGGATCACCGGCCAGGCCGGCGCGATCCGTCATGGCATTGCGCGAGCGCTGATGAAGTACGACGAGAAGCTGCGCGGGCCCCTGCGCCAGGCCGGCTTTGTTACGCGCGACGCGCGCGAGGTGGAGCGCAAGAAGGTCGGACGACGCAAGGCACGCCGCGGCCCGCAGTACTCCAAGCGCTAGTTCCAGGCGGCGAAGCGGGTCGAACCGTCGCTGCCACGGCTTAACGCAACCGCGCTCTTCAAGGTATGGGTGTACCGGTGGGGGATCGTCTAGTGGTAGGACCGCGGACTCTGACTCCGCTAACCTAGGTTCGAATCCTAGTCCCCCAGCCACCATCAAGCGAAGGGGGCGATCCTCATGTTCCGGCAGCTGTTCGATCCGGTTTCATCAACCTACAGCTATCTGCTGGCCGACGCGCTCTCGCGCGAAGCACTGCTGATCGATCCGGTCTACGAGCAGGCCCGGCGCGACATTGCGCTGATTCGTGAGTTGGGGCTTACGTTGCGTTGCACCGTGGAAACCCACGTGCACGCCGATCATGTCACCGCGGCCTGGCGCCTCAAGCAGGATCTGGGCAGCCAGATTGTGGTTGCGGCGCGCTCCGGTGCAGAGGGCGCCGACCGCTACATCGCGCACGGCGAGACCATCCGCTTCGGCGCTCGGTCGCTCGCAGTCCGCGACACGCCCGGCCACACCGCCGCTTGCATCACGCTGGTGGCGGGCGAGCAGGACATGGCGTTTACGGGCGATTGCTTGCTGGTGCGCGGCTGTGGCCGGACGGATTTTCAGGGCGGCGATGCACGGGCCTTGTACCGCTCGATCCACGAGCAGATTTTTACCCTCCCCGACACGTGCCTGTTGTTTCCGGGCCATGACTATCGAGGCAACACCGTGACCTCGGTCGCCGAGGAAAGAGCCTTCAATCCACGCCTGGGTGGACGATTGAGCGAGTCCGATTTCGTGGGTTACATGGAGAACCTCGGCCTCCCGCACCCGAAGCAAATCGACGTTGCGGTACCCGCCAATCGTAAATGCGGGTATTCAGCCGCGGCCGAATCGGCCGACGCCAGTCCGTCGTGGGGGCCCTTGGCATTCACCTATGCCGGATTCTGGGAAGTGCCCGCGCAGTGGGTGCAGGAGCATCTGCCCAGTCTGCAGCTGATCGACGTGCGCGAGCCGGCGGAGTTTGACGGCCCGCTCGGGCATATCGCCGGCGCGCAACTGGTGCCGCTGGGCACTCTGGCGGGCGCGCTTGCGCCTTTCGATCGCGAGCGGCCGGTCGTTGCAGTGTGCCGTGCGGGTGGACGCTCCGCGCAGGCGACCCTGGTACTGCAGCGCGCCGGATTTACCAAGGTCGCGAACCTCACCGGTGGCATGCTGCAGTGGCACGCCCAGGGTTTGGCGGTCGAGGGCGCGGCGAACAAGTAGCGGCAGGGCCGCAGCACTAGATCGTGCGCGTGCCGGTATCGGTGCCGATGATCAGCAGGTCGGCCGGGCGCTGTGCAAACAATCCGACCGCCACCACGCCGGGGAGCTGGTTGATCTGCGCCTCCATTTCCCGCGGTTCGGTGATCCGCAGCTCATGCACGTCGATGATCTGATTGCCGTTGTCGGTGATGACGCCCTCGCGCCAGACGGGCCTGCCCCCCATCGTTGCGAGCCGGCGGACCAGAAGCTCTCGGGCCATCGGGATCACTTCCACCGGTAACGGAAACCGTCCAAGTACCTCCACCAGCTTGCTGTCATCGACGATGCAAACGAAGGTGCGCGCGGCGGCCGCAATGATCTTCTCGCGCGTCAATGCGGCACCCCCGCCCTTGATCAGCTCGCGTCTGGAGTTGGCCTCATCGGCGCCGTCTATGTAGATGCCCAGATCGGGCACTTCATTGAGGTCCAGGACCGGGATGCCGAGGTTTCGTAGCCGCTCCGAACTGGCGGAGGAACTGGAAACGGCACCGCGCAGGCGAGTCTTCCAGGGTGCCAGCAGGTCGATCAGAGCGTTGACGGTCGATCCGGTACCGACTCCCAGCACCATGTCATCGCGCAGCAAACCAAGCGCTGCGATCGCGACCTCTTGCTTCTTCTCCTGCGCTGAAAGTGCCATGTTTTACGCCCTCCAGACATGACTGTGCCCGCTTGCGCGGGCACAGTCTCAGCTTTGAATCAGGCTCGTAAGGTTTGATCCTCACTCGCCTTGAAGTAAAGGCCTTTACTTCTTCTTCGCAGCTTTCTTCTTGGCCTTCTTCTTTGCCTTAGCCATGAATGATCTCCATATATCAGGTTAGTCCGGGGACCGAGTATATACACGAGACATAAAAAAACAAGCGTGTGTGTCACACGACGGTCGATGTGAACTCACTCACACTCACTCCAGAGACAAGATGAACCGCCAGTGAGCGTCATCAACTGGCATCACTGAGAGTCGACTGCCGCGTTGGAGCAGGGTCATGCCGCGCAATTTTCCGTTCGCATGCGCGCGCAGTTCCTCCAGTGAGATCACTCGCTTGAAGCGACGCTGCAACTGCACGTCAATCGTGAACCAGCGCGGCTCGGCCGGATCACTCCCGGGGTCGAAGTGATCATCGCGCCGATCAAATGCGGTGGCATCCGGATAGGCGCCGCGCACCACCCGCAATGTGCCCACCAGGCCAGGCACGGCGCAGCTCGAGTGATAAAGGAAGGCAAGATCGCCGCGCTGAACGTTGTCGCGAAGGAAATTTCTTGCCTGGTAGTTGCGCACGCCATCCCAGCTGGCACGGCGCTTGGGGAGCTTGAGCAGGTGCTCGATGCCAAAGGTCTCCGGTTCGGTCTTGAGCAGCCAATGAGCCATGATCAGAGTTCCCGTGTGAAGAATTGAATGCCGTGTTCGGTGATGACCGCATCGAGCGGCACATCGTGTGCGGCCGCCGGGAGCTTCTGGGCAGCGCTGGCACTCGAAGGCGATACCTACCAGCACCGGCGCACCGCGTGTACCTACTCGCCGGGCGAGCAGGCGGTCGTAAAATCCCGCGCCATTGCCCAGCCGGTTGCCGGAATCGTCGAATCCGACCAGTGGCATCAATACCACTGCCAGGGCTTGCGGCCTGATCGGCGCGCCTCCCACAGGCTCGGCGATTCGATAGCGGTTGAGGCGCATGGCAGGGCCCGGATCCGGAAGCAGCAGCATGCGTCGTGAAACGAAATCGGTGATGCGCGGCAGGTACACGCGGCACCCACGGCGCCGGGCCAGCGTGCGCAGGGGCAGGGTACTGACTTCTGTCCCGCGCGAGACGTACAGCCCGATGGCGGTGCCGGGCCTTAGCCAGGAACTGGCGGCCAGGGAGT
Organism: uncultured Gammaproteobacteria bacterium; assembly: GCA_963795685.1. GTDB lineage: Bacteria > Pseudomonadota > Gammaproteobacteria > Steroidobacterales > Steroidobacteraceae > FEN-1191. Next base: position 729,478 of record CAWCJE010000005.1, read on the forward strand.
CACGGATGGATCGTTCTGCGGCGGTACGGGCGGGGCGCGACATCGCATCACGCTTCCGCCACAGCGCACGGCGCAGCGTAAGGCGCGAGGTGGCGGAGTCGCTGGCAGTTGGGCTCACGCTCGTGCGCCTGCAGGGGGAAGAAGAAGCGTCACCCGCAATGCCGGTGCGAACTCTTGCTCTCGACCAGAGCAACAAGTGGGACTTCCTGCGACAGGTAAGGCTTTCTGCTCGAGGCAGACTTGCACAATGCTGCCAGCAAGGTCAGGTCCCGGGGTGTTTCAACTTAGGGTCGAGAGGTAACCGAGCCCGCTTGTCGAGCACCACAGGCGACGCCAGTCCGACTCTACACTAAAGATCGAGCTGCTGTCCCTTCTGTAGCGCAGTCTCAACGCGCTCGCGCAGCATCTTGATGCGGGTACCGAATTCGGCCTGCGAACCGTGACCCTGTTCACGCTGACGCAGCATCTCATTGGTGATGTTGAGCGCCGCCATGACGGCGATGCGATCGGCTCCGACGACCTTGCCGGTGTCGCGGATTTCTTTCATGCGGGCGTTTAGAAAAGCGGCGCTATCGATAAGATCGTTCCGTTCCTCTTTCGGGCAGGCCACGAAATAATCCTTATCGAGGATGCGCACGCTGACGCGGGTGCCGTCCGCCTCGCTCATGCCGTGCGTTCCATGGCCTTGAGTCGGCCAATCATCGCCTCGACCCGGGCGCGCACCTGTTCGCTGCGGTTCATGACCGTAGTCTTCTCGGCCGCCAGGCTGTCCTGACGCGCCCGCAGTGCACGGTTTTCGTCCTTGAGGCGGTGCACCGTGGAGACCAGTTCCTCGAGGCGCTTTTCCAGGCGCTTGAATTCCACATCGATACTGCTGTTTTTGCTGCTTTCGGCCATGCAAAACTATAGTGCGATGCGCCGAGTGCGGTCAACCGAAATACGAGGCCGAGACGCGCCAGCCGGGTGTTGCGCGCCGCATAGGTGCGCTCTACCATGCCTGCGTTCGCTTCGAGGCGTCAAAATCCAGTGGTCCGTCCTATTAATTACGCGCAAATCCAGCGTCTGATGTCCGAATGCCGCGCCGTGACCGAGCCTGCCGAGGCACACGGGTCGCTGGCGGGCGCGTTATGCGCCACGGACGGATATGGCGTGGATGACTGGCTGGCCGAAATCCTTCCCGAGGGCGCCGCGCCGGAGGAAACGGCCGTTTTGGGCTTGCGGGGCTTGTACGAGGCCACCCGCGCCGCGCTCAGCGATACCCAGATGCAGTTTGATCTGCTCATGCCCGACGATGACGAGCCCATCGAGCGGCGCACCGAGGCGCTTACATTATGGTGTAACGGCTTCGTCTACGGCCTGGGCTCGGGCGCCGCCACCGACCCGGAACGCTTACCTGGTGATGCAGGAGAGATCGTGCGCGACCTGGCGCAGATCATGCGCGCCGGGGTGGATGAGCGCGAAGGGATCGAAGCCAACGAGTCGGCGCTCGCAGAACTGGTGGAGTTTGTCCGAGTCGGCGTTCAGGTCGTGTTCGAAGAGCTCGGCGCACTGCGCCAGCCCCCGCCCGGACGGCCGTCCCGCGCGCAACTGCACTGAAGTTCGCGAATGCCGGGCCAGATGACCGAAGAGTTCGCGCGCCGCCGTCGCCAGCTCATGCGCCTCTTGGGTCGGGATGCGATCGCGGTGCTGTCCGCGGCGCCCGAGCGCACTCGCAACAACGATGTGTATTACAACTACCGCCAGGACAGCGACTTTCACTACCTGACGGGTTTTGCCGAGCCCGATTCGGTGGCCGTGCTGATACCGGGACGTCCGCAGGGCGAATTCCTGATGTTCGTGCGCGATCGGAACGGCGAGCGCGAAATCTGGGACGGAAGGCGCGCCGGGCCGGCCGGCGCAAAGTCGCGCTTCGGTGCCGATGACGCCTTCCCGATCGGCGATCTGGACGACATCCTGCCCGGACTGCTCGAAAGCCGGGCGCGGGTCTACCACACCATGGGCAAGTATCACGACTTCGATCAGCGGATGGTGGGTTGGGTCAATGCCCTGCGTGCCGAGGCGCATCCGGGCGGTCGCTCGCTCGAGTTCGTGGCGCTCGATCACGTGCTGCACGACATGCGGCTTTTCAAGAGTCGCAAGGAACTCTCGATCATGCGCCGGGCCGGTGCGATCGGTGCGGGTGCGCACATTCGTGCCATGCGCTTTTGCCGGCCTGGTCGCACGGAATATGAGGTCTGCGCCGAGCTGGTACACGAGTTCGGTCGGCACGGGGCTGAGGTTTCCTACCAGCCGATCGTGGGAGGCGGTGCGAATTCCTGCGTGCTGCACTACCGCGACAACAACCAGCCGCTCAAGGACGGCGACCTGCTGCTCGTTGATGCGGGTTGCGAGCATGAGTACTACGCCTCCGACATCACCCGTACCTTTCCGGTCAATGGGCGCTTTACTCCCGCGCAGCGCGCCGTGTACCGGGTGGTGCTCGCCGCCCAGAGAGCGGCCGTCGCCAAGGTGCTGCCGGGCAATCACTGGAATGAGCCTCACGATGCGGCAGTGCGCGCCATCACCCAGGGCCTGGTGCGCATCGGGCTGCTCAAGGGTCCGGTGTCCAGCCTCATCAAGGAGGAGGCGTACAGGAAATTTTTTATGCACCGCACCGGCCACTGGCTCGGCATCGACGTGCACGATGTGGGTGACTACAAGGTCGGTGAGCAATGGCGCGTGTTCGAGCCGGGCATGGTGCTGACGGTGGAGCCGGGCATCTACATCCCTGCGGGAACAAAGGGGGTGCCGAAGCGCTTCTGGAATATCGGGATTCGCATCGAAGACGACGTTGCGGTGACCGCCGGCGGACATGAAGTATTGAGTGCTGGGGCCCCCACCGATCCGGATGCGATCGAAAAGCTGATGGCCGCGGCATGAATCAGCCTGGAGCCACCGCCGTCGATGTGGCGATCGTAGGCGGGGGCCTGGTCGGAGCGAGTCTGGCCCTGGCATTGAGTGGCACCGGAAAGCGAATCGCGCTGATCGAGGCGGTAGCCAACGATGCCGCCTCCCAACCAAGCTTTGACGATCGAACCAGCGCTCTCGGCAATGGGAGCCGGCGCATCTTTGAGACGCTCGGCGTGTGGCCGCATCTGGCCGCTCAGGCCGGCGCGGTGCGTGAGATTCGCGTTACGGAGGCAGGACGGCTCGGCGCCGCGCGGCTGTGCGCGGCCGAGCAGGGATTGGAAGCGCTGGGCTTCGTGGTGTCCAACAGGCATCTGGGCCGGGCGCTCTGGCAGCAGCTCGCCGCGCACCCGCAGTTGCAGATACGCTGCCCCGCGCGCGTGCGCGAGGTCCTTCTCGAAGCGGATCGAGTGCAGCTGGTGGTGGACGCACAAGCGGCGGATGAAAAATCGAATCTGGCGGCGGAACTCATCACGGCCCGGCTGGTTGTTGCGGCCGATGGGGCTCAGTCCTTGGTACGAGCGGCCGCCGGCATTGGCGCGGCGGTGGAGGATTACCAGCAGGTCGCCGTGGTGGTGCACTTAAACACCGACCGGCCCTCTACCGGCATCGCCTACGAGCGTTTTACGGGCACCGGTCCGCTGGCGGTGTTGCCGCTGGCGGACGGGCGCTACACGCTGGTCTGGACCTTAAGCCCCGAACGCGCGGCACATATGCTTTCACTTGACGAGGCCGCCTTCATTGAAGAATTCCAGCGCAGCTTCGGCTGGCGCATCGGTCGCGTGCAGCAGGCGGGAGCGCGTGCCTCGTATCCGCTACGACTCAGCCGCGCCGAGTCGCTGGCGGGCCGACGCGCCGTGCTGGTGGGAAACGCTGCACAAGCCCTGCATCCGGTGGCAGGGCAGGGTTTCAATCTCGGGTTGCGCGATGCGGCGTTGCTCGCCGAAGTGATCGCTCTTGCTCCCGATCCGGGCGCGCCCGCCGTGCTCGAGGACTTCGAGCGCCGCCGCAGCGCGGACCGCCGCGGCATGATTGGGTTCACGGATGGGCTGGTCAAACTCTTCGCCAGCGACAGGCCGGTGGCCGCCGCGGCACGCAATCTCGGATTGCTGCTGTTCGACGTGTCCCCGGGTGCGAAACGCGCGCTCTCTCGACTGAGCTGGGGCTTCGGCGGCGACACGCCGCGCCTGATGCGCGGATTGCCGGTGTTCTGATGCACAGGACCACGCCATGAATACCGACTTCGACGTCGCAATCATAGGGGGCGGTCCCAACGGGGCGGTGGCCGCCGCGCTGCTCGCCCGACACGGCGGCATGGCGGCGGCGCGCATTGCACTGATTGCCCCGGAACTTGCTCCCGGCGCTGCTTTCCCAGCAGGTCGTTCAACTCCCGCGGACCAACCTCCCCGCGAACTGCCGGAACCGATGCGCGTCGCGGCGATATCGCGGGCCAGCGAGCTCGTGCTTCACAACGCGCAGGCCTGGTCGCACCTGCCCCAGGAGCGAATCTGCGCGTACCAGAGCATGCGGGTCTGGCATGAGTCGGTGCCGAGCGACGGACCGGAGGCATTGGTGTTCTCCGCGGCCGAAGTGGCCGAGCCGAATCTGGGATACATCGTGGAAAATCGCGCGTTGTCGGTCGCGGGCTTGGCCAGCTTTAAGGGCCAGGGTGGCCAGGTCCTGGGGGTGAGGGTTGTGGGCCTGCAGACGGATGAAAACGCCGTGCGGCTGCAAACTGATGGGCAGCAGATCAGCGCGCGGCTCGTGATCGGCGCCGATGGTGCGCATTCGCAGGTGCGCGAGTTTCTGAAGATTGCGGTGCGCAACACACGATTATCGTCAGAGCGCGGTGGTGGCGAACATCGCCACGGCGCGTCCCCACCAGCACACCGCGTGGCAGACGGTTTCTGGGCTCCGGACCGCTTGCCCTGCTGCCACTGTTCGATGGCTCCGTATCCATCGTCTGGTCCGCGGACCAGGCACTGTCGGAAGAGCTGATGTCGCTTACCGGCGGTGGAGTTTGCGCGGCGGCTCGATGCGGCCAGTGACGGCGTGCTGGGAGCCACGAAGCTGCTCAGCGAGCGCCGTGGTGGTGCCGCTGCGGCGCGCGACGGCCTCCACGATGATCGGCAATCGCGTGGCGCTCGTAGGCGATGCCGCGCACGTGGTCCACCCGCTCGCGGGCCAGGGCGTCAACCTCGGGTTTCTGGACGCCGCGGTGCTGTGTGAAGTTCTGGCCGCCGGTAGCGCGGAACACGAGGATCCGGGCGCGGCACGGCTCCTCACTCGCTACGAACAGCGGCGCCTGACGCACGACACGTTGATGAGCTGGTCGATGAGCGCGTTCAACGAGCTGTTCGCGCGTGGACGGGGTCCGGCCGGCTGGCTTGCGGCGCGTCTGCTGGGTCTGGCAGGGGCGACGGGCATTGCGCGGCGCACATTTGCGCGCCAGGCCCTCGGGCTAAGCGGTGAGCTTCCCTCGCTTGCGCGCCATGTCAGCGTTTCCCCGCCGGCGCGGACGGCCACATGTTGAAGCTGCTCTGTGGCTGCTCTTGCTGGTGCTGTGCTGGCCATTGGCGCTGCTGGCGCTGCTCTTGTGGCCCGTGGTCTGGGTAATTTCGCTCCCGTTCCGTATCCTAGGCATCGCCTTCGAAGGCGTATTCGAGATTCTACGGGCGCTGGTGATGTTGCCGGCGCGATTGCTGGGCGGCTCGCGGCGCTAATACATGGTCAACCTGTGAAAGCTGGTTGATGCCGCGAGCTGGACACGAATGACCTCTAGCACGGCGCATCAACCCCACATAAGGCCAACTCGGCCGTATCACCTTTAAGGACCTCCGATGGAATCTAACAAGATGCCCAAGGGCATCCCGTTACATCATCGCCAACGAGTTTGCCGAGCGCTTTTGCTATTACGGCATCAACGCGATTCTCGCCATCTACATGACCACCACGTTGCATTTTGGGCAGGCCCAGCGCCACCAGTTGGCAGAGCCTGTTCAAGGCGGGAGCTTATTTCTTTCCATTGTTTGGCGCGGTGGTCTCGGATGTGTTTTGGGGCAAGTACCGCACCATCATCACCTTCTCGGTCGTCTACGTGCTCGGATGCGCCATCCTGGCGCTCGGACCGGCAACGCCGCTGAACCTCGCGCTCGGGCTTGGGTTTATGGCCTTCGGTACCGGCGGGGTCAAACCCTGCGTGTCCACAAACGTGGGCGACCAGTTCACGAGCCGCAACAAGCACCTGATCGAAAGGGCCTTCAGCTACTTTTACCTTTCAATAAATCTTGGTTCTTCGTTCTCGATCTATAAGTGCCCCGAATGGCTGGAGACCTACGGCCCCAAGGTGGCCTTTGGAGTGCCTGCGGCGATGATGGCGCTGGCCACGCTGGTTTTTTACCTCGGCCGCAGCCGCTTCGCCGTGGTCCCCCCGCAGGAAAGCAATGGCTGAAGGACATACTTTCGCCCTCCGGCCTTAAGCTGATCGGCAACCTGCTGATCGTGTACCTGTTCGTGGCGATGTTCTGGGCGCTCTGGGACCAAAGCAATGGCCAAACCTGGACGCTGCAGGCGACCTCAGACCTCATGGACAAGCACATGGGATTCGGGCTGGTGTTGTTGCCTGCGCAGATTCAGGTCGTCAATGGCCTGCTGATACTGATCATGGTGCCGATCTTCACCTTCGGGATCTATCCGCTGTGCAGCCGCTTCGTGAAGGTCACACCGCTCCGCAAGATTTCCGTGGGCTTGTTCCTGGTGGCCGCATCGTTCCTGATCGTCAGCTGGATCGAGAAACGCATTCAGACCGGTCACAGCGTCTCGGCCTGGTGGCAAATCCTCGCCTACGTCGTGCTCTCGGCGTCCGAGGTGCTGGTGTCGATTACCGCACTCGAGTTTTCCTACAAACAGGCGCCGTTGCGAATGAAGAGCTTCATCATGGCGCTGTTCTTGTTGTCCACCAGCGTCGGCAATCTGATGACTGCCGCGGTCAACAACTTCATGGTGCACCAACTTCCAGGGGCCACGGCGGTGAGCGGCGCGCAGACCTGGATCACTCTGCCGGCCGGCACCACGATGATCACGGGACAGAAGATCGATTTCAACGAACATACCGGACTGACCGTGCACGCCAGTGACGGCAAGGAGGGACCGCTGGCGGGGACATTCCTGGTAGCGGAAGTTCGCGGCAACCAGGTGCGCCTGATGGACAACGAACACCGCCAGGCGGTGGCCACGAGCGGCTGACTGGAACTCGAGCGAGGCGGCGGTCTCGACCTACAAGCTGGTGGGCCCGCAGTACTTCAATTTCTTTGCCTACTGGATGGCCGCATTCGGCGTGGTGTTTATCGGCGTGGCCATGCTCTATCGCGAGCAGGATCACGTGCGCGAGGACTAGCGACGCCGGCTCATCAGCCGGACAGAGCCAGGCTGATCACGCCCGCGACAATGCACAGCGCCCCGGCCAGGCGTTGTGCGGCGGCCTGCTCCCCCAGCAGACGAGCGCCGAACCAGGTGCCCACCAGCGTTGCCAGCTCGCGCGCGGGCGCCACGTGGCTGATCGGCGCGCGGCGCATCGCAAACAGCACCAGCAGGTAACCCAAGGGTCCGAGTAGGGCCACGGTCAGCACCGGCCGCCGATAGGCGGACCACTCGCGCGCCAGGTTTTCCCGGTCATGCAGTGCCTGGCGCGAGAGCGCAATGACGCGAAAGCTGTTGCCCGAGAAATCGATCAGAAACGGCGAGACTCCCAGCGCCTTGACCGCCCAGCCGTCATTGAGGGTGTATCCGGCGATGCATGCACCGGTGAGTGCGCCCCAGATCAAACCTGGAATCGCACTGCGTCGCAGTGCGTGGTGCAGGTCGGCAATCAGCATGATACCGGCGATGATCAACAGCAGACCGGCCATGGCCAGCGGGCCGGCCCGCTCGCCAAACAGCACTGTGGCGCCGACAAAGGAAAGGAGCGGACCGCTCCCGCGCGCTATGGGATAGACCAGCGAGAGGTCGGCCACACGATATCCGGCCTGGAGCGACTGCGAGTACAGCAGGTGCAGCACGGCGGTTCCGGCCAATGCCAGAAACTGCGGCATCCCGTAGGGTGCGTGGGGCTGCCACAACGCGTACAGCACCGCCGGCGCCCATAGCAGCAGCGAAAGCGCCGAATACAGCCACACAAAATGGCGCGAGTTCGCGGCCCGTTTAGCCTCCAAGTTCCATATCGCGTGGCACAGGGCCGCGAGCAGCACGGCGCACAGGGAACTTAAGGGCACGCATTCTCCGGCGGCAGTTTATTCGGACTACCATGGTGCATGGCCGTGAGCGCGCAATTCAACGCCTTTGTGCTCGATCTGCTCGGTGCCGAGCGCACAGTCACCGCGCGACGCATGTTCGGAGGCGTCGGCTACTATGCGGACGGATTGTTCTTCGCGACTCGCCGATGAGGACGTGCTGTATTTCAGAGTCGATGACTCCAGCCGTTCATATTACGTGGCGGAAGGCGCGGAGCCGTTTGCTCCCATGGGCCCGGGCACGAAATCGATGAATTACTTCGCGGTTCCCGCGCGACTGTACGATGACGCCGAGGAGCTTTCGGTGTGGCTGGCGCGTGCGATCAATGCCGCTCGCGCGTCCGCTGGCAAACCCCGCAAGCGCCGCACTTAGGGGCACGCGCAGCCTCGCCCGGTGAGAGCTGGCACCCGGCACTTGCGCTAAGCGTTCGCTAAGTCGCATGCTAGGGGCGATTGTCCGGTCTACCCGCATCGTGCATGCGGTCCACGGGGGACAGAAATCATGAATAAGGAAGCTCAGTCGGCGTCCCGCGGCGGGCGTCCGCGCGGGATGCGTTTGTTTGCGGTGGGCGGGGCCTTCTGGTCATGGCCGTCCTGGGCGCCCTGTCGGTGATGGGCATCGTGGCTCTGTTCAATCAGGGCCATCCGCTGCGCGCGGCATTCCTGGCCATGGCGCCCTTGCTGTTGCTGCTGCTCGGGGCGCGCATCATTGCGCTGAACTGGCAGGCGCGTTGAACCCAAGCTCCGGCTCACCCACGCACACCTGCGGATGGGAACGACCAGACCGGCAACTGGGGGGTCGGCGGGCCCTCGATGCGCGAACCCGGATCGACCGGCGCATGGCCCGCGCGCAGTGTCGATCGGCGTTACGAGCGACAGGACGACTGAACCGTCCTTGCAGAGCGCGATAAGCCAGCAGGCGAGCCGCCGCAGTCGCATCATTTGAAGATAATCGCGCGAGGAGCTAAGCGATGGTTGGAGTGACCCTGGAGGAACTGGAAGGCGCCGCGGACTGCGTGCGCCCGATCGTTCCGCCAACTCGCGCAATATGCATGGCCGAAGCTGCGCCAGCGGACCGGTTGCGAAGTGTGGGTCAAACACGAGAACCACACTCCCACCGGCGCCTTCAAGGTGCGAGGGGGCCTCATTTACCTCAATCGATTGTTGCGTGCGCAACCCGATGTGCGCGGGGTGGTTAGCGCGACCCGCGGCAATCACGGGCAGTCGATCGCGTTCGCTGCCGCGCGCGTGGGCGTGCAGGCGACCATCTTTGTGCCGAAGGGAAATTCACCCGACCAGAATTCGGCCATGCGCGGCTTTGGGGCCACGGTAGCTGGAGTTCGGCGCCGATTTCGATGAAGCCAAGCATGAGGCGCACCGCGTGGCTGGCGAGCGAGCGCTGCATTTCGTGCCCTCGTTTCATCGCGACCTGGTCGTTGGCGTAGCCACTTATGCGCTGGAGTTTTTTCGAGCCGTTGCTGACATGGATACCGTATTTGTCGGGGTGGGCATGGGTTCGGGTATTTGCGGCCTGATTGCGGTGCGGGACCTTTTGGGGCTGAAGACCCGAATCGTGGGCGTGTCGGCGTCCCGTGCGCCGGCCGGCGCACGTTCCTTCGCCGCCGGACGACCCGTCACCACCCCTACCGCCTATACGTTCGCTGACGGTATTGCCACGCGCGAACCCCAGCAGGACGCGGTCGAGGCGATCTGCAGGGGCGCGGCGCAGTTCGTGGAGGTGAGCGAGGACGAAATGGCCGAGGCGATGCGAATCTACTTTGATGACACTCATCAGGTCAGCGAGGGGGCCGGAGCGGCGCCGTTGGCGGCATTGATGCGCGAGCGCGCGGGTCTGGCTGGTCGCCGGGTGGGCCTGATTCTCAGCGGAGGCAATATCGAACGCGCGCGTTTTCTGCAGGTCCTCAGTGGCATCACCCCGCCGACCGGAGCAGACCGGGCAGCGGCCGGGCCCTAAGTACGCCCCTGGTAACTTAAGTAAAAGAGGCGCAAATTCGCTCGCCGTACATTGTGATCCGGGCCCGCCTGGCGCTTTCCATAACGACTCCGGCGAGGCCGATTCCGTGAACTTGCTCACAGTATGGGGTACTATGCGTATGGACTCCCACGGCGCAGTGAACGACATTGGGCCTCGGAGATCGGGAGTCGTTCTTTTAAGGAGTCAGCCCGTGGGTAGGCTCTATAGGTCGCGGGGTTGGGCGATTGCCTTGATCGGGATCGCGGCCTGCTGCCAGTCGCCGGCACGGTGCGGCCGACCTCGGTTTCGTCCCTTCCTACTCCGGTTCGCAGGTGATGCTCTACGTGAGCTTCTCGTTCGCGGCGCACGGCACGCGCACCCAGGGATTTGGTTTTCGCTACGAGCGATCCTCGCCGTCCTCGAGCGATCCCGGGGCCCGCTTTTGCGCGCCACTCGCCCACCGCTCGTTGGTCGATCTGCAGTTTGCCCGCGGGTCGGGTCCACGCATGCAATTTGGTCCGCGAGTCACCTGGGACATCAGTCACGGACGCGTGGCGCCGACAAGCCTGGTCAATTCCTGGCCGTTGACGATGCCGTTCGCGACGAACGCTGCCCTGGCGGCACGGGCCCCCTAAGGCCTCGAGCTCGCAAAGCGAGCCCCGGTTCAGAGTATCCTGTCGGTCTTTCGAGCCGGCAGGGAAGATCCGACCGTGACCAAGCGCATCGACGCGGCCGCTCTGGAAGCGGTTATTGGCTCTCTGTATCCACCGCCCTTCGATCAGCCCTGCCGCAATCGCGAACGGCGCAGACTCGGCGATGCGGCGGGACTGCAACAATTCGGGGTGAACCTGATGCGTCTGCCGCCCGGTTCCTGGTCGAGCCAGCGCCATTGGCACAGCCACGAGGACGAATTCATCTACGTGCTGGCCGGCGAAGTGACCTTGGTGACCGATGCGGGAGCCGAAGTGCTTCGGGCCGGAGACGCGGCGGGCTTTCGGGCGGGTGATCGCGACGGCCATACCCTTCAAAACCGCATCGGCGGCGGACGCCTTGGTACTGGAAGTCGGAACGCGCGCTCCTGCGCAGGACGTCACCACCTATCCGGGGATCGACCTGCTGGCGCCCGCCGGGAGCGTGCCGGCGAATTTCACCCACCTCGACGGAACGCCTTACGCGAATGTCACTCGATCCCGGCGCTGAGGTCCTGTTAGCAGCTGCCGGCCGGCACGCGCAATAAAAATCGATGAACGACCAACGCTCACAATTGATCAGTAACGCCATCGTGCTGGCGTGCGTCGCGGCGTTGCTGTGGGGTGTCCTGGCGGTGTTGCGCCCCTTCCTGTCGGCGCTGGTGTGGGCGGCGATCATCGTCGTGGCCACCTGGCCGATCATGTTGAGGGTGGAGCGACTGTTTGGAGGGCATCGCGGCCTGGCGGTAACTGCAATGAGTTCAGGATTGTTCATCGCCGTGGTCGGCCCCGTGGCGCTGCTCCTGGGCACGCTGATCACACGACTCCCGGAACTGCGTGATCTGGGCGCGCGGCTTTTCGCAGGGCCTTGGCCCGAGCCGCCCGCATGGCTCGAACGCATACCTTACGGCGCGGAAATGAGCCTGCAGTGGGAGCAGGCCGCCGCGCGGACACCCGAGTACTGGGGCGGGGTGGTCACGCCGTACATCGGCAAGGCGGCGTTGTGGCTGAGCCAGCACGTGGGCACGATCGGCAGCGTCACGGTCGATTTTCTGCTGACCTTGATACTGGTGGTGGTGTTCTACCTCCACGGCGAAGCACTGGCGAAGTGGTCACAGCGCCTCGCAAAACGTGTCGGCGGGCCACGTGGTCTGGAGAGCGCCGTGCTGGCCGCGCAATCCATGCGGGCCATTGCCGCAGGCGTGGTCGTGACGGCCCTGGTCGAGGCGATCCTCAGTGGCTTTGGGTTGTGGCTGGTGGGAATTCCGGCCGCCGCCGTACTGACCTCAATCATATTCATACTGTGCGTCATGCAGATCGGCCCGATGCCGATTCTGATTCCCGCCGTGGTCTGGCTGCTGTTTCAGCAGCACCTGGGCTGGGGGATTGCCCTTGCGGTGTTGGCCGTGCTGATGAGCGTGGGGGATGGGATCTTGCGCCCGTGGCTGATCCAGCGCGGCGCGAAGCTGCCCTTTATGCTGGTGGTGGTGGGAGTTATCGGGGGCCTGCTGGCATTCGGGGTAACCGGCATATTTGTCGGACCGATGCTGCTGGCGGTCGTGCAACGGCTCATGGAGCGATGGATGTCGGACACATGAATGAAGCCGAGCCCAAGGTGGCCGGCGGCTCGATGAAAGGGCTGCGGCGCTCCGCGCGTGATTTGCTGCGCCTGAACCTGTCCGTCATTGGGGCCGGCTTCGCCTGGTTTGCCTACATCGATGCGCCGATCTCCGACGGTGCGATGCGCCTGATTGCCGCGGCGGTACTTTCCGGCCTTCTGTGCGTGCTCGCCAGTCTGATTTGCGCAGAGTCCCAAGCCGATCGAGTCGTGCGGCGCTGGCGGCTAGTGGGCGTATGGTCGTTCGCGTTGATGACGGTGTTAATGCTGACCGCTGCGACCGTGACGCTGAACCTCAAAGGCAGCGGCAATGACGAATCGGACATCCAGACTGCCGTGGTCAATCGCGCCTAGCGGCTATCGAGGCAATCAGCGCATCGACGTCGCCGACGTCCATGTCATAGGCCGTGACCAGCCGCACGATGGGCAAGCCCCGGTGAGCGGGCGCCGGCCATTCGTAGAACTCAAATCCCTGCGCGCGCAGCGCGTCGATCAGGGATTGGGGAAAGGCCGCAAACACTTCGTTGGCCTCGACCTGCTGCGCCAGGGGAATGCCGTGCTGTTGCAGGCCTTTCGCAAGGCGACTCGCCAGCGAATTCGCGTGGCGGCCGTTGCGCAACCAGAGTTCATTTTCGAGACAGGCATTCAGTTGAGCGCTGAGAAAACGCATCTTCGACCACAGATGACCCGCGCGCTTGCGCCGCATTTCAAACTCACGCGCCAGCTCAGAATTGAAAAATATGACCGCCTCGGCGGCGAGGGCTCCATTCTTGGTGGCACCGAACGAGAGCACGTCCACTCCGCACTTCCAGCTCGCCTCGGCGGGGGTGCAAGCCAGATGCGCAACGGCATTGGCGAAACGTGCGCCGTCCATGTGGACGCGCAGCCCGTAGCCGTGCGCCGCTTCCGAGAGTGTGCTGAGCTCTTCGCGACGGTACACCGTCCCCCATTCGGTGGCCTGAGACACGCTGATTGCGGCCGGCAGCACATGGTGCACGCCCATCTCGCGCGCGTGAGCCACGGGCGCTGCCAGCTGGCCCGCGGATATTTTCCCGTCCGCTGAGGCCAGTGCCAAAAGCTTGGCGCCGCCGCTGAAGAATTCCGGCGCTCCACATTCATCGGTGTTGATGTGCGCGATGGCGTGGCAATAGATCCCGCCAAACGGGGGCGCCAATGCGGAAAGCGCCAGAGAGTTGGCCGCCGTCCCGGTGGCCACAGGGTAAATGGCCAGATCGCATTCAAATGCTTCCTTAGCCAGGTCCGTGAGGCGTCGGCTTTCGGCATCATCGCCGTAAGAATGCACCGTACCGTGGTTTACCCGGGCAATCGCGTCCATAACCTCAGGAGCGGCGGGCGCGACGTTGTCGCTCGCAAATGAGCGTCTGCTCTGAGTCATGCCTGTCCCTCGGCAATTGCATTGGCCATGGCCTTAATCTACCCGAAGCGGCGAGCGCTGCGCATGGGTTATGCTCACCGCGTGCCGATCCAATATCTGTTCCGGACGCCCGTGTATTGCGCGCCCCTCAAATCAAGTTCGGCTGCCTCGCTCAACCGCCGGCTGTTGCAAGAGTGTCTGCAACTGCGCCACGAGGACCGTTCCGGTCGCGCCTGGTCAGCGCGCAACTACCCGGGAGGCTACACTTCATACAACTCCCGAAGCCGGCTGCAGCGTGTTTCGCCTACGTTTGCGAACCTCCAGAGCAGTATCGATGGGCACGTGAGACGCTTTGCAAAGTCTCTGGATCTGGATCTGCGCGGCAAACGCCTGGAAATGACCGATTGCTGGGTGAACATCATGCGCCATCGTGTGGTGCACGGACTCCATCTGCACCCGCTCTCGACCATAAGTGGCACCTACTACGTGCAGGTGCCGCCGGGCAGCGCAGGACTCAAGATCGAAGACCCACGCCTGGAAAGATTCATGGCCGCACCGCCGCGTCGCCTGCGAGCGCGGGCGGGCAACCGGGCCTGGGTGACGCTGCGTGCCCGCGCGGGCCATCTGGTCCTGTTTGAAAGCTGGCTGCGCCATGAGGTTCCACCCAACCGCTCGCGCGGCGAACGGATCAGCGTCAGCTTCAATTACGGCTGGTTCTGAACCATGAGCGTCACGGTAATCATTCTCGTGCTGATCGTCGTATCGAGCCTGGCCGGACTCACCTTCGCGCCCGCGTGGCTTGATCGGAGCCTGTTTCGACCCTACTGGCTCGTGCCCAAGCGCCAGTATGCCACCCTCATCACCAGCGGCTTTATGCACGCCAGTCTGGCGCACCTGCTGTTCAACGCGTTTACTCTGTGGTCGTTTGGCCGCGCGCTGGAAGGGATGATTGGTCCGGAGCGATTTCTCTGCCTGTACGCGCTCGGTTTGTTCGTGAGCGATGCTGGAACCTGGCTTAAGCATCGCGCTGATCCGGCCTACGCCTCCCTTGGCGCCTCGGGCGCGATTCTCGCGGTACTGTTTGCCTCAGTGGTGTATTTCCCGACGCAGTCCATTTTCATCCTGCCGCTGCCGGTGCCAATTCCGGCGCCTTGGTTTGCCGTGGGTTACCTGGTTTACACCTGGTATGCGGCGCGCTACCTGCGTGGTCGCGTCAATCACGATGCCCATTTCGGAGGCGCCATCACGGGATTGCTCTTCGTCGCGCTCACCGATCCGGATGCGTGGCGTCGAGCGCTTTCGCTGGTTTTCCACTAGCATAGATTCATGCGTGACCTCACCGAAGGCTCGATCAACCGCCATCTGGTCGCGATGGCGACTCCGATTGCGGCCGGCATGCTTTTCCAGACCTTGTATTTTCTGGTCGACCTGTACTTTGTCGGTCGCTTGGGCGGCGCGGCCATTGCCGGGGTGGGTTCGGCCGGGAATCTGACGTTCCTGGTGATGGCGTTGACGCAGGTACTGGGTGTGGGAACGGTTGCGCTGATCGCCCAGGCGGTGGGCCGCAAGGATCAGGCGCGCGCCAATCTTGTGTTCAACCAGTCCTCGACACTTGCAATGGCGTGCCTGCTGGCGTGCCTGATCCTGGGTTACCCGTTGGCAGTGCACTTTGCCGGCACTCTGGGATCGGATCAGGCGACGCGGGAGGCGGGGGCGACTTATCTGCGCTGGTACCTGCCGGGCCTGTCGCTGCAGTTCGCGTTAGTGGCGATGGCCTCGGCCCTGCGGGGCACGGGGATTGTCAAACCTGCGATGACCGCGCAGATGCTCACCGTGGTGATCAACGTCATTCTCGCCCCGGTGCTGATCGGCGGGTGGGGCACCGGACATCCTTTGGGCGTGGCCGGTGCCGGCCTGGCCAGCTCGATTGCGATCGCCGTCGGCGTGTTGCTGATGTGGATATATTTCCTGCGCCTGGAGCACTACGTGGGTTTTGATAGGCACAGCTGGAGGCCCAGGCTCGATGTCTGGCGGCAGATACTGGCCATAGGCCTGCCGGCGGGCGGCGAGTTCGTGATCATGTTTGTGATTTTTTCTTTCATCTATTTCGTGATTCGTCCCTTCGGCGCCTCGGCACAAGCCGGCTTTGGCGTCGGCACGCGCGTCATGCAGGCCATATTCCTGCCCGCCATGGCCGTCGCCTTCGCCGTCGCACCGATAGTGGGGCAGAACTTCGGTGCGGGCCAGAAGGCGCGGGTGCGCCAGACATTCCGGTCGGCCGCGCTGATGAGCGTGTTGCTGATGCTGATCGTCATGGCCCTGTGCCTGGGGAGCCCGGCCGTACTGATCGGAACGTTTATCAACGAACCGGAGGCGATCGGCGTGGGATCGGGCTACCTTCGGGTGATCTCCTGGAATTGTGTCGCGAGCGGATTTGTTTTTGTGTGCTCCGGCGTGTTGCAGGGGCTCGGCAACACCTGGCCCGCGCTGTGGAGTTCCGGCTCGCGCCTGGTCACGTTCATGGTACCGGTCTGGTGGTTGACGACCCGGCCGGATTTCGCGATCAAGCAGATCTGGATGGTGTCGGTGGCGTCCGTGACGCTGCAGGCGGTGCTGAGCGGAACCCTGGCGGTTCGGCAGATGCGGCTGCGTTTGGCCGCGTAGAACATATTCCGCGGTCCGCCCGCGCCAGAGGTCGTGGCCTGGCGGGACGGTGACCCCAACGCCGACGTCCGTCGCTACTTCGTGTCGATCAGATCGATCTTCGCGGCACAGATAAAGTCGTTTTCCGAGAGTCCACCGATGGAGTGCGTGGTGTAGCGCACCCGGCAATAGTCGTAGCCGATCTCAAGGTCCGGGTGGTGGTTCTCGATGTTGGCGATGTGTGCCAGCGCGTTGACGAAACTCATGGCGCGGTAGAAGTCCACAAACCGAAAGGCGCGGGTCAGATTCTTTCCGTCCGCGCTTATCTGCCACCCGCTCGCCAGCTCCCGCAGGCGAGCTTCCGCTTCGGGGCGGCCGAGCGCGGGCATCCCGCCTTCGCAGGGCTTGCAGCGCTTGCTGGTGAGCGTATCCATACCTTCAACCCTATGGGCCCGGAGGGCGCCTGCTATTGAACAATGCGCTTCAGGGTAACTGCGTTCAACGTATTGCTCGACCAATTGCTGGAATTCCTCGGCAATGTGCTCGCCTTTGAGCGTTACGGTCTTGGCGCCATCCTCGTAAACCGGCGCGACCGCACGCTCGCCGGTCCCGGGAAGACTGATGCCGATGTTGGCCTGCTTGCTTTCCCCGGGCCCGTTCACCACGCAGCCCATCACCGCGACCGAGAGATTTTCGACTCCAACGCGCGCCCGGCGCCACTCAGGCATTCGCCGCCGCAGGTGTTCCTGGATGCGTTGCGCCAGAGTCTGAAAAAAAGTGCTGGTGGTGCGTCCGCACCCCGGGCAGGCCGTCACGAGCGGCGCGAAACTGCGCAGCCCCATGGTCTGCAGCAATTCCTGCGCGACGATGACCTCGCGCGTGCGCGCGCCGCCGGGGTCGGGGGTAAGAGAGATGCGGATCGTGTCGCCGATACCCTCCTGCAGCAAAACCGCGAGCGCGGCGCTCGAGGCGACGATGCCCTTCGAGCCCATGCCGGCCTCGGTCAGGCCCAGGTGCAGTGGGTGGCGGCTTTGTGCGGCCAGCTCCCGGTATACGGCGATCAGGTCCTGGACCGCCGAGACCTTGGCGGACAGGATGATCCGATCCTGCCCGAGTCCAAGCTCCACGGCGCGCGCCGCACTGTCGATGGCCGAGCGCACCAGGGCCTCGCGCATGACCTGTCCGGCGGAAGCGGGCTCCGGCAGGGCGCTGTTCGCATCCATCAGCCGCGCCAGCAGTTCCTGATCGAGGCTCCCCCAGTTCACGCCGATACGCACCGGCTTGTTGTAGCGGCACGCGAACTCGATCAGCTCGGCAAACTGCGGGTCGCGCTTGCTTCCCCGGCCCACGTTGCCGGGGTTGATGCGGTACTTGGCGAGCGCCTCGGCGCAGGCCGGATGGTCCTTGAGGAGCTTGTGACCATTAAAATGAAAATCACCGATCAGCGGCACCGTGCATCCCTGTGCCGCGAGCGCATCTCTGATCGGTGCGACCGCGGCGGCGGCGGCGTCGGTATTGACGGTAATGCGCACCAACTCCGATCCCGCCTCGCTCAACTCACGGACTTGCCTGACCGTGGCGGCCACATCGGCCGTGTCCGTGTTGGTCATGGACTGGACGACGATCGGAGCGCCACCCCCGACCGGGAGACCTGCAATGTCCACGGCCAAGGTGCCGTGTCGGGGAGGGTTGGCAGCTCGGTTAGCCATGAGGGCAATTGTAGAGGGGGGGTGTCGTAACTGCTATGATTCGGGCCTCGTCAAAAAGATCTGTCCGAAGAGATCCGGAATTGGGCCGTGGCCTTAAGTTCCGGACGCCGAAGGCGCAAATTCCGCCCGGAAACGCTCAGGCACCAGGAACGGCAGATCAAGGACGGGCTCTGGAGAGCGGCGGCACCTGTAAGGCAGGTCCGTCCACCGAAGGGGTGCGGCAGCGGCCTTGGCCGGTCTGCCCGATCTCTCAGGTAGCAAGGACAGAGGGGCGGCAGGTGCACGGCCGAGGCGGTGCGCCTGCCGCCTTTTTTTGGTAAATGCTTTCCTCGAGCTGGAGTCACATTGGGTTTACGCACTCCTTTGTATGACCTGCACGTTGCGCTCGGAGCGCGCATGGTCGACTTTGGCGGCTGGGACATGCCGGTCCACTACGGCTCGCAAATTGAAGAGCACCATGCCGTGCGCCGTTCGGCCGGAGTGTTCGACGTATCGCACATGTGCGTTATCGACCTCCACGGTGCGCGCACGGCTGAATTTCTTCGCGGGTTGCTGGCCAATGATGTCGCCCGGCTCCATCACGCGGGCAAAGCCCTCTACAGCTGCATGCTCAGAGAGGATGGCGGGGTCCTCGATGACCTGATCGTCTATTTTCTCGATCCGCACTGGTACCGGATCGTCGTCAATGCGGGAACCCGCGATTCGGACCTGGCCTGGATCCGCACGCACGCGGCTCCGTTCAATGTTGAGGTGCGCGAACGGGGCGAGCTGGCCATGTTGGCAGTACAAGGCCCGGATGCGCGCGCGCGCGTGGCTACGCTGCTGACGCCGCCCGACGCGCAAACCGCGCTCGCGTTGCCGAGCTTTTTCGGGGTGCAGCTGGGGGCATGGTTCGTGGCACGCACCGGCTACACGGGCGAGGATGGTTTTGAGGTCACGCTGCCCGCCGAAGGTGCAGTCGAGTTGTGGAATCGTCTCAATGAGCTGGGCGTCCAGTCGTGTGGGCTGGGCGCGCGCGATACATTGCGGCTCGAGGCGGGCATGAATCTGTACGGCAACGATATGGATGTCAGCACGCAACCCCTGGAATCGGGCCTGGAATGGACCGTCGCCTTTGAGCCGTCCAATCGAGCCTTTGTCGGCCGCGCGTCGCTCGAGAGGGCGCGCGCCGCGGGCGGGGGAAGAAAGCTCGTGGGCCTGCTGCTGGAGGAGCGCGCGGTGATGCGCTCTCACCAACGCGTGCTCGCCCCGGCAGGCGAGGGCATGGTGACCAGCGGCACGTTTTCGCCCACGCTCGAGCGTTCAATTGCGCTGGCGCGCCTGCCGGGAGCGGCCGCGGAGCTCGGCGCCACCGTGCAGGTCGACATTCGAGGAAAATTACTGAACGCACGGGTGGTCAAGCCTCCATTCGTGCGCCTGGGTCGCGCGCTGGTCGGCCTGTAAGGTCCACAGACAAACTCACGCAGCAATTAAAGGAGAATCGAGGCGATGAGCAATGTACCCGCAGATCGCATGTACGCACGGAGCCATGAATGGGCCCTTAAGCAGGCCGACGGCACGGTGGCCGTGGGCATCAGTGATCATGCCCAGGAATCACTCGGTGATTTGGTGTTCGTCGAAGTCCCCGAGGTGGGCCGTACGCTGCAGCAAGGCGAGGCTTGCGCGGTCGTGGAATCGGTCAAGGCCGCGTCCGATGTCTACGCCCCGGTCGCGGGCACCGTCATCGAGGTGAACCAGGCGCTGGCGCAATCTCCGGAGCTGGTCAACAAGGATCCCTACGGGGAGGGCTGGATCATGCGGCTCAAGCCCAGCGCGACGCTGGCCGCCTCTGATCTGCTGAACGCGGAAGCGTACGCCACGCTGGCCGAAGCGGGCTGAGGTCCGCATCGACGCCTTAATACTTAAGGAGTTGCCATGCCATTTATTCCTCATACCCAGACTGACGTAGCGGAAATGCTCAATGCCATCGGTGCGCCCGACATCGAGTCGCTGTTTGCGGAGATCCCGGCGGAATTGCGCATACGCGCGCTCACCGGCGTGCCCGAGGGCCTGAACGAACAGCAGGTCATGCGCCTGATGCAGGAACGGGCGCGGCAGGATGGCCTGCCTCTGAATTTTATCGGCGCCGGAGCCTATCCGCACCACATCCCGGCGGCCGTCTGGGCGCTGGTGTCGCGCGGTGAGTTCTACAGCGCCTACACCCCCTATCAGGCCGAGGCGAGCCAGGGGACGCTCCAGACCATCTATGAATACCAGTCGATGATCACCGCGCTCACCGGCATGCAGGTGGCCAACGCATCGATGTATGACGGTGCCACCGCGGTCTCGGAAGCTTGCCTGATGGCCGTGCGGGCGAATCGCAAATCCACTTCAGCGCGAATCCTCATACCGAGCACCGTGCACCCGCACTATCGCGCGGTGACTCACGCATCGACCGGCGGGCAGGGGCTGGAGCTCAAGTCGCCAGGATACGTTCGGGCCACCGGCCAGACCGATTTGGCGGCGCTTGCGCCGTACGAGGGCCAGGATGTGACCGCGCTGGTGATCCAGCAGCCGAATTTTTTCGGCGTACTCGAAGAGGTGGATGCGCTCACCGACTGGGCGCACGCGCGCGGCGCGCTGGTGATCGCGGTCGTAAACCCGATCTCGCTCGCCGTGCTCAAGGCGCCTGCGCAGTGGGGCACGCGCGGCGCTGACATTGTCGTCGGTGACGGGCAGCCCCTGGGCTGCCCCCTGTCCTCGGGCGGTCCTTACTTTGGATTTATGGCCACCCGAATGGACTACGTGCGTCAGATGCCCGGGCGAATCGTAGGACGCACCGTTGATCTGGACGGCCGGCCCGGCTTTACCCTGACCCTGCAGGCGCGCGAACAACACATACGCCGCGGCAAGGCCACTTCGAACATCTGCACCAATCAGGGGCTGCTGATGATAGCCGGGACCATATATACGGCTCTGATGGGCGCCGAGGGCCTGGAGAGGGTGGCCCACGCCTGTATGGCCCGCAGCTCCGAACTGGTCGCGACGCTCGTGCGCGTTCCGGGCGTGCGCGAGGCATTTTCCGGGGCGCGTTTCCACGAAGCCGTACTGCTCCTGGACCGGCCCGTCGCGCCGGTGCTCGAGGCGCTGGCGGCGCGCGGCATCGAAGCCGGTTTTGATCTTTCCGGCCATTACCCGGAACTTGGCTCAGCGATGCTGGTCTGTGCCACCGAGGTTCACACTCCCGCGGACATTGCCAGTTACGCGGCGGCATTGGCTGAAGTGCTTAAATCCGCGCGCGTGGCCTAAAGAGGTACCCGGCATGAGTCTACCGATGTGCGAGCCGCTGATATTTGACTACGGACGCGCCGGGCGCGGTGCGCGCGGTCAATGGCCGGCGGCGCAGAGCCCCGCTCCCACCGTGCCCGTCCACTTGCGCCGCGCGAAGCGCGCAGCGCTCCCCGAGGTGAGCGAGCTGGATGTGGTCAGGCACTACACGCGCCTGTCTCAACTGAACTTTTCCATCGACACGCATTTTTATCCACTCGGCTCGTGCACGATGAAGTACAACCCGCGTGCCTGCAACGCCGCGGCGTTGCTGCCGGAATTTCTCGGGCGCCACCCGCTGGCCAGTGCGCGCCACAGCCAGGGGTTCCTGGCCTGCATGTTCGAATTGCAGGAAATGCTCAAGGCCGTCACGGGAATGCGAGGAGTGGCGTTGACGCCCATGGCCGGCGCGCACGGAGAGTTTGCCGGAGTCGCGATGATCCGCGCCTACCACCGCGCCCGCGGGGACTTGGAGCGCAACGAAATCATTGTGCCCACCGCAGCGCACGGCACCAACCCGGCCACCGCCACGATGTGTGGTTGCATCGCTCGCGAGGTGGGAGTGGGTCCGGAAGGCGATGTTGACCTTGCTGCCCTGCGGGCTACGGTGGGACCGAAAACCGCCGGCATCATGCTCACCAATCCATCGACGCTCGGCGTATTTGAGCGCCAGATCGTCGAGGTGGCGCGCACCGTGCATGCGGCCGGTGGCCTGCTCTACTACGACGGGGCGAATCTGAACGCGATTCTGGGCAAGGTGCGGCCGGGGGACATGGAATTCGACGTCATGCACATGAACCTGCACAAGACCTTCTCCACCCCGCACGGCGGCGGTGGGCCGGGTGCCGGTGCGGTGGGCGTGGGCCCGCGCTTGCTGCCGTTCATGCCATTGCCGGTGGTGGCGCGAAGCGGTGAGGGCGAGGGCGCGCGGTACCGCTGGCTCGGCGAGCAGGACCTGCCCCAATCGATCGGCCGGCTCACGGGATTTAACGGGAATGCCGGCGTATTGCTGCGCGCCTACGTCTACATGCGCATGCTGGGTAGCGAAGGCATGGGCCGGGTGGGCGATTTCGCAACCTTAAATTCGAACTATCTGCTGGCGCGTCTCCGGCAGGCCGGCTATATCGCAGCCTACCCGCAGCGGCGCGCCAGCCATGAGTTCATCCTGACTCTTAAGGCACTCGCGCAACAGCAGCACGTCACGGCGATGGATGTCGCCAAGCGCCTGCTCGACTTTGGCTTTCACGCACCCACGACGTATTTTCCGCTGTTGGTGCCCGAGTGCCTGCTGATCGAGCCGACCGAGACGGAGAGCAAGGAGACTCTCGACGCCTTCGTGGGTGCAATGACGGAAATTCTGCGCGAGGCGGACAAGGACCCTGAAACCCTGCGTGGCGCTCCGCATCGCATGCCGGTACGCCGGCTGGACGACGTGCGTGCGGCGCGCGAGCTCGATCTTGCGCATCGTCCCGACGCCTCCTGATGGATCGCAGGTTTTGATCGTTCGGGACAAGCCACGCGGCTTGACCCGAGTGGTTCGGGCCTTTCACGCCAGCTGCAAAGGGCTGAGTCGGCGCGTACCGCGCAGAGGCGGCCTTCCGTCAGGAACTGGCGCTGGCCGTCATCGCCGTGCCGCTGGGTCTGTGGCTCGGGCACAATGGCGTTGAGCGCGCGCTGCTGGTCGCACCGGTCCTGCTGGTGCTGATCGTGGAACTTCTCAACAGCGCCATCGAGGCGATCGTGGATCGGGTCAGTCCGGAGCGTCACGAGCTGGCGGGACTGGCCAAGGACATCGGCTCCGCGGCGGTGCTCTTGAGCCTGTTACTGTGTGCGCTGGTCTGGGTCCTGGTTCTGCTGCAACGCTGATGTTCGCTGGAGTGAGCTGATGAGTGCATTGATTTGCGGGTCGATGGCCTACGATACCGTGATGGTGTTCGAGGGGCGCTTCCGCGAGCACATCCTGCCCGACCGCATCCATGTGCTGAATGTCTCGTTTCTGGCGCCCTCGATGCGGCGCAATTTTGGCGGTTGCGCCGGCAATATCGCCTATAACCTAAAGCTCCTCGGAGGCGAGGGCCTGATCATGGCCACGGTCGGCCATGACTTCGCCCCTTACGAGAGCTGGCTCGTCGAGCGCGGGATTGCCCTCACGCACGTGCGCAAGGTGCCGAGCGAATTCACGGCGCAGGCCTTCATTACCACCGATCTGGACGATAACCAGATCACGGCCTTTCACCCCGGGGCCATGAACCATGCGCACCTCAACCAGGTCAGCGCCGCTTCGAACATAAAACTGGGTATCGTCTCGCCCGATGGCCGCCAGGGCATGCTCGATCACGCCACGCAATTTGCGGCGGGCGGGATTCCCTACCTGTTCGATCCTGGCCAGGGTTTGCCGATGTTCAACGGTGAGGAGCTGCGCTCGTTCGTCAGCCGGGCCGCCTGGGTGGCCGTCAATGACTACGAAGCAAGTTTGCTCAGTGAACGTACGGGCTGGTCGGCCGAAGACATCGCTTCGCGCGTCAAGGCCATGATCATCACGCGTGGCGGTGCGGGCTCGTGGATCTATACCGCCGGCCAACGCCATGAGATCCCGGCCGCGAAAGCCGCGACCGTGGCCGATCCCACCGGCTGCGGAGATGCCTACCGGGCCGGCCTCCTGTACGGCTTGCAGCGCGGACTTGACTGGGCGACCACCGGCCGGGTGGCGTCGCTGGCCGGTGCCATAAAGATAGAACACCACGGGACGCAGCAGCACCGCTACGACTGGAGCGGCTTTGCTGCGCGATTTCAGCAAAACTTCGGATTTTCGCTATGAGCGGCGAACGGCACAGTTTCAGCATCCTCACAACGCTCCTGCGTAGTACTGGCGGTCTCGCTGTCGGCTTGCAAGACGTTGCATCCTCCGCCACCGCCCGCGGTCGTCCAGGCGCCCCTCCGGTACCGGTGGCCGCCGTCGTGGCGCCCCCAGCCGACTGGGCGCGCACGCTCGAGAGGATTGCAACCAGCGTGGTGACGATCCAGATCGATCAGACGCGCTCCTTCGACACCGAACGCAACACCTCAGCCCAGGCCACCGGGTTCGTGATCGACGCCGAGCGCGGCCTGATACTGACCAATCGCCACGTGGTAACGCCCGGTCCCGTGATTGCCGAGGCGACCTTTCTCAATCGAGAGGAGGTCGAATTGCGCGCGGTTTACCGCGATCCGATTCATGACTTTGGCATCTACCGGTATGACCCGGCCAAGTTGCACTTCATGAAGCCCGCGGCCTTGCCGCTGGCGCCAGGGGAGGCGCAGGTCGGACGCGAGATACGGGTGGTGGGTAATGACGCCGGCGAACAACTGTCGATACTGGCAGGGACGCTGGCGCGCTTGGATCGTGAAGCGCCCGAGTACGGCATCGGCCGCTACAACGACTTCAATACCTTTTACATCCAGGCCGCCTCCGGCACCTCGGGGGGCTCCTCGGGCTCTCCGGTAATCGACGTACAGGGCCGCGTGCTGGCGCTCAATGCCGGAGGCGCAACCGGTTCGGCCACCAGTTTCTATTTGCCATTGGGCCGCGTGCAGCGCGTGGTGCGTCTGATCCAGCAAAGCAAACCGGTCACCCGCGGCACGATCGGCACGGAATTCCGTTATCGTCCCTACGATGAGCTGCGCAGACTCGGATTGCGCACCAACACCGAAGCGGCGGCGCGTTCCGCGCAGCCGGCAAACACGGGCATGTTGGTGGTGGAGCGAGTGCAGCCGGGTTCGAGCGCCGACAAGGTGCTCGCTCCCGGTGACGTGCTGGTGCGACTGAACGGCACCCTGATCACTGGCTTCGAGCCTCTCGATGCGGTTCTGGATGACACCGTGGGTGGAACCGTGCAGCTTGAATTCGAGCGCGGCGGGAATCCATTCAGTGTGACAGTGGCCGTCCAGGATCTAAATGCCATAACGCCCGCGAGCTTCCTTGAATTCGGGGATGCCATCGTGCACACGCTCTCCTATCAGGAAGCGCGTCACTTCCATCTGCCCATCAGTGGCGTCTTCGTGGCTGCCGCCGGCTACAGCCTCGATGCGGCCGGCGTGCCCCGCGGTGCGGTAATTACCGCTGTCGACTCGGCACCGGTCGCCACGCTCGCCGACTTTGAGACCAAGGTGGCGACCTTGGGTGACGGTGAGCGCTTTACCGTGCGCTACGTGACGCTCGATGACCCGAATCGCACCGAATTGCGCTCCGTGTACATGGATCGGCGTTGGTTCCCGGCACGCCAGTGTTCCCGCAACGATGCGAGCGGCTACTGGGATTGCTTCAATTTGCCGACCGCAAAGGTGGCAGAGAAACCCGAGGGCGGTGTCGCACCGCCCCCCGTGACCGATGATCCGAGCGCGCGACTTCTCGCGCGGTCACTCGTGGGCATGACCTTTGACATGCCGTACCCGCTTTCGGGCGTGAACGAGCGCAATTATCGCGGCACGGGACTGATCGTGGATGCGAAACGCGGGCTGGTGATCACCGATCGCAACACCGTGCCGGTGTCGATAGGCGACGTGCGGTTGACCTTCTCCGACACGTTGGAGATTCCGGCGAAGGTGGTCTATATCCACCCGCTGCACAATCTCGCCGTGGTGCAGTACGACCCCGTCCCTGATCAAGGGCTCTCAGGTCCGGGCGGCGACCTTGAGCAGCGAACCGCTCCGTGCAGGCGAACACGTCGTCGTGGTCGGGCTTGATCCCAACGGCACGCTCAAGTCGCGCTCCACGGCGGTCTCCGAAGTCGATCCGCTGCTGCTGCCCCTGTCGCGGTCGGTGGCCTTTCGCGACAGCAATATTTCTGTCGCCACGCTGGTCAATCCGCCCGACGATCTGGTCGGGGTGTTGGCGGATGAGGCCGGCCGCGTGCGCGGACTTTGGGCAAGCTTTGCTTTTGACAATGGCCGCGAGCTCTTGCAGCAGAACCGCGGGCTCAGCGCCGATCTTATATCCGAGACCCTTGATCGTGCGCGTCGCGCCGCGCCGCTTCATTCTCTCGAAGTGGAATTCGTTGCGCAGACCCTGGCGGCCGCACACGGTCTGGGCCTGAGCCAGGAATGGATCAAGCGGATCGAAAAGAGCAATCCGGCCAAACGTCAGGTGCTGAGCATCACGCGACTGGTGGGCGGCTCAAGCGCCGCATCGCTCCTGCAGCCCGGGGACATTCTGCTGGCTATCGATGGGCGGCCGGTGACCGTGTTTCGCGATGTTGAACGCGCGGTCGCCGCTCACGAGACGGTGGAGGCCACGATCTGGCGCGGCAGCAGCGAGCTGAAGCTGACCGTGCGGACCGCCGCCCTCACGGGCGATGACCTGGACCGGGTGGTGCTGTGGGCCGGCGCCACGCTGCAGGCTCCGCATCGCGCCATCAGTGCGCAGCGCGGCATCGAGCCGACCGGGGTGTACGTGGCCTATTTTGCCTACGGTTCCCCCGCCAGCCGCTATGGGTTGGTGCCGGGTCGGCGCATCGTGGAAGTCGACGGCCAGCCGACCCCGGATCTGGATGCGTTTCTCAAGCAGGTCACCGGGCGAGCGGACCGGACTTCCCTGCGCATGAAGACTCTGGCTCTGAACGGCGCTCCGGAGATGATTACCTTAAAGCTCGATCGGCACTATTGGCCGGCGTATGAACTGCGCCGCGTCGATGACCGATGGGAGCGCGTTTCGCTCGAGTAGGCGCACTCTCGACTAGTATTGACGGCATGGCCAGGGCGATCAGGGCGACACCGCTTGAATTGGATGCGGCCGTGCAGGCGTTGCGCGGCGGCGAGGTCGTGGCCTTTCCGACTGAAACCGTTTACGGGCTCGGTGCCAACGCGCAGCACGCCGCAGCGGTACAAAAGATCTTCACGCTCAAGGGTCGTCCGGCCGACGCACCCGGTGATCGTGCACCTCGACAGCGCCCGTTACCTGCACCGTTGGGCGCGTGAAGTGCCCGAGGCCGCCGCACGGCTCGCCGAGCGCTTCTGGCCGGGACCGCTGACGCTGGTGTTGCCGCGCGCGCCGAACGTGCTTGATCTGATCACCGGCGGGCAGGATTCCGTCGCCGTGAGGGTACCCGCGCACCCGATGGCGCAACAGCTCCTCAGGGCCTTCGGAGGAGGGATCGCCGCGCCTTCCGCCAACCGCTTCGGTCACGTGAGTCCGACCCGGGCCGAACATGTCCGAGAAGAATTCGCAGAGGCTGTCGCAGTCGTGCTGGACGGTGGCGAATGTCAGGTCGGGCTCGAATCGACCATCGTCTCGTGCCTGGATGGCGAGGTAAGGCTGCTTCGCCCGGGCCAGATAACGCTCTCGCAGCTTCGAGAGGTGATTGGCGAACTGGCCGAGGCGAGCGCGGCACCGGTCCCGCGCGTGCCCGGATCCTCAAAGGCTCACTACGCGCCCTCCACTCCGCTGCGCCTGGTGTCGGACGGCCAGATGGAACGCCTGGCCGCCGAGCTGTCCCGCGGCGGTACCCGCGTGGGCGTGCTGGCGCAGCGCTCTCCGCTGGGAAGTTTCCGGCACGTGACCTGGGTGAATGCCGGAACGCGGGTCGATAGTTACGCGCATGATCTGTACGCGAATTTGCGCACGCTGGATAAGGCGGGCGCTTCCTGTCTGCTGGTGCAGGAGGTGCCCAACGACGAGCGCTGGGAAGCGGTACGCGATCGCCTGACTCGCGCCGCGGCGGCGGCGGAGTTTGGAGACCTGCCCTGACTCGCAAGGCGTTCATCGATCCGTTCGAACCGCAGCACGTGCGCCGTCTGGTGGGCGAGTACGGCTCACCGCTCCTCATCGTCGACTGTGAGCGGGTGCGCCAGCAATACCGGAAATTGCAACGCGCGCTGCCGGGAGTCGATCTGCACTATGCCCT
This sequence comes from uncultured Gammaproteobacteria bacterium, assembly GCA_963795685.1. Lineage (GTDB taxonomy): Bacteria > Pseudomonadota > Gammaproteobacteria > Steroidobacterales > Steroidobacteraceae > FEN-1191. Next base: position 757,905 of record CAWCJE010000005.1, read on the forward strand.
AAAGCCTCTCCCGCACGCCGCGGTCATTCAATCGGTGATCGAGAAGGGCGGATGGCTGGATCTGGCCACCACCGGCGAAGTGCAGCTGGTAAGGCAACTGGGGATCGATCCCGCGCGCTGTATCCACTCGCACCCCATCAAGCGCGGTTCCGATATTCGTAACGCCCTCGAGTATGGGCTTCGCACGTTTGTCGCCGACAATCCGGACGAGGTGCGCAAGTTTCGTACCGTTGCCGGGCGCGTCGCATTGCTGCTGCGGGTTTCCTTTCGCAGTCCAGGGGCGGTCTGCGATCTTTCGCGTAAATTCGGATGCGATCCGGAAGCGGCGCTGGACCTGGCGCGATTGGCCGCCGATCTGGGCATCGATGTGTGCGGCTTCTCCTTTCATGTGGGCTCGCAGGTCCCCGATTCGGCCAAATACGTGGAAGCGATCGGCGTGTGCGCTCGGCTGCTGGCTGCGGCGCGCCGCGAGCGATTAGGGAGCTGCAACACGCTCGACATCGGCGGTGGCTTTCCGATCGATTACGCCGAGCGCGCGCCCGACATCGGTCGCCTGTGCGCGCCCATCCGACGCGCGCTGGGGCAATTGCCGTCTCGGGTCCGCGTCATCGCCGAGCCCGGGCGGTATATCGTCGGGCCGGCCGCGATCGGCGTGGCGACGGTGATGGGGCGTGCGCAGCGCGAAGGCCACTGGTGGTATTACCTCGATGACGGGCTGTACGGCTCGTACAGCGGCCAGCACTACGATCACGCCCGCTACCCGGTCAGCGCGCTGCGCACCGGCCCCGCGCTCCCTTCGGTACTGGCCGGCCCCACCTGCGACAGCATCGATGTGATCGCCGAAAATCTGCAGCTGCCGCAGCTGCGCAGCGGCGATCTGATCGTCGGGCGTGAGATGGGCGCCTACACCTGGGCCTGCGCCTCGAACTTCAATTTCTTCCCCAGGGCGGCCGTGGTCGCCGTCAATCGCCGGCGGGGCGATCTGGGCGGGATATAATCGTGCTCCTGCCCCCGATCTGACACAGGAACGGATGCGCGATGCCTTCTTTCGATGTCGTGTCCAAGGTCGATCCGCATGAACTCAGCAACGCGGTCGATCAGGCGATCCGCGAGCTGGACAAGCGTTACGACCTGCGTGGGACCGGGGCGCGCTTTGTCCTGCAGGATTACCTGATCACGCAATACGCGCAAAGCGAGTTCCAGCTGGGGCAGCTGCTGGACATTCTGCGTTTGCGGTTGGGCGCCCGCGGCATCGATGCGCGCTGCATTGAGCTTGGCGAGGTGCAGGTCAACCTGGCCGAGGCGCGCCGCACCATCACAATCAAGCAGGGCATCGACCACACCGCCGCCAAGAAGCTGATTGGCACGCTCAAGGAGGCCAAGCTGAAGGTGGAAGGCCAGATCAACGACAACAAACTGCGGGTCACGGGCAAGAAACGAGACGATTTGCAGTCAGCCATGGCGCTGTTGCGCAAGAGCAGCCTCGAGCTGCCGTTGCAGTTCGAGAATTTTCGCGATTAGCTCAGTGCGGACGCCGGCATCCCGGATGATGTCGCCGAGGCGAGCGGGGCCAGCGTGGCCTGGCGGCCTCGCCACCAGCGCGCCGTAAGCAGCTCTGCGTGGCGTGCGAGGAAGACCTCGCGCAGTGTGGGCGGCATCGCCAGGAACGGAAGCCACTGCTCGGGGAAGACATCGCGGGGACCCACGTAGAACCAGGGTTCGCCGGCGGTTTCTTCCTCGTCGGTGCTCGCTGTGGGCAGGTCGCGGAATTCGCAATCCCCGAGCAGCGAGACCTCGTCGTAGTCATAGAATATGACCCGTCCATGGCGCGTGACGCCGAAATTCTTCAGCAGCAGATCACCGGCGAAGATGTTGGTGGAGGCCATGTCACGCAGGGCGTTGCCATAATCGACGATGGCCGCCTCGGCCGCGGCCGGCTCAGCTTCGCGCAGGAACAGATTCAGCGGGCGGAGCCGACGCTCGATGTAGCAATGCTCGAGGATCAGTTCCTCTCCTTCGAGACGACAACTCTGGCTGGCTTCGCGCAGCAGCTCTTCGGCCAGCACCGGCATGAAGCGGGCCAGCGGCAGGCTCAGGCGCTTGAACTCCTGCGCGTCGACCATGCGGCCGGCCCGATCGTGCCGGAATACGAACCGGTAGCGCTCCATCACGTCCGCGCGCGTGGCGTGCTTAGGCGCTCCAAAGCGGTCACGGATGACCTTGAACACCAGATCATGCGAGGGCAGAGTGAACACGATCATGACCAGCCCGCGTTCGCCGGGCGCGTGGACGAAGGCGTCAATGGAGCTGTCCAGATGGCGTCGCAGCGCGAAGTAGCGTTCGGTCTTGCCTTGTTTGGCACGGCCCAGAACCGTGTAGAGCTCATCGACGGGTTTGCGCGGCATAAAGGTGCGCAAAAGCGTGACCGCGGCGCCCACCACCGGCAGGTCGACGTGAAAATAGGAGTTGGCATATCCAAACTGGGAGCTGATGTCGTTGCGTGACAGCAGCACTGTTTCGACCTGCACCCCTTCCGGGCCCTGGCGGAACACGATGACCAGCGGCGTCACGGCGCTGTCCCCGATCAGGCGACCGACCAGGAACGCGTCACCGGCCCGATAGAACACCGGCTCGATCATTTCTATCGATTCGGGCGCGGCACTGTGGGGTCGCGTCTCGAAATGGCGCCCCAGCTCGGTGCTTATGCGCCTCACGGCCAGATCCGGGGCGGCCAGTGCCTTGGAGAAGGGCAGGTCGGCAAGCACATCGATTATCGCCGACTGCAATGAGCCCGAGGCGGGATAGACCCTTATCGGTACCGAGCCCGAAGCGCGCCCGCTGTGTGTGGCGCAGAACTCGACACGCGGATTGACCCCGACAGTGCCAAACAGGTCGCGGGTCACAGAATTGTAGAACGTACGGTAGAAGTCACTGTCCGGTACGCGCTCGATCAACTCCCCGTAGGCGGCAGTGGCGGCCACCCAGAAATCCGACACGGTCGAGGAGTGCGGATCGGGGTTGCCCAGGCCCGCCGTGCACAGCGCCTCGAGGGCCTGGAGGACTCGCTGCTCATACAGTTCGATGCGCGCGACCGCATCGCGCTCCCGCGCCATGCCATCGCCGCTCAGGAAGTGCTCGGCGGCCCGTCGAGTAAGGCGCCCAAATTCCTCGTTGTAGTCGCGAAAGTGCCCCATGATCAGCGCCGCCGCCTCGGTCGGCGTGGCCACGCCCACGCTCCGGCGCATCGAAGCGGCCGGAAGGTGAGCCAGTGCGTTCATGGATCGAGTCGCGCTCAACCGGCCACGGCGAGCGAGGGTTTCGCGCCGGCGGGGGTGAACTGCTCGTGTTCGGTGCTGCCGGCCATCGCACCGGTGGAGAACTGGCCCGCGGTCACCGCGGTCTGCACCGCGTCGAAGTAGCCGGTGCCGACGAAGGCCTGGTGCTTGGCGGCCCGGTAGCCCGCGCTTTCCTGCGCAAACTCGCGCTGCTGCATCTGCGAATATCCGAACATGCCTTCATCCCGATAGGCCGCAGCCAGCTCGAACATCGACAGGTTCAGTGCATGCCATCCGGCGAGCGTAATGAACTGGAAGCGATAGCCCATCGCTGCCAGCTCCTCGCGCCAGCGGCGCATCTGGGCGGGGTCGACATTCTTCTGCCAGTTGAAGGAGGGCGAGCAGTTATAGGCCAGCAGTTTCTCCGGATAGCGCGCGTGGATCGCCTCCGCAAAGCGCCGTGCCTGTGCAATGTCCGGCTTTGAGGTTTCACACCACACCAGGTCGGCGTAAGGCGCGTACGACAGGCCCCGATCGATGGCCTGCTCTATGCCTGCCTTGACCGTGAAAAACCCCTCGCTTGAACGTTCACCGGTCAGGAACCGAGCATCGCGTGGATCATGGTTCGACAGCAACAGGGTCGCCGCATCGGCGTCGGTGCGTGCAATCAGCACGGTGGGCACTCCGGTGACGTCGGCAGCCAGGCGGGCGGCCACCAGCTTCTGGATGGCCTCTTCGGTCGACACCAGAACCTTGCCGCCCATGTGACCGCATTTCTTGGCCGAGGACAGTTGATCCTCGAAGTGAACCGCGGCGGCACCTGCGCCGATCAGCGCCTTGGTGAGTTCGAACGCATTGAGATTGCCCCCGAATCCGGCTTCGGCGTCCGCGATGATCGGAGCCAGCCAATCCTGGTCGGTCCGACCCTCGAGATGATGAATCTGATCGGTGCGAAGCAGAGCGTTATTGATGCGCTCGACCATCTTGGGCACCGAGTCCACCGGATACAGGCTCTGGTCGGGATACATCTGTCCCGCGGAATTGCCGTCTCCGGCCACTTGCCACCCCGAGCAGTAAATGGCCTTCAGCCCGGCCTGGACCGCCTGAACGGCCTGGTTACCGCTCATGCAACCCAGCGCCCCGATGACCGTCTCGCTGTGCAGCAGGCTCCAGAATTTCTCGGCCCCTAGGCGAGCGAGGGTGTGCTCGATATGCACCGAGCCCCGTAAACGCACCACATCGGTGGCGGCGTAAGGGCGGATCACGCCCCGCCAACGCGGACTGCCGTTCCAGTCCAGACTCAGTCGAGCGACCTGCGGATTGACGGTTGTCATAATACTTCCAACTCCCTGGCGAAATTTGCTAACGGTTGGTTGACAGCCTACCGATGAAAGAAGAGGATTTACACAATAGAAATTTCACAGTGTGAATTTCACAAATGAGCGGATTATTGCGGCAGGGACACTTCCTCGGCACCAAGCTAAAGACGCTGCGCAAGCGCAACGGACTGACCTTGGATGAATTGTCGGCGCGCTGCGTGCAGCTCGATGCCGACGCCGCCCCTTCGGTCTCCTACCTGAGCATGATCGAGAACGGCAAGCGCATGCCGTCCGCCGATTTGCTGGACATGCTGGCCCGATTGTTTGGCAAGGAAACGCGCTGGTTCCTTGATGAGAACACCTCTGTCGAGCCGGTGCCCGCACGACGCGAACGCGGCGGCCTGGAGGCCATGCCGCTGGAGCCGGCATTCCTGTTCTCTCACGAACTCTTGCAGAACGCCTTGCCTGAGTTGCTGTCGCAAACCGGCACCAGCGGCCGACAGTTCGCGCAACTGCTGATTCGAGTCTGGCAGGAAACCCACCACAATGATTTTCCCGGATATTGAACGCGCGGCCGAATCGGTGGGCCGGCGCGAGTTGCCCTTGTCGCTCGATCGACTGCAGGGAATTTGCAAGCACCTCGGGCTGCACATTCGCTGGGTCGACCCCGAGCGTGCCTCAGGGGCTGGCGGCCAGCTCCGCGCGCGTTTTGAGGCGCCCGACACGGTGCTCATCAACCGCAATCTGCGCGACCAGGAAGAACGCTTGCGTTATGACCTGGCGTACTTTATCGGGCATCGTCTGCTGCACAACGGCGACGGGCTGGTTTCCGCGCACGAGGCCAGCTGGTCCGTAAAGGTTGAACAGCCTGCAGTCGCCGGCGCGGCGCGGCCAGCATGGGGGCGCAGGATGTGCTCTATGCGTGGCGCGATTTTGAGTGCAGTTTTTTTGCAGGCGCGCTGTTGTGCGCACGCGTACCGTTTCGCCGCTTTCTGGTGCGCGAAGCGCACCGGCTGTCCGCGTGCCGGAAGCTGGGTGTCACGACCGCCGTGGTCATGCGACGCATGACTGCCGTATCGCCATATCGATACTGGCATTACTTCGATGCCTATCCGCCGGGATTTCTGCGGGCGGTGTACCGAGGCAATGGCATTCCGCTGCCGTGGGGCAACATGAGTCTGGTGTCTGATCCCTGTCCGCGTTGGGCCGTTTTCCGGTTGTTGGGGCACGCGCCGCTCCCGAAACATGCCGCGCACCAACCGATGTCGCAGATCTCCGTGATGCAGGACGGCAAGAATGCACGACTGTACTGCTGCCACTCGATGGTGACCCGGGATGCCGCGCGAGCCGTGCACGTCCAGTCGGTCGGCGTCGATCTGGTGCCCGCGCTCGAAGCGCAGGGGCACGATGGTGCGGGTATCGTGGCCGCCGTGGCGGAGGCGTGCCGGCGCGGTGGAGGCGACGGGCCCATTCCTCCCTCGGCACGTGCCGCCCTGCAATCGGTCTCCCAGGTGCTGAACATTCACTGGATACACGACGCGCTGGATGCACCCGCCGGTGTGATCTGTCCGCGCAGCGGCGCCTGTCCCCGGACCCCGCGCCGCTGTGATGCCGGCAGACCCAGCAGCCCGAAGCGGTAGCGAGCTCGAGGAAAGCTGCAGGGGCACTGGCAAGGCCGTTCCAGGCGGGTGAAAATGCGAATGCATATCATTTACAATAGCAATTCGATTGCACGGTTAGGCCGGTCAGGAATGTTCATCCATGAGGCGTCGACACGGAATTGCGCCGGATACAGCAGCGGCTGAGCCGACGACATGAACTTTATCTGTACCTGACCGGCACGTTACTGCTGCTCTCGGGTGTGGCGTGGTTGATTGCGCATTACCTGCTGCGAACCCCGAAGCGCGTTCGGCGCCGGCCCGCACCCTTCTGAAGCCTGGTGGATGCGCCTGCACGGCGCCGCCGTGATCGGATTTCTGGTGGTGTTCGGTGCACTGATGCCTGGCCACGTAGTTCAAAACTGGCGGCAGCGCGTCAACCGTTACAGCGGTCTTACTGTCGTGCTCGTGGTCAGCTGTGCTGGCGCTGAGCGGCTACGGTCTTTATTACCTCGTCGATGACAGGCAGCGCGCTGTGACCAGTGCGCTGCATTGGGTCGTTGGACTGACGGCAGGCGTGGCGCTGACGGTGCACGTCGTGCTCGGCAAACGCCTGGCCGCGCGGGCTCGCGAACGCCGCATGGCGGCCCGACTCCATCGGCTCAAGCCGGCCACGGCCGGCGCCAGCTCGTGGTGAATCCTCGCCCGCCAACAAGCCCTCGGTGTCGATCTAATCGCTCGATTCGGCTCGGGGATTGCACCAAGGCGTGCGCTCCGCACGCGGTGAGTGCCTGCTCGCGTGACGCCGGGTGCCGCAAACAGCACCACCTTGGTCAAGGCATCCGCGCTCATGCAGTCCGCGGCGCGTACCGTGACGCTGCCTTCATCGATGTAAGGCATTGCGCTGCGCGGATCCAGGAGCGCTGAGACCTCGCCACAGGCTAAGCGTCGGCGTGAGTAGTAGGCCGCCGAGGTGGCCAGCGCGGCATTGGACAAGGTCAAGGTATCTGCGCTCAAGTGCGGGCTGTGGGCAGTCGCGCAGACCTATCTGCTGTTCCCAATCCCCGGAGATCCGCAAATCGCCACCCGCGTTGACCAGGATTTTCTCGATCCCGGCGCGCTGCAGCGCCTGTATCGCCCGATCTACTGCGTAGCCCTTGGCGATGCCGCCCAGGTCCAGGCGCACCGGCCGCCCAAAGCGCACGCGAGAGCGGTCTGTCAAATGGACGTCGCGCCAGTTTCCCCCTAGCGTTCGGGACGTGTCCGGCGGTCGGGGCGCTCTGCGGCAGGTATCCCCATTTCTCGAGGCGCTCCCCGATGCATGGATCAAATGCGCCATTGCTGAGGGCCGCGAACCGCAACGCCGCTTCGAGGACCGCGTAGGTTTCTGCATCGATCTGCTGTTCGCGCGAGGCGGCCTCCCGATTGATCCGGGAAAGTTCACTGGCCGGATCGTGGTAGCACATCAGGTATTGCACGCGTTCGACGGCGGCGAACGCCGCATCAATCGCCGAATGCAGCGTCTTCTCTGCGAGCGGCGCCGCCGCGCGGATATCCACTATGGTGCCCAGCAGTGGCCGGGCCCGGCGCACTTCAGCGTCCAGGCGAGTTCCGGCAGTGGGCTCGTGCGCGCTCAGCGACCGGCGATAGCGATGGCATAGGTGGACAGCAGACGCCGAATTCCGTCAGTCAGGTGCTGGCAGGAAAGCGTGGCACCGCTGATGTTTTGGATGTCCTGGCCGATCTGGACCGGATCACCGTGATGCCGGCCCACGAATTGCGCGCGCCAATGGGAATTGCGCACCTCCCCGCCGTAGGCCTCGCGGTACTGGAGGATCTCGATCTGCCGGATTTTGCCCTCGGCGGTCAGCGCGACCGCGTAGTCGATCAGATCGTGCTTGCCGATCACCGCGTCGACGAAGAAGTAGCCATCGTCGGCTTTCCAGGCGCGCAGCGAGCCCGCATAGAGCTTCGCTCCCGAATCGCGCTCGATCGCCGCAATATCGGCCGCGCTGAGCACGAGCGGCAGTGGCGTGAGCGGGCGGGCGCCAAACATCAATTGCTGCGCCTGCTCGACGGTCAGATAGACCATCGCCTGCGCCGGCTGGCATACGCAGATCGCCGTCAGTGGCAGAAATGCGATGCGGGATCCGCCGATCATTGAGCCTCCGGCAGTTAGAAATTCAGGCCCATCCCCAGATCAAAGCGCGATAGGTCGCTGTTGATATCAAAGGTCTGGTAGTCGGCCTTGAACACCACATGAGGATTGATATAGAAATTTGCACCAAAGGTCCAGACGCGATCGTTCGGCTGCGGCCAGGGCTTGCCGTCGGAGGCCAGTCCCTGGGGAACGGTGGGGAAGCCCGGCGGTATGCCGTCGAAGGAGGCGCCCATATCGTAGTGCTCCCAGCGAACGAAGGGGCTAAGGCGGGCCCCGGCGTGCTGCCAAACGGTGTACGCGCCCTGCAGGTAGTAGCCGAGAAATGCCGAGGGCAGAGGGTTCGAGGCTCCGGCGTTGGCGAGATTGTAGGGTGCGGTATTGGAGATCGTGCCGTGCGCGTAGACCGCCGATAGATCCGCGGCCCCCGGGGTCCAGCGGACATGACCTTCCCACAGCGTGACGCGCTCATTCGGTAGACCGGCCGGCACGCTCGGTACCACCGCCAGTCCCGTGAGACACGCCGCGCCCACCAGCAGTCCGGGCACGCCGTTGTAATTGAGCGAGAGGTACTCCGACAGGTTCTGTCCGTTGGCGAGCGACAGCTCCTGGTGCGTCGCGGCCAGCGGACCGACGCCGTTATTCCCCAATTGAAGTGCGGTGCGGTACAGGGGATCTTCGGGGTTGTTGTTCCACCCGTTCATGTTCACGCCCGCTGGTCAGCGCCGACATCCCAGGTCAGCCCACCCTTGGTGGTGCCGTGGAGGCCGAGGCCTCCTTCGCGCCAGGTGCTTGGGATGATCAGCGTTTCCACAAAATTGCGCTGCACGCCGTAATAGTTCGTGGGCTCGTGATGTTCGTTCAACAAGCCGAAGGGCATCAGGAACAGTCCGGCCTTGAGACTCGCCCAGTCGGCCAGCTGATGATCGATGTAGAACTGCTCGACTTCGAATTCGCCCACATCATCGGCCGAGGAGACAGCATGTTCGACCTCGAACTCGGAGTTGAAGACGGTGCGCTCATCGAACTGGTAGCCGATGCCGAAGACCGCACGCGCCAAATCAAACTCGGTCAGGCTGGAGTCGTGGATCGGGATGCGTGTAGTAGATCTCGCCGTACCCCCATAGGCTCAGGTCGGGCGAAATCCCGCCCTTCGTGGCCGCCGCACTTGCCGCCTGGACCTGTGCGGCCTGTTGCTGCTGCTGCGCGCGCGAGCGCTTCATTCTGAGCCTTGAGTTGCTGCTGCTGCGACTTCAACAGATCGAGCTGCTGCTGCATTTGCGTGATCTGCTGCTCGAGTCGTTCCTCGATTGACGGCGCTGGGCGCATCGGCGGCGGACACGGCATTTGCCGCCAGGCATGCGATGGCGAGTGCGAAGTAAATGCGTTGGGGGATTGTGAGATTCATGGATCGTGGGTCCTCAAGTTCGAGGCGGAACTAAAGCATTGACGGCCGCCTGGCATTGGGGCGGCAGCGTCAGTGACTCGGGATAATTCGGATCGTAGCCATCGGTGAGCGTGCACAGGAAGGCAATAACATCGTTAATCTCGCCGGCATCGAGCGCCGGCTTATCGCCCGATGAGGCGGTTGTAGGGAATCTCGCCCGTGTTGACGTTGCCGAGGTACCCGGTATCGCTCCCCGCAACGCCCGCCTGTACGACAAACTGGCCACCATAGGCCGCCGGCAGATCGTCGAATTTCGTCACCATGCCGTCGGTGCTCGTCGGATAAAACTCTTCGGGATTGGTGTCGCGTCGCACGTAAAAGCGAAATGGCATCCAGAAGCGTCGTGAAGCGGCCGTTATGGAAGTAGGGCGCCGTCAGGGCGATGTTGCGAAGCGTGGGCACCTTGAACTGTCCGCACACGCCGCTCAGGTTCATGCCTGGATCAGTCGCGAAATGGGCCGCAGACACCCAGGTCGTAGTAGGTCTGCAGCCCATCGTTGCTGTTGACGGGTGTGTAACCTGGCGCCGTGGCTGCGACATTCGACGGGATCAGATAATTGCGGGGCACGCCCAGGTTGTCGTAGCTGAAGTCGGTGAACAGCGGCGGCGTTGTCCCGTTCGGTGAGCTGCTCGGGTGGCATGCCGCGCAGTTTCCTTTGGATGGGTCATTGAACAGTGCAAGTCCCTGCAGTTCCTGTGCAGTGAGGGTGGCTTGCCCGGCACGCCACGCGTCATATTTGCTCGTAAACGGATGGAACTGCTGATCCTCAGTTTCGAAGGCCGCCACTGCCGCACCCATGCGCAGAAGGGCGGTTTCAGGATCGCTCAGCGCGGCTGCTGCCATACAGGGCCTCGAACTCGGCCAGATAGGGGCGCGTTTTGAGCTTGGCGATGACCGCCGCCGCATCTGAATTGGCCATTTCGATCGGATTGGTAAATGGTGCTATGGCCTGATCGGTCAGCGTGCCGGCGCGACCGTCCCGAAAGAACCCGCCGTTCGGGCCGCCATCGGAATCGAAGAAGAAACTTGGCGAAAACGACAGATACAGCAACGAGGGCGTATTTCGAAACCCGGCCGAGCGCATGTCCGCCCCGCCGAAGGCAACGGGCAGGCCATGGTCGGGACCGTTCACGTCGGGATCGGCGGTGAATGCAAGCCGCGCCAGATGACAGCTGGCGCAGGACTGCTGGCCGGATTCCGAAAGCGCCGTGTCTGAAAAAATTTGATTGCCCAGGCGGGCCGCGGCCGACGGTCCGGCAGGGGCGGGAGCGGCGGGGCTGTCACTCGTTCCACCCCCACACGCGCCCAGGATGGTGCAGAGCAAAACGGGCAGGGCAGTTCCGAAACGAACGAGGTGCCCGAAAAAAGGCGGACTGTTGTTGTGCATTGCCTCGAGCGAACCCCAGGGACTCGTCCTCGGGCGCTGCAATCTCCCTACACCGGCTACCCCGTTCCTCTAAATACTAACGAGAATGAGAACGATTCGCAATAGCTTTAGCGCGCCTTAGCGGATGCACTCGGTCCTCTATAATAAGGGTGCCGCCTGATGTGGCCTGGGCCGGGTGCCCCGGCGGGGTTCCGCTGGGGGAACCCTTATTGCTATTGACCCAGCTCGGCGACCAAGTCCTCGAGGTTCGTCAAGGGAGCCGTGCATCGAGCGCCTCGGCACACATACGCCGCGCCGCCCGGCAGGGACGGCTTTTCGCTGAATAAGGTTTGCCATCGCTCGAACCCAGCGGCGAAAGGTGTGTCTGAAGGGATTGCCAGCACAATCCGTCCCGGGGCATAGAGCGCCGCCAGCTGTGCCCGCCACGGCTCGATAACCGAGCGCGGTCCTCTCAGTATCACAATGACCGGCGGCGCCAGCAATCTCCTCCAGCGCTTGTAACAAGGTGGCGTGCCCGCTCGGGTATTCCTGTATCGCGGCCCACGCCGATCGCACCGTGCGTTCGGCGGCCGCCAGGTAGCGGGACTCCCCGAGCAAATATCCGAATCGTTGCAGCACGACCGCGGCGACGCCGTTGCCGGCCGGGAGAGCTTCGTCACCGAACGACTTTGGACGACTGAAGAGTGCTTCATGATCGTCCGAAGTGAAGTAAAACCCCCCGCGCTTTTCATCCGTGAACGATTCCAGCACAACCTCGAGCAGTGCCACGGCAAAGTCCAGCTCGGCGGCATCGACCCGTACGGTGGCGAGCTCCAGGATGGCGTCGGCGAGAAACACGTAATCGTCCAGGTAGGCATTGAGCCGGGCGTCGGCCCCGGCGCTGGTCACGAGGAGCCGTCCGTCGCGCCAGTGGTGCTCGCGCAGGAACAAGAGCGCTGCAGTGGCCGCCTGGGTCAGATCCTCTCGTCCTAGCACCCGGGCGGCGGTGGCGAGCCCGCGAATGGCCAGCGCGTTCCAGCTGGTGAGTATCTTTTCATCGCGCTCAGGGTGCGTGCGCTTGGCTCGCAACGCCAGGAGCTTGTCACTGGCACGCCGAAGCATTTCGGTGGCCTCGGCTGTGCTTATTTCCCGAGCCGCTGCGACCTGCTCCACGCCGGTGGTCACGATCAGGTGATGTTCGTGACCCTCGAAGTTCGGTGGTCGATCCAAGCCGAACCGCATTGAAAAGGCGGCGTATTCATCTTCGGTCAGGGCCGTGCGAACGCTCGGCGCCTCCCATACGTAATAACTGCCTTCGACTCCAGCGGCGTCGGCATCGAGGCTGGAATAGAACCCGCCGCTGTCAGCACGCAACTCGCTGAGCATCCAGTCCGCGGTGCGATTTGCCACCTGGCTGAACAATGCTTCGCCCGTCGCACTGGCCGCTTCGGCGTAAGCTCCGAGGAGCAATGCGTTGTCGTAGAGCATCTTTTCAAAATGCGGTATGGCCCATTGCCCATCAACGCTGTAGCGGTAAAAGCCGCCTCCCAGCTGATCAAAGAGTCCTCCCTCGGCCATACGGGTCAGCGTCAACGTCGCCATGTACAAGGCATGGAGATCGGGGGCATTGCCCTCGGCGCTGGCGTGCCAGTCTCGCAAGGACCGCTGCACCAGCGCAGCGTGAGGGAACTTTGGGGCGGCGCCAAATCCGCCCCATTCACCGTCAAAACTTCGAGCGAGTTGCGCACGGCTCTTTCCAAGTGGAGTTCCATCGAGCGCCAACCCATCCGCTGCCGGCGGCGGCTCCATCTGGCCCAGCGCGCTCACTACCCCTCCGGCGCTGGTGCGCAATTCCTCGAGATGATCCCGGTAATAATCGGCGACGTGCTTGAGCAGTTCGGCAAAGGAGGGCATGCCGTATCGCGGTTCGGGAGGAAAATAGGTGCCCCCGAAGAACGGGCGCTGATCGTCGTGCATCAGAAACATCGTCAGTGGCCAGCCGCCACCGCGCCGGGTCAGTAATTGGTGGGCCAACTGATACAGACGGTCCAGATCGGGCCGTTCTTCGCGATCCACCTTGATGTTCACGAAGTGAGCATTCATGAGTTCCGCGGTGGCCTCTGACTCGAAGGACTCGTGTGCCATCACATGGCACCAATGGCACGCGGTGTAGCCGATCGACAGCAGGATCGGCTTCCCGGTACGTTTCGCCAGGTTTAGCGCCTCGCTCCCCCAGGGATACCAATCCACCGGATTAGCGGCATGCTGCTGCAAGTAAGGGCTGGTTTCCGCCGCCAGCCGATTGCGGTGGTTGCCCTTATGCATAGTCCGTAAGTGCCTGCCGCACTATTGAGTAGAATGCGCGCCACTATACCTTAAGACCTGAAAACCATGATTGCCGAGGACCCGCCCAGCACTGCGGAAGATGAGTGGCCCGCGGGCACCGCCGGGAACGACCTGCCTGCGTTGCGGGTAAAGCGAGGTGAAGATCGCCGCCTGCGCGCGGGGCACCTGTGGGTCTTCTCGAACGAAGTGGATATCGCCGCCACGCCACTCGGAGGATTCGCGTCCGGCTCGCACGTTCGCGTGCTCGATCATCGCGATCAGTTTCTGGGCTACGCGTACGTGAATCCGCATGCCCTAATCTGTGCGCGCATCCTCAGCCGCAGCCCCGTGCATCCCATCGATCCGTCCTTCTTTGCGCACCGCCTCAAGGTCGCACTGGCATTGCGCGAGCGCCAATACGATGCTCCTTACTACAGGCTGGTGTTCGGTGAAGGCGACGGTCTGCCCGGACTCGTACTTGATCGCTACGGCGATGTGATTATCGGACAGATCGCAACAGCCGGTATGGAGGCGTTACGCGCCGACATCGAGGCGTCCGTGTCAAAAGCTCTGGCTCCGCGCTCTCTGGTCTGGAAGAACGATGGCGGCGCGCGTGACTTGGAACAGCTCCCCAAGCAGGTCACGAGCGCCTTTGGTTCGATCCCCGAAGATCTCGAAGTCCAAGAGGGGAAGCTGAAGTTCCGGGTGCCCATGGCCGGTGCGCAAAAAACCGGCTGGTTCTACGATCAGACTGCAAATCGCGAGCTATTCAGGCGTTTTTTGTGGCCTGGCGCGAGAGTGCTTGACGTCTGCAGTTATGCCGGCGCGTGGGCGATTACCGCCATGCAAAGCGGCGCTCGCGAAGCGCTGTGTGTTGATTCGTCCGCCAGCGCCCTGGCCGTGGCGGAGAGCAACGCCACCGCGAATGGAGTGGCCGTCAAGGTGCGACGAGGGGACGCCTTTGAAGTCCTCGATCAATTGCAGCGTGAAGGAGAACGTTTCGATGTCGTGGTACTCGATCCGCCGGCATTCATTAAACGTCGCAAGGATCTGCCTCGCGGTGAAGCGGCGTACCGGAAACTCAATCAGCTCGCTATGCGCGTGCTCGAACGCGATGCGCTTCTGGTGAGCTGTTCGTGCTCGTTTCATCTGCCGGCCGATGCCCTGGTGGGGCTGATCCAGGCCGCGGCACGCCATACCAGCCGTTTCGCGCAAATACTCGCGGCTGGAGGGCAGGCGCCTGACCACCCGGTGCACCCCGCGATCCCGGAAACGCGCTATTTGAAGGCATTTTTTTGCCGCGTAACGCGCGCCTGAGGCTATCGAAGGCTCATTGAGGTTAGAATTGCCCACCCGATGCTGACCTATCCACACATCAATCCGATCGCCTTGCAGGTCGGACCGCTCCGTATTCACTGGTACGGGATCATGTACCTGGTGGCCTTCGGAGCCGCCTGGATCCTGGCGCGCCGGCGCGCGGCGCGACCGCCCTGCAATTGGTCGGCGCGAGACGTGGACGACTTCATTTTCTACGCGATGATTGGCACGATTCTGGGCGGGCGCGTGGGATACGTACTGTTCTATGGCCTGAGCATGTGGCACGGGGATCCCTGGTATCCGTTCAAGCTTTGGGAAGGTGGAATGTCCTTCCACGGCGGATTTCTAGGGGTACTGGTTGCAGCGGCGGTATTTGCGCACCAGCGCGGCCGAAACGTCTTTGACGTTTTTGATTTTGCGGCACCGCTCCCGGGCATAGGCATCTTCGCGGTGCGCATCGGCAATTTCATTAACGGCGAACTCTGGGGGCGACCCACGGACGGCTGGTGGGGCATGCGGGTCAGTGATACGCCCGGCGGCCCTTTGATTGCCCGACACCCCTCGCAATTGTACGAGGCGGGCCTGGAAGGGCTGCTGCTGTTTGCGATCGTCTGGCTGTACACGCGCAAGCCCCGAGACCGCTACATGCCCGCAGCCGTTTTCCTGGTGTGCTATTCGATCGCGCGGATCATCGTGGAATTTGTGCGTATGCCTGATGTCCAGATCGGATATCTCGCCGGGGGCTGGTTCACGATGGGCCAGTTGCTGTCGCTGCCCATGTTGCTGGCGGGGCTGTTCCTTCTTAATTTGCCAGCCAAGTGGCGGCGGCCTTCGGGAAATTTCACGATCCCAAAATGAAGGCCTATCTTGACCTGCTGCGCCAGGTGCGCTTCCAAGGTGCGCCCAAGGCGGATCGCACGGGCACCGGTACGCACGCGCTGTTCGGATACCAGATGCGCTTTGACCTGACGGCGGGTTTCCCGCTGGTCACAACGAAAAAAATCCATGTCCCCGCCGTGGTACACGAATTGCTGTGGTTTCTGCGCGGCGATACCAATACACGGTATCTGCACGAGCACGGCGTGAGGATTTGGGATGAGTGGGCCGATGCCCAGGGCGAGCTTGGGCCCGTCTACGGGCGGCAATGGCGTAGCTGGGGGGCCGCCGACGGCCGCCATATCGACCAGATGAGCGCCGTGATTGCCACATTGCGCCGTAATCCGGACTCGCGCCGCATGGTGGTTAGCGCCTGGAACGTGGGTGAGCTCGAGCAGATGGCGCTGCAGCCTTGCCACGCGTTGTTCCAGTTTTTTGTCGCCGGCGGCAGACTTTCCTGCCAGCTCTACCAGCGCAGCGCGGATGTCTTCCTGGGCGTACCCTTCAATATTGCTTCCTATGCGCTGCTGACCCACATGGTGGCTCAAC
Organism: uncultured Gammaproteobacteria bacterium; assembly: GCA_963795685.1. Lineage (GTDB taxonomy): Bacteria > Pseudomonadota > Gammaproteobacteria > Steroidobacterales > Steroidobacteraceae > FEN-1191. The sequence continues at coordinate 774,136 of CAWCJE010000005.1, forward strand.
AGTGCGATCTGCAGCCTGGCGAGTTCATCTGGACGGGTGGCGATTGCCACCTGTACCTCAATCATTTCGATCAGGCGGACCTGCAGCTGGGCCGCGACCCCTATCCGTTGCCCCGCCTGGCCCTGCGGCGGGCGCCGAGTCTCTTCGATTATCGCTATGAGGATTTCGAATTCGTGAACTACCGACATCATCCGGCCATCATCGCGCCAATCGCCGTATGAGGGCTCCGAAACCGCAGATGTTTCAGGTGCGCCGCTCACCCGTCCATGGGATGGGCGCTTTTGCATCGCGCCGTATCGCCAAGGGGACACGCATCATTGAGTACCTAGGTGAGCGCGTGGGCCACCGAGAAGCAAATCGGCGTTACGCTCAAAAGACCCCGGACGACAATCACACCTTCCTGTTCGTCGTTGATCGTGGAATTGTCATCGACGCCGGTACCGACGGCAACGACGCGCGCTTCATCAATCACGGGTGTGATCCAAACTGCGAATCCGTCATCGAAGGACGTCGTGTATTTATCGACGCTCTGCGCACTATCCAGCCCGGTGAAGAACTGAAGTACGACTATTCCATCGCCCGGGACCGAGATGATCCCGCCAACGTGGACGAAGTGTTTGCCTGCCATTGCGGCGTGCCTCAGTGTCGCGGAACCATGCTGTGGCCCGCGCAGCGGCCCAAGCCGCGGCGGCGCCGTAGGGTCGCGGGCTACGCCCAACCGTAAGACCGGCCGGCCATCGGCACGACGCGGATGAAACCCAAAGCGCCTGTCGCTTCGTGCGACGGTCGGGGCCGTCGGTGTGGTGTTCGGCGACATCGGCACCAGTCCGTTGTATGCCCTCGAACAGTCACTGAATGCCACAGGCTCGGATCGGCTCTCGCCGCCAGTGGTGCTCGGTGTGCTGTCACTGATTTTCTGGAGCCTCTTGATCGTTGTCACGGTCAAGTACGTGATACTGATCATGCGCGCGGACAACGCCGGCGAAGGCGGCATACTCTCGTTGTTCGCGTTGGTGCAGCGCTGGCTCGAGGACACCCCACGCTGGGGCAGGGGGATAATTGCCCTGGCGGTGCTGGGCGCGGCCCTTTTCTACTGCGACGCGCTGATCACACCCGCGATCTCGGTCCTCGGTGCGGTCGAGGGTCTCGAGTTGCTCAGCCCGAACATGGCGCGGGTAGTGGTGCCGGTGACTCTGGTGATCATCGCGCTGTTGTTCGCGATTCAACGTCGCGGCACCGAGCGGGTGGGGCGGCTGTTTTCACCCATCATGCTGCTGTGGTTTGGGGTGCTGGCCGTCACCGGCGCGGCATCCATCGCCCGCAACCCGCAGGTGCTGGTGGCCATCAATCCCTACTACGGATTCGCCCTGCTTTTTAAGCATCAGTTCGTCGCGCTGGCGATTTTGGGTGGCGTGTTCCTCACCGTAACCGGCGGTGAGGCGCTGTATGCGGACATGGGCTCATTCGGAAAGGGCCCGGTGCGTCTGGCCTGGTTTGGATTGGTGTGGCCCTCACTGCTGCTGAGCTATTTTGGGCAGGGTGCTCTGGTGTTGGCGGACGCCTCCGCGGCGCACAAACCGTTGTTTGCGCTCGTGCCCGTCGCCATGCTGCCATGGATGGTTCTACTCGCCACCCTGGCGGCCATTATCGCGTCGCAAGCGACGATTACCGGAGCATTTTCGGTGACGCGGCAGGCGGTACAGCTGGACCTGCTGCCGCGAATGCGGATATTGCAGACCTCGGCCCACGAACACGGCCAGGTTTTCGTGCCAGTCGTCAATGTGCTGGTTTTTTTTGCCGTGTGCATCTTTGTCGTAGGCTTCGGCTCCTCCGACGCACTTGGTGGCACATATGGCGCGGCTGTGGCCTGCACGATGTCCATCGATACCGTGTTGATCGTCGTATTGGCCTACGCGCGCTGGCGCTGGTCGACCTGGAAGATCGTCGCCACCTTCGGCGTATTGTTGTCGTTTGATATCATGTACAGCGTGGCGAATCTGGCGAAGTTCGCGCGCGGTGCCTGGGTTCCGCTGTTGTTCGCCACGCTCTTGTTTGGAGTGTTCACCACCTGGCGCTCCGGCCGCAGGCTACTGCACGCCGCGCTCCGCGCCGTGGCGGTGCCCCTTAAGGATTTGCCGAAGTTACTCGCCAGCGCCACGCGCGTTCCCGGCACTGCGATTTTCCTGGTAAGTGAACCGCAGTACGTGCCGACGGCTCTGCTGCGCAATCTTGAGCATAATCACGTCGTGCACGAGCGCATCGTATTCCTGAACATGGAATTCGTGCGCACGCCCCGTCAGGACCCGAACGATCGGGTTCGGATCGATACCCTGCTTGAGGACGTGCACCTGGTCACGGCCCGCTTCGGGTTTATGGAAACCCCGGATGTCAGCGCGGCCTTGAAGCAATGCCGCGTGCGCGGGCTGAAGCTCTTCGGGCAGGACTGTTCCTTCTTTCTGGGCTGGCATCTGGTTCGGCCGCGACCGCGGGGCGGTTATGAGGGCATGCGCCGCCGCGCCTTTGCGTGGATGCAGCGGCGCAGCACCCAGGCCGTGGAATTCTTCCGCATGCCCGACAAGGGCGTGATCGTGCTGGCTACCCAGGTTGAGCTCTAGGGGTCGGGTGAATTAGGTGCAGCGAAAAACAATATCGCTGAGTGCCACGCTGGGGGCCATCGGGGTCGTCTACGGAGACATCGGAACCAGCCCGCTCTACGCGCTGGAACAGTCGCTCAATGCCACCGGGCCAGGGATGGACCCGGCCACGGCGTTGCTCGGGGTACTCTCTCTCATGTTCTGGAGCCTGCTGACCATCGTCACGCTCAAGTACGTGATGCTGATCATGCGAGCGGACAATGCCGGCGAAGGCGGAATTCTTTCGTTGTTTGCTCTCGTGCAGCAGTGGCTGGAAGAGGCGCCGCGCTGGGGCCATGCGATCATTGCCTTGGCCGTGATGGGAGCGGCGTTGTTCTACTGCGACGCGCTGATAACGCCGGCGATCTCGGTCCTCGGTGCGGTCGAAGGCCTCGAACTGTTCAATCCGAACATGGCCCGAGTTGTAGTGCCCGTTACCTTGGTAATAATCGCCGTGCTGTTCGGAATCCAGCACCGCGGCACCGATAAGGTGGGACGCTTGTTTGCACCGATCATGGTGCTCTGGTTTCTCGTGCTCGCCTATACCGGAGCGGTTGCCATCGTGCACAACCCCCGCGTGCTGATGGCGATCAATCCCTACTTTGGCTTGGTGCTGCTAATGCAGCACCAAGGGGTCGCGCTGGCGATTCTGGGTGGCGTATTTCTAACCGTCACTGGTGGCGAGGCGCTCTACGCGGATATGGGATCCTTTGGCAAAGGACCGGTGCGGGTCGCGTGGTTTGGTCTAGTGTGGCCGGCCCTGCTGCTGAGTTATTTCGGACAGGGCGCGATGGTCCTGAGCAACCCTTCGGCGGCCCATAAGCCTCTGTTCGCTCTGGTGCCTGTGGCCATGCTGCCATGGATGGTCTTGCTCGCCACGCTGGCGGCCATCATCGCTTCGCAAGCGACGATTACCGGTGCGTTCTCAGTTACGCGACAGGCCGTGCAGCTGGACCTGCTGCCGCGCATGCGGATCTTGCAGACCTCGGCCCATGAGCATGGCCAGATCTTTGTGCCCGTGGTGAACGCGCTGGTGTTTGTTGCGGTTTGTATCTTCGTCGTCGGTTTCGGCTCCTCAGACGCGCTCGGGAGCGCCTACGGGGCGGCCGTGGCCGGAACCATGACAGTGACGACATTACTGGGCATCGTGCTGGCTTCCTCGCGCTGGCATTGGGCGCACTGGAAGGTTGCACTGGCGTTTGGTCCGCTGCTGCTTATCGATGTGACTTACGGCATCGCCAATCTCACCAAGTTTGCGCAGGGAGCCTGGGTGCCGCTGTTGTTCGCCACACTTGCTCTATGGCGTGTTCATGACGTGGCGTTCCGGGCGCCGACTGCTACGCACGGCGTTGCGCGATGTCGCCGTCTCTCTCAAGGATCTTCCCGCCATGCTCGAGAAGGTCACGCGCGTGCCGGGCACGGCGGTGTTCCTGGTAAGCGAGCCGCGCTTCGTCCCGACGGCCTTGCTGCGCAGTCTGGAGCACTACCACGTCGCGCACGAGCGGATCGTGTTCCTCAACATGGAATTTGTGCGCACGCCGCGCCAGGATCCGAATGATCGGGTGCGGATTGATGCCTTGTTCGAAAATGTGCACCTGGTTACCGCCCGCTTTGGGTTTATGGAAACCCCGGATGTCAGCGCGGCCTTGAAGCAATGCCGCGTGCGCGGGCTGAAGCTCTTCGGGCAGGACTGTTCATTCTTTCTGGGCTGGCATCTGGTTCGGTCGCGACCGCGGGGCGGTTATGAGGGCATGAGCCGCCGCGCCTTTGCGTGGATGCAGCGGCGCAGCACCCAGGCCGTGGACTTCTTCCGCATGCCCGACCGGCGCGTGATCGTGCTGGCCACCCAGGTTGAACTTTGAAGCTGACGATCGTCGCCGCACTTGCAGACAATGGTGTCATCGGGCGTGACGGCACCCTGCCCTGGCATTTGCCGGACGATTTGCGGCGGTTCAAGACCCTTACCATCGGACGGCCGATTCTGATGGGCCGGCGGACCTTCGATGCGATCGGCCGACCGTTGCCGGGACGGACCAACCTAGTGCTCACCCGAAATCCACAGACCCTTCCGGCAGGCGTCCAGGGCGTGGCCAGTCTGACGCAAGGCCCTGGAGCAATCCGCCGGCAGCTCTGAACTCTGCGTGATAGGCGGTGCGGAGGTCTACAAACAGACTCTTCCTCAGACCGACCGACTTGGAATTGACTCTCGTGCACGCCATCGTCGATGGCGATGTGATTTTCCCGGATTATCACGCGGAACGGTGGCGTGAGGTCGCGCGCATCGAACACGCCGCCGACGATCGGCATGCGTACGCGATGACGTTCCTTACGCTTGATCGGAAGTGAGCGCGGGTTTCGCGAATGCACTTACAAACCCGCCTCCTCGATCAGTTGCGCCGCGAGGGCAGATTGCGCGTCGGCGCGCGCGGCAATCAGCGCGTCGATCACGCGCTCCTGTAACGCGCCACGCCGGAACGCCTCGGCGTACGGAATGTCGGCGTGAAACATGACCATTGCGTATCGGGGGATGAAGCGGTGCGGGAAGCGTAATTCCATATCGAGCGCGAGCTGTTTGCGTCGTGGCGAAATCCGGTGCCAGCACGGTGGCGCGCATTTCCTGATAGTTCTCGATTGCCATCGTGGCAATCGCGTCGGTGTTTGGGCGACGCGAGCGTTCGAACTCCGCGCATGCGGCATCCGGATCTGCGTGGCGGGACAGCAGATCGGCGAGCTGTGCACAGTCCTCAAATCCGCAGTTCAGGCCCTGTCCGTGAAACGGCACGATAGCGTGGGCCGCATCGCCAATGAGCAACAAGCGCCGCACGTGCCATGGCCAGCAGTAGAGGGTCGCGAGTTTCCCCTGAGGATGTTGGATAAATTGATGGTCGAAATCGGGGATGAGCGCCAGCGCGTCTGGAAATTGTGCCGCAAAAAATGCACGCGCCAACGAAGGAGAAGCCAAGGTATCGAACCCCGGCGTACCATGGGCCGGAAGAAACAGCGTGGCGGTGAACGAGCCGTCGGGATTGGGGAGGGCAATGAGCATATAGTCACCGCGCGGCCAGACGTGCAGCGCGTGAAACTCGAGTGCCGGCCCGCCTCTATCAGAGGGCGGAATGTGCAGTTCCTTGTAGTCATGAGCCAGAACCTCTTCCGTCGACTGCATCAGTCCGCGATCGTGAAGTGCATTGCGCAGCGCCGATCCGGCTCCATCAGCACCGATGACCAAGGCAGCGGCAGCTTGGTGCTCCGTAGCGTCGATTTCGCTACGCCATTGCACCGTTCCAGATTGCGGCTCAACGTCCAATCCTCGCTGTTCAAAGCGCATTTCTATCGTCGGCAGCGATCGCTGCGGCCTCGATCAACGCGACATTGAGCCTGGCCCTGCTGATTGCGTAGATGGACTCTCCCGCGTGCTGCCCATAGGGCAGCAGCGGACCGTTTCCGGCCTGGTCGTGAAGGCGCCGACCACGCATTTCGACCATGTCCGCGCGGATCGGCTGCGAGTACTCCGGCACGCTCCAGCGCGAGCAGACCGCGCGCGGCGAGCGCGAGATTGATGGAACGTCCGCGTTCACTGCCTGCATTTCGCGGATCGGAACGCCGCTCCAGTATCCTTACGCGCCGGCCTTCCCGGGCCAACAAGATGGCAAGCAGCACACCCACCGGGCCGGCACCGACAATGAGTACATCGCGCCCTGAGTCTTCGCCGGCTGACTCTCACCCAATGCACTTCCGCGAAAGGAATGTCAGTCTCACTCAGCGCATCATCCAACGCTCTGGCGAGCTGTTCCGCCGCTCGCCAGGCATCCGTAAAGCCGTTGTAAAAGGGTACAGGCGCCAGGCGAATCGTGTCCGGTTCGCGCCAGTCAGCAATCACCCCGCGCTCTCCCAGCGCTGCGTACACGCGCCGCGCCCGCTCCGTTCCGCCGCGAACTCGAATTGAAAGCTGGCAGCCTCGGTTTCTGAGGATCCGTGCCGGTAATTATCTCTATGTGGTCGCGGCACTGGCTGAGCAGGGCTCGTGCAGGAAGCTCGTTAGGCGCTCCGATTTCGCGCGCAGAGCATGGAGGCCTGCGACGGTGAACATCTCGAGCGATTCGTATAGAGGCGCGGCAGACAGCACCGGCGGATTGCTCACCTGCCAGCCGGCTGCTCCTGGCGAAAGCTCGAAATCATCGCCCATTCGAAATCGAGTGGCGGGATTGCTGCCCCACCATCCTGTCAGCCGCGGCAAGCGCGGGTCATCGGCGTGTCTTGCATGGACGAACGCCCCGCCGATCGCCCCTGGTCCGCCGTTCAGATATTTGTAGCCGCACCAGACGGCAAAATCCGCGCCGCCATCGTGCAAGCTGAGCGGCAGGTTCCCGATCGAGTGTGCAAGATCGAATCCCACCAGCGCCCCGGCCTGGTGTGCGCGGCGCGCCAGGAAATCCAGGTCAAAGGCCTGGCCCGTGCGGTACTGCACGCCCGGCCATAACACGAGCGCCAAGCCCGTTGCTTCGGCGCCGATTTGCGCCTCGATGTCCTCTGACCGGAGTAGCTCTTCACCGGATCGCGGCCTGACTTCAACGAGCGCGGTGGCAGGATCATAGCCGTGCCAGCGAATCTGCGAGCTCAGCGCGTGACGATCGGAGGGGAACGCGCCGGCCTCGATGAGGATCCGGTGGCGGTCCGGCGTGGGCCTGTAGAAGCTGGCCAACAGCAGGTGCAGGTTTACGGTGAGCGAATTCATTGCTACCACTTCGGCAGGCTCGGCACCGGCCAGGCTCGCCAGGCCGGGGGCTAATCGCTCGGCGTATCCTATCCAATCGCGCCTCGCGTGCTCATGGCCCAGCACTCCCAGTCGTTCCCAGTCTTCCAGCTCCTCCAGCACCCGAGCGCGCGCACCGATCGGCGCCAGTCCCAAGGAATGACCGCACAAATAGATCAGTTCCTGTCCGCGTTGATCGCGCGGCAGGGCAAAGCGCGCTCGCCAGGATCTCAGGGTGTCGGTCGCGTCCAGTTCGTTTGCACGCGCCAGCGTGGGTAGTGGGGCGGGGAGGTCCCGTCACGCGGAACGCACCGGGAACAGCAGAGGTCGCGACGGGACTGCATCGCCTCCAAGGGCTGGAATTTGCAGTTCGAGCAGGTACGCTCCGTCGACTACGCAATCTTCAATGTAGGCCAATTCGGTGATGGTGCATTGTGGCCTGCGCACCGAGCTCAGCGATACGACCCCGGGGGGCAGGCCAAAGAATTCACGGTGCGCGCTGAGTCTTCCAGCCGTCCTCGGCGCGATCGGCCGAGGGCACATCGAGCACCAGGTGCTCGATGCCGCGCGCCACCAGCAGGGAAGCGGCCTGGAGCGACAGGTATGCCGCGGGCTCGGATCGATAGTCCCGCGAACGCTTGCTCGGGGGGTTGGGAAGCGTGCGCACGATCAGTGACTTGAGGCGCGAACGGGAGTTTGGCGGGCCAGGCGCGCGCCAGTGCGGCGGCTGTAATCAGCAGATCATCATGGTGAGGCGCCGGATCGCTGCTCTCCTCGTGCCATGCGCAGGCATCGGCGTCACGCTTACGAGCAGTGCGGTAAGAAACCCACCGGCACTACCGTTCGAGCGTCGATCCGCTCGAGCGTCAGGTGTCCGGCGCATTCGGTGTGCGTGCCGTCCAGATGCGGTGTGAGCGACACCGTGCTGCAGTTGCAACTGGCGCCACTGTGCACCCGGCCGCTGAAACTGCCATTGGAGAAAGGCGCGCTGCGTGCCGCCGGTGCGCTGAACCATCGCGGCTGCACTTCATCGAAATCGAGTGCGATGGCCAGACTGCAGGGCTTGCCAAGATCTGCCGTGTAGCCGGTGCCTTCGATTTCAAACGTGACCGATTGCAGCACCCGGGTATTTACCATCGCCATCTCTCAATCAGCGGCGGCGGGCGCTGCCGCGGGTGGGCTGAGCGCGCCACAGCGCTGGCAGCGGCGATGCTCGGTGCTGGCGTAGAAACGATCGAATACCGGCGGAAACTGAGTTTCGATGTCGGTGAGTGCCAGGTATTCCTCGTAAAGCAGATTTCCGCACTGCTCGCAGTACCACTGAAGTCCGTCGAGCTCACCGGGCCGTCGTCGGCGCTCGATGACCAGACCTACGGTGCCAGCCGGACGTTGCGGCGAATGCGGGATGCGCGGCGGCAAGAGCAGAATCTCACCGGCGCGTATGGGCAGATCGCGAATCCTGCCGTTCTCGGCCACCCGAAGCACCATATCTCCTTCGAGCTGGTGGAAAAACTCTTCGGCGGGATCGACGTGGAAATCGCGTCGAGCATTGGGACCACCGACGGCCATCACGATAAATTCACTGTCCTCAAATATGAGCTTGTTGCCCACGGGAGGTTTGAGCAGTGAACGGTGCTCGTCGATCCAGCGACGCAAATTCAGCGGTAGTAAAGTCTGCATACGACTATATTATGTCGACGAAACCCGGCGGCTGATAAATCTGTCGAAGCTCGCGTATGGTACGCAAACCCGGGCATTCTTCGCGAGTGTTCGGTGGGTCAAACTCAGCCGGGCTTTTCGAGGAAATTGCCTTGAATACAGACACTTTGGGCTCTTTGCGGCGGCTCGGGACTTGTCTCGTGCTGCTCGCGCTCGGAGCGGGGCTTGGCGCCTGCAGCCATATGCAACACCTGTGGCCCTGGCATCACGCGCCCGCCGCAGCTCCGCCCCTTGCCGCAGAGCTGTTGGTGGTTCCCGAGGCGGGTGCTACAGCCCCGGTGCTCCCACAAACTTGGGATCGCAATGCCCTGCGCGTTGATCTCACCGGCATTGCGGGGGAGGGGACTTAGGTTGGCGCTCGCGCAGGGCCATGCCTGGCCGATTCGGCTCGAATTTGCGGTGCGGCCCGGTTCCTTCGGACACCTCGAAGTCGATGGCGCGCAACGCGTCATTATGAGCGTGCCCGTCAGCCGGAGCTGTGACAGTACTTCCGGTCCCGCAGGGAGCATACATTGCGACGACGCCGGAACTTACGCTGCACTACGGGCCGTGAATTGACTCAGCGCTTTCGAACCGAGACCACCGTAGCCTTGTAGCGATCGGCGCGCAATAGCGAATGGCTATGCTCAATGGCAATGCGCCGCAAGTCATAAGTGGTCTCGCGCACAAACAATAAGGCTTTGCCCGCGCTTGTCCCCAGAATGCGGGCGACTTCTCGGCTGGCGATAACCGCGCCAATCTCTTCTTCGGCCCAATTTAGCTTGCGCTTGTAGACCTTCTCGAATACAGCATAGAGCGAGGATTTACCCAGATCCTGCCGATCGAGATCCGGAAACAGCGCCGCCGGTAGATAACTGGTGACCAGCGCGACTGGTTCGCCATTGACGTAGCGCAGCCGCCGCAACGCAAAAACGGGATCGCCCGCTGCAAGGTGCAACGCGTGGGCCACCTCGGCGCTGGCCGAGGCACGTTTGAGACTGAGCACCTTTGCCGAGGGCACAAGTCCGCGCCGCCGCATCTCCTCGCTGAATCCGCGCAGCTGCTGGAAGTTCCAAGGCACCCGGCTTGAGCCGACCACCGGCCGCTTGCCCTTTTCGATGATCAGCAGGCCTTCCGAGCGGAGCTTCAGGAAAGCCTGCCGCACCGGCATCTTGCTGATGCCCAGTAGGCCGGCAATCTCGCCTTCGGAGTAAAAGACGTCCCCTTCGCGCAGTGCCGCGGATTTGACCAGGGCGCGGACCTGCTCGACCACTTGCTGGTAATAGGGTACGAAGCTGTCGGTATCGACGTGCAGATCCAATGGCACGGTCGCTACGGTCTTGTCAGTACTGTTGCCGCGCATCGGTCCGACGCATCCTCGCTGTCTGCCAAGGATTGCTCATTAGCACATATGATAATATGATGACACTTAACGGGGATGGGTACTAGTGGGCATTTTCGCACCCATTCTGAGTACTGGCTGGAAAAACATACATTGCAATCCAGGGCGCAATTCGACCGAAGGATCAGCACGGCAGCATGCCTTTTGGCGCTCGCCGTCTGGGCGTTGTATTGCGGTGGAAGCGCACCAGCGTGGGGCGCGAACGTCCACGCTGCCGGCGGCGACACTGGACGGCAATTACTTCAGCCGGGACGGCCACCGTTTCCTGGTGGTAGGTGCCCACTGGGTGCCGGCCAAAGCCGCCATGCAGTGGCCCCTGCAGTGGGATCCCCAGGACATCGCCGCGGACTTTGCGCAGATGGAGCGCATGGGATTTAACACGGTGCGTCTCGATCTGATGTGGGCTTGGTTTGAGCCGCGCCCCGGAAACTACAATCCGCAGGCGTTTCGAACAGTTCGACCAACTGATTGCTCTGGCTCACAAGCACCACATCTACCTGCATCCCACGCTGTTTGTGGGTGGCGAAGTGGGCGAAGCGTACTGGGACGTGCCGTGGCGACTGGGCCGCAATCCGCAGGCGGATCCGGAAATGCTGAGGCTCGAAACCAACCATGCGCAGGAATTCGGGCGCCGTTATGCGCACGAGACGGCAATATTGGCCTGGGATCTGACGGACGAGCCGCCGTTTTGGATCGCCACCGATACCAGCGATGCCATGGCGGTCAACTGGACGCGGTTGATCGCCGGCGGTCTGCGAAAGTTCGACAAGATGCATCCCATCGTGGTTGGCGTCAGCACCCAGGACATGGAACACGGGCCGTTCCGTCCCGACACCATTGCCGCAGACGTCGATTTTCTTAGCGTGCACCCGTACACGATCTATACGCCCGATCTGTTTCCCGATCCGATGGTGTCGGAACGAAGCACGTACGGGGCGGCCTTTGAGACCACGCTTAGCCGCGGTGCGGGCCGCCCGGTCATGGTGCAGGAAATGGGCGCCTCATCGGCGCAATACACGCCTGGGAAGATCAGCGACTTTGATCGCGTCAGCCTTTACTCCGCACTTGCCGCCGGGGCAAACGGGTTTCTGCTGTGGTGCTACACCGATGCGGCGCCCGCGCAGTACCGCAAAGTGCCCTATTTGCGCTCTCCCCACGAGACGCAATTCGGACTGACCACCTGGGATCGGCAAATGCGGCCGCAAGGCGTGTCCTTTCAGGCGTTCGAGCAAACTGTCGCCCGGATGAATCTGGATGAGCTCACGATACCTGCGGGAGATGCGGCCATCGTGATTCCGGAGGAGTGGGCCCGTACCCGCGGCGATTTTTCTCGATTCGGTCTTACCGGCCCGGAAGTTATTCCCTATGTCTCGGTCAGTGAGGGCGGGGCGGTCAACGGTCAGCCTGCCGCCCCCTACAATGACAATCAGTGGGTAATGAGTTCCGTACTTTCGGCTTTCATACTCGCCCATCGCGCCGGACTCCAACCGGCACTGCCACGGGAAGCTGACGACTGGCGCCAATACGCGCTGGTTCTATTGCCCTCGCCACTGACCGCGACCGATCCGGTCTTCGTGCACCTGCACACGGACTTCTGGGAACGCGCCACCACCTACGTAAAAGATGGCGGGGTGCTCTATGCCTCGCTCTCCGCCAATGGCGCGATTCCGGAAATGACATCTCTTTTCGGGGCGCGCATGACCGATACGGTCGTGGCCAGCGAAGTGACGCTAAAGATCGTCAAGCCCTTCGGCGATTTGGTTCCCGGGGACACTTTTCACTTCACGGCGCCGGGGGCGGCAGCGAAATACTGGGGCACGGGGCTCGAAGTGGATGGCGGCGATGTCATCGCCGTTGACGATAAGGAACGTCCGGCCCTGGTGGCGCATATGCTCGGCAAAGGGCGCACGCTCCTTTCGGCTTATCCGCTCGAGGCCTGGTTGGGGAGCCAGCCCGAGGCCTTCGAGAACCATGAGACGGCCCATCGCCTGTATCGCGCATTGCGTGACTGGAGTTCTGTGCATGCGCGTGTCTCCACCGATCAACCGTCCGTCGAGGCCAGCGCGTTGGGCGGACGTGGCCGCGGCTACATCGTGCTCGCCAATCACAGTGGTGATGCGCTCAAGACCCGGGTGACGATGACGTTGCCCGTGCACGAGCTCAAACGACTGGATACGACCGGCAGTAGCGCCGTGGCTGGCGACAAAGGGGGTTGGGTGGTGGATATGCCTGCTTATGGGGGCGCCATTCTGGAATGGCGGCAGCCCTAGCCATGGCGAGCCAGCATCCGGTGGTCGGAGCCGTCGACATCGGTGGCACCAAGATCGCGGTCGGCGCCATCGACGCCACTGGCAGAGTACTCGCCAAGCAAGTGCATGCAACGCAGGTGGCCGAGGGTTTCGAGGTGGCCATGCAGCGCGTCGCCGAGATGCTGGGCACCACGAGCGAACGCGCCGGGGTCGAATTGAGCGGCATCGGCATCGGCTGCACCGGTCCGATCGACCCGCTGAGTGGCGAGATCGGTTCGGTGGAATTTCTGGCGGATTGGCGCGGGTGCAATCCGGTCGAATGGCTGACACGACAATTCAATCTCTCGGTCGCGATGGAAAATGACGCCGACGCGGCCTCGCTGGGTGAATTGAGGTGGGGTGCAGGCCGAGGCAAGCGGCACCTAATTTGCGTGACCGTGGGTACCGGCATCGGGGCCGGCGTAGTGCTCAATGGGTCGCTCTATCGGGGGGTGGATGGCGCACACCCGGAGATCGGGCACCACGTCATCGAAGCCTCCGGGCCCTCATGTTATTGCGGCGCTCGAGGCTGCTGGGAAGTTCTCGCGAGCGGTCCGGCCATCGCCGCACGCTTCGTCCAAGACGCTCCGAGCGACTACCCGGGCCGCGAGCGACTCACAGCTCAGGATGTATGCCAGTTGGCTCGCCAAGGGGATCCGCTCGCGCGACGCGAGATCGAGCGAGAGGGCAACTACCTGGGTGTTGGCGTCGCCAACCTTACGACCATGTTCGCCCCCGAGGTCATCGCGCTCTCAGGCAGCGTCATGGAAAGCGCCGACCTGTTCATGCCGACGATCCGGGCCGTCATGCTGCGGAATTGCGGCCTGGTGCCCGCCGCAAGCGTCGATTTGGTGCCGGCTGCCCTTGGAAACGATGCGCCACTGATCGGCGCAGGTGCCGTGTGGAATCACCGCTACGGAAACAGTTGAGATGAACGCATTGAAAACCGTGCCAAAAATAATCGAGGGACAATATTTCCAGGATCTCATGGCCCAGCCGCAGGCTCTGCGTGCGACGCTCGCGTGGCTTGGCGAAGCGGGTCGGTGGCAACAGGTCCGAAGTTTGTGGGGGCGCGCTCCTGGCGTCGAGTGGTGCTGACCGGCATGGGCTCCTCGTATCACACCTTGCATCCGATCAATCTCGCTTTGATCGAGGCGGGCCTGAATCCCGTCATGATGGAGACCTCAGAGCTGGTCCATTACGGCGTACCTCTGCTCGATGAACAAACCCTTATCGTGGCGGTTTCGCAGTCCGGCGGAAGCGCCGAGACGGTACGACTTCTGGAGTTGGATCGGCGCGCCCGGATCCTTGGCGTCACCAATACCGCCACGAGCGCCCTGGCGCAACGAGCCGATCTGACACTGCTTTCCCAGGCCGGGCCCGGAATTCTCGGTCTCGTGCAAGACCTATGTCTCGAACATGCTTGCGCTCCAGTGGTTGGCGGCCGTGCTGTCCGGTCAGGAGGAGAGACAGTGCCTGGCGCAGCTCAAGTCGGTACCCGATATGGTCGCCGAATACCTGCAACGGCTGGCGGGAGAACAGCGAAGTTCTGGCGGAAAAGCTACGGGGCATTCGGCATCTATTTCTCACCGGGCGTGGCAGCTCGCTGAGCGCCGTGGGTACGGGAGCCCTGATCATCAAGGAAGCGGCCCGCGTGCATGCCGAAGGCATGAGCAGCGCGGCGTTTCGCCACGGCCCGATCGAGATGCTGCGTCCGGACATGCTCATTGGCGTTTTCAGCGGTGACAGCCGCACGCAGACGCTCAATCATCGACTGGCGCGCGATTTGCTCGCCAGGGGCGGCGCATTGCTATGAGATTGGAACGATGCGAGTCTGCCCGCGTTCCGCGTGGCGGAATGCGCCGACCGCTTCGCCCGATACTCGAGATCCTGCCGGTGCAGATGATGACTCTGGCTCTGGCGGGACTTGTTGGCCGGGAAGCGGGTCATTTCGAGCAGGCCACCAAGATTACGGGAACTGAGTGATGGCCGCAGTTCCAGCAAAAATAAAGAACGTGGACGCTCAGGTCGTTTCATCGTGGGCCTGGTGTTCCTGATTTTCTTCGTTATTTCCTTCCTGACCAACATTCTTGGGCCGCTGGTGCCCGATATCATCAGCGGCTTCCGCGTCTCGCTCGACGATGGCGGCGGTACTGCCGTTCTCGTTCTTCATCGCCTACGGTGTGATGTCGATTCCTGCCGGCTTCCTGGTGGAGCGGTGGGGCGAGAAGTCGCTGATCATCGTGTCGTTCCTGTTCGGCACGGCCGGGGCGCTGAGTTTTGCCCTGTTCCCGACTTATCAAGTTGCGGTGCTGTCGCTGTTCGTCATGGGCGCTGGCATGGCGGCGCTCCAGGTGGCCATCAATCCCCTGCTGCGGGTGGCCGGTGGCGAGGCCCACTTTGCGTTTAACTCCGCGTTCGCCCAGCTGGTCTTTGGCGCCGCTTCCTTCCTGAGCCCCATGGTGTATGCCTATCTGGTTACCCGGCTGGGGGCTGGCGGACATCCGAGCGGGCCGTTGCTCGGACTGCTCGCGAGCGTGACTCCGAGCGCACTGCCGTGGGTTTCCATCTACTGGCTGTTCGCCTTCGCCACCGTGGCGATGGCCTTGTATGTGGCGACCTTGAAAGCTTCCCAAGGTCGAGCGCTCCGCGGACGAATCGGCCGGGACCCTGGCGATGTACGGTGAGCTGCTCCGCAACCCGGTGACCTGGCTCTATTTCCTTTCGATTGTCGCCTACGTGGGTTGTGAGCAGGGCAGCGCTGACTGGATGTCGCAGTTTCTCTATCGCTATCACGGATTTGACCCGCATTCGCAGGGCGCTTCTGCGGTCTCGTATTTCTGGGGACTGCTCACGGCCGGATGCCTGGTCGGCATGCTGCTGCTCAAGCTATACGACAGCCGTCGCGTCCTGATCGGGTTTTCTCTCGGTGCGCTGGCCATGCTTACCCTGGCGCTGTTCGGTCCCGCCCAGGTTTCCTTGCTGGCATTTCCCTGCATCGGGCTGTTCGCCTCCATCATGTGGCCGACGCTGGTTTCCCTGGCTCTCAATTCGGTGCCGGCGCATCACGGACCCTTTGCCGGAATCTTGTGCACTGGAATCATGGGCGGTGCGGTAATTCCGTTGCTGATTGGCGGCATCGGAGACCACTACGGCCTGCGCACCGGGATGTTAGTTCTGTACCTCACATTCGGTTGTGTCCTGAGCGTTGGTTTCTGGGCCAAGCCGCTCATCAACAATGCCTTGATCGGAGCAAAAGCGTGACCAGACACCCAAAACGTGTGCGAATCCTCGCAGTGGCGCACACGGTGCTAAGCAGCGGCGCGCCGGCCGCGATTGATATTGATTTCCTCCCTTCTGGCGCTCGGCGTTGTTCTTGGCAGCGCCGGTACAAGCTGCACCCGGCGTATCTGAATTTGCCCGAGCCGCAGTTGCTCGCCTTGCCGGAGCAGGCTTGGGAGGGCGATCAGCAGCCGCACACCATGTCGGTACTGGAGATGAACAAGGCGGGATACCGTTACTGGGCGTGGTACGGCCTCAACAACGGCCGCGGCATGGGCCTGATGCGCAGTAACGACCTCATCCACTGGACCAAGTACGAGCATAATCCGCTGTGGCTGAATGCGCGCTGGCCTTCCGTCTTGATGGGTGCGGATCCGGCACATCCGCATACCCTGTATTTTGCGATCACGCGCGATTACGACACGCCCAGCAGCCGTATCGTTCTGGCAAGTTCGGAGGATGGCATCCAGCTCACCGAGCTCAAGAATTTGGCTCCGCCGGTGCCGAAGCAGCGCAATCAGAATCCCAATCTGTTCCGTGACCCGGTCACGAAGCGTTTTTTTCTAATTTTCTATCGCGGCAACGACGAGAACTATTTCGATATTGTCAGTAAAAGCGCGGACCGCATCGGAGAACTGAGCCAGGCGCCGGAGAAGATTCTCATGCACTCGGCCGAGACCGTGGCCGCGCCGAACCTGCTGTACGTGCCTACGGGCTGGACCTGATCGAAAGGGAATTTATTACCTGGCCACGGAAATCTACCCCAATCGCTACGATGACAAGCAGCAGGGCGTGTGGCAGGTCAAGGTGTTTTACGGCAACACCGCCGAGGGCCCGTTTCTTCCGGCGGCCGGCAATCCTGTGCAGACCGGCGAGCGGGCCTGTCTCTTTCAGCACGTATTTAACGGTAGATTCTACGGCTACCAGAGCCACCTCGATCACGCGACGAATAAATGGCAAATGGAAGTGCTGAACACGCCATTACCCAATTAGTTTGAGGAAGGGAGAAATAAATGTTCACCAAACAAAATGTGTGCGCGGCCATGGTCCTGCTGACAGCCTGTGCCGGCCTGTACGCCCAGACGCCGCCGACTTCGGATCAACAGCCGGTCCTCGAGGAAGTGGTCGTCACCGGCGTGCGCGCCTCACAGCAAAGATCGGTCGAACTCAAGCGCGATGCGGCGTCCATCCAGGACAGTATTTCCGCGGAGGACATCGGCAAATTGCCCGACCGGACGATCGCGGATTCTCTGCAACGCATTACCGGCGTGCAGATCAATCGCGAAGGCGGGGAGGGCACCAGCGTCAACATTCGCGGCCTTCCGCAGGTCGGTACGCTTCTCAATGGCGAGGCCTTCCTGACCAGCGGTTCGATTGTCAGCGTGCAGCCTGATTTCAGCGATATCCCCTCGCAGTTGTTCTCCGGGGCCGATGTCGTCAAATCACCGACGGCCAATCTGCTCAATGCGGGCATCACGGGCACGATCAATCTGAAGACCAGACGGCCCTATGACCTGGATCCGGGCTGGACCACGGCGGTTTCCGCCGCCGCCCTGCACGGCAGTCAGACCAATAAAGATCAGGGCGAAGCCGACGCCTTGATCGGCTATCACGCTGAACGCTGGGGCTTTGTGGTCTCAGCCGCCTATTCCGATGCCACCCTGGAGCATTCCTTCGATGGCATGGGGCAGTACAGCGGCGAATTGGTGGGCGAGACCTCGGACAACACCGTGGCCGACGTCGGGTTCCTTGGCGCGTACAACGGCGCACCAATACCTCCGGGCGTGCACATGCTCCATCCGTCGAATTGCATCTTTGGCGGCGATCCGGATGACCCCAATCATTATCTGGATACCTCCAGCGACGGCACCGGGTGCGATGTTGACGTGAACGGTGACGGCAAGGCCAACGGCGTGTACTACAACACGGCGGACTACGCGGCCATCGACGAGCAACTGGAAAACAAGCGCTTGGGCCTGAATGCCTCCTTCCAGGGCGACCTCGGCGCCGGGCTCAAGGTGCTGGGCGATTTCTTTTACACGAAGCAGGACAGCTACGATCGCCAGACGGGCTACCAGCTCAATTCCGCCAACTGGGACGGTGCCACCTTTATTCCGATCGGCGCCCGCAACACGGGAGTCCAGGTCTATAACGGCTACAACGGCGCTGACAGCGGTGCCCCTCTAAACGACTTCTACATCGCGCCCCAGCGCCAGTTCTACATGGGGGATATCGAAACCTATTCCGACGACAACGTCACCAACTCGAACTCGAGAAACTTCAACCTCGAACTTGCTTACGACCAGGGCGGAAAATTTACCGGTGAGCTGCGCGGGGTATACGCCAACGCCAGCCAGCTGCACATGGAGAGTTACCTGCAGTACGCGGTTTCGGACGGGTCCATCTGGAAGAACAGCCCGGTCGATGCGCTGCCGCCTCCAGTTCCGCCGGCGACCTACGCCTATGTGGTCCCGGGCGGATCGCGCGCGTTCAACCCCTACGGCTTCGCGCCCAACACTTACGTCGCAGGACTTGATTTCTCAGGCAATCACATGGGGATCGCCTTACCCAGCTCGATCCAGTCAAAGCTGGGCAACGAGAGCGCCTTCGCACTCAAGACTGTCGCTTCCGAAGGCGACTACGATCGCAGCGCTACGATGCAGGTGCTGCGCGCCGACGGCCACTTCAAATTCAGCGATCATCCGATCAGCCTTGATTTCGGCCTACGACAGGGAGAGCGGACCGCCCAAAACGAAAACTTCGCATTGATTGCGCCGGTCTATGGCGGCTTGGCTTACTACAATCCAGTGATCGATCCGGCGACAGGCGAAGAAGATCTGTCGACCAGGATCCCGGTCCCCGGCGGTTGCTACCAGCATTACAAGGCCGCGGACATCGTGCTGGACGGCCAGGGCATTCCTGGGGCCTGCAAGGCGGGTGATCCGGTGACCGGGTTCTACCGTGCCAACCCCCTCGTGGGCCTGAATCCTAACCAGCTGGGCGCGATGATCGCCAATAACACCAGGCTGTATCAGCACCTGGCGGGGGTGCAGGGCGTGAGCATTTACGCGCTGGATCCGAAAATCATGGACGATGTTCTGGCGTTCCAGAACGCCATGTATCCAGGCGAGGTCCGCGACTATGACCCGGCGGGCACCTGGCGGGTCGATGTCAGTCAGACGACCGGCTATCTGCAGGCCAACTTCCAGGGCACCGCGATTGTCCCGTTTGGTGGCAATGTCGGCGTGAAGTTCATCAAGACGGACCTGAACATCGACCAGCACAGCGTAAGCCCGGAGGCGGTGGCCTACTACGTCAATCCCCACGATGGTGGAATCGTCAACACCGACCGGAATTTCACCGACACCTTACCGGTGGTCAACGTGTACTTCGACCTGCGTAATAATTTGCGCCTGCGCATGGCGTATTCGAAGAACATGCAGCTGCTGGATCTGGACCAGTGGGGCGGAGGACTGACGCTGAACTACGCCTATACCGCCGGCCCTCCGGCCGTGTTCGCCGTATACGGCGGGCCAACAGGCGGGCAATCCCGATCTGGATCCGTGGCGCTCGACAAACTACGACATGTCGTTGGAGTACTACATCAACCGCTCGAGCATGATCAGCCTTGCGGCGTTTTACGTCGATGTAGCGAGTTTCATCGTGCAGCAAGGCTCCACGCGTTGTGATCTTCCCGATCAGGACGGGGTGGTGCGGCGCTGTGTGGGTGTCAGCGGACCCAGCCAGGGAACCGGAAAGTCGCTCCATGGACTGGAATTCGGCATCAAGCAGGCGTTTGATTTCCTGCCGGGTCAATTCGCAAATCTGGGATCGACGCGAATTTCACCTACTCGCCGAGCGATGTGGGCAAGGACATTGCCGGCAACACAATCCCATTCCAGGAAAATTCAAAGGAGCAGGCGAACATTATTCTCTGGTACCAGAGCAAGAAACTGGAGGTTCGCGTCGCCGGAAACTATCGGTCGGAGCGCGCGGTGGCGCAGGATTACGGTGGCATCACCGGCTTCGAGGAATACCAGGACTCAACGTTCTACGTCGATGCGTCCACGAGCTACCAGTTCGCGCCGCACTGGTCAGTTTTTGCCGAAGGCTCCAACCTCACGAAGGAGTCCGAGCACTACTATCTGGTCTGGCCGGACATGAAGCTGAATACAACGCAGTTCGAGCCGCGCTACGCGCTCGGCGTACGCGCGAGGTACTGACACAAAGGGCCGGGTTCGTACAGGGATTCAGGAGAGCGTTCAGGTCGCGGAGGCGGCGGCGGTACCGAGGGTATCGCCGCCGCGTCCGCGATCAGCCTTTTTTGCTTCGAGCGTGCGTGGCTATTTGGGCCGAGGATCGATGCAGGTTCTCATCGGGTGCCACTTGTCCCGCACGTCGTTGCACGAGATGGGCGCTCAAAGCGCGTGCCGCGTTCCGCACTTCCTCTTGCAACGCAGCCGTCGTTATCCAGCGCATCGTGGCTGGTGGCGTACGGACCGTAATAGTCGATGTAACGGTCGATACAGGCGCCGGCTCCGGCCTCAATCAGGTGCATGTCATTCAACCAGTCAGAAAGGCATCGCCTGAGGGTCTCGGTGCCGGCCGAATCGCCGTGCACGACGATCGAATATGAGCGTCCCGCCAAATGCTTGGGATATGGCCAGCCCATTGAGTTCCAGCGCCTTGGCCTCTGCGGCGGACTTGCCGTGCGTGCGTTGTCGGGTCCGGGTTGCCTCCGTCAGCGCAGACCAGGCGATCGATCATGAGTTTAAGAACGCTCGGTGCCTGGTACCAATACACGGGCGTGACGATCATGATTCCCTGGGCGGCGACCCACCGCGGGTAAATCTCGCTCATCCAGTCCGTCACCTGACCCAGACTGTGATTGGGATAGCACGAACAAGGCCAGTGACACAGCGGCATGGCGGTCGAAACGCAGGCCTTACACGGATAGATGACCTTGCCGTACTCGGAAGTGAGTGCACTCAGATCGAGCAGGTCGACCTCGATTTGGGCGCCCTTGAAGATGTCGGCAGCCAGCTGTGTCAGGCGAAAACTCTTCGACATCTCGCCCGGACATGTTTTGTCATTGCGGGCGGCGCCGCAGATGAGCAGTACCCGGAGCGGTGCATCTTGCCGGTCGTGTCGGATTTGCGCTGCCTGGATCTTGGCCCGAGTATCCAGCCAGTCCGTCGACAAGTCGTAGGCTGGATCGGCAAACTCCGCTCCTGCCGGTCGGGTGAGGGGGGCTTTGCGGCCCGCAACATAAGCCTCCCAGGCGACCTGCAGGAGCTTGTCGATATGGGCGGTCTCGACGGTGAACGCCGGATCTTTGAACCGCGCCCGAAACCGTCGCGCGAACTCCTCTTGCGAGATCGGCCCCGACCCTTGTCCGGTTCGTACTTGCGGAGTTTTGGAAGTCTCGCTCAATGAACGGCCCGCCGTCTTGGATTGATTTGGCCAATCCCTAGACTATGCGCGGGCTGATGCGAGCTGCCGCAGGAGCGGCCCGCGGAGTCTCGTAAGGAGCTTCTGACACCTGCCGTTGCGAGGGATGCTACGCGAATCGTGCCCGAGCTAGCTGTCGGCCGAGTTGCGGCGGGAGGCAACGGCTATGGTGGGAGCGTCCGGATCATCGAGGTTGACGGCCGTGAGCGCCCCGCCCCAAACGCATCCGGTGTCGATGGCCAGCACACCGTCGCCCCGATGCAAACCGAGCGTTGACCAATGGCCGAAAATCACGCGCACCGCCGCGCTGGCGCGCTCTCTGACCTTGAACCATGGCATCCACGGCGCTCGGCTGTCGCCCGGCGGTCCCTTCTGGCGCAGATCCACGCGCCCCTGCGCCGTGCACACCCGCAACCGGGTGAGCACATTGATGATAAAGCGCAGCCGATCTTCCCCGCTCAATGACTCGTCCCAGCGATCCGGCTCATCCCCATACATCGCCGAGAGCAGCGCCCGTGGGTCGCGCCGCAACGCGCTCTCCACCTCGCCGGCGAGCTGTGCGGCTTGCTGTGCATGCCATTGCGGCACCAGGCCGGCGTGCACCAGCAAGTCCTGACGCGCACTGTCGTAATGAGCCAAGGGCCGCTCCAGGAGCCACGCCAGCAGCGAGTCGCGGTCGCTGGCCTCTAAGACTTCCTCCAGGGTGTCGCTGCGGCGCAATCGGTGGTTGGGCACGAACGCCACTGCCAGCAGGTGCAGATCATGATTGCCGAGTACCACGATCGCGTTCGCGGCCAGATTGCGGACTCGACGAAGCGTGGCGAGCGACTGCGGTCCGCGGTTGACCAGATCGCCGGTAAATAGAAGCAGGTCGCGATCGGCATTGAAGCGGATGCGCTGCAGGAGCTCCTCAAGTTCTGCGTGGCAGCCCTGTACATCGCCTATGGCCCAGCGGCTCATAGGGGCGAGCGCTCTTCGAGGATCAGTGCAGTAGTCCTGGCTTGGCCAGACGGAAGGCGGCTATCGGCGCGTCGAATTGCTGCCCGTCGTCGGCCAGCATCTGGTAGCTCCCGTGCATTGAGCCCACCGGAGTCTCGAGCACCGCTCCACTGGAATAACGGAAGCCCTGCCCGGGCTGCAGGTGCGGCTGCTCGCCGACCACCCCCTCGCCGCGAACTTCCTGAATGCGGCCATTGGCGTCGGTGATGATCCAGTGTCTGGTCAGGAGTTTTGCAGGGACCTGTCCGGCATTGCGCAGGGTAATCGTGTAGGCGAACACAAACCGGTGCTCGGCCGGTTCGGACTGCTCCTCGAGGTAGGCGGTCTCCACGTCAACCTGGATCTGGTTCCGGTCATTCATGTTGCCGCCCTAGCGTACTCGCATGGCCAGCACGTCGCAGGGTGCGCCGTGCAGTACGGTATCTTCGGTCAGATTGACCAGGATCGATAGCCCGTGACGCTCGCGGCAACCCAGCACGATCAGATCCGCGCCGACCTCGCGGGCCTGCCGCAGGATCTCCGCCTTGACGTTCCCGGTGGCCACCCGGCAGCAGTCCGCTGCCACTCCCAGGCCGCTGGCGAGTGCGACGATCTGTTCCTTGGCGCGCGCCACGACCCGATCATCAATCTGCACGACCGGCACCAACGCGTCACTCATCGGCTCGACGGGCACAAATTCTATGACGTGCAGGAGCCGCAACTGCGCCTGCCATTGCCGCGCGAGTTCGACGCTTTTGGCCGCGATGGCGCGGCTCTGATCACTCAGATCGATGGCGACCAGCAATTGTGCGTAACTTGACATACGTCGGGCCCCGATTAGCCGATCAGTACGTAGTGAATCACAGCCGCGCGCCTGAGGCTACTGCCAGCGCAAGTTGGCCGAATTGCTCGGCCGCAAGCGTCTCGGCTCGCACCCCGGGGTCGATGCCCGCGGCGCTGATCTGCGCCGCACTGAGCAGGCCGCTGAAGGGAGTTTCGCAACGTCTTGCGGCGCTGGCCGAACGCGGCGGCCACGACCGCCCCGTAGTGCGGCTCGGCGGCCCAGGGCGGCGGTTCAGGGTGCACCTGGAGCCTGACGAGCGCCGACCACACCTTCGGGGCGGGTCGGAAGGCGCCGGGCCCGATCTCAAGCAGTCTCGTGGCGCGTGCATGCGGTGCCAGCATCACGCCGAGTCGTCCATACTGCTTGCTGCCTGGCTCGGCCACGATCCGATCGACGACTTCTCGTTGCAGCATGAAATGCATGTCTTGTATGTGCTGGCGGCAGTTGAGCAGGTGAAACAGGAGCGGCGTGGAGATATTGTAGGGAAGATTGCCCACCACGCGCAGCGGATGACGCGCGTTCGTGGCTCAGCGCGCCGTAGTCCATTTCAAGTGCGTCGGCCGTGTGCACGCGCAGCGCGGGTTGACCTTGGTACTGGTGGCTCAGCGCGGCTGCCAGGTCGCGATCGATCTCGATCACATCCAGGCTCCCGGCGGCGGCAAGAAGCGGTGCCGTCAAGGCGCCCTGACCGGGACCAATCTCCACCAGCGCCTCGCCTGGACGCGCGCCGATACAAGCGATGATGCGTGCGATGATTTCCGGATCGTGCAGGAAGTGCTGTCCGAACCGTTTGCGAGCGCGCATGCGGAAGCGGGCGGCCGCTGACTTAGCGCAGCCGCGCGCTAAGGGCGGCGGCCAGTCGGATGGCCTCCAGAAGACTCCCGGCATCAGCGCGACCGGTGCCGGCCAGATCAAGCGCGGTGCCGTGATCCACCGAAGTGCGGACGATGGGCAGGCCCAGCGTGACGTTGACCGCGGCTCCAAAACCCGCGTGCTTGAGTACCGGAAGGCCCTGGTCGTGATACATCGCAAGCACCGCGTCGTACATCTCCAGGTTTCGCGGCACAAACATCGTATCGGCCGGATACGGCCCGTTCACCTCCAGCCCGAATTCGCGCGCCGAGTTAATCGCAGGCTTGATGACCCGCTGCTCTTCGGTCCCCAGATGACCACTCTCCCCGGCGTGCGGATTGAGGCCACATACGCCGATTCGCGGCCGCGCAATGCCAAACAGCTGCTCCAGGCCGCCGCTGAGCACGCGCAGTACCGCAAGCAGGCCATCGTGGGTGATCGCATCGGGCACGGCGCGCAGCGGCAGGTGAGTGGTCGCAAGGGCAATGCGCAAATCGCCGGCCACCAGCAGCATGACCGGCAGCGGCACCTTGCACAGCGCCGCGATGTATTCCGTGTGGCCCGTGAAGGGCACACCGGCATCGTTGATTACGCTCTTGTGGACCGGAGCGGTAACCATCGCCGCAAACTCGCCGGTCCTGGCATCCGAGCACCGCCCGATCGATGAGCCGGAGCGTGGCAGGGGCATTGCGCAAGTCCACCTTGTCCCGGAACGGCCGGCCTGGCCAGCGGCTGGTGCAGGACGCACAGTTGCCTGCCGCGCGGGTTACGGCGACGCCGGGCGCATATTCCTGGATCTGGCAGGGCGAGCGAGTCGCTCGGCGCGCTCATGGAGCATCGTGCGATCCGCCAGGCACACCAAAGGGTAATCGCGAGCACTCTGGGCGGCCGCAACGCACAGATCAGGCCCTATGCCGGCGCTTTCCCCGCAGGTCAAGGCGATGGGCAGGGCGGCACTCAAGGCAACGGAGGGCGGCTCTAGAGCCGAATTTCGACGTAAGCCTCGTCGCGCAGCTGCTGCAGCCACACGTCGGTGGCCTCATCGACCCGGCTTTCCCGCAGTTGCGCGTACGCCTGCTCACGCTCGGCGGTGGCAGTATTGTCGAAATCGCGGTGACCCAGCACCTGCACGATGTGCCAGCCAAATTGGGTCTTGAACGGCTCGCTGATTTCCAGGTCCTTAAGACCCGCGGCCTGCTTGGCGAACTCGGGCGTGAAGGTGTCCAGCGTAGTCCAGCCGAGATCTCCTCCCTCAATGGCCGAGCCCGGATCAGCCGAACTGGCCTTGGCCAGCACGGCGAAATCGGCTCCCGCGAGGATCTGCGCGCGCATTTCAGTCAGCTTCTGCTTCACGGTGGCGTCGTCCTCCACCTCGCTGGTCTTGAGGAGGATATGGCGCAGATGCGTTTGCTTGATGATCTGCGTGCCCGCGGCGGAGCGCACCTCGTTGAGTTTGACCAGGTGAAAGCCGCTCCCGGTTTGCAGGATGTCGCTGACCTGGCCCGCCTTCATGCGCGGGACGACTTCGGCCAGAAAAGTGGGAAGCGAGGGTCCTTTCAGCCAGCCGAGGGCGCCGCCTTCAAGGGCCGTCTGACTGTCGGAAAAACTCACCGCCAGTTGGTTGAAGGCTTCGCCCGCAGCGGCGCGCGAGGCCACATCCTCGGCCTTCTTGCGGGCCTGCGCGAGCTGCGTCGGGCTGGCATCCTGCGCGACCGCGATCAGGATGTGCGAGACGTTGTATTCATTGGCGGCCGAAGCCGTGCTGCGCATGCGCTCCATGTAGCGATCGAGTTCGCGCGGCGAAATATTGATTCGCTGGACAACATCGCGCGAGCGCAGCATCTGCCGCTGGATCTCGCGGCGGAGGGTCTTGCGGTAATCCGAATAGACCATGCCTTCGCCGGCGAGTTTCTCGGGCAGTTGATCGAAGCTGACCTTGTTGCGCGCTGCGATGTCCTGCAGGGCGGCATTGACCTGCTCATCCGAGACCGTGATGCCGGCGTGATCGGCGCGCTGCTCCTGTATGGTCTCGAGCACCAGGCGTTCGAGCACCTGGCTGCGCATCACATCGGCGGCCGGCAGCGTGACATTCTGGGCGCGAAGGCGCTGCGTGACTTCGGTCACCTGGCTGTCGAGCTCACTTTCGGTCACTACCCCGTCGTTCACGACCGCAACGATGCGCTCCAGCTGGGTGCCATGGCTGGGGTGTGCTTTCGGCACCGGAACGTCGGCCGCGGCAGCGCAGATGGCCGACGCCACCGTGGTTACCAGAAGCAGGGAAAAAGTGCGGAATGTCATTGCGGGGAGTATCCCTGAATCGACCCGTGCAGGAAAGAGTCGGCCCCGGATCCGACATTCGAAAGGCCCCTGAGTTCCAACTGCAGGTACCAGCCGGTCTCCCGGGTTCCCGAGCGGTTGGTGATCGAGTCGCGAACCACGAAACGCACGCCCCAGCAGCTTTCGTGGTACTGAAATCCGGCAAAATTCTCCACCGACTGATGGTCCAGGAAAGAATAGACGCTGCGCCCGTAGAGGTCCCAATGGCGACCAACCGGCCAGGCGGCAGAGCCATCCACCTGGTCCACGCTTCCGCGCGTAAACCGGTACCCCAGATTGATGACCTGGGTGCCCGAACGCAGGTACTGCAGGCTCAGGTTCGATCTCTCGGTCTGCGACAGTTCGGGATTCCACGCCAGATCGTAATGCAGGTTCCAGTGCCGGTAGGCCGTCAGGTTCATGTCGGCGATCAGATCCGAGCGTCTCCCGGTCACCTGCGTCTCATCGGGCAGAGTGACGCGCGGCTCGGTAAAGTTGAAGGTCTGCCCAATCGTGGCGCTGAGGAATTGCTGGCCGGTGCTGGCCTGCAGCATCCGGGTAGTAACGCCCACCGTCATTAGGTTGGCGTCTCCTATTCGATCCAGCCCCACGTAACGATTATCGCGAAACAGCGATACGTAGTTGGGATCGGGCAGGTCGGTATCAAATACCGGCAGGCTCGACTGATCGCGGTAGGGTATGTACACATATTTGATCCGCGGCTCGAGTGTTACGCGCCGTGCATCATCGGCCCCGGCACTGCGTTCAAGTTGTACGGCGCTGTCCAGCGTCAGCATGGGCAGGTTGCGGCTTGGGGTCGCATCAGTCGTGGGCGCGTGACTTAGGTCGTAGGCGGTGAGATTCCAGGCGGCATGCGGGCGCAGGTAAAATCCTGGGCGTTCGTAGTTGTAGCCGACGCCGGGCTGCACCCAGCCCCGCCAGCCGGTCGTGCCGATGTCGCGTTGGAAGTCGATCAATTCGCTTTGCAAATCGCTCGTCAGGCCGGAGGCGCCCTGCCAGTGACCCATGGCCGTAAGTCGTGGCAACTGCCAGTACGGGCGATCGGTCGGGTCGGTCGTGATGAGCTGCGCGTCGAGAGTCTGGAAAGTCAACACCTGAGCCGCCAGCTGCCACACGTCGTCGCGGCGCGTCAGGCTCAGATCGCGCGGCAGGAAGACCGTACTGCTGGACAGAGGGCCATTGCCGAAATCCTCGAAGTAATGCGTGTCGCTGACGTTCTGCACGTTGATCTGCGCGCGCCATTGGTCGCCGAGATTGTCAATTGCATCCAGTCGCTGCCAGCTGCGATTGGCGTTGTCGAGCTGGTTATCGCCCGGCAGATAATTGATGCGCACCGTTCCCTGCCCATCTCGCTCGAGCAATCGATATTCGGCTCCCAGGTCCACACCGCGGCGCGTGTAGACGGTAGGGGTGGCCGTCAGGTCTTTGTTCGGTGCGATGTTCCAGTACCAGGGAATGGAGAAAATGGCGCCGCTTTGCGAGGAGCTGCCGAGCGTCGGGTACAGAAAGCCGGACTGGCGGGCACTGCTTAACGGAAACGATATCCACGGCAGGTACAGTATCGGCACGTCCTTGAAGACCACGACGGTGTGATGGCCGACGCCGCGGAGCGCATTGGTATCGAGTGTGATACTGCGTGAACGCAGCTCCCAATCGGCGACGCCCTTGGGGCAGGTGGTATAGGTGACGTTTTTCAGTTCGAACACATCCGGCTTCACTGTCGAGATGGCCTCTGCCTCGCCGCGGCCCGGGTGCTGCAGAAGCTCAAACTGTGCGTGCGTGAGCTGGGCGCCTGTGCTGCTGTAATCGCCGGTATCACCGGTGATGCGCACGGCCGAGTCCTGCAGGTGGACGGTGCCCGACATCTTCAGGTCCTGCGTCGCGGCAAAGTAGCTCAAGTGATCACAGTGCATCTCCTTGCCATCGACATTGACCGCGACGTTTCCGGTCAGTTCGGTATCCCCGTTTGCAGAGACGCTCATTTGACAACCGGACCAATGTATCGTGCCCGGCGCCTCGCCAGCGGCTGGCACAGCATCGGAGGACGGAGCGGGCGGACACTCGGCATCTGCGCCGTGCACTTTGCCGCTGAGCGCGCTCAGCAGCAGCAGGACAATCAGGTAGCCGCGATAGTGCGGGAGGGAATTCATGGGCGCGGCCATTATAATGGTCGTTATTGCGCGTAGGCCCAGGCAATCATGCCGGGCATCCAATCTTTAAGCGGCAGGTGATCGATCAATGGGCGATGTGCGGATTGCACTGATAAGGGACTGGCTGGCCGGTGAACTGGGATGGCCGCAGAACCTTCGGCTCGAATCCGCTTCGGCCGATGCCAGTTTTCGGCGCTATTTCAGAGTATGGCGGCCTTCAGGCGCTACGGCCGTGGTCATGGACGCGCCGCCGGACAAGGAGAACATCGCCCCATACCTGCATATTGGCAGCTTGCTCCGCAGCTGCGGAGTGCACGTTCCCGAGGTTGAAGCCGCTGATGCGGCGCGTGGATTTGTGTTGCTCGAGGACCTGGGCAATACCCACATGCTGGCGCGCCTGAACGCGGGCGCCGATCCCGATCTGTTTTACGGCCAGGCTCTGGCCGCACTGAGCCTGATCCAGTTGCACGGTGAAGCGGCCCTCCGTGAACTGGCCCCGTACGGCGCGGAGGCACTTGAGCGGGAAATGCGCCTGTTACCCAGTTGGTTCTGTGAGCGCCACCTGGGCCTGACGTTAAGCGCTGAGGAAAACGCGCTTCTGAGCGAGACATTTGATTTCCTGGTCCGCGAGGCTGTGGCTCAACCGGTAGTGTTCGTTCACCGCGATTACCATTCGCGCAACCTGATGGTGACCGCGGAGCGCAGTCCTGGAATTATCGACTTTCAGGATGCGCTCGCCGGCCCGATCGGCTACGACCTGGTCTCCCTGCTGAAGGACTGTTACATCGCCTGGCCGCGTGCGCGCGTGGAGAACTGGCTATATGACTATCGCGCGCGCCTTGCGGCTGCGGGCGCAAACGTGGGCGCCGATGATCGCGAATTTATGCGTTGGTTCGAGCTCGCTGGACTACAGCGTCATTTGAAAGTGCTCGGCATCTTCTGCCGCTTGTGGTACCGAGATGGCAAACGCGAATATCTGGCCGACCTTCCGCTGACACTCGAATATGTTCGCGACACGGCCGCTCGTTTTCCGGAACTGCGACGTTTCAGTGCCTGGGTGGAATCTGTACTGGTGCCGGGATTAAAGGCGGCGAACCCGCGCGCGCTTGCGAGCGTGCTTAAATGAAAGCCATGGTGCTTGCCGCCGGTCGTGGCGAGAGGTTGCGGCCACTGACCGACCATACACCCAAACCCCTGCTGGCGGTCCGTGGCAAGCCCCTGATTGTCTGGCACCTGGAGGCCTTAGCCCGGGCGGGCGTGCGCGAGGCGGTGATTAATTTGTCCTGGCTCGGTGAGTCGATACGGCAGAGCTTGGGCAACGGCAATCAATTCGGGGTGCAAATCCAGTACAGCGAGGAACCTGCGGGGGCACTCGAGGTAGGCGGGGGCATCCATCACGCGTTGCCGTTGTTGGGAGACCCGCCCTTTATCGTCGTCAATGGGGATACCTACACCGATCTGGACTTCGGCAGGCTCGCCATCGGTCCGGATGCCCTGGCCCATCTGGTGTTAGTGCCAAATCCCGAGCACCATCCCGCCGGCGATTTTGTGCTGCGCGGAGGGGAGGTCTCACCGGGCGCTGGTCCACGATTGACTTATTCGGGCATCGGCGTGTTTCGCCCGGAACTGTTCGCGCGCTGCGTTGCGGGGCGGTTTCCGCTCCTGCCACTGCTGCAAGAGGCTATCACTGCGCGCCGCCTCAGCGGCGAGCGGTATGATGGGCACTGGACCGATGTCGGATCGGTGCAGAGGCTCAAGGCACTGAACGATTCGGACCCTGGAATACGCGGGTCTTAAGCTCATGGTTGAATTGAAGAACATTCCGATCGTAAGTGCCGCGCCTCGCAGTGGCGAAAAGTACCTGACACCGCAGGGTTATACCGCGATCAAGGACGGTGTGCGCGCGCGCGGCGAACCGGAGCGAAGGGGCCTGACGGGCAAACCCCGTTGGCTCAAGGCACCGCTGGCCGCAGGCGCAGGATACGACGCCGTCCGCCAGACCGTGCGTGAGCATCGCCTGGCCACAGTTTGCGAGGAGGCCAAGTGTCCAAATATCGGCGAGTGCTGGAATGCCGGCACCGCCACCATCATGGTGATGGGCAAAGTCTGCACCCGCGCCTGTCGTTTCTGCGCGGTCGATACAGGCAACCCTCGGGGCTGGCTGGACGCCGCCGAGCCGGCTAACGTGGCCTCCAGCGTCGAGCTGATGCAACTCAAGTACGTGGTACTCACCTCCGTTGATCGTGATGATCTGGACGACGGCGGCGCAGCACATTACGCCGCGTGCGTGCGGGCCATAAAGACACGCACCCCCGGCACCGCCGTGGAGGCCCTAACGCCGGACTTCCAGGGGGTTCTTCGCGATGTCGAGTTGGTGGTCGATTCGGGACTTGACGTGTACGCACAAAATATCGAGACCGTCCGACGCCTGACCCATCCGGTTCGGGATCCTCGCGCCAGTTACCAGCAAACTCTCGCCGTACTTGCCCATGCCAAGTCACATAGACCAACGATCCTGACCAAGAGCAGCCTGATGCTGGGTCTGGGGGAAACGGATGTCGAGATAGGCGAGTGCATGGACGATCTGCGCACCGCCGGCGTCGATATCCTCACGCTGGGCCAGTACTTGCGCCCGACGTTGCATCACCTGTCCGTCGAACGTTTCGTTCCTCCGGAGGAATTCCTGCGCTACCGTCAATGGGGACTGGCGCGCGGCTTTCGCGAGTGCGTGGCTGGCCCATTGGTGAGATCGAGTTACCGCGCAGAACAGGCGCTGGCGGGCAACAACGCGGGCTTGCGAGACGGCACTGCACAGAGCCACCCGTGAACGCCGTATTGCAAGCGGCGGGCTCGGGCGTACACGTGAAGTGGCTCGGTCGAGTGCCCTACGAGCCTACCTGGCGCGCGATGCAGGAATTCACCGATGCTCGCAATGCTGGGACCCCCGATGAATTGTGGTTGCTCGAGCACGAGCCGGTTTACACCCTGGGTCTTAATGCCGATGCGGGGCACGTACTCGATCCTGGTGATATCCCCGTGGTGCGGATCGATCGCGGTGGCCAAGTGACCTACCACGGCCCCGGACAGCTCGTAATCTATCCCCTCATCGATGTGCGGCGCGCTCACCTGGGAGTCCGTGATCTGGTTACTGCGCTGGAGCGTACAGTCATCGATTTTGCCGCCCACTATGGCATCGTCGCCTCTTGCCGCGAGCGGGCCCCGGGCGTCTATGTGCAAGGGCGCAAGCTCGCCAGTGTCGGACTGCGGATCCGACGCGGCGGCAGTTATCACGGGCTGGCGCTCAATGTAAGCATGGACCTGACCCCTTTCGATCGCATCAATCCGTGCGGCTACGCGGGACTGGAAATGACCCAGCTCGCGGCGCTTGGCGCACCGGATGATGTCCGGCGGGTCGCGCGCGAGTTCACGCCCATCCTCCTCGAGCGCTTGGGACGAAGGGCAGGTTCGGCTCGATGAACCTTGCGGCGCCTGATCACAGCACCATTAAGACGCCTGGGATGTCCTTGATGTCGGCGAACAGGGCGGCAATCTGCTCGGCATCGCGCGCCTGGATGGTGTAAGTCACGGCGAGGAAATTGCCCTGAGCTGAAGCGCGCTCGGTGGCCTCCGCCGCGACCGCAGCGCCGGTGTGGCGGGCGAATACGGCATCGACATGGGCGCGCGGCTCGGCTCCAGCCCGCATCATCACCTTGATGGGGTACGCACACGGGAACGTGAGTAGCTCAGGCGTGTTCATGGGATCCAGCATAGCGCGGAGGCAGGGCCACGAGCCACCGGCGCGTGCCCCAGGCGCGTCGCGACTGATCTTGAAACCGGGCAGAATAGACCCATGCCCGTGATCGCCAGAACAATCGCGCTGCTGCTGATCTCCAACATTTTCATGACCTTTGCTTGGTACGCACATCTGCGTAATCTTGCGCAGCGCCCGTGGCTCATCGCCGCCCTCGTGAGCTGGGGAATAGCCCTTTTTGAGTACCTGTTCCAGGTCCCGGCCAATCGTCTGGGACACACCGCGTTGTCCCTCGGCCAGCTAAAGATTCTCCAGGAAGTCATCACGCTGAGCGTTTTCGTGCCCTTCGCCTGGCTCTACATGGGCGAGCCGGTCAGGCTCAACTACCTGTGGGCGGCGTTGTGCATGTGCGGGGCCGTCTATTTCATGTTCCGGCACTGACCGATGCCGGTCGAGACAACAATTCGCGCCGCCATCACTGAGGATGGGGCCGACCTGGCGCGAATATACAACCACTACATCGCCCACACGGTCGTTACGTTCGAGGAGGCGCCTTTGAGTGCTGGCGACATGGCCGCACGGGCGAGTGAGGTCCACGCGCTTGGGCTCCCTTGGCTCGTGGCACACACGGCCGGTGGCGTGAACGGCTTTGCCTACGCGAGCCGTTGGAAGGGGCGTTGTGCCTACCGTTATTCGGTCGAATCCACGGTGTATCTGGAACCTGAGGTCTGGGGTCAGGGACTGGGGACGGTCCTCTATTCGGCATTACTGACTCGGCTGCAGGAATTGGGCTACCACACGGTCATCGGCGGCATTGCCTTGCCGAATCCCGCCAGCGTGGCGTTGCACGAGAAGCTCGGCATGCGAAAAATCGCGCACTTTGCTGAAGTGGGCTTCAAGCTTGGGCGCTGGGTCGATGTCGGCTACTGGCAGAAGGTGTTCCAGGCTCCCTGAAGGCGCGTTATCGCACCGGACGCGACCAGCTGGCCACTACGAGGGCGTGCATGCGCCGCCACAGCGGGCCGGGTCGCCCGGTGCCGACTTTCGCCCCGTCCAGCGTTGTGACGGGCATGACTCCGCGGGTCGCGGCGCTCAGCCAGATCTCCTCGGCGCGACGCAACGTGTCTTCACTGACCGGCTCCGACCGGCAGGGTATTTTTTCGCGTGCGGCAAGTTCCTCGATTAGGCCGCGCGTGGTTCCCGGCAGCAATCGCGGGCTTCGTGGCGGCGTGATGATCTCCCCCCTCACCACCACGTGCACGGCCGAGGCACTGGCGTCCGTAAGCCACCCATCGCGCAACAGAATGGTCTCTGCCGCGCCGGCCTCGACGGCCTGCTGCCGCAACAGCACATTGGCCAGCAACGCCACCGATTTGATATCGCAGCGCGCCCAGCGCGTGTCCGCGGACGTGATGCACGCGACTCCGCTTTCAAGCGTCTCCGGCAATATGGCCGGCAACGGTGCGCAGAATCCGAAGATCGTGGGCTCGACATCGGGAAGCGGGGCATGGTTGCGCCCAAATTCGGAGCCACGCGACACCTGCAGGTACACGTAGAGATCCGCGCCGCCATTGGCGGCCGCCAACTCCTGCACGAGCTCGGCCCAGCGTGCGTCGCTGTGAGGATTGCGGATCCGCAACTCGGCCAAGCTCCGCCGCAGGCGCGCGATGTTGGCAGGAAGGCGCGAAGCGTAGCCAGCATGGAAGGCAATGACCTCGTAGACGCCATCACCAAACAGGAAGCTGCGATCGAGTGGTGAAATGCGCGCTTCGCGCAGTGGCAGAAGTGCGCCGTCGAGGTAGCACACCGGCAGAGGATCGGCCATGCAAGCTCCCGCGCTATCAGAACCAGAGGATGATGGTGTCGACCAGCCGCCGCCAAAGGCCGCCCACGGGCACCGCGCTCACCGGGTAGAGCGGCACGCTGGCCACCACTTTTCCGGCCACCGTGACCTGCAGCTGGCCGAGCGCCGTGTTTGCCGCCAGGGGCGCGATCAGGGGTTGGTGCACGTCGGTGCGCACGGCGACCGTGCCGGCCTGGCCGCGTGGCACGGTCACCTGGACGGCGCTGGATGGAGCCAGGGCAATGTATTGCTCGGAGCCTTTGTAAACACGGGGCTTCAACACCATTTCACCGGCCTTCTTGACCGATACCGTTTCGTAAAAATTGAAACCGTAGTTGAGAAGTGCGGCACTTCCCGATTCCCTCGCCTGCACGCTGGGGGAGCCCAGCACCACAGATATCAGGCGCATGCCTGAACGAAGCGCCGAACTGATCAAGCAGTACCCGGCCGTGTCCGTGTGGCCGGTCTTGATGCCATCGACGGTCGGATCACGCTCAAGCAGACCGTTGCGGTTTTCCTGGCGTATGTTGTTCCAGGTAAATTCCCGAATCGCAAATGTCCCGTAGTACTCCGGAAATTCGCGGATGATCGCGCGCGACAACGTCGCCAGGTCGCGCGCGGTGCTGTAGTGATTGGGGCCGGGCAATCCGCTCGAGTCCTCAAAGTGCGTGCCGCGCATGCCTAGCCGCTGGGCGTAAGCGTTCATCATCTGCACAAACGCAGCCTCGCTTCCGGCGATGCGTTCTGCGAGCGCGATGGTGGCGTCGTTCCCGGACTGAATGATCATTCCCTTGATCAGTACGTCGACCGGTACCCTCGTGCCCACCTGCACAAAGGTCCGCGAACCTTCAGCGTGCCATGCGTGTTCACTGATCAACACGGTTTCGCTCATCTTCAGGCGGCCCTCGCGCAGCGCGCTGAACACGGCATAGGCACACATGAGCTTCGTCAGGCTCGCCGGTTCGATGCGTTGATCCGCGCCTTGCTCGGCCAGCAACTGGTCGGACCCATAATCGATCAGCACCCAGGTGCGTGCCTGAATCACCGGTGGTCCGGCCATCGGGGCTGCCGTCGTTGCAGCCGCTGGCTGGGGTGCGGGCGCCGTGCTTTGCCGGTGCGTTGCGGGCACCTTGCTGTGTCGTGCCGCCGCCGACAGCGGTGCGCTGACGGAAAGGGTGATTGCGATTCCAACAAGCAGGGGCAAGCTCGACTTCATCAGCAGGTCTCCGGGTGTGGCATAGGCTGGCAGCCAGTGAGCGGCGGGCGGCAGTTTAGCGGCATGACTCAGTCGGTGGCGAGTCGCGCCTCGGGGTATCCGAGCGTGGCTAACTGCGCCGCCAAGCGATCGAACTCCTCGACGGTGGAAATCGGACCAATACGTACCCGCCGCAGCGTCCGCCCGGATTCAGGATTGGTCAGCTCAAACACGCTGGAAATACCGACGCTTTGCAGGCGCTGGATCACGCGCTGAGCGTTTCCTTCGTCGGCAAAGGCGCCCACCTGAATGTATAACGCCACGGGCGTGGTGACGGGGTCAGGCCCTTCCGGCGGAGGCAAGGGAGTCGGCGCGATCGCAGCCTCGGGGGCCACCGGAACGGGCCCGATGGGGGTGGCCGGTAACGGAGCAGGGCCGCTCGGCCCGCCCGGCGGCACCGCTGTCGCGAGGATCGGGGTAGTCACTGCCGTGTCGGGCGATTCAGGTCCAATGACACGGAGCTCGACGAAGGCGGTTCCCGTCCGGACGATGTCGAGCCGCGCGGCTGCGGAATAGGACAGATCGACGATGCGATTACCCACAAAAGGGCCCCGATCGTTGATCCTGACAATCACGCTGCGGCCATTGCTCAGATTCGTAATGCGCGCATAACACGGGATCGGTAAGGTCTTGTGGGCAGCGGTCATACCGTACATGTCGTAGCGCTCGCCGCTGGAGGTATTGTGGCCGTGAAAATCCGGCCCATACCAGGAGGCCACGCCACGCTCGACATAGTTGTCTGAGCTCGCCAGCACCTTATATCGTTGACCGTTGACCTCGTAAAACGGTGGATTGCCGTGACTGCTCCGTGATTCGGCGCGAGGTACCGCGTCAGGGACACTCCCCGGCGGAGGCAACGGTTTCTCTATTCCACCCGCGTGCCTTGGCGTACTCGAGCAGGCGGCCAGCACCAATCCCAGCGCTGCGGCCAGTGCGATTCGCGGCGCAGGCATCAGGGCGCGTCCGGTGCCAGGACACGGGAGGCGATGGCCTGTGCCAGGTCGTTCACCGCCATGGCGTACATGGGGCTGCGGTTATAGCGCGTGATCACATAGAAATTTCGAAAGCCGACCCGATAGCTCGTTCCATCAGCCAGCGCGGCCGGAATGACCACGCACGCGGTGGCATCACCGAGCGCGCTGTCCACTTTCATACCACGCTCGCGCAACGAGCCGAGCGTGGTGTCGAGGGTCACCGCGGAAGGCATGGCGGGGGCGGGAGCCGACTCGAGCGTGGCCTCGGCGATCACCGGCTGAGCGTACTCCCAGCCGTGCTGCTGCAGGTAGTTCGCGACACTAGCAAATATGTCGGCCCAGTCGGTCCACAGGTTCGGTTCTCCGGCACCGCCTTCGTGCACGGCAAAATGCTGGTAACTCGAAGGCATGAACTGGGCGGCGCCCATCGCACCGGCATAGGAGCCGAGTGCGGTCAGCGGGTCGATCTCACCGTCCCGCGTGAGCAACAAAAACTGTTCCAGCTCGCGGCGAAAGTACTCACCCCGCGCCGGGTAGTCGAAGGCCAGCGTGCTCAAGGCATCGAGTACGCGATAGCGGCCCATGAGGCGGCCAAAATAGGTCTCGACCCCGAGTATGCCAAGCACGTACTGGGGATCCACGTGCCTTTCCATGGCGATCGCATCAAATAACTCGCGATGTTCGCGCCACAGCCGTGCACCGGCATCGATGCGCGCATCGTTGAGGAAACGGGCCCGGTATTCCCACCACGCCAGCGATTTC
The DNA here is from genome assembly GCA_963795685.1 of uncultured Gammaproteobacteria bacterium. Taxonomy (GTDB): domain Bacteria; phylum Pseudomonadota; class Gammaproteobacteria; order Steroidobacterales; family Steroidobacteraceae; genus FEN-1191. The sequence goes on from CAWCJE010000005.1 coordinate 811,389, forward strand.
TCGGCCGGCTTGGTCATGGCCTCGATGATCTTCGGTTGCGGCTCGGCCTTGCCGAGCACGGCTTCGACCGATTCGCGCGTCATACCCGCTGTGACCATGTGCTCGACGAAGGCTGTGATATCGGCGCGATCCAAATCAAAGCGGGTGCGTCCGGCTGCCGAGGGTTCGTCCGTGGCGGCACCCTGCGCCTGCAGCCTGGCGGCCACGGCCGGCAGTGCGAGCGGCAACGCGAACAGCGCCAAGAGCGATAGCAGGCCGCGCGGCATCACGAGTTGACGAGCTTCCGGTGCGAATACAGACCCATCAGAATACCGAAGCCGGCCAGGAGGGTCACGACCGAGGTGCCCCCGTAACTGATCAACGGCAAGGGCACCCCAACCACGGGTAGCAGACCACTGACCATGCCGGCATTGATGAACACGTACACGAAGAACGTCAGTGCGACGCTTGAGCCCAGCAGCCGGGCGAAAGTGCCGCTGGCCTGCGTGGCCAGGAACACGGCACGCGAGACAATCACCAGATACAGCAACAGCAGCACGATCAGCCCGAGCAGCCCAAACTCCTCGCCGATTACGGCAAAAATGAAATCCGTGGAACGTTCCGGAAGGAAATTGAGCTGCGCCTGAGAGCCATTCATCCAGCCTTTTCCAAACAAGCCTCCCGAGCCAATGGCGATCTGCGACTGGATGATGTGGTAACCCGAACCGAGAGGGTCGGATTGCGGATCGAGAAAAATCCGTATGCGCTGGCGCTGGTAATCGTGCAGGAAGTTCCAGCCCACGACCGCGGCACCGGCCGCAGCGAGCACAAGGCCGGCGATAACCTGCCACTGAAGTCCGGCCATCAACACCACCAGGGCTCCGGCCGCAAAGATCAGCACGGCCGTGCCAAGGTCCGGCTGCATCGCTACCAGCGCCACCGGCAGCAGAATGATGGCCGCCAGCACCAGCAGATTTCGCCAGTCGGGCGGCAGGCGACGATCATGCATGAACGAGGCGGCCAGCATCGGCACCGCGAGCTTCATGATCTCCGAAGGCTGGAACCGGATCAGGCCTATATCGAGCCAACGCTGTGCTCCTTTGCCGACGTAACCGATGGCATCGACCACCAGCAACAGCAGCACGCCGACTCCGTAGAGCCACGGAGCAAGACTTCGCAGGAAGTTCGGGCTGCTTTGCGCCAGAGCAATCATCGCAACAGTGCCAATTCCGATGCGCATCAGGGTGCGCAAGATGGTCTCCAGGCTTTGCCCCGAAGCGCTGTATTGCACGACTACCGCGTAAATGGCCAGCAGCCCCAGACCCACCAGCAGCGGGCCATCGAGCTTTAACGCCGAGAGGAGTCGGGCCGTTGCCGAGAAAGTGCGACGGGCAGGCGAGTCGCGATTCTCATCCATAATCATTGCGGACTTACGGAGCTCTTCGGTCCGCTCGCCGCGGCAGTTGCCGGCGTATCCTCGAGCAGATAGGCATCCATGACGGCCCGTGCAATGGGGGAGGCGGCCGTAGCGCCGAAGCCGCCGTTCTCTACGAGCACGCAGATCGCGATCCGAGGCGCCTCGGCAGGCGCAAAGGCGATAAACCAGGCGTGATCGCGCAAGCGCTCGGCCACCGTATTCGCGTTGTACTTGGCGTTCTGCGCGACCGTGAACACCTGGGCGGTGCCGGTCTTGCCGGCAATGGAATAGCGGGCGTCCTTGCTGATCGCGGCGGCCGTGCCGTACGTGGTCGCGCCAATCATGCCCTTAAGCACCAAGGCCCAGCTCGTATCGCTGATGCCCTTGGGTCCGGGCGCGGCCACCGGGGCATTCGGGACTGTGCGGCCTGCGGAATCGCGCACACCCATGACTACCCGGGGCTTGAAGCTCTTGCCGCGTTCGGCCAGAACCGCCGCCATGTGCGCCAGCTGGAGCGGTGTCACCAGCAGATACCCCTGCCCGACTCCAAAATTCACGGTTTCACCCGGAAACCAGATCTGGTCTTCGGGGCGCTTGAAGACCAGCTTCTTCCAGGCGGGTGTAGGAAGGAGCCCTGGTTTCTCACCACTGATGTCGATCCCAGTCAGTGAGCCGATTCCGAACTGCGCCGCAAAGGCGGCAATTCGATCGACGCCCAGCTGCGCCGCCAGACCGTAGAAATACACATCGCAGGAGCGCGCTACGGCGTCGACCAGGTTGACCTCACCGTGCTTGCCACCCTTGCCTTCGCGGAACTGTCGGGTGCTCCCTGGCAAATGGAACGTACCGTTGCAGAACTCACGTCGCTCGGGATCAACGATGTTATAGCTCAGACCGGCTAGCGCCATCATCGGCTTGATCGTTGAACCCGAAGGATAGGTGCCGCGCAGGGCGCGATTGAGGAGAGGCTTGTCCTCGTTGTTGATCAACACCGCGTATTCGGCGCGCGTCAGGCCGCGACTGAAGAGCGTCGGATCAAATCCTGGATGACTGACCAAGGCCAGGATGTCGCCGTTCGACGGATCGATCGCCACGACCGCGCCGCGCCGTTCACCGAGTGCAGTTTCCGCGGCTTGCTGCGCGCGCAGATCCAGCGACAACATCAGATCGGTCCCCGGTACCGGGGCCGAGGCCTGCAGATCCGGCTGGTAGGCGCCTTGGAACTTCACTGAGCGCCCCTGCGCATTGACGAGTATCTGCTGGTAGCCATTGAGACCATGAAGCCGGGTTTCGTAGGCGCTCTCGACGCCGAGTTTGCCGATCAGAGTCGTGCCGGCGTAACCGGGCTTGTCGATACGATCAAGATCGTCTTCGCTCACAGCCGCTACGTAGCCCAAGGCGTGCACGCCGAGCTCACCGTAGGGATAGTGACGGGTTTGGCGAGCGCGCAGCTCCACGCCCTGGAACTCGTAACGATGCACGGCAAAGCGCCCGATCTCCTCATCGGAGAGCCGTAGTTTGATGGGCACGCTGTCAAAAACGCGGCGCGAGCGAATAATGCGCCGCAGGGGCTCGATATCATCCGGGTCCAGCAGCTTGAGCTTGGCCAGGCGCTGCAACGTGTCGCTCAAGTCCGGAGTCTGTTCTGGAATGAGTTCGAGCTGGAAAGCCGGCTCGTTGTCCACCAGCACGCGACCCCGGCGATCCAGGATCAATCCGCGGCTGGCCGGGATCGGATCCTGGCGCACGCGATTGCCCTGCGAGAGTTCGAGGTAATAGTCGTGGCGGATGATCTGCAGGTAGGCGAGCTTTCCGAGCAGGCTCAGGCTGAGCAGTCCGATGATGAGTATCGCCGCGAAGGTGCGACTGGAAAAGATGCGCTGTTCGTTCCACTGATCCTTGATTCGCATGCGAGACCCGTGCGCCTGTGGCGGTCAGCGCGCCGAGTGAAAGCGGCCGAGCATGCCGACGATGACCGGCCAGAGCAGCGCGCCAATGACCGTATGGACCCAGCGCAGCGGACTGGACATCGAGCGCCCGGTCCAGCCGTCAATCAGCCACAGGAGCAGTTCGTAGGCCAGCAACGCCACCAGCACGTACAGCGACTGCTCGAAGATAGGCTTGGCGCGCGTGAGCAGATTCAGGCGGAGCGCAAGGTAGGTGAGAAAAGACAGTGCCAGCGCGTGTTCGCCGAGCAACGAACCTTGAAACACATCGAGGGCCAGGCCGCCAAAGAAGCCCAGTGCCATGCCGGCCACGAACGGCGCCATCGTCGACCAGTACAGCACCGCGAGCACCAGAAAGGCCGGACGAATGACCGGAAGCCATCCGGGCAGCGGCAGGATGCTTAGCACCAGCGCCACGATCGAGGTGAGCAAGATGATCGGAAGGGTTTCGCGACTGATCACGGCTTGCTCTTGCCCTTCGGTTTGCCCTTGGATTTATCCCGCGGGGCGCCCTGCGGCTTATCGGCGACCGGTGCGACAATCGTAGCGGGCGCTGGAGTTGGCGAGCTCGCGTCGGCCAGTGCCTCGGGCGCGGGCGGAGCGGCCGGGTTGGCGGGATCGAATTCGATCAGCAACACCTCGCGCGTCCGATCGACCTTGGCCTGCGGTTCGGCGCGCACTTGCGCGAGCAGCTGATTGGCCTCGCGCCGCACTCCGGTGATGCGCCCGACCGGGTAGCCGGCAGGGAACACGCCGCCCAGCCCCGAACTGGTCAGCAAATCGCCGGCTTTGACGTCCGAATTGGCCGCCAGGTACGGCAGGAGCAGTTCATTCGTATTGCCCGAACCGACCGCAATTGTGCGCAGGCCGTTGCGCGCCACCTGCACCGGAATCGCATGTTCGGGGTCCGTGATCAGGATGACCTCCGAACTCCACGGTCCGATGTGGGCCACCTGCCCCAGAATGCCGCTGGCATCGACCACCGGCTCGTTCAACTGCACGCCTTGGTGCTTGCCCTTGTTGATGATCAGGCGCTGGCGCAAGGTTCCCGGGTCGACACCGATGACCTCGGCGACCAGCCACTTCTTGATCAGCGGCGGCAGTGCTGCCTGCAACTGGCGCAATTGCGCGTTTTCCTGCTCCAGCGCGTGCTGGCGTAGCATGGCCAGTTGCAGCTCCTGGACCTGTGAGTGCAGTTGCTCGTTCTGGGCGCGCAACATGCCGCGCGTGGAGAAGCTGTCGGTCATCCAGTGCCAGGCGGCCAGTGGCGAATTGACTGCGATCTGCACCGGATATGCGGCCGCCTCAAGTCCGTAGCGGATGCGCTCGGACCAGCGCGCGCGCTGATCCAGATGCATCAGCGTGAGGGACAGTATTGCGTAGACGGTGAAGCGCAGACCGGGCGAAGGGCCGCGGCCGTAGATGGGTCGACCGATGCTTGTGCCGAAGCCGGCCACTTCACTCCAGTCCGAAGTGACCCGGGCCCAGTTGATCCATGAGTTCCAGGATGCGACCGCCGCCGCGCGCCACGCAGGTGAGGGGGTCATCGGCGATGACCACGGGCAATCCGGTTTCTTCCATCAGCAGTTTATCGATGTCTCGTAGCAGGGCGCCGCCGCCGGTGAGCACGATTCCGCGCTCGGCAACGTCCGCGCCCAGCTCGGGGGGAGTTTGTTCCAGCGCCTGTTTGACGGCGCTGACTATGCCCTGGAGTGGTTCCTGCAGGGCCTCGAGTATTTCGTTGCTGTTGAGCGTGAAGCTGCGCGGCACACCCTCAGACAGATTTCGTCCCTTGACCGACAATTCGCGCACCTGCTGGCCAGGATAAGCCGAACCTATTTCAATCTTGATGCGCTCCGCGGTCGCCTCGCCGATCAGGATTCCATAGTTGCGGCGCACGTAATTCATGATGGCGTCATCGAAGCGATCACCGCCGATGCGCGCTGAACTTGCATAGACGATGCCATTCAGAGACAGCACCGCCACTTCGCTCGTGCCACCACCGATGTCCAGCACCATCGAACCCCGCGCTTCCTGCACCGGCAGACCCGAGCCCACCGCGGCGGCCATCGGTTCGCTGACGATCGCCACGTTTCGCGCCCCGGCGCCTTCGGCCGACTCGCGGATCGCGCGACGCTCCACCTGAGTGGAACCGAACGGCACGCATACCAGCACGCGCGGTGAGGGCTTGAGAAAGCGGTTGCCGTGCACCTTGTTAATAAAGTACTGCAGCATCTTCTCGGTATAGGTGAAATCGGCGATCACGCCGTCTTTCATCGGTCGTACCGCGGTGATATGTCCCGGGGTTCGTCCGATCATGCCCTTGGCTTCCGTGCCGACCGCGACGATGACTTTGCCTCCGCGCGAGGGTTCATCCTGGACGGCAACCACCGAAGGTTCGTTTAGGACGATGCCGCGGTCCCTGACGTAAATCAGGGTGTTGGCTGTTCCAAGGTCAATGGATAGGTCGCTCGAGAAATAGCCGCGCAAACGTTTGAACATGGGGCAGGCGAGACCTTATGTGGCCGGGGCGGAAAAGCGCTCGGTAATCTAGCAACCGACAGGACATTCCACAAGGCGAGGTGTATGATTTTGCGCCCATTTTTCCGAAACTTTTATCATCGCACCATCATGAGTTTGACCCGTCGCGACATCGACAATATTGCCCATTTGGCTCGATTGGCGCTCACCGAGGCCGAGATCCCGGTGTACATCGACAGCCTTTCGCGAATCATCGAGCTGGTTGGTGAACTGGATCACGCTGCCACCGCCGGGATCACGCCCATGTCGCACCCTTTGCCGGGCCTGACGCAGCGGCAGCGTGCCGATGCCGTCACAGAATCAGACCGGCACGAGTTTTATCAGCGCAACGCACCTCAGGCGATGGCGGGCCTTTACCTGGTGCCCAAGGTCATCGAGTAGGCCTGTATGTATTCCGAGACAGTGACCGAACTCAGCTCGAGTCTGCGGCAGCGCAAATTCTCGGCCACCGAATTGGCCCGTAGCCTGCTGGAGCGCGTCCAAGCCGCGCAACCGGCTCTGAACGCCTTTGTCAGCATCGAGGCAGACTCGGCGTTGGCTGCGGCCGCGGCCGCCGACCGGCTGCTGGCCTCAGGTGATGCGCCGCCCTTGACGGGCGTGCCCATTGCCCACAAGGACCTCTTCTGTACCGAAGGGTCGCGCACGACCTGTGGGTCGAGGATGCTGGCGAACTTCGTCTCTCCCTATGACGCGACCGTGGTGGCACGGCTCCGGGCCGCGGGCACGGTGATGCTCGGAAAGACCAACATGGACGAATTTGCCATGGGTTCCTCGAATGAGACCAGTTTCTTTGGCCCGGTGCGCAACCCCTGGGATCTCACGCGTGTACCGGGAGGATCATCGGGCGGATCGGCTGCGGCGGTTGCGGCGCGCTTGCTCCCGGCCGCGACCGGCACGGACACGGGCGGTTCGATACGCCAGCCGGCAGCGCTTTGTGGTGTCACCGGGGTCAAGGCCACTTACGGTCGCGTGTCACGCTTTGGGATGGTGGCCTTTGCCTCGAGCCTCGATCAGGCCGGCGTGATTGCCCGCAGCGCCGAGGACTGTGCCTTGTTACTCGGCGCGATGGCCGGCTTTGACCCGCGAGACTCAACGAGCGTGGACATGCCGGTGCCTGATTATCGCGCCGGCCTGGATCGTCCACTGCAAGGACTGAAGGTGGGCCTGCTCAAGGAATTTTTTGGCGCAGGCCTTGATCCGGCGGTTGAGGCCAGCGTGCGCGCCGCTCTGGAGGTTCTGCGAGGCCAGGGCGCCGTCCTCAAGGAAGTCAGCTTGCCAAGCCTGCCGCTGTCGGTCCCGACCTATTACGTGGTGGCGCCGGCAGAATGTTCCTCCAATCTCGCACGTTTTGACGGAGTGCGCTTTGGCCACCGCTGCGAGAACCCGCGCGATCTGAAGGACCTCTATGAGCGCTCGCGCGGCGAGGGGTTCGGTGCTGAGGTCAAACGACGCGTCATGACCGGCACTTATGTGCTCTCGGCCGGCTATTACGATGCCTACTACCTCAAGGCCCAGCGAGTGCGGGCCCTGATTGCCGATGACTTCAGGCGCGCCTTCTCCGAAGTCGACGTTCTGATCAGCCCGACCACTCCGACGCCCGCCTTTGAGATCGGCGCGAAGATGAACGATCCGGTGACCATGTATCTGAATGACATCTACACGATCGGTGCCAATCTCGCCGGGCTTCCTGCGGCATCGGTGCCCTGCGGATTCGTCGAGGGCCTGCCCGTGGGCATGCAGATCATCGGTGCACATTTCACCGAGGAGCGCATTCTGAACGTGGCGCACCGCTACCAGCGGGAGACGGACTGGCATCAGCGAGCGCCGAAGGAATACCGATGATGGGCGCAGCCGCAGGCAAAGTGGCGTGGGAAACGGTCATAGGCCTTGAAATCCACGCGCAACTGGCAACGCGCTCGAAAATATTCTCGGGCTCCTCCACCGCCTTTGGAGCTCCTCCCAATGCGCAGGCCGACCTGGTCGACCTTGGATACCCGGGGATACTGCCCGTGCTCAACGCCGAGGCCGTTCGCATGGCCGTGCTGTTCGGTCTCGCAATTGGCGCCCGGATCGCTCCGCGTTCGGTGTTCGCCCGCAAGAATTATTTTTATCCCGACCTGCCCAAGGGCTACCAGATCAGCCAATACGAATTGCCCATCGTCGCGGGCGGGCATATCGACATCGTGCTCGATGACGGCGCCGCGCGGCGCGTCGGCATCACCCGCGCGCACCTTGAAGAAGACGCGGGAAAATCATTGCACGAGGGCCTGCCCGGGCTGACCGGGATCGATCTGAACCGCGCTGGGACCCCCCTGATTGAGATCGTTTCCGAACCGGAAATGCGTTCCGCGAAGGAAGCGGTCGCTTATATGAAGAAGGTGCATACCCTGGTGCGTTACCTGCGCATATGCGACGGCAACATGCAGGAAGGCTCGTTCCGGTGCGACGCCAACGTTTCGGTTCGGCCGATGGGCGCCGAGAAGTTCGGCACCCGGGCTGAAATCAAGAACATCAATTCCTTCCGGTATGTTGAGAAGGCGATCAATTTCGAGGTCGCCCGCCAGATTGAGCTTCTCGAGGGCGGCGGCAAGGTGGCGCAGGAGACGCGCTTGTACGATCCGGATCGGGGCGAGACCCGCTCGATGAGATCAAAAGAGGAAGCAAACGACTACCGCTACTTTCCCGATCCGGACTTGCTGCCCGTTGAATTGGACCAGGCCTACATCGAACACGTGAAGGCGCAGCTTCCCGAGCTGCCCGACGAGAAGGCACAGCGATTTGTCTCGCAACACCAGCTCTCGGGTTATGACGCGCAGGTCTTGACCGCCAGCAGTGAACTTGCCGATTACTACGAGACCGTGGTGAGCCAGTTCGGCCACTCACCCAAACTCGCCGCCAACTGGGTCGGTGGGGACTTGGCGGCGTTTCTTAATCGCGATGGACTCGAGATCTCCTCCAGCCGAGTCCGTGCCGCATCGCTCGCGACTTTGCTGCAGCGTATCGACGATCAGACCATATCCGGGAAAATCGCCAAGGACGTGTTTGCGGCCATGTGGGAGGAGAATCTCGATGCGGATGCGATCATCGAGTCGCGGGGCCTGCGGCAAATTACCGACGAGGGATCGATTGAGAAGGCCATCGCCGGCGTGCTCGCCGCACACCCCGTGCAGCTGGCGGATTACCGCTCGGGCAAGGACAAATTGTTTGGCTTCTTCGTCGGTCAGGTCATGAAGGTCACCCAGGGCAAGGCCAATCCTGAGCGGTTGAATCAACTGCTCAAGAAGGCGCTCAGTGGCTAGCGATGCTGTGACCAATCCGGCCGCCGAGTCCGGGTCACTGCGCAGATTCCTGCTGGAAACCCAACCGCTGCGCGGTCACTGGGTTCGGCTGGGCACCGCGTGGCAGGAGCTGCGCGCTCATCGCACCTATCCACCGGTGGTCGAGGCGCTGCTGGGGGAAGCGGCCACTGCGGCGGTGTTGCTGGCAGCGACGCTGAAGTTTTCCGGTACGCTGACGCTGCAAATCACCGGCAATGGACGGGTCCGCCTGTTGGTCGCGCAATGCACGGACGATTTTCAATTGCGGGCCGTCGCCCATCATGATCTGGACGCTGGCGAAGTCGCAGAATTCTCGCAACTGGTGGGCACCGGACGCATTGCGGTCACGGTGCAGTCGGATGCCTCCAGTGCTCAGTATCAGGGTATCGTGCCGCTCGAAGGCGCAAATCTGGGGCAGTGCCTGGAGGGTTATTTTGAGAACTCCGAACAATTGCCCACTCGATTGATGCTGGCGGCTGATTCGAGGCGTGCCGGCGGGATGTTGCTGCAGAAACTCCCTGGAAGCGCAGGCGGGGGCGAGGGCGCTGGGGCACTGTTGCAAACGACCTGGGAAGATCTGCAGCAGGGCCTGGAGGCTCTCTCGCCTGAAGTCCTCCTGGCGGCCACTCCCGAGGAGGCTGTACGACGCGTGGCCGGTGTGCATGATTGCCGCCTGTTCGGAATGACACCGGTACGCTTCGGGTGCCGGTGCAACGATGAGCGCGTGGCCGGGTTGGTGCGATCTCTGGGACAGGATGAGGCTCGGGCGGCCGTGGCAGAGCAGGGGGCGCTGACGGTGACCTGCGAGTTCTGCGGCCGCGCTTACCGTTACGATTCCGTGGACATTGAACAGTTATTTGTCGCCGATGGCCCAGTGCAGCACAGTCCCGGCCGCATAAACTAGAGTCGTTTCATTGCTCGGCAAGACCGTGGTGATCAGTGGCGCCACCTCCGGCATTGGCGAGGTCGCGGCGCTGCACTTGGCCGCGCGCGGCGCGCGCGTCGTATTCGTGGCCCGAGACCGGGAGCGTGCGCGAGCCACCCTGGCACGATTGAGTGAGGCAGGCCCGGCCCGTGAGCACGCGGCTCATTACGCCGATCTTTCGCTTCTGGCCGAGCAACGGCGAGTCGGCGCAGAGATCGCCGCCGCCGAACCGTGCATCGATGTGCTGATCAACAATGCCGGGGCGCTCACTCTGGGGCGAACCCGAACGGTGGATGGCCTGGCGGTGACCTTTGCGGTTAACCACTTGTCCTATTACGTGCTGACCGCGCTGCTGCTTCCCAGCCTCCAGGCCTCACCCGCAGCACGCATCGTATGCACCTCATCGCGCGCACACCGGCAGGGACGGGTCGATTTTGAAGATCTGCAGCGGGACGGGATGAGCGGCTACGCGCAATCGAAATTGGCTAATCTTCTGTTTGTCCGGCGCTTGGCGCAACGGCTGGCGGGTAGCGCCACGACGGCCAATGCACTGCATCCGGGTTTCGTGGCGACGCGCTTTGCCGGCAATGGAGGCGTGCTCTGGCGCGCGCTTTCGCGCTGTGCCAAGGCTGTGGCCGGAATTACGCCCGAGCAGGGCGCGCAGACGCTGATTTACCTGGCGGAGTCGGAAGAAGTTGCAGGCCGGAGCGGCGGTTACTACGTGCGCTGTGCGCTTAGCGAGACTGCCCCGCAGGCACGCAGCGATGGCGACGCCGAACGGCTTTGGCAGCTCTCGGCCGAACTCACGGGCGTGTCTTTTGGCGCCGCGCCCTCGCGGACCTAGAAGCCTTAGGTCTGCAGCGAGAAGGGCGTGAAGTTCGTGTCCTTGTCGTAGTAGTCCTCGTGCTCGGCACGTTTGAGGAACGCCACCACCCGGTAGGTCAGCGGCGTGTTCACGACCTCCCAGGCCGTTTTCAGCACGTACTGGGTGGCCATGACCTTAAAGAGGAGTGATTGATCCCAGACTCCGTAGAAGGCCAACGTGTAAAAGAGACCCGAATCGACCGCTTCGCCGCATATGGTCGAGCCAATGGTTCGCGTCCATAGCCAACGACCCTGCGTCCAGATCTTCATCTTGGCGAGCACATAGCTGTTGACGAAGGAGCCACTCCAAAAAGCGATGATCGAGGCACCGATAATGCGCCAGGTGCTGCCAAAGACGGCCAGTACATGCACCTGTTTGTCGCGCCATTCCGGGGCCGCCGGAAGCGCCACGATGACGGAGGCCATAAACGCTGCGAAGGCCAGTGCGACAAAGCCGGCCCACACGCAGCGACGGTCGCGCGCGTAGCCGTACACCTCGGTGAGTATGTCTCCGAAAATATAAGACAGCGGAAAGAAAAGCACGCCGGCCACAAAGGTCACTGTGCCGATGAGTGGCACGTCAACGGCGGCGACCTTGGATGGGCCGATCAGATTCGCACATAGCAGAATGCACACGTACGCCGCCATGATCAGATCGTAATAGCGGTACTGACGGGCACGCTTTTCAGGCATCGGGCAAGCTTAGCTCAAGCGCACGCATCCGCGGCGGCCAAGGTGGGTCAAGGCCGTCGACTGGATTCGGTCTCGAGGCGATTAAGATAAGTAGTTCCCCCCAGGTCCGCCATCTGCTGCGCGATCCAGTCGCGGCGCGTGAGCACGAAGTGCGAGGGCGCTTCCACCCGGTAGCGGCGCGGGTTGGGCAGCACGGCGGCGAGCAGCGCGCTGTCGGCGCGATTCAGGCGTCGCGCATCCTCGCGGAAGAAGTGTTGAGCGGCGGCTTGCACACCGTAAATTCCGCGCCCAAACTCGGCGATGTTAAGGTAGACCTCGAGGATCCGCTCCTTGGGCCAACACCGCTCGATCAGCACGGTGAGTCCTGCCTCAAGTCCCTTACGGAAATAACTCTGCCCCGACCATAGGAACAGGTTCTTGGCGACTTGCTGCGAGATCGTGCTGGCGCCATGCACATGATGACCGTTGGCGTTGTGGCGCACTGCTTCGCGTATTGACTTGAAGTCAAAGCCTGCATGAAACGGGAACTGCTGATCCTCAGCGGCGATGACCGCCAGTGCCGCCTGCGGGGAGATGTGCTCCAGATCGACCCACTGGTAATGGGTGGTGTACTGATGGTCCCCGCTTGCCAGCGCCGCCATACGGGTGCCAAGCATGAAGGCGCTGGTGGGTGGATCGATCCAGCGCAGCGCCAGCACCATCAGCGCTACGCCTGCAATCGCCGCGAGCAGGAGCCAGCCTATGACGCGCGCGATACGCCAGGGCATCGCCACCCGACGCTTCACCGCTCCGCGCTCACCGGCCAGCCTCTGGAATGATTCGACTAGCTCTTGGCTGGTACGCGTCGGGCGCTGCGAACGACCACATCCTCGAGCGGGGCGTCACTAAAGCCCTGCCGTCGACCGGTGCGGATCGCGGCGATCTTATCGACCACCTCCAGCCCCTCGATCACCCGCCCGAATACCGCGTAGCCGTGATGTCCGGGGCGATGGTCGAGGAAATCATTGTCCTTGAGATTTACGAAGAACTGCGAGGTGGCACTGTGAGGGGAATCGGTGCGGGCCATCGATAGCGTCCCGCGTTCGTTTTGCAATCCGTTGTTGGCTTCGTTCTTGATCGGTGCGCGCGTTTGCTTTTGAGAGAAATCGGGGTTCATACCGCCGCCCTGAATGACGAAGCCTGGCACGATTCGGTGAAAAATGGTGCCGTCGAAGAAGCCGTCGTCCACGTACTGCTGAAAGTTAGCGACGGTCAGGGGCGCGTCCTTCTCGAAAAGTTCAACGGTAAAGGGGCCGTAGGTCGTGTCGAAAACTATCATGATGGATGGCTCTACGTTGTTAGGCTTGTGTTCTGCGGCCGTTGCGCCTCCGTGACGCGCTCCAGTCCGGCCAGATCAGCGTGGCAGCGTACGTGACCGAACCCCCGTGCGACAAGCAATTCCGCAAGTCCAAGGGCCTGCCGCGGGGCGTGTTCCAGCACCAACCAACCCCCCTCGTGCAGGTGATCGGCGGCTCCACTGATCAGGTGGGCAAGGTCCTCAAGGCCGGTCGCCCCGCTGGCTAGGGCACCGATCGGTTCATGTCGCAACGCGGGATCGTCCAACGCCGGATCGGCTGCCCCCACGTAGGGTGGATTGCTCGCGATCAAATCAAAGCGCTGGCCGTGAAGTGGCTGGAACCAATCTCCCATTAGAAATTGCACATTGCCTATGGAGAGCGCTTGAGCGTTCGACGTAGCGATGGCGAGCGCGGCCTCCGAGCGGTCGGTCGCCGTCACATGCCACCCGCGCCGCTCCCAGGCCAGGGCCAGGGCAATGGCGCCCGAGCCAGTCCCAAGGTCAGCGGCCGCTGCGCTCTCGCCGCTGCACAGGGCCAGACAGCGCTCGACCACCAGTTCCGTCTCCGGCCGTGGCACCAGGACCGCGGGTGACACCTGAAAATCCAGAGACCAGAATTCTCGATGGCCCACGACATAGGCAAGCGGTTCTCCGGCGGCGCGTCGCATCACCAATTGTTCGAAGGCGGCAAGCTTGTCCTCCGGAATCAGCTCCTCGCCGCGGATCATCAGGTCGCTGCGCGAGCGGCCCAGCGCATGACCGAGCAGGACCTGCGCGTCGAGGATGGCGCTGGTGAGCGGCCGAAGGCGGCTCACCGCAATCGCCAGGGCCGCGTTCACCGAGGGTGGGGAAGTCTCTGCTCTCATCCTAAGTAATGATAGATTGCGCGCCAGAAGTTTTGAGGCCGGTTGACGGAGTTTCGCATGCCCGAGTTCAAGGCGCCGCCGCGCTCAGCATCTGTCAGCGATCTGCTGGAGGCGGCCACGGCCGTATTCCGCATGACACTGGCCAAGACTCTGCCGGCCGGGATGTTTGCGATCTTGCTGGTGGCTCTGCCCAATTTTTACTGGCTGACCAAAGGCAAACCCCTGGACGTGCTGCATCCGCCCGTGGATAACTCGTTCTGGGTGCTGGCGGCGGTGGGCTTCGCCGGCTACGAGCTGCTCGCTGCGTCGCTGATGGTACGTCAGCGTGAGCTGCTCAGCGGCCGCGCTCCCAGTCTGCACAATGATCTGGCGAAGGCCCTGGCGCGCTGGCCGGCGTTGGTGATCAGTGCCGTGTTGGCCTGGCTTTTGGTGTTTGCCGGCCTTCTGGCCTTGATTGTGCCTGGCGTGTTTGCGGCCGTCTGCCTGCTCCTGCTGCGCCCGGTGGTGCTCTTTGAAGGGCGCGATCCCTTGCAGTCGGTAGGCCGCTGCTTCAGCCTGGCACGATCCATGTGGGTCAAGGTGCTGGCCAGCGCCGTAATCGCCGGATTGGTGTTCGGAATCTGTGCCATTGCCGCCGCCGCCTGCCTTGGGATTATCGAATCGGTGCTGACCCTGAGCGGAGTTCAGTCCGGCGCGCTGAATGCGTTCGCGGCCGCCTGTGGCCTGGGCGTGCAGGCCGTGGCGCTGGTGTATTTCAATGCGTTATGGCTGGTGCTCTATTCGACCGCCAGCTCTTCGGCCTGAAATTCGCGCTGCAGCGCCTCGAGCAGCTCGTCGAGTTCGCCGTTCATGATGGCGGCAAGCTTGTACAGCGTCAGATTGATGCGATGGTCGGTCAGGCGACCCTGCGGGAAGTTGTAAGTCCGGATCCGTTCCGAACGGTCGCCGCTTCCCACCTGGAGCTTTCGGGTCTGTGCCTGGGCGCTGGCGCGTTTTTCTTGCTCCGCCGCCAGCAGGCGCGCCTGCAGAAGTGACATCGCACGCGAACGATTCTTGTGCTGTGAGCGCTCATCCTGGCACTCCACAACCACACCCGTTGGAATGTGCGTGATGCGCACCGCCGAGTCGGTCTTGTTGACGTGCTGGCCGCCAGCGCCCGATGAGCGATAGGTGTCGATACGAAGGTCCGCAGGGTTGATGTCGATGCGATCGATCGCGGCCAATTCCGGCAAGATGGCCACGGTGCAAGCCGAGGTGTGTATGCGGCCCTGCGCCTCCGTGGCAGGCACCCGTTGCACACGATGAGTGCCGGATTCAAACTTGAGCCTGGAAAATGCGCCCCGGCCGACCACGCGGCAGATGACTTCACGATACCCTCCATGTTCGCCGCCGCTTTCGCTGATCAGTTCGACCTGCCAGCTCCGGCGCTCGGCATAGCGCCCGTACATGCGCAGTAAATCGCCAGCGAATATGGCCGCCTCATCGCCTCCGGTGCCGGCGCGAATTTCTAGGAATATGTTGCCTTCGTCGTGGGGATCCTGGGGCAAAAGCAGGCGCTGCAACGCCTCCTCGTTCGTTGCCAATTCCGCACGCAGGCGCGCGGCTTCCTCTTCTCCTAAGGCGCGCATCGCCGGGTCTGCATCGGTGCGCAGCACTTCGGCCGACTCGAGTTCGGCTTCCAGGCGACGGTATTCCCTTAGCGCCGTTGCGGTCGGCAGGAGTCGAGCATATTCCACCGACAGTTCGCGAAACCGGTCAGCACGCTCCAGCACCTGGGGGTCGGCCAGCATCCGGCCCACCTCTTCGCATCGTTCCTCGGATCTTTCGAGTTTTTGCCGAATCGAAACTTTCATCGACTACTATAGTCGCATGATCATGCCGCTTTGCCACCGCCTGACCCGCACCGCACCGCTTTTGGCGGCGACACTCCTTGGCTTGGCTATCGGGGCCGGACTCGCCCACGCAACGCCTCTTGCTGACAGCAAGGCGGCCGTCGCGAGCGCGGAAAAGGCCTTGCAGCGTGGTGACTGCGGTGTGGCCAGTGGCCTCTATCAGCAGGCCGCGCAGGCGCTCGGCGAGGCGGATTTGGCCGCCCGGGCGAGTGCCGTCGCGCTGGCCTGTGGCCAGTACCCGACCGCGCGCACCATCGCCGAACACTGGCTGCAGCTCGCGCCCGCCGATGCAGACGCCATACTGGCTCTGACTCACGCAGAACTGGGCAGCTACAAGATCCCGGAGGCGCGGGGTCATTTCAAGAGTCTGCTGGGCACCACAAAGGAAAAAGTTCCGGAGAGCATCGACGCGGTGACCCAGAGGGCAGGCGCCGAACCGGTGCTGGCGATGGTCCGAGACCTGGACGATGCAAAACTCCGGGGAGGTCCGGCGCAACTGGCTTTGGCCGCGCTCGCACTGGATGGTTGGGACGCCAAGCTCGCGCTGCGTTACAGCCAGGCGGCACGCGGCGCCGGGGCCAGCAACGCGGCGGCCGCGGCGATCGCTGCGCGCGCGCAGGCGGTGCTCGGGGATGCCAAGAGCGCTCAAACCGAAGCACGACTCGCCGCCTCCGAGCCCGCGGGCAAGTTGTCACCCGCGCAAGTCATGTTATTGCTCGGACAGGACAGCGAAGCGGTCAAGGAGCTGCAGCGCCTGCGGAGCGATCCGGACGTAGGAGCCGGTGCGTCGCGCATGCTGGCGCAAGTGGCGATTGACAGCGCCGATTATCCGGTGGCGGAACAGCGCTGCAACACATTGCTTGAAGATCCCGAATCCGCCCCGCTCGCTGTTTTTTACCTCGGCCTGATTGCCGAGCGTCGCGGGGATGACGAGGCGGCATCGCGAAACTATGCCTTGCTCTCCGGCACCGCATTCGAGGCGCAGGGTCGGCAGCGTTCGGCGGCCATTCTTTACCGAGAGGGCGAGCGAGACGCGGCGGTCAGGGTTCTTAATGCGGCGCGCGACGCCGCCCCCGATGAACGGATCCGCGCCGATCTGGCGGCCGCCGATTTGCTTTCGACTTCGGGAGCCACCGAGGAGGCCTTAAGCCGTATCGACAGCGCGTTGCGCCGCTCGCCCGGAAACCCGGAGATCGCTTACCAGCGCGCGGTGCTCCTCGATCGGGCTGGGCGCGTCGATGCGGCGATCGGTGCGCTTGAGGGCATGCATCGTGACCGCCCCCTGGATGCGGGAATCACCAATGCCCTTGGCTACACTTTGGCTGATCACAAGCGCCAATTGCCTCGCGCCGAACAGCTGATACGCGAAGCATTGACAGCACAACCGGACAATCCAGCCCTCTTGGACAGCCTTGGATGGGTGCTGTACCGGCGTGGTCAATTGGCCGCCGCCCTGCCGCCGCTGGAACGGGCCTTCCGCCTTCTGCACGACGGTGATGTCGGCGCGCATTGGGGTGAGGCCCTGTGGGCGTCTGGTCAGAAGGCGGCCGCCCGAACGGCGTGGCAACGCGCGCTCGCCTCTGATCCTGACAATAAGTTGCTGGCGACCACGGTGCGTCATTACGCGCCGACGCTTGCGGCACCCAAGCCGCCACCGGCGCTGGAGCCGGCGCCCCGCACTTCGATCTGACCACGCTGGCGCCGCATGCGTGCCTGGCTGGTCTGCTCCGCATCGATCGCTCTGGTCGCGTGCCACACGCTCGCGCCCCTGCCGAGCACTTCCTGGAGCGAGCGCCGCGCTGCCTTGCAGGCAATTGCGAACTACCAGGTGCACGGTCAGCTGGCGGTGGCGACTCCCTCGGAGGGATTTAGCGCAAATTTGAGTTGGCAGCAGCGGGGCGTAGCGAGCGATTTGATGCTGCGCGCGCCGCTTGGCTTTGGTGGTGCGCGCTTGAACTTTGACGGCGAAGAGTTACGCGTGACCAACAGCCAGGGCACGCAGCTCCAGGGTGCAGGCGCCCAGGCGGAACTCGTTCGGGTCCTGGGATTCGAACCGCCGTTGAAGAGTCTGCGATATTGGCTGTTGGGTGCGCCTGATCCGGCCGCGCTCGCCACCGAAACCCTGGATGACACGCAGCGTCTGGCACAGTTGCAGCAGGGTGAGTGGCAGGTGGATTACAGCGAATACCAACAAGCGGCCGGATTGTGGCTGCCACGGCGGGTGGCTCTGCACCGCGGCGAGCTGAAGGTAAAACTGCAGCTGTCGAATTGGCAGCTGCCATGAGCGCGGCGGCGCAACCGGCCGGCCCCGCCCATGGACCCAGATGGCCCGCCCCGGCCAAGCTCAATCTTTTTTTGCACGTGACCGGGCGGCGGAGCGATGGCTTTCATGATCTGCAGACCATTTTTCAGTTGCTGGACTGGGGCGATGAACTCGAGATCGGGGCCACGGCGGGGGACCGCATTGAGCGCCTGGCAGGACCTGAGGGTCTCG
Source organism: uncultured Gammaproteobacteria bacterium (assembly GCA_963795685.1). Classification (GTDB taxonomy): domain Bacteria; phylum Pseudomonadota; class Gammaproteobacteria; order Steroidobacterales; family Steroidobacteraceae; genus FEN-1191. The sequence goes on from CAWCJE010000005.1 coordinate 829,659, forward strand.
CGCCGGCCGAGGATCTCTGTGTGCGCGCGGCGATGGCTCTTCAGTCCGCTTGCGGGGTGCGCCAGGGGGCGCAGATCAGGCTTCGCAAACGTATCCCCATAGGGGGAGGCCTGGGCGGTGGCAGCTCGGATGCCGCGACCGTGCTTCAGGTATTGAACAAGCTCTGGGGCACCGGCCTGAGCGTGACGGAACTGGCCACTTTGGGCTTGCAGCTGGGGTCGGATGTGCCCGTTTTTATACACGGCACGTCGGCTTGGGCGGAGGGGCGGGGTGAGGAACTGACGCCCATTGTGCTGCCCCCGGCCTGGTATCTGATCGTCTGGCCCGGTATCGCGGTCTCGACCGCAGGCGTATTCCAGGCCCCTGAATTGACACGAAATTCCCCCCTCATCAAAATACGCGCCCTCTCGCCGGGGGAGGGGCGAAACGATTTTGAACCCTTGGTACGCTCTTTTTACCCGGATGTCGCCGCGGCGCTCGACTGGGTGGGCGCCAGGGCGCCAGCGCGCCTGAGCGGCACGGGTTCGTGCGTGTTTGCATCATTTGAGTCCGCGCGGGAAGCCGAGCGTATTGCGGCCCGAGTACCGGATGAGTGGACGAGTTTCGTCGCGCGTGGAGTGAATCAGTCACCGCTGGTTTCGGCGTTGGCCTCGATCACTTAAGGTGCGCGTTGTATTGGGGTGTCGCCAAGTGGTAAGGCAGCGGGTTTTGATCCCGCCATTCGGAGGTTCGAATCCTTCCACCCCAGCCATTTTTTGCGGTCTGTATTGGAATTCAGCGCCGGATCCGCTGTAGCCATTCTATTCCGCCACTCCCGCGCTCTCGGAGAATGACAGCACAAGAACCATCCGCCAGGGACCGGTGCTTCGCAGATTAACTGAACGTATTTAGAGGTACATCGCCGGTGTGTAACGCACGGCGATGAGCAATCTTGCTTCGAGTTATTTTTCTTCTTCAACGATTGTGCACTTGATGGCTGCGGAAGCTCAAAGTGTGCTTCTAAAATTACGTTAAATAGCAGCAGGAAAGAAGTGAAATCGCGGTGGCGCCGAGTGCCCTCCCTTCGAGGAGCTATCCGATAATTGACCCCGCAGTTGCAACCGCTACTCCACTGGAGCCAGTCTCGGTGCTTTGCCTGCGTGCGCCCTCGCAAGACGATGAGCGTCCGAAGCCTTCGGGTCGCTGCGTGTTGTTTCTGCCCGGGGTGACTATGCTCGGAGTTTCAGGAAACGCTGGTGGTGGCCCACCGTGCGAGCCCGGAGGACCGGGACGGGATTGCTCTTCTGAGGGGGTCCTCGCGAGGGTCGGGGAGGGCGCAGATTAGGCCCAGATCAGGCCTGATTTGGGTGGGGATCGTGTATCATGCCCGCCCTTCTGGCCACCCCTGGGACGCACCCTAGGCTCGAGTGCCGGCTTTGGTGCCAGCGATGGGTGACCGAAGGCAAGGGAGGGGCCGCGCAGTGGGCTGGATCAATAACCTATTGATTGTGCTAGCTCTTGGGTCGGTTGTGGACCCCCCCGTCGAAGGTCCGAATCCTTCGCCCCAGCCAATATAAATAGAGGAACGGTATAGGCCGTGGACTCGCAGTCGATCACCTTATTCACGGGCAATGCCAATCCAGCGTTAGCCCACGACATTGCCCGGCACCTGATGCTTCCGATGGGCCGTGCCTCGGTGAGCCGTTTCAGCGACGGCGAGGTCAATATCGAACTGATGGAGAACGTCCGAGGGCGGGACGTGTTCCTATTGCAATCGACCTGTCCGCCGGTCAACGAAAATCTAATGGAGCTGCTGGTCATGGCCGATGCCTGCCGGCGCGCCTCGGCTCGCAGCATTACTGCCGTGATCCCTTATTTCGGCTACGCACGCCAGGATCGGCGGCCGCGTGCTACGCGCGCGGCCATTACCGCCAAACTGGTGGCGGACATGATCAGCGGGGCCGGCGTCGAGCGGGTTCTGACCCTTGATTTGCACGCCGAGCAGATTCAGGGTTTCTTCGGGGTGCCGGTGGACAATGTCTACGGCTCACCCGTCCTGCTGGGCGATGTCTGGCGCATGACGTACCCGAATTTGATCGTGGTCTCCCCGGACGTCGGCGGCGTAGTGCGAGCCCGCGCGTTTGCCAAGCGGCTCGATGACGCTGAATTGGCGATCATCGATAAGCGCCGCCCGCGACCCAATGAGTCCAAAGTGATGAACATCATCGGCGAGGTCAGCGGCAAGAGCTGCGTGCTGATCGACGATATGGTCGATACGGCCGGAACCCTGTGCCTGGCGGCGCAGGCCCTCAAGGACGAGGGCGCGCAGCGCGTGGTGGCCTATATCACCCATGCGGTGCTGTCAGGCGGCGCGGTCGAACGCATTAGCACTTCGGCGCTCGATGAGCTGGTGGTGACCGACACAATACCGCTCGGGGAAGAGGCCCGAAAGTGCGGGCGCATCCGGCAGCTTTCGGTTGCGGCACTGCTGGCAGAGACCATTCGCCGCATCCGCGACGAGGAATCGGTAAGTTCGCTTTATATTGACTGACGGCAAAAGTTTTTCTGGTGGGTCGGCACTGGTCGCGGTGCGGGCTCGTGGTTGCAACTGTTAAGGAGTATTTTGATGCGTATCGCTTTCGAACTCAGCGCGGAACCGCGTAATGATCAGGGCAAAGGTGCGAGCCGCCGCCTGCGTCATTCCGGCAAGGTTCCCGCCATTCTGTACGGCGCTCATGCCGAGCCCACGCGGCTTGCGCTCGAGCATCACAAACTGTTGGCTCTGGTCAGTGATGAGAAATTCTATTCCTCAATCATCAGCATCAGCGTCGGCACGCAAAAGCAGCCGGTCATCGTCAAGGATGTGCAAATGCACCCGGCGCGCAACGCCATCGTGCACGTTGATCTGCAACGCGTTTTGGAAAACGAGAAGATCCGACTGCACGTGCCGATCCACTTCAAGGGAGAGGCTGCAGCGCCTGGCGTAAAGACCCAGGGTGGCGTGGTTTCGCACCACATGGCGGACATGGAAGTCGTTTGCCTCCCTAAGGATCTGCCCGAGTACATCGAGCTGGATCTTTCAGGCATGAACCTGAACGACTCGCTCTACCTGAACGAGATCAAGGTGCCCGCGGGGGTGACCATTTCGGCCTTGGCGCATGGCGCCAACCCGCCGGTGGTCTCGATCCATGCGCCGCGCGTTGCCGAGCCCGAGCCCACTGCAGAAGCAGAGGCCGCTCCGGCCGAAGGCGCGGTGGCTGCTGCTCCTGCCGAGGGCGCCGCTGGCGCGAAGAAGGAGGAGGGCAAGAAGGAAGAGGGCAAGAAAGAAGAGGGCGGCAAGGACGCGAAGAAGGAAGGCGGGAAGAAGTAACCGCGTATGCTCCCGCAGCCCCGCCGTGGCGTGGGGCCAAGGTCGGCGGCTTGGCCGTCCGTGCGGCGAGAGATTGACATGCCGTCTTATGCGCGCAGCAGACTTGCCGAGCGGCCGCGACCTGAGGTCGCGGCCGTCTCCGCGCGTGTGTTCGAGCCCTCTCCCGGAGGTGGGCACTGATCGTGGCCGGCCAATCACTCAAGCTAATCGTCGGACTTGGCAACCCAGGGCCCGAATACGCGCGCACGCGTCACAATGCCGGTTACTGGTATGTCGACGAACTGGCACGAGCTGGCAGGGGAGTGTGGCGGAACGACACGCGCCATCAATGCGAACTTACGCGTGTCACGTTGTCCGGATGTGAGCTATGGCTGATCAAGCCCACGACGTACATGAACAAGAGCGGTGCCGCCGTGCATTCGATCGCCGCCTTCTATCGCATCGTGCCCACTGAGATCTTGGTGGTGCACGATGAGATCGATTTGCCGCCTGGCGTGGTACGCCTTAAGGAGGGGGGAGGTCACGGCGGCCACAATGGTGTGCGCGATGTGATGGCCCAGCTTGGGCCGGACTTCTGGCGACTTCGCATTGGTGTAGGCCACCCGGGCGCCAAGGAACAGGTCATTGATGCCGTTCTGGATCGTGCGACGGCTGCAGAGCAGCAGCTCATCGATGCCGCGCTGGCGCGTGCGCTTGAGGCTTTGCCGGAATTCCTGGGCGCAGGCGCGCAACAGGCCATGCATCGATTGCATACCAAAGAGGACTTGTGAGCATCAAATGTGGAATTGTCGGCTTGCCGAACGTGGGAAAGTCCACGCTGTTTAACGCGTTGACACGCGCCCAGATCGCCGCTGAGAACTATCCGTTTTGCACCATCGATCCGAATGTGGGCATCGTGCCGGTACCCGATGGACGGCTGGCCGCGTTGGCAGCAATCGTGAAGCCGGAAAAGATCGTCCCGACAACGGTGGAGTTTGTCGACATCGCAGGACTTGTGGCCGGAGCTTCGCAAGGCGAAGGCCTGGGCAATAAGTTCCTCTCGCACATACGCGAAACTGATGCCATCGCGCATGTGGTTCGCTGTTTCGATCACGATGATATCGTGCACGTTGCCGGGCGCATCAATCCCCTCTCTGATGTCGATGTGATCAACACCGAGCTGGCCCTGGCGGACCTGGCAGTGATCGACAAGGCAGTGGACCGGATGGCGAAGCTGACAAAGAGCGGGGACAAGGAGGCCGGCCGCCGGCACGAACTGTATGTACGGGTACGCGCGACTCTTGACCAAGGGGTTCCGGCGCGCGCCGTTCCGCTCACGCCCGAGGAGCGCCGGGAGGTTCGAGAGCTGCAGTTGCTGACCTCTAAGCCTGTCATGTACGTGGCCAATGTCGATGAGGCGGCGCTCACGACCGACAACGAGTACCTGGCGGCCTTAAGGGGAAGGGCCCGCGCCGAGGCAGCGACTGTGGTGCCGGTATGCGCCGCCATCGAGGCCGAGATTGCCCAGCTTGATGAGGCCGAACGAGCCGAATTCCTCAAGGATCTGGGGCTGGAGGAGCCCGGCCTGAACCGGGTGATCCGCGCTGGCTACGAACTGCTGGGTTTGCAGACCTACTTCACGGCCGGTCCCAAGGAAGTGCGCGCTTGGACGGTGCGTCGCGGTAGCACCGCGCCGCAGGCCGCCGGGGTAATTCACACCGATTTTGAGCACGGCTTTATCCGCGCCGAGGTCATCGCTTACGAAGAATACATCCGCTGCCGCGGTGAATCCGGCGCACGCGAGGCCGGAAAACTGCGGCTCGAGGGCAAGGAGTACATCGTCCACGAGGGCGATGTCATGCACTTCCGCTTTAACGTATAAAGCTCGCTGCTTCACTACGACCGCTCGCCGGAGGGCGCCGCAAACTGCTGTACGCACTGGAGGCGGGCGAATAGCGCGGGGGCGTAAAACGTCCGACCCCTGGTTTGGGGTGCGGTGCCGAAGGAAGCCCTTGATCGTTGGGCTTTTCGAAGGAAATGCTAACCCTGGACGGCAGGCTCAACGCGTAGCGTGAGATCCCGCATCGCCGGTCGAGTGCATCCCCAGTAGCTGCGATCTGACATCGAGTACGTTGCGCTTCAAGTAGGGCAGCAGCATGCGCATGCTGTCGCTTCCATCGTCGCCCGCTTCGGGCGGCGCGAGCAAACTGTTGCAGTAGCTGCGGTAATAGTCGGCATACAAATTTTCGTAGCGACGGAGCGGTTCACCAAACGCCTGATGTACCAGGAGCGTAGTGCCAATATGCTCGATACAAATCAGGCTTGAGTATCCGCGCTGGTAGTTGCCATGCTCGGCCACCATGGCGCGACTGTAGCTCTTGTTTCCGTGGAAGTGCTGTATCAGGAGCCGTCGGCCCGCTTCGCGCGGCGAATGCGCGCGGAAATATTCAAACAGTGCCGTACGGTGGACCAGAGAGAATGCGGTTGATAACAAAGAGCGCGCTTGCCGCTCGCCGGTCGGCTGTTTCGAGACGGCGTCCATCAGGCGCGTATGTTCCGATTCCCAAGCGCGATACTCTTTCGGGTTGGCGAGCAACGGGCCTGCGACCTGTTGCTCTCGCGACGTGCCGGCTCGCGCAGCACGAGCCAATTGCTTCTCGGAAGCCTCCATTAGGCGGCTACGGCTGACCTGGGGTGGGCCACCGCCAAGATTGAGCCGAAGGAGCCTCGTAAACGTATCGGCAATGCTAGGTTTCGCGCTTGCTGGAGACATTTGCGCCCGATTCCTCAGTGATCTTCGCGTTCACGACGGCGCACGAGGTTTAAGGTGGCCGTCAGAATTCTTAAGTGCAGATGTTGCGCGCGTTTGGCGCGAACCCCAAGCGATTTCTTTGTAGTCCAGCGTTGGCTTTTAGCGACAATGTGCAACCCAACGTCGGGCCTGGTTGTAAGACTAAAGTTGTGGCCCACCTTGACGATGGGGTGGCGGGCCGGGAGAATCCGCCACCCTTTAGGGCGCATTGGCTAGGTAGCTCAGCTGGTTAGAGCGTGGCACTCATAATGCCGAGGTCGTGGGTTCGAGTCCCACCCTAGCCACCATATCAATGACTTACGTGTGGCTCTGGGGACTCCTCTTAATCCGGAGCTGGAGAGCTTTGACCCGTTTAAAGGGTGGAAGTAGGCGCCATCCCGTTAAAGGAAAGTATGGGTGGCGCCCAATCTCAGGGTCGCATGAACCCTGGCAGTGCTTGCCGATGGATGCCACTTGTCGTCGTCTTCCGGATCTCTTTAACCTACAGACAGTCCAGGAGAAGGGTGGCGCCATCACGTTATCGGCCGAGGGAGATAAATACTTCGGTGGGCAAGTCACTTCAACAATTACGATTGCTAGTGACCCTTGAGCGTGCTCATTGTCCAACGCAACCCATGGATAGCCGCGAAAACTCAGGGGCAACTGCCCGATTTCGTGTGGCCGTGGTAACTGACGATCTCTAAACCGAGTCCGGTCATGATTTCCGGGCGCCGCCCGCGGACGCATTAGCGGTGTATCGCATTAAATCGGTGCAGTATGGCCAGTGTTTCCTCGAGTGGCAGTGCGTCGACCGTCGCAAACGCGCCGCTTTCACTCTTAGCTCGCCATAGAGAGTTGTAAACCGCCTCCATCGTCGCGTCGATAGTCGGGCCAAAAAGCGCGCTCACGGCCTCGTTGCCGAGTTCCTCTGTTCGCAGTCGTGGCGGTGGCTCGCCGTCCCCGCCGGGGGCGGCGTTCCGCCGCACCAGTTGGTTTGTCGAGAACGCGATAGCATAGTCGCCGGACCCGTTGTCCTCATGCGCGCCGGTGCGCGCAAGCCCGAGAAATGCGCGACTCGCAAGCCGCCGAAGGTTGCGGTCTGACAACGGCGCGTCGGTAGCTATAACAACGACGACGGAACCGCTTGCGCCCTTATCGCGGAGCGGATGAATCCCACTCCGGCCAAGCTCTCGACCGACGGGAACCCCTTGAATCAGCAGATCCGGCCAATCGCCGAAATTTGTCTGCACGAGAACGCCGACAGTCCACGGCCCTGCGGCAACGACTCGCGAGCTCGTGCCAATGCCCCCCTTCCAGCCGAAAGCGACCGTTCCGGTGCCGGCACCGACCGATCCTTCCTCAACTGGGCCCGACCTCGCTGCGAGCAACGCCTGGACCACGTCGTGATCACTGATCGGCAACGTGCGGATTGCATTGAGTGCCCATCCATCATTGGTTTCCGCGACGACCGGATTGATGGATCGCACTTCGGTCATGTCCGGTAGTGCGAGCATCCACTTCGCGACACTCTCCGCGACCCGCCAAGTGCACAACGTGCAGGTGAGTGCGATCGGAGTCTCGAGTTCGCCAAGTTCGGTGACTTGGGTCGACCCCGTTAGCTTTCCGAAGCCGTTGCCAACGGCAATTGCTGCAGGAACACGGCTGAAAAACGGATTCCCATCATGCGGGAAGATCACCGTCACACCGGTTCGCACGTCGTTGCCGCGTCGGATCGTTGTCTGTCCGACGCGCACACCCGGCACATCGGTGATGGCGTTCCAGTGACCCGGCGGGTAGGTGCCCACTCCCAAGCCAGCATCTCGGGCTCGCGGCCGTTCGTCGGGAGAGGCAGCCAGCGAATTGGTAGCGAGTACCGCGCACAGAACCATCGAGATGAGGCGACTGGGCCGTGCACAGGCCGTGCTCGAGTACCACGGGCGGACAGGTGGAGAGACCACTGCTTCACCGCGAGCAAGTTGCTTGTTTTGCATCACCGCGAGCTTTGTCGATGTGAAGGCGAGTGAGATGATACAGCTAATTCCATCCGGAGCACGTTGGTACTCGAATCTCACCGCGGCCGAATCGTAACGATGAATAGAATATCGCTATGTCTCGCCGCCGCCGCGCTCCCCTGGCTGACACTCGCCGCCCGCATTTGCCGGGGATCGCGGATCTGCACCGGAACCTAATCTGATGCCAAGTCCTTGGTCTTCAATGAGAATCCTTTGGGTTACAGGAAGCCTCATTGGAAGAATAGGATAAGGGAATATTTGCAAGTCGCTCCGATTAAGATTAAAAATCACGGATCAGGGACGACTAAAAATGAACAGATTGTTTGTACTGGTTGCGACGGTGATTGCCTGCGGCTGTGCCTCGACTACACACGTCACGGCTCCCACTTCGGTTGCAGTGGTCGGTGAGTACCGCCCCGGATTGCTGAATGGGTATCTTGCTGCGGCGGAGCTGCCCGACAGCGTCGCGCTGCTGCCTGTTCCACCAGCGGCGGACTCCGCCGCTCAGGCCGCTGACAACGCAACGTTCTATGAAATGACGAAGCTTCAAGGTACGCCACGCGGAGTCCTTGCTGTTCACGATGCCGACTTGAATTTTCCAGCCGCCGCGTCAACCTTTTCATGCGCGCTTGGCGTCTCTATTTCGGAACTGGGCACGCCGAACGTCAACATGTTGTTGCGCAGGACGCTGACCGACGCCATCGTGACGACTTCCAAGGCCAAAAGTAAATATCAGCGGACTCGACCGTTCATAGCGTACAAAGTACCAAGCTGCACCCCCGCCAGCGAGGCCGTGCTAGCCAAGGATGGCTCGTACCCATCCGGCCACTCTACGACGGGCTGGACATGGGCATTATTACTGGCGGAAATCGCACCCGAACGGGCCGATACCATCCTTCAACGGGGTCGCGCCTTTGGCCAAAGTCGCGCAATCTGCGGGGTGCATTGGAAAAGCGATATCGAAGCGGGCCGGATCATGGGCGCGGCATTAGTTGCGCGACTCCACGCGAACGCCGTGTTCGCTCAGCAAATGCGGGCGGCGCAGGCCGAGATTGCAAAGGCGCGCTCAGTAAACCCCACTCCATTGCAAGACTGCGCCTCTGAGGCGGCCACGCTGGCTACATCCAGTATGTTGGCGCCCTAACCGACTGTCTCCGTCATGGGGCGCCATTTCTGGAAATGGGGCCCTCCAATCGCCCTATTTTCCCTTTCGTCCAGCGACCAAATGGCTGGCGATCCGGGTGACGTGCTCGCCCTGGTACTGGCAGATCTCGAGCTCTAATGCGGTGGGCATGCGCTGGTCGGCGCCACCGCCGGCGACACAGCTTGCGCCGTACGGGGTGCCTCCGGTGATCTCGCGCATGGTTGCGAGATCCTTGCAGGTGTACGGCAATCCGACGATGACCATCCCATGGTGAAGCAATGTCAAATGGAACGAAGTGATCGTTGTCTCCTGGCCGCCGTGTTGGCTGGCGGTACTGCAGAAGACGCTTCCCACTTTGCCGACCAGAGCCCCTCGCCCCCAAAGTGGGCCGGTCTGATCGAGAAAATTTCTCATCTGGGCGGCCATATTTCCGAAACGCGTTGGTGTTCCAAAAATAATGACATCGTAGTTCTCCAGTTCATCCGGAGTGGCTATCGGAGCTTTTTGATCCAGTTTAAATCCCGATGACTTGGCGAGATCCGCGGGTACAATTTCGGGCACCCGCTTGACCACGACTTTTGCATGCGGTACCCGGCGAGCGCCTTCGGCCTGGGCATAGGACATTGTCTCAATGTGTCCGTAACTGCTGTAATAGAGAATGAGTGCGTTTGTCATTTGAAGTGTCTCCAGGTTAGCTCGGCGCTATAGCATGACGCTCGAGAAACGCTCGCAGCGTCGCATTGTACGGCGATGGATTGTCGAGATTGGGCAGGTGACCTGCCTTCGGTATTGTCGCGCGCTCGGCCTGCGGCATGAGCCGGGCAAGATTATTGGCCGATTCGACACGATCAGCCATATCCTGCTCGCCGGTCACTATCAGCGTGGGAATTTGGAAATTCGCCAAGTCCGGCGCCTGCAGGGTTGATTCTCCATCCGCAGCCCGATCTGCCAGATCTTTACCAGGGTACCGATTTACCATCGACCGGAGCGCATGATGCGCGGCAGGGTCCTGGGTTGTCAGGCGCATCAGCGGGTCATCAATCCATTTTCGCCGAAACTCATCTATGTCGCTCGTTTGCGCTAATCCGCGATATCGCCCCAGCGATTCCGAATCCTCGACATCCGTGGCAAGTAGGTCAGGCGGCCCATCGAGCATCACGCAGGAGATCTTGCTCGGGGTGACCACGGCCATGCTCATCACACTTCTGGCGCCCTGCGACATGCCGACCAAGGCAATGCGCTCCACCGACAAAAGCCTGCACAAAGCGCTCAAGTCCAGGACATCACTTTCAATCGATGGGTGGCCTGAGGAAAGACCAAAGCCCCTCCGGTCGAATCGGACCACCCGAAATCTGCTACTAAGCGACACAGATTGCGAGTTCCACATTTCCAAATCGAGCGTCCACCCATGCACCAGTATTACCGGCGGCCCGGATCCCTCATCGCGATATCGTATGGACGCTCCATCGCGCACGAAGTAACGATCGTTTTTCACGACCTCTTTCGCGGGTGTTGACGGACAATTTGCGGCTGATGACGACAATTCTGAAAACTTCGCATAGCGAAATTTATTTCGGCTTCAGAGTACAGAGCGTGCTGAGTAGCGTCAAGGCGTAAGGGTCGGCGCCGGAGATTAATTTGATTCGCTTAAGGCCAGCCCGGGTACCCGAGCGAATTCCGCGGAGATGTGCTGGCTCGCCTGCTTGAGAATGGAAAGTCTCTCTCGAATGAGTTTGCTTTTGGAGATGCGTTTAGAATGACTCGAGCTGTTGAGCGCCGCGACAATGTGGCCCTTTAGGTCGAAAATCGGAACTGCGACCGCGACGACGCCATAAGCCAGTTCGTCCTCAACGGCCGAATAACCTGCCCTGCGGCATTCGTCTATCAGCCGGCGCAACTTACGCGGATCGGTGACTGTTCGGTCGGTCAGCGCAACGAACTCCTGGGTGGAGAAGTATTGCTCCAGACGTTCCGCCTTAAGTCCGGCTAAAAGCACTCGCCCCATCGAAGTCACATGGGCCGGAAAGCGGCTGCCGACGTGCGCTTCGAGTCGCACCAATGTGCGTACCGATGTACGGGCGACATAGACGATATCGTTCCCGTCCAGTACCGACAATGCGGCCGAATCCTTAGTTAGTCTCGCCAGCTCCTCCAGATGAGTCTGGGTGAGATGGTCGATATCCATCGACTCAAGATAGGCCGCGCCTAACTCCAGAACTTTGGGGCGCAGGAAAAATGTGCGTCCCTTACGGGTGATGTAATGCAGTTCTTCGAGAGTCAGGATGCAACGCCGCGCGGTTGCAGCGGGCATTCCGGCGCGGGCCGCGATCTCGCTCAAGGTCAGCGGTGAGTGCTCGCGCGAGAATGCGCGTATGACGGCCAGACCTTTGGCGAGGCCTCCCATTGCTTCTCGCCGTCGCGTCGGCAATGGTCTTGCTTTTGCGTTAGGCATCAGAAGTTAGTGTATTTCGATATCCGAAACAGTGGAAGGCCGCCTTGAATCGCTCTTGACATCGAGGCGGGGGCCAGACCAGTATATTCGATACGCGACCTAGCGTTCGCTATCCGAAAAACGCCCATGGGGGTCGCATTTTTGAAGATCGGGCGTCAAACACCTTCTAGATCCGCGATATCTACGACGAATGCCGAAGTTATCGTTGTCCGCGGCATGGACCTGTGCAGAGATCTCATCGGCCGGATTACTTTTACAGAGCACATCTGGCTGTTAGTCGCCGGACGCCTGCCGACCGTGGGCCAGCGGGAAATCCTGGACGCTGCGCTAGTTGCAATTGCTGAGCATGGACTGGTCCCCAGCGTCGTGGCCGCCCGCATAACCCTGGCAGCAGCGCCGGAGGCTCTGCAGGGAGCAGTCGCCGCAGGACTACTGGGCTGCGGGTCCGTAATTTTGGGCGCAGCCGAGTCTGCTGCGCAAATGTTCTCAGAAATAGCACATCACGCAGCGGATTCTTCGATCGAGGTGGCTGCCCGGTTGAAGTTGACCGCATTGCGGGATGCCCGCCGGCCGATACCTGGGTATGGGCATCCATTGCATAAGGCAATGGATCCTAGGGCGTTGCAGCTGCTCGCCGTCGCAAAGAAAAACGGCCTGGAGGGTCGCCACATTGAAATCGCCCGCGCAATTGAGAAATGGATTCCCGAAATTGTCCGTAAGCCTCTGCAAATGAATGTTTCGGCGGCGATCGGCGCCGTGTTGCTCGACGCTGGCTACCCGTTACTGGCAGTCAAAGGGGTACCTTTGCTGGCGCGTACGGCCAGCCTGGTGGCCCATCTGCTGGAGGAGCAGGAGCGGCCGATTGGTTTCGCCTTGGCCGACTCCGGCTCCTCGGCAGTGGGTTACGACGGCCCACTTCCGCCGGGATTCTTACCCAGCGAGGGAGTGTAAAAAGCAGTGCACAGGCTTGCGCAAATCCTGGTGGCTTCCGTATGAGCATTGCCCATGTTTTGCGGGGAACCCGAGTGGTGGAGCAGGGCACGTTCATCACGGGGCCGTGCGCGGGCATGATGCTCGCGGATCTCGGGGCTGATGTCATCAAAGTCGAGAGCCCAGAGGGCGATCCGTATCGAAATTACCAGGGCAAGTTGTACTCACCGCACTTCCAGGCTTACAACCGGAACAAGCGGGCCATGGTCTGCGATCTCAAGAGTTCCGCCGACCGCGAAGTATTCGAGAAATTAATCGGAAAGGCTGATGTATACATACAGAACTTTCGGCCGGGTGCGGCTGCCCGCCTTGGGGCCGGCTTGGATCGACTCCACAAGATTAATCCCTCACTGGTATATGCCTCGATAAGCGGATTTGGCTCGAGTGGCCCGTACACCGATCGGCCCAGCTATGATTCGGTGGCTCAGGCGTTATCGGGATTTCTGGGAGTGGTCGTGGATCCGGACAGTCCACGCTTTCTCGGGCCTGCACTGGCGGATGCAATAACCGGAATTTACGCAGCCTACGGAATCCTAGGTGCACTGCTCGAGCGTACGCGCACGCACACCGGGCGGCATGTGGAAGTGTCCATGCTGGAGGCTATGGCGCATTTCGCGGTTGAACCGTTCGCCGCATTTTTCGCGCTTGGAATAAATCCCAAATCCTCGGATCGGCCGCGCCTGGCCCAGGCGTACATTCTCCAGACCTCCGACGGTCAATTGATCGCCATACATTTGTCTTCACTCGAGAAATTCTGGGCCGGATTGGTAGGCGCCACGGAAGCCGATCATCTAAACGGCGATCCGAGATTCAGTACTCGACTGCTCCGTATTGAAAATTATGAGGCTCTCGGCGAACAACTCAATGCGATATTCAAGCGCCGACCGCTTTCGGAGTGGGCCGAGCGGCTGCAACGGCACGATGTGCCGTTTGCGCCAATCAATAACATTGAATCCGTAGTAGCTGATCCACAAGTGCGGCATCTTGGTCTTGTTGTTCCTGTCGAAGCGCGAAGTGCCGGTGGGAATTTCGCCGTGCGCCCACCATTGCAATTTGATGGGGCTCGTGTCGATTCAGTTTCCGCAGCCCCTTTGCTAAATGAACATGGTGAAGCGATACGCAAGGCTCTGACGGCGAACAAAGACTGGCCGGCGGCAAATTGGCCGTTTGTGGCCAGCGCGGCGGCGAGCTAGTCACCGTGAACGAAGGCAACGTGGCGAAATTATTCCCCACCACTCTGGTCGGCAGCATGCCGCAGCCGGATTGGCTGATTGACAGACAGAAGCTGTCGGGTAGGTTTCCACCGCGAGTACGTGCACGCGAGTTGTGGCGAATTCCGGAATCTCACCTTGCGGAGGCGCAAAACGACGCCACTCTGCTAGCCATAAGAACTCAGGAAGCGGCTGGAATTGATATTGTGACGGACGGGGAGATTCGCCGCGAAAGCTATTCCAATCGGTTTGCCACTGCGCTGGAGGGTGTCGATCTCGACAATCCAGGCTCCGCGCTCGATCGCAGCGGACATCCGAATCCGGTTCCCAGGGTGACAGGAAATATTCGCCGTAAGCATGCCGTGTGCGTTGAGGATCTGGTCTTCTTGCGTACGCACACGGATCGAGCGGTGAAGGTGACTGTGCCCGGACCATTCACCATGGCACAGCAGGCGCAGATCGACCACTACGGTGGCAGTCGTAGACTGGCGTCGATGGACTATGCCGCGGCTGTGAACGAGGAGATCCGGGACTTGTTTGCGGCTGGCGCCGACGTGGTGCAGATCGATGAACCCTACATGCAAGCCCGGCCGGAAGAAGCGAGGGAATTCGGGCTCGAGGCACTTAACCGTGCGCTAGAGGGCATCACTGGAACCACGGCCGTACACATCTGCTTTGGGTACGCCGCGATAATTCATTCGCGACCGTCGGGTTATTCCTTTCTCTCGGAGCTGGCAGGTTGTACCTGCCGGCAGATTTCCATAGAGACTGCGCAATCGAATCTGGATTGTTCGGTCCTGCGCCAGCTTCCCGGAAAGAAGATCATGTTGGGTGTTCTGGATCTCTCGGACCCGAAAATCGAAACGCCGCACCGAGTGGCGGAGCGGATCCGACGCGCCCTGCCGCATATCAAAGCTGAGGATCTCATTATTGCGCCGGACTGCGGGTTGAAATACCTGCCGCGAGATGTGGCGTTTGGAAAGCTCCAAGCCATGGTCGCAGGTGCGGAAATGGTGCGCGCGCAACTAAGGAGCGGGCATCCATCAAGTCTAGTAGAAGCAAATTCTAGGAAAAACTAGAGAAGAGGGGAATTCATTATGTCTATCGCTATCCGCAGAATTGTGTCGCCGCTTGCTTTTGCACTGTGCGTCATCTTGTGTGCCGGGCCGGTCCGAGCGCAAACCAAGGTCATAACCGAAGTCCAGTCCAACGAACTCGAAGAGGTCGTGGTTACGGCACGCATGCGCAATGAAACATTTCAAAGCGTCCCGATAACCATGAACGTGTTCACGGCGCAGACAATCCAGGCCGCGGGCATCGAAACGCCGCGAGATTTCATCGCGCTGGTGCCGAACATGACCTTGGTTGAGGTGCAGAACGTCGGCAATTCTTTCGTCACCATCCGCGGTATTTCGCAGGCGCGCAACAGCGAGCCGTCGGTGGCCGTGCTGGTCGACGGCGTGCTGGAAACCAATCCCTACCAGTTCAACGAAGAGCTGTACGACATTAAACAAATTGAGGTATTGAAGGGTCCGCAAGGCGCCTTGTACGGTCGAAACGCGATCGGCGGCGCAATCATCGTCCACACGGAAGATCCAAGCGAACACTTCGAGGCGAGCACTCGGCTTGGCGTAGGTAACGGTGTTTCCGAACGGGTGCAAGGTGCGATCAGCGGGCCTATCGATTCGGCGGGGACATTGCGCTATCGCGCATCTGGGAGTTACTACAACACCGACGGTTACATCAACAATGAATATTTGGGCAAGAATGTCGACCCGTTTAAGGACTACTCAGGTCGGGTGCGCCTGGTGTGGAAGCCCACTGAGACCTTTAGCGGTGACCTGCGCCTCTATTACGATCGAGTCGAGACGACTGCCTATAGCTACGTCATTCCGCGCAGCGACGAGAGTAACCCATTCACTGACTTCTCCACGCCGCCTAACGCCAACGACACGACCTCGCCTATCCAGAACAACAATCTGGGCATGGACAATCGCGATGTGTTCGACACCGCGCTTAAACTGGATTTCGGGATGAATTATGGAACTGTCACCTCCGTTTCCGACTATAACCATACGAAGGAAATCGACACTGGCGATGCCTACGATTTCCGGCCCCTGACCACTTCGTTAAATTGGTTTTTTACCGGCGGCGTCCCAGATTCTCTGGGCGGGCCGTTCGACTTGAGCCAGAGTCAGTTCATCGATGTAAAGACCTACAGCGAGGAGCTGCGCTTCACCTCACCCAAGGTTCGGGGCTTCTCGTGGATAGCAGGCGCCTATTACCTGCACACAGACCGATTCATCTCTACGGGCAACCTCGTGGACCGCGGCACCGGGATTACCCCCGTCTATCACAACCCGTACGTGGATCCGACCAATCCTGTGGCGACCAACACCAACCAGACATTCCTAGCCGATACTCAAAGCAACAACGCGTGGGCGCTTTTTGGTGATGCGAACTTCGAGATTAATCCTCAGTGGGAACTCGATCTGGCGGTTCGCTACGATCAGGACGATCGTCAAAACACGACGAATACACCCACCTCATTCCTACCGCCGGGCAGCATTGCCCAGGGTGCCTACACCGGCCAGCTGCGCGATGCGACCTTCAGCAAGACCCAGCCCAAGGGTACCCTGCGATACAAACCAAGCGACGAGCTGACGTTCTACGGTGGCTGGAGTCGCGGATTCCGAAGCGGCGGGTTCAACCAGACCGGCGTTGGCGCGGCGGCAGTCGCCAGCGGCATAGCGGGGGTGCACGACCTGTTCCAGGCCGAAACAGTCGATACGTATGAGGTTGGCGTTAAGAGTCTGTGGCTCGACCGCAAGCTTTCGGTGGACGCGGACGTCTTTTACAGCCAGTCGACTAATGGCTATTTCTTCGTGTTTATCGCGTCCAACTCCACGCAGAACCTAGGTAATCTCAACGCGGACTACAAGGGAGCCGAGCTCTCTATCACCGCGCGGCCCACAGATCGCCTCGAATTGTATGCAGCCTACGGTTATACCGATAGCAATATCACCGGCATGGAGGACCCCACGGTGATCGGCAACCAGGCGCCTCTGGTGTCGAGGGACACGCTCAACCTTGGTGCACAGTATCGCCAACCCCTCGAAAACGGACTGAGCGTCACGATGCGCGCGGATTACAACGAAATCGGGCGCACCTGGTGGGAACCGTACAACGTCACGTCGCGCGATCCGGTCTCGTTGGTGGATGCGCGTCTCGGACTACAGGGCTCGAAATGGTCACTGACCGCATGGTCAAAGAACCTCACCGACACGAAATACAATGCTGAATTTTCCCCTGGCGGATTTCTGTGGCGGGCACTCCCGCGTCGCTACGGGCTAACCTTTGACTACCACTTTTGATTTGGAGGTATAACCGATGGCCACATCGTCCAAGTTGCCGTCCCGTCTTCATCACAATGCCTACGTAACCCGGGATCTAGAGGCGACACGCGCCTTTTACGAAGACGTGATCGGTCTGCCGCTGGTAGCGACCTGGTGCGAGGTTGACGAGCTATTCGGCGCGGAGCGAGTCTACTGCCACCTTTTCTTTGCGCTTGGCGATGGGGGCGCGCTGGCATTCTTCAAGTTCGCCAAGCCTGAGGATGAGGAGCTGTTTGCCCCGAAGATGCCGTTCTCTCCCTTTCATCACATCGCGCTCAATGTCGATAAGGAAACACAGCAGGGGATTGAAAAGCGACTCGCCGAAGCGGGCCTGAAGGAACCGCAAACGTTTGTGCTCGAGCACGGCTATTGCCGTTCCGTGTATGTGTCCGATCCGAACGGTTTGATCCTTGAATTCACTCTTGATGCCCCAGGAGCTGAGCAGATCAATCGCGATCGTCGCGCAAGCGCGCACGTGGATCTCAAGCGCTGGATGGCCGGCGACCACACGTCCAACAACACCTATCGGTAAAGACCAGCGCTTCGGCCCATGCGATCCAGCACCGATCGGATCCTAACCACGCACGTCGGTAGCCTGCCGCGAACCCAGGCGGTTACCGATGTGCTGTTTGCGCGCGAGCGTAACGAGGTGAGCGACGAACCGGCCGCTGCGGCAGTAATTACCAACGCGGTCGCGGATGTAGTGCGGCGTCAGGTCTCGGTTGGCGTCGATGTGGTAAGCGACGGCGAAATGAGCAAGATCAGCTACGCCACCTATATCGCAGATCGGTTCGAGGGCTTTGCAGGAGACACTCCCCGCGAACCTGGCCAGGATTTGGTCGAGTTTCCTGGTTTGCTGGCTAAGCTGGCCAAGTTGGGTTCGACCGCTAAATACCGGCGTCCGCGCTGCGTCGGGGAAATCACGGTAAAGAGCAGTGCTCCCCTTTCGGAGGACCTTCGTAATTTCTCCGCCGCGGTTGAAGCTCGCGCGACCGACCGAGGCATTTCTTAACGCTGCGGCGCCGGGTGTTATTGCGTTATTTCAACCGAACGACTATTATCCCACGCCGGATGCGTACTTGAAGCCTTGGCCGAGGCGCTGCGCGTGGAGTATGAGGCGATCGTCGGCGCCGGTTTCCTGCTGCAGATTGATTCGCCTGATCTTGGCATGGGTCGGCACACGATGTACAGAAATGCCAGCGTGGCGGAGTACTTAAGCCGTGCTGCGCGGCATGTTGAGGTATTGAACCATGCGTTGAGAAATATCGCCCCGGAACGTCTCCGTATGCATATGTGCTGGGGAAACTATGAGGGTCCACATCACCATGATGTGCCGATGGAGCTACTGCTCCCGGTGGTGATCCGTGCACGCCCTCAGGCGTTGTTATTTGAGGCCGCAAACCCCCGCCACGCCCATGAATGGACGGTAATTCGTGATACAGATATCCCCGAAGACAAGATATTGATACCAGGCGTAATCAGTTCCACGACCAACTACGTTGAACATCCGCTGCTCGTGGCCGAGCGCATTTGCCGCCTTGCGATCTGGTCGGTCGCGATCGCGTTATCGCAGGTTCGGATTGTGGCTTCAGCACGTTCGCCGGTTTCGGGCCAGTCGAACCGGACATCGTGTATATGAAGCTGGGCGCAATGGCGGAAGGCGCGCGAATAGCCAGTGACCGTCTGTGGCGATAGTGGTGCCGTCAGTAGCGTGTCCGATTGCCAAAAGCACCGACTGCAAGCCCGGAACCTTGCGGCCTCCAGGCTCGCGGTGAACCAGAAACACCATATGTTGAAACCGACTCTCGAAAAACCGTTCCGGTAGCCGGAGAGCTCTCGGCAACTCGCTTGATGGAGGAATTCCGTAGGTGAGCGCTTCCGGCAATGTGGCCTCACCGCCGTTTCGGTTTTACGACAATCGGCAGAAGTACCTGGCTTTTGTCAATACCTGCAACGAAAAGGCGGCAGTCGCGCGCCGTGCCGCCCACGAAGTGGCGATGATTCGACCACGACCGCCTGCCATCCGGCTATTCGATGCCGGCATGGGTGATGCGACAGTGCTTGCGCGCCTGATGCGCAATGTTCATCAGACCTTTCCCACCGTACCTATGCTTGTAGTTGCCAAGGAAATTAGCCTCGAAGATGTAAGACTTGGACTCGAAAAGATGCCGGATCGGTTTTGTGAGCATCCAGCGACGGCATTCGTGGTCACGAATCTCACATATGCTGAAGCGCCGCGTCTAATGTCCCGCGACCTGCAAGTTGCCTCGTCGTTGAACTGGCAGGAGCTGAGACTGACTGGGCATTCGGCCCACGACTACGCGACTCAGATAGAAGAACTGGGAGAGTCGCTCGCATACGGATGGCAGACCAAGCCAAGTGCTAAGACAGGTAATCCAACTTACGTGCGGCCCTCGGTATTGGTGATATACCGAGAAGATCACAAGTTTCTTCTGGACGGAGTTATACCCCGGCCCGGATGCGTCTATGAGAGCTACGATCTGATTCTGGCTTCACAACCTTGGCGGGCAAGAATGTCCGCGGAATTCAAGGCCCAGAAAGTGCTTGCCCCGCTTGCCAGAAGCCTGGCGCCTGGCGGGCGCCTTTTGGCAATTCAATCGTGGGGCCACGACCCAGGACTTGAGATCGTGCAGCAGTTATGGCCGACCGAGAATCCATTTCAGGTGGACCGTCACCAGTTGGTCGCCGCGCTAAAGAGCGAATTGGGACGCGAGGTCGCGCGATTTTCAGCTCACCGTATTGCCCGACGATAAATCGGTGTTTCGCTATGAGATGCACACATTGCCGTCGGAAATAGGGGACCGCATTGGCACTTCTACCCTATTTGCCGCTTGGAATGCTGCTATTTACGTAAACCAGATCGAGGATGAACGCCTTGATGCCGTGGTTAGCGACGGCGCCTACCTCACGGTCACTCAGAAGATCCTCCACAAGTACGGTGGTCTGTGGTTTAACGATGAGACTTTTACAGTGGTAAGAAAGCGCCCTGTAGGTCATGGGTGATCAGGTCCGCGTACCCGGGCGCCTGGCCAGTAGTGACTTGGCGCGGACCACTACGGTGTCGTTAGTGATAGCGCGCCAAAGGTTTGTATGGGCGATGGGGCTGCCCGGAGGGCGGGTGAAAAGACGATGTAAGAAGTGATCGAGCGAAGCATGACGAGGCACCCGTGCTTATAGCCGGAGGAGGCTTGGTCGGACTTTGCGCTGCCGCATTTCTTGCGCAGAGGGGAATTCGCACTATCGCGGTCGAGCGATTTGACGGCGATTTCGCCATTCCCGCGCGCCGCGTTTTTTCATATGCGCACGATGGAGCTCTTCCGGTCCCTTGGTATTGAGGATGTCGTGCGCGAACGCTCCGCCCACGACTTTGTTCCTGAGGGGCGATCGTTGCAATGGATACACTCTCGGGACGCAAGTTGGCCGATATCATGCCAAGCCTGAATGAGGGTGTGGAGGCGTTGAGTCCTTGCCGTCGTCTATACCTAAATCAACCGAGTCTCGAGCCGATTCTGCGCCATCGCGCCCTTTCCGCCGGTGCGCCTGGTCCAGGGGGTCGAGGTGGCGGAGTTGCATCAGGACGTCGACGGAGTCACATGTGACCTCGGAGGTGGAGGGCGGAAAACAGCGCCAAATTAGCGGGCAGATACTTGATGGCTGCCGACGGCGGACATTCGAAGGTCCGGCAGTTGCTTAGCATCCCGTTCGAAGGTCGGGGCGTGTTTTCTAACTCCGTCACGATCTATTTCACGGCGGATCTCTCGCCGTGGCTCGGGGACAAAGCCTGGAGCATCATTTATGTGAACAACCCGAAATTCAGTGGCTTCTTTCGTATGAATCGCACGGCACAAGCGGGCTTTCTCGGCGTCAATACTGTCGGTGATTACAAACTTGATCCTAGGCTGCGGCTAATGCGGCCGTAGACGTAAGCGAGTCCCGCTTGATTGAACTTGTTCGCCTGGGAGTAGGCGAACCAGAGCTCAAAGTGAGAATCGACGGCTATTCACGTTGGCGCGCTACGGCAAGCGTGGCGCGCACACTCCAGGAGCGGCGGATCTTCATGATTGGCGATGCCGCCCATCTCATGCCCCCGAATGGTGGTTTCGGCGGCAATACTGGCATTCACGATGCGCACAATATTGCCTGGAAACTTGCACTTGTGGTTGCAGGACACGCCGACAGATCATTACTGGAGACCTACGCTAGCGAACGCAAGCCCGTTGCCGAATTTACCGTTGAACAGGCCTTCTCGCGGTATGTAGCACGTACCGCACCGTGGCTGGCATCGAGTCAGCGCCAGAGCCCATCGTCAATGATTTGCACATTGAGCTTGGTTACCTATATGGCTCCCCACTTGGCACCCACTCGGATCCGCGCACCACAACCGGCATGCCTGGTTCGCGCGCGCCGCACCTGTGGCTGACCCGGTCGGGTAGGCGCGTTTCAACGATCGATCTGATCGGAGATTTCCCGCTGCTTGCCGGCGTCGACGGTAGCAAATGGACTCGAGCGGCAGCCGAATTGGCAGCTAGTTTTTCAGGCCTCCCAATGAATGCTTACTGCGTGGGAAAAGACCTCGGAGATCCCGAGGGGTCTTCGCAGAACACTATGGAATTTCAAGCACAGGAGCGTCCCTGGTGCGTCCGGACGGGTTCGTAGCGTGTCGCAGCGTCGAATGATGCTGGGGACTGCACTGGGACGTGCGAGCGGCTTTGGCAGAGAGTCTCGGCATGAGCTAGTTACCTCGCGCATTGCTAATTTGTGCAACCTAGACTTACCATGCCCTGGGTGTCGATGTTCAACCGGCTCGAAGCGCATGGCGCGGGAAGCGCGCCTTCCTAGTGAGGCAATTGGTCAGGCGTAACAGCGACACGGACCTGGCCAGAACGGCGGTGCTGCGGATCTGCCAATCGCCTCGGTATCGCATCGGAGCGAAACCTAGATCCGCGGGTCGGTATGGCCCGTCATCGGGACTCAGGCGATAGCCAACGCCCATTTCAGTCGATAAGAAGCGGGGGCGTCCCGGATTTGATTCGATCTTTTGGCGAAGCATCTTAATATACGATCGCAAGCCGCGGGCGTCGCCTTGCCGATCGGGTCCCCATGCCTCGGCAATCAGTCGTCTTTGTGTAACGATCATCCCGGCGTTGCGAGCCAGGCACTCCAGTACGCGATATTCAAGCGGAGTCAGGTGCAACGGACCCTGGGCATTGGTGGCAGTCCGCGCCGTCAAATCAACGGTTACCTTTCAAACATGAAGGATAGGGAGACCGTCCTGTTGCGCGAATTACGTCGCAGGGCCGCACGCACACGCGCCATTAATTCCGGCGTGCTAAATGGCTTTGTTACGTAGTCGTCGGCTCCGGCATCAAGCGCGAGTATCTTCTGGGATTCCATGGATCGCGCAGATAGCACCAGGATCGGCACCGTGGAAAAAGTGCGGATCTCCCGTATGACCGCTGCCCCGTCCCGGTCCGGCAGCCCCAGATCGACGATAACCAGATCTGGTCGGTGACTACGGGTTTCGATCACAGCACGCTTTCCGGTTGGCAGCTTCGGCGAACCGGTAACCATTGGCCACAAGCAGTGTGCCCAGAACGCTCCGCAGTGCAGGGTCGTCTTCAACAACGAGCACCAGAAACATAGAGTTCGTCATGAACTGCTTTCCGCCACGGGCAGCGTAAACTCGAAATGCGCACCACCTGAAGGACGCTGTGCGGCGCGTGATTTGCCCGCCGTGCGCATTGACGATCGCCCGGCAGATGGCCAGTCCGAGGCCCGCGCCCCGGTATTGCCTCTCGTCGCGTCCCCGCTGGAATTTCGCGAACAGCCGTTCCGGGTCTCCCGGCTGGCAAGCCCGGGCCGTTGTCGTCCACGGAAACCCGCACCAAATGCCCATCGGCAGTTGCCCCAATTTGAATGATCGCCCCCGCCTGGGCATGTTTTGTCGCATTATCCAGGAGGTTGGTGAATACCTGCGTGATCAGTGGCCCGTCCACATTGACCGCGGGAAGATCAGCGGGAAGCGTTAGGTCGACCGTGTAGCCGGACAAGCGCTCACTCACGTCAAGAGCCGTCCGACCAGATCATCGAGCGTCTGCCATTCCCGTCGCAGCTTGATTCGCCCGCCTCGAAGCGCATGAGATCGAGCACATTGGAAATGACATCCGACATCTCGCTCGCTTTGGCATCGATCGATGCGGTCAGCCCGGCGCGGTAGCGCATCCATGGCAAGTGTTGGGATCGTTCAGGGCGCTGCCGCGCCGGCAATCACCGCCAGGGGCGTGCGCAGAGTCGTGCGAAATCGAGGCGAGCAGTGTGTTGCGCAGGCTCTCGGTCTCCGCGGCGACGCGCGCTGCTTCGCTTCCTCGGCGAGCTCCGCCCGCTCGATGGCGAGCGCGATCTGGCCGGCGAAGGTCTCGAGCAGATGACGCTGCTCGGAGCAGGAGCCGGCGGCGCTGTGCCGGGCGTACGGCCAGCACGCCCAAGGTCGCTGGTGGCCTTAAGGGGCAGGTACTGCGCGTTCGCGGCCGGCAGCGTGTCGGTGCCGAGACCCGCCGGCCGGCCATGAGTCGAATACCCATTGCGCGACCGAGAGGTCCGCACCGCGAGCGAGCCGGCCAGGGCGGCCCTTCGGGCTGCGCAGCACCCGGTGGGGAGTCCGGCAACAGCACGGCGGCGCGTCTGGCGAAGGTCTCGGCGACGTGCTTGACGGCGACGCGCGAGATTGTCGAGGGCGCGGGTGGCGGCGAGTTCCCGGCTCATCGCGTAGAGGAGCGCCGTGCGTCGCTCGCGGGCACCCGCAACCCGCGTCTGGGCGCGAACGTTTGCCACCAGATTGGCGATGATGAGCGCCACGACCAGCATGACGGCGAAGGTGACGAGGTACTGCAGATCGGATACGGCGAACGTGAAGCGCGGCGGCACAAAGCAGAAATCGAAGGCCGCAACGTTCGCGACCGCGGTGAGCGCTCGCCGGCCCGCGGCCGAGCCGCAGCGCCGCGATCGTGGCGCCGAGCAGATACACCATCACAAGATTGGTCAGCGCGAAATAGGGATACATGAAGGCCGCGACGCACGTGCGAGCACGGAGATGGCGAGCGCGGCCCAGTAGCGGCTCCAGTTGATCTCGGCGGATGCGGCCGCCTCGTGCGGCGTTTTCCGTACTTGCGGCGCCCGCTGCGCGCGCAATCACGGAGATGTCGAAGCCGCGGCCGCCGCGCGACCAGTTCGGTGGCGGTCGAGCGGCGCAGCCAGGAGCGCCAGCCGGGCGCTCGGCTCGCCGACCACAATGCGCGTGATCGTTGCGAAGCTGGGCGTACTCGATCAGCGACCGCGACCGACGGGCCGTCGAGGGTCACGGTTTGGGCGCCCAGCGATTCGGCGAGCCGCAGCACGTCGATGCGGCGATTGCGCGCGACTTCCGCCAGAGCTTCAGCAGTGCGGCGTTTCGACCGAGACCACCAGCCACTCGGCATCGAGCGCGTCGGCAAAGCGCTTGCCGATGCGCACCAGCTGCTCAGCCTGATCATCCGGCGCGACCGCGATCAGGAAGCGGTCTCGCGCCAGCCAGGGCCGTGAGGTCGTGCGGCTCCGCAAACTCGCGCGCCGCGGCATCCACGCGATCGGCCGTGCGCCGCAGCGCCAGCTCGCGCAGCGCGAGCAGATTCGGCTTGCGGAAGAAGCGCTCCGTGGCCGTCGCCGACTGCCCGGCCGCGTACACCTTGCCGGCCTCAGCCGCTGCCAGCAGATCGTCCGGCGGCAGGTCGATCAGCTCGACTTCGTCGGCCTCATCGAAGATCCGGTCGGGCATGCGTTTCCTGCTGGCGCATGCCGGTGATGCCGGCCACGACATCGTTCAGGCTTTCCAGATGCTGGACATTGAGCGTCGTCCAGACGTTGATGCCGGCGTCGAGCAGCTCCTCGATGTCCTGCCAGCGCTTGGCATGCCGCGGACGCGGCTCGCCTTCGATGAGGTTGGAGTGCGCGAGCTCATCGACCAGGAGCGATGACGGGGGCGCGCTTGAGCGCCGCGTCGAGATCGAACTCGCGGCGCATGATGCCGCGGTAGCTCACCTGCAGGAATGGCAGCTGCTCCAGGCCCTCGAGCAGCGTTCGGTCTCGGCGCGCCCATGCGGCTCCACGTAGCCGACGACGATATCGACGCCGCCGGCGAGCGCCGCGCGCGCGGCTTCGAGCATGGAGTAGGTCTTGCCGACGCCGGCCGAGGCGCCGAAGAAAATCTTCAGCCGCCCGCGCCGCGCGCGCGCTTCTTCGCGCTGGACGTCGGCCAGCAGTTCATCCGGGTCTCGGCGCTCGGTGTCGACCATTGATCGGCGAAGGCAGGTCTGACTCAACGCAGGTATCGAGCGCCAGATTGAGCTCGAGCACGTTGACCCGGGGCTCGCCGAGAAAGCCGAGACGCGGCTCTGCTGTGCGCCGCGATCAGTGCCTCGACCTGCGCAACGGCAGGTTCCGCGCCGCGCGCACACGCGCCGCCTGGTAGTCAGCGGCGGCCGCGGCTGATATCCGGATCGAGACCGCTCGCGGATGCCGTCACCAGATCGACCGGGACGGCTGGCGGTTGTCCGGATCGGCGTCGCGCAGCGCTTGACGTTGCCTTCGACCTGCTCGAACAGCGCCGGATTCAGCGGACCGAGATTCGAGCCGCCGAGGCGCCGCGCGTTATAGGGTTGCGGCGTGGTGGCGGAGGGCCGGCCCCAGAAGTACTTCGGATCGGAGAAGCTCTGGCCGATCAGCGTCGATCCGACGAGCTTGCCGTCCCCTGAGATCAGGCTGCCGTCCGCCTGCGCGGGAAACGCCGTCGCGCGATCCCGGTGACGACCAGCGGATAGGCAATCCGAGCACAGCGTCATCACGACAGGAGACTGACCGCGGGTCGAAGTCGTGCGAACATGATGCTCTCTCCTTCAGGCCCAGCCGGCGGCCGCCAGCAGCATGTCGATCAGCTTGATCCCGGGAAAGGGCACGATGATGCCGCCGAGGCCATAGATCAGCAGATTCCGCCGCAGCAGCGGACCCGCGCCGAGCGGCCGGTACTTCACGCCCTTGATGGCGAGCGGAATCAGCAAGACGATGATCAGTGCGTTGAAGATCACGGCGGACAGAATCGCGGAGTTCGGCGTCGCCAGATGCATGATGTTGAGCGCGCCCAGCTCCGGATAGGTCATCGCGAACGCCGCCGGAATGATGGCGAAATATTTGGCGACGTCGTTGGCAATGCTGAACGTCGTCAGCGCGCCGCGCGTCATCAGCATCTGCTTGCCGGTCTCGACGATCTCGATGAGCTTGGTGGGATTCGAGTCGAGATCGACCATGTTGCCGGCTTCTTTGGCCGCCTGGGTGCCGGTGTTCATCGCCACCGCGACGTCGGCCTGCGCCAGCGCGGGCGCATCGTTGGTGCCGTCGCCGGTCATCGCCACCAGGCGGCCCTGCGCCTGATGCTCGCGAATCAGCTTGAGTTTCGCCTCGGGCGTCGCTTCGGCGAGAAAATCATCGACGCCCGCCTCGGCGGCGATCGCCGCCGCGGTGAGGCGGTTGTCGCCGGTGATCATGATGGTCTTGATGCCCATGTGCCGCAGGTCGGCGAAGCGTTCCTTGATGCCGCCCTTGACGATGTCCTTGAGCTCGATGACGCCGAGCACGCGGCCGCCGTCGGCGACCACCAGCGGCGTGCTGCCCTGCCGCGCGACGCGCTGTCACCGATCTCGTCGACGCGCGCGGGAAGATTGCCGCCGAGCGCCTCGACGTACTTGCACGATGGTATTCGGCGCGCCCTTGCGGATCTGGCGGTCGCCAAGATTCGACGCCGCTCATGCGCGTCTGCGCCGAAAACGGCACGAAGGTCGCGCCGAGCGCCTGCAGATCGCGCTCGCGCAGATTGAATCGCTGCTTGGCGAGCACGACGATGCTGCGGCCCTCGGGCGTTTCGTCCGCGAGCGATGCGAGCTGCGCGGCATCGGCGAGCTCGCTGCTCGCGTCACGCCGGGCGCCGGCAGGAATGCCGCGGCCTGCCGGTTGCCGAGCGTGATGGTGCCGGTCTTGTCGAGCAGCAGCACGTCGACGTCGCCGGCCGCCTCGACGGCGCGGCCGGAAGTCGCGATGACGTTCGCCTGCATCATGCGGCTCATGCCGGCGACGCCGATCGCCGACAACAGGCCGCCGATGGTCGTCGGGATGAGGCACACCAGCAGCGCGATGAGCGCGGTGATCGTCACGGGCGTGCCGACCTTGCTGACCTCGACGCTGAACAGCGAGAACGGCAACAGCGTCACGATGACGATCAGGAATACCAGCGTCAGGGCGACCAGCAGGATGGTCAGCGCGATCTCATTCGGGGTCTTCTGCCGCTTGGCGGCCTCGACCATCGAGATCATCCGATCGAGAAAGGTCTCGCCCGGATTGACCGTCACGCGCACGAGGATCCAGTCGGACAGCACGCGCGTGCCGCCCGTCACCGAGGAGAAGTCGCCGCCCGATTCGCGGATGACGGGCGCCGATTCGCCGGTGATGGCGCTCTCGTCGACCGAGGCGACGCCCTCGATGACCTCGCCGTCGGCCGGAATGATGTCGTGGCATTCCACCAGCACCACATCGCCTTTGCGCAGGTCCTCCGCCTTGACGCGTGGTCGTGTCGCGCCGGTCGCCAGGGCGTATCGACGAACTTCTTGGCCATCACGGTCTGGCGCATGTCGCGCAGCGCCGTGGCCTGTGCGCGGCTGCGCCCCTCGGCGAGCGCCTCGGCAAAGTTCGCGAACAGCACCGTGAACAGCAGCCAGACGGTGATGGCGAGAATCAAGCCGGCGGGCGCCTCGCCGTGCCCGGCGAGCGCCTGCACATAGAGCAGCGCCGTGACGATCGTGCCGATGTAAACCACGAACATGACCGGATTGCGCCATTGCACGCGCGGATCGAGCTTGTCACGGACTCGAGCAGCGCGGGTCCGAGAAGCTTGCGATCGAAGAGCGAGAGTTGTTGCCGCGACATGGAATGTCTCTTAGTTGGCGCGCGGGAGCATGAAGTGCTCGACGACCGGACCCAGCGCGAGTGCCGGGACATAGGTTAAGGACGCCGATCAGCAAGATCGAGCCGATGAGCAGCGCCACGAACAGCGGCCCATGCGTCGGCATGGTGCCTTCGGTCACGGGCACCCGCTTTTTCGCCGCGAGCGATCCGGCGATGGCGAGCGCCGCCACGATCGGCCAGAAGCGGCCGATGAACATGCCGAGGCCGAGTGGCCACGTTGTAGAAAACCGTGTTGGCGGACAGGCCGCCGAACGCGCTGCCGTTGTTGTTGCGCGGCGGACGTGAACGCATACAGAATCTCGCTGAAGCCGTGCGCGCCGGGATTCGCGACGCCGGCCTTGCCGGCGGTCGTCATGACGGCGACCGCCGTGCCGATCAGCACCACGAACGGCGTGGTCAGGATGAAGATCGAGGCCAGCTTCATCTCGAGCGCCTCGATTTTCTTGCCGAGATACTCGGGTGTTCGGCCGATCATCAGCCCGGCGATGAACACGCCCGAGGATCGCGAACATCAGAATCGAGTAGATGCCGGTGCCGACCCCGCCGGGCGCGACCTCGCCGAGCTGCATGAGGAACATCGGCACGAAGCCGCCCAGCGGCATCATCGAGTCGTGCATCGTGTTGACCGCGCCGCGTGGATGTCGCCGGTCGTGACCGCGGCGAACAGCGCCGAGGCGGCGATGCCGAAGCGGGTCTCCTTGCCCTCCATGTTGCCGCCCGCCTGCAGCGGCGCTCGCGATCTGGTCGATGCCCTGCTGCGCGATCAGCGGATTGCCGTGCTGCTCGCTGTGGAACGGCGAGCCCACCAGCGGCACGAACAGGATCAGCATGGCGGTCAGGAGCACCCAGCCCTGGCGGGTATCCCCGACCATCTTGCCGAACGTGTAGGTGAGCGCGAACGGGATGAGAAGCATCGCGAGCATCTCCAGCAAGTTGGTCAAGCGGCGTCGGGTTCTCATACGGATGCGCGGAATTCGCGTTGAAGAAGCCGCCGCCGTTGGTGCCGAGCTCCTTGATGGCCTCCTGCGAGGCGACCGGTCCCATCGGCAGCGTCTGCGTCTGGGTGGTCGCCGTCTCGGTGACCGGGTTGCCCGCCGCGTCCTTGACCGGATTGCCGGCGGCATCGGTCTTCGGATTCTGATAGGTGAGCTTCTCGATCGTGGTGGCGTCCTTGTAGCCGGCGAAATTCTGGATGACGCCCTGGCTCGACGAGCGCGAGCGGCGAGCACAGCGGAGAGCGGCAGCAGCACGTAGAGCGTGGAGCGCGTGACGTCCACCCAGAAATTGCCGATGGTCGTCGCACGTGTGCCGCGCGAAGCCGCGGATCAGCGCGATCGCCACCGCGATGCCGGTCGCGGCGGACAGGAAATTCTGCACCGCCAGTCCCGCCATCTGCACGAGATAGCCCATCGTCGACTCGCCGGAATATCCCTGCCAGTTGGTGTTGGTGATGAAGCTCACGGCGGTGTTGAACGAGGAGTCAGGGCTGCACGGCCGCAAACTTTTGCGGGTTGAGCGGCAGGAAGAACTGCAGGCGCTGCAAGCCGTAGACGACGAGCGCGCCCAGCACATTGAACAGCAGCAGCGCGATCGCGTACTTGCGTCCAGGCCATCTCCTCGCGGGCTCGATCCCGCAGATCCGCGATAGATCGAGCGCTTCGACGCGGCCGCCGACGCGCGCGAGCGAAGTTCGGCCGGCCTTCCATGACGTCGGCGATGTAGCTGCCGAGCGGCTTGACGCACAGCAGGACCAACCCGAACAGCGCGAGCAGCAGAAGCCAGAAATCACTTCCGCGTTCATCAGAATTTCTCCGCCTTCAGCAGCGCGTACAGCAGATAGCCGAACAGGCACAGCGCGAGCAATCCGCTCAGCCAGTACATGACGTTCATCACTTCGCGCCCAGCCGCGCCACCGCCCAGACCAGACCGCGCGTGATCATGTATAGACCGGCCAGAATCAAAAATAAACAACATCCATTGCGCTGATCTCCTCCGCTGTCGAACAGGCTAATGTTAGTCTCGAGGGTGTGAAAAGCGTGTGCAAAAATTTGTAGTATCGATCAGCTCGATCGCTGAAGCACTGGAGTGTCTGGAGGTGCGCATGCTGCCGACAGCATTACAATACTCGCCATGCTCGATAGTGACCGCCCCGCGACCTGTCGGTCGAGGCACACTGGTTCGTATGAATCTAGAACTTGTACAGCGCCTGTAGCCAGCCTTGGGTATTGTGGCTACTGTCGCCGCTGCTGGGTTTGTAGGCGTCGTATCGACCCTCGAGACGGAGCTCGAATTTCTTAACCGGCATTATAACCAAAAGTCAGAGTTCCTTCCTTAGCCTGGGTGCTGGTGCCTAAGTTAAACCGTCCTTGTCGTCGAGATACTCGCACCGCAACGATGTACGCCAAGTGCATTGATCGCATAATTAAGATAACCAGCGATCCCATGCCAACTGGCAGAACCGCTCCCCGGCCCACCGGCATGATCCTGTTGATCCCAGTCGGCACTTATAACAACCGTCAGTGCCGAGGAAGCGACCCAGGTGCCCACTACGTCGAACAATGTGCGGTTGGCCACCATACCCCCGCCCAGATCAAATGCACCGTAGTAACCGGCAGCCGTGACCGAGAAAGGTCTTGTTTGGCGTCAGGCCTATGGCGAGCTCAGCGGTCTTGCCGCCGTTCGGAACTGAGCCGTCATTATTCCAACCGTTGTTAACACCTATGGTGAAGGTGGCCTCGTCGATGCGACGTAGACCGCACGTACGCCGACATGCGTGGTGGGTTCGCTATACCAAAACAGAAGCGAGCGGGTGACGTTGGCGTTGGCCGTCGGCACCGCGCCTTCGGCACCGGCCAAGGTCAGGAATTTGCCCGCCAAGATCGTCGCATTCCCGGTCACGTACTGCACGTAAGCTTGTAGCAGGTTGATGCTGCTGGTGCTGGCATGCGCACCCAACGAACCATAGCCCGGCGCATAACAGCCATCGCAGGCCTCGGACCGGCCACAGCATTGACCAAAACCCCAAAGTCCTTCGGCGGCGTATATGCGACCGTCAAGGAGGCCTGATTCAGTGCAAAGCTATTAGTGTCCTGGCTGGGCCTTCCGCTGGTGATTGCGACAAGTACGAGTACGTGCCGTCCAGATACCCCGTTGCGGTCAGACCCGAGGCTTCGAGAATGTCCGAGAGCTGGGGCACAGGCGGCTTGACGTCCGCTGTCGTGTCGTCGGCCATGGCGGGACTCGCCCCGGCGAGCACCAGTAGCAAAGCTGCTGAAAGCATCGATCCAAGGCCGCGCATAATTGCAATCCTCACTCCCTTGTCCTGAGGACATGTCGGCCAGCAAATTGCTCAGGACCTGCACACATAGTGACGAAAACTTTTGGCTGTTGACCACGTGCGCGGATGAATGAAAGGAGACGGCTCGAAAGTCCAGGGGACTCGAATCGATTGAATATGCGCTGCAGTCATGTTCTTTGAGCCCCGCAAAGTTCCACCGAAATCGCCGGATTTTCTCAAAGCAGGGCGATATGCCTCCGTGTGTGTATGCAATGTGGTGCTAGCCGGACATTTACGT
Organism: uncultured Gammaproteobacteria bacterium; assembly: GCA_963795685.1. GTDB lineage: Bacteria > Pseudomonadota > Gammaproteobacteria > Steroidobacterales > Steroidobacteraceae > FEN-1191. Next base: position 861,621 of record CAWCJE010000005.1, read on the forward strand.
GCGTGCGATCCATAATGCGCTTCCGATACGCGAAAATCCATCCCAGTCGCCCGGTGGGTGAACAGGCCACAACCCGGGTACGGATTCGCAAGTATCATGGGTAATCTCGGGAAAAGGATGTCTCGGTAGCTGGCATAACCTGGGCTAAGCTCTTGGAAGCATCACCCGATGACTCGGACCACCTAAAGGGCAGGACAACAGGCAATGTCGGTAAATCGCGCGATCGGGTGGGAGATGGAAGGGATGCCGCACATCGTTCGCGGCGAGGGCAGCTATCTGTACGATGCGGGCGGCAGGCGCTATCTGGATGGATCAGGTGGTCCCGCCGCCTTTTGCTTGGGCCACGGGAATCAAGAGGTAAACGCGGCGATCGGAACGCAGCTTGCCCAGGTGGCTTGCGGATACCGCTACTTGTTTACCAGCGAGCCGCTTGAGCAGCTCACGTTACTGCTGCTTGAAAAGTGTGGTCCAACGTTCGGCCACATAGTTTTTCTTCCGACGGTTCCGAGGCCGTCGAATCGGCAATGAAGGTCGCGCTGCAGTATTGGGACGCTGGGGGCGTCCGGATAAACACCGGTTCATTGCCCGCGAACGTTCCTACCACGGCAGTACGCTAGGAGCACTGTCGCTTTCCGGGTTTGCCGAGAGGCGTAAGCCGTTTGTCCGCAGTTTGCTCGATGTGGCATTTGTTTCTGCCGCAAATACCTATCGTCCTCCGGCTGGCGTTAATCCGTCCTGAATTGGTGAGATGCGCTGGCGGCAGAACTGGAATCGCGGCATTCTGTCGCTAGGCCGAGACGGTGGCCGCATTCGTGTTTGAGCCCGTCGTCGGCGCTGCCGGTGGTGTTGTTCCCGCGCCGGCCGGCTACGCTCAAGCGATCCGCGATGTATGCACTCGTCATGAAGTGCTGCTGATCGCCGACGAAGTCATGTCCGGCTCTGGACGTTGCGGTACATGGTGTGCGTTGGAACACGACCACGTTGCGGCCGATATAGTCGCTGTAGCGAAGGGCTTGGCGGGCGGTTACATCCCGCTCGCAGCGACAATCTTTGGACGAGAACTTGGTAATACGATCGTACAGGCGCATGGTGCGGTCCTAACCGGACACACGTATTCAGGCCATACTGCCGCCTGTGCGGCCGGCCTGTCGGTTCAGCGCATTATCGAACGCGACGGATTGCTTGCTCGGGTGCGTAGCCGCGGTGAATCACTACAGGTCGCTTTGCGAGAGGCATTGGACCGGTTTCCGCAAGTCGGCGATGTACGCGGGCGCGGCTACTTTATTGGCATCGAGTTTGTTCGTGATCGCGTAATGAAGACGCCCTTTCCGCAGGAGCGTGGTCTGAGCCAGGAAATTGCCAAGCGTGCATTTGAGGACGGTTTGATCTGCTTTCCCTGTGCCGGAAACGCCGGTGATGGCTTGGGTGACACGATAATCATCGCGCCGCCCTACAACGCAACCGATACCGAACTGTCGGAGCTCATCGACAAGCTCACGCGCGCGGTGGGACGCACCCTGTAAGTCCTCAGTAGTGGTCTGAAGAGTGGCGAGCGGGGTCCCAGAGGTTGGGAGCGGCGTGCCCTAATCGACTCTGACGGTCGTCAGGCCTCAACGGGGGTTGTACTAGGGCATCAGGCGCTCGCCGGCACTGTTCAGCCACAGACTCGCGGATGATTTGCGCCAGGCGCAGTGCACCGGGCCCTGCGTAATCGCGATCGGCAAACACCAGATAGAGTTCACCCCAACGCTCGCCCCCCTCGCGTAAGGGAAGGGGCTTGAGCTCATTGCGTTGGAGCTCCCCGCGCACCGTATCCTCAGGAAACCAGGCGAAGCCCAAGCCCATCCCCGCGGCGTGTATCGAGGTCGCCTTGTGACTGACGGTCCAGTTCTGCTCTGCGCCGAGCCAACTGCCGCTCCGTCGCTGGCTGCCGGTATCGCGGATGATCAGATGGCGGTGCTGGCGCAAATCGGTCAGCGTCAGTTCGCGTCCTAGACGGTGCAGCGGATGCTGCGGGTGCGCCATGGCTAAGAACCTCAGGCGCATCAACGGATCCCCTGCAAAACCCTGCGGCACCCGCGAACAGATTGCCAGGTCCACCCGACGCTGCACCAGCGCTTCTTCGGTACCACTGAGTACGCTCTCGTAAAGTTCGAGCCGCGTTTGCGGCTGTTCCTCGCCAAATTGTGCGAAGCATTGCAAGAGCATCCAGGTGGGGAAGATGATCTCCACGGCCAGTCGCAATTCGGATTCCCATCCCGCAGCCAGATTCCCGGCCGCTCCCTCAAGGGCGCCGGCTTCCTCCAGCAAAGCCTTGGCTCGTCGGTAAAGGACCTCTCCGCTCGGGGTCAAAATGGCCTTGCGGCCGACGATAGACAGCGCTTGCACTCGCAATAGCGCCTCGAGTTTTTGTACTCCGTAAGTGATTGCAGATTGGCTTTTATGAAGTATTGCAGCCGCTTGGGCGTAACCACCGGCATCCACGACGGCGACCAGGCAACGCCACTGCTCGAGCGAGACTTTGGGTTGATCCAAGAGATATCTGAAAAATAGATAAGAAAGGCCAATATTTTCTACTTTTTTATCGAATTAGTAAATAGTTTAATGACTCCCACAAAGCGGCCCCTATCACTGAATGGGAGATGACGATGAATACCGTGCTCCAGCTCAACACCAGCATAAACAATGGAAAAGGCCAGTCCAGCCAGCTTGCAAGGCGATTTGTCGCTGCGATCCAGGAGCGCGATCCCGGGGTCAACCTCATTGTCCGGGACCTTGCCGCGGCCGAGCCGGTACCGCATCTCGATGGTGAGCGCTTCGGGGCTTTTATCGCCAATCCGCGAGAGCGTAGCGAGGCACAGCGGGCGGTGGTGGCCTTTTCAGACGCGCTGATCGGCGAACTGCAGCAGGCGGACCTTATTGTGCTGGGACTGCCAATGTATAACTTTGGCGTTCCCTCACAGCTCAAGGCCTACTTTGATCACATCGCGCGCGCCGGAGTAACCTTCAAATACACGGACAAAGGTCCGGTCGGGTTGCTGACTGGCAAACGGGCGTATGTGTTTGCTGCTCGTGGTGGAGTCTACGCCGGCACGCCACTCGACACGCAAACGGGATATGTGCGCGATTTTCTGCGCTTTATTGGAATCAGCGACGTAAATTTTGTCTACGCAGAGGGGCTGGCCATCAGTCCTGAGAGCAGAGAGGCAGGTCTGGCCAAAGCAGCGGCCGAAATAGCGCTGCTGGCTGCCTGATTCATCTTGAGGAGAATATAAATGATCACCCGCACCTTGACTCATGTGATCGCATCTGTGGCGACCTCGGACGGCGCCGGCGTCAAATTGCGCCGGAGCTTGGGCAGTCAGCGGGGCCTGCACGTGGATCCGTTCCTGATGCTCGATGAATTCTATTCTGATAATCCGGACGACTACCTCGCGGGTTTCCCCGCGCACCCCCATCGTGGCTTTGAAACCGTCACCTATATGCTGGATGGACACATGCGCCACGAAGATCACCTAGGCAATCGCGGAGACCTCGGTCCCGGCGATGTGCAGTGGATGACCGCAGCGCGAGGCATTGTCCATTCCGAGATGCCGCAGCAAAGCGAAGGGCGCATGCGCGGATTCCAACTTTGGCTCAATCTGCCATCGCGCGAAAAAATGAAACCGGCTGCGTATCGGGATATACCGGCTTGGGAGATTCCGCTGGTTAAGTTGCCGCGGGGAGGCGATGTAAAGGTCATCGCGGGAAAATATGGCGCCGACGATCCTGTGATTTTTGGCCCGGTAAACGGTCAAGGCGCTGATCTCTCCACGGACCCGTTGTATTTTGACGTCCGCCTGCCGGCCGGAGGGGAGTTTATCGCACCGGTGAGGTCCGGACACAACGCCTTCCTGTACAACTATGAAGGAAGCGCTACGGTGGGTGCGGCTGCGGACGCCAAACCGCTGCCAAATCGAGCCGCGGGCGTACTTTCGCAAGGTGATGAGGTTCGGGTGCAGGCGGGAGCCGAGGGCGTGCAATTTCTCCTGCTTGCGGCGAAGCCGCTCGGAGAGCCGGTGGTGCAGTACGGCCCATTTGTCATGAACACGCGAGAAGAGATCGAACAGGCCCTCGCCGACTATCGCGACGGTAAGCTGGCTTCCGCCGCTTAGAAGGGAGTGGGTAGCGACAATAGGCTGTGTGCCCGTCAATGCGCCGAGCTGCGGCCCGGCGCGTTGACTGGGCAGGTCAAACCCGGCCGCGTTCGAAACGCATCAGCAGCCAGGTCGCAATGGTCGTCACGATACCTACGATGACGAGCAATAGCAGGACTGAATTCAGACCAAAACTCTCTTTCAACCAACCGATCAAAGGCTCTTGCAGGATTGGACCGATCGAACCAAATCCGTTGATTACGCCTGCGGCGAGTGCCGCCTGCCGTCGGCTTCCTATGTCCATGGCGCAGGCGCCCGAGAGCAGGGCGTCGGGTCCCATTTCAAAAAACCCGATTACACCCAGCAGCACAACAAAAAGGACTGCTGATGACAACCCGAATAGCCACATCAGACAGGTAGACACGAGACAACAAAAACACATGTAAAAAATAACCGGCGTCCGCCGGGAGCCGGGGATGCGGTCCGACCAATACCCGCCTGCAATGACTCCCAACAGGCCGATCCAGTCAAAAGCCGTCGATAGATAGGCGGCGTTTGACGAGGATATCGAGAAATGCTCGCCCAGAATCAACGCCGACCAACTGTCGAGTGCATAACGAAGAAATTTAAAGCCGAAGTAGATCAGCCCCATTGCGACAATCGAACCCACAAAACCCTTCGGGAGAGGGGCCTCACGAGCTGCGCCGCTCCCGGATTCATTCGGGGCCGGAACATCAGGCTCAGCCTCGTCCGCCAGGGACAGGCCGACAGACTGCGGGCGCTCGCGCGCGAGAAACATGAAAGCCACGACGATTACGAAGAACACGATGCTCGATCCGAAAAAGGACCAGGCCACACCAAGCCACCCGAGCATGAATCCTGCCAGTCCCTTGCCGGCCACTGCGCCAAGCTGATAGCAGGTGCCCCAAACGCCAAACAGCGTTCCGCGCTCGGAACGTCGGGTCCAGTTCGCGAACAGCGCAACGTTGTGCGGCCAGCCGGTTGCCTGCGCAAGCCCGTGGATGCCCATCGTCACGCATATCCACAGCAGCACGCTGGCTTGGTGCGAGTCCACGAGTAGGCCAAGACCCACATTGCACGCCGCCGCGATACTCATGCCGTAGGCGAGCACGCGCCGGCTCTCCATTCGGCGCCCCAGCCACGCCGCGAAGAATTGTCCGAGCATGTAGCAGATAAGGTAAATCGTCCAAGGCAGGGCAATCTGCTCGTCGTCGAATCCGAATTGCAGCTTGAGCGGGTGCTTTACGACGGCGTAGACCTTCCGGCACAGATAGAAGCCGGCATACGAGAGCCATGTCGCGGTGAAAAGCTGTGCGCGGTAACGACGCAGGAGAACCGGATCGGTGTCGCTCAAGGGAATGAACCGTGGGCAAGCGATACGGTGCCTGCGGCAAGGTCGTCCCAGAAATGCGGTGGCAGCGTCTCGTAGTTGGTGAACACGGCCGTGGCGCGGGCGCTGTTTTCCGGAATATCGGCGGCGACGCAGGTGATGAACATGGAGCGCATTCCAGCCGCTCGCGCCGCCCGCAATCCGGCTTCGCTATCCTCGATTACCACGCATTCTGCGGGATTCACGCCCAGGGCGCGGGCCGCAAGCAGGAATCCCTCCGGGTCGGGCTTACCCACCCGCACGGATTCCGCCCCGATGCGGGCGTGGTCGGCGACATACTCTTCGACCCCCAGACGGGCGAGAAAATGATCGATTACCGACCGCGGGCTGGAGGACACAACAGCGATATTCAGCCCGGCCGCTGCTGCCGCACGCAGGGCCTGCGGTGCGCCGGCAATGGCCTGTACCTCACCGACGGCACGATTCCAATGGCTTAGCATGGCCGCGACCAATTCCTTTGCCGGGACGCTTATCCCGGTCAGCGAACGAATCTTCTCGGCAACATGTGACCAGGTGCGCCCGTGTGTCTCAGTGTGCGGCAAGTTGAAATCAGGAAACCCGTATTGCGCCATTACTGCCGTAACCGTTGAGTCGGTATGCATTTCGGTATTAATAAGCGTGCCGTCCAGATCAAACAGCAAGGCACGCGTCGCTGTTTCTGCGCTTACCGGTGTTGAGGCGTGTCTGGCACTATGCTCGAGACGTTCCACAAGTTCTCGGTAATGTTCGAAGCCCGGTGTCTTCAGACCCGCGACTTTTCCCTGATCGTCCCACCTGCGGACCTTGACCGCGTCGCGCCAGTACCGCTCGGATTCGAATGCGGTAATTTCCTCGCTCGACATGGGACCGCCCTGAAGCTTGAGCGTGGCCACGGAGGCCGCACTGAGTTCCTGAAAGTAGGCGGGTTCCGTGGCGCAAAGATATCGCTTTGCCGGCACGTGGAGTCGCACTGGCTCGGAGATTTCAGGCCCGAAATGTCTCGCCAGCCATCGGCTGCCGCTGCGCTCGTGACCGGCGTCCTTGGTCCACTCCGAGATGTCATCGGGAACCATCTCGGTCAGATGACCAATGTCGTGCAACAACGCGGCCACACAGAGCGCCTCGGTGGCGCCGCTCCGTTGAGCGAAGTAGGCCGCCTGCAACCCGTGTTCGCTCATGCTCACGTCTTCGCCGTACGCTTGCCCGCCGCGCCGGGCGTATAGCTCGAAGATTTCGCCAACTATGCTCATGGTCCCTCGCCATTGTTCAATTGCTTGCGCAAAACGGCGGTCTCGCTAAATACGCTGTCGCGCGTCAAATAGCATCCCTGCAGGTGGCGGGGGTGTCGGGCCGACGCAAAGCCTGTGCGCCCGTGCAGGATTCTTCGATTGTCGAATACGACCAGGTCCCCGTCGTTGAGGCGGGTTGCCATCTGCAGGCGCGGCTCACGCAGCAGAGCAGCAAATTTCCTATAGGCGCCGTAATAGGCGGGGCAGTGCGCTGCCGGCACGTGTACGGGTCTGACGGCACGATTGTTATAAGTCACGGCCGTCACGAGGCCGGAGCAGTTGAGCTCGATGAGGGGCCTCTCGGCATATAGGTCCACTCCGGCTGCCTGGTAGCTGAAGGGTACTGGAGTGGTGCAGAGTGTTGCGAAGGCTTCGCTTTCGGTTTCCCGCAAGTGTTCTGCAATAGCAAAGCCGTCCGAGAATAAGCTGTCGCCTCCGTCGGGCGCGGCAATCAGCGTATGCAACGCCTGGAAGCCGGGTACCGGCTCGCGATAGGGGTTGTCGGTGTGCAGCCCCAGACCCAAGTCGGAATAAGCAAGGTTCTCGGGCTGCGGCACAGCGCGCACGTCGAAGACGCGGCCGTAATTGGTCTCGGGGACGTAGCCCATATAAGCCGTAGCCTCGAGAATGGCATGATTTCGGCGCGGTACGTCACTGAGAAATGCGATGCCATCCTGCAGCAGCCGAATAAGCCACGCGAGCCGTGTTCCCGGGTTAGTGCTGAATTCCTGGAAGGTAAGCCAGCCAAAGTCACGCTGAGGCACTCGAGCCGCGCCCTCCAGCCACAGACGGGTCTGCAGCTCGGGGCGAACTCTACCGCCGGTGGCGTGTTCATAGAGCCACCGCAGATCGAACGAGGATCGTCGTGGCTCATCCATCCATTCGACTTCGACAGCACGTTCAGTCAGGGCAGCCGACCGAATTCGTGGCGCAACGGGTATATCCATAACGTCGACGAGTCGTTGGCCACTGTGCCGATCGCGGTCCTCAGGCAGATTATCGCGCAGCCAAATACTGGCGAATTCACCGGCCGTGCCGTCAGTCCAGGCAACCGTGATCGAGGCAGGCTGGCTCGTGACACCGGTGGCAATCACCATCGAATTCATACTCTGGTCCTCGTGGCGCACCCATTCAATGAGTCTGGACTAGTTCGGCCGTAATGCCTCTCGTAAGGGACCTTAAACGGCGAAAACATAAATACTTGGGGACGGCATGTCTCAAGTCGTTAGAAGAGCGATCTTCGCATCTCCAAAACGACCCGGACAGGCGCAATGCTCGTATATCGCGCTGAGCAATGTAAAGCATTCGCATCACGAAGCACACAATCGCGTTAAGCTTCAAAGATTGGAGGCGCCTGCGCCGTGGCTGGATCTGGTTTGCCGAATATGGCTGGGAAGCTTGTGATTATGCGCCTGCGCTGGTGGGCATGCTTCGCGCTGCTCCTCAGCACTGCGGCAATCGCGCAAGGTTCCTGGCTGCCCGTGGATCCAGGACCGGCCCGCTGCGCCGTGGAAGGTGGCTCTGCCACGCTTGAGAACGCCACATTACGCTTCGCGGTTGGCGTCCAGGGCGCTCGGCTTCGCCCACAAGCCTTCGACAACCGCCTGACCGGGACCATGCACGCTCTGCGCGGGGAGATGTACTCGTTGAGTTTGCGTGACGGCGCCAATGTTGCCGCAAGCGCCATGCGCATCACGAGCGAGGTTTCGTGCAAAACGCTGTCAGCCGAACCGGCGGCGGTTCGCGGGGCTGAGCGGTTTGCCGGAACAGCGCTCGTGGCGACCCTTGAGGATGAGCGTACCGGCGTGGTGCTGGTGTGGCGGCTGATCCTCAGAGATTCCGGCAACTACGTGCGCGAGGAGATTGAGGTCCAGACCCGCCACGCTATTGACCTTGCAACGGTGCGGATGATCGATCTGAATCTGGAGGGGGCGTCCGTCGCGGGCACCGTCAATGGCTCCCCAATTATTGCCGATGACCGATTTTTCGGTTTCGAGCATCCGATGGCTGTATCCACGGTGATTTTCGCTCACGCCACGGCGGTCCTTAACCGCAGCATGCCGGTACGCGTCGGGGTCAGCGTCACGTATTCAGCCGTATTTGGCGTTGCACCGGAACGCCAAATGCGGCGCGCCTTCCTAATGTATCTGGAGTGTGAGCGCGCCCATCCGTATCGCACCTTTCTCCACTACAACTCCTGGTATGACATTGGCTATTTCACTCCCTACACGCAGGCGGATGCGCTGAAGGTCATCAATGCCATTGGCGAGCAGTTGGTTCAAAAGCGCGCCGTGCGAGTGGACTCCTTCTTATTCGATGACGGTTGGGACGACACCTCAAGGCTCTGGCAATTCCATGCCGGATTTCCGCGAGGGTTCTCCCCAGTTAGAGAGGCTGCAGCGCGATTCGGTGCCGCCCCAGGCATATGGCTTTCCCCATGGGGCGGTTATGGCGCGCCGCGCAAGGCACGGCTATCGACCGCAAGCTCGCTCGGCCTTGAGATCGACGAGCAGGGCCTGGCGTTGTCGGGGCCCAAGTACTATGCACTTTTCCATCGCGTGGCACTGGACCTGCTGCGCGAGTACGGCGTCAATCAATTCAAGCTCGACGGCACGGGCAGTCCCGACAAGGTCACGCCAGGAAGCGAATTCGACAGCGACTTCAGCGCCGCGATTGCCTTAATTGGCGATCTGCGCCAACTGCAACCTGACCTGTTCATCAATCTCACCACCGGAACGTGGCCGTCACCGTTCTGGTTGCGCAGCGTCGATTCAATCTGGCGCGGGGGTGAGGACCATGCCTTTGCCGGGGAAGGCAACAACCGCCAGCGCTGGATAACTTACAGGGACGCCGATACGTACGGCGGGATAGTGCGTCTTGGTCCTCTGTATCCGCTTAATTCCCTGATGCTTCATGGCATCATCTATGCGCGCCACGCCCAAGGGCTCGACCAGGATCCCGGCCATGATTTTGCAGAAGAAGTGTGGTCCTACTTTGCAAGCGGCACGGGGCTGCAGGAGTTGTACATTTCTCCCGACTTGTTGAGCGAGAAAAACTGGGACGAATTGGCGAACGCCGCGAACTGGTCTCGCGCTCATGCCGATGTGTTACGCGATAGCCATTGGATTGGCGGAGATCCCGCCCGTGGCGAAGTCTACGGTTGGGCTTCCTGGTCCGCGGCCCGAGCAGTGATTGCGTTACGCAATCCCCGTGGGCGCGCACAGAGCCTAACACTCGATTTGGCCGCGGCTTTGGAATTGCCCAAAGGCGCACCCCGCTCCTGGCGCGTCAGCTCGCCTCGGCGAAAGGGTGCGACCATGGCTTGGGTGGCCGACCGCCCGATCCTCGTAAATCTCAAGCCGTTTGAAGTTCAGCTTTGGGACCTGCGGTCCCCCTAGCGTTCTGCAGAGCACATGGCTAACCGGATCGTAGTTATAGGCGGCGGCTTTGCGGGGCTGGAGGCGGTACGTGGCCTGCGCCGGGCAGCGGCTGAGATCTTGCTTATTGATCGACGAAATCACCACAACTTCCAACCACTTCTATATCAGGTGGCTACCGCAGGGCTTGCGGCGCCGTCCATTTCGGCGCCGCTCCGGCATATCCTGCGCCGATATCGAAACGTCATGGTCCTGATGGGCGAAGTGACCGCTGTTGACGTTAGCGCGCGCCGTGTCCACGTTGATGGCATCCGTTACGACTACGACTATCTGGTGATAGCGGGGGGCGCCACCCACGCATACTTTGGTCACGAACTGTGGGCGCGTCATGCACCCGGGCTGAAGACTCTCGATGATGCGCTGGAGATTCGGGGCCGTATACTCAGTGCGTTCGAACACGCTGAGGCTGCACAGAGCCCGCAAGAGCGCGAGGCTTGGCTAAATTTTGTCATAGTCGGTGCCGGCCCGACAGGCGTCGAACTGGCCGGAACGCTCGCGGAAATCGCCCGGCACACATTGCGGAATGAATTTCGACGGATCGATCCATCCACGGCCCGCGTGACCCTCGTGGAAGCAGGGCCCAGAGTTCTGCCTACATTCGCTCCGACGCTTTCTGCGGCCGCGCTGCGGCAATTGGAACGATTGGGGGTCAGCGTATCGCTCGGACGGGCGATCACAGGGGTAGACGCGGATGGGGTTGCCATAGGTAACGAGCGGATGACCGCGCGCACTGTCATATGGGCCGCTGGTGTGGCCGCCTCGCCCTTGGGTGCTGCGCTCGGCGTCCGCGCCGATCGAGCCGGACGCGTTGCGGTAAGTGCAGATCTCAGCATCCCGAATCACCCTGAAATCTACGTGGCCGGCGATCTCGCCAGCGTGCCATACGGTGCCGGGTACGTGCCTGGTATCGCGCCGGCGGCCAAGCAAATGGGGCGCCACGTGGCGCGTTCGATTTGCCAGCGGCTCGCGGGCCGCCCGACCTCGGCCTTTCGTTACCGGCACTACGGCTCGCTGGCGACGATAGGTCGACGAGCGGCTGTCGTGGATCTCGGTCGCGTACGCATAACAGGACTATTGGCCTGGTGGTTCTGGTTGTCCGCGCACATTTTCTTTCTCATCGGGTTCCGCAATCGTTTGGTTGTACTGATCGATTGGGCGGCGGCCTACTGGACTTATCGACGCAGTGCGCGAATCATCGTGGGGACACATAAGGGATCGCCTGAGCATCCGGCTGAGTCCAGTTGACATAACAGAATACTGAAGGGGAGTACGGGCACTGGTTCCATTTATCGATGCAGTGGCGCGACCGGTTGCCGCGAAGCTTCGATTGTCCGCAACCTTGCGGGGAATCTGCCTTGCGTTGTTGGCTTACTGCGGCTCACTGTCGGCTCAAACGCAATGCGGCACGCACGTCAAAATCGACGATCCCATTCCTGGTCTGATCGCGCCGAGCGCCACACAAGTCAAGCTGACGACGATTAAATCAGGCTTGGTCTCCCCGGTTGGTGGCGCAGTGGCGCCTGGAATCTCGAATCGCATCTTTGTCCTGGACCAGACAGGGAAGATCTGGTCCATCTACCTCTCCGGTCCAAAGACAGGTCAGTCGGAGGTGTTTCTTGACGTGAGTGCGCGCCTGGTCCCCCTGGGTTTATTCGCTCCACTCAACTACGACGAGCGTGGGCTGCTCGGGCTCGCGTTCCACCCTGATTACCAGAAGAACGGATTGTTCTACACCTTTACCTCAGAGCCGGCCGCCGGGCATGCGCCTGACTTCAGCACGCTCAGCGGCCCGCGTTCGCCGCTCCACGACAACGAAGTCGAGGAGCAAAGCGTGATTACTGAGTGGCATGTCAATGCCAGCGGGGCCGTCGATCCCAGGAGTGCGCGTCAGCTACTGCGTATCGGCAAGCCGCAGTTCAATCACAACGGCGGAGCGCTGGTATTTGGCCCGGACAAACTGCTCTACATCTCGCTTGGCGACGGGGGAAGTGATGATGACGAGGGTGCAGGTCATGCGCTCCACGGCAACGCGCAGAGCCTTGCGGCGAACAATGTACTCGGCAAGATCCTGCGCATTGATCCGCTGGGTCACAATTCCGTAAACAAGGGATATGGCATTCCCGCCAGCAACCCATTGGTGGGTCGACCGGGACCAGACGAAATTTACGCGCGCGGGCTTCGCAATCCTTACCGCATGTCCTTTGATTTAAGCACCGGAAAACTGTGGGTTGGCGATGTGGGTCAGAATGACATTGAGGAAATCGATGTCGTGGCCAAGGGCGGAAACTATGGTTGGCCTTTCAAGGAGGGGACGTTCCTTTTTGACGACGGCTCGTGCCTAAGTGACTCTCACGCATTCGTGTACCGAGACTCTGCTGGCGGGCCGGCGCGTTACGCCGACCCGATCTCGGAATACGACCACGTCGATGGTGTGGGCGCTCCCGAAACCCGGGTGGCGATTGTGGGAGGCTTCGTCTACCGGGGTTTCAAAATTACCGGGCTCAAGGGCCGCTACGTGTTTGGTGATTACTCTGCCAACATTGGAAGCTCGGCGGCGGGCCACATGTTCGTACTCGACGCGAACAACCAAGTCAGGGAGCTGGTCGCGACGAATCGCAATCCGCTGGCCCTGGCCGTTCTGGGCTGGCTCCGCGATGCGCACGGCGAAATCTATCTGTTGGCGAACGGCGCGGGTACGCTCACCGGCACGACGGGGATGGTACTCAGGCTCGACGGGACCTGAAAAGCCTGATGCAAAAGGAGGCTAGTCCAGAGGTAGGCGGCTGGTCTCGCGCGCGAAGAGCAGTGCGATTGCGGTCAAAGCAAAGGATAACGACAGATACACCGACATAGCCGCCGTTCCATAGGCTCGCATCAGTAGTGCGAACATGACGGGAGCCAAGCCGCCGCCTACGATCCCGACCAGCGTGTACGCCAACGAGGAGCCAGCATAGCGTACTCGTGTGGGAAACTGCTCACTGATGAAGGCGGCCTGCGGCCCATACATAATCGCATGGATGACAAATCCACCCGCGACCGCCGACACAATCAGCGCGGGACTGGCGCTATCCAGCATCCGAAAATAAATGCAGCCCCAGATTAGCGCCAGGAATGCCCCGCACCCATACACCGGACGTCTTCCGTAACGATCCGACAATCCGCCAAAGTAGGGGATGGTCAGGGCACTGCACAGCGCGCCCACCGACACTGACGACAGGGCCACCGTACGTGATTGATGCAGTACGGTCGTCAGGTATGTCAGAGTAAATACGACAAGAAGCGAATACTGCACATCCGGTCCGATGCGTGCGCCACCGGCGATGAGCAAACGACGCCAATGATGATGCAGCACCTCACCGATCGGTGCACTAGCCACCGCATTGCGCCGGCGCAAATCGACGAAAAGGGGGGTCTCGTCCACCCCGGTGCGGATCCATAGCCCAAAGGCAACCAAGGCCGCACTCAACAGGAAAGGAATACGCCAACCCCACGATTGAAATGAACCGGCTGAAAGAGTCAACGTGGTGCCGCCGATCAGTGCGGTGGCCAGAAGGGTGCCAAGAGCCGGGCCGGTCTGCGCCCAGGAGGCGTTTCGGCCGCGGCTGTTTTCTGCTCCATGCTCGAGCGACAGCAAAACGGCTCCTGCCCACTCCCCGCCGAGGGCGGTTCCCTGCACGAAACGAAGCACAACCAGCAGTATCGGACTAAGAATTCCAGCCGTGGCATAGGTCGGCAGCAGCCCCATTAAAAAGGTCGATAGTCCCATAACCAGCAAGGTCACCATCAGCACATACTTTCGCCCCCGCCGGTCGCCTAAGCGTCCGAACACCATGCCGCCCAGAGGGCGGGCCAGATAGCCCGCGGCGAAAGTGGCGAAGGCCAGGATCGTCCCAGAGAGCGGATCAAAGTTTGGAAAGAAAAGGCGGTTAAAGACAATCGCGGCCAAGGAGTTGTAAATCGCAAAATCGAAATACTCGAGCGCCGTCCCGACCATGCTGGCTGTCGCGACTCTTCGAATCCCAGACATGGGCGCTTATCCGCTCGCCATGCCGTAACCGCCCGCGCCCGGTGTTTCGATCACGAAGACATCGCCGACGTGCAGTGTTCTTTCCGCAGTGCCACCGAACTCCTCGCGGATTCCGGTTGTGCGTTCAATCCAATTTCGACCCACCGCGCCTGGCTGACCGCCATGCAAGCCCGAACGGAGCGACCCGGCGGTGATTCGCGAGCATGACCGCCGTCATGGGCGCCAAGAAGCGGATCCGGCGTTCCACACCATTTCCACCACGGTGCAGTCCGGCGCCTCCTGAATGCGCACGAATGCGAAAAGACTCGAGGCGCACGGGATATCGCCATTCGAGCACCTCGGGATCTGTGAGGCGCGAGTTGGTCATGTGGGTCTGAATCGCGTCGCAGCCGTCAAAGTCCGCGCCGGCGCCCGCACCCCCGCAAATAGTCTCGTAGTACTGGTGCACGTCGTTGCCAAAGGTAAAATTGTTCATGGTGCCCTGGCTTGCAGCGAGGATGCCAAGCGCGCCGTACAAGGCATCAGTGATCACCTGGGAGGTCTCCACATTGCCGGCGACTACTGCGGCCGGATAGCGCGGATTGATCATGCATCCTTCGGGAATGATGATGTGCAGTGGCCGTAAGCAGCCCGCATTGATCGGTATCTCATCAGAAACCAACGTCCGAAACACATACAGTACGGCCGCCCGCGCCACAGCCTCCGGCGCATTGAAGTTATTTGGCTGTTGCAGGCTGGTGCCCGAAAAGTCGATCGTCGCTGCGCGGCGCGCGTGCTCGATGCGTATGGCGACGCGCACGGCCGTGCCGTCGTCGAAGGCATACTCGAATTGGCCATCGCGGAGCGAGAGCAGTGCACGCCGCACGTATTCCTCCCCTTGGTCCAGCACATGGCCCATATAGGCTCGCACAGCGGCAAGTCCGAAATGAACCACCGCCTTTGAGAGTTCGCTTGCTCCCCGCTGACAAGCGGCAACCTGGGCGCGCAGATCTGCCATGTTTTGGTCGACGTTTCGTGCCGGGTAGCGGGCGTTACTGAGTAGCGAGCGCATCTCGGTTTCGAGAAACGTTCCTCCTCGAACCAAGAGAATCCCGTCGATCAAAACTCCTTCTTCGTCAATATGAACCGAGCGCGCAGGCATGGAGCCTGGTGTCGTGCCGCCGACATCGGCGTGGTGGCCACGCGCTGCAACGAAGAACTCGGGTTGCCCCGAGCCCGTATCGCAGTAGACCGGCATCACCGCCGTAATGTCCGGTAAATGCGTTCCACCCGCGTAAGGTGCATTCAAAACATACACATCCCCTGGCTGCATCAGCCCGGTGAAACGGCGCAGTATCGCTACGACGGATTCGCCCATCGAACCCAGGTGCACCGGCATATGGGGGGCATTGGCTACCAGCTGCGCTTTGCCGTCGAAAAGCGCACACGAGAAATCGAGCCGTTCCTTTATGTTGACCGAATAGGCCGTCTTGGCCAGGACTTCGCCCATCTGCTCGGCGATCGCCATAAACAGATTGTTGAACAGTTCGAGGCGCAGCGGATCGACCGTCGTGTCAAGGACTAACGCACGCTCATAGTCAGCTTGGCGTCGTACCAGCAGATGATTGAGAGGCGTTAGCAAGGCGATCCATCCCGGTTCGATGATTGTTGTGGCATTGGCCTCACGAATCACGGCCGGTCCATCGATTTGATCTCCCGGTCGCAACGCGTTGCGATCGAAAAAAGGGGTCTGGCGCCACTGGTCGCCGCAGAACACCGGATGAACTGCCAGTGGAACCAGCGATCCGTGTCGGGGCGCAAAATCGGGCAGTGGTGGCGCAGCGCGCTCCGAGGTATTAATGCATTCAACGCTTATGGATTCGACGACCAGCGGGCGATCTGGCATCAAAAAGCCAAAGCGCGCTCGATAGTGACTTTCGAACTCGGCGCGCATGACGTCAAGATCGTCCCGCGTGACATCAAGAGTGCTGTCGGTACCCTGGTACTTGAGTGACAGCTGCTGCACCGTGCGAGTCTTGCCCGTGGCACCAGACTGCTCCGAAACCTCATCACGGACGAGGCCTTCGAGGTGGACAAAGGCGGGCGCCAAGGCCTGGAGTGAAGCTGGGTCCAATGGCGCCTCAGCCGCCTGTGATTTCAGCACCCTCACATCGGCCAATCCAATGCCGTAAGCCGACAATACGCCTGCCAGCGGATGCACAAAAACCGTCTTTATGCCTAGGGCATCCGCCACGAGGCAGGCGTGCTGACCGCCCGCACCGCCGAAGCTGCACAGCGAATATTCCGAGACGTCGTAACCACGCTGCACGGATATTTTCTTGATTGCATTGGCCATGTTGTCCACCGCAATGTGCAAGAAATCAGTGGCGATCTCTGCTGCCGTCTTTCTCCTGCCCGTGGTTGAGCTGATCGTCTGAGCGAGTTGTTCGAAATGCACCGCAACAGCGTCGAAGTCCAGTGGCAGATCACCCCCCGGCCCAAATAGCCATGGAAAGTATTCGGCACGCAATTTGCCGACCATGACATTGCAGTCGGTCAAGGTCACCGGCCCACCTCGACGGTACGCGGCCGGGCCAGGGAGGGCACCGGCAGAGTGCGGTCCGACACGCAGTCGTGTGCCGTCAAAACCGCAGATCGACCCGCCGCCCGCGGCCACCGTGTATATGTGCAGGACCGGTGAACGCAACCTCACGCCCGCGATTTCAGTCTCCGAGTTGCGCTCATACTCGCCCGCGTAATGCGATACGTCTGTGGAAGTGCCACCCATGTCAAAGGCGATAATCTTGCCCAGCCCGGCCACCATCGATGTCTGTACCGCACCGACAATGCCGCCGGCAGGCCCGGAAAGAATGGCGTCCTTTCCTTGTAATCTCTTGGCTTCGATCAGACCTCCTGAGGACTGCATGATCTGGAGCGTCACGCCCGGAAGTCTTCCGGCCAACTGATCGACATAGCGTCGTACCACCGGCGACAGGTACGCATCCACCACTGTGGTATCGCCGCGCGAGACGAACTTCATCAACGGACTGACCTCGTGCGAAACCGAGATCTGGGTGAATCCCAGCGTGCGAGCCAGCTTGGCCAATGCCGTCTCGTGCTGCGGATACCGATACGCGTGCATCAGAACTATTGCGCAGGCATTGATGCCCTGTTCCCGTGCGGCGCGCAACCGCACGGCCGCATCGTGCAGATCGAGCGGCTCGACGATTTGCCCGCGGGCACCTATGCGCTCGCGAACTTCGACCACGCCCGCATATAAGGCGGGAGGGCGCTCGATTTTCAGCGCAAAGAGCTTGGGGCGGTTTTGATAGCCGATTTCCAGGGCGTCCGCGAATCCTGCGGTTGTGATCAGTAGGGTCGGCTCACCCTTGCGCTCCAGCAGCGCATTTGTGGCTACGGTTGTTCCCAGCTTTACGGCCCCGATTTTCCCAGCAGGCAAGGGCTCGTCGCCGCGCAAGTCCATCAGTTCGCGGATGCCCTGAAGGGCTGCATCCGCATAGCGCTCGGGATGCTCGGAGAGCAGCTTGTGCGTGACCTGCTTCCCGTCGGGTCGGATCGCGACGATGTCCGTGAAGGTTCCGCCGCGATCAATCCAGAATTGCCATTTCTCTGACTGGGCATCCAATGTGCGCAGTCCTCACGGACCTAGGGCTTTGCCGAGGATTTGAGTTTCATGGCGGCGATCCTGCATGCGGCTTTCATCCAGGCCTCACCGGTTGTGTCGGGAACGACGTCCTCAAATTTTGGCGGGTTAGCGGGAAAGGACGAGGAGTAAATCGTCGCACCTGCCGCGTCCTCGTACATGACCTGGACCAGAGCCCGTTTGTGCTCATCGCACAAATGATAGTAGAGGAGCTTCTCCTTGCGAATCGGCTTGGTCGCGTTGACTGGATTCACCACGTCGGATTTGTAGGTGAGCCTGAACCACGCCTTGACCGCCTTGTCGTCTGGAACAACGCTGCCCACGTCGATTTCCATTGTGCCTTTTACTTTGGCGCCAGCCGGTGATTTCGCCAGGGTTGGCGACACGTAGCTCCACTCGGCCGCAGCGGCGCGTCCTGTCGTGAGAATACACAGCAGCAGACTGGTCGTTACCCTAAGCATGAATTTAGATCTCCGGCTGGTGACGTGTTCTTATTCCCCGACTACGTCCGGCCTAGGTTACCGCAAATACTTATCGAACCACGCCAGTGAACGCTGCACGGAATCCTGCGTGTTGGCCGGATCTCGCAGCGCGTGACCCTCGCCAGGGTAAATCATGATCGCGGTCGGCACACCTACTGCCTTTAGGGCGTGCCAAAATTCCTGAGTCTGGGGCGCCGGGCACTCGATGTCGCGCTCGCCGACGAAGCTAAAGGTCGGAGTACGAACATTGTGGATGTAATTGATTGCCGATGAGCGCGCGTATACCGCTGGGTCATCGTACACCGATGCTCCGAAGTAAGGCACCATCCAACCGTCGATGCCATTTTGTCCGTAATAGGATTGCCAGTTACTGATACCAGCATCGGCAACCGCTCCCTTGAAGCGGTTCGTCTGTGTGACCGCCCACATGGTCATGAAGCCGCCGTAGCTTCCGCCCGTGAGTCCTAGGCGTTTCTCGTCGATCGGTGCGACACGCTTGGCGGCATCGATCCCTGCCAGAATGTCGCGAAGATCGCCGTGCCCAAAATCGCGCACGTTGGCCACCGTGTAACGCTCGCCCTGACCAAAGCTACCGCGCGGGTTGGGGCGAAATACGGCCCAACCACGCTCAAGCATGGCGGTCTGCAGGCCCGGACCGTAGTAGTAAGGCTGCGCGGCTGCGGCGGGTCCGCCATGCACGATGGTCACCATGGGGATTTTGCCATCGGTATGCAGTGGCAAGAGCAGCCAACCCTGCTCGTCAAATCCCTCGTGTTTCCAAGTGACACTCTGTGCCTTCAGCTGGGCGCCCAGGCCGCCGTTGACCCGCGTTAGTTCCCGCAAGTGGTCCGGTGCGCCGACCACTATCTCCGGTGCCGAAACGAAGGACTCCCGCACCGAGGAGAGGACGTTGGCCGGGCAAGCCCACGAGCCACCCGCGTCATCGCCAGTCAATGATTCAGTGCCGCTCCACAGAATTCTTGGAGACCCTGAAGGCACGGCGCCCTTACCCAAATCGACGATCCGATCTTGGTCTCCAACCAGCAACTGCGCGATCAGATTGTCTGAGCACCCCCATGCCAGGGAAGTCGCCGTGGCCTTGATGCCCGGAGTAATATTCAGCGCCTTACCGCCGTCCGGTGGGACGGTATAGACGTCTCCGCCGATCGAGCCAAAATCGCTCATGAGGCCGGCAATAAAGGCGACCGAGCGGCCATCGCGCGATACCTTGGGCACCGTGATTTGCTGGCGAATGCTCATCGGTGAGTAAATCACGCGCGCGGCGCCATCGCTTCGTGCGAAGGTGTAAAGCTTGGCAATCCACCAATTGTTGTCCCCATCCCCATGCGCAGCCGTTCCTACAAAGCCCTGGCCGCCCGGCCGCCAGTCGTACTCATAGACAAACAGATCCGGCGGTGAAGCCCAGTGCATTTTCCCGTCGATCACAAAAGCGATTCGCTGTTCTGCGGGAGAGGCATCCAAGTCGCCTGCGATAGCGGCACCGGCTTCGGTCGCGCCGACTTCTTTGCGGGCATTCTCCACGGCCAGCAGCGCAAGCGTGCCGTCCGTCGCGTACTTAAGATCGGAGAGTGTGCCGTTAAAATCGAGCTTCTTGCTCAGACCACTGCCATCTGCTGACACGCGGTACAGGCTATAGGCGTGGCTCCCGGGCGTGCGCACGGTAAAACTAAGGTCCCTGCCATCGGGCGACCACGCAAGTGACCCCGGCCAACACTGAGGGACCCGCCCGCAAGGGAGTGCGACGCGGGATTCGGCCGAACCGCTCGTCGAGCGGATGACCAAGTCCCGCACGTCCGGATAGAAACCCCCGGCGGGCGCGTCCCCCTCGACGGCGGCTACATAGGCTGCGTCCGGCGAGATGCGGACAGTCAAGTACTGGTGCACAAGGCGGGGGGGAGCGGATTGCGCCGGTGCCATCGCAAATGCGAGCGCGGCGCCCAACAGGACGGCCCAGGGGCCCGGGCGCGATGGATCTGAGTTATACATGCTCATTAAGTGAGGCTCCTGATTTCAGAAAATTCCCATTTCCAGTCCCGAAGCCAAGGTGGCGCCCAATTCCCGACAGCGCTCCAGTTCGGCACTACTGATTTGCTTTTGCCGCAGGATTTGCTCGGGCGTCTGCGCGTGAGTGCACACTATTAAAGTCGGAGCGATTTTTTCTAGCCGCCAGCCCGTCGCAATCCGTTCGAGCTGTCGAGCCGCATTGCTGCCGTCACTTCCAGCGCAAATCAGCGCAGCGTAAGGCCGACCGTTTAAGCGCTCGAGTGCGGGATAGTAACTGCGATCGAAGAAATCCTTCATCTTTCCTGCCATGGCTGCCAGGTTTTCCGGGCAGGCAAACAAGTAGCCATCGGTTGCCAATAGGTGCTCAGGGCCGGTTTGCGGTGCGGTCCGCACCTGCACATCCACGCCGGTGCTCTCTCTGGCCCCTTCCGCCGCAGCACTCGCCATCTGCTCCGTGCCTCCGGTGAGGGAGTGATAGACGATGAGGAGTTTTTTCATGAATGCAAAAGTCTCTCGCTCGCGCATCACCGCGCACAGTGCGCCCCGCTTTTAACGGATCATGTAGACCTTGGTTACAGTCTGGTGAACAGTACAGACTCCTTTCCAGTCCTGCGGAAAGAATGCCACCGTGTCCGGCGCGATCTCTATGACCTCGCCATCTTCATGTACGTAGGTACTTCGACCCGCGAGAAAGTGGCAGTATTCGTCCCGCGTTACGTGGCAGTTCCAGCGGCCGGGCGTGCAGCGCCAGATACCGCACTCGGATCGGCCCTGCGGCCCTTTGTGCAGGAGCTTGCCGGACGTATGGGATTTTCCCTCCATCATTGTTGGAATCATGCCCCAGTCAACCAGTGCGCTGTGGGCGAGCGGATCTCGAAGACTGGATGCTTCCAAGGACAATCCCGCGATTGGGGCTTGGCTGTCTTCGGCCGTCAGCATGTAGGTATTGCGCATGGGCTCACGCACCGTGCATTCGCCTTGCCAGCCGGCCGGAAATAGCACCAGCGTATTGGGCAGAATTTCGACACGCTCGCCTGCATCGCGCTGATACTCGGCACGCCCTGCCATGTAGTAACACAGTTCGTCGCGCGGAATAGAAAGTCGCCAACGCCCCGGACTGCAAGTCCACAGACCCGCCTCGGGCTGGCCGTTGGCTCCTTTGTACAGAAGGAGTCCGCTGGATTGCGAGGCGCCCGAGATCGGATCGGGTTGTGCGCCCCACGACACCAGATCGGAGCGAGTGGTGGCGTTAGCGAGGTGCGGAGCGGAGGAATCAAGTTTGGCCATCGGGTACTTTGCTGTCCAGTAGTGCGGTGAGAAGTCGTGCGGCCTTGGCGGGGCCATCCTGTGAACGCATCCGTTCACTCGTTAACGCCAGGCGGGTGTGTAGCGCTCGATCGTGCAGGCAATCGTATAGACGCGCGCCCAGCTCGGCCTCCGTCCAATCTGCGCGTGTCAGGCGAAATCCATGACCGGTCTCTTGCACGCGCGTAGCGTTGTCGTGCCCGTCCCACGCGAAGGGCATGATAATTGCCGGTTTTGCGAACAAAAGACATTCGGTGAATGAATTGTTCCCGCCGTGGTGGACGACGACGTCCACCTGAGGGATCACGGAAGGCTGCGGAAACCAACTGTCGATAATCACGTTGGCCGGTAGCTCGGTGTACTGCGCCTTGTAAGCGCCCACGTTGACCAGCGCGCGGTACGGGAGCCGGCCCATTGCCTCAATCAGGCGCTTCATCAATTTTATGTCGCCCGCGCCCAAGCTGCCGAAGGAGAGGTAGACGAGCGGCGCGTCCTTTTGGGCCGGGAATTGCGGAACGAGATATGGTTTGTCCTTTCGTACACAGCTTTCAAGGTACTGAAATTGCTCTTGCGGCAATGGTCGGGAGCGATTGAACCTTACGGACTCCGGGTATAACAACAGATTGAGAAAAGGCGAGGGCTCGAAAAATTGACCAATCGGATAGGGCTTTTCGCCCTGCGCGATCAGGAATTCGTTGAAGTTCCTGTGCAATGGCCGGATGATTTCGTTGAATCGCTCGCGAAAACGAGTATGGCATTCGTGATCTTGCGCGCCACAGCCTGAAAGATGAGGAGGGATCTCCGGATCTTCGATTTCGTTCTCTGAGCACGAAACAATCCGTATCCATGGCGCTCCATATTGCTTTATAGCCGGGAACAAGATCACATTGTCCACACAGATCATATCGGGCCGAATGTTTCCCAGTACGCCGGGCAGATCGCGCTGCGCGTATCGGGCACTTTCAATGATTGCTGCCCAGCATTCCTTGACATAGTTGTCGATCTGGTCGTATGCGGACTTATAGAAATTCGGGAGGTGCCCGTTGATGAAGTCTTCCCAGAACCGCGCCATTTGCTCCGGTGGCATCGGTTCGGACAAATTGACCGGATACGATTCAAAGCCGTAATCGCGGTAGACATCCACGAAGCCCGGATCCGAAAGGAAAACGGCTTTATGGCCAAGCCGCGTGACCGCTTGGGCGATGCCAACGGAATTGAGAGCCGGGCCATAGGCAGCCTCTGGGAAAAAGGCAATCGTTTTCGTCGGGCGGTCTGACATCCGAACAAGGCCTCGTACTTTGCGATCCACTGGGAGTGAGCCTGCTTGCTTCTGCCGGTTACTGAAACGAGTACCTAAACGCCGGTTCAGGCACGGTTATTTGATCATAGCGGCCTAGGGCAGATACATGTTTTAGTATGGTCGCGGGAGACGCCAACATGAAAATCGTTAACTTCAGTTCATTGGGTGCTGGCGAGAGCAGTGCCCCCGCTCCTGAAAAGGTGCTCGCGGGCAGTCCGAAACAACAAATTTGGAATGCGTACTCGGACCCTGAGGGGCGCTTTCATACGGGTCGGTGGACTTCATCAGAAGGCGCATGGCGAATTAATTACACCGAACGAGAGTTATGCCATTTGCTCTCAGGGGTAGTACGCCTGACAGATGAGGCCGGGCAGCAATGGACCTATAGGGCCGGTGATACCTTCATGATAGACAAAGGGTTTTCCGGTACCTGGGAAGTCATCGAGGCCTGCTCGAAGATCTACGCGATCTACGAGTAAAAGACACCTTCGGTAGATGCGCATATCGTGAATACTCGACATACGTGTGCACCGCTTGAACAATCTCTATAAATCGAAGGCAACCGGGATTGCTCCGGCTTGAGCGTCGCCCCTCACCGTTTTATGGCGACCGCCCCGCGCGGTCTGGCCGATCTGGCTGCGACAGAACTGCGCACGCTTGGAGTCAATGAGCTCAGCGAGCGCACATCAGGGGTGCGCTTTTCCGGGGAGTTGCGCGTTGGCTACGCCGCCTGCCTGTGGTCGAGGGTGGCTAGCCGGGTGCTTCTGGAAGTCGCCGAGTTCAATGCTACCGATACCGACGCATACTACGCCGGCGCGCGCGCAATCGATTGGCGCACGCACA
The DNA here is from genome assembly GCA_963795685.1 of uncultured Gammaproteobacteria bacterium. GTDB lineage: Bacteria > Pseudomonadota > Gammaproteobacteria > Steroidobacterales > Steroidobacteraceae > FEN-1191. The sequence continues at coordinate 885,498 of CAWCJE010000005.1, forward strand.
TCGACCCTCATGGAACGCTAGCCTGTGAATTCACCGGGATTCACCCGACGATAACGCACAGTCAGTTTGGCGCGCTCAAACTCAAAGACGCCATCTGCGATCAGTTGCGCGAGACCTGCGGTGTACGTCCTGACATTGATCTGGAGCGGCCGGGGGTGCGCGTCGTAGCGCACGCAAGCGGCCCGCGCGTGCTGCTGTACATTGATCTGGCAGGGGAAGGTCTGCATCGCCGCGGCTATCGATTGCGTAGCGGCGAGGCACCTCTGCGCGAGAACCTGGCTGCGGGAATTCTGCTTCGCGCACGCTGGTCAGAGATGGCCTCTAGTGGCGGTTCCTTTCTCGACCCGATGTGCGGTTCCGGAACGCTGCCGATAGAAGCGGCGATGATTGCGGCCGACCTAGCTCCGGGTCTGCGGCGAGATTACTGGGGTTTTACGGGGTGGCGTGGACATGATGCGTTGTTATGGCAGAAAATCTTATCGGACGCCCGCGCCCGGGTTCGCCCCACGCCCCAAAACCGAATCGTAGGTAGCGACCGCGACGCGCCGGCCTTGCGCAATGCCGCGGCCAATGCTGAACGGGCCGGCGTGTCAGCCTTGGTCTCATTTATCGCCTGCGATGTTTCGCAAGTTCGGCCCGAAGGTTCGGAGACGGGGCTGGTATGCACCAACCCGCCGTACGGTAGCCGACTCGGCGATGACGAGGGCGCGCGCATTGCGCATCGCGAACTCGGCTCGGTCTTGCGTGAACATTTCGGTGGCTGGCAGGCGGCCGTACTTACCGGAACGGGCGAGGGAGCCCAAGCGCTCGGGCTGCGCAGTTATCGCACTCACGAACTTTGGAATGGAGCACTTCCCTGCAGGCTGCTGCGCTTTGACCTGGCCGATCCTGGCGCGCCGGCCAGGGACCCGAGGGCGTTGCGCCCCGTGGATCCTGAGGTAGCGGCGAGCCCTGGCGCGCAGATGTTCGGCAACCGACTCAGCAAAAACTTAAAGTCGCTGGGCAAAACCGCCCGCCAGAAAAACGTTAGCAATTTCCGCCTCTACGATGCCGACATGCCTGAATATGCACTCGCGGTCGATCACTATGTGGAGGCGGATAGCCGGACGCCTCACCTGTACGTGCAGGAATACGCGGCTCCCGAGTCCATCGAGCCTGCGGCGGCCGCGCGGCGCCGGGCCGAGGCAATGGCCGTGTTACCAGGCATCGCGCAGGTCGAAACTGGCAATATTCACCTGCGAGTGCGGCAGAGGCAGCGCGGAGCGAGTCAGTACTCACGTCAGGGCCGAACCGGCGCCCACATCAAAGTCGAGGAGAGCGGTCTTAGCTTCCTGGTGAATTTTACGGACTACCTCGACACCGGGCTTTTTTTAGATCACCGCCTGACACGTCAGCGCTTGCGTGATGAGGCAACGGGGCGTCGTTTCCTGAATCTGTACTGCTATACCGGCAGCGCCACCGTCTACGCGGCCGCGGGAGGCGCGCGCCAGAGTCTCAGTATTGATCTGTCCGGCACCTACCTCGATTGGGCTGCGCAGAATTTCCGCGCCAATAATCTAATGCGCGATTCGCACGAGCTGTTGCGTGCCGACTGCAACGAATGGCTCACCACAGCTAGCGAAGCAAGCTGGGACTTGATCTTTCTCGACCCGCCCACTTTTTCTAATTCGAAACGTATGCAGGGAGTGCTCGACACACAGCGCGATCACATGATTCTGCTGGAGCAGTGCATGCGGTTGCTTGCGCCCGGCGGCCTGCTGCTGTTCTCGACCAATGCACAACGCTTTAAGCTGGACGATGCGGCGCGAGAGCGATGGAATCTCAAGGATATTTCGGAGGCGACCATCCCCTTTGACTTCAAGCGAAATGCGCGCATTCACCGCGCCTACGAGCTGCGCGCGCGCTTCGGGTAATTCACCGCCAGGCTCAATTCCCGGTCGCGGCGTCCGCAGCACGTCGCTGTTCTGCGGCCGCCTGCTGCGCGGCATCCAGTTTTTGCTGGATATCTTGTTCGGTGGCCTGCGCTTGCTTGGCCGCTTCGGCCTCGGATGCGGCCAGACTGGCGCCGGTGGCGGCCGTCTCGGCCAGTCCGCATCCGGAAAGGGTCAGGATCGCGAGCAGTGCAATACCATGACGAAGCATACGAGCCTCCTTAGCTTGTCCGGATATGTATAGTCGCGACCGCTGCGGCGCGCAATATGCGTCGCGGAAAAGTGTGCGCCGCGTCCGAAACACGCTCGCTCCAGGCGCAGTTCAGTTCAGGTTCAGGCCCGGCCGCCCAGAATTGCAGCCAGGTACATCACCTGGAGTGGCACATGAAACGGATCTGGCTGGGATTGCTGTGCGTGCTGGCAGGCTCTTGGGCCTCCGCTCAAGAAAACTACGGAGCCTATGGTTCCCGGGATTCTTACGGTCGGCCGTCTTACACTCGTGCGTACGCGGGTCTAGGTTTCGGTCAATTGCGTTACAGCGAGGACGGACTGGACACTATTACACCGGCGACGGCCTTAGTGTTCGTTGGTGCGCCGCTCACTCCATACCTTGCGATCGAGGGGCGGCTGGGCGGCGGGCTGGGTTCGGCACAAGCCAACGGCTACGGACTGGATGTGCGTTCAATGTTTGCTGGCTACCTTAAGGGTTCCGTTCCGCTCGCACCGGGCTTTTCGCTCTATGGCCTGGGCGGCGTGGCCAATGTCGATCTACGGCGCGACTTCGGTCTGGTCTATGCGAATGACACCGGATTTTCCTATGGGGTGGGGATGGATTTCGATTTGGCCAGCAGCGCCCGTCTGAGCGTGGAGTGGACGCACTTGGCAACAGGGGACAATCTCGGCTACAACTACGACGTTAACCAAGCCTCGATTTTGATGGCTTGGCGATTTTAGACACAGGCCAACCCTTCATTCCCCTTGATGGCGCCTGTTGTACCTGCGCCACCCGCTATACGGCCGCGTTGTGCAAATTGCGTTCGTTCCGCGACGGCGGTAAGGTGAGGTTACCGTGTGTGCCGTGAGGCATGAGGCCTTCGGCAGGCGCGCATAACCAGGATAAGGGGAGCGATTCATGCGACACACAGCTATACCGCCACGAATGCGGGGGGCCTGGACAGACAATATATCGCTGGTGACGGCCGCTGCCGCGTTACTGTCGCTGGCCGCGAACTACGCCAGCGCACAGACGACTTCGGCATCCGAGGCCGCCGCCGCTTCTCCGTTAGAAGAAGTGGTTGTGACCGCGACCCGCCGCGAGGAATCCCTCAGCAAAATCGCGGTCAGCGTCACGGCGGTTACCCAAGAAGGCTTGGATATCCGCGGCATCAAAGACATCGAGAGCCTGGCGCGCTTTACCCCAGGCATCAACGTCGACAATTCCGGAACGAACAACATCGCGATCCGCGGTATCGCCTCGAGCGGAGGCGCGGGCACGACAGGTATTTACATTGACGACACGCCGATCCAAATGAGGGCGCTGGCCTTCAACCCGGATGAGGCGCTCCCAAAATCCTTTGACATCGATCGAATCGAAGTACTGCGCGGACCGCAAGGCACGCTGTTCGGAGCCGGTTCGATGGGTGGCACGGTTCGCTACATTACTGCCAAGCCGAGTCTCACCAAGAGCAGCGTCTACGGGCGCAGCGAAATTTCGTACACGGAACAGGGCGATCCCAGCTATGAGGCTGGAATCGCCGTTGGCGGCCCGCTCATCGACAACAAGCTGGGCGCGCGCCTGTCAGTTTGGTATCGCAAGGACGGTGGCTGGATTGACCGGATCAATCCCGACACGCTGGCCGTGTCCACGCCGCGCGCGAACTATACGGATTCGACCGTGGCCCGCTTCGCCGCAATCTGGGCAGTGAACGATAACTGGTCGGTCACACCGAGCATTTATTATGAATATCTGAAGAAAAACGACACGTCCAATTTCTGGACGTTGTATTCCAATCCGTCAAGCAATCACTACGTAAGCGCCAACCCCACGCAACTGCTTTCGCCCGACAAACTTTACCTCCCCTCGCTCAAGGTAGAGGGTAATTTCTCGGCGTTTCAGTTGATTTCAAATACCTCGTACTACCATCGTCAGAACGTTACCGGTTACGACGGCACGTTGTATAACCTCGGCTTCTACCAGCAGTTCTTTGCGTTCAGCCCTTTGGACCCACTCCTGATCGACGCCCAGGGCATCCATTTGAATGATCCTTTGTATAACCCGAGCGGCGTGCCCGGAGCACAGGGCTACCGAGCGAAGGGTGAGGTGGACAACACCCAACAGAATTTCACTCAAGAAATTCGACTCCAGTCGAACGACCCTAATGCCAAGCTGCTATGGACCACCGGAGTGTTCTATGCCAGTAACCGGCAGGACTATCTAGAGCAGATTATTGATCCGAATGTTGGCAGTTTCCTGCGTGCAATTTACACCGGCACCGGCAACTCTCTGGGGCCGGACGCCACAACAGATGACTACGTGCTCGACTTTTTCGGAATCGGTTACGATCCCGCCTATCCGATTGACTCGTATTTCCTGAAAACACACGCTAAGGATGAGCAGTTGGCCTGGTTTGGCGAAGGCAGCTACGCATTCACCGATCAGTGGAAGCTGACCGTTGGCGCGCGCTATGCGCGCATGAAATTTTCTTTTGATTCGATCACCGGCGGTCCCCAGCTGTATGACGTGACCACCGCACTCGCAAGCAGCAAGAGTGAGAATTCCTTTACGCCCAAGGTTAGCCTCTCGCTGCAGGCTGACCCGCATAACTTGTTCTATCTGACCTATGCCAAGGGATTCCGACCAGGCGGTGGCAATAATCCGGTCCCGTACGCTTCGTGCGCCGGGGACTTCCAGACTTTCGGCATACCAGGGGCTCCGCCGACCTACAATTCGGACACTGTCGACAGCTTTGAAGTGGGTGCCAAAAACAATTTTAACAACCGCTTCAAGCTCGCTAGCAGCGTGTACTACATCAAGTGGCACAACATCCAGCAAACCGTCGTACCGCCGATCTGCCAGATCTCGTTCATATCCAACTTGGGAGAGGCCACTGCGAAGGGTCTGGACGTGCAGGCGGACATCGCCATTACCAACGATCTGACGATGGACTTGACGGCTGGATATACCGATGCGCGCTACACCAAGGATTCGCGATTGTCGCCTGATCCGACGCTTGCGCCGATTGTATTGAGTGGCGATGCCATTGTCGGCCTGGGCGGTCAGCCGGGCGCGCCGTTTACCGGCTCTATCGGCATCGAGTATCACTTCGCGGCCTTCGACAAGGGCGCATTCGCCCGCGCAGACTACGAATACGTCGGAGCTCCTAAATGGGTAGGACCGAACCAGGACCCGAACAGTGGCCAGTACGACCAAGCGAATTACTCTTTGCCCTCGACCAGTTTCCTGACTCTGCGTAGCGGTGTTGATCTCGGTGAGTGGTCCGCGTCGGCCTTCATAGACAACGTGACCGATACGCATCCAGTCACGAACTATGACTTCACGATTGATCCGCTCAACGGACCTAACTCGTATACCAACCGCGTCCAGAGAAATTACACATTCCGCCCGCGGACGTTCGGCATAACCCTCACGTATCGTAAATAAAGGCCGGAATCCCCAAGGCCGCGCTGAAGGCGCGGCCTTGGGGGGCAGACCGGCCTGCAGCCGGCGGCGAATGGAGTAGAACTTATGGCGAGCAATCGTTCCGACGATCCGTCCGATCGTGCCCTCGGCATGGCGGCCTCGATCACGCGCCGCGATTTTGTCCAGGGCGCTGCCGTTGGAAGCGCCGGCCTGCTGGCGGCGGCTTGGCTGCCTGGCTGCGCACAGCGTGAACCGCCGCCACCTCTGGCCGCTCAGGATCAGGCCGGTTATTACCCGCCGCGCCTCACTGGGATGAGAGGTAGCCACCCCGGTTCCTTCGAGAGTGCTCACGCTCTGCGCGACGGCCAGTCGCTGCCCAAGCCGGACGACCTCGATGAACAGTACGACCTGGTGGTCGTCGGCGCTGGGATCAGCGGACTGGCGGCGGCGCATTTCTATCGCGAGTCCTCTCCCGGTGCGCGCATCCTACTGCTCGATAATCACGACGATTTCGGCGGTCATGCCAAACGCAATGAGTTCGAGATTGGCAATCAGCTGTACCTGATCAACGGAGGCACTCTGCTGATCGACAGTCCAAGGCCTTACAGCGCGGTCGCGGACGGGGTTCTTAAGGCAATCGGCATCGATGCTCCGGCACTGGCGAAGGTGATACAACCCCAAGACCCAGACTTCTATGATTTCCTGCGCGCCAAGCAGACCGGCGTGTTTTTTGACACCGAGACTTTCGGGGCGGATCACCTGGCGGTCGGCTATCGCCATAAGCCATGGCGCGAATTTCTCGCCGGTACACCATTGTCCGCGGCGGCCAAGCGTGATTTCGAGCGCCTGGAGACCACCACCCGGGACTATATGCCGGGCTTGAACTCGACGCAGAAGAAGCAGCGGCTGATGAAAGTCAGTTACCGTGATTATCTGCGCGACACGCTGCAGGTGGATCCGGCGGTGCTGGCCGTGCAGCAGGCCTCCACGCAGGGTGAATGGGGCGTGGGGATCGACGCGGTTTCGGCTCTCGATTGCTGGGGCTTGGGGTTTCCAGGTTTTGACGGACTCAAACTTGAGCCAGGGTCAATTCCCGGGATGGGCTTTACCCCGGCGGGTTACGCGGACACGGGCGGGTCGATACGCCTCCATTTCCCAGACGGCAATGCCACGATTGCCCGGGGTCTGGTGCGCCGATTGATTCCCGCCGCGGTTCCGGGCACCACCGTGCAGGATCTGGTGACATCGCGAGTGGACTACGGTCGATTGGATCGCGGCGGTGAACCGGTGCGCTTGCGGCTCAACAGTACGGTCATCCATGTGCGCAATGAGGGGGCGCCCTCGACCGCCAAGCAGGCGTTCGTGACTTATATTAGGGACAAACGAGCCTATAGGGTGCGCGCGCGGCACTGCGTACTCGCCGGCTACAACATGATGATCCCGTATCTGGCCCCTGAACTGCCGGAATCCCAGAAAAAGGCCCTGCACGAGCTCGTCAAGACGCCGCTGGTCTACACCAGTGTCGCCGTCCGTAATACACGCGCGTTTGCGAAGCTGGGCGTCAATCGAATTTACTCGCCCGGCTGCTATCACACGGCGACTCGGCTGAATGCCATCGTCGACATTGGCGACTACCGCTGCCCGCGATCGCCGGACGAGCCCAACCTGGTGTGGATGATGAAGACACCGTGCAAGCCTGGCTTGTCTGAACACGATCAGAACCGTGCCGGTCGGGCGGAGTTGCTGGCCACGCCGTTTGAAGTGTTTGAACGTAACATCCGCGCGCAGCTCGGGCGGATGCTCGGACCGGCGGGATTTGACCCGGCCAATGACATCACCGCAATCACGGTGAATCGCTGGCCTCACGGATACGCACCGGAACACAACTCGTTATGGGAGCCCGAACTTCCGGAGAGCGAGCAACCGCAGGTTGTCGGTCGGGCGCCCTTTGGCCGCATCGCCATCGCGAACTCGGATTCCGGGGGTGGGGCCTACACCGATGTGGCCATTGACCAGGCCTACCGGGCCGTCAACGAACTGATCGGCACTCATCCGAGGGTTTGATGTCGCGGTCCGCTCCCGCAGCTCTGAGGCCGAGCGCTGCGCACGTGCCCTCGTACTATGCGGCAACCCTGAAGGAACAGATCACCACCGAGCCGTTCACCGGCCCAACTCGCGCTGACGTGTGCGTCGTAGGCGGAGGGTATGCAGGGCTGTCCACCGCACTGCACCTGGCGCGGCGAGGCGTCGATGTCCTATTAGTCGAACAATCGCTCCTGGGCTGGGGCGCCTCCGGCCGCAACGGCGGCCAGGCACATGTTGGCATGCGGCGCGACCAGGTGTGGCTCGAGAAGCACATGGGTCAGGGCGACGCGCGTCGACTGTGGGAATTTTCACTGCAAGCCCGCGCTCATCTTGACTGGCTGATTGAGACCTACGGCATCGCGTGTGACTTACGGCTTGGCTACCTGCACGCCAATCATCGTGAGCGCTATACGGCCGAAACCCGCCAGCACGTCGAACATCTACGCTCGCAATACTCGTACGAGCACATTCGATTTGTTGATCGCGATGAGCTCGCGGCGATGGTGGCGAGTCATGATTACTACAGCGGCAGTTTTGACGCTCGAGCCGGTCATCTGCATGCGCTTAACCTGGCGATCGGCCTGGCGCGCGCCGCGGCCAGCCACGGTGCTCGACTGCACGAGGGGGTGGAGGTCACGGCTGTCGATCCCCATGCTGGCGGCTGGCGTATCGCCACCACTCGTGGGGAAATTGTCGCCAGTCGAGTGGTACTGGCGTGCAACGGGTACCTTCGCGGCCTGGCGCCGCAGGTGGAGCGGCACGTCATGCCGATCAACAACTACATTGCGGTCACCGAACCTCTCGGCGCCGAAGGTGCGCGGGCATTGATCAGCAATGGCGCGGCCGTGTCGGACTCACGCTTCGTCGTAAACTACTTCCGCATCACGCCCGACCACAGATTATTGTTCGGCGGCGGCGAAAACTACGGCTACCAGTTTCCCGATGACATTGCCGCATTCGTACAACCGCACGTGTTGAGAGTCTTTCCGCAGCTCGGCCAGGTCCGATACGACTACGCGTGGGGCGGCACGCTGGCGATTACTCCCACTCGCATGCCGTGGGCGCACGAGTTCGCGCCCGGATGCTTTAACGCCAGCGGTTTCTCTGGTCTGGGAGTAGTGATCGCGCCCTATACCGGCAAAGTTGTTGCCGACGCGCTGTGCGGAGAGCGCGACGCCTTTGATCTGCTCGGCCGGGCGCCAGTGCCGGCTTTTCCGGGCGGTCGTTGGTTGCGCTCGCCAACACTGGTTGCTGCCATGCTTTTTTATGCTCTTAGAGACCGTATCTGACCGATCAACACCTGGTGAGGAAATCATGCATGAACACAAATCCAGTAACACAGCTCCGTTAAGCGACTGGCAAGAATTCCGGGCCGTCAATCCCGACATTCAGCACGTCGACGCCTTCATCATCGACTTGAACGGCCACACGACAGGCAAACGGCTCCCGGCACTAGACGGCGAAAAGCTCTACAAAGAAGGGGTAATGTACTCAGCGTGCGCCCCACTAGCCGACTGTCGCGGCCTCGGCCACAACGCCGGAGGAATGGGTAAGTCCGACGGAGATCCTGATGGAATAGCGCGGCCGCTGCGCGGTTACTTGCAGCGTGTGCCCTGGGCATTAACTCCGACGGCGCAGGTCCTTTGCCAGATGACAGAGTCGGCCACCGGCAAAGCGCTTTGGTTTGATCCGCGCGTGATCCTGGCTGAGGTCGTAACGCAATGCCGTGCCGTGGCGCTGCATCCGGTCATGGCCTGCGAACTTGAGTTCTATTTGATTGATCCTCGCCGCGCTGCGGACGGGGGTATCGCTCTGGGCGCGCCCCCCGGACGCACGCCGGCGCGGCGCGCCGCCAATCTGTCACTCGAAGCGGTCGAAGATATGGCCGTTTTTCTCAGCCGCGTCGATGCCGCCGCCGCGGCACAGCAGTTGCCCGTGTGTGGGGCCGTGGCTGAATACGGCCTCGGGCAGTATGAAGTCAATCTGCGCCATGTCGCCGAACCACTCCTGGCGGCTGACCAGGCCGTCCTTCTCAAGCGCCTCGTAAAAGGCGTGGCACGCTCGTTGGGGATGGAGGCCACATTCATGGCCAAGCCATTCATGTCGGAACCGGGCAGTGGCTTGCACGTTCATGTAAGTGTCATCGATGAGACGGGTCAGAACCGTTTTGGAGCCGCGGACGGAGAGGCGTTGCTCCGCCATGGAATTGCCGGGATGCAGGCCTTGATGTACGACTCGATGGGACTGTTCGCCCCGAACTTCAATTCGCAGCGTCGTTTTCTGGGTCCCTTTGTGCCTGCCAGTCGTGACTGGGGCCATAACAATCGCAGTGTGGCTTTTCGTGTGCCTCTGGGTGACGGTTCGGCGCGACGGATCGAACATCGCGTCGCGGGAGCGGACGCCAGCCCGCACCTGACTCTGGCCGCAGTGCTGGCGGCGCTATTGCACGGAATTACTAACCGCTTGGAGTCCACAGCGCCAATAGACGGCCGGGCTATTCAGGTGGACGATTCGGATTTTCCCGGGGACCTTTTAGTCGCGCTCGATCGGCTCGAGGCGTCGCGCCAGCTTGCCAAGTACATTCCGGCCAGATACCTGAAGGTGTACTCCGAGGTCAAAAAAGGAGAGTACGGCGAACTCATCGACACGGTCTTCAATCGCGAATACGACTTCTATGCTTGATAAGCATTAAGTCAAATGATGTGGTCCGCGCCGGGCGATCTTCCGGAGCCCTTGGTGCAATTTTCAGAGAAAGCTTTTGAAAACAATAGCCTAGGATTTAACTAAATATTTTGCCGACCTCAGAATCGACATTCTCGACGGGACTGCGCGAGCTGCCCTATGGTCTAATGACCCCATTAGAGAGCCCGCCCTGAGGCGCACCGACCACAGCGGCTTGGTGCGTCGGAGCCCCTTTTCATGTCTGGCAAACGTCCCTTGATCGGCATACCCGCGGACCGTCGTTTGCTGGGGCCGCAGGCCTATCATCTTGCCGGGGAAAAGTATGTGGCTGCCGCTCTCGACGCCGCGGGAGTCGTTCCGGTCATAGTCCCCGCCCTGGGCCGTGAGCTGAATTACGAGGGCTTGCTTGACTCACTGCACGGGCTGATTTTCACCGGTAGCCCCTCCAACGTTGAGCCGCACCATTACCGTGGTGAACCGAGCGCCGCTGGGACGTTGCACGATCCGCATCGCGACGAAACGACTTTGCCTTTGATTCCGCGTGCGATTGCGGCGGGCGTGCCGGTGCTGGGGATCTGCCGTGGGTTTCAGGAGATGAATGTGGCCTATGGGGGGACCCTGTGGCAGCAATTGCAGGATGTGCCCGGTTATCTCGATCATCGTGAGGACAAGGCTGATTCGTTTGAAGAGCAATACGGCGTGGCGCATGAGATTGATCTGGTGCCGGGCGGCGTTTTGCACCGGCTGGCGGGTGGCGCCGAGCGGCTGCAGGTCAATTCACTCCATTCCCAGGGCGTTCGCGACCTCGGCCCGGGACTTACAGTGGAGGCCCGAGCTCCAGATGGAGTAATCGAGGCTTTCAGAGTAACGAAGGCCAAAAATTTCGCGTTGGCAGTGCAATGGCACCCCGAGTGGCAGGTATTGAAGAATAAGTTCTCGATGGCGTTGTTCGCCGAGTTCGGCGCCGCCTGCAGAGCACTGATGTAAATCAAGGTGATGTATGTCCAATGAAATTCAACAATTTTTCCGCGATCACGGCATTTCCGAAGTCGAGGCCATCATTCCCGACATGGCAGGAATTGCCCGCGGCAAGCTGATGCCCGCCGAAAAATTCGCCGAAGAGGCGGGGATGCGGCTGCCAGAGAGTATTTTCCTGCAGACCGTGACCGGAGACTATCCGAGCGACACCTCATCGGCCATGAGTCCCGAGGAAATCGATATTGTGCTCAAGGCCGACCCGAAGACGGTGCGCGTGGTGCCGTGGGCGGCGGAGCCTACGGCTCAGGTGATCCACGACTGCTATTATTCGGACGGTCGGCGAGTCTCGATGGCGCCACGCCAGTTGCTACAACACGTTTTGGAACTCTACGCCGAGCGCGGCTGGCAGCCTGTGGTGGCCCCCGAACTTGAGTTCTACCTGGTCGAGCCCAACATTGATGCGGACTACCAGCTCAAGCCGCCGATCGGCCGTTCCGGTCGCTCGGAGCCGGGCCGCCAGTCCTATAGCATCGCCGCAGTTAACGAATTTGATCCACTATTCGATGACATGTACGCCTTTTGCGAGGCACAGGACATCGAGATCGATACGTTGATCCACGAGGATGGGCCCGCGCAGATGGAGATCAATCTTCTGCACGGCGATCCGCAAAACCTCGCCGATCAGGCTTTTCTGTTCAAGCGCACGGCTCGCGAAGCAGCGTTGCGACACAAGATGTACGCCACATTCATGGCAAAGCCGCACGCTAAAGAGCCCGGTAGCGCGATGCACATACACCAGAGCGTTATTGACACGAAGACCGGCGCCAATATCTTCAGCAATGCCGACGGCACACCTTCGGCGCTGTTCTTTTCACACATTGCCGGACTGCAGCGCTACCTGCCCCCCGCCATGAGCCTGTTTGCGCCGAATGTGAACTCTTATCGCCGCATCGCGCGTTATCAGTTGGCGCCCGTCAATGTCCAGTGGGGTTACGATAACCGCACCGCCGGGTTGCGGGTGCCGGTGTCCGATCCGAACGCGCGCCGAGTTGAGAATCGGCTCGGTGGCGCGGACGCAAATCCCTATATCGCGATTGCTGCTTCGCTCGCCTGTGGTTACCTGGGTATGGTGCAGAATCTCCAGCCAAGCGATCCGATCACTGGCAGCGCACAGGATTTGCCGTGGGACTTGCCGCGCTCGCTTGATGACGCCCTGAAGCGTCTGAAAGATTGCCAACCACTGGTCAGTTTGCTCGGCCAGCCGTTTGTCGCAGCCTATACGATCGTCAAGCAGGCCGAGCACGAGGTATTTCTACAGGTAATCAGTTCCTGGGAGCGTGAACATCTGTTGCTGAACGTATAGGCCCTGTGCCAATCCACGGAATCGCTCGCCCGTCACCGTGCGCTTAGTCGGGGTGCGGGGCTGTTTCTCAGGACGCCGCGTTGGTATATTGGTTCATATATAAGAGGGGTCTGCTATTGCGGTGCCCCGACCGTCCACGTGCATTAAATTACTTCTAAAGACACCCGGGACCCTCAAGATGCTCCAATCAGTCGCTCGGCACGCATTGTGGGTCATAGCGGCTGTTTCCTTGATCGCCTGCGGGGCCAAGCATGCTGCAGCGCCTGGAACGACTGTTTCCAGCCCGGGGTCGCCGGGATCGACCGACGAAGAGAAGGTGCTCAACGTCTACAACTGGTCCGATTACATCGCCCCGGAGGTCGTGCCGAACTTCGAGAAGGAGTACGGGATCAAGGTCCACTACGACGTTTTTGATTCAAACGAGGTTCTGCAGACCAAACTCCTGGCGGGCCAGACAGGGTATGACATCGTTGTACCGACCGCCAATTTCCTCGCGCTACAGATCAAGGCGGGAGTCTTCCGAAAACTTGATAAGTCGCTTTTGCCGAATCTGAAGAACGTCGATCCGGAAATGGCGAAGTACTTCGATCCTCTGGACCCCGGCATGCAATATGCTGTGAATTATTTTTGGGGCACCTCGGGAGTGGGTTACAACGTCGACAAGATCAAGGCAGCGATGCCCGACGCGCCGGTTGACAGCTTTCGAATGTTCTTTGACCCCAGCGTCATCAAGCACTTCAAGGACTGTGGCGTAACCTTGCTCGACGCACCGGACGAAGTAATCAATACCGTATTCGTCTACTTGGGGATTCCCCCCAACAGTGAGAAGCCCGAGGACCTCGCGACAGCGGAGAAGACGCTGATGGCGATACGCCCCTACGTGCGCTATATCAATTCTTCAAAGTATATTGAGGATCTGGCAAACGGAGAGATTTGCCTGGCACTGGGGTGGAGCGGTGATGTGGGTCAGGCGGCGCTGCGCGCGCGGGAAGCCAAGAACGGCAATAACATTAAATACCTCATTCCCAAGGAAGGGGCGGTGCTGTTCTTCGACATGCTGGCGATTCCCGCGGACGCCCCGCATCCCAAGAACGCACATTTGTTTCTCGATTATCTGCTGCGGCCGGACGTCTCGGCGAGGAATTCCAGTGCCGTGCACTTCGCTTCCAGCAACGCTGCAGCCTATCCATTGATCGATCCGGCGATTTACAACGATCGCGGAATATTCCCATCCGCTGAAACCACGGCGCATCTGGCCCCGAATCTGCCGCGTTCGCAGCCCTACATGCGCTTGCTGAATCGAATGTGGACTCGAGTAAAGTCCGGCCACTAAACAACCACGGAGCAGGGTTCGTCGGCCGGTTGGCGGCGGCAATCCGCAATGACAATGGCTGAAAACCGCAGCAAGACGCCCGAGCCGTGGCTCGATCCGCACGCCCAGGCTTACATTCGTATCGAGAACGTCACCAAGCGCTTTGGCACTTTCGTGGCCGTCAACAACGTGTCGCTAAAGGTCTATAAAGGCGAAATTTTCTGCCTGCTCGGTGGGTCCGGGTGCGGCAAGACCACCCTGTTACGGATGCTCGCCGGTTTCGAGCAGCCTTCCTCGGGTACCGTGTATATCGATGGCCAGGACATGGCGGGAATTCCGCCGTACGAGCGGCCTGTCAACATGATGTTCCAGTCGTACGCGATCTTCCCGCACATGACCGTGGCCGGAAACGTGGCATTTGGCCTGGAACAGGAAAAGCTGGCGCGCGCCGAGATAAATCGCCGCGTCGCCGAGATTCTCGATATCGTCAAGTTGAGTGAATACGCCAAGCGCAAGCCCCACCAGCTCTCCGGTGGCCAACGCCAGCGCGTGGCACTGGCACGTTCCCTGGTCAAGCGCCCGAAGCTGCTGCTGCTCGATGAACCATTGGGCGCGCTTGATCGAAAACTCCGTGAACACACTCAGTTCGAATTGCTCAGCATCCAGGAGAAATTAGGCGTCACCTTCGTCGTGGTTACTCACGACCAGGAAGAGGCGATGACACTGTCCTCGCGCGTCGGAGTGATGAATCGCGGTGAGATTGTGCAAGTAGGAACGCCGAGGCAGATCTACGAATTCCCGGCCTCCCGGTTCGTCGCTGATTTTATCGGTTCAGTAAATCTGTTCGAAGGCCAGCTCACCGAAGATGAACAAGATCACGTTCGCGTCAAATGCGAGGAGCTCGGTGCCCCCGTCTATGTGGACCACGGCATGAGCGCGCCGCCGCTCGCGCTGTGCTGGGTGGCCGTTCGCCCCGAGAAGATCGCCTTGACACGCGAGCGCCCGACCGGCGCCGACAATTGGGCGCACGGCACGATCCACGACATTGCCTACCTCGGCGATACCTCGGTATTCGTCGTCAAACTGGACTCGGGACGGGAGATGCGCGTCACCCAGGCCAATCGGGCCCGCAAGTCCGATGAGCAGTTTGTGTGGGATGAAGAGGTGTACTTGAGCTGGGACGCCTCCAGCCCCGTGGTCGGTTTGAACTGACATGGCGCGCTCGCGCAGCGGCTCCGCGCATACTTCTGGCAGGAAGGGCTCCGGGTTAACCACGCCATGGGAGCCGCTATGGCAGTGGATCTACCGACTGCGGCCCGCATTCTGGTCGGCCTACATACGCGATCATTGGATTGGAAAGCCGCTGGTGACGGCCGTGCCGATGATATGGCTGGTTTTGTTTTTCATGGTGCCGTTCATCATCGTCTTCGGCATCTCGTTTTCGCAGTCAGTGCTGGCGATCCCCCCTTACGAATCGCTTTGGAGTTGGGTCGACGACAAGGTGCTCACGCTCCGGTTGCACCTGGGAAACTACAACTACCTGTTCACCGATTCGCTGTACATCAGCTCTTACCTATATTCGCTAAAGGTCGCTGCAGTCTCGACGTTGTGCTGTCTGTTCGTGGGCTATCCGATGGCCTACGGTATCGCCCGATCGCCGCCGACTACTCGAAACATCTATTTGATGTTGATCATCCTGCCTTTCTGGACATCATTTTTGCTCAGAGTCTATGCCTGGATCGGGCTACTTAAGAATAACGGTGTCATCAACAACGTACTGATGTCGCTTGGGATCATCCACGAGCCAATCACCATGATGCAGACCGACTTTGCGGTCTATATCGGTATCGTCTACTCGTATCTGCCATTCATGATCCTGCCGCTATACTCAAATCTCGAAAAGCATGATCGAACCTTGCTCGAGGCCGCCGCGGACTTAGGTTCGCGGCCATGGAAGGCCTTTATGCGAATCACCTTACCGCTGTCCATGCCGGGCATAGTGGCTGGAGCGCTGCTGGTGTTTATCCCGGCGGTCGGCGAATACGTGATTCCCTCGCTCCTCGGGCGCACCGACCAACTGATGATCGGGCGCGTGCTATCGGATGAATTCTTCGCCAATCGCGACTGGCCCGTGGCCAGCGCGGTGGCAACGGCCATGTTGGTGCTGCTCGTGGTCCCGATCATGATTTTCCAGCGCTACCAGAACCGGGAGCTGGCGCACAAATGATCGGGGGTCGGAAATTCTTCGTGCCGACGATGCTGGCCTTCGGATTCGCCTTTCTGTACGTGCCGATTTTGTCGATGATGTTCTTTTCGTTCAATTACTCGAAGCTGGTCACGGTCTGGGATTCAACCAATTCGCCGACGCTGAAATGGTATGGGTTGCTGTTCCAGAACGACCAGATCATGGGTGCGGCCTGGCTATCAATAAAAATTGCCACGCTCAACGCCTGCATTTCGGTGGTGCTCGGCACGCTTGCTGGACTGGTGCTGGCGCGTTTCGGCCGGTTTCGCGGCCGCACGTTGCTCGCGGCCATGACTACCGCCCCCCTTGTCATGCCTGAAGTCATAACCGGTCTTGCCATGCTGCTCTTGTTCGTGGCCATGGAACAACTGATCGGCTGGCCCGCAGGCCGCGGGGTCACTACGATCACGATTGCCCACGTGACCTTTTCAATGGCTTACGTAACCGTCATTATCCAGTCGCGACTGGCCAATTTCGACGACTCGCTCGAGGAGGCGGCCATGGATCTGGGTGCGCGTCCCGCCAAGGTATTCTGGCGTATCACGCTGCCGCTGATCATGCCTGCCATCGTGTCTGGCTGGCTGCTTGCATTTACTCTTTCCTGGGACGATGTGGTGATTTCCCAATTCGTGGCCGGCCCGAGCTCCACCACCTTGCCGATGGTGATCTTCTCCAAGGTGCGGCTAGGGGTGAGCCCCGACGTGAACGCACTTGCCACCCTGATGGTGCTCGTCGTGGCCACCGGCGTGGTCTTCTCTGCGCTCGCAATGCAGCGCCAGGAGAAGCGCCGCCAGCGTGAGATGCAGCTCGCCAACGAATAGTGGCGCATCGGGCGATGGTACTGGCGAATAAGCTCCCCGACGTGGGCACAACGGTGTTTACCGTGATGTCGCGCCGGGCCGCAGAGGCCGGCGCGGTCAACCTTGGCCAGGGATACCCCGACTATCCCATCGATGCGCGGCTGGCTGAACTTGTGCAGCAGGCGATGGCCGAGGGCCACAATCAATACGCACCGATGCCCGGTGTACCG
The DNA here is from genome assembly GCA_963795685.1 of uncultured Gammaproteobacteria bacterium. Classification (GTDB taxonomy): domain Bacteria; phylum Pseudomonadota; class Gammaproteobacteria; order Steroidobacterales; family Steroidobacteraceae; genus FEN-1191. The sequence continues at coordinate 902,764 of CAWCJE010000005.1, forward strand.
GCGTTGCTCGAACAGATAGCGGCCAAGCTCCAGCGGGTCTACGGCGTACATGTGGACGCGGCGCACGAGGTGACCGTAACTCTGGGCGCCACCGAGGCGATCTACTCGACGATCCAGGCGCTGGTGGGCCCGGGTGATGAAGTGGTGGTCTTTGACCCGGCCTACGATTCCTATGATCCCGCCGTGCGCTTAGCCGGCGCTCGCTGCGTCCACGTGCCCATGTCTGCGCCGACGTTCCTTCCGGACTGGGATCGGGTCCGAACGGCCGTCTCGGGGCGCACCCGTCTGGTGGTTATCAATTCGCCACACAACCCCGCGTGCAGTTGTCTGCGTCCGGCGGATCTTGATGCACTCGCTGAGATCATTCGTGAGCGCGATTGTGCAGTGCTGGCCGACGAGGTGTACGAGCACATGGTATTTGACGGCGCCAAGCATGCGAGCGTGCTCACTCATCCGGAATTGCGAACCCGGAGCGTGGCCGTGTATTCGTTTGGGAAGACGCTGCACGCCACCGGACTGCGCATCGGTTATGCCGTTGCGCCGGCCTCACTGACAAACGAACTTCGCAAGGTGCATCAGTACAACACCTTCACCATCGCCACCTGCCTTCAACACGCGGTGGCAGGATACCTGCGCGAGCGGCCACAGTGCGGAGCGGACCTGCCTGAGTATTTTCAAGAAAAGCGCGACCGCCTCAGTTCGCTTCTCGAAAACTCCGGCCTGAAGGTTCTTCGCTCAGCCGGCTCGTACTTCCAGCTTGTGGATTACAGCGCCGTGTCTTCTCGCGGCGATGTCGAACTGGCAGGTTCGCTAATCGAGGAAGCCGGAGTGGCCACAATCCCTCTCTCGGTATTCTATCGCGAACCGCCCACTTTACGATTACTGCGTTTGTGCTTTGCCAAGCGCGATTCCACTCTGGTGGAAGGCGCTCGGCGTCTCCGGGAATGGTCGGAGCGCCAGCATGGATAGGCTCTAGGGGTACAATGGGTCGATGGACAGATTTACCCGCCTGATACATCCGCCAGAGGTGCCTCTGCCGGCCGACAACCACCCGGTAGTTGCGCCGATTCACCGTAGCGTCAAGTTCGAATTCGAGTCCGTCGAGGAGACGGTGCGCAACTGGCGGGGTGCCCGACCCGGATTTAACTATCTGCGCTCGGCTAATCCCACCACCCGCCAGCTCGAATTGACCCTGGCTCAGCTACAGGGCCGCGAGGATGCGTTGGCCTGCGCCTCCGGGGTGGGTGTGGTTTCAAACACATTACTTTCGCTCACCAAGCAGGGCGATCACATCGTATCGTTTGTCGAACTCTACGGTCCCACCCGTCACCTGGTACGTCGCATGCTCGCCAAGTTCGGGGTGACGAATACGCTTCTGTCGGTCAGCGATCTGCCAGGTATCGAGCGCGTGCTCTCGACGACGCCCACCCGCCTGGTTCTGTTTGAGAGCCCCACCAATCCGATCATCCGAATCGCGGATATCGCAGCAATCTGCAAATTGGCGCGACAGCATGGTGCACTCACGGTGCTCGATAACACCGTCGCCGGACTGCACCAACACGGAGACTTCGACGTCGATGTTTTTGTGCACAGCCTGACGAAATTCGCTTCCGGTCATGGCGATGTCATGGGCGGCGCGGTGATTGCCAGCTCGAAGCTGATTGGTCAGCTGCGACCCGACTTCAACGTCCTCGGCGCTGCCCTCGACCCGCAGGCGGCGTTCCTTATCCAGCGCGGACTGAAGACCTACCAGATCCGTTATCGGGAGCACAGCCATAATGCGCAACAGGTGGCTGAGTTCCTGGCGAAACATCCCGCCGTGGGCACGGTTTATTATCCGGGACTGAGTACACACCCAGGTCATGCACTGGCCCGCTCGCAAATGTCGGAGTTTGGATCGCTGGTGACATTTGACCTGCGTGGCGGGTCGGAGGCGGGTCGGCGATTTGCAGAGGCTCTGGATCTGTTTGCCATCGCGGCCAGTTTCGGCGCGACCGAGTCTTTGGTGTTGCCGCCGCAATTGCTGGTTGCGCGCGACCTTGATGCGGATCAGCAGCGCCTGGCGGGGGTCGGGCCCGGTACGGTGCGGTTATCCATTGGCTTGGAGAGCATCAAGGACCTGTTCGCGGACCTCGAGCAGGCTCTCTCGAAGGTCTGAGCACGCCCCCAGAAGGATGGACAGAGGCAACCCACGCGAAGGCGGTCGGGGGATGCGGCGACAGCGAGGACAGGCGAAGACGCGCTATAGATTCCTGATCAGCGCATCACCAAATTCACTGCATTTTACCTTAGTGGCGCCCGGCATCATGCGAGCGAAGTCGTAGGTGACGATCTTTTGATCTATGGTCTTGTCCATCGCACTGATGATGGCATCGGCCGCCTCAGTCCAACCCATGTAGCGCAGCATCATTTCTCCGGACAGCACCACCGAGCCAGGGTTGACCTGATCGAGGTCAGCGTACTTGGGGGCCGTCCCGTGCGTGGCCTCAAATATGGCGTGACCGGTGTAGTAGTTGATATTGGCGCCCGGCGCGATGCCTATGCCGCCAACCTGAGCCGCGAGGGCATCCGAGAGATAATCGCCGTTGAGGTTGAGGGTAGCGACTACGTCGAATTCATCAGCGCGCGTCAGGACCTGCTGCAGTGTTATATCGGCAATCGCGTCCTTGATCAGCAATTTACCGCTCTTCAGAGCCGCGGCCTGCTCCGCATTGGCCTCGGCCTCGCCCTGCGCCGCCTTGGTGCGCTCCCATTGTGTCCACGTATAGACCCGATCAGCGTATTCACGCTCAGCGAGCGCATAGGCCCAACTTCTGAAAGCGCCTTCGGTAAATTTAAGTATGTTGCCTTTATGAACGATTGTTACGCTCCTGCGCTTGTTTACAAGGGCGTATTCGACGGCCGCGCGAAACAGTCGTTCGGTCCCTTCCTGCGACACATTTTTGATGCCAATCCCGGAAGTGTCTGGAAAGCGGATCTTGGCGTAGTGCTTTGGGAAGTTTTCCTTTAGGTAGGCAAGGAATTTACGGTTGTCGTCGGTACCAACCTCGAATTCGATGCCCGAGTACAGGTCCTCGGTATTCTCGCGGAAAATCACCATGTCGACCTTTTCGGGAGCCTTAACCGGGGAAGGGACGCCCTTAAACCAGCGCACCGGCCTCAGGCAGACGTAAAGATCGAGCAATTGGCGGAGCGCGACATTGAGCGATCGGATGCCCCCGCCAATCGGCGTGGTGAGCGGGCCCTTGATCGATACCAGGTACTCGCGGCAGGCAGCAACTGTCTCGTCGGGGAGCCAGCTGTTGAACGCCTGGTAGCTCTTCTCGCCCGCGTAGATCTCCATCCACTCAATTTTGCGCTTGTCACCGTAGGCGCGGGCGACAGCCGCATCGAGTACCCGTACGCTTGCCCGCCAGATATCCCGACCGGTACCGTCACCTTCGATAAAGGGAATAATTGGCCGGTCCGGCACCTGCAACTTGGTACCACTTATGGACATTTTCTGGCCGTTCGGCGGCGGAGTGGGCTTGGCACTGGTGGGCGTGGTCATAGGGCTGCGAAGATTCCGTCGTGGACTAAAAAAGAGGCGCGAATGCTATCACATGAACCCGCCTCCACGGAGCCACGCCTACTTTAGCGAATGCCAGTAGCGAACGGACCGCGGACTGCGGCACACTCCACGGGCGATGAACAAATTGCTCATTGATCTTCCTGACGAGCTTCGGGTACGCGGCGCGAGCCGGTATAAGCTGAAGGAAGCGGCCGCGGCGCATACACACGGCTGGCATGAGGCGCCGGCGCGCGCCGAATCCAAGCGACTGGCTGAGAAACTCGGGGATTTGCAGTATCTTTTGCATGCGGATGGCCGTTACGGTGTTCTGGTGGTGCTCCAGGCGATCGATGGCGGAGGCAAGGACGGTACCATCCGCCATGTCTTCTCGGCATTCAATCCGCAGGGCTGCACGGTCCATGCTTTCAAGGCGCCAAGTGCCGAGGAATTGAGCCACGACTATCTGTGGCGCGTACATGCGCATACGCCCCCCCGCGGTGAGATTGGGGTCTTCAACCGTTCACACTACGAAGACGTACTCATCGCGCGCGTCGACCATTTGGTGCCGCAGTCGGTCTGGCAGGCTCGCTACCGTCAAATTAACGAATTCGAGCGCATGTTGTCCGAGAGCAGTATTCATGTGGTCAAAATCTTTCTCCACATCAGCAAAGCCGAGCAGCGTCGCCGTTTCGAGGAGCGTATTCACGAGCCTCGCAAGCAATGGAAATTCGACGAACAGGACTTGGTCAAGCGCAAGCAGTGGAACGCCTATCAGCTGGCCTTTGGTGACATGCTGGGTCGCTGCAATACCCGCTACGCACCCTGGTACGTGGTGCCTGGCAATCACAAGTGGTTTCGTGATCTGGCAGTCTCGCAGATCATGTATGCAACGTTGAAGTCGCTGGGGCTGCGTTTCCCGCCGCCGCGCTTCAATCCCAAGCTTCGGCTTATCTAAAGCGCGGCGAGCTCGCGGCGCGCTGCCACTAACCATTCCTCCTGCGCGTTGCGGTAGTGTCGTGGCGCGAACCGAGCATGCTCCAATAAGGCGCTCAAGGTCTGACGAGCTGCGGCGTGATTGCCGAGTTTAATCTGCAATTGCGCGTGCCGCAGCGACGCTTCGGCACCCGCGAAGTAACCGGCAACGGCGGAGTATTCTTCGAGTGCTTTGGGAAAGTTCCCCTCACCTTCGAGCGCACGGGCGTAGAGCAAATGGCCTTCGGGGGATTTGAAATCAGGATTTCTTAAAATTAGCCGGTCAAGGGTCTCGCGCGCCGCGGCAGGTTGGTCGGTGGCAAACTGTGCATTTGCCAAGCCCAGCAGCAGATTTGGGTCGTCCTCATACAGGCCGGTCAGGACTTGCCCGTACACTGTGGCTGCCTTGGCACCCTGACCTTGGCGCAGCAGCTCCTCGGCATAGCGCTGGCGGCTTGCGACATCGCCCGTGCGCTGCGCCGCAAGTGCCAAATCGCGCAATTGCTTTTCAGGATCGAGAGCACGCCGTACCCCGCGCAGCGCTCGGCCGGTCGTGGGCGCGCGCCACAGGCCTGGAACGATTTCCACTGCGATGTACGCGATGGCGCCGGGCAGCGAAAGGAGCGCCAGGACCCAGATCCATACCGTGTTCCGTCCGGTGCGAACGCAATGGATGATCAGAATGACCTGGAGAACGAGGCCGACTAGGAAGATTGGACTCATGAACTCGCAGCAGCATAATCGGTCGCGGGCGCCCAACGGAAGCGCTTGGTGCGCGTGGTAGTATTTTAGTCCATGCGCTTGACAGCACTCTTGGTGGGTGGGTTGTTGCTGGCGGGCCAGCTCCGGGCCGAATCGCCAGTGGCTATCCCGCCGGATTCCGGGCCCGCCGCACCGGTACGAATCGGGCTGGTGCTCTCGGGGGGCGGTGCGCGAGGCATGGCTCACGTAGGCGTCCTCAAGGTACTTGACGATCTGCATGTGCATCTCGATGCGATCGCTGGCACGAGCATGGGAGCGGTAGTCGGCGGACTGTACGCGAGCGGCATGTCGGGCCGAGCAATAGAGGAGCTGCTGAGTTCACCGGAGTGGCAGGAGGCTTTTCGTGAGCGCGTGCCGCGCGAGGAACTCAGTTTTAGGCGCAAGGAAGAAGACAGGGACTTTCTGGTGAATTTCCCGCTCGGCATCCGGGGCAGGGAACTGCTGATCCCGACAGGGTTGGTGCAGGAGCAGAAGCTGACACAGCTCCTGCGTCGAGCCACGCTGCCGGCTGCGGGCATCACCCGCTTTGATGAACTATCGACGCCCTTCAGGGCCGTGGCGACCGACCTCGAGACGGGGGACCCGGTGATCATGGATTCGGGCGATCTTGCCACCGCGCTGCGCGCCAGCATGTCCGCACCAGGAGTATTCGCGCCGGTGGAACGTGACGGCCGACTCTTGGTCGATGGGGGCCTGGTCGAGAATCTGCCGATTGACGTGATACACAGCATGCACGTTGACGTTTTAATAGTCGTTGACGCGGGCTTTCCGCTGCAGACCCGCGACCGCCTCAACTCTCTGACCAGTATCTCAAATCAGGCCCTGGCGATACTGGTGCGCCGTGACGTGGAACGCCAGCGGACCACCTTGACTGAAAAAGATTTGGTACTCCGGCCGGAGCTGGGCGCGCGCTCGTCTTATGATTTCAGTGCGGTGGCGAATGCGGTGCTGGCCGGTGAGATTGCAGCGCGCAGCGCCCAACCGCAGCTCGCGGCACTGGTAACTTCACAAAAGCCAGCGGCAGCTGTGGTGGCGTCCGGGCCCGTCGAGCCCGTGCCAGGTGCCAGTGCGAGCCCCGTGACCGTCCAATTCATAGTCACCGAGGCGGGTTCGGAACGCTACGAGCGGCTTTTGCAAACTACATTTGCCGATCAACTGGGCAAGCCTCTGGATCCGGGACTGATTGCTCAGCGCCTGGCAGTACTTTACGGCACCGGCAACTTTCAGGTGTTGGACTACCATCTGCAGCGTTCGCCACAGGGCACCGAAGGTCTGGTGTTTAGCGCGAAGCGTAATTCCTGGGGTCCGAATTATCTGCGCGTGGGCTTGTCTCTGCAGGATGACTTTGAAGGCAACAGCACCTTCAATGCGGCCACGCGCGCGTCATTTACCGAGCTCAATGCGCTGGGCGCGGAGGCCTTGCTCGATGTGCAGGTGGGTGCCTCCCCACGAGTTGCCGCAGAGTGGTATCAGCCCCTGTCCGTGCGGCGTAGCTTCTTTTTAGCGCCGCGTATTCAAGCGGAAGCACACGATGTGCCGCAGCTGCAAAACGGCAATATCATCGGCGAATACCGCGTGCGTTCGTTCGAATACGGGCTGGATGTGGGGCGGGAGTTTGGAAACTGGGGCCAGCTGCGTGGTGGCGTGCTGGACAGCAAAGGCAGCACTTACGTGCGACTGGGTGACTTCAGCGTGCCAGAGGAGAGTTTTCATACCCCGGCCGCCTTCCTGCGATTTAGTTACGATCGTCTCGACAGTGCCGATTTCCCGCATCAAGGTCAGTCCCTTACTTTGGGCGTGCGCGATGAGTTCTCCGGTAGCGGGGCGGAGGGGTCCGATCTGGCCACTCTCGATTGGCGCTCGGCCTGGACCCGCGGCAAGGACACCTTCCTTGCATGGGTTTCGGGGGGTAGCACCATTGGCGGGAGCACCACCAACATACACGAGTACTTTCCCCTCGGCGGGTTCCTGAGTCTGTCGGGCCTTGCGGCTCAGTCCTTGGCAGGACCAAATTACGCGATTGCGCGCGGAATATTCTTTCACAGCGTTGGCAACGGGGGCGAGGGCATACTTGACGTACCGGCCTATGTCGGCGCATCGCTGGAACTCGGGAACGTCTGGGATCAGCGGAGCGATATAAGTCTGGACTCCGCGCGGCGCGACGCCTCTCTTTTCTTCGGCGCCGACACCTACATAGGCCCGGTCTACCTAGCCGTTGGCTATGACGAGGCCGGTACTACGGGTTTTTATCTTTTTTTGGGGCATAATTTCTAACCGGGCCCGTCACAGGCCCCGGCTGGCGGCGAGATTCTCCACTTTGGTGTAAACGAGGGCAGGCCGGTCACCGGGCCTTGAATATTCATGTTTGCGACTCATCTCAAGTAGAGCCGCATCCCGCTCCGCTGCGGTACGGTACCAATGGCTGCGTTGCCAGTCGGCGCCGCACAACTTGGCAAACGGGTCCAGCGCGCGAAGGCTGACCCGCAGCCCGTAGGGTCGCGGTTCGATGGCAGGCGGTTGCAGCAGGTTGTGCGCGTTCGAGATGCCCATGGTTTGGGATTTGCTATGGAACTGGGACGATCATTGTAACGACAATCGATTTGCGGGAGGAGATATGAAGGAAGCAGCGAGCGCGATGAAGCATTTTGTCAACGGCCGCTCCATCAAGCCGCCCTTTGCCGCGGGACTCGAGCAGGCGTTATTTGGCATGGGGTGCTTCTGGGGCGCCGAACGTCTGTTTTGGCAGTTACCCGGAGTTCTTACTACCGCCGTGGGCTATGCCGGTGGCACGGCTGTCGACCCGGACTATCGCCTGGTGTGCTCCGGACGCACGGGCCATGCGGAAGTGGTGCTCGTGGTCTACGATCCAAAGGTAGTTTCGTATGCGCAGTTGCTGCGCGTGTTCTGGGAATCGCACGATCCCACTCAGGGCATGCGCCAGGGCAATGATGTTGGTACCCAATACCGTTCCGCCATCTTCTATTTCAATGACTCCCAGCGTGAGCAGGCCGAAGAAAGCCGACGCCAGTACGGTGAGGCGCTGCAACGCTCCGGGCATGGCCGGATCACAACTGAAATCCAGGCGGCACCGACATTTTATTATGCCGAGGATTACCACCAGCAGTATCTGGCCAAGAATCCGGACGGCTACTGCGGGATCGGTGGATGCGGCGTGCCTCTGAAGTTCACCGAGCCAGAGCGGGCCGAACGGGCGTAGCCGCCGATTTTTCTTACCGCCGCGAGGCCTCGGCTGTCCGGTGCTGTTTTCGGGGCCATCTGTGACTGCGGGCGTTCAATAGCGCTCGTGGTCACGGTCGCTTGCGCACCCGCAAATGCAAAGTGCTAATGTCCATGTTGGGGGCCGGAAGGTCGCGGACCGGGTGGGGTCGTGCATGAACCGCCGTGATTTTATCGTGCGCAGCACAGCCGCCGCCGGCTTCGGGGTCGCGGCATTGGCCATAGCGGGCGAAAACATGCCAAGGCCTGAGCCGCCCTCCACCGGCCCGTTGCCCCACAAGGTCATCCTCGATGCACGCTTCCGGCAATCCTGCGAGTTTGGCGCGAGCGCCGTCCGGATGGGATGCAAGATTCGGCCGATTCACGGCGATATCACGGCGCTTTGGTTCGATGAATTGCAACCCCATTGGACTCGGAGCAAAGAGGCCATCGTCGGCATGACCACTGCCGCCTCGCTGTTGTGCCTGGAGCAGCTGGCCTGGGAGCAATGGATGAGGGTGGTGGCACGGATCGAGCACCATTGCCAACCGGATGGCACCGTCCGGCACCGGCTTGTCATGCCAGAGAATGCGCTGGCAGAAAGCCGTACGGCGATCGAAGGAAATGGAGTTTGGGCTGAGCGACTTTTTGGCTCCCTGGTCAAGCGGACCGACGCCGAATACGGGCGGGCGGTCCAGTCGGTGCTCTACACGCGATCTGCGTATGCGGCTCCGGCATTGTCGCTTGTGTCCTGGGTCATCGCCGCCCGCTCGGTCGCAACTCCGAATGTGAAATACAGCACCCAAGCTAGGGAAGCATCGATATGAGATTACCGCCGGGAGTGAGTCAAGCCGATTACGCCAAGGCCTTGGCGGAGTTTGCAGGTGTTGTCGGCCAAGAGTGGGTATTTACGAGCGATGAGGATTTAGACCTTTACCGCGACGCGTATTCACCGTTCATGAACGAACCCGAGGAACTCATCGCCTCGGGTGCTCTCGCTCCGGCGTCCACTGAGCAGGTGCAACAGATCGCGCGCATTGCCAATCGCTATCGAATCCCGCTCTACACTATCTCCACCGGAAAAAATCTGGGCTACGGAGGCTCGGCGCCAGCGTATTCAGGCAGCGTTGTGCTGGACCTGAAGCGCATGAATCGGATCATTGAAGTGAATGAGACCAATGCCTACGCCTTGGTCGAACCGGGTGTTAGCTACTTTGACCTGTATCGCTACATCCAAGAGCACAAGCTCAAGGTGTGGATTGACTGTCCGGATCCGGGTTGGGGCAGCATTATCGGAAATGCAATTGATCGGGGCGGCGGCTATACGGCCGCCAATTATCGCAACCATTTCGACGCGCATTGCGGCATGGAGATTGTTCTGCCCTCAGGAGAATTGCTGCGCACGGGCATGGGGGCCATACCAAATTCCGAGACCTGGCAACAATACAAGACCGGGTGCGGGCCCTGGGTGGATGGCATATTCTCCCAGTCGAATTTTGGCATCGTGACCAAGATGGGTTTCTGGCTCATGCCGGAACCCGAAGCCTACCTGCGCTGCGTCGTTTCGACGCAGCACTTCGAGGATCTGTCTCCAATTGTGGAGACGCTCAACTATCTTGAAAACAGCCGTATCACTTCCGGCTTTCCCGATATTTCCTCCCCGCTCCTTGGTTATCCCCCGATTGGTCAAATCCAACTGTTCATGGAGAATGGCCCCCCGCCATTGGAAAAAGAACATCTCGGGCTGCTCTCGGGCGCAAAAGCCGGCTACTCCGCTGATCTGGAAGCCTACGGGATTCGTAGGGGCATCCCGTACTGGGAGTTGTGGCTGAGCTTCTACGGTCCGATGGAAGTAATCGACGCACAGTGGAATGCCGCACAGCGGCACTTCTCCAGGATAGCGGGGTCACGATTCCGAGTCGCCGATCGGCTCAAACTGCCGCTCGACCCGTCCAAGGCGGCGGATTACCACGAACCGGAACTGGGCGTGCCGACGCTGCGGGCCTTCTCAATCGGCGCCCGGTCCCCGTATAACCCGACGCCCTCCAAGGGCCACATGTGGTTCTCGCCGATCGTACCCCGGACAGGTGCCGCGATCATCGAGGTGAACCGGGTGTTTAGCGAAGCGGCCCGGGAACTGAACATGCCCTTGTTCCGTTCGTTCAGTCTCCCGGCCTGCTTCTGGGAGCGGGCGTTCATCTTCATACTTGCAACGCCGGTCACCGAGGATCCGGCGACAAACAAGCGCTACCGGGAGGGCTTTAAGAAGCTAATCCGCATTGGCGGGGAACATGGCTGGGGAGAGTACCGAACGGCGCCCGTTTTTCAGAAGTCGGTTATGGACGTTTACTCCTTCAACGATCACGCCCTGCAGCGCTTTCACGAGACCCTAAAGGACGCCATCGACCCGAACGGGATCCTTTCGGCGGGTCGCTATGCTATCTGGCCCAAGCATTTGCGGGAGAACGGGCGATGATTCGCGCGTGGGTCGTTCACTCGTTGCGCACCGGCTTAATGGTGTCGGCGGCCTTGATGCTGGCCGCCCCACTAAGGGCGGAATCTCCGCCGCCTGCGTCAGGACGCGTCGTTTACGAGAAATGGTGCGCGCCGTGTCACGATCCAGGCATTAATCACCCGGGAACACACGCGCTGATGGCCAAATATCAGGGTACCAAGCCGCCGGTACTGCTCGATCGGACCGATCTGCAGGCGTCGATCGTCAAATATTTTGTGCGGCACGGGATCTCCGTGATGCCTCAGTTTCGCAAGACCGAAATAAGTGACCCCGAGCTGGAGGCGCTCGCGCTCTACCTATCGCGAAACACCAAGTAGGGCGCAAAGCAAGACTGGCAACAGGACAGAAACTGACTCAGAACAATGCGACCAACGGCCCGCTACAACTTCGGATAGTGCGCAACGTTGGTTAAGACATAGATAATCATTATGGTCGCCACGATCAGAAGTCCGGTTCGCGCAATGTGAATTTTGAAGCGCTGGGCAAGGGCGATCAGAAACAGGATTGTGGCCAGCAATACCGTGCCGCGGACGAATTGTTCTGAATTTTCCCGAGCTTTCGTGCCCTGATCAAAGGCTTCGCTGGCCTGGCGATTGAGCTGATCGGCGAGCAACAGCTTGGAGTTCCGGTATTCGGGCATGTCGGCTGGTCCGGGCGGAGCATTGACGTTGTTGAACGGGTCAGTCTTGAGCCAGGCCTCAAACGCGACACGGTATTCCGCGCTGAACCTGCGCACATATATTGCGGCGACTTTGTCGTCGTGCATTTCCTTCAGGCGAATCCACGTGTTGAACGTGACTACATCCAGCAGGCGCTGCTGTCCGCCCTGAGTGGCATCGACCGAGGCTTCGACGCGCAGGCGCGAGGAATCACCATAGAGGTACGCCTGGCGACCGTCCCAGCGCGCGGCGTGATACCCGCACCAGGCGGTGGCCACGGCAATTACCGAAAGGCCTACGGCCTCGGCGACCTCGATGAGCCACTTTCGCGAGCCGCTATTGTGCGTGACTTCTAAAAGTTCATGCGCGATTCCCACGTTGAGGTCTTCGGACATTGAGCGATCCTTATGCGCGGACAACGGGCTTCGTTATTTTAATCCGGGAGCCGTATTAGTGCTCAGGTTGTCAAGTTGTGGCGAGCCCTGTCGGGGGTAGGGCGGCGCACGCGCACGTCAGGAGACCTGCGAACGGCCGTATATCGCAGGCAATCATCGATTGTTCCACGCAAAGCCGGTACCGAAAGTGATCAGTCCGCGCACGGGGTATACCCTTGGATAAAAGCCGGAATGTTTCAGCTCCCCTGCGTTAATCCTCTCCAGGGTTCGCTCGAGTGCGTTCAGATCCGTCATCTCCAGTAGTGGGGCGGAAATTGTCGGCTGGTTGTCTGCCAGATGCGCGGCAAAGATGCGCGTCGCCGGGTCCACAGTCGCCAGGAGCCTGCGGGCCGTCTGCAAATAATCGCTCCGGCTCGCGCCCGGGAGAAACGCGTAGAGGGTTCCCGGGTAGATGAAGTCGCCTGCAAACAGTTGGCGTCTTTGAGCATCGTAAAGGGCCGCGGACGAGGGCGTATGGCCGGGAGCCCACAGCACTCGGACAGACCTGTCCCCAAGGTCGATCATGCTGCCGGGCGACCACCACTCATTGACCGCAAAACTGGGCTCAGGCAGCGAATCCGCGAACCCCAAAAACTCGTACCGCCGCAGGGTCAGCCGGCCATTGTGAAGGCGGTCTCGTAAGGGCGAAAGATCGAGCAGTGCGGTGCCTTCGAAGCGTCCGAGCGCGCCCACGTGATCAAAATGCAGGTGTGAGGGAAGCACGGTGACGGGCAATGAGGTCAGGGAGCGAACCACAGGGACCATATCGCGGTTGCCCGTGCCGGAATCGAAGAGCAGTGCTCGTTTGCGACCCACGAGCAGATAGCTGTAATTGCCTTGGTAGTACCGGGGCTCGCCGATGGCGTATGTGGAGGCGTCGATGGCCTCGATCAGGAAGTAGTCATCGAACCAGCGGCCACGGACCGGTTGCGGGGGCCGAGCCCCAACGAGCGCGCCGTGATCGCGCAGCAAGTATTCGGCACCCACCCATGGGGCACCCAAGGCAAGCGCCAGCGCGAGCCCAGTGGCCGTTGCCGCACCCCAGATTAGAGCCGTTCGCATTGTTCTTCACAGCAGGCGTCGGCCGCCACCGGCTCCTTCGCGTGACGTTGCCGCAGTCTGTCCTGGTCTCGAAACGAGCGCCGATGCATAACGCTAGGGGCTGAGTTTCTTCTTGGGGCGCCGGCAGTCACGCCGAAGATCATGCCTGATGTTGGGCGCCGCGTGGACCACAGGACTCCGGTCCTAGCCGGCATCAACGATCGAGACGCATAAGCGTCAACCTTTGCAATATTGCTTTTTCTTAATGTTCACCTGGTAATCGCGCACGGTTCGCGAGCCCTTTGGTAAGAACTGCACCAAACCGACGGATTCGCCCGCAGCGATCTTCCCAGTTGCCTTGTTTGGGGCCTTGAGCGTAGATTTCTGCTGGTCAGCACTCGGTAGGCCGCCGTGGGGGAAATAACATGAGCAGTCGATGGCCCGGATTGGTATGGATGAGCTGCATTGCCATTGCGGCCTGCAGCGGCAAGCCTCCCTCATCACCCCCCGGCGCGGCGCCACCGCCACCCATTTCGCAGAACGAATCCGACGGCGATAGCCCGGGTGACCCCTGTTCGCTGATCGAGCCCAAGGAGGCCGAAGCGGTGCTAGGCGCCCCATTAGGAACTCCGCCTTATCGAGCATCGAACGGTAAGCCCCTGGCCGACGGCTCGGACTGCATCTACCAAACCGCAAACTTCCATCAAATCGTATTCACCGTCGAGTTTACGGACGGCGCTCAGAGTTACCAGATGACCGGTTTCGCCAAGAAGTTACTCAGCAATGCCCCTACGGAAAGTGCCAAGAACGCGTTCAAGATGGACGACGGGACTGAACTTGCGGGCGAATGGGACGAAGCGAATCTCACGGCCATGAATTGCTGCATATTCAATGCACTTCGAGGTGACCAAATGATCACCATCGATTTCACCGCGACATCCGCAACGCTCCCTCAGGCGGCATCACTGGTGGACGCGGCCTACAAGCGCATCGACAAGCCTCTCAAGTCCGACGGCGCTGCGAACATCGCCGCGGCGAGTGCATTCCTGAAAACCCGGCCAAAGCCTGTCGCTCCCTGTTCCGTGCTTACGCAGAGCGAGGTCGAGGCGATCCTCGGGAAGCTCACTTCAGCACCCGTCGCCGGAGGAACCAGCAGTTGCGAATATCACACCCCGGCGCAGGGTCCGCTTTCCCGACCGTATGAGCTCAACTACCTCTGGCAAGGGGGATATGCCGACGTTCGAAGCAGCATGCATACGGTCCGGATAGGAGGAATGGCTATGGGGGGCCCGTCCACCAAAGCCGACGATTCACCTCTCGCCCCCGGAAAGGCTGGAGATCCTTGGGAGAGCGCCGGCCTCGCCTACAATGACTTCGTCGCGGTGAAGAAGGACGTTGAGATCAAGATCGATCACCGCACGCTGGATGAGGCAAAGATGAAGGCACTCGTTGCTGCCGCCATGCGCAAGATCTGAACCGGGAGCCAGGTCGATGAGCAAAATAAGGTGCGGCGTTTGGGCTTTTCTCGCGGTCACCAGTGCGGTTCAAGCCGGCGTGGTCGTTCACATGAGCACCAATGCGGCCGCCGACGGCGCGGCAAAGCACCAGCAAACTCTGTACGCGCAAGATGGGCTGCTGCGGGTCGACAAACTTGACGATCAGGGAAAGGTGCGGGACTTCACGCTGTTTCGAGATGGTGCGATCTGGGACGTCGACCCGCAAAAGCACACATTCCGGAAATTCGACAAGAATGTCGTCGCGGCGGAACAAGATGCGATGAATGATCGAATGAAGGCCATGATGCAAAACATGCCGCCGGAGCGGCGCGCCATGGTCGAGCAGCGGATGAAGGCCATGCAGGGGGAATCCCACGACTACGACGTGACCAATTCGGGCCGCAGCGAGCATGTGGGAGCCTATACCTGCCAGATCTGGCAGTCCGTGCGCGATGGCAAGCCGGTCACTGAATACTGTGTCGTACCCAAGGGCAGTCTGGCGGGCGGTGATGAACTCGCCACTGCCACCCACAACGCCTCATTAATCGCAGCCAGCATGGCTTCGGCCGCTCCGCAGATGGCTCGCGCCGTCTCACCTGTCTATAAGATCTATGGAAAACTGGATGGCTTTCCGGTCATGACGCGCCAAATTTCCGCCGGACAGGCGCGTGAGGAAACGATCGTAACGGGCATCGAGAAGAAGGCCCTGCCCACCGATCAATTCGCAATTCCAAAGGGATTTACCGAGGCTACGATCGGAAAATCCGACACCAACAACTGAGCGGCTACGATGCGACCCATCAAACTCTTTGGCGGCGCTGTGCTGATAGGACTGGTGTGTTCCTCCGCCGCGATTGCGGACCTGAATGCTTCGAGCATACGGCCGGTCAAGGGGCTGGTCATTACGAACACCGGCCATTCCACTGTGGTGGCGGCGCAGTCCGGCACTGTGCACGGTTACAACAATCTGGACCAGGAGACGTGGACGTCGCTGACAGCGGTCACGCCACAGGACCTCAGTTACCAATTTCGCGTGGCCGCTCCCGGCAACGAGCAAGCCAACAAGGACACCAGTAATTTTATTTTGCACCGCAAGGTCAGGCAAGCCGATATCGAGCAGTCGACTCGGATGACACTGCTGTTTTCGTCCACGGACCCGCTTATGTATGCCGGACAGACCTTTGCGGAAACATCGACAAAGACCCTGGGTTTGCTGAAATCCGGTGCGGAAGTGCCTTTTGTCCTGGGAGTGAATGAGAACTCTGGTGGCGCCCTGGGAGCCATTTCCGCCTTGGGTGGCGCTGCGGCCAGCGGGGCCAGCGGAGCGCTCGGCGGTGCCAGTGCGGCCATGATGATGCTGAGTTCAGGGCGCAATTACTACCGAGGGACGCTGCGCCGTGTCGAGGCCGGCCCGGTGACCGTTTCGGTCGTGGTCAACGGCGAGCGCACCAACCTTGCCGCCGTACATGCCGCTGGCACCTTTACCTTTGGATCTGAACCGGCCCAGCGCGCCGAGTTTTGGTGGTTAGACAATGCGGCTTATCCTCTGACCCTCAAATGGACGTTTGAGAACGTCGGCTCGCAGGTGACGCGAATCGATATTCCTCCGGATGTTGAGGAACCCCCGCCTTCAGACTCCAAAACTCCGCCAACTTCGGGGGCGCGTTCCGGCATGGCGAAGGTCTCGGCGCAATTGGATAAAACCTGTCGCGCAGAAATCTCCGGGATTTATTTCAATACCGGGAGCGATCAGATTCTCGAGGAGTCTCATCCGACGCTGGCCGCGGTGGCCAAGCTCATCGTGCAATCAAAGTTTTCGGCGCTGACCATCGAGGGCCACACCGACAACATCGGTAGCGCGGAGTACAACCAGGATCTTTCAGAACGACGGGCGGAGGCCGTGAGGAAAGCGCTGGTGAAGGACTTTGGCGTTCCGGCAGCTCGTCTCAGCGCAAAGGGTTATGGAATGACGCGGCCGGTGGAAACCAATGCGACGATCGAAGGCCGTGCCCATAACCGCCGTGTCGAATTGTCGCGGCCCTGTGGCAAGGCGGCATGAGGACCGAGGAGTTCAGTCCGGGGGTCGGCGCCCCGTCCCGGGCGAACGCGCGCGCGAGCTCCGGGAGTCGCTCGGCGGTCGTTCGATTGACCCATTTCGTTTTGTGCGTGTTGGGCGCGGCAGGATTATTTGTTGCCTACCAGCATTTTAAAATCAGCGGGCAAACGGCGCTTTCCACGGGCAGCCTGATTGCTGCGGCCCTACTGGCGCTCGTGCCCGTGCGCGCGGCGCTTTCAGAGATGTTCGAGCTCGAAGGCAAGGCGCTTCACCTGATACACGGCTTGGGCGGACTGGCACTGATCGCACTTCCAGTCAGCGGCTTGGTGTCGGGAACACCGATCATGACGCACGCCGCCATGGCACCCTTTGCTCTGATGGGCGCGGCGCAAGCCATCATGCATCAAAATAATCCGCGCAACGCGGAGCAGGCGACCGCATTGCGGAACTTCGCCTCGAGTCTGCCCGAGGTTGCGCAGTTCACGAAATCGGGGGACCTGTCCTCGCCGGCCAATATTTCCCGGGCCGTCGCCGTGCTGTCGGACTTGCTGCAGAAGGCCCAGATTCTCGGCGAAACAGAGTTGCAGGCAGACCCGGGCTTTCAATCAGCGCTTAGGAATGCCACAACTCGGTTCGGGCTTACGCTGGGATTGGACTCGATTGATCGTGCAGTCAATGTGCTGGGCACCAATCGCGCCGATCCCGCCGAAGTGGAAGGCTTGCGCCGTAAGCTTGCCCAGGTGCGTGGATCCCTAGATAAGAACCAAAGCCACACGCCCTCTTCGCGGCCAAGCCGATCCGATCACTGAACTTGAGCTGCAACCTGGAGGGCTCCCGGTCCAGCAGATCGGCAGGGTCCGCACTGCGTTCTGCGTCCGCCGTCCTTCCGGTCATTCGTCGGCGTACAGTTTGACGAGTCGGTAGAGAAATGTTCGGCCCTCGCGGACCGACTGCACATGAATCCGTTCGTTCAGACCGTGCATATGTCCGCCGTCGGGATCCGAGAACATGCCGGTAACACCATAAGTCGGTATGCCGGCGGGATTGAGAAACTGCGCATCCGATGCTCCCGGTTCAAGCGCCGGAATCACGGGGACCCCGGGCCACAATTCATGGGCCACGGTTTCTACCGGCTTGAGTATGCGCGGGGTGAGCGGTGCAGGATTGGCTTCGGGCCCGCGAATTTCGGATACGCGAACCGAGACCGACGGGTCATCGGCAATCTTAACCAGCTGGGCGAGAACTTCCTCTCTGCGGACACCGGGAAAGATCCGGCAGTTGATGTTCGCCGTGGCCCTTTGCGGCAGTGCGTTGGTGGCATGTCCTGCGGACAGCAAGGTTGCGACGCAGGTGGTGCGCAGCATCGCGTGCCAATTCATGTTCTTGTCGAGCACCGCGAGAGCGGCGCTATCGTTTGGATTGGCGACAATGGCGGCCATCGCAGCGCCCTGCTCGCCGGGATATATCTTTGCCATCCCGGTAAAGTAACCGCGGTTTGCATCATCGAGCTGAACCGGAAATTCATAGTGGCTGACCCGGTCCACCGCTCGCACCAAGTGATAGATTGCGTTGTCCGGGACCGGCCGCGAGCTGTGACCGCCCGCATTAGTCACTTCGAACACGAAGTTCTGTGACATCTTTTCCGCCGCCAGAATTTCCAGCGCGATGCGATGGCCTTGGGCATCCAGATCGCCGTCTACACCCTCGGTTAACGCAAATTCCGCGTCGATCGCCTGCCTCGCATTCTGGACCAGCCATCCGGCGCCATTGAGCGCAGCGCTCGTCTCCTCACCGCAGGTGAGGGCCAGCTTGATGTCGCGCTTGGGTTTGAAATGCTCTTCACGATATCGGACCAGATTGTCGACCCAGACGGCCGCCTGGGCCTTCATGTCCGTGGTACCTCGACCGTAGAAGTAGCCGCCTTCCTCGATCAGCGTAAATGGGTCCCGGGTCCAATCTTCGCGGTGGGCCTCGACCACATCCACGTGCGCGAGCATCAGGATCGCCTTTCGCTTTGCATCGGACCCATGCAAGGTCGCCAGCAGTCCACCCTCCTTGGGATGGCCGTCGGGAACAAAAACGCGCAGATCTGTTTCCGGGTATCCCGCGGCGCGGAGGCGAGCGGCCATGCGTTGAGCGGCGAGGGTGCAATCGCCCGCCGAGAGAGTCGTGTTGGTTTCCACGAGTTCACGGTAGATTTCGCGAAATCGTGGCCAACCATCGTCATCAGACGCCGCGCCGGCGCGTTGTCCTAGGCTCGCAAGGGCGAGCGCCGCAGCGGTCAGAACCCATATGTGTTTCATTTCAACTCCGCCGGCTGTGCCAGCATGGCCTCCCGTGTCGCCCTGAATTCGGAATCGGGGTACCGACGATAGCTAGTGCGGTTCGCTGCCGGGCTTAGGATCGGCGAGCGGGAAGCTTTGCGCGCCAGTGGCCGCGGGGGCCGGCGTCGCCGCCGGTGCCGGGGTGGCCACCGGTGCCGGGTTGGCCGGAGCGCTGGTGCCCGCGCCTGCGCCGTTCGCCGTTGCCGGAGACATGCCGGCGACAATGGCGGCGATAAAGCGACGAGCCGATTCCGCATTGGTGGTGACGTGGCCGCCGAGAATGTCCTCGGTGGTCACGTCGTGACCGTAGAAATTGCGATTGGCCTTGCGGTCAAACACCAAGGCTGTGCCATCGAGGGCCACGCCGGCGAACAAGCCCCGCGCCCGCGAATAGGAATAGATCTCCGAATTGACTCCCGCTGCAGCCTCACCGCTCCGACCCACCGGCCCGGCAGCGGCCGACGCGCTCACTCCCACGGTGAAATCGCCACGCGCGAAATTGTCCAGACTCTTCTGGGTCGCGAAGATCAGCACGATGTCTGCGGACTGAGCGCCAATCTGCCAGCCGAAGCTACCCCCCGTGAGTGAAATGAACACCGGGTTACTGAACCGACCCGAGGCATCGCGCGCGACCAGCACGCCACTTCCATGCCGGCCGCCAAACCAAAAAGCGGCCTTGAGCACGTCAGGAATAACCGCGACGCCATAGGCCCGGTCCAGCAACCAAGTGGGGACATTTTGGTCGGGCGTAGCACTCAGCTGGGTAAGTACTTGAGTGGCGGTGATTAGGCGCACATCTTCGGCGCTTTGCGCCCAGGCGGTGGCACCCGGAAGCAGAAAGGACAGCAGAATGAAAAGCAGCGCCTTGCGCGGCACGAAATGGCTCATGGTTGATCCCCTGAAATTATGACGGCTCATCTGAGCCGAGATGATGCTTCAGAACCAGAAGGAAACAAAGGCCTGCAGGATGTCGGCATTGAGCGTGTACAGCGGCTCGGTTCCCGGAGTCACGTCCTGCACCCGCAGATCCCTGAAATCATCGTAGTTCACGTGCATCCGGTCCCAGCTCACATTGACCGTGCCCTTCTGCAGCCATGAGAAGCGGTTGACGTGGTATTCCCAGGTCGCGCCAATGCCGAAAGTCATGCTGTCAAAAGTGGAGAGCTCCCGGTCGCGCGCCAGGAAATTCTGCGCATTTTCATGCGGAAACAGGTCGCTGTAGAAGACCGCGTGGTTCTGCCGGTAATAGCGGAAGTGCGAATCGATCGTCCAGGCGTGGAAGATGGGCTGCGTATAGGCGAGCTCGCCGGTATTCGCGTGTATCCCAAAGGTATCGGAGTAAAAACGATAGCTCCCGGTCGCCGCCGCTCGCCACGGGAGGTAATACTTTACGGTCGCGGAGGCTGCGTTTCCCGAGCGGGTGCGGGGGTAGACTTCTTTCTGATACGAGTAGCCGAGCGGTTCCTGGGGATCGAGGTAACGTACCTGTCGGTACGGATTGTTGATCATGCCGCTGCTTTCGGTCACCTCGTAATTGAGGTTGAGCACCATGTTACGAGTCAGAATTTGCGACAGACCCACGTTCCAGCCGGCGCGGTCCAGCGGCGCATCCAGCGAGGTGCCACGCGCGCCCACGCGGTCCCAGCCCCGGGTAAAGCCGAAGGTCACCGTGGTCAGGTCCCCGAACATGTCCTGGCTGATGGAACCAAAGGCCGTCTTCGCCTTGTAGTCAGGTTCGTTGCTGTCGATGTAGCCGAGGCTGTAGGTGGATTTGCCGTGGATCGCATCGACGCTGAGGCTGTTTTGCTTGCGAACTTCCTTATAGGCGCTCGCCTGCGTGATCACATCGATCGAGGCGCTCGAGATCATGTCCTCGTAGTAGTTGTAGGCCACCGAAAAATTATCGCCGAACTTTTTTCGAACCAGCACTGATGGGCCATCGACGGTGATTCCGCCACCGTCGTAACGGTGGTACAGAATGTCGGCACGGTCGTCTGGCAGCACTCCGGCGTGTGCGCCGCCGAGCAAAAGCATTGCCCCGGCGGCAATGCGAACCTGCAGGTGACTGGAGTAGCTCACGCGATCAGTTGCATCCGCAGCCGCCGCCGACGATGCCGGTCGCGCCGCGGGCGCCCTCTCGCGCCTCGAACACGTGCTCCAGGTATACGGCCGAAACCGGGTTGGGGTTGAAGGACATGATGGGGTCGGCCAAGTGCTCGCGCTCGTAGGGTTTGACCCAGGGCTGTATCGGGCTGCACGCCGAAAGCGCCAGGGCGCCGGCCAGGAGCCCCAGCCACCTGAGGGGCGAGCGAGCTGCACGGGGCAGGGGGTTATTCACGGATGAGCGTGCGGATCTGATCGAGGTATTCATTTTCGGCGCCCGGGCTGTAGCCGCGGTGGATGTAGCGCACCACTCCCTTGCGGTCGAGGATTACCGTATTGGGCATACCCTGCACCTCGTACAGCTTACTGACCTTGCTGTCGGTATCGTAAAGAATCGGAAAGGAGACCGGCGTGGCCTTGAGCCAGGCGGTAGCCGCGGCCGAATCAGGTTCGACGTTGACTCCGACCAGCGTCACGCCCTTGTTGTGATATTGGTGATTCAACTGTTCAAGTATCGGCATCTCTTGACGGCACGGGCCGCACCAGCTGGCCCAGAAGTTCACCAGCACGATCTGGCCCTTGAGGTCGGCCAGACTGACCGGCTTACCACTGTTCGAGTTGAGCTCGAAGGCGGGAGCGGGCGCCCCGGTTTGGAGCGACGGCCCGGACACAGCGAGCATCGGAGCGATGGCCAAGGCTGTCAGACAAATTAATCGAGTAGGAAGTTTCATGACAATTTCCTCCTGTTAGAAGTACACCGAGGCTCCGACATGCGCCGTCAGGTTATTTCGGAGGCGATTCGTCCCGAGGAAGTCGGACTTGAACACGATGTCCTGGGCCTCGATCCGGATCACCAGCCAGTCCGTGGGCAGCACGCGGAAGCCGGCGCCAAAATTGGCCGAAAAGGTCGAATTGCCTTCGAACTTCACCGCGCCCATGCCGCCCAAAATGTAAAAGCCGCTCGTCATGGCGTGGTTCTTGCCGGGGAACACCTCGCCAGGCAGGAAGTTGTAGCCGACCGATAGGTTGTAGTACGTGAACTGCCTCTCATCATTGGTCAGCAGCTGGATATTGCCACTGAGCGTTTCAAAACTGGTCTGCCCGGCCTGGGCGCGACCGCCAGCGGCCTCAAAGAAGAAATCTTCCGTAATGTGGTAATCGGCCGTGAGACCCCAGACCGGGGCGGCCGTGTAGCTCTCGATCGAGATCTCACCGTAGTTCGCCCCCAGCTCGACATTCTTGGCCTTGATCTTGGGCACCTTGATCTTGCGGCGCACGACCTGGGGTTCGATTACGGTTGGCGGCGCGGCCGTGTCGGCTGCGGCCGCCGCCGCGTCGGCATCGGCGTCGGCCTTCTGCGCCGCGACCTGCGCATCCACCTCACGATGCCAGGGCCACAGCTTGTGCATGGTCGCGCAGCCGCTGGTCAGCGAAACAACCGAGGCTAGTAGAAGAATGCGAATCCGAATTTCCATTCCGTTTTCACCTCGTTGGAATCCGTATTGGTGAATACCGTATGAGAGCGGTACTCAGCGCGAAGGAAGAAGCGCCTGGCCAGGTAATATCGACCACCAAACCCGACATAGGCCGTCTGGTAGGTCTGGTTGACGGGCTTGACCAGCGTGGTCCTAGGCTCAACGCGCTCCACCCCGGTTCCTAGCGTCACAAACGGCGAGAAGCGCCATTCGGGCATAAAGACATGGTTCAGTCCCAGATCCGCAATGTAGCCGTTGTAAATATTGCCGAGAAACTGCGCCCCGTATACCTCGGCCTTGAGATTGTCGGTAAGCGAGTAGGTCACGAGCCCGCCGAATTCCGACGCACCAGCGTAATCGCCCACCAGGATGCCGCCCTCCCACCGGTGCGACCGGTAGCCGTCGCGATTGCCGCGGTCCACCTTGAAGGCCGAGCCGTCGGCAAGCATCGTGTGGAGGAGCGAATCCTCCGAGGCCCAACCCTCGACCCCGCGTTCGGTGCGCACCTTGTACCACTCGGTGCGCTGGAACAGCACGTCGACCGAATCCCCTCGAGCCACCACCTGTGAGACCGGATACCCTCGGCCCGGTCCGGTGTGTAATTCGAGGTAGGGCTCGGTTACGAACAGCTGCAGCAGCTCGCGCTGGGCTGCCTGGCCCACCAGCGGCAGGGCCAGCAGCGGCAATATGAGCGAACGCAGCCAGTTAATTGAGCGGAGCCGCAAACGGGTTGTTGTAGTACTGGGCGCCCACATCCGCCCATTCTGCCACCAGACGCAGTTCAGAGGCAGACATGTATGCTTTGTGATTCACAGTCCCCACGGAGTTCCCGGTGAGCACTTTGAAGAACTGTGACGCGGCAGCCGATCCGTTCGTGATCGAACCGGGCACCTGGCTGTCGGTGCGCACCGGCGCGCAGGCGGTATCCAGGCCAAAGCTCGTGGTCGTGTGCGTTGCGACCAGTTGCACATAGGAGCGATCCTGGTTGGTCGGCACCTGCGCAGGATCGGCATCGAGCTCGAGGCCGCCGTCGGCGGCGACAGCGAGTGTTACGGTGACCGGCGTGGTGGTGCCCGCAGGGGTGCAGGTCACATCCTGCGTGCGCGTGGCGGTATGGCAGTTGGTGCAGGTGTGGGCCGCACGATCGACGGTCCAGAGCGGCTCAATGATCGCCGGGGAGGTGTTGGCGGCCCCTGGCGCGCTGGCGGCGTAATTGATGGTGATACGACACACCGCGGTCCAGTTGTTCTCGCAGGTTTGCGGCACGGTCGGGGCCGGCGTGGTCAACTTGCTGTAAGCGAGGTTGATGCTGCCATCGCCCGGTGCGCCCGTGCCCTTGTAGATCACATCGACGGTCGGGGCGGCGGCATTGCACGGGGTCGTAGAGCAGTCGGTATTGTCGCCGTAAATCACCTGAGCCATGGTCCTGCCGCTGGCATCGCCCTTGTTTTCAGCCGCGAACGCGCCGGTGCGCCCGTGTGAGGTCGTGCTTGTGGCGGTGCTGGCGTTGTGGCAGCCGTTGCACTGGATGACCTCTCCGGGCAATACCTGCAGCCAGGTGCGATGTTGCGGGAACCCGCTCAGACGGTGTCCGCGGGCATCGAGTATTGAGATGTTGAAGGCCACGTTGGCCGGTACCTTGACGCGCACCGAACCGTCGGCCTCGATCGGCACGTACCCGAGGATTTCGCGCATGTAGCCCGGGGAATTGTCGAGGGCGACGTTGCGGTTGAAATTCGGAAAGCCATCATCGAGTCGCGGGTCGCCCAACGACACGATCTTCTCAAAGCGCATGAAGCGCACCCGCCGGTCATCGGCCGGCGTGATGCTCATGCGAGCGATGGTCTGGGCATTGGTCTCGGGCGGAATGGCCTGTGGGTTGATGGCATCGGCCCAGTCATAGATGCTGCGGATGTCGATGATTCCGACGCTGTCGCCGGTAAGGGTGCTGGTGCCGATCGGCGCAATGTAATTGGGAGGCGTGCGGGCCTGGAGCGTGACGATGTCCGTCAACATGGTGCCCTCGGTGGGCGGCACGACGGGCTTGAAGGTATTGTCGCCTGGGTTGAGCAACCAGGCGCTGTACAGGGGCGGTGCGATCTGGACATTCGGCGAGGCCAGATTGGCGTCCGTGCATGCCACGATCACGCCGGAGGAATTCAGCAAACGACACTCCTCCCAACTCACCAGGATCCGGCCCGTACCGTCCCACAGCGGAAAGGCCGAATTGAAGCGTCCGCCCGGCGAAGGTCCGGGTATCGTGCGCACGTCATTGGTGGTGGCCGGGGTCAAGGGAGGGCAGGGATTGGAGCCCGCGACGACGGGGCCGGCCGCGAGCAAGCGCTGGAAGCATTCGATCGAAGTCTGGACATCCAGGATCACCAGATTGCCCCCAAAATCAGTCCCGCTGTCGGCGGGCCGTATGACCGCCATGACGCGTCCGTCCTGCATCTCGCGCGCCTTGACGTACTGCACGGCCGTGGGCAGTCCGGTGGCCGGATCGGCGGTGCCGACGAAGTGACTGTGCGCGCCGAACAGCAGTTGGTCGTTGGTTCCGTCGGGATTGACCGTGTACAGGTGCATGCCGTTGGTCACCTGCAGGCGCGTGTGCGACCAGCGGGTGTAGAGAATGCGCCCGTCGCTCATGACGGTGGCATTGATGTCGTCGCTCGGATTGAAAGACACCTGCTGGAACGCGCTCGGACCCGATTGCGTCGGGTCTAAGGTGCTGAGCGTGAACGCGGATTCGCGCACGTCCTCGGTCTGTGCCTCGAACCCGCTCTTGCCTTCGGTCAGCAGCACCAGCTTGGATTGGCGCTGGCGAGTCGATGCAATCAGGATGCGGCCGTTCGGATGCTCGCTGTCGCTGGGCAGGTAGTGCGGTGAGATGTCCTGCCCTTCGCTGGCGGTCACATCGTCGGTGATGCTGTGCAGGTCGTCCTTGGCAATGTCGTACTCCCAGATGCGCCAGAACGGCGGATCCAGGTCGCGCTGATTGGCCTGGAGGGGGCCGCGCATCGCGAACACGAGGAATTTGCCGTCGGCCGAGACATCCAGATCCTTGACGTCGTAGAAATCATCCTTCGTGACGCGCGCGGTGATGTTTTTCTCTTGGCCACTTTCCTCGGCCTGTTCGCGCAGGTACACATCCGCCTTGCTCCAGTAGCGGCGGTAATGGCGCAGGTCATCCTTGGTGCGCATAACCTGCAGATCGGCCGGATCAGTCGGCAACACGCGCTTGATGTACGCGATTCCGAAATCCACGGTGTCCGTTGTGCCCGACTGCCCATGCCCCAGCTCCACGGACCCCTTATCGCTGCAGGCCCCAAGGACTAGCAACGCCAGCAGGCCGTACAGCAGACGAAATTCACGGTTCATTACTAAATGCTCCAGCCATCGGGCCCGGACTCGTATTTTGCCAACTTCGTCACGTCTGCTCGGGCCCCATATGAGTTTCCTTGCATCATCTTGGGGTGGGAGCCACCCGCATGTCCAGCATGCACAGGTAGTTGATCATGCTGGGGGTTGCCGTGACCGGGTTCAAGGATCCGTGAGGGAATCTTAATGGTTGAACGTAATGCACGGGCTGTCGGCGTCCGACGACGTCCGACGGATGAGACATTACGGCGACTACTTAGTTCTACGTATATTCATTCGCACGATGGCGCCAAGGTTGAAGCATGGGAGCGCAGCATGAGACAGCGTAAGTACGATCGGCAAACGCACGGAACCGCCGTGGTGGCTGGCGTATTGCTATTGGCGCTCCAGGGTTGGACCCCCGCCATTTCCGGGCCCCGCGAGCAGGCCAAGCAATTGCACGACCGGCTGGCCGGCGTACCGCCCACCGATTCCGTGCTCACGCAGATGGCCGCCGATATCGCTGCCAACAATCCCCAGGCTGCCGCGCAGCTGGCGATGGCCAACAAGAACTTCTACAACGTGACGCTGAAGAATTTTGTCGCGCCGTGGACCAGCCGCGACCGGTCCGTGTTCGTGCCGCTCAACGACTACACCGCGACGGTCATTGGCATGGTGCGCGACGATGTGGACTTCAGCACCGTGCTGTCGGCCGACCTGCTCTACATCGGCAGCGCCGGCGGCGCGCCCGCCTACTCGCCGGTCAATAACGATCACTATCAGTACCTCGATGACAACAACGTCGACCTGAAGTCTTCGCTCAAGGCGTCCACCCAGTCGGGTCTGCTGGGCCTTCCGGCGGCGGCGACTGCCGGGGTCATGACCACGCGCACGGCCGCATCCGCGTTCTTCATCGCCGGCACGAACCGCGCGATGTTTCGCTTCACGATGATCAATTTCATGTGCCGCGATCTCGAACAGCTCCAGGATCCCTCACTGCCGCCTGATCGCATACGGCAGGACGTGAGCCGTTCGCCGGGCGGGGACAGCCGCGTGTTCCTCAACAGCTGCATCACCTGTCACGACGGCATGGACCCGTTGGCCCAGGCCTTCGCCTACTACAACTACGACGCCACCGCCGGGCGGCTGGTCTACACCGCAGGCGCCGTGCAGCCCAAGTATTCGATCAACACGGATAACTTCAAATTCGGATACGTCACCACGGACGATCACTGGGACAACTACTACCGTCACGGGGCCAACCAGGTGCTGGGGTTCGACGCGAGCCTCCCCGGGACCGGGAGCGGCGCGAAGTCGATGGGTCAGGAACTGGCCCGCAGCGATGGTTTTGCACAATGCCAGGTGGAGAAGGTCTTCCGGGCTGTGTGCCTGCGTGATCCGGGCGATAACGCGGATCGCCAGAAGGTGGCCACCATCAAGGCCACTTTCAAGTCCACCGGCTACAAGATGAAGCAGGTGTTCGCCGATGCTGCCATTTACTGCATGGGCAACTAGGGAGAGAACCGTGAAGCTTATCCTTCGTGTTCCGCACCTGTTGCTGCTGGCCTTAGCGAGCGCCCTGAGCGCGTGCTCCGGCGGTGGACCGGCCACGACCGCGTTCCCCGACGCGACATCGGCCAGCTCCGCCACCTACAAGGGACCGGCCCCCAGCACGGCCGACGTACAGGCCTTCAAGGTAAATCTCTGGCAGTACATCGACACCAGCGATCGCTGTGGCAACTGCCACAAGGTGGGCGGGCAGACGCCCCAGTTTGCGCGTTCTGACGATGTGAACCTGGCGTACAACGCGGCCCTCACGGTCGTCAATCTGTCCCAGCCCGATCAGTCGGCGATGGTCCTTAAGGTCGCCGGCGGCCACAACTGCTGGCTCTCAAGCCCACAAGCCTGCGCGGACATCATCACCACCTGGATCAAGAACTGGGCAGGCGGTGCCACCGCCGGCGCCACGCAGGTCACCCTGCAGGCGCCAACCATTAAGAGTGTCGGCAGCACGAAGACCTTTCCGGCCGATGCCTCCGCCAACGGCAGCGCTTCGTTTGCCCAGACCATCTATCCGCTGCTCAGTCAGTTCTGCTCGCGCTGCCACAACGCCAGTGCAACGACGCCGCAGACTCCCTATTTCGCCAGCAGCGATGTGGACGAGGCCTACGCCAATGCCCAATCGAAGATCAACCTCGACACCCCCACGCTCTCGCGCTTCTACGTGCGTCTCCATGACGAGAGCCACAACTGCTGGACGCCCCCGGGCGACACGGCCGTCAGCTGCCCCAAGAGCTCCGCGGCCATGCTCGCGGCCATCCAGGCCTTTGTCGGCGGCATTGCGCCCACTCAGGTCGATCCGACACTGGTGCTCTCGAAGGCACTGACGCTCTATGACGGCACGATCGCATCGGGCAATAACCGCTACGACACCGGCGTGATCGCCAAGTGGCAGTTCAAGGAAGGGGCGGGAAGCACCGTCGATGACACGAGCGGCGTGGATCCGGCCCTCAATCTGACCCTGTCCGGCGATACCAGCTGGGTCGGCGGGTGGGGCGTGAGCTTCGGTCCCAATGGCGGTGCGGCGCGCGGTGGCGCAGCCAGCCGCAAGATCTTCGACATGATCAAATCGGGCGGCGAATACAGCGTCGAGATGTGGGTCGCGCCGGCCAACGTCACCCAGGAAGACGCCTATATGGCCAGCTACTCCGGGGGCACGGCCTCGCGGAATTTCACGCTCGGCCAGCACGCTTATCAGTATGAGATGTTCTCGCGATCGAGCGCCACCGATGCCAACGGCGGGCCCTCGTTGCTGACAGCGGACACCGACAAGGACGCGCAGGCCTCGCTCCAGCACGTGGTGCTCACCTACGACCCGGTCAATGGCCGACGCCTGTACGTCAACGGCAATTACACCGGCGATGTGGATCCGAGCAAGGGTGGCACCGTCGGCAATTGGGACGATACCTTCATTTTCCTGCTCGGCAATGAGACCTCGGGCAACCGCAAATGGCAGGGCACCATCCGCTTTGCGGCCATCTTCAACCACGCGCTGAGCCAAGAGCAGGTGCAGCAGAATTTTGCCGCCGGCGTCGGCGAACGTTACTTCCTGTTGTTCAACGTATCGGCGCTCACCGGGGTCAGCCAGGCCTACGTGATGCTGGAGACCAGCATCTACGACAGCTACAGCTATCTGTTCAGCAAGCCAACCTTCATAAGCCTCGATCCGGCCGTCAAACCCGGGACTATCGCCATCAAGGGCATGCGCATCGGCATCAACGGCGCCGAGGCGCGCGTCGGTCAGGCCTACGCGCGGCTGGATACCAAGGTCTCCGACGCCGACTACACGGCCGGCAAGGGCCAGCTGCTCGCTTCGGTGGGCACGGTTATCGCTCTTGAGAAGGGTCCGGACTCGGACCTGTTCTTCCTCAGTTTTGACCAGATCGGTACCAGCATGCACGTACGCACCGAACCGGCGGCTCCTCAGCCGGCCGCTCCGGCCGACAAGGCTGAGAGCGCGCAGCTGGGCGTGCGCGTGTTCAATGAAATCAACGCCTCGCTGTCCAGCGTCACGGGCGTGTCGATGAACGATGCGGGGGCCAAGTCCACCTATCTTCTGGTCCAGCAGCAGCTGCCGGGCGTGCCGACGCTCGAATCGTTCCTGGCGGCCAACCAA
Organism: uncultured Gammaproteobacteria bacterium; assembly: GCA_963795685.1. Lineage (GTDB taxonomy): Bacteria > Pseudomonadota > Gammaproteobacteria > Steroidobacterales > Steroidobacteraceae > FEN-1191. The sequence goes on from CAWCJE010000005.1 coordinate 932,400, forward strand.
GTTGGCGTCGCGCAGCTGGCCATCCAGTACTGCGATTCGCTGGTCGAGTCGGCAAGCGCGAGCAGTTACTTCCCGGGGTTGAATTTCGCAGCCTCGCCGGCCACGGCATTCGCCAACACCAACCCCCTGATCAATCCGCTGATCGCGAATGGCGTTGGAATCAACATTGCGAGCCAACCCGATGACGTCGACGTCAGGGCCGAAATCAACAGCCTGGTCGCAAAGCTCTCAAGCTGCGGAGCCAGTTGCGCGACCTCGGTGCGTACCAAGACGATCGCCAAGGCCGCCTGCGCGGCGGTACTCGGCAGCGGCACGATGCTCATCAAGTAAATGCGAAATCCTGAATCACGAGGCCGACCATGAAGATCCGACGCAAGCAGCCCCTGGGACCGAAAGAGCCGCTGCGGCATGCCGATCATCCGCGGCCGGTGACGCGGCGAGAATTCCTCGGCCAGGGCTTCATCTCGGGCAGCATTGCCCTGGCGGGGGCTTCCGCCTTCAGTCTGTTCGCCGATCCGCGCAAGGCCTACGCGACCCTGTCGCCCGATATCGCGCAGCTCAAGCTCCCTGTGTCCCAGGGGGGTCTTTGCGACATCAAGCTCGGCGCGGGCATGATTCCGTTCATATGCTTCGATCTGGCCGGGGGCGCCAATATCGCGGGTTCCAACGTGCTGGTGGGTCAAAAGGGCGGTCAGCTCGATTTCCTTTCGACCGCCGGCTACAGCAAGCTCGGCCTTCCGGGCAACATGACGCCGAATTCATCTATCGGCGCGGGCAGCTTTGTGGATCGCCAGCTGGGGCTGGCATTCCACAGCGACAGTGCCTTTCTGCGCGGCATTCTCGAGCGCACGGCGGTGACCACGCGCGCCAAGGTGAACGGCACGGTCATTCCGGCCTTGAGCCAGAACGATACGGCGAACAACCCGCACAATCCGATGTACGGTATCTATTCCACCGGCGCACGCGGTGACCTGCTGACCCTGATTGGCACGGACAGCTCCGATTCGGGCGGCAATTCAATGGCGCCCTCCTACATGATGGTGGACACGGCGCGACCGACCAAAGTCGACCAGTCCTCCGACGTCACTGGCTTGGTCGACACCGGCAAGCTGGTCGGATTGCTCTCACAGAGCGATGCGACCCTGGTGCTCGAGTCGATGGAGCGTATCAGCAAGAAGAAGCTCGATAAAACAACCATGCTCAGCGTACCGACCGCTGATGAGGTGGCGAAGGACTTGGTGCAGTGTGGCTATGTGCGGGCGGCCGATCTGGCCGATCGTTACGGCAATTCCAAGCAGGCTCTCGATCCGGATATCGATCCGATGATTGTCGGCCCGACCGGCATATTTACGAAGGCCGAATACGACGCTGATGATGACATCCGCAAGACCGCGGCCGTCATGAAGATGGTCGTCAACGGTTATGCCGGCGCGGGCACCATCGAGATGGGCGGCTTTGACTATCACACGGGCGACCGCGCCACCGGAGAAATGCGCGATTTTGGTGCCGGCCGCTGCATGGGCGCGTGCATCGAGTACGCGGCGCGGCGCGGACAGCCCCTGATGCTGTACGTATTCAGCGACGGATCGCTGTCATCCAACGGCATGATCGACAATTCGGCCGGCGGTCGCGGCAAGGGCGTGTGGACCGGCGACAACCAGGCCACGGCGGCCGCGTTCTTCCTGGTCTACAATCCCAAGGGACCGATAACCGCGATTCAGAACCAGATCGGCTACTACACGGCGGATGGCTCGGTAGCCAGCGTGGGCAGCCCGGGTGCGAATGCGGTGAACCTTCTCGCCGAAATGGTGGTCCTAAACTACCTGGCGCTGCACGGCAAGGAAGGGACCTTCCAGGCCATGCAATGGGCCACGGGGGTGCCGACCGGGCTGGGGAGCTCGGGCAGCTATAGCAACCTGATTGGCATGCCGCCCATCGTCTAGATCCTGCGGCTTAGGCCTTAAGGATCAAACCTAGACTTCGTGTGACCGCTCCGCGCGGTCGCCATGGGACTGTCGCTTCCGGAGCACAGATGATGTCAAATAGTGCGCGGCGGCGGATAATGATTGCCCCGAGCCCGTGAAGGAGTTGCTGCTGGTGATCCGCCGTATTGGACGCTTTTTTGCCGGCGCCTTGGTGCTCGCACTCCTGCAACCCCTGACCGCTGGCGCGACCGCCGTCGGCGACATGGCCCCTGACTTTACGCTCCCGGCGGCCGCTGGCGGTAATGTGAGGCTCTCTGAGCACCTGGGGGAGGTCGTGCTGATCACCTTCTGGAGCAGCCGCTGCTCGGTGTGCATCGCGCAGCTGGAGGCGCTGGGCAACCTGCAGGGCACCTATCGCTCCGCAGGCCTGGTCACGCTGGCGGTGAGCGTGGATGACGATATGAAAAGTGCGACGCAGTTCGCAAAATCACATCCGGCCCCTTTCCCGCTGCTGCTCGACCGGCTCAAGGCCGTGGGGCGCGCCTACAGCATCGAATTGATCCCGACCACAGTATTGATTGATCGTCGCGGCCGGGTGCGTTTCCTGCACGCGGACTATCACGGTACTGATAACTCGTACGTCGCGCAGGTGCGCGCGTTACTCGATGATCCGCTGTGAATCGGCGGATTTACCCCACTTTGGCTGCCTCTGGATTCTCAAACATGAGTAGTGCACGTACCTTCGGGTTGCTGTTCGCGCCCATCGCCCTGGCGCTCAGCCTCGCCTGCCATATCGCCGCCGGAGCCGAGCCTGCCGCTGGGGCACCGGCCCAGGCCCCGCCCGCGGCCAGCGCGCCGGCCTCCACGGCCGCACCGCCAACCGCCGAACCGGCGGCCGATGCGGGATCAACCGCGACGCCGGTGCCTGCCCCCGCCAAGGTCGCGCCTGACACCAGCACCCGGGCGCTGGATGAACAGATCCAGGATCTGAAGAAATCGGTGGTCGATCTGAATCGAGATCTTTTCGTGCTGGAAGAGGAACTGCTGTTTCCCGCCAACACTCAGGTGGCCGTGTTCGTGTCGATGGACGTTGGTGATTTCTTCGGACTGGATGCGGTGACATTGAAGATCGACAATCACGAGGTCAGTAACTACCTGTACACGCCGCGCGAAGTCGCAGCGCTCGTCAAGGGCGGCGTGCAACGCCTGTACGTGGGAAACCTCAAAGCGGGATCGCACGAGCTGGTGGCGCTGTTTACCGGCAAGGGCCCCAACGATCGTGACTACAGCCGCGGTGCGTCGATCAAATTCGAGAAGGGCGTAGGTGCAAAGTATCTGGAACTCAAGATATCTGACCGGGTGCGCAGCCAACAGCCCGAATTCGAGATCAAGGACTGGGAGTAGCGCGCCAGTGCGGCGGCTCGAAGCCCTGATCCTGCTGCTGCTCAGCAGCGCGCTGGCTGGGACTGCCTTGGGCAAGTCTCATCCGCCGCCGCCGCCCCCCACGCTGCGTCCGGTGTTCGTGCAGGATCTTCACTACGGAGACGTGCTGTTCCATTTCTATGCCGGCGATACCTTCGAGGCCCTGACGCGCCTCGAGGCCTATCAGCATTGGCAGCGCATGCCGCATCACGATCAGGACGCGGAATTGCTCGCCGGCGGGCTCTACCTGTCCCTCGGCATGCACAACGAGGCCGGTAAGCGTTTCGAAACGCTGCTGACGAACCAAGTGCCGGCGGCGGTGCGAAACGAGGCGTGGTTCTACCTGGCGAAGATCTGGTACGCGCGCGGTTATTTCGACCGCACCGAGCAATCACTCGCCCACATCAGCGGTGAGCTGGCGCCCACGCTCGAGGCCGAGCGCCAGCACCTGCTGGTCAACGTGCTGATGCGGGAGAACCGCTATGACGAAGCGGCAACGCGCCTGGCCAACTGGCGCGGACCGCCCGACTGGATGGCATTTGCCCGCTTCAACCTCGGGGTGGCGTTGATCAGCCAGAGCCGGATCGGCGAGGCCGCGCAGCAGCTCACGACGGTGGGCACGATGCACGCCGTGGGCAGCGAAATGCAGGCGCTGCGGGATAAGGCGAACCTGGCTCTGGGTTACGCGTGGCTGCAGGCCAACAACCCGACCGAGGCGCGTACCGCACTCAATCGTGTCCGCCTGGTCGGCCCCTATGCCACCCGCGCCCTGCTAGGGGTCGGGTGGGCCGACGCCGCGCTCGGGCAGTACCAGGACGCTCTGACCCCGTGGACGGAACTGCACAGCCGCAGTTTGCTGGACGCAGCGGTGCAGGAGTCTTACCTCGCGGTTCCCTACGCCTACGGCAAGCTGAATGCGGTCGCGCAAGCCGCCGACTACTACGAGAGCGCCATCAAATCCTTCGAGGAAGAATCCGGACGCATCGATACGGCTGTAGCGCGCATCAACTCCGGCCATATGCTTGACGATCTGCTCGGCGCCGCTCAGCCGAACAAGGAAATTGGCTGGTTCTGGCAGCTCAAGCAGCTGCCGGACCTGCCGGAGTCGCGCTATCTGTACACGCTGCTCGCCGACAATGACTTCCAGGAGGGCCTTAAGAATTATCGCGACCTCGGATTTCTGAGTGGGACACTCAACCACTGGGACGAAAACCTCGACGCCTACCACGACATGATCGACGCGCGCCGGCTCGCGTACGCCGACCGCCTCCCGCGCACCGACGCATTGCTGGCCAGCAACATGACCACCGGGATGCTGGCCGAGCGCGCCGCGATTGAAACCCGGCTGAACGCCATCGAGACCGGCGCCGACGTCGCCGCCCTGGGAAGCCCCAAGGAGCAACTGGAGTGGGGGAAGATCCGTCAGCTCGAGGCCGCGGCGAGCGACAGCGCCAATCCGGATCATGCGCAGATGGCAGGGGAGCGCGACAAGATCAAATTGATGAAGGGCGTTTTGTTCTGGCAGCTCGATGCGCGATTTAAGGAACGCAGCTACACGGAACGCCGCGAACTGCGTGCCCTGGACGCCCAGCTCAACCAGGCCCAGAACCGCTGGGTACGGGTGCAGAAGGCGCGTGCCAGCGTTCCGACCAATACGGAAGAATTTGCTTCGCGCATCACGGAACTTGCCGCTCGCATCGATGAGCTCAAGGGAAAGCTGGCGCAATCGGCGCAGCAGCAACAGCACTTCCTCGAGCAACTCGCCAGCCAAGCCCTTCTCGAGCAGAAGGACCGCCTCGCCGAGTACCAGGTGCAGGCGCACTTTGCGCTCGCGGACATCTACGACCGTGCCAGCGAACCGCCGGCCACACCGCCTGCCGCGCCTGCCCCGGATACCTCGGGCGCGGATTCGGCGGCGCCTGAGGCTCAGAGCCCGGATGCGCCGGCCTCGGACGCTCCTAAGCCATGATCTCCCGCCCGCATCTGGCAGTCGTTCTGGCGCTCTGCAGCTGCGCGACGCTGCACGCGGCGCAGCCCGCACCCAAACCGCCGACCACGATTGGCGATTTGCCCAAGCGCGCCATCGATGTGCACACCGGCGCCGTGGTGAACGGCGGTCCGGCCCGGGCCATGGAAAGTTACCGTCATTTTCTTGAGCTGCAGAACACCGATCCGAAGCTCCGCGCCGAAGCAATGCGCCGGCTTGCCGATCTGAACCTCGAATCCGGCGAACTGGAGCGGATGAGCAATGAGGTGACGCGGCTCGATCTGCCCGGCGCCGAAGCCATCAAGCTCTACACGACCTTGCTCAAGGGCTATCCGGACTACGCGCGAAACGATCAGGTGCTCTATCAGTTGGCGCGCGCCTATGAAACGACCGGGCAGAGCGATACGGCGCTGGCGACGCTTGACCAGATCGTGCGTCGCTACCCCAAGACGCGCGATATCGCCGAGGTGCAGTTCCGGCGGGGCGAGTTGTTGTTCTCGGCCAAGCGCTATGCCGACGCCGAGGCCGCGTACCAACAAGTGATCAGCCGCGGTGCCGGCGGTTCAACTTTTTACCAGCAGGGTTTGTACAAACTGGGTTGGTCCCAGTTCAAGCAATCGCAGTACGAGACTTGCCTGCAGTCGTTCGTTACCTTACTCGATCGGATCCTGGTGGATCGCAAGACCGGTAAGGAACGTAAATTGGAAACGCTGTCGCGCGCGGACCGCGAGCTGACGGACGACACCTTACGTGTGATGAGCATTTCCTTTACCTACCTGGATGGGCCCGCCTCGCTCGATCAGCTGCTCACCCAGCACAAATCAGCGCCCTACGCGTGGATGCTGTATTCGCGTCTCGGTGACCTGTACGTGCAGAAGGAGCGCTTCCAGGACGCCGCCAACACCTATCGGGCCTTCGTGGCCCGGGATCCGGCGAACGAACACGCTCCGGTATTGTCGAATCAGGCCATCGATGCGTACTCCAAGGGTGGGTTCGCGGATTTGGTGGTCGAGGGAAAGGCGGAATACGTACGCACGTATGGCTTCAAGGCCCCGTTTTGGAAGGACCGCGAAAAAAGCAGCTCACCTGAAGTCGTGGCCGAGCTCAAGTCCAATCTCAAGGATCTCGCACAGTACTACCATGCGACCGCGCAGAAAACCAAGCGGCCCGAGGACTACACTGCCGCGGCAGACTGGTACCGGAATCTGCTGGCGACATTCCCGAACGATCCAGACACCAGCGAGACCAACTATCTGCTGGCGGACGCACTCTTTGAAAGTCACCAGTACGCCGACGCGGCGACCGAGTACGAACATACTGCCTACAATTATCCACCTGGACCGCGATCCTCAGCGGCGGGGTACGCCGCGCTGGTTGCGCTGCAGAAGCAGGAGGAGCTGCTCCCGCCCGCGGCGCGCGCGGACATGCATCCCAAAACCATCGAAGCGGGCGTACGCTTTGCTCAGGCCTTTCCTAACCATCCAGAGAGCCCTGGAGTGCTGACGCGCGCCGCGCAGGATGCGTTTGCAGCTCACGACATGCCGCGTGCGATGCAGCTGAGCGACACGTTGCTGGCTCGCGAGCCTAAGGTCGATATCGAGAAGCAACGAATTGCCTGGTCCATCATCGGCCAAGCGAATTTTGATCAGGGCAACTTCGATAAATCCGAGCCCGCATTCCAGCACGCACTCGCGTTGGCTCCTGCCGGCAACCCGGAGCACGCCGACCTGACCGAACGGCTGGCCGCCTCGGTGTACCGCCAAGGCGAGGCCAAGCGAAAGGCTGGCGATGAGGTCGGCGCGGCGGCCGACTTCCAGCGCGTGGCCACCATTGCACCGGAATCGAAGATCGTACCGACCGCGCGCTATGACGCCGCCGCCTCGTTGATCAACGCCAAGCAGTGGCAGGATGCCATTGCCGCACTTGAAGCCTACCGGCGCGATTATCCGCAGTCCCAGTACGGTGCGGATATCACCCGTAAACTGGCCGTGGCCTACGTTGAGGCGGGCAAGGGAACGCAGGCCGGCGCCGAGTTCGAGCGCATTGCTTCCGCGCCGGGGGAGGATCCCGCGGTTGCACGCGAAGCCACGCTGCGCGCAGCGGACCTCTATGAGAAGGCGGGAAACCCTGAGCGCACCATAGTAATGCTCGAGCAGTTCGTGCAGCGCTACCCTCAGCCTGCGGCCGATGCGATGGAAGCGCGCGCGCGCCTTGCCGACCTGGCCGCGAAGTCCAACAATGTCACGCGCCGCGATTACTGGCGCAACGAGATCATCAAGGCTGATGCGGCCGCCGGCGCACAACGCACCGATCGCAGCCGCTCCCTGGCCGCGGCGGCACAGCTGGCACTGGCGGAGCCGGCGCGCGATGCGTTTCGGGCCGTGCGCCTGACCGCGCCTTTGAAAAAATCGCTGATCGCAAAGAAGCAGGCGATGGAAACGGCCCTGGCCGGCTACAAGGCCGTGCTGGCGTATAACATCTCCTCGACCACGACCGCGGCAACCTACGAAATGGCCGAGCTGTATCGCACGCTCGGACGTGACCTGATGGCTTCAGAGCGGCCCGCGAAGCTCAGTGCCGAGGAACGCGAGCAATTTGATTCCCTGCTCGAGGAGCAGGCTTTCCCATTCGAGGAGCAGGCAATCGCGATCCACGAGGCCAACGCCAAACGCGGACTCGATGGCGTGTACGATGAGTCGGTGCGACGCAGCTACCAGGCCCTGGCCGAGATGAGTCCTGCCCGCTACGCAAAGACAGAGCTTTGGACCGAACTGCTGCGTTCGCTGTTTTCTTCGGCCGATTTTCCGGCCGATCCTAAGGCGGTTGCGGATTTCTCGCACGGCGTCGCCGACGCCCTGGGTGGAAAGACCGCCGAGGCCAAGGCGGATTTTCAGCAGATGGAGACGAATTACCCCTCGCTCGCCGAACCCTCAGTGAACCTGGCCATCGTGCTGCGCGGAGCGGGGGACCTTGCCGGCGCGGACGCCGCGCTGCAGCGTGCAACCACGCGCTCTCCGGACTACGCGCTGGCCTGGAACGAACTGGGTCTGGTGCGCCGTTCGGAAGGGAAATTCGACGACGCGCGTATGGCGTATGGCAAAGCCATTTCGGCCGACGCCAACTACGCACCGACTCACCGGAATTTGGGAGTACTGCTGGATTTGTATCTGCAGGACCCGACCGAAGCCCTTGCCCAAATGGAGCAGTATCAGCGTCTGACCGGTGAAGACAAGCCGGTGAGCGGCTGGATTGCAGAATTGCGTCGCCGCACGGGCGTGGCGGCTCCAGCGCCAGCGGCCAAACCCCCTGCCGAAGCGCCACAGGCCGCACCTGTGTCGGCCGATTCGGCCCCTGCATCGACCCCTGGCCCGGCTCCGGCCGCCGCGCCGGCGCCCGCGACAGATGCGCAGCCCAATGGAGGTGCACGATGAAAGTCTTATTTAGCGCTGTGTTGGTGTCGGTCGCTGTGCTCGCTCGTGCCGACGACATTGAACCGGCGGTCAACACTTCCAGCGTGGCACCCCCCGGCCGCCAGCGCGCCGGCCGCCAGCGCGCCGGCAGCGAGCACGCCCCGCGCGCCACCTGCAACGCCCGCCTCCAAGACTACAACGGCCGCCAAGCCTCAAGCGGGTCAAAAATCCAGCTCTCGCGATGAAATCATGCTGGATCCGACGCAGATCACGGGCAATAAAGAACTGCCAAACGTGATGTATGTCGTACCCTGGAAGCGGCCCGATATCGGCGATTTGGGCGGGCGGCCGGCCAAGAGCCTGATCGATGAGGTCCTCGCGCCCGTCGATCGTGACGTGTTTCGCAGACAGAACCGCTACTTTGCGGCCCTACAGGCCCAAACGGCAGCTGCGCCTGCAAAACCGACAGTGGCGCCTGCGGCGGGCGCAACGATTACACTGCCGAGTAAGGATGAGAAGTAGGTCTTGGGCAAATGTTAAGTCTTGGTCTTTAATTTCATAGCTTGATTCAGGCATGGGAGTCTGAGGATGCAATTTTTCAGCATGGTTGTTCGTTTTTCCAGGGTGGCGGCGAGATGATGTACCCGATCGCCGTGGTGCTTGTCGTAGGCGCGGCGATCGCGATCGAGCGATACATCGTTCTCACACGCAGCTGCGATGCGCAATCGCGGGCTGTGGAACGAAATTGGTGCCCTGCTTACGCAGGGCGATTTCAAGGGTGCCGTGCAGGTCACCAGCCGATCGGATGCGGCGATGGGGCAGATCCTGAGCTACGGACTGGCGCGTATCGGTTCGGCGCGCAGCCGCGACGATATCGAAAAGGCGATGGAGGAGAGCCTGATGGACGTGGTGCCGCGGCTCGAGAAGCGCACGCACTATCTGGCCACCTTTGCCAATCTGGCGACCTTGCTCGGACTGCTCGGTACCGTCATCGGCCTGATCAACGCATTCGCCGCGGTGGCGACGGTCAATCCGGCCGAGAAGGCCAACCTGCTGTCGGCCAGCATTTCGGTGGCGATGAACTGCACGGCGTTCGGTCTTATGACGCGCTGTGCCGCTGCTGCTGATCCACGCGGTTCTGCAGACCAAGACCACGGAGCTGATCGACAGCCTCGAAATGGCGTCGGTGAAATTCCTCAACGCCGTCACTGAGCGGCAGCGCGGCACCGGCCGCGGCCTGAGTCCGTCTCGATCCGCTGACCGAGAACTCGAATGCGTCGTTCCCAAGCCATCCGAAAGCTGCTGCGTCAGCAACGCAAGCCCGCGGAGCTGCAGCTGGTGTCGATGATCGACATCTTCACCGTGCTGGTGACTTTCCTGCTGATGACCGCGGTGTTCTCCCGCACCGTGATCCTCGAGCTGAAATTGCCGCTCGAACAATGCCAGTGTTCCGGAGCCGCCGCCGGGCCTGCAGCTGGAGGTGATGGTGCGCAAGAACGCGCTGATGGTCGCCGATCGCAACACCGGGCCGCTGGCGACTTCTGCCCAACACGACGGCCGGGGGCTACGACTACGCCGGGCTGACGGCATACCTGCAGCTGGTGAAGTCCAAGTATCCCGACAAGACCGACGCCACCGTGCTGCTGGAGCCGCGATATTCCCTATGACGTCGTGGTGCAGGTCATGGACCGCACGCGCGTGCTGGAGGTCAATGCGGGTCTGGACATCGCAGTGCAGTGCCGAGTTCGTTCCCGCGATGTGTCGCATCGGCGATGCGCCGCGTCGCGGTGGACCGCTGCGCCGAGGAGTGCGCCATGAGCATGTCCGATCGCGCCCGCGCATGCTGCAGCACCAGCTGCGGCAACGAGGTCGATGCCGAGCTGAACCTGATCCCGATGATCGACATCCTGAGCGTCATGGTGTCGTTCCTGCTGGTGTATCGACCGATGTCGAGGTCGTGCAGAACAGCAAGGGCATCGAGATTCCGCAGTCGATCTCCGAGCAGCCAGCCCGCGCCAGACCGTGGTCGTGATGCTGACCAAGGACGAGATGTTCGTGCAGGGCGAGCGCATTGCCAGCGATCGCCGACATCCAGGCGACGCAGGCCGATCCATCATCGGGCCGCTGCGCGCCGCGCTCAAGCGCCCGACGCTGGTGGGCCAGGCGACCACCGAAAAGCGACCTGCTGAGCGCGAGATCACCGTCATGGGCTGACAAGATCGCTGCCCTACGAAGTGCTCAAGAAGGTCATGGCGCACCTGCACCGACGCGGACTATGGCCGCATTTCGTTGGCGGTGTTGCAGAAAGACAAGCCCGTGGGCACTGGCAGTGCGTCGGCGGATGAAGCAGCGGAGATCGACAGTAGGTGCAGCTGTCCGCAGTACTACCGCGGCTTCGACGCTGGCCTGGGAGCTCGATCCCGAGGAGCAGCGACGTTTCCGCCGCCTCCTGGTCGGCGGCCTGTGCGCTGCGTGCTCGTATTCTCGGCCTGGTTCTGCCGCTGTTATCAGCTGCCGAAGCGAGGCGAGCCACGCCGGAGGAGGTGCCCGAGCGGCTGGCGCGCCTGATGGTCGAGGAGAAGCCCAAGCCGCCGCCGCCCACCGCAGCCGAAGACAGCCGAAACCCAAGCCGAGGTCAAGCCGGTACCGACGTGCCCAAGCCCGTGGACCGACCGCCGATGCCCGCAAGAAGGCGCAGCAATTCCGGGCCTGCGCAAATTCAAGGACGAGCTGGCGGACCTGCGCCAGAACGTCGATACTGACGCCGCTGCGGCAGACCAAGAATCTGCAGGGCGCGGTCGGCAAGGACAGCCACGCCGAGCGTTCGCTGATTGCCTCCAAGGTCGGCGCCGGCTCGGCCGGCATCACCACCGCCAACTCCAGCCGCGGCTTCGGCTACCGGCGCGGGCTCGCTGACCGGACACGATACGATGGCGCGTGAGTTCGCGGCATCGCCGCCGCGCTTCGCCGGAACCGCGCCACGTCGCCAAGGGCGGCAGCGGCAAGCCCTCGCGCAGCGAGGAAGAGATCGCACTGGTGTTCGATCGCAACAAGGGCGCGATCTATGCCCTCTACAGCCGCGCGATGCGCGAACGCCCGACCTGCAGGGCAAGACTGGTGCTGCGGATTCACGATCTCCCCGGCCGGCGAAGTCACCGAGTGCCACGTGGTCAGTCGAGTGAATTGAATGATCCGGATCTGGAGCACAAGATCGTCGCGCGGGTGAAGTTGTTCCGCTTCGAGGCCAAGGATGTCGAAGCCATAACCGCGCGCAAGACCATCGAGTTTTTCCCGGGTTGAGCTGAAAGTCGAGCAACGGCAAACATGAACCTGCAATCGGAAATCGATTATTTCCGGGAGCTGGCACCCATCGAGCAGGCGCGTCTGATGGCGGTGTTTCTGCACGAGCTGAGCGTCGAAGCGCGCAGGACCTATGGCGCGGGCGCCGACCAGGTGCGCGACGGGGCGCGGTTGCGCTTCGTCAATGAAATCGTCTGCCGCCTTGCGCGCTTCATCGAACAGGTGCTGGCCGACGAGGCAGACCGTCCCGGTGAGGATGTATTGATGCGCATGTTGCTTCGCCGCGCGCCGACAAGGCGGCCGAGCGCCTGGTCGTCAACGCCTATCGACGCGCAATCCAAGGTTTCGATCGCAACGACATCACCGTGACGATGACGCCGACCTGAGCGGGCGAGACGGGCGCGACCGCACCGCTGAGCGGTTGGACAAGGATGGCGTGAACCATTACTTTTCACGCATGTCGGCACAACCGCTCACCCAGGTACTGATACTGCTTATCGCCTCGGTGCTGGTGGTGGCCGTCGCGCGTCGCCTGGGTCTGCCGCCGATCCTCGGCTACCTGGTCGTCGGCATGCTGCTCGGGCCGCTCGCTTTCGGCGTGTTGCCTAACGGGGACGCCACGCACGCGCTCGCCGAGATCGGCGTGGTGTTTCTGCTGTTCACGCTCGGGCTCGATTTCTTATGGCCCCGCATGGTGGCCATGCGCCGCGAAGTATTCGGGCTGGGAGCCGCGCAGATTCTGGTGGTCGGAGTGTCGTCGGCGCTGTTGCTGCGCCTGCGCTCGGTCGATTGGCTGGCCGAGCGCCGTGCTCGGTGGCGCGGTTGCGATGTGCTCGACCGCGATCGTGCTGCAACAGCTGGCCGATCAGGCCGAGCTCAACCGCACCCACGGCCGTTTGGCGTTTGCGGTGCTGCTGTTCCAGGATCTGGCTTTCGTGCCGCTGCTGGCGCTGGCCACCGCGATGGCGAGCAGCGGGGGCGTGTTCACAGCAGGCAGCGTCGTGCGCCTGGTGTTGGAGGGATTGCTGGCGCTGATCGTGGTGCTGGCCATAGGACGCTGGGTGCTGCGGCCGCTGTTTTATGAAATTGCCCACAGCCGCCTGCGCGAGCTGTTCACGCTGGCCGTGCTGCTGGTGGTGCTGAGCTGCGCCTGGATCACGCAAAAGGTGGGGCTGTCGATGGCGCTCGGCGCGTTCCTGGCCGGCATGATGCTGGCGGAGACCGAGTACCGCCATCAGGTGGAGTCCGCCGTGCGGCCGTTTCGCGAACTGCTGCTGGGACTGTTCTTCATTTCGGTCGGCATGCTGCTCGACGTGCGACTGCTCTATCACCAATTTGTGCTGGTCTCTGCGCTTCTGCTGGCGATGGTGATCGTCAAGAGCGTGGTGGTGGCATTGGTTACGCGCCTGTATGTCGACAGTAACTTCAAGGCCGTGCGCACCAGCGTGGTGCTCGCCGGAGGCGGCGAATTCGGCGTGGCGCTGGTAACGATCATGGTCCAGCGCGATGTGCCGCTGTCGGTCGGGATCATCCAGCCATTGCTGGCCGCGATGGTGCTGAGCATGATGTTGAGTCCCTTGCTGATCCGCTATAACCGCAAGATTGCCCGCTTGCTGCTCGGCGAGCGCGGGCCCCCGGCAAGCGCCCTTGAGCGCGAGGCGGCCGCCGAGACCGCCCTTGCGCGCCGCGAGCACGTGGTGCTGTGCGGCTTTGGCCGAGTCGGGCAGAACATCGCGCGGGTGCTCGAATCCCTCGGGTTCGAGTATCTGGCGCTGGATCTTGATCCGGCACGTATCCGGCTGGCCCGACAGGCCGGCGACGCGGTGGTGTTTGGCGACAGCGCCGACGAGGAACTGCTGAAGCAAGTGGGCGTGGACGTCGCCAGCGCGGTAATCGTCACTTTCGCCAATCCGGCCGTGTCGGTGGGAATAGTGCGTAGCGTGCGACGGCTCCGTGCGGACGTGCCGGTGTTGGTGCGCACCCAGGACGACGTCGGACTGGCCGAGCTGACACAGGCGGGTGCCACCGACGTAGTGCCCGAGACTCTGGAGGCCAGTTTGATGCTGGTGGTGCAGGTTCTGCTTTTGCTCAAGCTTCCCGCCTCCAAGGTCATGCGTACCGTGAGCGATATTCGCGCCAGTCGATACGCCACGCTCCGCGACGTGTTCCGGCACGACGGTGCACAGGTTGTCGACGACACCCACACGTTCCGCGACGAGCTGCGCTCGATCGTATTACCCCCCGGCGCCTGGGCGGTTGGCCGGCGTCTTGAGGACGTACGCACGCAGGGTGCGAGCGTGACCTTTACGGCTGTGCGTCGCCACGGCATCACCGGGCGGCAGCCCGACCCGGCCACTGAGCTGCGCGAGGGGGATATCGTGCTGATCCAGGGGACGCCGGAGGCGCTTGAGCATGCCGAAGCGGTGCTGCTGGCTGGCTGAGCCGTTGCAGGTACAATGCGCGGCCTGCAATTCACGCCGCCAACGATCCGCGAAATGAACCGCGACGACCGACACTTTCCGCCACACCACAGCCCGCTGCGCGAAGACATCCACGCGCTCGGAGAGGTTGTCGGCAACGTATTGCGCGAACAAGGGGGAAATGAACTCTACGAGCTGGCCGAAGGCGACCGGCAGACGGCAATCCGTCGCCGTTTAGGTGCCGCCGATGTGGCCCTGGAGTTGCGCGCGCGGGTGCAGGGGCGACGCCCGGATCTGGCGCGCGATCTACTGCGGGCCTTTGCGGCGTACTTCCAGCTCGCCAACGTGGCCGAAAAAGTGCATCGCATCCGCCGGCGTCGGGAGTACTTCCTTGCCGACACCGCGCGACCACAGCCGAACGGGGTGGTCGATACCCTGGCTTCACTCAAAGCGCAGGGACTCTCGCTTGCCGATGTAATCGAATTGTTGCGGCAGCTGCGCATCGAGCCGGTGCTGCTAGCGCATCCCACGGAATCGGCGCGGCGCACGGGCTTGCGCCGCCAGCAGCGCATCGCCGATCGCCTACTCGAGCGAAGTAATCCGTTGCTGGCACCGCAGGAAAAATCGGCATTGCTGGCGAGGATTCGTTCCGACGTCACCGTGGAATGGCAAACCGCAGAGCATCCGCGCGAGCAGCTGACGGTTGCCGACGAGCGCGAGCACGTCATTTTCTACCTTGCCGAGGTGCTCTATCGGATCGTGCCGGTTTTCTACGAAGAACTTGCGGCAGCGTTGGCTACGCTTTACGGTGCCGACGCCGAATCAATTGAACTGCCTTTGATCGTGCGCTTCGGCACTTGGGTGGGCGGCGACATGGACGGCGCCGCCGACGTGCACGCCAAGAGCATTCGCGAGACCCTGGCTCGCCAGCAACAGGTCATCATCAACAATTATTTTGGTGAATGTCAGGCGCTGGCGCAGCAATTGTCGCAGAGCGCTGTGCGCGTGGGCGTGTCCGCCGCCGTCACCCGGCGCATCGAGGAATATCGCACGTTGTTGCCGGGGGCACCCGGACTTACCCCGGCGCGCCACGATCGAATGCCGTACCGGGTGCTGTTCGGCCAGATTGCCGAGCGACTGCGCAACACGCTGGACGGCCGTCCCAACGGCTACGATCGCCCGGCGCAGTTTCGCGGTGACGTGGGGCTGATCGCAGATAGCCTGCGCGCGCATCGAGGCATGCACGCGGGCTACTTTGTGGTACGTCGATTGCTCGCGCGCATCGACACGTTTGGTTTTCACCTGGCGACGCTCGATCTGAGGCAACACGCCAGCGTGCACCACGCCGTAATTGCGCAAGGATTCGACGACCCGAAATGGCGGGAGCGCAGTGCCACCGAACAGCATGCCCGGCTTGTGGAGGCGCTGGCTCGGGACACCGGCCCAATTCGCGCCTTCGATGCGCTCGGCAGGCGCACCTTGGCCGTGTTCGAATCCATTCTGCAAGGACGCCACCGCTACGGGCCGGACGCGGTAGGTCTCTATATCGTCAGCGCGGCAGCTACGGCCGCCGACGTGCTTGCTCCGTTGGTCCTGGCGCATTGGGCTGGCGCCCGAGACCGCCGCAACGGCACCGCGGCGATCGACGTCGCTCCTCAATTTGACTCGGTGGCGACCCTGGAGGGGTGCGGTGAGGTGATGCGGCAGTTGCTGGCCGACCAGGTTTACCAACGCCATCTTGCCGCCCGACAACGACAGCAGACGGTACTGATTGGTTATTCGGAGAGCAGCCTGGAGAGTGGCATGGTGGCCTCTCGGCTGGCCGCCTACCAAGCCCAACGCACGCTGGCTGCTGCGCTTGATCGGGCACAAGACCGTCATGTGCTGTTCTACAGCCGCGGCGGCAGCATCCCGCGCGGTGGTGGCCGCATCGACGCTCTGCTGCGTGCGGCGCCCGCCGAGTCGGTCAGCGGTGTCTTGAGATTTACCGAGCAAGGCGAGGGTATTTCGCAGAACTTCGGGTTGCGCGCCAATGCAATGCGCACGCTGGAGCGGGCCTTCAACACGCTCACCCTGGCCACATTGGCAGTACGCAGCGGGGTAACGGTACAGGAGAGCACTGCGTTTACCGAGGCCGCCGTACAATTTTCGGCCGCCAGCCGCGTTGCCTGGAGAAATCTGCTCGACGGGCCACGATTTTTCGAGTTCTTTCGCGCGGCAACCCCTATCGACGTGATCGAGCGGATGCGGATAGGCGCCGTGCAACGTCGTGAATCCCAGCACGCGCAGAGTATCGAGGAGGTGCCTGCCTCAGCCTGGGTGTATGCGTGGTCGCTGTCGCGACACATGTTGCCGGGCTGGTTTGGTGCCGGCACGGGATTACGGAAGGCGCTCACCGAGCGCGGCGCGGAATTACTGCGCAGCGCCTACCAAACGTGGCCGTTTTTCCGCAACCTGATAGACGACATCGAAGCGATGCTGGCGCGCGCGGACATGGAGATCAGCGCCTGCTACGATCAACTGGCCCCGCCCGAGCTCGCGCCGATCGCGGCAGCCATTCGCGCTGAATTTGACCTGACCTGCGAACTGGTCTGCCAGATCAAGGGCAGCACGGAATTGCTGGACAGCGACCGCACGCTTCAGCGCAGCATTGCGCTGCGCAACCCCTATGTTGACCCGATGAATCTGATGCAGGTGGATCTGCTGCGACGCTGGCGAGAAGGCGGGCGCAGTGATCCGGCATTGCTGGAGGCCCTATTGACCAGTGTCGCCGGCATCGGCCTGGGCTTGCAGACGACCGGATAATCCAAGCCCGGGCGCGTCGCGTGCGCTCTTACTGCAAGCAGACGATCAGCCGTGCGTGGTAGTTGCGCCACTCGATCGGAATGATGATTGGTCGGCTGGCCTTTGGGTACTCGAGTCTTCCGTCGCGTCCTGCGAGGATCGAGGGTACAGAAATCTGGAACTGCTGGCCGAAGTCTCGACGTGCGTTGCCAGACAGCGTGTTGGTAATCTCTCCGACCAGATCACACAGGTTCTCGTGGCTCATGTCGGTTTCCTGCATGCGCATCAGCATGACGCTGAGCATGCTTTTGGGAGCCGTAAAGGCGACCAGGCCCACGCGCTTGCCAGTGACTTGGACGACGCCGGTGTAATCGGACATTTCAGGGCGCTCGCCCAGCGCCAGGTGCGGGGTGCCGCACTGGGCGGCTTGCTGGACCGTGGTGCCGAAGTAATTCAGCACCCCGCCCACGAATACCGCGACTTCGGTCTCAAGCGTCATGGTATGGCCACTACTCGACTCCGATCAGCTTGCGCAGAGCGTCGTTGAGCTGGCGGTCGGTAAACGGTTTGCACAGGAAGCCACTGGCGCCTTTTTCAAGAGCCTCGATTGCGGTCAGTTTGTCAGCCAGGGCGGAGATTACCAAGATTCGAAGATTTGGATCACGCTGCACGAGGGCTGCCACGCATTCCGTGCCCCCCATCTGCGGCATGGTCAGGTCCATGGTAACCAGGGTGGGCTGCAGCTGCGCGTGCAGCTCGAGCGCCTCGAGGCCGTCTCGAGCCGAACCGATGATTTCAATTTCAGGTACATCGTTGGCGCGCTCGATACGCCGGCGAATCACGTTCGAGTCGTCAACCACCAGCAGCCGATGATGTGGCGCAGGCCCACCCATGATTACGCCGCCGTCGTGTGCGACGATTCGCCGGCGTTGCGGCGCGGAAGTACCGTCTTGAAGCGCGTGTACTTGCCGGGGGAGGTGGCTATTCCGATGCGTCCCCCGCACTCGCGTACCGTAGCGTTGACCACATCCAGCCCGACTCCGCGGCCGGCGTGCTCATTCACCTCAGAGGCCGTCGAAAATCCGGACTGGAAGATCAGCCGGAACGCCCCACTGCGGTCAAGGGAGGCCGCCTGCTCAGCGTCCAGAAGGCCACGTTCGAGGGCGCGCTTGCGAATCCGGGTGGTATTCAAGCCCTGGCCGTCATCCTCAATCAGCAATGAGTATTCCTGCGGGTTGCTGTCGCTGAACCGCACGCGCACGGTACCGCCGGGTGGCTTGCCCATTGCAGCCCGCTCTTCGCTGGATTCAATGCCATGCACGACGGCATTGCGAACCATCTGGATGCAAATGTCCCGCACGGGCGCCTGGTACTGGTTGGGCACTCTGTCCAGCCCTTCGCACACCAGTCTTACGCTGCGGGTTCCGGGGGAGCTCACCTCTCGGACCAGGCGTTCCAGCAGCAGCTCCAGCCCCGTGGCGCGGTCGGGTGCGGACCGCGAGGCGATCACCGCAGTGTCGCCGTGTTTTTCCGGCCGGATGTCTTCGACCGAGGCGGCCGTGGAGCGCGCCTGGTGCACGTGCTCGCGCATGCTGGCAATGGCGGTCATGTGACCGAGTAACTCGTCCAGTTTGACGACTACCGGAACGAACTCGTCTCCGGCCAGTTCCGGGCGGTCGCGCAGGCTGCTGAGAAGCGTCTCGATGGCGTGCACCCGCTGTACGAACGATTCAAGCCCCAGGGCGGACGCCTCGCCCTTTAGGGTGTGCATCTCTCGGAATACGCCCTGAAGTTTTTGCTGCAATTCGGCAGGTTTGATGCCCGGAGTGCGCAGCTGCACGTTGCAGCGGCGGACCGCCAACTCAACATTGTTCAGGAACGAATGCAGCTGCAGCGGGTCGGTCCGCAGCAGCTGGAGCAATACGGTGCCGTGCGAATCGGTGCCCGAGCGCAATTGTTCAAGTTCCTGCTGGAGCTGAACCCGATCGGTAATGTCAGCGACCGCGCCGAGCACGAAGTCGGTCGCGGTGCCAGTACCACGCGCGCGCCGGAATGAGAACGACAGATAACGTATCTCGGCGGCCCCTTGGGGCTTTTGGAAGCTCACCTCGATCTGACTGAGCGGGTTGATCGATTCGATCAGCTCCTCATTGACGCTGTCCTTCCAGAACAGGCCCACGTATTTGCTGGCGCTCAGCAGTGTGCGTTCGTTCACCAGCGGACGAAGCAGATCCTCGAAACTTTGTCCGGCCGGAGCGGTGGTGTGCAGGAGCGGCAGCAGTGAATCGGAATAGGCCCCACCGATGCGCCCGTCCCGTGAGATCAGAAATAGCCCTTCGCGCACCGTGCCGAGAATGTTCTCCACCTGCCGCTGGGCTTCGGCGGCGCTGTCCGCCGCCCTTCCAGCGCGCCACGCAAAATACAGCATGGTGGCCAACAGCAGGGTTGCCAGGCCCGCTCCTCCCAGCAGTAGGCCGCGGAGCGACTGACCGTCGTGCACGACGGCCTCGCGCAGTTGCGCCGAGAGATTGCCGAGGTCCGCGGCCAGCACCGTGGTGTTTTGCGTCTGGGCGACCAGCAACTCATCCACGACGCGCTTGAGCTTTACGCCCGCCGGAGTCAGGGTCGAACCGTTGGCCGAATCCGAATAAAGACTTGTGGTCTTGGCTTGTTCGAGCTGCTCAAGTCCTAAATCCACGGGACGCCAACGCGCGCTGGCACTGGCCAGCAGCATCGACATGTCACTGCGAGCGGCCAGACCGCTCCTGGCCATCGCGGCGGCAAGATGCTCGTAGGACGTATTGCTCGCCGCGCGGCTGGCGGCGAGGGCGCGAAGTGAGTTGCCCACGTATGTCTGGCTCTCGAGTCCGCGCTGTATCAGCGTCAATTCCGAGCGCAGGAACTGCGGTTGCGCGGTCAGGGTCGAGGCGAGCTGGAGCGCCGAGGAAGCTGACTGAAGCCGCGCGGCGAGCCGCACCCCAGTAAACAGCAACAACGCCAGACCAGCGGCACAGGCGACAGTGACAGCGACGGGCAGCCATTGGACGCGATGAGTTAGGGACAATCGGGCCATGCTTGCTCCGGGGTTTACTGCACCGACGGCTTGAAGGCAATCCGCAGGCGCGCCCGCTGCGAGGCGCCGGACTCGCCCAGTTCGCTGGTGTCGAAGTGACCACGCCTGACCGCCTGCAGCGCGGCATCATCGAAGAGATTGACGGGACTGGATTCGACGATCTTCGGATTGCTGGCATGGCCTTTGGCATCGAGTGTGAACTCGACAATCACGTAGCCTTCCTGTCGGGCTTCGAACGCACGCTGCGGGTAAGCGACATCGAAAGGAGCGAGGGGTTTGGCGCGCAGGAAAGTCGGCGCAGGGGCGGTGGTCGCAGGGGTGACCGCCGCCGGCGCGGCCGCGGGGACAGCTCGGGAACGCGTGGATGAATCGATTTCACTTTGGACCTGCCGGCGTGCGGCGGCGAGTTCAGTCCCGTTGCCAAGAATGGAAGCGGAGTTCAGCAGCTGTTGTGCAAGCTCATACTGTCCGGCGTGTGAGGCCGCGAGCGTGCGCTCAATCAATGCATTTTGCAGTTCTCGCTCGATATTCAGCGTCAACGGACTGCCGCGATTGAGTTGCTGCATGGACAATACGACCGATTGGGCGCTGTCATTCGCAGGTTCCAGCAGCGCTCCGGACTTGATCAAGGCGCGTGCGTGATTGGCAAGTTCGTTAAGGCGCGCTGCGCTACGTTGCGAGTCCAGCGCATCGTGCAATTCGGTGACCTTCGCACGATCTGCACCCGCTGCGCTCAGCTGCGAGATCAGCTGCGTCGCGCCTTCGGTGTCTCCTTTGGAGATCGCGGTTCGCGCCTGCGCAGCCAGTGCGCGAGGCCGGGCCGCTGTGATTTCCGATTCGAGTGCCGCAAGGGCGTTCGAATCGATGCCGACACCGCGAAATGCAGTCAACAGACGCTCGGCTTCCTCCACCTTGTTCGCATTCAGGTCGGCTCGAATGCGCGCGCTTGCCACGCTAAAGAGCCTGCGCAATCCATCCTGCGCTTCGTCATTTTGCGGGTCTTGCGCGAGGACCTTCGCGTAGAGCTCCAGAGCACTGTTGCCGGTGGGGTTGCCTTCGGTCGGTGGCAGCAATCCCTTGCCTTCGCTAAATGCAACGCGCGCATCGGAGAGCAGCTCCAGCACGGTGCGTGGGGCCGCCGCGACAGGCGTCGCGGCCGTGGCATTTGGCTGTGCTCCCGAGGGGGCAATCGGCGGGGGCGCCTTGAGCATCGCTTTTGAAGTCGCCGGGGCCTCGCGCGCGTTGTTACGAAGCAGGAACCAGGCGGCGGGCGCCGCCAACACCAAGGCACCTGCGATCAGCATCCAAATCGGAATCCGTTTGAAAAACGTACTGACCCTGCTGCCCGCCACGCGGCCCCCTGCGCTTTCGGCAGCCATTTGTCGATCGGCCGAGCTAAGCGCCGACTCAAAGGCTTCGGATCCCAGCGAACCGCGTTCAATGATGGCGGTAAGCGCCCCGCGAGCGAGCGGACTGGCCCAGTCCGAAGCCGTACCGTCTGCGCAGATCACCAGGAGCGGAGCCAGCGGGTACTGCTGTTTGACGCGTGCGGCTTGGGCGCGCGCGTCGCCTCGCGCTGAGGCGTCAATCATCAACGCCCAAGGGGAATTGTTGCCCGGGGTTATTTGATCAGCGGAATCGATCGGCCGAGTTCGGTAACGAGCGCCCAGCAAGGGGCCCAGTTCGAGCAGCAGCACATCGTCGCCCGTGAGCACATACAGGATCGGTGCACGCCCGTGCATCGCTGGCATCGTGCCCGGCCGAGTTTCCTGGCCGTTAGGATTTGCGGAATGTGCAGCGTTTGCCACCGCGCTAGGCCTCCGGATTCATGAGCGCAACTGTGTGATTTGGCGGATGAAAATGCCCTCAACGAGTTCACAAATCTGATGCGACAGAATATACGGGATTCTCGCCGGAAAGCCGCAGTGTGCGGTCCGTCACAAAATCCCGGCCGTGGGACGAGACTAGGCCGGCAGGGCCGCGCAGACCGCGCCAATCGCGCTGGCCAGGGCGGTAATGTCGGCGCTGGTATGCGCTGCAGAGATGAATCCAACTTCAAATCCACTGGGCGCAAGATAGATGCCACGCGCCAGTAACGGATGATACATCGCAGCGTATCGTTGCGCGCAGCCCGAGGGGAAACTGGCAGGACTGCGCAGCATCGCACCACCCGCGCCTTGGCCCCCGGCAAGGCAGAGCCAGAAAACGGATCCGACCCGCTGCACAATCAGGCCTGGCACCCTGTGCAGAGCCTCTTCGAGCTGTGCGCCGAGGACTTCCAGTTGAGCGTAAATGGTCCCATCGCTCAAGGCGCGCAACATCGCCAGCCCCGCGCACATGGCCACGGGATTGGCGCTCAGAGTTCCGGCCTGATAAACGGGACCGACCGGCGCGACCAGCTGCATCAGTTCTCGGCGCCCGCCGTAGGCGCCGACTGGAAAGCCGCCGCCGATGACCTTGCCGTAGGTCACCAGGTCTGGTTTGACCCCGGCAAGCGGCGCGTAACCCTGGAAACCGACGCGAAATCCTGAGATCACCTCATCGAAGATCAGCAGCGCGCCGTGCTGGGACGCCAGACGTGCCAGCGCGCGCAAGGAATTCGCCGCGCTGCGGGAGCAGTCCGAAATTGGCTGGCAACGGTTCGATGATCGCGCAAGCCAGCGACCGCCCGTGTTCGGAGAACACCGCGGCAAGCGCCTTTTCATCGTCAAGCGGTGCGACCACGGTTTCGGTCGTGGCCAGGATGCCCAGACCAGCGCTGTCGGGCACTGGCGCATCCGCGAGTCCGGAACCGGCGCGCAGCAGCATTGCATCGACATGACCGTGGTAGCAGCCTTCAAACTTGAGGATCTTCGAGCGACCGGTGGCAGCCCGGGCCACCCGCAATGCCGACATCACCGCCTCGGTGCCCGAATTTACGAAGCGCAAGCTTTCCACCCAGGGCACCCGGCTGGTGATGTACTCGGCCAGTTCCAGACTGTAGGGCTCGGCTGTGCCAAGGCTCCAGCCCCTACCCAAAGCCTCATCGACCGCGGCGCGCACGCTCGGGTTGCCGTGCCCAAGGATCAAAGGGCCAAAGGCCATGCAAAAGTCGAGGTATTCACGCCCCTCGACATCCCGCAGGCGCGCCCCATGGCCGCCGGACATGAACACGGGTGTGCCGCCTACGCTACGGAAGGCGCGCACCGGAGAATGCACGCCGCCCGGCGCCACTTTGAGAGCGCGGGCGTAGAGCTCTTCGGAACTTGTCACAGTCCCAGCAGCTCCCGTGCGTGTCGTGCGCCGTAGGTGATGATCATGCTGGCACCGGCGCGCTTGAACGCGGTCAGGATTTCGCGATGCAACGCGGCCCTTGATGCCAGGCCCTGCGCGACCAGCGCTTCGAGCGCCGCAAATTCCCCGCTGGTGTGATAGACGGCCCAGGGTTGTGCAAACTCACGCGTGAGCTCTCGCAGCAGATCGAGGTAGGGGAGTCCGGGTTTGACCATCAGAATGTCCGCGCCCTCCGCCACGTCGCGCTCAGCGCACAACCAAGCGTCTGCGGGGCGCGCGGGATCAAGCTGGTAGCTGGCCCGGTCTCGCAATCCGCTCTGGGATTTCGGCGCCGAGTCCGCGGCCACGCGAAATGGCCCGTACAGATTGGAATGGAATTTCACCGAATAACTCATGAGGATCGTGCGTTCGAGTCCGTGGTGGTCGAGCGCCTCACGTATGGCGGCAACGCGACCGTCCATCATGTCGCTGGGAGCGACGCAGTCAGCCCCCGCCTGGGCGTATGCCAGGGCGGCGGCCGCCAGTTCCTGCACGCTGGCGTCGTTGTCCACGTGATCGCCCTCCGCGTTGAGCACGCCGCAGTGACCGTGCGGAGTGGCGGAACACAGGCAAACGTCGGTGGCGAGCCAAATATCCTTGCCAAATCTTTCTTTGAGCGCACGCACCTGACCGGCCGTGAAGGACCAGTCAATGCTCCGCTCGGCGCGGGCGCGCGGCACGCCAAAAAGCAGGAAGGCGTGCACGCCGGCACGCAGGTCGGCCTCGACCTGCCGCAGGAGCGAGTCGGGGGTCTCCTGCATGACAGCGGTGAGTCCGGGCACCGGTTCAGCGCGGTTGCTCGCCCTCGACCACGAAGCACGGCTGGATCAGCTGATCGAGCTGGACATGCACCTCGCGTGTCAGCGCGCGAACGTGTTCGTTCTGGCGTAACCGGCGAAGCGTCGGGGGGTAATGCTGGCTCATGGCCCATTGTGCCGCAGTCCGTGCGTGCGACGTCACGGCATTGTAAGGTATCAAAGCCAGCCCCCTTATGCGTCATAGTTATGAGAAGGACGGCCATAATGAGGGACCCGTAACGCGATACATCGGCGCACTTGCGACTTGTAGCAATGAAGACAGCCCTAGGTTTAGTTCAGGCCATCGGCCATACGCCACTGATCCGATTACGCCGCGCCAGCGAGAGCACGGGCTGCGAGATCCTAGGCAAGGCCGAATTCATGAATCCAGGGGGATCGGTGAAGGACCGAGCGGCCCGCGGTATCGTGCTTGATGGCGAGCGGCGCGGCGCGCTCGTGCCTGGGGGCACGGTCGTGGAGGGCACGGCCGGAAACACCGGCATCGGCCTTGCTCTGGTGTGCAGTGCGCGGGGCTACCGGTGCGTCATTGTCATGCCTGACAACCAGTCTCCCGAGAAATATTCGCTGATCGAAGGATCTGGGTGCCGAGGTTCATCGGGTCAAGACGGTGCCCTACAGTGACCCCAATCACTTCCAGCGGGTCGCTGGCCGCATGGCGAGCGAAATTCGCGATGGATACTGGGCCAATCAATTCGACAATCGGGCCAATCGCCTCGCACACGTGGAAACCACAGGTCCGGAGATCTGGGAGCAAACCGAAGGGCGCCTTGGCGCTTTCGTTGCGGCCAGCGGAACCGGCGGCACGCTCGCCGGCGTGTCGGAATATCTCAAGTCCAAGAATCCGGCGGTGCGCACGGTGCTTGCTGATCCTCCAGGCAGCGCGTTATATGAGTTCATTCGCAACGGCTCGCTCAAGCCCACTGGCTCGGGCTCGATCACCGAGGGCATCGGAATCGGCCGGGTGACCGCCAATATGCAGGATGCGCCGATCGACGATGCCGTTCATGTCGAGGACGCCGACAGTGTCGCCTGCGTCTACCAGTTGCTGCGTGAGGAGGGACTGTTTCTGGGCAGTACCAGCGGCGTTAATGTCGTGGCCGCAACGCGCGTGGCCCGGCAACTGGGTCCCGGGCACACTGGTCGTGACTGTGTTTGTGCGATTCGGGCGCGAAGTACCTCAGCAGATTGTACAACCGCGAGTGGCTGGCGCAAAAGGGTCTGCTGCAAGCCGCGCTGGGCGAGGCGGCTTGAGCGACGAGCGGCCCCGTTAATGAACCGGGCCCATCCATTGCTGTCGAATGGGCTCCGGCTCCGGCCTGGCTGTACGGGCAAGCTGCACTTCAAGAGAACTTAATGTCTGCATATTCCCGATCACTGGCGGCGTTGGGCCTGGCTGGCCGTGAGTGCCGCGATCGCCGCCTTCAGCTACTGCATGTTTTTTACTGGCGCGGATCGCCGGGCACGCCGGGTCGCAGCGCCAGATGCGGCGCAGTTCACCGAGGACATCCGTCCAGCCCGTATCCCCGGCCGCCACTACCACTTCGCCTTGACCGATGCCGAACGGCACAAATAATGAAACCATCGCGTCGTGTGCGCCTTCCCGGGCAAACCGCCAAAGTCATCGCTCGATGATCCCCAGGCGCCGGCGCGGCTGGCGGCGCTGCTAAATAGCCCGAGCTATATCGCCAGGCTCTGCCGATGACGAAATTCCTGCAACGCGAAGATCAGCGCGGCGAACGCCTGCAGCTTGATTATCTCAAGCCGGAAGTGTTCCTGCAGGCGGCCGGCATCAAGCACGCCATCGTGGTCTTCGGGAGCACTCGGATCGAAGAGCCCGCCGCCGCGCAGCGCCGCCTGGCGCTCGCGCGCGCCGCCGCCGACGCACGCGCCGGCCGACGACGAATTAAAGCGTCAGGTGGCGATCGCCGAACGCTTGGCGACGCGCAGCAAGTACTACGATATCGCGCGCGAGTTCGGCCGGCTGGTGGCGCAGCGCAATCCCGATCCGCGCCACGCGGCCACCGTGATCGTAACGGGCGGGGGGCCGGGCATCATGGAGGCCGCAAATCGCGGCGCCCACGACGCGAAGGCGCAGACCGTAGGACTCAATATCGAATTGCCCCACGAACAATATCCCAATCCCTACGTCAGCGCCCGAGCTGTGCTTCAGTTTCCATTACTTCGCGATGCGTAAGCTCCATTTCTGCAGCGAGCCCGGGCGTTGGTGGCGTTTCCCGGCGGCTACGGGACCCTGGATGAACTATTTGAGAATCTGACGCTGATGCAAACCGGCAAGGTGCGGCCGTGCCGGTGGTCCTGGTGGGCGCCGAGTACTGGCGCCAGGCGATCAATTTCCCTTCCTGATCGAAGAAGGCGTCATCGATGCCGAGGATGCGAGACTGTTCTGGTTTGCCGAGGACGCACGGCCAGTCCTGGACAGCATCGTCGATTGGTATCGCAGCGCAGGCGAGGACATGTTTGGCGACTGAACGGAGGTAGGCAATGCAGATTTCCTTTCATGGTGCCGATCATGACGTAACCGGTTCGTGCCACCTGCTCGAGTGCGCCGGCAAGCGAGTACTCATCGACTGCGGCATGTTTCAGGGCGCGCATGAACTGGAACGGAAAACAGCAACCCTTTTGGGTTCGATCCGGCCACGCTCGATGTAGCTGCTGCTCACCCATGCCCATCTGGATCATTGCGGACGGCTTGCCGTTGTTGGCCCGGCGCGGCTTTCGCGGCGAGATCATCGCCACGGCCGCCACGCGCGAACTGGCCAAATCGTACTGCAGGATTCGGCCCACATGGCCGAGGAGGATGCCGCTTGGCGACATGCGCCGGGCGCCCGGCACAACGGCGGCGCCGCTGTACACCCAAGCCGAGTGTCATCGATCATGGCGCGATTTGCGTCGCGTGGCGTCCTACGGTAGGCGCTATGCCGTTACCGACGATTTACGGGTGAGCTTCTTCGATGCCGGCCACATCCTCGGTTCAGCGCACGTTCTGGCGGAAGTGTCCGAGCGCGGTCGAGCGCGGCGCGTCTTGTTCTCCGGGGACATCGGTGGCGCGGGCCGGCCAATCATCCGCGACCCGGACCCGCCCCCGGCAGCAATCGTGTTGATGGAAACCACCTATGGCGATCGCTGCCATCGCTCGACGGCCGATTCGGTCAGCGAGTTGGTCGGCGCAATCGCCACCACGGTCGGCCGTGGCGGAAATGTGGTGATTCCGAGCTTTGCGCTGGAGCGTACCCAGGAGATCCTGTACTGGATACGCGCGGCCATTGCCTCAGGATCGTTGCCGCCCCAGCTGCCGGTGTATGTCGATTCGCCCATGGCGGTATCGGCAACCGCGGTCTATCGCGCACATCCTGAATGCTACGACGAGGACGCCGCCAAATTGTTCAGTGGCGGGCAGGACCTGTTTGGCTTCCCGGGGCTGCATCTGGTGCGCGCCACATCGGACTCCATCGCCATCAATGGAATCGGTGGCGGGGCGGTCATCATGGCGGGATCAGGCATGTGCACCGGGGGGCGAGTACGCCATCATCTGGTGCACAATTTGCCGCGCGCGGCCTCCAGCATTGTATTTGTGGGATATGCCGCCTCCGGTACGCCGGCGCGCCGGATTATTGATGGTGCCCGTTCGATTCACGCTGCTTGGCCACGAAATACCGGTGCGTGCGCAGGTCCACACCATCAGTGGCTTCTCAGCGCACGCGGATCAAGCCGAACTTCTGCGCTGGCATAAACGCGTTGGCGGGGCGGAAAGAACCATCCTGGTACACGGTGAGGGCGATGCCATGACCACATTCGCCGGGCTGCTGACGGGAGTGCCCGTGACGATGCCCGCACCGGGCGAGGCACTGACGCTGTGAACGCGCCAATGCATTCTGCGTTGCCCATGATGGCTGCCGCAGCTGTGGGTGTCGGCGAGCGCGCCGGCGAGGGCGGAATGGCTCTCGCGGGTCGATGACGGCACGATGGGTACGCGAATCGTGGTTGAGCTCTGGAGCGAGCAACACGCGGCGGGCGAGCGGGCAATTGATGCCGTCATGGCCGAAATGCGTCACATCGACGCCGACATGAGCACCTACAAGCCTGACAGCGAAATCTCGCGCGTCAATGCCCAGGCCGCACGAGGACCGGTAAAAATAAGCAAGGAGCTGTTTGATCTGCTGGAGACCTCACTCGAGTACTCCCGCATCACCGAAGGCGCCTTCGACATCACCTATGCCAGCGTCGGGTTTATGTACGACTTCCGTGCGCGGCGCCGGCCCGATGAGAAGCAGATCGCCGCCGCGCTTCCGGCGGTCAACTACCGTCACGTGATTCTCGATCGGTCGACTTCCAGCGTGCGCTTCTCGCAGCCCGGTGTGCGCATAGACCTGGGAGGTATTGCCAAGGGATACGCGGTGGATCGCGGCATCGCGATCCTGCAGCGAGCCGGCATCAAGCACGCACTGGTCTCGGCGGGCGGCGACAGCCGCATCATCGGCGATCGATTCGGCAAACCGTGGATCGTCGGCATCCGCCACCCGGACCGCCGCGATGAAGTTATCGCGCGTTTACCGCTGGTGGACACCGCCATTTCCACCTCCGGTGATTACGAGCGCTACTTTGATGAGAACGGCATTCGGTATCACCACATCATCGATCCGCGCACCGGCCATTCGGCCAGCGCCGTGCGCAGTGCCACGGTATTGGCGCCGACTGCGACGCGAACCGACGGGTCTTTCCAAGACGGCTTTTGTGCTGGGCGCCGAAGCGGCCATTAAGATCTACGAGCGGCTCGGGGATGTCGATGCGATACTGGTCAAGCCCGACGGGAAGGTCCTGTACACAAAGGGACTGGAACCTCCCAAAGGCCATTGACGCACGTTGTAGGAGGCAAGGCCATGCGGTTAGAAGACATGCGGCGCAGCGAGAACGTCGAAGACCGCCGGGGGTTCAGCGTCGGCCGGACCGGCGCGGGCGTGGGCATCGGGACGATCGTGCTGGTCATCGCCGGGTACTTTCTCGGAATCAGCCCCAGCACCGTGCTTGGCCTGCTGGGAGCTGGCGAGGCCGTCACGCAAGGATCGGGCGTCAGCTCCGAGAATGCGCCCACCGGCGCGCCGACCGATCCGCAGGGCGACTTTGCCGCGGCGGTGCTGGGCGAGACCGAGGACGTCTGGTCGAAATACTTTGCCGCGCGCGGCCAAAACTATCCGCCCCCGACGCTGGTGCTCTTTACCGATCAGGTGGCCTCGGCGTGTGGACGGGCCAGCGCCGCCTCCGGGCCGTTCTATTGTCCCAGCGACCAGAGGGTCTATATCGATCTGGGGTTTTTCAATCAACTATCCTCGGAGTTTGGCGCCCCTGGCGACTTTGCCCGTGCCTACGTGATTGCTCACGAGGTCGGCCACCACGTGCAGTACTTGTTGGGCATTACCGAGAAGGCCGAGCGCATGAGCGCCCAGCAAGGCGAGGGTGGCGAAAAACGAGTCTCGGTGGAAGTCGAGCTGCAAGCGGATTGCTTCGCCGGCGTCTGGGCGATGCAGGCGCAGCGTGTGATCGAACCCGGTGAGTTGCAGCAGGCGCTACAGGCGGCCGCCTCCGTAGGCGATGACACGCTGCAGCGACGCACGCAGGGCCGCGTCGTGCCCGAAACCTTCACCCACGGCTCCGCCGAACAGCGGCAGCGCTGGTTTCAGCGCGGATTCGACGGCGGGAAGCTGGAGAGCTGCGACACGTTTGCGAGCGGGTCGCAGCTCTGAAAGCTTACTTGGCCGGTGGAGGTGCCGCCGGTGCCGCCGGGGGTTGCTTGGCCTTGAACGCGCGGACTTCGACGTTGAATTTGTCGGCCAGCTTCTGAAGTTTTTCGACTTCCGCATTCTGGCGGTTGGCGTACTCCGTGCTGATCTTCACCCGCTCCTCGTCCTTCATGTCCGTGCCGCCGGCGGCGATCTTGGCGTCCTGTTCGGCCTTGAGGCACTGCGTATACGCTTCGACCGCGGTGTTGTTTTCCTGGATCGCGTGCTTGGCGGCGAGCATGTCGTCCATGCTGGCCGTGGCGCCGTCCGGAATCTTGACCTCTTTGGTCGGAGCCGAGCAATCGGCAAAGGCGGGTGCCGCCACCAGGGCAGCGACCAATGATAGGGGTAACAGAACTTTCATCATGATCTTCCTCTTTGGGTGGGGTTGGCCTTGCCGGGCCAAGCTTCGTCTGACTATGCCCATGTTAAGATCACCGCACGGCATCTGCCAACCCCATGTCCCGGACCCGGCCGGCGGGCGACCATAAACGCCCAGCCCCTGCCGTTCCGGGCGTCTATCGAGGCCCCTACGTCCCATGGCCGTCAAACCGATCCTGCGGATGGGAGATCCGCGTCTGCTTCAGGTCAGCGCCCCGGTGCGCGAATTTGGCACTCCGGAATTGCTGGGCCTGATCAGCGACATGAACGACACCATGCTGGCGGCAAACGGCGCCGGACTGGCAGCGCCTCAGATTGGCGTCCCGCTTCGGGTCGTCATCTTTGGAGGTGGCCAGACCTCGCGCTACCCGGACGCGAACGCGGTCCCGTATACGGTGCTGATCAATCCCAAGCTCAAGATGCTGCGAGGCGGCAAAGAGGAGGACTGGGAGGGCTGCCTCTCGGTGCCGGGAATGCGCGGCCTGGTTCCGCGCCACCGTCGCCTGCGGTATCGGGGGAACGATCAATGGGGCGCGGCGATCGATCGTACCGTGCAAGAGTTTCACGCGCGCGTGGTGCAGCACGAGGTTGATCACCTCGATGGCGTGCTCTATCCGACGCGCATCAAGGATCTGCGCAAATTTGGCTTCAACGAGGAACTGTTTCCAGGCCAGAACTTGCGCGACGATTGAGCGCTGTATCCTGCCTTCTGCGCTGAGCCTCTATCATGTGACCTCGTCTCCTTTGGTTCGATTCCACGCAAGGAATATCCTCGATGCCGAACTGCCGCGAGCTCGTCTTTTTCTGTGGAATTTCAATTCTGCTTGCGGCTTGCGCAGGCAATCCTGAGGCCGCGGATCCGGCGGTGGCAGGCCCCAAGCAGCCCCATCAATACCTCGATGGACAGAGCGGGGCCACCGTAGCACTGCCCGACAAGCCGCTGCTGTTTGCGCACGACCGTGGCGAACACGGAGCTGACCTGCGGGACTACGTGACCTTCAACGGGGCTACAGTGGATCAGGCTGGCAAGCGCAACTGCCTGCTGATTGCCTATGCCTGGTCAACGCTGGATGCGCGCCATGAGCCCGAGAGGCCAGTGCCCGATTCGCTGGTGCTTGTGGCCGACGACCGGCGGATTGCTGTGGATGCCAGCGGCGGTAGCCCCGCGCAGTTTGGAATCATTCACCTCGTGGGCGCCCCAGCGGGACGGACCGTGAAGACCTTTTGTTTTGAGCACCGACCTCGGCCACCCTCGCGATTATTGGCAGCGCGCGGAATCTGCAGCTGCAGGCCAGCGCTGCTGGGAACACGGTGGACTACGTGTTGTGGGACGACCAGCGCAAGGCGCTTGCCCGGTTCGTCCAGTTGCTCAATGGCGAATGCTGAATCCGGCAATCGCTCTACCGGAGCTCGCGTTTGCGATGCTTAAGAGATCCGGCTTTCGAGCCGGCCGCCGCGGCCGCATCGGTGCGTGCCAGCCTGCGCCGGTCGTGCTCAGAGAGGTAGCGTTTGCGAATGCGGATACTCTCGGGGGTTACTTCCACCAGCTCGTCATCGGCAATAAATTCGACCGCGTACTCGAGCGTCAACTTGATCGGCGGCGTCAGTAGCAGCGCGTCGTCCTTGCCAGCCGCACGAATATTGGTGAGTTTCTTGGTCTTGATGGGATTGACCACCAGGTCGTTGTCGCGGCTGTGTATGCCGATGACCATGCCCTCGTAGACCTTTTCGCCATGACTTACGAACATGCGACCGCGTTCCTGCAAAGCAAATATCGAGTAAGCCACCGCTTCGCCGTTCTCGTTGCTGATAAGCACCCCGTTATGGCGGTCCGGAATCGTGCCCTTAACTTCGGCAAACCCGTCGAAAATGTGGCTGATCAGACCGGTGCCGCGCGTCATGGTCATGAAATCGCCCTGGAAGCCGATCAGGCCACGCGCCGGAATCCGGTATTCGAGTCGCACTCGGCCCAGGGCATCGATCACCATATCGGTCAGTTCCGCCCGGCGCACACCCAGTGCTTCCATGACCGCGCCTTGGCAATCACTGTCAATGTCCACGGTCAGGGCTTCGAAGGGCTCAAGCGTCCGGCCATCGACCTCCTTCTTGAGCACCTGCGGTTTGCCGACGGCGAGTTCAAACCCTTCGCGCCGCATGTTCTCGACCAGGATGGTCAGGTGCAATTCGCCGCGACCAGAAACTCGGAATACGTCGGCTTCCTCCGTCTCCTCGACGCGCAAGGCCACATTGCTCTGCAGCTCGCGCATCAGCCGCTCACGTATCTGGCGACTGGTCACGTACTTACCTTCGCGTCCGGCGAGCGGTGAGGTGTTGACCTGAAAATTCATGACCAGGGTCGGCTCGTCGACCTGGATAGGGGGCAGCCCCTCCGCCTGTTCCGGATCGCAGATCGTAAGTCCGATATTCACATCCTCGATGCCGGTCACGGCCACGATGTCCCCGGCGGCCGCCTCGTCCACGCTTTCGCGCTGCAGTCCCTTAAAACTCAGCACCTGGGCAATCTTCGCGAAGCCGCGGTCTTCCTCGCCGTAACGGAGCGCGACCTGGCGCCCGGCACGCAGCGTGCCGCGCCGAATCCGCCCGATCCCTATGCGACCGACGTAGGAGTTGTAATCGATCGTCGAAATCTGCAGCTGCAACGGACCCTCGGGCTCGCTGCGGGGAGGAGGCACGTATTGCAGTACGGCTTCGAACAATGCGGTCATGTCCGTTTCGACCCGGGTGGGATCCAGGCTTGCCCAACCCTGCAACGCCGAGGCGTAGATCACCGGAAAGTCGAGCTGCTCGTCGGTGGCGCCGAGCTTGTCGAACAGGTCGAAGGTCTGATCGACCACCCAGCCCGGGCGCGATCCGGGGCGATCCACCTTATTGACCACGACGATGGCCTTGTGGCCAAGGGCCAGCGCCTTGCGAGTGACAAAGCGCGTCTGCGGCATCGGGCCTTCCACTGCATCCACCAGGATAAGCACGCCATCGACCATCGAGAGCACGCGCTCCACCTCGCCGCCAAAATCGGCATGGCCCGGGGTGTCGACGATATTGATGCGGGTACCGCCGTATTCGATCGCGCAGTTCTTCGCCAGGATGGTGATACCGCGCTCGCGCTCTATGTCGTTGGAATCCATGACCCGCTCGCCGATTTTCTCGTGCGAGGCAAAGGTGCCCGACTGCTTGAGCAAGCAGTCGACCAGGGTGGTCTTGCCATGGTCAACGTGGGCAATGATGGCGATGTTGCGGATCGGGCGTTGCATAAAGGAGGGGTCGGCGATGGGGGTAAAAAAAGGCCGTGCAGGGTACCAGAACCGCTTGGCCTGAGCTAAGTCTCTGCCGGGCGGGCATTTTACCCCATCCGGATGGCATATATATAAAGATATGTTTATATTCGAAGGATGATTGTCGAGGGGACACGAATCGAGCAGGTGGTCCAGGGGCTGAGGAACCTGGCCGAGCCCACCCGGCTGCGACTCGTAACGCTTCTGGGGCACGGTGAGCTCACGGTGGGGGAAATCTGCCGGGTGCTGGGGCAAAGCCAGCCCCGGGTCTCCCGCCACCTGAGGCTCCTTGCTGAGGCCGGCTTCCTGGACCGTTTTAGGGAACAGCAACGGGTCTATTACCGAACCCCGGCGGCTGGGCCACGCGCCGCCTGGCTCAGCGAGCTGCTGGCCGCGATGGATCCCGATGATCCCGCAGTGCAGCATGATCGGGCCCGGGTGGCCGAGGTGGTCGGGGAGCGGGAAAAATCAGCGGCCGTCGAGCTCGGTTCCGGAGCACCTTTCAAACAAGCCCCCGCCGGACTGGCAGGGCCGCTGCGCGAAGAGCTGGGGAATTCCAAGCTTGGGGACCTGCTCGACATTGGCACTGGAGTGGGATGGGTCCTTGAGATCTTGGGAGCTCAGGCGAGCCACGCCGTGGGCGTTGATCTGTCGGCACCCGCTTTGCGCCTGGCCCGGGCTCGCCTGCACGGGCGCGCACTGGCTCACTGCGAGTTCCGTCGCGGCGATATGTACGCGTTGCCGTTTGCGGGGGAATCCTTCGACACCGTGACGATCGACCGGATCCTGGCCTTGGCCGAGCGGCCGGTCGCGGTGCTGGAGGAAGCCGCACGGGTGTTACGCGTCTCCGGCCGACTGCTCGTGATCGAATGCGTCGATGAGACCGAGACCGGTACGGGCGGGACCGCCAAGGCCGGCATCCGCCGATGGCTTCGCGAATCGGGATTCGAGCTCGGCCGTTTGAGGGTCTGCGAGCTGACAGGCGGCCGGTACCTGCTGGCCCTGGCGCAACGTTCGTGCTGTAGATTGATCGAGCGGCCCGGGCACGGTGCGTGATGGGCGGAGGTCCCTTATGAGCTCCAGCGCCCGGCCCCTGCCGCTGCCGGCTTCGCCACAGCAGCGTCCCGACGAAATGCTGCTGAATTTCCTGGGCGTATTTCGCTACAGCAAGCACGCCATCCAGCTGGTCTGGGAGACCAATCGCCGGATGCTGTTCGCGGCGGCGGCGCTCACCTTGCTGGGAGGTTTGCTGCCCGCCGGCATCGCCTGGATCGGCGCGCGGATCGTCGATGCTGTCGTGGGCGCGATGCGGGCGCCCGGGCACGACGTGAGCTTGGTGCTGCGCATGGTGCTGTTCGAGGGTTTGTTGGTCGGGGCGCTCTCCGGCGTGCAGCGCGGTCTGTCGCTGTGCCAGGCGCTGTTGCGTGCGCAACTCGGTCAGCGTGTCAACGTGATGATTCTCGAAAAGGCGCTCACGCTCGACCTTCGGCACTTCGAGGATTCCGAGTTCTACGACAAGCTCACGCAGGCGCGCCGCGAGGCGTCCAGCCGGCCGCTGAGCCTGGTGATGCGCACCTTCGGGCTGGTGCAGAACCTGGTATCGCTGCTCAGCTTCGGTGTGCTGCTGGTGCGCTTTCTCGCCCTGGACCGTGGTGGCGCTGCTCGTGGCGGGACTGCCGCCCTTTATCGCCGAGACTAAATTTTCCGGGCGACGCCTTCCGGCTTTTCCGCTGGCGTTCGCCTGAGTCGCGCATGCAGATGTACTTGGAGACGGTACTGGCACGCGAGGAGCACGCCAAGGAAGTGCGGTTGTTCGGACTGGGCGCGCGCTTTCTGCAGCGCTATCGGGACATTTTCCTGCGTCTTTATGGCCAGGATCGTGCGCTTTCCATCCGCCGTGACACCTGGGGTTTTTTTCTGGGCCTGCTGGCCACGATTACACTGTACGCGGCCTACGCGTGGATCGCGCTGGCGGCGGTTGCGGGCGCCATCACACTCGGTCAAATGACCATGTACCTGCTGCTGTTTCGCCAGGGCCAGAGCGCGGTGGCCGCGATGCTGGTGGCGGTTGGCGGGATGTACGAGGACAATCTGTACCTGTCCACGCTCTACGATTACCTGGAAACGCCGGTGGCGCCCCCCGCGGGCAATGCGCGCCGCGGTCCGAATCCTGCCGCGGGAATAAGCTTCGAGCACGTCACCTTTACCTACCCGGGCACGAACGAGTCCGCGCTCCACGACATCAACCTGCAGCTGCCGCCGGGCAGTTCGCTTGCGCTGGTCGGAGAGAACGGCTCGGGCAAGACCACGCTGATCAAACTGCTCACGCGTCTTTACGCACCCACCTCGGGGCGCATCTGCTTCGAGGGCCTGGACCTGCGCGAGTGGGATGAGGTGGCGCTGCGCGAGCGGATCGGCGTGATCTTTCAGGATTTCGCACACTACCAGATGCGGGTCGGCGAAAACGTGGGCGTAGGCGATGAGCCGCATTTCGAGGACCAGGCCCGTTGGCGCGCGGCCGCCGAAAAGGGCCGTGCCGCCGAATTCATCGACGAACTGCCGCTAGGCTACGAGACCCAGCTGGGCAAATGGTTTCGGGATGGACGGGAACTGTCCGGAGGCCAGTGGCAGAAAGATCGCCCTGTCGCGCGCCTTCATGCGCACCGGCAGCCGACGTGCTGGTGCTGGACGAGCCTACCGCGTCGATGGATGCACGTGCCGAAGCCGAGGTGTTCGAGCACTTCCGACGTCTGGCGCGCGGCCGCATTACGATTCTGATTTCACACCGGTTTTCGACCGTGCGCATGGCCGATCAGATCGCGGTGCTCGATCGCGGACGGATCATTGAGCGCGGCACGCACGAGTCGTTGACGGCGGCGGGCGGGCAGTATGCGCAATTGTTTGCCCTGCAGGCGCGCGGTTATCAGTAGCCTGACTACACGGGAACCGGCTTTCCCATAAGCTGCTCAGGTACAATGACTCCATGGACGAACAGGCAGACACGTTTGATGCCGCCTTTACCAAGGCGGTGGACCTGGGCAATCGCCTCGCGGGCAAGGACAAGGAAGCCGATCTTTGGGATATCGCCGACGGCCTGCTTGCCGGCGCTGTGCAGTACTGGCTGTACGCGCGCCAGCCCTGTGGCGATGCGCGCTGCGAAGACTGCCTGCCGATCAACACCGCCGAAGCGCGGCTCGCCGAGTTAAAGCGGCTGGTCGGTCAGATCGCCGCGGAGAGCGAGTACTTTCACGCGCCCACCGACGCGAACGTCGGTCGCGCTTAGCTGCAAGAGCCGCGATCCGACTAGGCGGCCGCCTGTTTCGCGGCTGAACTGACTTCGGCAAGAGCGGCCTCGAGCTTGCCCAATCCTTCCTCGAGCATCTGTTCCGGAATCGTCAGCGGCGCCAGAAACCGAATCACGTTGCCGTACGACGCCACAGGAAAGTATCACCAACCCATGGCGTGCAGCGGCCTGCACAAGCGCCCGGGTCAGCTCAGCGTCGGGTTGGTCGGCCTTGCCGTTCTTGATGAGCTCTATCGCCACCATCGATCCGAGGCCGCGGATCTCACCGATCGCCGGGTAGCGCTTTTGCAACGCGCGCAGGCCCGCCTGTAATTTCTCGCCCAGGTGGAGCGAACGCTCCAGGAGCTTCTCGCTCCGGATGACCTCGAGCACGGCAAGCGCGGCCGCGCAACCGAGCGGGGAGCCTGCATAGGTGCCGCCCAGACCGCCGGGCGGCGGAGCATCCATGATTTCGGCTTTGCCGATCAGCGCGGAAAGTGGCACGCCGCCGGCAATGCTCTTGGCGACGGTCATCAGGTCGGGCTCGACGCCGGAATATTCGACCGCGAACATCTTCCCGGTGCGCCCAAAGCCGGACTGAATCTCATCGATGATCAGCACAATCCCATGCCGATCGCACACGGTGCGCAGGGCGCGTAGGAACTCAGGGGGCGCGATGTAGAAACCCCCTTCACCCTGCACCGGCTCGATAATGATGGCGGCCACCTGGGCCGGATCGATATCGGCCTTGAACAGTTGCTCGAGGGCCTCGAGAGAGTCCGAAACACTGACGCCGTGGTAGCTCATGGGAAAGGGTGCGTGGAACACGCCGGGCATCATCGGACCGAAGCCGGCCTTGTAAGGCTGCACTTTGCCGGTCAAAGTCATGGCCGCCAGCGTGCGCCCGTGAAAGCTACCGCTGAAGGCGATGACGCCGGAACGCTTAGTGTGATAGCGAGCGACCTTCAACGCGTTCTCAATCGCTTCGGCGCCGGTCGAAAACAACATCGATTTCTTTGCGGTCGATCCGGGCGCAAGCTTATTGAGTTGTTCGCACAACTCGACGTAGCTCGCATACGGCGTCACCTGAAAGCAGGTATGCACCAGCCGCTCAAGTTGCGCGCTGATCGCCTTGATGACCGAGGGATGGCGATGGCCGGTGTTGAGCACCGCAATGCCGCTCGCAAAATCAACGTAGCGCTTGCCCTCGACGTCCCACAGCTCAGCGTTAGTGGCGCGATCGGCGTAGACGGGCAGCGAATTGGCGACCCCGCGCGGGATCGCGGCGAGGCGGCGCTGGTGCAGTTCGGCATTGGTGCTCATGGTCGTTCCTCTGGGAGTCAATAAGCCTGCTATCACAGCAGCCTTGAGCGGATTGTCCTTGTATTTTCGTTTAATGACTAGGGGTTGCCTGCTAGAATCGCTGAGGCTATTTACCCCGCAGGCGAGCCCCACAATTGCGCGCACCCATCACGACCGAAGCGGTCATAATCGGCGCCGGTCCGGCCGGACTGTTTCAGGTTTTTGAACTCGGTCTGTTGGGCATCAAGGCTCATGTGCTTGACTCGCTCCCCGTTCCGGGCGGGCAATGTACCGAGCTTTATCCCGACAAGCCCATTTACGACATTCCGGCCCTACCGATCTGCGGTGCGCAGGAACTGGTCGATCGCCTTCTGCAGCAGATCAAACCTTTTGGCGCCGAGCTGCACCTGGGCGAGGAGGTCGTTGAGCTGCGCAAGCAGGAGAGCGGCCGGTTCCACCTGCTCAGCAGCTCAGGCACCGCGTTTGACGCGGGCTCCGTGGTGATCGCGGGCGGAGTCGGTTCCTTCCAGCCGCGGCGGCTCGGCTTGGCGGGCGTCGAGGCATTTGAAGGCCAGCAGATCCATTACAAAGTCAGCAACGCGACTAATCTCCATGGGCGTCGTTTGGTCATATTCGGCGGAGGGGACTCCGCGCTTGACTGGGCGATTGAGTTGGCGCCCCGGGCCGCTGCCCTGACCTTGGTGCACCGGCGCGCCGAGTTTCGTGGCGCTCCGGCCTCGGTAGTTAAGATGCGAGCGCTCGAGTCGGCGGGCCAGCTGCAATTTATCGAAGGGCTCGCTCACGCCTTGCACGTGGCCGGCGGGAGAATTTCGGGGATCGAAGTGAGCACCACGGGCGGAGCGAAACACCACATCGATGCCGAGCAGCTTTTGGTGTTTTTCGGGTTGGCGCCAAAACTTGGACCCATCGCCGACTGGGGACTGGAGCTCGACAAGCGCGCTATCAAAGTTGATACGGAGAAATTCCAGTCGAATATCCCGGGCATTTTCGCAATTGGCGATATCAATACCTATCCGGGCAAGAAGAAGCTCATTCTTTCGGCGTTTCACGAAGCGGCGCTCGCGGCATTCGCCGTCCAGCATTATCTATATCCGGCCAAGAAGCAGTATCTGCAATACACCACCACCAGCCCGGCGATGCAAAAGCGCCTGGGCGTTACGGCCGGATAGCGACATGGACCAGCGTCTCTCCGGCCTGCTGCGCCTGCTGGAGCTTGAACGGATCGAAGTGAACATTTTTCGCGGTGCCAGCCGCGACATTGGCAGTCCGCAGGTATACGGAGGTCAGGTGCTCGGCCAGGCACTGCAGGCCGCCTACGCCACGGTTGATGAGGACCGCGTTGTGCACTCCTTGCACGCGTATTTTCTGCGGCGTGGCGACTTCAACGCGCCTATTGTCTATTTTGTGGATCGCAGTCGCGACGGGCAAAGCTTTACCAGCCGCCGAGTGACCGCGATTCAGCACGGCGAACAGATCTTCAATTGCTCGGCGTCCTTCCAGCAGCCCGAGCCCGGCTTTGAGCACCAGTTGCCCATGCCTCAGGTGCCATCGCCCGAGGAACTGCCCGAGTCACTTGCGCCGGACTCGCAATTTCTACGCGGCCTATCACCACGCCTTCGCCAACTGGTGTTCGAGCGCCCGATCGAATTTCGCGTGGTACCGCTCTCCGCCACCGCAACGACCGCAGGCGCGCCGCGGCAGTTCCTGTGGATTCGCACGGTCGATCGATTGCCCGATGGCGATCGGCTGCACAGCTGCCTGCTCGCGTACGCTTCGGATTTTCACCTGCTGGGCACGGCACTGCTGCGACATGAGCAGACCATCGCCAGGGGCCGGCTGATCATCGCCAGCATAGATCATGCCATGTGGTTCCATCGCGCCGCCCGCATGGATGAGTGGCTGCTGTATGCGGCCGACAGCCCCAGCGCCTCGGGCGCGCCGCGGGTACACGCGGGGGAGCCTGTTTACGCGCGAGGGCGTGCTCGTGGCCAGTACGACGCAGGAGGGCCTAGTGAGGGTGCTCCCGGGCGATGCGGACTAGGATGCGGCCAGGAGCTTGCCGGGATTCATGATCCCGCGCGGGTCAAGCGCCTGCTTGATGCTACGCATGGCCGCCAATTCCACCGCACTCGTGTAGCGCTCGAGTTCGCCCACCTTCAACCGGCCGATGCCGTGCTCGGCGCTGAAGCTCCCGCCCAGGGAAGCCGCCAGATCGTGGATCGCGCGCCGGATCAGCGGTTCACGCGCGGCAAGCGCCGCCCCCGGCGTCTCCTTGGGAAAACTGATATTGAAATGCAGATTTCCGTCACCGGCGTGGCCATAGGCGATCAGTACGCCGTCGGGCACCTTGTCCCGGATCCAGGCGGAGGCTAAGTCAACGAATCGCGCCAGCGCCCCGACCGGCACGGCGATGTCATGCTTGAGACTCGGTCCCGCCCGACGCTGCGCTTCCGGGATATTTTCCCTAAGTTTCCACAGACTGGCCCGTTGGCGTTCATTGGCGCTGATGACCGCATCGAGCACCAGTCCTTCCGAGGTGGCGTCACCGAGGGCTTGTTCGAGCAGCCCGTCGAGCCCTTCATCGGCTGTCGAGCTCAGCTCAAGCAATACGTACCATGAGTGCGGCGCGCTGAGCGGGTCGGTG
Organism: uncultured Gammaproteobacteria bacterium; assembly: GCA_963795685.1. GTDB lineage: Bacteria > Pseudomonadota > Gammaproteobacteria > Steroidobacterales > Steroidobacteraceae > FEN-1191. Next base: position 973,570 of record CAWCJE010000005.1, read on the forward strand.
ATGCCCTCGACGTGCGCCAGCGCCAACTCCAGCGCGCTGCGCGGCAGCAGCTCGAAGGAACTGACGCGCTCTCCAGTCCGTGCGCGCAACAGCGCCAGCAACTCCACCGCGGCGGCGAGCTCCCCTACGGCAACGAACGCCGTGGCCGTGCTGTGGGGCGGCGGCCAGAGCTTAAGGGTGGCGGCGGTGATAATGCCTAATGTGCCCTCGGAACCGATCAACAAACCGGTGAGATCGTAGCCGGTGTTGTCCTTTGGAAGCGCGCGCAGGTGCTGGAGCACCTGGCCGTCGGCCAGCACGACCTCAATCCCGAGCGTGAGTGCGCGTGCCATGCCGTAGCGCACGACATTAAGTCCGCCCGCGTTTGTGGCGAGGTTTCCGCCGATCTGACAACTGTCCGAGGAGCCCAGTTCAAGAGGGAAGTACCGCCCCGCACCGAGGGCCGCGCGCTGTACTTCGCCGAGCGTGCAGCCCGCTTCGGCGGTGAGGGTGAAATTGGTCGGCGTCGACCTGCCGGATGCGGTTCAGCCGCCGCATCCCAATGACCAGTTGCAGTCCGGAGTCATCGGGTGTGGCGCCCCCGCAATAGCTTGTATTGCCGCCCTGCGGGACCACACCGATGCTGTCGCGCGTGGCTCCAGGCCAGCAGTTTTGAGACTTCGCCGAGGTCCCGCGGCAGCGCCACCGCCAGCGCGCGACCGCGGAAAAGGCCGCGGTAATCCGTGAGAAACGGCTGGGCCTCCGCGGCAGTCTCGAGGAGTACGTCCGGCCCGATCAGGGCGCGCAGCGATTCGCGCAGCTCGGAGGCCGCGGCGCCGGTGTTCGCCTCTGGCATGCCTAATCAGCAGGTCGCGATGACATCGCGCCGGCAACCGGGCTTGGTCAGCAACAACTGCACATCGCCCAGAGCGCGCTCGGCGAAGCCGCCTTCGCAGCTGCACAGATAGAATTCCCACAGGCGGATGAACTGGTCACTGAACCCGAGCTTGCGAACCGTCGCCAGGTGGTCGAAGAAATTGCGGCGCCACAGGGCGAGCGTGCGCGCGTAATGGGGGCCAATGTCCTGCAGGTGAAATATCTTAAGGTCGGTGACGCGACGGAGCGATTCGGCGATCGCGCCAACCGAAGGAATGAAGCTGCCCGGGAACACGTAGCGCTGGATGAAATTGACCGTGCGCAGCTGCGCAAAGTAGTTCTGATCCTGGATGGTGATCGCCTGAAGCAGCATGGAGCCGGTTTCGCGAAGGAGCGCCGCGCATTTGGCCAGATAGGTGTCGAGGTACGGAGCGCCCACCGCCTCGATCATCTCCACGGACACCAGCTTGTCATATTGGCCCTTTAGGTTCCGGTAGTCCTCGAGCAGCACGGTAACCCGATCGCCGAGGCCGCGTTCCTCGACCTGTGCGAGCGCAAACTTATGCTGTTCGCGCGAGATGGTCGTCGTGGTGACTCGGCAGCCGTAATTTTCCGCCGCGTAGATTGCCAGGCCTCCCCAGCCGGTGCCGATCTCGAGCAGATGATCTTCGGGTTGCAACGCGAGCTTACGGCATACGGCCTCGAATTTGGCTCGCGAGGCGCTCGCCAGACTGGTGCCTTCATCCTTGAAGATGCCGCAGGAATAAGCCATGGTTTCATCGAGCATCAGGCGGTAAAAATCGTTTCCCAGATCGTAATGGGCGCTGATGTTGCGCTCGCTGCCGACTTTGCTGTTGCGGTGCAGCCAGTGAAATGCCCGCAGCAGCGGGCGACTAAGAAGGGTCCAGCGACGGTCCATTTGATCCATGACGTCGCGATTGACGTACATCAGGCGAGTGAGGCCGGTCAGATCGCTGCAGCGCCAAAGCCCGTGGATGTAAGCGGCCCCCGCACCCACCGTGCCGCCAAACACGGCGTCGGCGTAGAAACGCGGATGCAAAACCTCAATGGTGACTGAGAGTGGGCAGCGTTCCGAACGTGCGCCGAACAGTTGCTCGGATCCCCCATCCAGAAGTCGGATCTCGCCATCGCTCAAGCGCCGGAGCTGCGCATGCAGCAGACGCCGGCCGAGCGACTCCAAGGGTCCGGCAGTTCTGACCGTGGACGCCTCGAAATCGCCAGGAACTATGCTTGGCTTCACGGCGCAAGTATCCACCCAAAGGCGGTGCGCCGACAATTCTCGAAGGTATCAGCCCCGAGTGGGCAGCCGGCGGGCCGGGTTTTCGCGGACCGCGGCCGGGATGGGCTTGAGGTCCCAGATCACCCCGCACCAGCTCAAGAGCTTGAGCATGTAGAAGGTGATGTCGTATTCCCACCAATAGAAACCCTGGCGCACGGTATTGGGGTAGTAGTGGTGGTTGTTGTGCCAGCCCTCACCGAGCGTAAGGATGGCGAGCAGCCAGTTGTTGCGGCTGGTGTCGCCGGTGCGGTAGCGCTGGCGGCCGAATACGTGCGAGAGCGAGTTGATCGTGTAGGTGGCATGCCAGCAGAACACGGTCGAGATCACAAAACCCCACACCAGCATCTGCCAGCCCGTGGTGCCGAGCTGGGGCGCGACGTTGTGCAGAATTACCCCGAGCAGAAACATACCCACGCCCAGCAATACCGGCACCACGATGTCAAAGCGGTCCAGCCAGCGCAGCTCTGGGAATTTCATCAGGTCGCGAACCAATTGGAAATCCGGTGCGAAGCCCTTGATCGTGAGGAACCAACCCATGTGCGAGCGCCAGAAACCGTGCTGCGAGGGCGAGTGCACGTCGGCGGCGCGGTCTGAGGTGGCATGGTGATGGCGGTGATGTGCGGCCCACCAGACCGGGCCGCGCTGGACGGCCGAAGCACCGAGCAGGCCGAAGACAAATTGGCCGGCCCTGGAGGTCTTGAAAGTGCGGTGGGAAAAGTAGCGGTGATAGAAACCGGTGATGGCGAACATGCGCACGACGTACGCGGCCACGGCCACCCGATCGCCACCGGGCTGACGCCGGTCCAGAACGCGGTCAGGCACGCCAGGTGCATCAGCAGGAACGGAACGCTGCGCGCCCAATCAATGCGATCCGGGAACTGTGCGCGTGCCAACTTAAGGTTGTGCCGGCTGCTGTCGTAAATGCCGGCAACCGCGTTCCACACACGCGAGGTGAGCCGGAAAGAGCGGTGTTCAGCGGCGGGGAGCGTCATGGACTTCCTGTAGGCCGCCAACGCGACCCGCTTAATGTCAAGTGGGCACGGACTCTACCGAAGCGGTCCGGGGCTTGCAATCGATCATTGCCGATTCAAGCACTTATGGCCGTAAAAACTACACCTCAGATCGCAGAGCTGCGATGCGTTCCTCAAGTGGCGGATGGCTCATAAACAGCCTCTGCAACCCGTTGCCGGGCCCGCCACCGATTCCGAAGGCGGCAAGCTGAGCGGGGAGGCTGGGCTCATGTGCGGCTTTGAGGCGCTCGAGCGCGCCGATCATATTGTTACGGCCTGCCAGGTGCGCGCCGCCGGCGTCGGCACGGAACTCGCGTCGACGCGAGAACCACATGACGATCATGCTGGCAATGATGCCCAGCACCATCTGCGTCACCATGACGGTGACAAAGTAGCCGATCCCACCCCGGCCCTCGCCGTCTCGGGAGAGGGACCGATCGACGATGCTGCCGACGATCCGGGACAGAAAGATCACGAAGGTGTTGACGACGCCCTGAATCAGCGTGAGCGTGACCATGTCGCCGTTGGAGACGTGGGTTATTTCATGACCCAGCACCGCCTCCACTTGGCTGCGACTCATGCTGCTTAGCAGCCCCGTGCTCACGGCGACGAGCGCCGCATTGCGGCGCGCGCCCGTCGCAAAAGCATTGGGCTGGGGTGAATCAAACACGCCGACCTCGGGCATGCCGATCTGGGCCTGGGCGGCAAGCGCCCGCACCGTGTTGATAAGCCATTCCTCGTCGGCCGTCGCCGGCCGGTCGATGACCCGAACTCCCATGGCACGCTTCGCAGTCCACTTGGAAATAGCGAGTGAAATCAGCGCTCCGCCGAATCCAAACAACGCAGCCATTACCAGCAGAGCCTGATAGCTGCTGCCGTTGGCCGCGAGCCACCGGTCCAGGCCCGTCACGCGAGCGACCACGGACAGGACGGCCACGACGGCCAGGTTGGTGGCCAGGAAGAGGAGAATGCGCTTCATGGTAATTGAGCCTCTGGCGACGCCTATTCTTGGGTCGCGCCTACCTTAAGATGATACCGGACCGGCAGAGTTCAAGCCTTCAGAGCCACTGAGATCACCCCAGGGCACTGCCCAGGGCATGCCCGAGGGCCCAGGTACAGGCGGCGGCTCCCGATCCGATCAGCACCATACGCAAGCCGCCGCGCATTGCACTGCGGCCATTGAACAAACTGAGTGCCATGCCGATCCCGAACAACGCCATTAAAGTAAGACCCACGGACCAATATTGGGTCAGCGGTTCGGCCACATGGAGTAAGAAGGGGATCAGCGGCACCAGTGCACCGGCGCCAAACGCGCAGAAGGAAAACACCGCTGCCGTCCAGGGGGAACCTAAGTCGTCCGGATTGAGGCCGAGTTCTTCGCGTGCCAGGGTATTGAGCGCGTGCTCAGGGTTCGACATCAGGCGTGTGGCGATGGCGCGGGCCTGGTCCAGATCCACGCCGCGAGCCTGATAGATCAATGCCAGCTCTTCGGCTTCCTCGGCCGGATACTCCGCCAGCTCGTCGCGCTCCAGGCCGATCTGGTGCTCGTACATTTCGCGCTGCGAGCGGACTGACACATACTCGCCTGATGCCATGGACAGCGATCCGGCCATCAATCCGGCCAGCCCGCTGGTCAGGATAATCTGGCCGCTGGCGCCGGCACCTGCCACGCCCAGGACCAGGCTGAGGTTGGACACCAAGCCGTCATTCACTCCGAACACGCCCGCGCGCAGATTGTTTCCGCCGGTCACGCTTCTATGCCGCTGACCCACGTCGCGCACATTCACGGGCATCAGATGTCCATCCGTCGATGGAGCGGAGCCGTACACGGACAATCCGCGCAGCTTCATGGCCGCAAGGATCGGTCTGAGCGCGTTAGGGCCGAGTCGGCGCACCAGCCACGCCACCAGCCGGGCGCGAACCTGTACCTTAAATTCGCCCGGATTGCAGGTCTTTGCCCAATGGGTGGCTTGTTCCTCCGCGGCATCGGCGAGGGCGAGGAAAAGTTGTCGATGGCGTTGATCGTCATCCGCCTCGGCCACGACGCGATACAGCCAGGCGGATTCGCGCTCGTGGTACCAGCTCTCGTAAGGGTTGCTCATGCGTTCAGGCTACCAAACATCCAGGAGGCGCGCTCGCCAGCGCACTGTTGCAATTGCTGCGTTCGGCGACGGTGCTTGGTGTCGGAAAGTCGTGGCCACGCGGGGCCGCTGTTGGATTCGATCGAATGCACCCAAGGGCGTTTGTCAGCGCATTACAAAAAGACTCGACGGTAAAGCGTACCGCGCGAGGAAACAGCGCGCGTCAGCTAGGGCTCAGTAATTCTCGTCCGTTTCCTCATCGATGTCGTCATCGTCGTCGTCCTCATCGTCTTCGTCGTCGTCATCGTCCCAGTCCTCATCGTCCTCGTCGTCTTCTTCTTCCGACGCTCCAATCTCCTCCCCCGACCAGCCCTCGGGCTGTTCGATTTTGTCCAGATCAAATTCCGCCCAGATGTCGGCTTCGATCTCTTCGATGTCGCCGTCGAGGTACTCGATCTTGATGAGCTCGGCATCTTCGTCGACCGACAACACGCGAAAGCTGTCGTTTTCGTCGATGTTCTCGTACCACTGACCCACCACGGGTTCGTATTCTCTGGCCACCGTCTGATCCTCACCTCGACCGCCGCGCGGCGCGCAGCTCCAGACCCGATATTAGGGTCTGCGCGGCGCTTAAGGCAACGCCATCGCCCCGGCACACTGCGGACGTGCGAGTTGTGGCTGCCACACCCGCCGGTCGGGTTTCACTCTATTTGTGCGTATGTCCGTGTGCGGCGGGCGGTTGATTGGCCTTGAAATCAGATTCCGGGGCCGGGGCTGCGCAACGTTCGCAATTCACCCAGCCCGAAGTGCCACTCAGGTAGTGTTCCTTCTTCCAGATCGGCAGCCGGTGCTTCACCTCATCAATAATGTAGCGGCACGCCCTGAATGCTTCATCGCGATGAGAAGATGCGGCGCCCACCCAAACGGCGACCTCACCTAATTCCAGCTCACCGAGCCGATGTACGCACAGCAAATTACGGAGCCCAAAGCGCTCACGGGCCTCCTCGATGACACGTTCGCCCTCGCGTATCGCCAATGGCACGAAGGCCTCGTATTCCAGTTTTGAGACCCGCTGGCCCTCATTGTGATTGCGCACCCAGCCTTCGAAGGACGCAAATCCCCCACAACTGGGGTCGGTAAGTTCCCTGCGTAGGGCCTGCAAGTCCAGAGGCTTGCTGCTGAAGCGGAAAAGACTCATCCGCCGGCCACCGGGGGCAAAAATACAACGCTATCCCCATCGGCCAGCGCCTGCGACCAGTCGGCGAACTCCTCGTTGATGGCGACACGGAGCTGCTCGGTGCGTAGCTTCAGCCCTCGCACGGCGCGCAACTCCTCGTAAAGTTCACGAGCGTCGCGCGCCCCCGTGCTCACGTCCTCTTCGCTCCTGCCAGCCTGTTCCCGCAATACCGCGAAATACCGCACTTTGACCGAGTGCGCTCGGCCGCGGTGTTGACCTTCGGCGCGCAGCATGTCGTGTGCCGCACCGTATTCCGCGGGGGTGTTGACGTTCTCCAGCGCGCGCGGGGTGCGCAGCGTCAGGAGCGAGACGTCCGACTGGGCCAGGAATCCTCGTGGGCATTTCTGACCCGAAGCGACCCATGTCTCGATACCCGCCAGGGCGGCGGGCTCATAGATTGCGCACAGCGGTTCCGGTTTACCGTCATGGCTGCTGCGGAAAGCGGTGGCCAGACGACGTGGATCGCGCCCTGCAATGAGTTGCTGCAGCGTTGCCGAGTCGAGAAACGGTAGATCGCAGGCAAGCACCAGCCAGGCGGCCTGAGGCTGAGCGTGCAGCGCGGCGAGAATCCCGCCAATCGGACCTGCGTCCGGCATCCGATCGACGATGCATGGGTGCGTGCTTCGCTGCGGGTCGTTCAGTTGGTCGGCCCGCACCGAAACGAAGGTGCCGGACACCAGCGGCTCAAGCAGGGCCAGGGCGCGTGCCAGCTGCGGCTGACCGGAATATTCGAGCGCCGCCTTGTCTCGCTGCATTCGCCGGCTGCGACCGCCCGATAGAACCATACCGTTTAGTACCGCAGTCATCGCGACTTTCCCACGCTGCGTCGCCCGCCGGACTTTTTGAGCAAACGCACTTCGAGGATGCGGATGTCGTGCGAGAGCGCCTTGCACATGTCGTAAATGGTGAGCGCTGCGACTGTGGCGCCCGTGAGCGCTTCCATTTCAACGCCGGTCTTGTGATGGGTCTCGACTCGACAGAAGACCCGGATTTTATTGCCGGGCTTGGGCGTAATGGTGATCCTGCAATCCTCGATCGGCAGCGGGTGGCAGAAGGGAATGATATCGGCGGTTCGCTTTACCGCCTGCACGCCGGCAATGATCGCGGTGTCGAACACCGGTCCCTTGGCGCTACGGTGTCCGCTGGCGCGCAGCGCCCGGGCCACCGCCGCCGGCAAAGCCATGTGCGCCTCTGCTTCGGCAATGCGATGCGTGATCGCCTTGGCGCCTACCGCAACCATCGTCGGGCGGCGCGCGGCATCCAAATGGCTGAATCCCCGTTTCGTGTCTCTCTTAACCATGCCCGCCGCGTCCGCCTTAGCCGCCAACGTGATTCATTTCAACGCGCGAGGCGCCGTGCAGGTCCACGCGACCACGCAATTCACTGTAGCGATCGTCCCTTTGCAGCCAGCACTGGCGTATCGCCTCCAGCAGTTCCTCATCACTTGCGCCGGCCCGGAGTGGTCCGCGCAGGTCCAGCCCATGCGTCGCGAACAGGCACGTGTAAAGCACGCCATCAGAGGACAGGCGCGCGCGCGAGCAATCGCCACAAAACGGCTGTGATACCGAAGAGATAAGACCAATTTCACCCTGTCCATCGGCGTAGGCATGGCGTTCGGCGACCTCACCGACAAAATCTCTTTCCAGCGCCGTTAGGGGCCAGCGTGTATGGACCAGCTGCAGTAAGTCCTTCGAAGGCACCACTTGCTCGCGTCGCCACTCATTGCGGTTGCCGACATCCATGTATTCAATCAAACGCACCGTGACTCCCGTGCCCCGAAAATGCTCCAGGAGGGGCAGCACGGTGTGATCGTTGACCCCACGCTGCACCACGGCGTTGACCTTGACCGGGACAAGCCCGGCCCGCTGCGCAGCGTTGATCCCGGAGAGCACTTCTTCCGGGCTTCCCAACTCCCCGGACATGCGGGCGAACACGGCCGGATCAAGGCTGTCGAGGCTGACCGTGACGCGCTGCAAGCCAGCCGCCCGCAACTCGGCGGCGTGCTGCGCCAGCAGTATTCCGTTGGTGGTTAGCGCTACATCCTCCACCCCTGAGAGGGAGGTCAGGTCCCCAATAAGATCGGAAAGTCCGGCACGCAGCAGTGGCTCGCCGCCCGTGACGCGGAGCTTGCGAACGCCCAGTTGCACGAACAGGCGGGCAAGCCGCACGATTTCTTCGAAGCTCAGGCGCTGGCTCGACTTAAGAAATCTGTAGTGCTCGTGGTAACGCTCCCGTGGCATGCAATACGGGCAACGGAAATTGCACCGATCGGTCACCGATATGCGCAGATCGCGCAGCGGGCGCCCCAGCGTGTCACGCGGCCTGCGGGGCTGGAGGTTGGTCAAGGCTGCCGAATGTACGGAAGGCATTTGCTACCAGCGATACAGCCGGGTTAGGAAACCCTTGTTTAAGCTGGCAGGGCCCGGGGGCAGCTCAACGAAACCGTCGGTCAAAGCAAGCGCGGTAAAGTCTCCGGACCCATTGGTCGGGCAGGGCGTGGCCCAGGGCCGGCCCCACTCGTCATGCGTCACCCGCACAGGCATGAACCCGGTCAGTGCGGGCTCCCATTCGAGCGCGGTGGCCAGCGCAATGCGCTCGAAGCTGGCCGCGCGCACGCCCATGGCCGCGTACAACGCCGGCAATACGTAGCGCGACAGGCACACCAGGGTCGAGACCGGATTGCCGGGCAGCGCGAAAACTGCACGTCCCTCGTGGGTTGTTCCAAACCACATTGGCCGCCCGGGACGCTGCGCAACTCCGTGCAGCACGCGTTGGACGCCGAGCGCCTCGAGAGTCTGGGGCACCAAATCGAACTTTCCCATCGACACGCCGCCCGAAAGCACGAGCACTTCGTGAGTGCGCAGATGCCGGCTCAGCCGATCATGCAGTGCAGCGGCATCGTCATCAATGTGGTCCTCGGAGACGCGCTGGAAGCCATGCTCGCGCAACGCCGCTGCGACCGCGTACGCGTTGGAGCGCCGAATCTGGTGGGGCTCGATTGGCTCGCCGGGTTCGACCAGCTCGCTGCCGGTCGAAATCACGATGATCGAAGGCTGCCCGCTCACCCGCAGCCGCGCCATGCCAGCGGAGGCCGCCACCGCGATCTCGGGCGCATGCAACAGCGTTCCGCTGGCCAGCAACAGCGCCCCCTGTCGTTGATCGCTCGCGCGCCGGTGCACATTTTTCCAAGCCTTCGTTACGGCTTGTGAATCGATTTCCGCTGCGCCGTTCTCAAGGCGGACTCGCTCGATTGGAATTACGCAGTCACAGCCCACCGGCAGCACGGCACCGGTCATTATCTCGATGCAATGCTCGGGGTCGCGAAGCGTCTGGGGCGGTTCCCCGGCCGCTTGCGTTCCCTGGACACGAAACCGCCGAAGGTTACTGTCGGCCGATCGCGTCGCGATGGCGATGCCGTCCATGCTGACACGATCAAATGGGGGCTGGTCGCGCTCGGCATAAACGTTCTCGCGCAGTACCGCCCCGGCGCATTGGGCCACGGGCAATGACTCGATCGGCAGGCAGACGAGATGCTCGTCGATTAGACGGCCTGCCGCGGCGGGGTCCAGTTCGGTCACAAGATTCAACCTGCTGTAGGGAACCACAGATAGTACATCGCCTTATGGCGATTGGTGCCTGGGGGCGGTTCATGCCACCATGGGCAGGCCAAAAAGCGCCCGTAGCTCAGTTGGATAGAGCACCTGGCTTCGAACCAGGTGGTCGGCGGTTCGAATCCGTCCGGGCGCGCCAATCACGGACGGTCTATTCCGGACACATGGGTAATGGATTATTCCGGGGACGTGGTTGACGGTCTATGCCGGAGACAAGGCTGACGCTTTATCCGCGATCCCTTTGAGCAAGCTCTTCCATGATTTGGTGAAAGCATCTGCACCTTCGTGCTGCAGGCGCTCGGCAAGAGCGGCCTCATCGATGCCCAGGGTGCGGAACTCGGCAATCACCGACTCGGCGTCGCCGCCGTCGACCGGCATCGGTTCCCCAACCTTACCGTGTTCGGCAAATGCTTCGAGAGTCTTGTCAGGAATGGTGTTTATCGTATCGGGCGCCGCGAGCGCTTCAATGTAAAGGGTATCGGGCGCCGCCGGATCCTTGGTACCGGTGCTGGCCCAGAGCAGCCGCTGCGGATGCGCGCCGGCGGAGGCGAGTTTCCGCCAGCGCTCCGAGTCCAGAAGTTCGCGATAGGCTCTGTAGGTCCGCTTTGCAACGGCAATGCCGAGGCGGTTTCGGTGCTCGGAGGCCACCTGATCCTTGATGGCGACATCCCAGCGACTGACGAAAAGCGATGCGACCGATTCGATCTTCGGGTCGAGCCCCGCCGCAAGGCGTCGTTCGATCGCGCGCATGTACGCGTGTGCGGCAGCGAGGTATTGCTCCCGCGAAAAAAGCAGCGTCACATTGATAGGCACTCCTGAGAAAACCGATTCCTCGATGGCACGTACGCCGGTGGCCGTGCCGGGAATCTTGATGAAGAGGTTCGTGCGCTTCGCTGCCGCATGCAATCGCGTGGCAGCCTGGATTGTCTTGTCGGCGTCATCGACCAGGAGCGGGGAGACTTCCAGAGACACCCAGCCATCCACGCCTCGGGTCGCTTCGTGGGCGGGCTTGAACAAGTCCGCAGCCCGCGTCAGGTCCTGTAGTGCAAGCTGGTTGAAAAGATCCTCACCAGAGCGTCCGCCGTGTGCGAGTGCCCCGATCTGTTCGTCGTAGGCCCGGCCCTGTCCGATGGCGTGCTCGAAAATCGTCGGGTTAGAGGTCAGCCCGGTGATCGAAAATTCGGCGATGTACCGTCTGAGCGTGTTGTCCTCGAGCATCGGACGACTGATGTTATCGATCCACAGGCTTTGACCGAGCGCTTGAAGCTTTTGGGTGTTGGTGTTCATCGCATCTCCTGAGCGCCAATCTGGCCACATAGCTTGTCGAAATCCAGTAACCATCTTTGGGCAGCGAATCCGGCCAAAAGTTGCCGCCTCCGCTCTTTGGTGGGCCGCGCGGGCTCCCCGAGGCGATTGACGGGCAATCCGGTCACGGGGGGCACCCGACTTCCAGCCCCGGATTGCGCCAGCCGCCCGCGCCAGCAATCAGTTCATCGGCAGCGGCCGGACCCCAGGAACCCGGCTTGTACGGCAAGCACGGGGCGCAATCGAGGAGGACCTTATCGACCACCGACCAGGCCGCCTCGACGGCGTCCTGGCTCGTGAACAAGGATCGATCGCCGCTCATTGCATCGCCGAGCAGCCGCTCGTAAGTGGTTTCCTCACTACCGAAGTCCTCACACAGGAATAGTTCGCGCTGTTCTCCGACAAATCCTTTTCCAGGTCGTTTGATCCGCGCGGCGAGTCCTACCGCCGATGCCGGCTGGAGCTTGAACCGAAAGTAGTTTGTTGCGTTTGCCTCAGGCGCCGAATCATCGAACAGACATTGCGGAGGCGCTTTCAGCCTCACCAGCACTTCGGCGGCGCTTGTGGGCAAACGCTTGCCGGAGCGCAGATACCAGGGCACGCCGGCCCATCGCCACGAATCGATATACAGGCGCAGTGCGCAGAAGGTTTCGACGTCCGAGTCGGCGGCCACATCTTTTTCCTGGCGATATCCTTCATACTGGCCCCGCACGACATCGTTACGCGTCAACGCCCGCATGGCGTGGAAGACACTCGCCTTCTCAGCGTGAATCGCGGTAAATCCGCGATACGAGGGGGGCTCCATCCCCAGCAAAGCGACGATCTGGAACATGTGGTTCTCGATCACGTCGCGCAAAGCTCCGGCGCTTTCGTAGAATGCCCCGCGAGTACCGATCCCGAAATTTTCGGCCAGTGTGATCTGGACGCTGGCGACATGGTTGCGGTTCCAAATTGGCTCTAGAAAGGAGTTGGCGAATCGGAAGTAGAGAATGTTCATGATCGCCTCTTTGCCGAGATAGTGGTCGATCCGGAAGATCGATGACTCGGGAAATACGGCGTGCGCGACCGAATTGAGCTTCACGGCCGAAGCGAGATCGCGACCAAAGGGCTTTTCGACAATCACTCGTGCGTTACGGGCGAGGCCGGAGGTGCCCAGACCCTGGATCACGGTCTCAAACAAGTTCGGCGGGATTGCGAGGTAGTGGGCCGGTCGCTGTGCGGCTCCAAGAGCTGCCTTCAGTCGCCGGAACGTATCAGGCTCCCTATAGTCACCGCTGACATAGCTCAGTAGGGACACCAATCGTTCAAAGGCGGGCGCATCGTCGATCCCGCCGGACTGCTCGATGCTGTCGCGAACGCGTGCTCGAACGTGCTCGGTGTCCAAAGCCGTCGAGGCGATGCCAATCACTGGGCTCACCAGCAACTTCTTCTTCACCATGGTGTACAGCGCTGGGAAGATCTTCTTGTGGGCCAAATCACCGGAGAAGCCAAAAATGACCAGGGCGTCCGAGGGCAGTTCAGTCACGCCGGTATCCGATCGCGGAGGCGCGGTCATTGCATCGCCTGCGCTACGATCTTGCTAGAGCAGCTCCGGCCACAGCGTAACGACGGGAGGAATTGCGTTAGCGCTACCCAAACCTGAGGAGGATCGCCGGGAAGAAGTGGTATCGGGTCGGGCATAGAGACGCTCAAGCTACCCGGGACGCGCCATAACGCAAGAGGACGGAGACTTCCACTTCGTAGGAACTTCCTGACCCACCGATGGAACGGCGTTTCGAGGCCAGTCGCGCAATCCGCCCTCAGGGACAGGCGCCCTGCGTCTCCAGGCTGAAGCTCCGGGGCTCTGGAATGCGGAAGGGTCCAAAATAAATCGGAGTCGAAATCGGTGCGCTGATGACAAGGCAGCTGCTGCTGAAGTTCACCGGCGTGAAATTGACGCCGTCCGTACCCGTGCCATTCGTGTGAAAGGTGAAGGAAATCTGCTTTGGATTCGTGTTGGTCACGATGTCCAGCGAGTTGGTGCCGACCGCCGCCACGCCGGAGTAGTTCTGGTCTGAGGTCACCGTGCCGCTGTAGGTATTGCTGCCCCCGGCGACTGCGGTCTTGAGCCGCCACTCGCCCGAGGGACAGTCTCTCCAGATAAACAAGCCGGAATCGACGGCCCCGTTCAGGTTTGGAGAGCCGCAAGGATAGGCAGGCGCGATCCCCAAGGCCACCGGGACCGGGACGTTGACCCCCTCGGTGATCCTGTAGAGCCCGTTGGCGGCCACGTTCGGGAATGTTTGCACTGCTCCGCTCGGCCAGGTCACCGTGATGTTGGCCGCGGCGGCGCCCGCCAAACCAAAGTGCATGCGCTTGGCATCCTGCGACCAGCGATGGTAGCGGCCGTCCTGCACGCGGTACTGCGTTACGCCTAGGGCCGTGGCGGAAACCCGTGCGCCGGTGGCGTCACGGTCGGAATTCACCCCGACCAAGTCAAGTTCGATCCAGTGATTGTTGTTTCCGTTGTTGTGAAAAAGCTTGTTCGGCCCGCCTATATAGAGCGGTCGCAGATTGAAGCCGTTCGTGACAAACAGGTCGAGGAATCCGTCCACGTCATAGTCGCCGGAAATCACGGAATCGGCCGTTCCCACCGCGTCGGTGACCGCCAGTCCCAGGGGGCCTGCGGCACCACCCGCGTTGGGTACCGCCGTGAAAGTGCCGTTGCCATTGTTGTGATAAAGGATATTTGCGATGTTGCTGGCGCCTGTCCGGCACGCCAGGTACAGATCCATGTACATGTCGTTGTCGAAGTCGCCTGCAGTGACGCTCGCGCATTGCACCGGGGCGTCGAGACCGGCGGCGACCGTCGAGTCGACATAACGGCCCGGAGTGTTGATCAACAATGTGGGTCGGCCCGCCTTGTCGCTGGGCCACAACCCCGTACCAGTCAGTCCGGTAATCGGTGCTGTCGAGCTGACCTGAAAGTAGCCCTGACTGAATATGCTCGGGCTGGTAGGCGTGAGCTTGGTGACGATGGCGACGGTCCAAAGATGAGTTGTCGTTGAGTAGGCAATCTGCATGATCGGCAGGGAAGTCGAATCGGTCGGTGGCGGGGGAGAACCTGCCACGGTCGGATCATTCGGATCCAGGCTAAAAGTACTTGCGGACGGATGTCGGGCACCCGAGCCAATCTGGATCTTCGTGATGTCGGTGCCTACGCCTTCATCGACCTTATTCCAGTCCACTTTGAAAGTGACCACGCCCGTACTGAAGAACTTAAAGCCCTTGCTGCCGCCGGCCAGCAATGACTCGAAATTGTTGGGGCCTCCTTGCACTACCGATGAGGGGCGCAGTTGGACGTTGCTCAGAAGAAAAATATCCATGCGCCCGTCATTGTTGAAGTCCGCAACGACAGAATCGGCCACTTGGGGAACATTGGGGAAAAATGAGGTCGGGGTGGCGCTGTCATACAGCTTCTTCCAGGGAAACTTTGTCGGGTCGTAGATTTTCTGCGGAAAATTGGTTTCGTCCGGGCACAGAAAATCCAGATGACCGTCGGCGTTGGCATCGAACAGGTGCGCATACATGAAGCGCACGCAAAGCAGTTTGGCCGAGGTGGTGTTGTCGATGAACGTCCCGTTCGGGAGCTGGTGGAATAATTTTGCGACACCGCCGTATTGCGTGACGACGACATCGAGAAGGTGGTCATTGTCATAGTCCAGCCAAACCGGCAATCGCCCTCCCAGATTGGCTTCACCGAGCCCGAGGGGAACGGTCAGATCGATCAGCCGCTGGTTCTCGTTGACCAGAAACATGCTGAGGTTGCCGGTTCCGGTGCTGACCATCAAATCCTGGTGGCCGTCGTTGTTGTAGTCTGCCCAGGTGCCCCCGTGAGTGTCGGCATTGGGCCGGTTTTGCCAATCCATGGTTTGCGCGGCGACATCAACAAAAGTCCCATTGCCTCTATTCAGGAAAAGGCTGTCGCGCGTGCGGTGGTTGCTGGCATAAATATCCAGGTAACCATCTCCGTTCAGATCCCCGAACGCGGCGCCATAGCTCTCACTCAAATGCGCTACGCCCGAGGCGTCAGTGACATCGGTGAAGGAAATCTGGGCCGACGCTTCCATTGCGGCAATGCCAAACGACAGGACCAGCAATTGTGATAGCCGTCCGAAGGTATGTACGAGCATGGAACAGTGCGCCTATTGGGATTTGGAATGGAGCCGCGCCGTTTCGACACTGGCGCAACGCAGGAGTTCGCCGTCGATTCCACCCCTTGTACCGTAATGCTACTCAGGGGGAGTAAACAATAATCCCCCTTTTCACATAATGGTGATTAAAAGGGTGTTATTTCGGTGATCGCGGTGGGCTGATCACGATGTACTCGATCGGCTCCATCGGGTCGCGCGGTCTGGTCAGGAAGCCCCGGACCATCGCCAGCGATGTGACCTGCCATACGACCTGGCCGAAGTAGGCATCGACAACACTTCCGACGCGCATCGCGCGTATCAATATGAGCCCGATCAATACCCCAAGAGTTATCAGTAGTGGCCAGGCACTCACCCTGACGAAAATCACACCCGCAATCAGGCCCAGCCAGATCAGCAACCCGATGAACAGGTGCCGTTGTGTCGCTGCGGCGCGGAAAAAATACGGGCGCCCGACGGCCGCGCGCAATAACTCGCCGGCACCGTCCAGATAGCGGCTGCGCCAGCGGCGCACCAGCAAGGCCCAGTTGCCTTCGGTCCGACCGTGGTGGAGGACCGACCGGACCTCTATGCGGCGCAGGGCCCAGCCGCGCGAGGCGAGGCGAAGCCCCAGGTCCATCTCCTCGTACGCGTGCAGGTTGCGATTGGAAAAATAGCCGACTTCCCGCAGCGCACTCGCGCGGTACAGACCCCCCATGTCGAGCCATTCGCACTGCCCGGCAATGCGTTCTGTGCCCCGGCGCTTTCGGCCCCGAAACTGGTAGCTCGCCTCGCTGGCTTCCTCGACCAATCCTCCGACACCGCCGAGCTTGGGGTCGGCCTGCATTGCGGCGATTGCAGCGGGCAGAAATGACGGATCCAGCTCCATGTCGCCGTCAAGGATGTATACGAACTCGCCCCGCGCGCGTTGGTAGCCCAGCTGCGGGCCGACGCCGCAACGCCGCTCGGCGGTGTTCTTTAGCTGCAAAACTTCGATCGGGTAAGCGCGCGCGATGTCCACGGTGCGATCCGAGGAGCCACTGTCGGCAAGGATGACCTCACCGCCAACCTTCTCAAGGGCGGCACGAGCCGAGGCCAGTGCCGCCCCTATGTGTCGTTCTTCATTTAGAGCTTTGATAACGATCGACACGCGCACACCGTCCGCGCTGCGTGCGGGTGCCAGCTCGTCGGATGTCGAAGCAAGGTCCATCAGTATTCGTTCTGTTGGCGCTGGCGCAATGCATTGACCGGCTTGGCCAGGATCACGCGCCACGGTCGTTCCAGGTCGCCGTTGAGTTTGCGCCAGATTTCGCGACCAAACTGCCGCAAAGCCTCGGTGACGGACCAGTACCTGCGTTTCCAGCCCGGTATGTTGGCATCACACTCAGGGCATTTCGTCGCGTAGCCAAAGCTGGCCAGAGTGCGGCCTGCGATGCGCTCCAGGCGTTGCTGCAGCCGCACGGAAAAGTAACCCTGCCATTTTCCGGAGTTCGCTTGCAGACCGCGCTTGCCCTCTGTGCCGACGGATTGCAGATAGGGCTGCGCCGATTCGAGTGTGGCCTCATTGAAGGGCAGAGCCAGAAAGCCGCTCACCCCTCTCAGCGAACTCTCGGGATTTGCAGTGAGATCCTCATAGCGAATCTCCCGATAACGCTCAGTGCCCAGTTGCCGTCCCTGCTCGCGGCCGATAGCCACGACCTTCTTCCATCGGAACACGGTCAGTTCGGGCCTTCGCAGCCATCGCCGATGGAACGACACGGCGCAGTCGCGTCCATCGCGAACCACGTGAATGAACTTGGCCGCAGGAAACAGCTGCGACAGCGCCAGCAGGTGTTGCACATGCTGGGGCGTCTTCTCGCACCAACGGTGCTTATTTTCTCGAGCGGCGAAATATCCGAAAACGGCATCGAGTATGGCAGCGAGGCTGCGCGGGTAGTTGCGCCAGTCAGAGGGCAGCGGGACCGGCGTATTGTCGTTGGTCTCCCGAAATACAGCGAGCGCCCGCACTTCGTCCCACAGCTTTTGGAAATTGTCATCGATCTTAAGATCCCCGTAGGAGGGCGCACGCGAGATCAGGAAGGGAATTAGCCTCGTTTCCTTTGGAAATGCGTAGAGTTCGGGGTGGCGGCCCAGGCAATCAAGCAGCATGGTGGTGCCAGAACCGTTCATTCCGACCACAAACACGGGAGCCGAACTCATCAACTGCGCGTTCATTCCTGCAACACCTGCCGATAGACAGCCGCGACCCCGGCCGCCATGGACTCGTCGGAGAAATTCTCCCGCTGCCGCTGCCAGCCATTGTCGCCCATGAGTTCGCAGCTGACTTCCCCGCGCACGAATCGTTGCAAGGCCGCGGCGAGATCCTCCGCATCGCCAGGCGCCGTCAGCAGCCCGTCCACGCCGTGGCGTATGACTTGAGGTATGCCTTCGACGCGAGTGCTGACGATCGGAAGCCCGACCCCCATCGCTTCAAGGACCACCATGGGCATGCCCTCCCCATACAAGCTGGGCAATGCGAACAGCTGCATGCGCTTAAATTCGGCGGCGATGTCGGAAGTGAATCCAACCCATGTGACGGACTGTCCCAGTCCCAGTCTGCTGGCCAATCCCAGCACAGCGTGCTGGTATTCGGGGGTCTCGAATGGACCGACGGCATGCAAGCGAATCGAAACACCGGTATCGCGCAGTCGCTTCATGGCCTCGAGCAGTACCTCTATGCCTTTGCGCGGCCGGTACAGGGCAATCATTCCAATCGTCAGTTCCTGGCCCGGCTGGTAGCTGCGCCTCAATCGCTCGCTTACCGGTACTCCATTGGGTATCTGGCATATTCGCGCGGCGGCAAAGCCGCGTTCCCGAAGTCGCTCCTCCAGGCTGCCGGACACTGTAATCAGCCGGCTCGCCCCGCGCAGACTGAACTTTTCCACCAGGTCATTTCGCACATTCCGCCAGCCCTGTTCGGTGTCGAGCTCGGCGGGACTGTGTACGTGGTGGATCATCGGAAGGCCGGTAAGAGCGGAGACTACCCGGCCAATGAGCGCCGAGCGCGGTGTGTGGGTGTGCAAAAGGCGGAATTTCTCGGCTCGGACGAGCTTGGCCAGCCGCAGGCAAAGCGCGAGGTCAAATCGGGATCTCATCGGCATTGGATAAAGGGGCGCTTGCTGAGCGCGCCTCCGGTCCGCAAATATTCCGTCCTTCAGGCACGCAAAGCTGACCGCAAATCCGCGTGGACCCAGCTGCATCGCCAGCAGGTCCTGCACCCGTTCCGCACCTGCGTAGAATTCACCGTTGATCAGGTGCAGGACTTTGGTTGCCACCGCCGCGGTCATCAGACGGCGAAGCCACGCAGCACCCCGGCCGCCCGTTTACCAACGGCGCGCTCGATGGTCCTTATTTCACGGGCTTCGAACGGCCTGCCGATGCGCAGGAATAGGATGAAGAATAACGGGTGCAATCGCCCCCGCGATCAGCGGCGGCATCAACCTCGCCAGCCCTAGGCCGACGGCCGCCGCGGCGGCGCCGGGCAGGAATATCGCCGCCATCCCACGCCAGTCCACGCGAAACCAGTCGGTCCGCACGTGCAAAACCCAGGAGGCGAGCCAGTTGGCGGTCATGCTGCCGGCGCACACGATCAGCACTGCAACATTCAGGCCGTACTTCGAAAAAGCCCACACCAGGAACAGGGCGATCGGCGAGACTACCGTCGTGATCCAAAGCATTCGGGTGTGGCCGGTGATCTGCATGACCATCTCCTGCACTCCGCGCTGCGAGGTCGCGATCATATTTACGTACAGCAGCAGCAGCGTCAGTCCTGCCCCTTTGAATTTGTGGCCGCTCATGATGTACACGAGCTGATCTCCACACACAGAGATGACCACCAGGCCGCCCACAACGGTCAGCATATTGCTCTTGAGCAGCAAGCCGGTTCCCGCCCTGAGCAGGTCCGTGCTTCCCTGGCCGATGGTTCGGGAGATCAGAATGGGGCGGATCAAATTCCGCACCAGCGTGGCCGGAAGGTAGCGACTGACGAGCCGCTCCAGGCTTTGCAGGAATGCGAACAATCCGCTCTGCGCTACCCCCAGGCCGTTGGCAAGGGCCAGTCGGATGGCTCCGGGGCTGGCGGTGCCGCTCATAGGCCCGACCAGGGCCATGTGCCAGGCGAATGTGAACATCTCGTGGACCGGAAGCTTGCCATCGGCTGCGGGGGAGTGGAGCGAGGCCATGGTCGCGCGGATGCTCGACCAGCTCAGCACCACGCAGGCGCTCGTCGACACCAAGTCCACCACCAATACATCCGTGAGCCCTATTTTTTTCTTGACCACCACCAGCACGACGATGGCGGCGGCGCGCACGAACACCATGACGGCGCGTGCCGTTTGCCCTTGAGCGAGCATGGCCTCGAGCAGCTCGGCCGAGAATCGGAACGCGGGGATCACCAGGAACAGCCACGCGGCCAGACTGGTACGCTCAATTTGCTCCTGGCTCAGCCCGAATACTGGCCCGAGATAATTCCAGTAGTGGCCCAATATGGCCGCAATGATCGTGAGCACGACCAGCTGCGCGACCACCAGGAAGCTGACGAATTTGTAGAGCGTTTTGATCGGCAACGTCGTGAGCATCTGCGGCAGGTAGCGCTGCGCCAGAGGCAGGATTCCGCACGAACCGACTTGCAACAGCAGCTCAGCGGTGCCGACGATCAACATGTAGGCGCCGTAGTCTGCGATCGGCAGGATTCGGACCAGCGCCAGCACCAGCACAGCGCGCGCTGCCAACTGCCCAAGACGGCCGCCTACAAATTGCAGCAGCGCTTTGCGGAACCGGTGGACGCTGTAGGCTTGAGTGTTCAAGTGCGTGAACGCCTGGCTGTCGTTTCGCACGACCTCAAGCCAGGAATAGGCGATAAATCCGAGGATCAGATACGTAAACGCCTGATAGGGGAGGTGGTTAATAAAGAAATCCTTGTGAGCGAGACTTAGGGTCAGGACCGCCATGCCGGCCTGAAGTCCTTCAAACAGTCCGGTCCTGAATTTGTCCTTGCCGCGGTAATAGCGCGCCAGCTTGCCGGCGGTAAAGAACGCAGCGGTAAACATGCCCAGCACCGTGAACAGGCCCACCAGCCCCGTGTCCCAAAGCAACGCCGACAAAGCGGTATAGCCGATGCGCAGACCCGCGTAATGTTTCTCCGCCAGGGTGTCAGTAATATCCAGTCCGCCGGCGTTCTCGCGCGATGCGCCCACGCCGTGTCCGAGAAGCGTGTTGATCGGATTGAGTCTCAGGTGTTCCTTCGCCCAGAACGTCAGCGCGGTCCAGCGGCTGAGTTCGCTGTACTGGCCTTCGCGCTGATCGACCCCGGCAGTCTGTTGTGCAATAACGAAATTGACCAGATCCGCCGAATTCTTGATCTTCGAAGAGTTGCTTCCTAGCACCAGCGCGGTCATCAGAATGGCGAGCAATCCGACGGTACTGGCACCGGCGACAATAAATTTGAGCGGCTTGACGGCAATGTCGCGATGAAATACGACTATAAATACGAGCGGCACGTACAGTGCGGTGATCTTCGCCTGATTCACCACCATCGGTGACAGCAACGCAAGCGACACCACTGCGGCCACTAATCCGGACAGGGCGCCATTCTTCCAAAGCGCCAACAACACGGCGACCGTGATGACCTGGTAGGCCGCCAGCACGGCGTTCGCGCCGCCGGCTTCGAGGATCGCACCGAACGTTCCGGCGACAATGTCCACCGGCACGATTCCGCCACCTAATCCCACGCGCTTGGGCACCAGTACCAAGTACTCGTGCGCGACGAAGGGAAGCTGCAGCAATGCGATCAGGAACAATCCCCAGGCCAGATTCTTGGTGAAGCGATCGTTCCAGCGCAGAAAGACGACGCTCAGGAACAGGCCCCACATCTGGAAATAGCCCTTAAGGCCTACGAGCGCGACCGCCGGATCGCTCAGACTGATCAGCACCGAGACAGCGCAAGAGACTGCAAACGCCAGCGCCCACAGCATGATGGCGGGCATCGGTTCGTTCTTGGCACGCGTCCAGCTGGTGAAGTAGTCGACTACGCCGTGTAGCAGCAGTGGCATCGACGCGAGAGGCACGATGTAGCGCACGTATTTGAGCTGAGGCACGTAGAGCTGACACAGCCCGGTCACGACCAGTCCGCTGACAACCACGAACCAGAACAAGGCTACTCGCGAGGAAATGATGAGTGCGACGAACACGAGACCGAAAAAAACCGCAATCAGCTGCGGCTTCCCGGAGGCGCTCAGCCCCCCACCCAGCAGGCCCAGCACGGCCACCATGGCAAATACCATCAGCGGGCGCAGTTTTTGCGACCAGGAATGCGCGTTCTGCTCCCCGCGCCGCTCGGAACTCATTGCTAGAGCCATGTCGCTAAGGACCTGCCGATGATGGTTTCAAGTTCCCGAATCTCGGGGGCAAATTGCTGCCGAAGTTGCAGCAGAGTCTGTGGGGAGGGCTCGGGAATTACTGAGCTGCTTGGCACATTATTGATGCCGCGGTAAAGGGAGCGCAGCCCTGCACGCGCTGCCGTGTCCCATAGCCAGCGCAGACCCGGTAGCCTCGTGGCGCTATACACAGCGTCCTTCATCCCTCCAAGGGGCGACCATCGCGTCGCGAAGCTACGATTATAGCGATTGCCCAGCCCTGCGGGTACGTAACCTTCGTCTACTTCCAGAAACTGGTAGACGGTCCTGCTCACCGCGAGCGGATCGGACTCAATATCTTCCATTAACACGATCAATATGGCGGCGCGAGGAAAGTGCCGCAACCAGTTCTTGAGGTGTGTCGCGTACAGGCCTTGCTCCACGTACATCGGGTTGTTGGCAAGACCGGTCTCGAAACTCAGGTCGGCACCGGCGAGATGGCCCTCGCGTACCTCATGCCTGTGATTGGACAGGGCGCGCTCCACAGGATCGCGCAGCGACAGCAGTATCTTGGCGTCAGGAAGATAGCGTGCGACCCGTCCGGGCACCGCGGGCTCGGCGAAATAGGAAGGTGAAATCTCCCCGCGGGCCCGTGCCGGGCGTTCGCTCTGGAAGCAGCGCTCGTACCACTGGTAGCCGTGGTCATAGCGATACGAAAAGAAGTCGAGTTCCTTGATCTCCGGCACGCTAACTTCTGGATGCTCGGCCAGGATACGGTGCAACCAGGTCGAGGCACATTTTTGCGCGCCAATACCGATGTAGCTGGGTTTGGGCGAATGATTGGCGGGCATGGCGAAGCTCAATCCGTGTAGCCGAGTTGCCCCAGCATGGGCTGGAGGACCTGCAGAACCGCCGCATAGTTCGCTAGCGCCCCATTCCTCCGACCATTTCGCAGGAGCAGGACGCAAGTTCAGCACTTCGATGGCACGGCGGTATGCGGGCGAGAACTCGACTCCTAGGAACTGTACTAGACGTTCAAGATGACGTAGCGGCTCGCTCAGCAATTCTTCGAACCGCAGGACCAGCAACCGACGGGAATCAATAGCTGCCAGATGTAACTGGAGTTCCTGTTCCTCGCGTACCCAGTTGCGCGCGCACACCGACAACCGCGGTTCGCCGGCCCGCTCCATTTCCACCGGGGTGCGCCCATCCCACCAGACACGGTGACCGTCCCACCACTCGACCGTCGACAAGGACTGCGCCACCTCCCGACCATCCCTGATCAAGTGTACGTAACGTGCCGAAGGGAAAATCTCCGCCAGTTGCCTAATGCGTCTGTTATTGGCAGTGCGCTTTGACAAGAATACTGATGCACCTGCGCGGCGCCGGATCTGCTCGAAGCGGCGCCTGAGGCATGCCGCTGTCGCCGCATCGGGCCGATAGTCCGGCGCCGGGAACAGAGGGAATGCCGCAAGCCTTGAAGACCGATTCACCCTCGTTTGGAGTGGGGAAGAGTTTCTTGAACCAGGGGCGCCTAATGAAATAGGCGTTCCCTCCCTTGTCAAACCAGGCGCTCAGTTTCTCATCGAGCCGGTCTGCTATTGCCCCGCAGGCCAGTCCGTCCGGGAACCAGGAGAATCGATTTTCGTAATTGCTGATATAGGCGATCTGCGGATGCAGGCACGATTAATTTTTGAAGCAACGTCGTGCCTGACCGTCCGGCGCCCACCAGAAAAGCCACATGCTCGCCCGGCGAACGCTCGGCATTGTCCGGGGTCATTTGGCGCTGGCCCCTTGCGTCAGGTAGCGCCACGTTGGCGGCAAAGTCGTCCCCAGCTCTTCCAGTCTACGGACACTCGGTGCGTAATACTCGATCAATAATTCGCGCGCTCGCGCCGACATTGGGTCGTAGCCCTCGCGCTCCTGGTTCACGGCCTTGTAGGTATTGACCAGTTTGCGCTTCAGTCCGGGATAGCGCCGCATGACAGGTTCCGCGAGTGCGTTGATCCGCATCGCCAGACGATGCAATGCATCGATTGCGTCCGGAAAAGGTTACGTTGCTCTTGTAAAACGTAAACTCTGACCAGAAGCTGGCGTCGATCCGCAGGTACTCGCTCAGCTCTACCATGAAGGACCGCTCGTCCTCGCGCAGGGACTCAAAAAACATTACCTTGATTTGCTCCAATGGCAACTGCGAGCGAAACGAAGAAATAAATTCCGCGTAACAGCCGAAGCGCAGCACCTTGAGATACCACTCATCGAGTCCGGACTGCTGCCATCCTGCCACTCTACGATCGTAATCCAGGCAGTGATTTAAGTAGTCGTCGAAACTCATGCTCGAGGGCAGATCGAGCTTGCCACGATGAAAGTTATATGAGGAGTAGAGGCGTTCGACCGGGTCGCGAAGGATGAAAAGCAACTTGGCCTCCGGCACGAGCGCGCGAAGACGCGGTGCAACCGTCGCCGCCTCGCCAAGGTATCCGGGGGACGCCTCCAGCCAAACCGGACTGCGGGGATTGCAGTTTTCGAAATAACTCGCATAACGTCTGCGCGTCCACCGCCAGGTCGCCCGTATAGCCGTGGCGAAAGAAGTCGGTTTCCTTTATGGACGAAGTACACACTTGCGGGTGAGCGCTTAGGTAATCAAATACCGACGTGGTGCCGGACTTTTCGGTGCCGCCAATTATAAAATTGGCGAGCCGCTGTGCTATTGCGATCCCGGGTACCATCGGCTGCATCGGAGCTGGACATTAGTGCGACAGGCGCCACAGCAGCGCCCGTGCAATGAATTCCGGATTACCGAGCACGTATCGGCGGAACAGCCGTCGCGGCTCTTGCACCAAGCGATACACCCATTCCATTCGCAACTTGCGCACCAGCGGCGATGCGCGTGGAAGGTTCCCTGAATAGAAATCGAACAGTGCACCGACGCCTAAAATCACCGGCGTTGCCAGATGCGCGGCGTTAGCCGCAATCCAGTGTTCCTGCATCGGCACCCCTTTGGCGACAAACAACAACTCGGCGCCGGAACTGTTGAGTTCCGCAAGCTTCAATTGCTCGGTTTCATGGGAAAGGTATCCGTCCTCGGCCCACACCACTCGAAGGCCTGGATATTCCCGCTCCATGATCGTCGCACATTGGCGGGCGACGCCCGGGCGAGCGCCCAGAAAGGCGACAGGGACCCCAGCCGCTGCAGATGCGGCGCACAGTTTGGGGAATAGGTCTGTGCCGTTCACATTATTGGCCAGCGTCACGCCATTCAGGCGTGCCGCGAGGGCCATGCCGGCACCATCGGCGAATAAAAACGGCGCACGCTTCAATATTTCGGCATAGCTCGGATCCCGCGCGGCGACGTTCACGCAATGCGCGTTGACGAAGTAAACCTGAATTCGCCTGTGCTCGGCGGCGGCGTTGATCAGAAATTGCGCTGCGGTATCCAGTTCGACATCCCAATAGCGCATTCCCATGATTGTCTGCATCTCGGGTCCAACAGGGCCATCGGCAAGGGGCGCCTGGTGGTGGGCATTCGCTTTTGCCGCATCATCCAGCCGTAGACTGGTCCATCGCCGATATCACTCGGAACGGTCGCCGTGCGGCGCGGCGCCCGCGGAGGGGCTGGCCACCCCGGAGGGAAGGCGTGGCCGCAGCAGGGCCTTCGCTTGCACCATCGCGCGCCGGGGATTGACGAGCATGACGCCGCCAAGATGCATGAAGTAGCTCAGTCGATAGCGAAATTCAGCAACTAGGCTTCCCGACGCCCCCAGACCCGCGCTGGTATTCAAATCGATTCATAAGTGCTCCGCAGCGTCGCTCGGCGATTGCCGTCTCCGTTCGAGTAAGAATTTTGCGCCAGGTATCGATGGCTGCCGTGTGCAACCCGCGACGCGCGCCGCCTGCGGAGGACTGGTGTGAAGAGTTGATCTGGCCTACGTCGAGCATTTTCTCGTCAAAACCAAGCCCGAGGCGGGAGCACAGGTGTCGTACAGTGGCTTCGGGCTGCTGCAAGAGCTCCTCGAATCGAATCAGAGTGACGCGGGGGTGCTGCGAGAGGGCCAGGGCGGCAGCGGTCGCCTGAGACCAGAGTCGAGCGACCGTATAGGGATGGTAATTAACCCAGACCCGCAAGGACTGGTAGCGCGGGACTTTCACGCCGTCGGCCGCAAGGCGTCGGCGCTGCCAGCGCATTTTCTGTGAAGCCATGACGGCGCGTGGATCGCGCACCATGTGCACGATCTGAGCGTTGGGGTAAATCTCCAGCAGCGCGCGCGCATAGAAGATGTAGCGCGGGGTTTGTTCACACGGTATGGACTTGCCAGCCGCTTGCGCCAACTGGTGTACCGCGGCAGCAAACAGGACCGCGGGATTCTCAGAGGCGGCGCCGAGTTCATCGACGAGTCGGGTGGCCGCGAGACGGTGCACCGGCGATACTTTGGCAGACAGGATGCCCTGCTCCTGGCAGGCGTAAATAGCGGCGGCCGCCGTTATTGACTGATTACGTGAAAAGCGCCGCTGGCGATCGCGCGGGTCCCAGGTCTGGCCGAAGTACTGCAGTTCCTTCAGTCCAAGAACATCGCCGTGATTGCGCAGCACAAAGCTGAGCAAAGTGGTGCCAGACCGCGAGGCTCCCGTAATGAATATTAACTTTCGCTGGGTCAGGAGCGCAGGGTCGGCGCTTGCGGACATCGAGAATCTCGGTGGAGCGGCTGGCGGTAGATCCTACCTTAGCATTTTGCCTCCCCTGAGGCTGAGCTCCCGGCCGATTCGGCCGGAATCCCGCCAACTTGAACATAAGGGCTCTTTAGCGAGCAGTGGCACTCCGACGATTCTAAGGCGTTCCGTTTGAGCCGGAGCATTGATCGAGCCAGCCGGGCCCGTAGGGATGCGAGGCAATTACCGGCAGCGCGTCCTTATAGCTCAATCCCTTTCCACGCACCGTCCTGTCGTTCCAGAACAGGTATGAATTGACGCACACGCCGCCGCTCAAAGGAGCGTTGACTGGAAAGGCGCCGAGCGTGCCGCTGACTGCAAAGTGGAATATGCAATCGAGCGCACATCCGGCCACCTTGGTAGGAATCGTTCTGGGCGCTGTTGGAGCGGCAACCGGAGTGGCGGGTGAGGACTTGGTAAACCTTGTCCGAGGAGTCGTACAGCGATCGTTCGTTGGGCAACAGGTCCGGCCCCGAGAAGCAAACTTGGTTGTCAGGCACCGCCGATATGGCTGCCGAGATGTCATTTAGGTATTGCTGGCCGCCGCGCAGGAAATTGAGGAACGACATGCAGCGACTGCTTGAGAAGGCGTTAGCACATTCGCCTATGATCTTGATGAGCGCGTCGCGCCACCCGGCTGGCGTATAAGTTCCTCCGTCGGCCACATCCTGAGAGAATCCGTCGTTGAAACCCAGCGATGATTCCTGAAGTATCAGTCCCTCGACACGCGGATTGCTGTCATAGCGCGCTGCGGCGGCTCTCATCATTCCGACGTATGCGTCGACCACGGTCTGCTCCCACATGAAGCAGGTTGCCGCGCCCCGGCCGTAGGAATTAGGCGCGGAGTGTTGCGCCTGTAGGTAGACCGGGCAGGGGTTCCTGACCGGGCTATTGGCGAAACTCTTGAACTCCACGAATAACCACAATTGGCAATGTGGGTTTTTCGAGGCGGCGATTGCTGACAATACTTGGTCGAATGAACCGAAATCGTAGGTTCCTTGGGAAGGCTCCACTTGATTCCAGGTCTGGCGCCACACCACCCCGCTGACGCCCGCCTGTTCGCACAACTGGGCTGCGTCTTTGGGCGTGTCTGAGTAGTGGGTTGCAAAGTAATGGCCGTAATTGCTCTTGCGCGGCAACACGACCGTGAGGGCAAATTTCGGCATCGCGTGAACATGGATCCCGTCGCTGACGCTGATTTGGATCTGCTCGCGGGCGCCCAGATCCTTTTGATTCGGAGTTCCCCACAGGTGGCCGGAAGTGCCGTCAAACGAAGCCCACGTGGGCTTTCCCGAGACCGCGAAGGTGAGCTTGCTGCCCGAAGTGTCGGAAGCGCTGGGCTGAAAAGTAAATAATTGTCCAATGACTGCCTTGGTCGGTGGCGTGCCGGCAATAGCAGGCATAGGATCTGTGGCCGGGGCCGGGGCCGGGGCCGGAGGCGGGGGAGTTACAGTCGGAGGAGGATCGGTATTCACCGAGCCCGACGGCGGAACGGGCGTGCTGGGAACTGTGTCGCTCTTGCCATTGCAGGCTACCAAAAAACCTACGACGAACAGGGTCGCAACCCCGCGTAATCCGGCCTTGAGCACGCTGTGCATTCCCGTCTCCACGGCGACGCGGTGAAACCACCGGGTGTAATCGGGAGACTGCGCGGGTGCACGCCGTCGAAAGCGCAGTAAAACATTGCTGTCGCTTCCGACTCGATAACGGGATGTCTCGACATCCCGGCAACCCCGCTGTCATAGGCCCCAAGTGCCCTTAAACCGGTGGCTTTGCGTCCCCGCCTTTCGACGGGTTTGCCGAGTGCCAAGGTAATGGATTCCTACAAGAGCGGGAATGTCTCCCGCGCACGACATCGCTAAATCTGCGATGTATTCGCCACTTTTCCAGAGCACGGACATATAAATGTCAAATGCGCAGCCCACATCCCGCGTTGGGTGCGAGTTAGCAATGACAAATTATTCCTCCGCGGCGTAGCGAGTGGACAGAGGCTCAAGTCCTGCGCCGCAATTAATGAACAGAGCCGGCGCCATTCACAAGCCCAGTCGACAACTATGCAGCTATTACAGAGTTCCGACGATTTGCAGTTGTTGCTCGAAGAACTCGTAGTCCTGATACAGGCGCGTAGAGGAGCGTCGGCCCCGGGAAAGGCCGCCGGTGATCTTGATATGACGGCCTATGGGCCAATCCAGGAATGCGGTGACCAGGCCAACGTCATCCTTACGGCCGGGACCTACGTTGTCGACAACTTTGAAATCGCGGTTCTCGTAGCTGCCCAGCAAGCGGATGGTGATGCCGTTTGACAGCGTCCATGCCGGTTCGAGACTGACGCCATCGACCACCGCGTATTCCGCGATTTCATCACCGAGGGTGCTAAGTTCGCGCCACGCCGAGGCTATTAGGCTTCCGCGTCCGGCATCCGCAATCGTGAATGAGACGCGTCCGGTCGCCGCGCTGTAATCGGGTCGTAGTGGGCTCGCGTTATTGCGGGTCGTGTAGCCTATCTTGCCGTTGAGTTGCGTTCTAACGGTGAATTTCCATTCCAGCGTCGGGCCGATCGTGTACTGCGTAAAATCCTGCTTCGACACGTTCTTATAAGCGCCGTCGATATATTCGAGATCAAGACCGATGGTGTTGCCGGCCTGAGAAACGTAGCCTAAGGAAAGGCCACCGGTACTTCGCCGGATATCCAGGCTCGTCGTGTGGTTGTAGGCGACATCGGCGACATCCCCGCGCACCCCGACCTTCCAGTTGTCCGGCAGGTCCCGATCAGCGCTGGCAAACACCCGGTTTTCCGTGCGCACATCGATGTCACGGCGAGGGGCCAGCTCGTTCTCGAAGTTGCGGAGGGTCCGGCTAAAACGGTAACCGGCCGTGCCGGTGGTCAGAGGGTTGGCGGTCCAATGCCAGATCGCAGCCGCCTTGCCGCCGTTGTAATCAAGCTCGTTATGGTGGTCGTAATTGGTCGAATTGAATTCTCCCAGCAGCAGGTACTGTTGCTGGCCGCTCTTGATGGTCGAATCAAAACCCGCAGCCAGCGTGAGGTATTGGTCGGCGCGGTTCTCAACAGGCTGAATGTCATCAAGGCGCAGCACGTTCGAGTCGTTGGTGTACTTGGCCGAAACGTAGGGATTCGTTACGTCAAAAAAGTGGCCCAGGCTGTCGGCTCCGTGGGAATTGTCCGTATTGTCCGCAAAAGCCATCTGCGCTAACAGGGCGCTGATGCTGAAAATTGCTGCGTTGCAGGCGATCCAGGACGCCGTACGCGGGCTGCTGGGGCAGGGACTATATGCCATCCGTACTCTCCGATAATCGTAAAGGCGCACTTGCGGCCGTCCAGTGCCGCACTCGTATCGCACTATATGTGAACTTTCAACATAAGACACAGACGCCGAACGCATTTTCTACCGCGTTTGGCGGTCCCGACATAATTGGACGGGCCGGGATTCCAGTGACACTCGTCACAAAAACAGGGTTTTCGGGGTATCCAATGCCGTCCCGGGGGTACTTGCGTAGCCCCTAAAATTCTCCCCATCGGCACACACGACCCTTCACTTGGAATATACGGAAACACGACAAATGCGCAAGTTGCCAACACGAAAGCTGATTCACCGCACTGGGGCGATTTTGCTTACGGTGCTCTTTGTAGATGCTGCGGTCACTAGCGCCTCCGCGCAGATTGCATTCGAGGACGTGTCCATCGCGGCAGGCTTGGGCAATACTTACACTGAGAGCTGGGGTGCGGCTTGGGGCGATCTGGACGGCGATCACTATCCAGATTTTTACTCGAGCAACCATCGCATGCGCGCGAGTTTGTTCCATAACAATGAAAACGGCACATTTACGGATGTGTCCAAGCAGGTCGATTTGTCCAAGACGCCTGGCTGGGTCGGTGGTCGCGCGGACGTCGACACGCACGGCGCCACCTGGGGCGATGTTAACAACGACGGCCAAGAAGATCTCATTGAAGCCGTGTCCGGCGGCGTTGATCATTTCTGGATCAATAACGGCGGCAAGCTGACTTTGTCCACCAGTGCGTATGGAGTGGACAAGTTTCGAGCAGTATCGAAGCGCCAGATTCTATTCTTCGACTACAACGGCGATGGCCGTCTGGACGCGGCGTCGGTCGCTTTGACGTATCCGAGCTACTACCCGCAGTTATCGAACGGCATGTTTGGCAGTGGCAATCACGTTGACAAGGGCATGTCCTGCACCTCGGACGGCGAGTGGGGGCACATTTCGGACATCAACGCCAGCCCGGGATTTGAGCTGATCTGCGCACCGCGCAAGACCACGTACCCGAAGGTCAACGCCTTCTCAAGCGGGTCGATTTCCGATGTCACATCGCAATACTCCCAATTCGGACCTATCAACGACGCAGCTGTGCTTGATTACGACGGTGATCTGAAGCCCGACCTGTTCCTGGTGCGCGGCTCGGAGCGCCCGTCGGACGCCTATCAGTATTCGGACACCGGCATAGAGATGCAGCTCATCACCGCGGCGAACAAGACCAAGTCCGTGACGTTCCAGACCACGGGGGTGCTGACCATCACGGGAAGTCTGCGCGCCGGCAGCAACTCAAATGATCCGCAGTACGAAGGTGATCCTCGCTACATATACATCGGCAGCAGTAATTACCACCCAAGCGACATCAGCTTCCAGCTTGACCCGGCCAATCCTAATAACGCAGGTATTGGTGTCAGTTCAGATGGGATCAATATCGGCTACTCGCCTGAATCGGGAACCTGGACCATTTCGCAGGGCAACCGGACATACGCCTACACGTACCTGCAGGTCACCTCAACGCAGCCCATCAGTGGCCTGACCTTCTTCGGGGCCAGCGGCTCGGACATCGGCTACAAGCCGATTCTGCTTCACAATACCGGCACCGGGTTCGCGCAGGCATTGACTGCAGGTTTCAAGGACCAGGTGCGCTGCCAGAGCGCGGTCAGTGGTGATTTCGACAACGACATGCACGAGGATATTTTTCTCGCCTGCACCGGCGGTTCACACAATATCGCCGATCGTCTGTACTGGAATAATGGCGCTGGCAAGTTCATTGAGGTGCCCAACGCCGGTGGCGCAGCGGGCATCATCGGTGCCGCGGTGGCCGAGCACGCCGGTACTGGAGAAAGCGTCGTGGTCGCGGACTACGATCTGGACGGCTTCCTGGATCTGCTCGTGACCAATGGCGATAACATGCGGCCTCTTGCCATGGGCGGACCGAAGCAGCTGTTCCACAATCTCGGCAACAGCAACTCGTGGGTCGAGTTCGACCTGGTCGGCACGACTTCCAATCGCGATGGCATCGGATCAAAGGTGTATGTCACCGCCGGTGGTGTGACGCAATATCGCGAGCAGAATGGTGGCTACCACCGCTGGTCGCAAAACTTCATGCGTGTCCATGTGGGACTCGCGACCAATACGGTCGTGGACAGCACCACCGTGGTGTGGCCCGACAACACCTCAACGACCTACACCGGACTGGCGGCTGATCACATCTATCAGCTTAAGCAGGACGGCACCTACACTCAGATTCATTAACGAACCTAGTATCCAAGGACATTGCATTATCAATAGGCGGCCACCCGCGCTTACGCGCGGGGTGGCCGCGGGTATTTGCTGATTGCCCCAGATTCTCTTTAGTGGCATATGAGTGCTATTACTGAACTAATGGAAATACGTAAAAATGCGCAAGTTGCCAGCACCCAAGTTTTTCCCACCGAACTGGGGCATTTATCCTGACGGTGCTGCTGGTCGATGCTGCCGTTACAAGTGCCTCCGCACAGATTGCCTTTCAGGACGTTTCGGTAACGGCCGGCTTCGCCAACACCTACACCGAGACCTGGGGCGCGGCCTGGGGCGACTTAGATGGCGATCATTACCCGGATCTGTTTTCGAGTAACCACCGCGCGCGCGCGACGTTGTTCCATAACAATCAAAACGGAACCTTTACCGACGTCTCAAAGCAGGTCGATTTATCCAAGACTGCCGGATGGACCGGCGGCCGCTCGGACGTGGACACGCACGGTGCCGCGTGGGGCGACGTTAATAATGACGGACAGGAGGATCTCGTTGAAGCCGTTTCCAGCAGTGCTGATCACCTCTGGATCAACAACGGCGGAAAGCTGACCTATTCCACAAGCGCGTACGGGGTGGACAAGTTTCGAGACTATGCGAAGCGCCAGCTTCTATTCTTCGACTACAACGGCGATGGTCGTCTCGACCTGGCCTCGATCGGTCTTGCTTACTCAAGCTACAACCCACAGTTGTCAAACGGCACGTTTGGCAGTGGCGATGGCGTTGATGCAGAGGCGGCTTGCCCCCTTTTGGACGGTCAATGGGGACACATTTCGGACATCAATGCCAGCCCGGGGTTCGAGCTGATCTGCGCGCCGCGCAACACAACCTATCCGAAGGTCAACGCGTTCTCGACAGCGGGGGGCGTGACTACGATTTCCGATGTCAGTTCGCAGTACGCACAGTTCGGTCCGATCAACGATGCGGCTGTGCTCGACTACGACGGCGACCTGAAGCCCGACCTGTTCCTGGTGCGCGGCTCAGAGCGTCCCTCGGATGCTTATCAGTACTCGGACACCGGCGTTGAGATGCAAATCATCACCGCGCCGAACAAGAGCAAGTCCGTGTCGTTTCAGACCACCGGCGTGCTGACCGTATCGGCGAGTCTGCGAGCCGGCAGCTATTCAAACGAACCCAAGTACGAAGGTGATCCTGCCTATATCTACATTGGCAGCAACAGTCATCACCCCGGTAGCATAAATTTCCAACTCGATCCGGCTGACTCTATTAATACGGGCGTTGTTGCCGGCTCGGACGGGATCAATATCGGCTATTCACCCGATACGGGCACCTGGACGATTTCCCAGGCTAACAAAGTGTACAACTACACCTACCTGCAGGTGACCTCGACGCAGCCCATCAGTGGGCTTACCTTTTTTGGGGCGAGTGCTGGGGACATCGGTTACAAGCCGATCCTGCTCCACAATACCGGTGGTGGATTCGCACAAGCATTAAGTGCGGGCCTCACGCAACAAGTGCGCTGCCAGAGCGCTGCCAGCGGGGATTTTGACAATGACATGCACGAGGATGTCTTCCTGGCCTGCACCGGGGGCTCGCATAACATGGCCAACCGTCTGTTCTGGAACAATGGTCACGGCAAGTTTGTCGAGGTTGCCAACGCCGGTGGCGCCGCCGGCGTAGTTGGTGCTGCCGTTGCCGAACACGCCGGTACCGGAGAAAGCGTAGTAGTGGCTGACTACGACCTGGACGGTTTCCTGGATCTGCTAGTGACCAATGGCAACAACATGCGTCCGCTCAATATGGGTGGCCCCAAACAGCTGTTTCACAACCTCGGCAACTCCAACTCATGGGTCGAGTTCGACCTCGTCGGCACGACCTCTAACCGCGACGCGATTGGCTCCAAGGTGTACGTGACCGCAGGCGGCGTGACGCAATATCGGGAGCAGAGCGGCGGCTACCATCGCTGGTCACAGAATTTTATGCGCGTGCACGTTGGCCTTGCTACCAACACCGTGGTCGATACCGCGACGGTGGTGTGGCCCGACAACACATCCACCACGTACACGGGACTGGCCGCTGATCATATCTACCAGCTCAAGCAGGACGGTACCTACACGCAGATCCATTAACGGGGACTTAGGTCTGTGAGCTAAGGCCTATCAATCCGCGGCTGGGCGTGTAGACTGTTATGATGGGCTTGATGGTACGGGCATTGCTGGCCTTGCTAAGTGGGCTGTGTGCCGCGCCGGCCGTCTGGGCCGCGGCGAGCCCATCGCCCGAGCAGGCTGGTGCCGCCTGCACCGCGCCCGCTGCCCCTTTGTCGGAGGTTCAGCGTAAGTTTCATCCGGGACACTACGTGTCCATTGGCAGGGCGGAGGCGCCGAACGGCTTTGGCCCGGCCCTCAGCAAAGGCATCACCGGCGTGCAGATGCGGTATCGATGGGCGGAACTGGAACCGGAGCCCGATCACTATCAATTCGCGCCGATCGCGCGGGATCTGGATGCCGCAAAAAGTGCCGGCGTTCAGCTGGTGGTATTGATCGAGGACAAGTCGTTTACCGACGATGCCCCCACGCCGTCCTATTTGAATGAGAAGTACACGGTCCGAAACCACAATCGAGGCTTCAGCGCGCTGCGCTGGGATCCTTTTGTACTGGACAGGCTGGAGCGTTTGGTGGCGAAGCTCGGTGCGCAATTCGACTGCAATCCGAATTTCGAGGGCGTAGGTTTCCAGGAGACATCGCCCAGCCTTGACGATTCCTCGCTGGACGCGAGCGGCTACACTCCCGAGAAATACCGAGACGCACTGATCGGTCTGCTGCGCTCTGCGGCCACGAGCGTGCCGCGTTCAAGAGTATTCTGGTATATGAATTTTCTGCCGCGCAACCAAAGGTATATTGGTGATATTGCCAGCGCAGTTGTCGGTACTGGAGTCGTCATGGGAGGGCCAGATATACTCCCGGATAACCGAGCGCTGCAGAAGCGGGTCTACCCGTACTACGACGAATTCCGGGGGCGTCTGAAACTGTTCAACTCGATGCAACACAACAGCTATCGCCACCGCCACGGCGGCAACGACAGCAATGGCAGTTACTGGAGCATGGAAGATCTGTTCCAGTTTGCGCGCAACAAGTTACACGTAGATTATCTTTTCTGGGATTACCATCCCCAACGCGTGCCGCCCGATTCGCACAACTGGGACGACGCCCGCGAAGTCATCGCTCGCTACCCGACCTTCAATCCATGAAAGCGGCAGCGGGTTACTGTAAATTTCGGCACGCACATAGAACACGCGAGGAGCAAGAAACTGTGAGATATCATCGGACCCTAGGTGTGGTTTTTCAGACCCTGATCGTTTTGTTGCTGGCAATCGGCGCCGCCACGCGCCCTGCGGCTGCACAGACTTCCGCGACACTCTCGCCAGGGGATCTGGTGAAGATTTCGGTGTACGGCAACCCCGATCTCACGACCCTGACACGAGTCCTGCCCAACGGCACAATTACATTCCCGCTAATCGGAGTGGTCGCAGTTGGTGGATTTCTCGCAGGCCCACGCCGAGGAGATTATTGCCGGAAAACTCCGCGATGGCGGATTCGTCAAGAATGCCGCGGTGACCATGTTTGTCCAGGAGCGCAGCGAGGTCCCCAACGCCAGCGTTACCGTTCTCGGGCAAGTCTTGCATTCCGGAACCTATTCGCTCGATCCGGAGACGGCCGGCAGCGTAAGTACCCTAGTGACGCTACTGGCCAAGGCCGGTGGGACCACGGACAAGGCGGCTGATCATCTATTTCTCGTGCGCAAGGAAAATGGCCAACCCAAGCGCCAGCGGGTCGATCTGATCGACCTGATCGGCAACGGCAACATCAAAGCGGACTTTGCGCTCGTCAATAACGACGTCGTGCTAGTACCGGAGATGGACGTATTCTATATATACGGTGAAGTTCAGCACCCGGGTCGATATCAGCTGGACCGGGACATGACTGTCATGCAGGGCCTTTCGGTGGCCAGTGGTCTCACTGCGCGTGGCAGCATCAAGGGCATAGAACTGAATCGCCAGGTGGGCGGCGAGATCAAGACATTCAAATCAAATCTAGATGACCGCATGCAGCCCAACGACGTTGTGTACGTCAAGACTTCCGTGTTTTAAGGCCGCCTTCGCTTCAACCATCAGGGTTACAGGGATTACCAATGAATTTCAGGCTGTTTCTGGCGATCATAAAGAGCAGATTCATGCTCATCGTGCTCACATTATTCATAACGGTGGCCTTTGCCGGCGTGCTGACCTTCCTGGCACCCAAGAAATACCAGGCCGCGACCTTTCTGCTGTTCAATTTCAAGGAAGACAATCCGTTCGACACAACGATACTCCCGGCGCAGCTGTCTTCGAGCTACCTGGAGACTCAACTTGATGTCATTCGGAGCCAGAACGTGGCTCTTAAAGTCGTTGACCAGCTTGAAATGGCCGACAAGCCAGGGTGGAAGCAAGCCTACAAGCAGGCCGGTGTGAAGACCACCCCAATACGGGACTGGATCGCTAGCCAGCTGATTACCAATCTCCTGGTCGAACCACTTCCGAACAGCAGCCACGTAGTAAGCGTCAGCTACGAGGCACTGAGCAGCGCGGATGCGGCAAGAATAGCCAATGCATTTGCGCAGGCATTTATCACCACGACCTTGGAACTCACGCTTGAACCTGCGCGCCGGAATGCAGCCTGGTTCGACGAGCAGCTAAAGGTATTGAAGAAGCGCGTCGAAGCGGCGCATGCCCGCATGACGGACTTTCAGGTTCAAAAGGGTATCGTTGCGTTGGACGAGAAATTGGCGGCAGAGAATCTTCGCCTCGACGATATCTCCAAGAAGTTGGTAGACGCTCAAATCGACACCGACGAAGTGAGATCGCGCCAGCTCGGAGAAAATCATCCGGATTATATTTCTGCGCTGCAACGCCAGAACTCGCTTTCACAATCACTGGGTGCGCAGCGGCGACTGGTTCTGCAGCTGAAGGGTCAGCGAGATCAATTGAACGAGCTGGCCAGCGAGGCCGATGCCGAAGAGCAGAATTACACGGCCACCATCCAGAACTACAACAAGCAGTCCTTCCAGAGCCAGTTTAATCAGACGAATATCGCGATACTCAGTACCGCGGTACCTCCTCAGGATCCGGCTAGCCCCAATGTGCTGCTCAACATGATCAGCGCTACGGTGCTGGGGCTGATTCTTGGAATGGGAGCCGCGATGGCGGCCGAGATGATCAACCCGAAGGTTCGGCTGCGCAAAGAAGAGATCTGAAGAGGCAACCTAGGGTCTGCCCAAAGGCAGACCCTAGGCTTTGACCATGGTCTTTACGGCGCAGGCGTGAAGTTCTTGTTCGCGGCAATGACCGGCAGTGCATCCAGCCAGGTGTAGGCGCCCTTCGGGCCGGCAGTCACACGTACCCAGAACATGTAGCTCACGTGCAACCTGGTGCGCGCGTAGCTGAACAGTTCCGTCATCGTCCAGTACTTGGTCTTGAAGCCGCCCGTCATGTGCGGTTCCGAATAGCAGACGTTCTCCACCTGCCCGAACAGCGGCATCTTCTTGTAGAACTGGGTGTAGAACGGATAGACCTTGCTCTGCAGCGACTTGTTGTCCGGCCAGACATCCGGGCCACCCATAATCACGCCCTTCGATGCGACGGCATTGGCGATGCTGCCGATATACGCCTGGTTACCGATCAGGAAGTTCATCAGCCAGAATACCCGCGAAGTCGGCAGGCTCTGGGTAGCGGCCGTCAACATGTTGATGTACGCGTCCCGATATTTCTCCGGGGTGTAGCCAAACTGCTTCAGTGCCGGGGTGTCGAGGCCCAAGGCAGTTTCCTGCGTGGCGACGCCCTCGAAATTCTTGTTGCCATCGAACTGAACGCCAATGGCCTTGACGAGCGCATTAAATCGTTGAACCACGGTGGGATTCCAGCGCACGATTGTGTATCCGCCGGCGCGATTACGCGGCGTGTACTTGTCCAGATAGGACGGGTCTGGCCGTTCCATCGTAAAGGTCTTGTCTTCAATGATGAAGATCAGGTGCATGCCATTGGCCGCGGCCCAAGCCAGGTCCGCCTTCATGCCCGCAAAACTGTAGACGCCTTGCTTGGGTTCCAGGTCACGCCAGGTATAGCGCTTGACCATCCCAATCACGCCAGGCTTGATGGATTGAGACATCAGGGCCGTGGTGTCGGCGCCGCGGCCCATGACGATCCAATGACCGGCGTGAAATTTCCGTGCTCCGGCCGCGGGCAGCATCAGGTCGGTGTTGTCGCCGCAGGCATCGGCGCTGGTGAGCGCCACGGGCGCCTTCACCGGGATGGCATCATCCAGGCTCTCTCCCAGATAGATGGGCACCCCGGGACTGCCGGTGTCGCGCAGGCACAGCGCGCTGTCGGGGCTCACTGAGAAATCCACGCCATCGCTTTCACCTGCCTGTACCGCGAGGGTTGTGCCCAGCGAAGTGGAGGTCAGCAGCTTTGCACTTTCGGCGTTATTGCGATTCGCGCTCGCGGTCTTCGAAAACGGCAGGCTTGAGTCGACGACACCCCTGAACTGCTGCGCGTCGCTGCCGCCGATCAGGCGGATCTGCCACTGCTGATTGTTGAGTCGGGTGATTAGCAAGCCGCTGTCGGCGTAGCGCTCTGCGCCATCGCGAAGGGCGATGACATGATGGCCAGGGAAAGAAACATCATTCGGGAAAAATTCATAGGGCATTCCTCAATCGATCCGGATTTCGACACGATCGCGAATGCTCCTAGGCGTGCCGCGACCACCGCTCGTGTAGCAAGAGAAACTCAAGATTTGGAATCGCAATCTAAAGTTATGGGGGATGCCCCCCTCGATTCGGCGCGTAGTATGCGTCGGTGAAAAAACTATTGTCAGTGTCGAAAAATTGCGACACCGCAAGCATTTAATGCCGCTGCGGGTCGGCGAGTGATCCGCAGCAGCTCGCAAAGTGCCGTAAATACCAGCATCGCGAGTTGATTCATTGGGGGATCCTGCCACGAGGTGCCGAGCTGCCGACCGACCCCGCGTGTCCGCTGCAGGGATGCGCTTGCTTCGAGGTGCACGGTCTCGAGATAGCGTCACCGGCCGCCCGGATGCCTGCTCGCTAGTGTGCAAGTATGGCGCTCGGGATTGTATCTAGCGTGACAAGAAGTCTCGCATCCTGAGCATGTGTGACCGATCAGGTGCCGTCTTTTCCGGTGGAACAAAATGCCTTCCTGCGCACGGTGTCGAAGGTTGCGCGGTGCTGGAAGCGTCGACAGCAGCGCCCCGAAAGCGGCGTTGATCACCTCTCCTGAACCGACTTTACCGGCCCGCGAACAATTGACTCGTTCTCAGTTCGGTCGCCAGACCCTGGGCGTAGCGGACAGGGTGAGGGGCCAGCGCACGTCGAGTCCGGTGGAATGCCGTTGGTCACCCATGATGTCCAGACTCAACGAGCCCAACCTTCCGGCCGCTCTGGCGCGGACCGGGCCCACGATCAAGGACCGGCCGCCAAGACCCCACGGAGTCAGCATTGCGGCCCGCGACCACACCGGACGACATGTGCCATCTCGCCTGCCGCGCCGCAACGTGTGCATCAGGATTAAGGAGATTTAAGCTGCCCGAACCCACGCGCCCTAAAATGGCCCGGCCGCTTTGCGGCTCAGCCCGATCTCATTAATTCCTTGGGGGACTTTCCATGCTTAGATTTGTAAGACTGACTACGTTGTCAGCAATGTTTTTATGTAGCTCCTTAGCCCTGGCCAAGGCGCCGGCCTCCGCACCCGCCGGGTCCACTGGCTTGTGCAAGGACGGAACCTATACCTCGGCCGGCTCGAAGAGTGGCGCGTGCAGCGGCCACGACGGGATTAAGAAATGGTACGGCGTAGCCGCCGAGGCCAGCACGGCCACTCCGGCGGCGAGCAACTCCGATAAGCCCGCTTCCACCAAAAAGACCAAGACCAGCAGCAAGTCCGACGCAGCGGCGACTTCCGCGGCTTCGCCGTCCGCCAGTTCGGACACAGGGACCTCGTCGAGCAAGAGCAAGAAAAAGGCCGACGCCGCTGCCTCCGGGGCGGCAACTGCAGCCGCCGGCTCAGCGGCCGCCGCTACCGGGACCTGCAAGGATGGAACCTCGACCAGCGCTTCCTCCAAGAGCGGAGCCTGCAGCGGACACGGCGGCGTTAAGGACTGGTATGCCGCCTCCGGCGCGCGCGGCGCCTGCGGCTGGCACGGCAATGAGCAGGGCTGCCCCTGCGGCGCCCGCCTCTCCGGCGGCTTCGGCTGCCACCGGGACGTGCAAGGACGGAACCTCGACAAGTGCTGCATCCAAAAGCGGTGCCTGCAGTGGCCACGGCGGGGTCAAAGACTGGTACGCCGGGGCAGGGCCCACGGCGGCCGCACTGCCGGCCGCGCCGGCCGCCGCCCCCGCAAAGACGAGCTCTTACACACCTCCTGCCACGCCGGCGCCGGGCGGTGGTCCGGGACAGGTCTGGGTCAACAAACCCAGCAAGGTCTATCACTGCCCGAACGATCAGTGGTATGGCAAGACCAAGGACGGCGCGTACATGTCCGAAGCCGATGCTGTCGCGCAGGGATACCGGGCCGATCACGGCCGGGCGTGCAAATAGGAAATTTGACGGGGTTTTGGCTTGTTTCAAAAGGACGCCGGGTCATGGGGCCCGGCGTCGACTATAAATACAGGGGCTAGAAAATGGGGTTAATGGACGGAGCTACTCGGCGGCTTGGTCGGGGGCGAGATGGCCACCGTTGTGAACGGTCTGATCGAAAGACACGGCGGCGTGCAGGGGATAATCAACCGTTGCAGCAGCAGGGTTTGGGCGCGACGGTCAAATCCTGGGTGGGTACCGGAACCAACCAACCAATTTCGGCGGACCAGATCCACCAGGCCTTCGGTCAAGGCGCAATTGCAGAGTTGGCCGCTAAGGCAGGGCTGAATCCGCAGGAACTGGCGCAGAAGCTTTCGCAGATTCTTCCCCAGGCCATCGATGGGCTCACTCCGGGCGGGGTAGTTCCCAAGACCTGAACTCGGGCGGTCGCGAACCCGGCAATCCAGCGGCTTCAGTCCTGTTTGTAGATTTCGCCCTGTTTCATCACGAAGCGGACGTCCTCGAGCAAGCGGACATTGCTGATCGGGTCGCCGCGGACCGCAATCATGTCGGCGAGCTTTCCTTGCTTGATCGACCCCACTTTATCGCCAATGCCGAGCAGATCGGCCCCGCCCACGGTTGCCGACTGGATGGCCTGCATCGCGGTCATGCCGTTTTGGACCATGAGATTGAATTCGCGCCCGTTCTGCCCGAACTTGCACACGCCGATATCGGTGCCGAAGGCGATTTTGACGCCCGCCTCAACCGCTTTGCGGAAGTTCTGCAATTGATATCCCATGATTTGTATTTGCCTTGGCGACAAATTCCGGGCGGGTAATTGCTCCCAACACATTCGCGAGTTTCCAGGGTCGGTACCAAGTAAGTGCCGTGCTGCTTCATGAGCGCGCGCCCCTCATCGTCCATGAGCGT
This sequence comes from uncultured Gammaproteobacteria bacterium, assembly GCA_963795685.1. Taxonomy (GTDB): domain Bacteria; phylum Pseudomonadota; class Gammaproteobacteria; order Steroidobacterales; family Steroidobacteraceae; genus FEN-1191. Next base: position 1,015,331 of record CAWCJE010000005.1, read on the forward strand.
GCCATGCTCGATCGATGCCGCTCCGGCGCGTATAGCCGCCTTGATGCCCTCGGCGCCATGGGCATGCACCGCGAGCTTAAGGCCGAAATTGCGTGCCTCGTCGGCGGCCGCGCTGAGTTCCTCTGGCGTCGCCTCGCGCGCCGACGGATTGCTGTTATGCGTAAGTATGGCGCCCGTGGCGAACATCTTGATCACATCAACGCGTTGTCCCGCCAAGGCCCGAATTCGCTCGCGCACCTCGCTCACCGAATTGGCGTTACCGAACCGCAAGTCCCACGGCAGGCTCACATCGGGAGCGTAGCCCGTCACCGCGCCCGCGCCGCCGGTGATCGTAAGGTACGCTCCGGCGACATACATGCGTGGCCCGACCACGTCGCCGCGATTGATGGCATCGCGCAGCGCGACGTCCACCAGAGCGCGATAGGATCCCAGATCCCGCACCGTCGTAAATCCTGCGAGCAGTACCGCACGAGCGTTAGGTATTGACCCGAAGGCGCGTTCGGCGGCGGTATGGTCCAGTTCCCCGAGTGGGTCCTGGGCGTTCGAATCAATCGTCAGATGCGTGTGCGCGTCGATGAGCCCGGGCATCACGGTATAGGCACCCAGATCTATCACGCGCGCGCCCTGAGGCGTGGCTATCGACGGGCCGACCTCGGAAATGATTCCGTCACGAATAACGATGGTCTGGGCATTGAGCACATGGCCTGTGTCGGTATCTACGAGATGGCCGGCGTGTATCACGGTTACCTGAGCATCTGCCAGCGCCGTTCCGAAACCACCAGTGCGAGGCCAAGGGCTGATCAGAATTGAGTAGACCTTCATATTCCCCCGGCCGGCAGCGGATGGCCGGTCGGCCGATTTTCGTCCAAATGGCGGTTGTGCATGCTAGCCACACGCAAGTCCAGTCGCACGCGGGCAAGCGCAAAGCGGCCAGAGGCCAATGAGGCACGACGATCGAGGAGTGACTTCGGGCTGGTGCGGACGTTGTGGTGGAGTGCCGAAGGATTGAGATCGGAAACGAACGAGCCGTCGATGCTCATTTGTACTGCATACTTTCCACGGCGCGCCGTCAATCCTGCGCGTGTCGACCCGGGTCGACTTCGCCGATCCTCGCGGCCGCAGCGGTGCAGCCGGCGGACGCAGGCGCACATTTTACTTAACACCTGTAACATCTCTGGTCGCCTATAGATAATGAATGGAACCACCGAAGGTGATCCCCGACCCTACGCCTCGGTTCTCCTCACACGAGGCGGCGCAGATCGCAGAGCAGGTTTTGGCCTCACCGGCCATATTGCCCCGCTCCCGAGTGAGCGAGATCAGAATTTCCTGCTTGAGGTGCCGGGGCGCGGCAAATTCGTGCTCAAGATCGCCAAAGTCCGACGAGGATCGAGCCGAATTGGAATTTCAGAATGCGGCCCTCAGGCAGGTAGCCTTGCGTGCGCCCGCTCTGGCCGTACCGCGGCTGTCTCTTACTCGCCTTGGCGAGGAGCTTACCCAGATCAAGGACCGGGGAGGGCGGGCCCATTACATTCGCATGATCAGTTGGCTCGAGGGGCAGATGCTTGCCGATGTCGCATCTCACGGGGAGGAGTTGCTGGCTCTCTGGGTAATACAATGGCGGAGGTGGACCTTGCATTGCAGGGATTCTCGCATGCTGCGATGTATCGGGAATTGCGATGGAACCTCAGGTGCGCGGACTTGGCCCTCGCGCATCTGTCGCTATTGCCTGCAGAACAGCAGCGACTGGTGCGCCTGTTCATGGAGGCATGGTCGCAAATTGATTGGAGCTACGTTGCGTCACGGGGTCATTCACGGCGATGCCAACGACCATAACGTATTGGTACGGCAGGGGAGAGTCGCCGGTCTTATCGATTTTGGCGACCTGGTGCATTCCGCAATCGTCTGCGATCTCGCGATCGCGTTGGCCTATGCCATGCTGGGGAAGGCTCGACCGATGGAAGTGGCCGCAACTGTGGTGCGCGCATACCACGATCGCGCTTCCTCTCAAGAACCCTGAACTGGACGTGCTGTATTCACTGATCGGGGCGCGGCTGAGTATGAGCCTGTGTTACGCCGCACATAATGCTCAGGTCAAGAGCACTGACGCCTATCAACAGGTCACCGCAGGTCCCGCCTGGACGCCTGATGCAGCAGCTGGCCGAGATCTCCTCGGCGGCTGCGCGCTCAGTCTGGGATAAGGCCTGCGGCTTGCGGCAAGTGCCATGAATTCAAGTACGACTCCTGCGCCTTCTTCCGATGCATTGCTTGCCCAGCGCCGGCAACTGCTGGGAGGCAACCTGAGCCTCTCGTACAGCAATCCTCTGCATATCGTGCGCGGGTCGATGCAATACCTTTGGGACGCCGAAGGTCGCCGTTACCTCGATGCTTACAACAACGTGCCGCACGTAGGACATTGCCATCCGCGGGTCGTGCAAGCCGCCCAGCTACAGATGGCGACGCTTAACACCAATACGCGCTATCTGCATGAACTCCTCCACCAGTACGCGCTGGCACTGGGTGCCACGCTGCCCGGGGCGCTCAAGGTCTGCTATTTCGTCAATTCCGGCAGCGAAGCCAACGAACTCGCGTTGCGGCTCGCACGTGCGCATACCCACAGGCGCGATGTCATCGTGCTCGAGCATGCGTACCACGGCAACACCACGACCATGATCGACCTGAGTCCTTACAAGCACGCGGGCAAGGGAGGTGCAGGCGCTCCAGACTGGGTGCACGTCGCACCGCTCCCGGACCTGTACCGAGGGGCACATCGCAGAGCCGATGCCGGTGCCGCTGATCAATACGCAAAGGGCGTCGAGCGAATCCTGGGCCAGTCGCGCCGTAGCGGCACACGAATCGCTGCCTTTCTTGCGGAATCCTGGCCGAGCGTCGGCGGGCAGATGAGCTTGCCGGCGGAATATGTGCAGGCGCGTATACGAAATGGTACGTGCCGAGGGCGGCTTATGCATCGCCGATGAGGTCCAGACCGCCTATGGTCGTCTGGGAGATCACTTCTGGGGTTTCGAATATTACGGAGTGGTCCCCGATATCGTCGTGCTCGGCAAGCCGATCGGCAATGGCCATCCGATTGGCGCGGTGGTGACGACGGCGGAGATCGCCGCATCGTTCGACAACGGCATGGAGTTCTTCAGCACCTTCGGTGGCAATACCGTCTCGTGTGCCATTGGACTGTCCGTGCTGAAGATCGTCGCCGATGAAGATCTACAGGCGCACGCGGCGAGCGTGGGCAAGCATCTGTTGCAGGGCTTGCACGAACTGAAGGGTCGCCATCCGCTGATTGGCGATGTGCGCGGCGCGGGGCTGTTTCTCGGGGTTGAACTCGTCAAAGACCCCGAATCGTTGGAGCCGGCGACCCGGGAGGCTTCGCTGGTTGCAAATCATATGCGCGATCAGGGCGTCCTGTTAGGTACGGACGGGCCCTACCACAGCGTTCTCAAGATCAGGCCGCCGATGCCGTTCAGTTCTCAGGATGCCGACCAGCTGCTCGAAACGCTGGATGTCGCGCTTGGTGCAGCGAAACACGTGTAATAGAACGCCCGAGTCTCAGAACACCCGGCGACCCGCAACCCAGGTCTGCTGCACTTTGGTCTTCCAGATATCCGCGGGCGCGATCTTGAACAGGTCGCGGTCGATAAGAATAAAGTCGGCCCACTTTCCTTTCTCAAGCGAACCCAGACTTGCTTCCTGATGCTGTGCAAAGGCGGCATCCATAGTAAAGGCGCGAAATGCCTCAAGCAGTGTCATGGCCTGCGAGCTGTACCAGCCTCCTGGCGGCTGATTCGCATGGTCGGTTCGGGTCACCGCCGCGTGCAGGCCAAAGAACGGATTGGGCGATTCGATGGGAAAGTCTGAGCCGGCCGCTATTCGCGTGCCCTGGTCGAGAAATGTTCGCCAGGCGTAGGCGCCCCGGAGCCGATCCTTGCCGATCCGCTCTTCCGCCATGTTCATGTCACTGGTCGCGTGAGTGGGCTGCATAGAGGCGATCAAGTCCAGTGCCTTGAAGCGTGGGATGTCAGTCAGGCTCACCACCTGCGCATGTTCAACCCGGTTGCGCAGCTGTTGGCCACCGACCTTTCGATAGGCAGCCTCAAAGGAATCGAGGACCTGATGATTGGCGGCATCCCCAATGGCATGAATGTTGACCTGAAAGCCTGCCTTCAGAGCAGTCTCTATTTTGCGCGTCAAGTCGGCATCCGTCTGGAAAAGCAGACCGCGCTGCCCAGGGGCGTCCGAATACGGCGCCAACAGGGCCGCTCCGCGGCTCCCGAGGGCGCCATCGGCAAAAAGCTTGACCGAGTGCACGGTGAGATGGTCATGGCCGTAACCGAGCAGCGGACCCGATTTCGCCCAAACGTCGAAATTGTCTTTGACATCGCCAATCATGGCGTAGACGCGAACGCTGAGCAGGTCCTGGTCGGCAAAGCTTTTATACAGATCGATGTCCTGATTACTCACCCCTGCGTCCGCCACACCGGTGAGGCCCACGGCACTTAACTGCGCGAGCGCAGCGCGCAACGCGGCGCGCCGCTCATCGATGTTCGGTGGCGGGATTGCCTTGTCAGCAAGCTCCATCGCCTTGTCCACGAGTACGCCACTTGGATTTCCGTTGGCGTCGCGTTCAATGCGCCCCCCAATCGGGTCACGGGTGTCCTTGGAAATGGCGGCGAGCTGAAGAGCGCGGGAGTTGAGCCATACCGCATGCCCATCAATGCGTCCCAGCGCCGCTGGGCGATCGGCCACCGCAGCATCCAGCTCCGTTGCGAGCGGGAAGCGCCCGAGTTTCCAAATCACCTGGTTCCAGCCATCGCCCCGTATCCAACCCGTGCCAGGATGCGTCTTAACGTACTTGCGTATTCGCTCCTGCGCTGCGGGCAGACTCTCTGTTCCATCGAGATCCACCTGGGCGCTCTTGTATCCCAGGCTTAGCACGTGGCCGTGGGCATCAATCAGCCCGGGCAGCAACGTGGCACCCGCGCCGTCGATGTACTTGGCGTTGGCAAATTTGGACCGCAAGGCTGCGGCGTCGCCGGTTTCGATCACCTTGCCCGCGTCGAATAGCAGTCCGGAAAATTGCAGCAGATGATCGCCCGACAGAGTGTAGCCGTGGACGTTTCCCACAAGCGTGGCCTGACCAAAGGCCGGCAACGTCAACAATAAACTGGCGATCAATGCCCCTAGGGGACCATTGAATTTGTGCGGCATAGTGTTTCTCCCTGGAAGCCATGGTAGTCGAAGCCAAGACGGGCGTGTAGCCAGGGGGATCCGCACCGGTAGGGTACTGGCGGCCTCACGCCGACCTCTGTAGGGTGCTGCCCCGATGATGAGCAGCGACGCGAGAACCGGGCGCCGGGGCGGATCCTTGTTTATGGGTCACCCCAAGGGATTGTTCTATCTGGCCTTTACCGAGGCATGGGAACGATTTTCCTACTATGGCATGACGGCGCTGCTGGTTCTTTACATGGTGAACCAGCTATTGCTGCCCGGTCATGCGGAGCACGTTGGCGGACTGAGGCAGTTTCGCGCCGTTCTGGAGTCCGTCACCGGCCCGCTGTCGACCCAGGGGTTCGCATCGCAGATATTCGGCCTGTACGCCGGGCTCGTTTACTTTACCCCACTATTTGGGGGACTGATCGCCGACCGTTGGATCGGACAGCGTAACGCGGTGGTACTGGGCGCGGTGTCGATGGCGGCCGGTCATATTGCGATGGCATTTGACCAGTCATTTCTGCTGGCATTGCTGTTGCTCGTGAGCGGATCGGGATTACTTAAGGGAAATATCTCCTCCCAGGTAGGTGCGCTGTATCCCACCGACGATGAGACGCGACGCTCCCATGGATTCGTGATTTTCAGCACCGCCATCAATATCGGTGCGGCCGCAGGTGCCCTGGTTTGCGGGCTCATCGCGCAGATATACGGGTGGCACGCAGGCTTTGCGGTGGCTTCGATTTTCATGCTGCTCGGTCTCGCAACCTACTTGGTTGGGTATCGGCATCTTCCCGCGCGAGTCGAACGGCCTGGCATCAAGGCAAGCCGACTGACTGCAACCGATTGGCGCATTGTGCGTGCGCTGGTGATGGTGGTGGGCATCAGCGTTTTTCAAACGGTTGCCTACAACCAGAGGAACAACGTGCTGCCCGTCTGGATTCAAAGCCACGTTGCACTCAAAGTGGGTTCGTTTGCCATACCAATCCCCTGGTATCAATCGATCGACGCGCTTTCGAGCATCCTGTTCGTTCCCGCGCTGTTGTGGCTGTGGCACTTCCAGGCGGCTCGCGGCGGGGAGCCGGGCGATCTGGGCAAGGTTGGCATCGGCGCCTGGATCGCCTGCGCCAGCAACCTGATATTGGTCGCGGCAATCATCGGCTCGGGGGAAGCGCAGGTGCACCCTGTTTGGCCGTTCCTGTATTGCGTCGGACTGGGCATCGCATTCCTGTATTACTGGCCCACGATGTTGGCGCTGGTGTCGCGCACTGCGCCTGCCCGTTTGAACTCTTTTATGATGGGCACGGTCTTTGCGAGCTTGTTTGTGGGGAACATCCTGACCGGGTGGGCCGGGAGCCTGTATGAGAAGATGAGCCCTACCAGTTTCTGGGCGCTGCATGCCGCAATCGGCGCAGCGGGGGGACTCTTGGTGTTGTTATTTGGGAGCCGCTTGCAGCGCGCGCTCCGCACGGAGCAGGGTTGATGCGTAGATTATCGATTTTGGCGTGGGCCTTTCCATTGAGTGTGGCCGTGGGGGCCGCGTTGCTTGAACCGGCCGCCGCGGCCGTGCCGTTCTCATTTGCTACCGTACCTGGCCGGTTGCCGAAGAACATCTTGCCGATTGACTACACGATCGCCATTACCCCGGACGCCGTGGCGCGCACGTTGCTGGGCACCGAATCAGTGACGATGTACTTCAAGCAACCCAGCGCAACTATCGTATTTAATTCCCTCAATGAAACCCTGGATTCGGTCCAGTTTGACGACAAGCCCGTGCTACGCGTGAGTCACGAACAATGATCAGCAGCTGACGACGGTGACACTGGCAACGCCGGCCGGCGTCGGGCGGCACACTCTGGCGTTTTCATACCGAGGCAAGATCGAGACCATTCCCCAGGGGCTTGTTCGCACAACCCTACGTAAAGCCCGGCGGGGAACCCGGACTGCTCTTGTCCACGCAGTTCGAATCCACGGACGCGCGCCGCATGTTCCCGTGCTGGGACGAGCCCGCATTCCGAGCCAGTTTTCGTTTGTCGGTGACTATTCCCGCGAACTGGACGGCAGTTTCCAACATGCCCATCGCCCGGCGTATACCCGGGACCGAGCTGGCCACGGTCGAGTTTGAACGCTCACCCCGCATGCCTTCTTACCTTGTGCATCTGACGGCCGGCGATCTGGCTTCCATATCCGCCAGCAGCGGACAAACGCAATTGGCCGTGTGGACGGTGCGGGGGCAGGAATCCTACGGAGCGGTGGCGTTGGCCAACGCGCAGCAGATCCTCGCCGATTACAACGAATACTTTGCCCTTCCTTACCCGCTCTCCAAATTGGACTCGATTGCCGTACCGGGCGGATTTACCGGAGCAATGGAAGATTGGGGTGCAATTTCCTACAACGATCAGACTTTGCTGGTGACCCCCTCCAGCACCGGAGACGACCTGCAGAATGTGTTCAGCATTCAGGCCCACGAAATGGCGCATCAATGGCACGGGGACCTGGTGACGATGGGCTGGTGGGACGACATCTGGCTGAACGAAAGCTTCGCTTCCTGGCGAGGCGCGTCGGAAACCGACATGCGCCATCCGAGCTGGCATTGGTGGCAAGTCCAAGACGAAACCAAGGAAAGCGCAATGCGCGCCGATGCGCGCGTGAATTCACACGCCGTCGAGCAGAAGGTGACCGACGAACTGCAGGCGGTGAACGTTTTTGATCCGGAAATTACCTACAACAAGGGCCAAGCCGTGCTGCGCATGCTGGAAGCGTATCTGGGTGCGGATACATTTCGTGACGGAGTGCGACGGCTCCTAAAGTCGCACGCCTATTCCAATGCCAACAGCGCCGATCTTTGGGATGCCCTGAGCGCGGCGAGCGGCCATAACGTCAGCCAGATCGCTTCGAGCTGGACCGAACAGCCCGGCTTCCCCGTGGTGAGCGTCGCTGCCGAATGCGGCGCCGAGGGACAACGGACATTGACGATGTCGCAACGACGCTTCCTGTTGCAGGGGCACGACGTCGGCAAATTCACGCTGGATCATTCCTTTGCAGATCCGTTCGGGCGCCAATAACGTGCCGGAGCCCATTTTAATGACCCGCGATGGCCAGACCGTCGCCGCCGGGAAATGTGACCAGCCCCTGAGCGTAAATGCGGGCGCGGTGGGGTATTTCCGTGTCCAGTACGAAGACTCGCTGTTGCCGGTCATCACCAGGCAATTTGCCGGATTGCCCAGCGGCGATCGGATTGCGCTTCTGGACGATCAATGGGCGTTGGTCGAGGCGGGCGCACGGCCGCTTTCCACTTATCTGGCCTTAGTCGGCGCGGTGGGCGATGACCTGAACGAGCGCGCATGGACACAAATTGCCGACGCGCTCGGGACGATTGAGTACGATGAACGCGGAGCGGCCGGACACGAAGCGTTCGCAAACTACGCGCGGGCGGTGATTCGCCCGGTATATGAAAAGTTAGGCTGGGAATCGAAACCCGGTGAGACCCCCGGCATACAACGCTTGCGGCGCACGGTGATCGAAAATCTGGGCACGTGGGGCGATCAGGCAATAATTTCCGAGGCGCGGCGCCGATTCGCGGCGTTCGTAAAGGATCGCAACGCAATCCGGCCCGATGAACAGGCGGTCGTGCTCTCCATCGTTGCGCGCAATGCTGACGCCGAGACCTTCGCGCAACTGCACGCCATAGCCCAGTCCGCGCATAACGAAACGGAGTTGCGTCGCTACTACACTGCACTGATGCAGGTGAGCGATCCACGCTTGGCCGCGGCCGCCATCCAGATCGCGTTATCGCCAGAGATACCGCCACAGGCCCAGTCGCTTCGACTTATGGCTCATATTTTCGCTCAGCGAGTCTCACCAGCAGCTCGCGTGGAATGCCTACGTTGAGCATCTTGATGCTCTGCTTGCGCCTCACCAGCCTAATGGTCCCTTGTACATCGCCCAATACAGCCCGCAAATGTTCTGGCGCTCCGTGCCGCTCAATGAGCTTGGAGACCTGGGTAAAGGGGCATCTTCCGGAGGAAATGTCTGCTGACTTGGCGCGCGGCATGGAAACCGCCCGATTCAGAGGTGGCTGAAAAGGCGTTACTGGTTCGGGCGGCCGATCAATACGTTGCAGGTCTGAACTCGCATCAGCGATCCGGGAGCGAGGCGGCGAACGCCGCCTTCCATCGAGTCGAGGCCATCCGTCTCGGGAACCTAGCACGGCGCCACGCGTCGGGTTTTAGCGCATCCTCGAGCCGGGCGGGGCCGACTTCAGCGCTTTAGGTGCTGGTCAAAGAATCGCTGAATTGCTGTGTAGACGTGGGACTTCATTTGCGGTGTCGACAACCCGTGTTTGGCGCCCGGATAAGTCATGAGCTCGAATTGATCTCCGCGCTGCTGCAGCTCGGACATCAACCGGGTTGAGTTTACGAACAGAACGTTATCATCTGCCATGCCATGGGCCAGGAAGAGCGGTGAGCGCAGACCCGCAAGAGCGGAGAAAACGCCTGACTCAGCGTAGCCGCCCGGATTCTCCTGAGGGCGCCTCAGGTAGCGCTCCGTGTAACAGGTGTCGTACAGGCGCCAGTCGGTCACCGGCGCGACGGCTACCCCGGCGGCGATGAGGTCCGAGCCTTTGGAAAGCAACATCAGGCTCATATAGCCGCCATAACTCCAGCCGAAAACCCCGATATGCGACGCGTCCACCCACGGCTGTTCGGCGAGCCAGCGCACGCCCTTCAACTGGTCATGCACTTCAATCTCACCCAGGCGCCCGTAGATCGGGTCGGAGAACACGCGACTGCGTCGGTCCGAGCCGCGATTGTCGAGACGGAATACCACATAGCCTTGGCGGGCCATGTACTGATCAAAGAAGTCCGTGGACCAACGACGTTGCACGATTTGCGCCGTCGGCCCGCCGTACACATCAACATACGCCGGGTATCGCCGCGTTGCGCTAAACCCAGGCGGCTTGAGTACCGAGTAGTAGAGTTCCTGGCCGTCCTCGGCTTTGAGGCGGCCGAATTCGGGAACGACGTGCTTATCCTGGAAGGGCCAGTAGGGATGAGCCGGATTCAACGGATTCTCCTCGATCCACGCCAGTCGCCGACCGTCGGGCGCGTTCACGCTGACCTGCGGAGGAGTGCTCGGATCGGAGAAGGTGTCGACATAGAGCGCCACGCGCGCCGACTCCTTGGAAAATTGCGCCGAATGCCAGCCGTCGCCGCGGCTGACGCGATGCGGTTTCTCCGGCTCGTGGCCGTCAAGCCGCGCCGTGTAGATCTGTTGGTCGATGATCGCGTCCCGATTTGAGGAAAAATATAACTGGCCCGCCGGTTCATCCACGGCGAGCAACGCATCGACGTTCCAATCGCCGCGGGTCAGCGCACAGCGCAATTGGCCATCAATGCCATACAGATAAAGGTGCTTGGTGCCGCTGCGTTCGGACGACCAGACAAAGGCGGCCTGGTGTTTCAGAAAATGCAGGTCGTCCGTGAGATTTACCCACGTGCGCGAGTGCTCCGAGACCAAGGTGCGCTCGGCAAGGCTGGTCGCATCGACGAGCACCAGATCGAGCCGCTGCTGATCACGCGCCAGCCTCTGGTACGAGAGCGCGTTACTGCTCGGTGTCCAATCGACTCGCGCGAGGTAAATATCACGGTCCGCTCCCAAGTCGATCCAGCGTGTCTGGCCGCCGCCCGGGGATATCAACCCCAGCTGCACAGCGACGTTCGGGTCTCCTGCGGCGGGGTAACGCTGTTCCACAACTTCAACCCGATCCGCGTACACCTCGAAGCGGCGAACGATCGGCACGGCGCTTTCATCGAAGCGCTTGTAAGCAATGGCTGAATCATCCGGTGCCCACCAGTATCCATGAGTTTGGTCCATCTCCTCCTGCGCGACGAATTCGGATTCCGCGTTATGAACCGTTCCTCGCCCATCGGTAGTGAGGCGTCGTTCCGCGCCGGTGGCCAGTTCGATCACCCATAGGTCCTGGTCACGGACGAAAGAAACGTAGCCGCCACGCGGGGAAACTTGAGGATCGACAATCGCTGCACCGCCATGAGTCAGCTGGCGTAATGATTTGTCGCTCGGAGCTTCCAGGTCACACAAATACAGGCTGCCGGCCAGAGTAAACAGCACGTGGCGACTGTCCGGCGCCCACTTGTATTCGACGATCCCGTGATAGTCGGCCGTGCGTTCGCGCTCGCGCCGCGCCCGCTCGATCGATGATAACTGCTCGGCGGGCACGAGCTGTTTGGAGTCTACCCGCAATTTCAAAGCACGCTCGGCGATGTCGTAGGACCACAGGTCCAGCTGATGCTGGTCATCGGCGCGACCACGCAGCAGTCCGACGCGCCGGCCGTCCGGCGATACCTGCACAGCCCGAGGTGTGGGTCCGGAGAGCGCCGGATCGCCAAATAGTCCTCGCGATCGTGAGTTCGCCGGCGGTCGCAGGCAGGGTCAGCCAAAATCAAGAGCAGGAAATAGAATTTGCGCATGGGCTTGTTGTCCCGGGGAGATTGTTCTTATCCGAGAGCATTTTCGTTGAGCCCGGATGGCGTGGCAACCAAGCCATTGTCAGACCTTGATCTTAGCGGATCCGATCAAAGACCATCCAAAGTCCAGCATATCGCCGTTGCACAAGCATTTCACGGCGCGCGCAAGCCCCGCGGTCGGAGGAGACATCATGAGCATCGCAGGTACTATTCGCGCCGCCAAAGTGCCTGAAGTCACACTGGGCTTCTGGATCATCAAGATCGCCGCCACCACGGTCGGGGAGACCGGGGGAGACGCCGTATCGATGTCGATGAATCTGGGTTACCTGGTCGGCACCGCGATTTTCGCCGCGATATTTTTCATCGCCGTTGCCTGCCAGATCTCGGCAAAGGAATTTCGTCCTTTCCTCTATTGGGCGACGATCATCGCCACGACCACGGTCGGCACTACGCTGGCGGACTTCGCCGACCGCTCGCTGGGGATTGGCTATGCCGGAGGAACGGCCCTGTTGCTGACGATGTTGCTGCTGTCCTTGTTCGTCTGGCACCGCACGATGGGCTCGATTTCCATCAACACGGTCGACAGCCCAAGGGCCGAGATGTTCTATTGGCTGACGATCATGTTCTCGCAGACCCTGGGCACGGCACTCGGCGATTGGACCGCCGATACTGCGGGACTCGGCTATCTGGGAGGCGCGGCAGTATTCGGCGGGCTGCTGGCGCTTATCGCCGCAGCGTATTATCTGACAAGCGTATCGCGCACTTTGCTGTTCTGGGCGGCATTCGTACTGACACGCCCACTCGGCGCAGTGCTCGGCGATTTCCTCGACAAACCACTGGCGAAGGGTGGACTGAACCTAAGCCGGTACAGCGCAACGGCGTTGTTGCTGTTGTTTATCATCCTGTGCGTCGCTTTCCTGCCGCAGCGACCGCGAAAAGGGCGCATTGAAAGCGGCATTGGCCAGTTACCGAACTGGCGTGCGCTGATCGGCGGCGCAAGCGGCTCCCCAATTGGTACGCGATGTACTCGCCGCTTTTAGAGTCCTGCAGGACCTCTAGCCCACCACCACTTCGCTGATTTGCACAACCGGGGTAACGTTCGTGTAATTGGCGATGTCCGCCATGATCTCGGCCGCGTGCGGCCCAAACCCTGCCTGGAATGAGGCCAGCGACTCGCAGTAGATGTGACACAGAGCCACATAAGGCGGCTTTGATCCCGGTGCGCCTCCCGCCAGGCCCTTGTCGACGGTGTAGCTCTTGCATGAATCGCCCATCCGGGCTTTGAGCAGTGGCATGTGCCGGTCGCGGTAGTAGTCGTGATCAAAGCGCACATCCGGGGCGTTGGCGTAAAGCACGCTTACCTTGATCATTTTAGCTCTCCTTTGTTCAAAGTTCGTGGGCGGATGCCCGGGGATTGTTCGCGCGAGGCGCTCGGGCAACCCTGGGCAACCGGTATTGATCGGCTCGAACGCAGTGGCGCTGCCATGCCCGTCTCAAGGCAGTTCGGTGCTCTCTTCCGGAAGGCCCGGTCCGAGGCTCTCCGGGACGGGTATTGTGATCTCCTTGCGACCTGCATGGCGTAGCTTCGCGTTGACGGCGGCGAGCTCGTGCTCGCGCAGGCTCTGCCACTGGCTGGTCACCGCGTCCGCTCGCTTCGCGCACTCCTCGGCCACCGCACGTTGCGCCGCAGTTGGAGCGCGATCGGTGCCACCGACATCGGTGAGAATATCGGCAAGAGATTTCGTTGGTGTTGGCCAGGTTTAGCGAGTCCTCGCTGTCACCGGACACCCACGGCTGCGTGCGGGCTTTGAGGGCTATCAGCGAGGCGTGCAATGGATCGCCCTTTCGGGATCTCCTTCAGTTGGGCGTTGATCGAGGCGCGTAGCGTGTCGATTTCGCGCGTGTCGCGCCATATATCGCCAAGCACCTCGCCATATTTGAGCGAGAAGTCCAGCGCCGCTTGCAGTCGCCGCGGCCGGTAGCGTGATTCGTGGGTCCATAAGGACCTCCAGCGGCGCATCCTGCTGCTTGCCATCGACGATAAGGCTGATCCGGTAGCTTCCCGGCAGAACCATCGGTCCTCGGGGTTCGACCGGCACGCCGGCACTGCGGGAAGTGGAGATGCTGTATTTGTAGGTCGAGGCCTTTGGTCGCGGCAGACGCAGGTCCCAGACGAAACGATGTGCGCCCGGCTCCGCGGAGAGCTTGCGGTCCGGTTTGATCCAGTCCTGCGCGAAATAACTCTCCACCGCCAGAGACTCGTCCGCGTCGCGGCTGGAGAAACTTTCGCAGCAATTGGTTGTTGTGATCGCGAATTTCGAGGACAACCTCGCTGTGGCTGCCGCTTCCGATCGCATAATCGATCAGCGCTCCCTCGGGCGGGTTCGTGCCCAGCGGAGTTTCGGCGGGCGGGGGCGTGTCCTTATTCTGGTTGCTGCGCCAGCGGAGTGCCGCCGCCGGGGTAAATAAACGCGTGGTGCTCGCGTCCGCGCCGGAGCTGGATCTGACGCAGGCGGGAGATATCATCGAGCACCCACATCGCCCGTCCCTGGGTCGCGGCGATGAGGTCATTCCCGTGCACCAGCAGATCGTTCACCCAGGCGGGCGGCAGGTTGAGTCGAGCGCCTGCCAGTGGGCGCCGTCGTCGGCTGACCACTGCACTCCTTGGTCGGTGCCGGCAAACAGCAGTCCTGCGCGCTGTGGATCTGCGCGCACCACATTAATGAAAGAATGCGGCGGCAGGCCTGCCGAGATGTTGACCCAACTTGCCCCGTAATCGCGTGGTCCGCCAAACGTGCGGCGCATATTCGTCCTGTCGATGATTGTCGACTGCGACGTAGGCCGTGCCGGGGGCGAGCGCTGAGACATCGATGCGACTGATCTTCGACCATGCCGTCACGCCAGGGGGCGTGATCTCATGCCAGTTTTTTCCGCCGTCGCGGGTCAGCTGCACGAGCCCATCATCGGTACCCACCCAGATTTCGTCGTTGTCGTGGGGTGAGGGAGCGATGCTGTAGATCACGCCAACCCCGCAGCTGCGCGCTGCGGGAGGCAGCAAATCGCCGTCGCAATCTTTGAACTTGGGATCGCGATGGCTGAGCTGAGGGCTGATTTCCTGCCAATGTTCGCCGCGATCGAGGGAGCGCAGGAGCTTCTGCGTGGCGAAGTACATCGGGTAGGGCGCTCGAGCGCCGAATGCGATCGGCGTGAACCAGGAATAGTGGTACTTGTAGTCCGTGGGCCTGCGGCCGTAGCTGTTGACAGGCCAGGGAGTGATGTTCTGCACCTCGCCGGTACGGCGGTCCCAACGGGACATGCGTCCGCCCAGACCGGTGGCGTAGACAATGTTGGAGTCTTCCGGGTCGGGAATGTCGTAGTCGCGCTCGTCGCCGCCCACGGGCGCCCAATCACGAAAGCTGATGGCGCCATAGTCGCTGCGGCTTGCGATCCCCACGGTGCCGCTGTCCTGCTGCCCGGAGTAGATCCGGTATGGAAAAGCGTTGTCGGTGGCCAGGTAGTAGAACTGGCCGGTGGGCGCGTTGTACCAGCTGCTCCATGTCTGCCCGCCATTGGCCGAAATCACGCTCCCCTGGTCGGAAGCGGCAATCATCCGTTCAGGATGCTTGGGGTTGATCCAAAGGTGGTGGTAGTCATCACCGCCGGGCGAGCCGCGAACCACCGCGAAGGTCTTGCCCCCATCGGTCGATTTCTTGATCGACTGTCCCGTCAGGAAAATCGTATCGGCATCGCGCGGATCGAGCGTCATGCGGCTGAAGTAGGAACTCACGACTGATCGCGCTTCGTTGATGCGGTTCCAGTGGGCGCCTCCATCGTCCGAGCGATACAGACCGCCGCCCGTTTTTGCGCTGACACTGGCATACACGCGCGTACCGGCCGCGGTATGGCCGACCGCAAGCCCGATGCGTCCCAGATCTCCGTCCGGCAGACCCGCGCCAGCCACGCGCGCCCAGGTCTTGCCATTGTCGTGAGACTCGTAGATCCCGCCTTTGGGTCCCATCGAGGGCATGAAATAGCTCAGCCACGGCCAGTGCCGGTCTTTCCATGCGCTGGCGTACACATGATCCGGGTCGGCCGGATCTGCAGCGAGATCGACCGCACCCGTGTCATTTCCAAGATACAGGGTGCGCGACCAGCTTTTTCCGCCGTCACTGGAGCGAAAAACACCGCGCTGTTCGTTGGTCCCGTAGAGATGGCCGAGTGCCGCCACCAGTACAACATCCGCATTGCGCGGATCGATGTAAATGGAGCCGATGTGTCGCGTATCCTCCAGTCCCGCGGTGCGCCAGCTCTTGCCCCCGTCATTCGAGCGGTAGACCCCGCTTCCGGTGCCCATGTCATAGCGCTCTTCGATCTGCCCGGTGCCCACATAGATGACTCCGGGGTCCGAAGGGGCCACCGCCAGCGCTCCCACGGCGGAAACGGGTTGGCTGTCGAAGATCGGTTTCCAGGTCTGGCCCGCGTCAGTGGTCTTCCACACGCCGCCGCCGGCGTAGCCTGCGTAGTAGGTGTCGGGCTGCTCGGCGTTGCCGGCGGCCATGGTGCTCCATCCGGAACGAAATGGGCCTATCAATCGCCACTCAAGCCCGTTGAGCAACGAGGGTGCGACGGGTTCGGCGGGCGATGCCGCCCCTGCATGCAGGCTGCAGGCGAACACGGCCAGGGGAGCAAGCAATCGGCGGACAGGATGGGGCATGGGAATTCCAATGAATGGGGCGGAAATACGCAGCGCACGCCGCCTCGAAGCGGGCGCAATCATGTTATCGCAGTCAGTCTCGCGCTACAAAACGCGACCCAGGCGACTGCTGGCACGGGCGGGCACGGCCAATCGCCTCATGTCGCGCTGATGACACGGAAGCCGATCGCCGGGCGATCACTTCGACAACCCGCCGAGCACGAATTACCATGTGCGCACCGTGACTGCCGCCCTCAATAGCACCGCGCCATTCGCCGACCTTCGTGTCGATGCCCTACGTCTATGGCAATCGCTCGAACGATTTGCCGAATTTGGCGCCACCGCGCGTGGCGGCTGCAACCGGCAGGCCCTGACCGATGAGGACCGGGCGGGTCGCGATCAGTTCGTTGCCTGGTCGAAGGAGGCGGGTTGCACGACGACGGTGGATGATATCGGCAATCTGTACCTGCACCGACGCGGGTTGGATGAGAAGGCAGCGCCGGTGATGGCCTCGAGCCATCTCGACACCCAGGCCACTGGAGGACGGTTCGACGGCGTCTACGGCGTGTTGGCCGGCCTGGAAGTCGTGCGTGTGTTGAACGAGCATCGGATCGAGACGCGCCGTCCCATCGAGGTCGTCAGCTGGACCAACGAGGAGGGCTGCCGATTTGTTCCCGCGATGCTCGGCTCTGGCACGGTCGCCGGTACGCACGAACTCGCGTACGCACTGGGCCGGCGCGATGCCGAGGGCCGTTCGGTGGCCGAGGAACTCGATCGCATCGGCTACCGGGGCCAGCGTCCGGCGCGAGCCTTTCCGGTCTATGCCGCTTTCGAGGCGCATATTGAACAGGGCCCGATCCTGGAGCGCGACAAGGTGACGATCGGCGTGGTGACTGGGATACAGGGGTTGTACTGGCTCGATGTGATACTGACCGGCGTGCCCTGTCACGCGGGGCCGACGCCGATGGAAATGCGGCGCGACCCATGGCGGGCGGCAGTCCCGATCGTTGCCGGCGCCATGGCGCTCGCCGAGGCGCGTGCACCCTGGGGCCGGTGTACGGTGGGAGATGCCCAGTGCAAGCCAGGGGCCCGCAATACCGTGCCCGAGACGCTGCGCCTCTCAATTGACATACGCCACCCGGAGGCTGAGGTCCTCGAGCAGATGCATGACGAACTGCGCACCCTGGTGGCACGTGAAGCCGCGCACGCGAACGTCGAGGCACACATCGAACCGGTATGGCACATGCCGCCGACGAGTTTCACACCGCGGCTTATCGACGTTGTCGAAGCAACGGCACGCCGGCTGGGGTACACGAATCAACGCATCATCAGCGGCGCAGGGCACGACTCGCTCAATATCGCAAGCTTCGCGCCGACGACGATGATTTTCGTGCCGTGCGCGGGTGGGCTTAGCCATAACGAGGCCGAGCTGGCCGATCGCGAGGACCTTGCGGCCGGTGCCAACGTGTTGCTGCACGCGATGCTGGCGGTTGCGAACGAATGAGCGCAGCAGTGCAGATCGGGCCGATGTTGTTGCGGACTCGCGTGGAGGGAGGGGGTACCGCCCGGCCAGGGCTATTGGGGGATCGACAGCGAATACGGGAGGCTGACCGACGTGCTGGTCGGCCCGGTGGACCATTTCAACTGGCAGGCGGGTAATGCGGTTGCGCAGCGTAGCGAACGCGTCGGCCGAAAATTCGATGGCGAAGTTGCGCGTCGGCAGCATGCTGAGATGGTGGACGCCTTTGAACAGGCCGGTGTACGGGTGCATCGGCTGGCCGCCGACGAACGCCTTCCTTACCAGGTGTTCGCGCGCGACAGCAGCGTCATGACTCCATGGGGTGCCGTCATCACGCAGCTGCAAAAGCCCTTTCGACGCGGCGAGTACGCGGCTTGCCTGCGCTTTTACCTGGAGGCGGGCATTCCCATTTACGATCTCATTACCGCGGGCAATATCGAGGGCGGCGATTTCATGGTGCTCAAGCCGGGAGTTGCTGTGTGCGGCTACTCCGGGGAGCGCTCGATTCAGCCGGCTGTAGATCAGGTGCGCGACTGGTTTGAAGCCGAGGGTTGGGAGTTTCACTCCTATGCCTTTGATTCGCACTTTCTTCATCTGGACGTGCAGCTGGGCATGCTGGCGCCCGGACTGGCCGTGGCCTGTATCGAAGTCATGGAGAAGGAAATGCAGCAATGGCTGCGGGGGCACGGAATTCGCCTGCTTGAAGTTCCCTATTCAGACGCGATGGATCTGGGCTGTAACGTCGTTGCTTTGGGTGGGGATCGTGTATTGGTTCCGGCCTCCAGCCGGCGCCTGATTGACATGTGCCGGGCCGAGGGGCTGAAAGTGTACGATCCGGACGTATCGATGATCAGCGCCGGTGGTGGGGCGGTACACTGCATGTGCCAGGCGTTGCGTCGCGATTCGGTGAACCCCTAGCAGGCGCGCCGCGATCCGGGTGTGATCCGCTCGCCGCGGCAATCCAGGGCACCGATAACAGCTTTAATTCGCAAGTTGACTCTGTGCCGCCATCCCAAGCGGTAGAATCCCCGGCTGCGATCGTTTTTTACCCAGAGTCAATTCAAGGTCATGAGCCTCAGCGTATTTGAAATCTTCAAGGTCGGCATTGGCCCGTCGAGTTCGCACACCATGGGACCGATGAATGCGGCGCGCAGCTTCGTCGATTCGCTCGCGGCTCAACAGCTGCTGGGGCGAACCACGGCAGTCACGGCCGAACTCTACGGTTCCTTGGCGTTGACCGGGCGCGGGCACTGCACCGACCGCGCGATCTTGCTGGGTCTTGAGGGCATGAGGCCCGAGACGATCGATTCCGCGCAGGTCGAGCCGACGGTCGAGCGCATCCGCAAGGCAAAGCGGCTCCGATTGCGCGGCGAGCAAGAGATTGCCTTCGATGAAGCTTCCCAGTTGCTGTTCCATCACGACAAAATCCTGCCGGGTCACTCCAACGGCATGCAATTCACGGCACGCGATGCACAGGGTACCGCCCTTGCGCACGAGGAATACTACAGCGTCGGCGGCGGCTTTATCGTCAAGGCCGGCGAGCAGGCTAACGCGACGACGCAGCGCGCGGCGGCGCCCTATGAGTTCAACTCGGCCGCGGAACTGCTCGAGCAAGGCTCCAAGCACGGTCTTGAAATTCACGAACTGATGATGTTGCGTGAACGAACCTGGCGCAGCCAAGCCGAGGTCGAGAAGGGGCTCTTGGAGATCTGGCGGGTGATGCGCGAGTGTGTGCGGCGAGGCTTTACGGCGCAGGGGCTGCTTCCGGGCGTGCTCAAGGTCCGGCGTCGGGCGCCTAAGCTCTTCCGTTCACTCGAATCGGCGGGCGAGCGCGATCCGATGCACGCGCTGGATTGGGTCAATGCCTTTGCGCTGGCCGTGAACGAAGAGAATGCCGCCGGTGGGCAAATGGTCACGGCCCCGACCAACGGCGCGGCGGGTATCGTTCCGGCCGTATTGCATTATTACGATCGATTTGAAGTCCGGTGCGGATGAGGCGGGTATCGTGCGCTTCCTGCTTACCGCCGGCGGCGATCGGCATGCTGTACAAGATAAACGCCTCCATATCCGGGGCCGAGATGGGCTGCCAGGGTGAGGTCGGCGTGGCCTGCTCGATGGCCGCGGCCGGCCTGGTCTCTGCGCTCCACGGCACCAACGAGCAAATCGAAAACGCGGCCGAAATTGGCATGGAGCACAATCTCGGCCTGACCTGCGACCCGGTCGCGGGCCTGGTGCAGATCCCTTGCATCGAGCGCAACGCAATGGGTTCGCTCAAGGCCATCAGTGCCGCACGACTGGCGTTGCACGGCGATGGTTCCCACAAGGTTTCGCTCGACCAGGTCATCAACACGATGCGCCAGACTGGGATCGACATGAGCACGATCTACAAGGAGACCTCCCAGGGCGGTCTCGCGGTGAACGTGCCCGAATGCTGAACGGCCTCGGCTAGGCGGCCTGTTCCCAATCCAGGATTACCTTGCCGCTATGGCCTGAGGCCATGATCTCAAAACCTTGCTGAAATTGGTCCACCGGAAGTCGGTGCGTAATGACCGGGCCGATATCAAGGCCCGACTGCAGCATGGCGGCCATCTTGTACCAGGTCTCGAACATTTCCCGCCCGTATACGCCCTTGAGCACCAGGCCCTTGAAGATCACTTCATCCCATTGAATGCCCGTGTCGGCCGGGAGGATGCCGAGCAAAGCGATGCTTCCGCCGTGATGCATGGTCTTCAGCATCTGGCGGAATGCGGCGGGCGCGCCGCTCATTTCCAGGCCCACGTCGAACCCTTCCTCCATACCGAGGGATTGCATGGCGTCCTCGAGTTTCTCGGTGCGTACGTCCACGGCCAATGAGGCGCCCAGCTGGCGGGCCAGAGACAGTCGATACGGATTGACATCGGTGATCACGATGTGGCGCGCGCCCACGTGCCGGGCGATCGCCACGGCCATGGTGCCGATCGGTCCGGCACCGGAAATCAGTACATCCTCGCCGACCAGATTGAAGGACAGTGCGGTGTGGGTGGCATTTCCGAGCGGATCCAGTATCGATGCAATCTCATCGGTAATTGCCGCCGGAAGCTTGAACACGTTCGATGCCGGCAATGACATGAATTCGGCAAAGCAGCCCGGGCGATTGACACCCACGCCAATGGTGTTTCGGCACAGATGCCGCCGCCCTGCGCGGCAATTGCGACAGAAGCCGCAGGTCACATGGCCTTCGCCCGACACGCGGTCACCAATATTGAGCCCGCGAACCTCGCTCCCCATGGCGACGATCTCGCCGCAATACTCATGGCCCACGGCCATGGGTACCTTGATGGTGCGCTGCGCCCAATCGTCCCAATGGTAGATGTGCATGTCGGTGCCGCAGATGGCCGTCTTTTTCATGCGGATCAGCACATCGTTGGGCCCGATCGTGGGCTTGTCGACCTCTGCCATCCAGATGCCGGGCTCTGCCTTGGCCTTGACCAGTGCTTTCATGTTTTGGAAATGTCCTGTGGATTGTTCACGCTATTGCAGCACTCCAAACTCGCGTCCCGCAGAGGTGAAAGCGGCGATGGCGCGATCAAGATGCGCTCTGGTGTGCGCGGCCGTGAGCTGCGTGCGGATGCGAGCTTGGCCTACCGGCACGACCGGAAATGAAAAACCAATGACGTAGACGCCAAGTTCAAGCAAGCGATCGGCCACGCGGGAGGCCAGGCCCGCATCGCCGATCATGACCGGCACGATCGGGTGTTCGCCGGGCACGAGCCGGAAACCCGCCGCCTGCATGCGTTCGCGGAAGTATCTCGAGTTGTCGGCCAGTTGACGGCGCAGCGCGTCACCGGATTCGATCAGATCGAGCACCGCAAGGGTCGTGGCGGCGACCACCGGTGGAATCGAATTTGAGAAAAGATAGGGTCGCGAGCGCTGGCGGAGCCAGTCCACGACCTTGCGGGGGCCCGCGATGTATCCGCCCGAAGCGCCACCCAGCGCTTTGCCCAAGGTGCCGGTCAGCAAATCCACGCGGCCCACGACTTGCTGAACTTCATGGGTGCCGCGGCCCTTTGGCCCGATAAATCCAGTGGCATGCGAATCATCGACGGCCAGGATTGCCCGGTACCGTTCCGCCAGCTCGCTGATCTGGGCCAGCGGCGCGATAGTGCCGTCCATGGAAAATACGCCATCGGTAATGATCAGACGCGTTCGTGCGCTCTGAGCTTCGACCAATCGCGCCTCAAGTTCGACCATGTCTCGGTTCGCGTAGCGGAGTTTTCGCGCTTTGCACAGGCGAATGCCGTCGATGATCGAGGCGTGATTGAGCGCGTCGGAAATTACCGCGTCCTGCTCGTCCAGGAGCGTTTCGAACAGACCGCCGTTGGCATCGAAACAGGAGGAATAGAGGATAGTGTCCTCGGTCCCCAGGAAACCCGAAAGCCGCGCCTCCAGTTCGCGGTGAATGCTTTGAGTGCCGCAGATGAAACGAACCGAGGCGCATCCGTAACCAAAACGGTCCAGTGCGCGGTGGGCGGCGGCGAGCACCGCGGGATGATTGGCGAGCCCCAGATAGTTATTGGCGCAAAGGTTGATGACCTCGGCCCCGCCGGCGACCTTAATGACGGCGCCCTGCGGCGTTTCCAGTATGCGCTCGGCCTTGAACGTGCCCGCCGAGCGCAACTCGAGCAGGCGATCATTCAGTTGCGCTGCGATCGCATCGATCGCCCGTGTCGGATGTGTCAAGGGTGGTGCACAGTGGCTGAAACCACTACGGTATCCTGCGTGCGTGCAATTGTCGACGGTGCACCTCGCCGGTCCCGCGGCCCGCCCAGCGCGGCGCGGCGCGAGCGCGCAGGGCACTGTTCAAGGCGCGGAGGTGGACATGAGCCACGTTGATGTCACAATGCCGCTCGTGAATACAAGGACTACCGCGGCGGCAATGCTGGCATGCGTCAGTCTGGGGGTGTGGGCCGAGATTCCACCCCCGACCGGCACGATCGAGATCCCCGGGGCGGTACCCGAGGCCAGTGCTCCGGCCGAGGCACTCCCGGTGGCCACCCCTCCGGACGTGGTCGAGGAGGTCGTGATTGCGGCGCCCGAACCCCGCTACGTATCGCCGACCCGCCGCGATCAGATCGGGCGCATCTGGGCACCGGTCTATATCAATAATCAGGGACCGTTTCGCCTCGTGCTGGACACGGGTGCCAACCGCTCGTGCGTGATCGCGCGGGTGGCTTCGCGCCTGCAGCTGACGCCGGACAATTCCTCATCCATGCGTCTGCAGGGGGTCACGGGCAGCGCCACGGTGCCGACAATCCGCGTAAATTCATTGCTGATTGGCGATTTGCTGATCAATGGTTCGAAGCTACCGATTATTCCCGACGCCCTGGGGGGCGCCGAGGGCATCCTCGGCAACGAGGGGTTGGTCGATCGGCGCGTGTACATCGATTTTCGCCACGACATCATCTCCATCACCCGCTCGCACAACCGGGCGGCACCCCCCGGCTACTTCACAGTTCCCTTTACACTCCAACGCGGCCGCCTGCTGACCGTAGACGCCTGGCTGGGCCGCGTACGCGCGAAGGCGATTATCGACACCGGGGGACAGACGACGGTGGGAAATCTGGCGCTGCGTGACGCGCTAATGCACAAATATCGCGGCGGCCTTCCGGAGGTGGACCACATCGAAGGAGTGACCACTGACGTTCAAGAGGGTGAGGGGCGCAGGGCACCATCGATCCAATTTGGCCCGATCGACATACATACCGACCGAATGACATTTGCGGACATGCGTATTTTTGAATACTGGAAAATGACCGAGGAGCCCGCTTTGCTCATCGGCATGGACGCGCTCGGCCTGCTCGACACGCTCATCATTGATTATCGGCGCAACGAACTGCAGCTGCGCATGCGCGGGTACTGACGCCCACCGTCGCGCGCGGTGCGCATCAAAAAGTCCGCGCCGCCAACTCGTTATTTGGCGATGACCGTGCCGTTCACCACCCGCACCGCCGCCCCGACCGGGAGCGTGGGCTGCGTGTCCTGGCTTACCGTCGTGTCGGTGCCGTTATCCAGGTGCACACGGATATCGTAATGCGTCGCCGCTCGGGCTTTTTGCTCGACCTTGTTGCCGACAAACGCGCCGCCGGCCGCGCCGGCGATCTTGGCGAGAGTCTTGCCACTGCCGGCGCCGATCTGATTTCCGATCACAATTCCGGCCACACCACCGGCAACAGCACCGAGACCCGAGCCCTTGCCTTGCACGGTCACGGGCGTGACCGCGGCGATGACTCCGCAGTTCGTGCAGACCGGGGGTGGGGGCGGAGGCGTCGGGTGAAAGACCGGAGCGGGCGCTACAACAGCCACGGGCGGAGGTGGCGGGGCGGCGACGGGCGCCGGCTTGGCCTTGTGCACCACTTTCTTCGGAGCCGGCTTGGGCGCGGGCTCAGGTGCCGGGGTCGGTTCCGGGGCAGCCGCGGGGGCGGGCTCAGGCGCGGCCGCGAGTGGGGCAGCGGCCGGCGCCGGGGCGGGTGCGGCAACCTGTGGTGCACCCGATGGGCTGCATGCGATCAAAGCCGCACATGCGCAGGCAATCAGACTCGAGGCGGCGATGCGGATCGGCAAGGTGTTCATAAGGGATGAGCTCGTCGGGCCAATGATGACATCCAATCTACTGGATTGCGCCTCAAGCGCAAGTTTCAAGCGGGCAATTGTCGCCAGACCCCGACGCAATTTTTCGGCCCTGGACGGCAGAAGCACCGATTTTGTGAGCCAGCGCATACCTTGCGAGCATCGCCCGATCGAGCGCTGCGGCCAAGTGTATTGCGGGCCCGTAATCCGTTCTGTTTTGCGATCATTCGCCCAATGAAACGCATTCCTGCGCGCGAAGGACGCTATTTGGCGGTGGAACTCTCGCACGTAGATCTTCTACGGGGCGGGCGCCGCGTGTTGCGTGATTTGCACTGGCGCGTCGGCCCCGGGGAGCGCTGGGTGTTGCAGGGCGCCAACGGAGCTGGGAAAACCCAACTCCTGAAAATCATCGCCGGTGATGTGTGGCCTCAGCCGCGCGCCAAAACGCAGCGGCGCTACCTGTGGCGCGGTGAGTTCAGCACTGAGCCGTATGAGGTCAAGGAAGAGATTGCCTACCTCGGGGCCGAGCGGCAGGATCGTTACCAGCATTACGATTGGAACCATGAGGTCGTCACGATCGTGGGCACCGGCGCCCAGCGCAGCGATTTGCCGCTGCGCTCGCTGACGAGTGAGGAACGCTCCCGAGTCGGGCGGATAATGCGACGACTGGGAATCCACGGCCTGGCGAGGCGACGTTTCCTTTCACTGTCGCAGGGCGAGCGCCGGCTCGTGTTGCTGGGCCGGGCGCTCGCCTGGCGCCCGGCATTGTTGCTGCTCGATGAGCCGCTCAACGGCCTCGACGCGAAGCATCGCTCACAAATGCTAGGCGCGCTCAACGCACTCAGTCGCTCAAAGTTGCCCTGGATCTATGCCAGCCATCGCGTGGAAGAAATTCCCGCCTCGGTGACCCATTGGGCGCGCCTGGAGAAAGGTCGCCTGAGCACCGGCCGCTGGCGACGTCCACGCGCGCAAAGTACGGGGGCACCGGCGCGAAAGGCGTTGTCGGCATGGCGGCCGAAGCGCCAGGTACTGGTGGAGTTGCGCGACGCTTCGGTGTGGCGCGAGGGCCGAGCAGCCCTGCAACACCTCACAATGCGGATTCGCGGCGGAGAATGCTGGGTGGTGCACGGTGCCAACGGGAGCGGTAAGTCCACTTTCCTGGCAACCCTTAGCGGCGAGCACGCTGTGGCGGGCGATGGATCGATCTGGAGGCGATTCGCAGAGCCGGGCACGCCGCTGAGCGAATTCCAGGACCACGTGGCGGCGATCGCACCGGAATTGCAGGCGAGCCTGCCGCGGCGATTGACGTGCCTGGAATGCATCGCCGCCGGAATGCGCGGCACCCACGAACTGGTTGAGGCCATGAATGCTTCGGAACGCCGCGCGGCGTTGCGGGCCTTGAGTGCGGTAGGCGGCAAGCGATATGCGGGAATACAATTCGGCGAGTTGTCGTACGGGCAGGCGCGGCGCGTCCTGTTTGCCCGTGCACTGGCGCGCGAGCCTGATATTGTGTTGCTTGATGAACCCTACACAGGACTCGATATCCGGACCCGGGCACGACTCCGCTCACTGGTCGAAACCTGGCTCAAGCAGGGGCGGACCCTTGTGATCGCCACGCACCATCGCGATGACTGGCCGCGCGGCGCCAGCCGCGAGCTGGAACTCGAGCGGGGGCGCGCGCGTTATTGCGGGCCGCTGCGCGCCGAATCGAGCGCCCGGCGGGTGGGGCCGCCATGACACGCCGGGCTGCGCTTTGGGCATTCGCGCTGCTTGGATTGTGCGCGCTGCTTGGCGGATGGCAATGGCGCACCATGCACGCGCGGCAATCCGAAGGTGTTCTGATTTCGGGCGGGGATGGCGGCGGCCTGCCTCGTACGGCGCCCGAACTTGAGGGATTCGATGCAACGGCATTAAAAGAGAGCGTGGATCACGCCCTCAAACAAGGAAGCGAAGCGCTCCTGATCATGCGCCATGGCCACTTGGTGGAGGAGCGGTACGGCACGGGTGCGGACGCTGGCACACCGGTAGCCGGAGGCGGGTTGTCTCAAGCGGTACTTATTGCGGCCGCCGGCATTGCGGTGGCGCAGCACGGGATGACCATGCCGGCGCCGCCTATCGATGCCGCTCGCCTGAGCACCGCAATCGCGGCGGCGAGCGGCAGGAGCTATCCCGCATTTCTTTCGCGCCACGTGTGGCAGCCACTGCACGCCGGCAATGCGTATTGGAGTTCGGCGGGTGTCCGTGCCCGGTGCGTTGACTGGCTACGTGTCGCCGAGTTGCTGTTGCACGATGGGCGCTTCGAGGGCACGCAGATTGTGCAGCCGGGCTGGCTTGAGCGACATTCCAGCGAACTTTTCGGCAGGGTTGACGGTTCCTCCGCGGGCGCCAGCTTGCTGATGCTCAACGGTCCTGGAGCAACGCGCTTGTGGCTGGCACCGCGGCTTGATGTGGCGATCCTAAGGGTGGCGGGGGCCCCGCCCCCGGGGGTGGCCGTCGATGAGACGCTGGCACGTACAATAATCAACGCACTGCGTGACCGGCCGGCTACCGGCGGGAGCACATTGAAGGATCTGGTGCCCGGGCATTGAAGCCGATCGGGGCGGAAGAACCAGCGCTCGCGAGCGCTGGTGACGTTGCAGGTGGCGTGATGCATGCTGGCAGCGCGGCAGTCCAACGAAGTGGAGGGATGGTGTGATTTTTGAATTCGAAGGCAAACGGCTGGTTACCAGGACAGATCACTTTTACGTGGCCGCGGGCGCACAACTGATTGGCGATGTACACCTGGGCGATGGTGCCAGCGTTTGGTTCAACGCGGTGCTGCGGGCTGACGATGAGCGCATCGAGATTGGAGATGGCAGCAACGTTCAGGACGCCACCGTAATACATTGCGACCGAGACCAGCCGACGCTCGTCGGCCGCGGCGTCACAATCGGGCATCGCGTGCTCCTACACGGTTGCGTGATCGCCGATGAGTGCCTGATCGGCAATGGCGCGGTGTTGCTCGATGGGGTCCGTATCGGGCCGCCATTGCCTGATTGCGGCCGGCACGCTCATTACCCCAGGCAAGGAGATTGCCGCGGGCAGCGTGGTGATGGGCTCGCCGGGCCGGGTCGTTCGTCCGACCGGCGAGCGCGAGTTGAAGATGATCGAAGGGGCTGCGCGTTACTACCAGCAGCGCATTCATCGCTATCGGGCGGAGCCAGGGCTGAGTGCCGGCGCATTTGGGTCTGAATGATGGCCGTTGGTCCGCAAGATCCCCAGACCCGGAGCGAGCAGAGCGATAAATCCAATCTTCTGCGGCAACTGCGCATCGCTCCGTCGGAGCGCGACGGACCGACCTCACGGGCAGCGCGGACCAAAATCCTCTACATCGCCCTGGGTCTGGCTGCCGTGGTGTTGCTGGCCGGCGCGCTCGCGTTCTGGAAGTGGCATTCCCGGCGGTACACGGTGGAAGTGGCCACGGCACTGGCGCCGAGCACCGCCCAGGGACCGACCGCGATTCTGCAGGCGAGTGGCTATGTGACGGCGCGGCGGGAGGCCACCGTATCGGCGCAGATCACCGGGACCGTCAAAGAAGTTCTGATCGAGGAGGGCGAGCACGTTAAGGCCGGCCAGGTGCTGGCACGGCTGGATGCTGCGGCCTATGAGGCGGGCGTGGCTCAGGCGCGCGCCCAGCTGATGGCCGCGCAGGCACTCGAGGTGCAGTACACCGCCCAGCTGGCGCAGGCCCGGCGCGAGACGAAGCGCAACCAAGATCTGATCGATCGGAATCTGGTTTCGCGCCAATCTCTCGAAACGACGCAAATGCAGCAGGACACACTCAGCGCACAGCTGGAGGTACAGCGCAAGCAGATCGAGCTCGCGACGGCGGCGCTGCGCGGGGCGGAGGTGCAACTTGCCTACTGCACGGTGCGGGCGCCATTCGATGGAGTGATCGTCGCCAAGTCGGCGCAGTCGGGCGAGATCATTTCTCCCATATCGGCCGGCGGTGGCTTCACACGCACCGGAGTCGGTACCATTGTCGACATGGATTCTCTGGAGATCGAGGTCGACGTCAACGAGTCATACATCAATCGCGTGGTCGCGCAACAACCTGCGCAGGCCTTGCTGGATGCCTATCCGGACTGGAATATACCGGCCCACGTCATCGCCATCATCCCCACCGCCGATCGCAACAAGGCAACGGTGAAAGTGCGTGTGGCTCTCGATCAGAAGGATCCGCGCATTCTTCCGGATATGGGCGTGCGGGTTTCATTTCTCGAACCCCAAAGCGCGGGCGTTTCGACAAGCAAGTCCGCCGCAGGCCATCGAGGGTGTGCTTGTGCCCGTCTCAGCAATCGTCCCCGGGGGTGAATCGGATGGCACGGTGGTGTATGTCATCGAGGGCGAACTTGCGCACGCGCGCGCGATCAAGGGCGGACAGGCGTTTGGCGATCTGCGAGCCGTCACCGGGCTCAAAGCCGGCGAGCGCGTGGTGCGGGCACCCCCGGCCGGACTCCACGATGGCGCGAAGGTCAATGTTTCGACGGGAACGAATTGAGGCGGTTGCAATGAATACCCTGGTCCAAATTCAAAACCTCAGCAAGACCTACGCGCGCGGCACGCAAAAGGTCGAAGTCTTGCATGGAATAAATCTGGACATCGAGGCCGGGGATTTTGTCGCCCTTATGGGCCCGTCGGGATCCGGGAAAACGACTTTGCTCAATCTCATCGGCGGACTGGATGCCCCCACGGGTGGCAGCATTACCGTGGGCGGAGAGCGGATCGATCAGCTCTCCGAAAACGCGTTGGCAAGATGGCGTTCCGGCCATGTCGGTTTCGTGTTTCAGTTTTACAATCTGCTCTCCACGCTGTCGGCCCGCAAGAACGTAGAGCTGCCGCTCTTGCTCACTCGCTTGTCCGCGGCGCAGCGTCGGCAACGCGCCGACATTGCGCTGCAGCTGGTGGGTCTGGCGGACCGGGCGGTGCACAGGCCGGCTGAATTGTCCGGCGGCCAACAACAGCGCGTGGCGATTGCGCGTGCAATTGTTTCTGATCCGGCTTTGCTGGTGTGCGATGAACCCACAGGCGATCTTGATCGCCAGTCGGCCGCCGAAGTCCTGACGCTGCTCCAGCAGCTCAATCGTGACCATGGCAAGACCATCATCATGGTAACTCACGATCCGAAGGCGGCGGAATTCGCACGCCGTATCCTGCATCTGGATAAGGGCACTTTCGCAGAGCTGGGCGAGCAAACGGCGGCATGAGGTATTTGCAACTGGTCTGGGCGGCACTGATGCGTCACAAGGCGCGCACGCTGTTTACCTTGTTGTCAGTGGCGGCGGCGTTCCTGCTGTTCGGCCTGCTCGATTCCGTGCGCGGAGCCTTCGCGGGAGCAGGGAACAGCGTCGCGGGACTAAATCGCCTGGTGACGGTATCGAAGATCAGTTTTACGTTGCAGCTTCCGAAGAGTCTGCTCGAACGCATCCAGGCGGTGCCAGGCGTAGCTGATGTCACCTACGCCAATTGGTTCGGCGGAATTTACCAGGACCAGAAGAATTTCTTTCCGAACCAGGCCGTAGCCGCCAATTACCTGGATGCATATCCGGAATGGAAGATCAGCGCCGCTGAGCGGAAGGCATTCCGCAACACCCGCACCGGAGCCATTGTGGGCGCGTCGTTGGCGCAAAAATTTCACTGGAAGTTGGGCGATAAGATCCCGCTGCAGGGCACGATTTTTCCGCAGAAGAACGGCAGCAACACATGGATTCTGGATCTGGTGGGCATCTATCGGATTGCCGATCCACAGCAGCGATCCCAGGAAAACGCGCTCATGTTTAATTGGGATTACTTTGATGAGGCGCGCGCTTTTGGCAATGGCAACATCGGCTGGTACGTGATCCGCGTCGCCGACCCAAATGCGGCGGACCGTGTCGCCCAGGCGGTCGATGCGCTGTCGGTGAATTCCGATCACGAAACCAAGACGCAGAGCGAGCGCGCCTTTCAGCTCGCATTCGTCAGCCAATTTGGCGACATCGGCCTGATCGTGGGCGCGATCATGGCGGCCGTTTTCTTTACTTTGATCTTGCTTACGGGCAACACCATGGCGCAGGCCGTGCGGGAGCGCATCCCGGAGCTGGCAATTCTCAAGACGATCGGATTCACCAGCGGCAGCGTGCTGGGTTTATTGCTGGCCGAGGCCGTCCTCTTGTTGTTGCTGGGCGGGGTCATCGGCGTGCTGTTGGCTGGATTGGTAGCCAATGGTTTACAACTGTCCACGGGTATTACGTTGCCACCGATCGTTTCGGCCACTGCTGTATGGCTGCGATCGCTTGGGCTGATGATCCTGATCGGACTGCTCGTCGGAGCCATGCCGGCCTATCGCGGCCTGCGCCTGCGCGTGGTGGACGCGTTGGCGGGCCGTTAGGAATTCTCATGAGCGCACGCGGCAATCGATGGACACGCCTGTTGTCGTGGCTCGGCGTCTGGGCTTTGGTGATCGCTGCCCTGATGGTGCTGGCGGTACTGCCCGGCTGGACACTTCCCGTCTTGCTGTTGCCACTGGCGCTCTGGCTGCTCGCTACCCGAACCGGACGCCAGACATGGTCGGCCACGCAGGTTGGTATTGCGACGATTCCGCAGCGACTCGGTTCCTCATCGGTCGTGGTGGTCGGCATTGCCGGGGTCGTGGGAGTTCTGGTGGCGCTGCTGGCTATGGCCGCGGGCTTCGCAGCCACTCTCAAGCAGGGAGGGGGTGATGACACCGCCATCGTGTTGCGCGCTGGCGCTCAAACTGAACTGAACTCCGTAATCAGTCACGAGACGGTAAGCCTGGTCTCCCAGCAGACCCAAGTGCAACGCGGCGCCAGCGGACAGCCGATCGCCTCGGGCGAGCTGGTGGTTGTGGCCGCACTCCCCAAGCGCAGCACCGGCCTTGACGCCAATGTCGAGGTGCGCGGCGTGGGTGAGAGGGCTTGGGAGTTACGTCCGGGTCTGCGCATTATCGATGGACGTCGATTCACGCCTGGACTGCGCGAACTGATCGTGGGCAAGCGTGCGCGCGAACAGTTCTCGGGCGTGGATGTGGGCGCAACGCTCAAACTCAACGGTCAGCCGTGGCGTGTCGTGGGGGAGTTCCTGGCTAACGACGCCAATGACTCGGATCTGTGGGGTGACGTTGAGGTGGTGGGCCCCACGTACCGGCGCGGGAGCAGTGCCACGTCGGTGACCGTCAAGCTCACAGATTCTGGAGCGTTCGCTGCATTCCAGGCGGCGCTAAAGACGGATCCACGCCTCAAAGTGGACGTGATGACCACGCGCGCCTATTTCACGGCGCAATCGGCCGCACTGACCCGATTGCTGACCGCCTTGGGCAACGCGATTGGGGTCATCATGGCCGTTGGCGCGGTGTTCGGGGCGCTCAACAGCATGTACGCGGCCGTAGCCACCCGGACCCGCGAGATTGCGACGTTGCGCGCGCTGGGCTTCCGGGGCGCGCCGGTCGTGGTCTCGGTCATGCTCGAGACGATGTTGTTGGCGTTGGCGGGTGGGATATTGGGAGCTGCGATCGCGTGGCTCCTCTTCGATCACTACACGGCCTCAACGCTGGGCTCGAATTTCACACAGATCGTGTTTGCCTTCCAGGTCTCGCCCGACCTGTTGTGGCGGGGATTGAAATGGGCGCTGGCGATGGGCCTGCTTGGCGGATTGTTTCCGGCCCTGCGAGCGGCGCGCCTGTCGGTGACCGACGGATTGCGCGAGCTCTGAGCACGGCGCACGGTATCGGCCAGTCCAGTCCGATTCTCAGAGCCAGGCGGCTGCCCCGGCCAGTTACCAGTTCAGGCAACCAGCCGGGATGCAACGAAGCAGGCTACGCGACGGCGTACAAGAACTCGACGAATGAGGCGACCGCACCATCCAGTCCCTGGATTTTCTTGTTGGTCGATTCAATCAGGAAGTACTCATCCGGTGCGTGCGCGCCTGTCCCATGGCCCAGTCCAAACCCTGCCGCAGGCAGGCTCAGCGGCGCACTGGTAAACCGGTAGCCGGGCCACGAGCCGGGGCTGCGTGGCGTGACCAACGGTGTTTCGCCAAGTTTGGTGAAAGTTGCGACCACGGCCTTGAAGAATCTGCTGTCCGGATCGGTCTGCGTCGGGTCATAGCCGCCGGTCATGTTGACTTCAATGTCCCCGAAGCCGTGCTTGGCAAGATGCGCCTTGAGTTTGGCCAGGGTATCGGCAGCGGTCATGTCGGGTACCAGGCGCATGTCGATTTTTGCCACCGCGCGGTGCGGCAGCACGGTCTTGCCGCCCGGGCCGGTGTAGCCGCCGACCAGGCCTTCGATATTGATGGTCGGGCGAGAGAACAGGCGCAGCAGCGAGGTCTGCCAGTCCTCGTCGTGGACCCAATGTTCAACGCCGTATTCGGCTTTCAAGGTTGCTTCCGGTACGGTC
This sequence comes from uncultured Gammaproteobacteria bacterium, assembly GCA_963795685.1. GTDB lineage: Bacteria > Pseudomonadota > Gammaproteobacteria > Steroidobacterales > Steroidobacteraceae > FEN-1191. Next base: position 1,048,289 of record CAWCJE010000005.1, read on the forward strand.
GCCGCATAGGTGAGCACCATTTTCTTTTGTGCCTCAGAAAGTGGCTTGGCGTTGTCGAAGAAACCCTCGACCGCCGGCGTATGCCCGTCCTTTTCTACCAAGCGTGTTCAGCGCCTGCACCAGATGCCACGACGGAGAGTCCACTTGCGCCTCCAGGCTCGAATGGATGTCTTTCTTCGGGCCGCGCCCCCACTTTTCGCCGCTCGAGACCAGTTCGAGCTCTACTATGCCCTTCGCGCCTGCTTCCACTTCGACGCTTCCGTCGGCGTTCTGCGAAGCACCAGGCAACACGACGCCCACGCATGATTTGAGGTTGCGGCAATACCTCGGGACTGTTGACGATTTCACCGAAGTGCGGGGATCCAATCTCCTCTTCGCCTTCGCAGACCAGCATCAAATTTACCGGGAGCTTCTTCCCGCTGGCTTTGAAAGCGGCCAGAGCGCCCAGGAAGGCATTTTGTGGGCCTTTCTGGTTTACGGCGCCGCGACCCATGCAAACCGTGCCCAGACCCTGCTTTTCCACCAGGCGCGCCTCGAGCGGCGGTGAACTCCATTCCTCGGGCACGAATTGCTTGACGTCGTACATGAAATAAACGGCGAGGGTGGTTTTGGCGCCGGCATCGAGCCGGGCAAATACGCCCGGTTTCCCGGACGTCGGAATGATCTTGACGCCGGTCAGTCCCGCATCCGTGGCGAGCTTCGCCATGTATTCGGCGCCCTGCGGGTAATTCCTGTTCTCCGCGGCGATCGAGGGCAGAGCGATCCAGTCCTGTAGCCGCTTGATGTTGTCGGCGTGCTGTTTGGGTATCTGGGCCAACACGGCCGATTTGTCGGTACTTGCGCCCGCCGCTATTACCAGGGCAGGTGTTGCGGCGAGTACTGCGGTGGATACCGCGCCGTGCACGAAATCACGACGGCTCAATCCATTGTCATCCGTTGAACTCATGGCATCCCCTCTTGTTGGAATTGTCGGTGCGTCCTTGGCGCATTATCCACCTTTTGGAATGCAGCGTGAAAGGCCGGTATCGTTGCCGGGTCCAAGCCGCGCGCGCCGCCCCGCATCGTTAGACTTCCAAGGTGGCGTCAAAGACGATTCGTGCGCTGCCTGCAACACGCACCTGGCGCACGCTTGCGGCGCCCTCGGAGATACGCACCTCCACCACGCCCGGTCGTTGGATATGGTGGCCCTGGCGGCCGGTAAATTCCGAAGTCCCGTGTTCCGGAATTCGGCCCAGCGCCCGCAGCTGCGTCGCCAGCATCGCGTGGGCATTGCCGCTGACGGGGTCTTCCTGAATGCCGATTGCCGGGCAGAACATTCTCGCTTCCGTGTCGCAATCGGGGACCGCCGGGGACAAGCTGTACACAAAGAATCCTGCAGGACATCCTGCGGCCGACAGCGCGGCGAGTCGCACCATGTCCGGGCGAAGCCGTGCCAGCGTCGTGCCGCTCCGCACCGCGATCAGCGCACGGCTCCCACCGACGCCTGCCACCACGCTTGGGCAATTGGGGTCGAGTTCCTCGCTCCTCACGCCAAGAGCGGCGCACGCCGCCAGGAGCTTGTCATCGGGAAGAGGGCCATGGAGCGGCGCAGGCGGCTGGCTGAATGCGTAGCGTCTGCCATGCGCCCCATCGAGATGCTCGATGTCGACAATGCTGCCCCGCTGTTTCTGGCGTCGACATGGCGGATACCCCAGCTTCTCGAGCACAGCATGGACCGCCACGGTGGCGTGACCGACCAGGCCGGTTTCGGTGCGCGGCGTAAAGAACCGCAACCGCAGCTCATGATCGTTGGCATCGGGCGGCAGAACGAATGCCACATCGGCCCCTCCCAGCTCGCCGGCAATGGACTGCATCTCGCGCTCGTCGAGCCGCTCGGCGTCCATCACTACGCCGGCCGGATTTCCCGTGCAGGGCACGGTGGTAAAAGCATCGACCCGATACACCTGCACCCGTTTGCTCATCCCTTCCTCATTACGTCGGCCGCTCACTGGCTGCCCGAAAACTGATGCTAACCCGGAGTGGCGGGCCGCGCGCCACTTGCAAAGCGCGCCCGGGGCACGGATAGTTCGCGCCTCAAACCTTGGGGTGGCCCTGCGAGGGCCTGAGATGCCGGTTCGACCGGCAAACCCGTTGAACCTGATCCGGCTAGTACCGGCGTAGGGAGCAGGTCTTTGAATTGCAGAAATCTCCTGATCGCATCATTGGTGTTGATCCCATGGTTCTTTTCGTTCGCGTTCGCCGCCGAGGCGTCAGCGATGAGCGAGACGCTCGATGAGGTGATCATCAGCGCGAGTCTGCGCAGTACGCCACTGCGGGATCTTCCGCAGGGCGCCACCGTTTTAGACAGCCAGACTCTGCGCTCCGCGGGTGTTCAGCACTTTGAGGACGTGATCGGGTTGATTCCCGGCCTGAACTGGGCATCGGGCACCTCGCGCCCGCGCTACTTCCAGATTCGCGGCATCGGAGAAACCGAGCAGTACCAGGGCGCACCCAACCCGTCAGTGGGATTTCTGATCGACGACATCGATTTTTCGGGCGTTGGCATGCCGGCCACACTTTTTGATCTCGACCGGATCGAGGTATTGCGCGGACCAAGCAGCACGGTCTACGGAGCCAACGCGCTGGCCGGACTGATTAGCGTGCGCAGTCGTGACCCGGGGCGCACGTTCGAACTCGGCGGAGAGGCGACCGTCGCGGATTACGGCACGACTTCGGTGGGAGTGGCGGTCGGCGATGGCCTCCCGCAGGGAAACGGGGGATGGCGTCTTGCGGCACAGCGTTATCGGAGCGATGGGTTCCGCCGCGACGAGTACCTGGGCCGCGACTCGACCAATGGCTATGACGAGTCCACGGCGCATGGCAAGTTCGCTCTGGGACCCTACATCGCAGCTGCACGCAGCGTTGAGCCTGCTTTACGCCGATCTGGACAACGGCTATGACGCCTGGTCGGTGGATAACTCGCGCATTACCCGCTCGAACCAGCCCGGGCGCGATGCGCAGCGCTCGAGCGGCGCCTCATTGCGGCTGGAGTACACGAGCACATACGGCCAGTGGCTGAGCATTTCCAGCGCCGCCGACTCGCATATCGATTACTCCTTTGACGGCGACTGGGGGAACGATACCTATTGGGGCGCAAGTGCTCCCTACGATTACTTCGAAAGTCACCAACGCACGCGCCAGACTTTCGCCGAGGATCTGCGTTACCTGGGTCAGGGCACGGCACTTCCGATCGGCCAGCTACGCCCGGCCGTGGGTGTCTATCTGCTGCGCTTGCGTGAAGAGGATCTGCAGCTCGACACGTGGAACGATCAGTACTACGGCGCAGGGCAGAGCACTCTCGCGAGCCGTTATCAGGCCACCAACGCAGCGCTCTACGGTTCATTGGAGTTGTCCGTCGCCGAGCGCGGCCTGCTTACGCTCGGGCTGCGGGCCGAACAACGAACGGCACACTACATCGATAGTTCCGATGCGCCCTTCCCCGAGGCGAGGAACGAGCTGATGGGCGGGAACCTGTCTTGGGTGTGGAAGCCAAGCACGGTGCGCCAGTTCTACGCGACGCTGGCGCGAGGCTACAAGGCCGGGGGCTTTAATATCGGCGCGGACATTGATCCCACGCAACGCCAATTCGGTGCCGAGACCCTGTGGAATGTGGAACTGGGACTGCGCGTTTCAAATCCTGCGAGGCACGTTGATTTCAGCACCGACGTCTATGCCATGAGGCGCAGCTCCATGCAGGTTTACAACTCGCGCCAGTTGCTTCCAGACAATCCGCTCACCTACGTCTTCTACACTGACAACGCGGCGCACGGCGATAACATCGGCGTGGAAGCCGAATTGCACTGGCAGGTCCGACCGGGGTGGATGCTGGAGGCCAGCAGCGCGGTGCAGGACACTCGTTATCTGGGCTATGTGAATGACGGTCTGGATTTGCGTGGTCGCGAGCAGGCCTTCGCACCAACTTGGCAGGTGTCGCTCAGTGCCGGGTACGAGCATCCGGCCGGCGCATTCGCTCGCGCGGACCTTGAAGCGCAGGACGGTTTCTATTTCAGCTCAAGCCACGATCAGCGCGCGCGTTCGCGCGCGCTGGTGAATCTGCGCACCGGCTGGCACGCACGAAACTGGACTGCGAGCATTTGGGCCCGCAACCTCTTTGATGCTGCCTACTCCGTGCAGGGTTTCTATTTCGGCGATGAGCCTCCGGACTTCCCGGTCAAGTTGTACTTACAAAATGGCGATCCGCGACAGGTCGGACTGACCCTGAGCATGAACCTGGATGCGACCTAACATGAGCGCTGTCAACTTCATACAGGCAAATTGGCAGGAAACGATCGCGATCATCGCCGGCTTGATCTACGTCGTACTCATAATGCGACGCAACCGCTGGGGCTGGGTGGCGGGCGCCTGCAGCTCCTCGATCTACATTCTCATTTCGGCACGCGCCAAATTGCCGATGCAATCGCTCTTGCAGGCCTACTACGTGGTCATGGCCGTCTATGGGTGGTTCAGCTGGAAGCACAATGCCGAACAGGAGGGCGGGCGCATCTACCGATGGACGCTGCGCCGACATCTGCTCACGGTACTGGTGCTGCTGGTCGCGAGCGCACTGAGCGCACAGTTTCTTGCGCGGGAAACGCAGGCGGCCTGGCCGCTGCTCGACTCGTTCACCACGTGGACGAGCCTGCTGGCCACCTGGATGCTGGCGCGCTCGGTGCTCGAGAACTGGGTCTACTGGATATGCGCCGACCTCATCATGGTGTGTCTGTTCGTGCTCCAGGGGTATCCCTATACGGCAGGCCTGTTCTTTAGCTTACACCGTAGTGTCTGTGCTCGGCCTGCGCTCATGGTTGGCTGCGCTACAGAAAGCAGGCGACGTAGTGGCCTCGCTCCAAGGCCCACCGGCATCGGCGCTGTCCTGGGTGCCAGGCGTACGTAGCGCGGTACCACCGCTTCGCATCGAGCGGTTGCTGGGTGGGAACATCAATGAAAGCTGGCGAGTTGACACCGCCCAGGGCCGATTCGTGCTGCGGATCGACGGTCCCGCGTGGCGCCGGCCTGGCGTGGACCGCGACCGCGAGCAACAGCTCCATGAGGCCGCAGCCCGGGCCGGGCTCGCGCCGCCGCTGTTGTTGAGGAGCGATTCGGACGGCGTACAGGTCTGCGAGTACATCGATGGGCGCAGCTGGAGTGAGGATGATTTCCTTCAGCCGCTGCAGCTGCGACGACTCGGCGAACGGCTGGCGCAATTGCACGCCGTTGAAGTCCCTTCGGGGATTGCGCCGTTTGATCCGGTCGCCTGCGCGCGAGAATACCTGTCATCGATGGGCGGTGAGCCGCGTGCGGACCCGAGGTCCCATGAATTGGTGGTGGCAATTGGTGAGGCGGCGCGCCGGGTGGCGGAAGGGACGGTTGGGCTGTCGATCGTACATGGGGACCTGGCGCACGGCAATGTCCTTGACGGTACGCAGCTGTGGCTACTGGACTGGGAATATTCGCAGTGCGCCGACCCACTCTATGATGTGGCCTGCGCTCTGGCGTATTACCCGCAGGCCAAGCCGCTGGCCGCTGAATTTCTGACGGCCGCAGGGTCTGGCGGGCATCGAGCTCAGCGAGCGGCTGGGGGCGGCGATCCGCGTCTACGAAGGTCTTAGCGAACTCTGGCATCGGGTTCGCGCCAATCCGCGGACGCGGTGAAGTTCTGCCTTTTTGCGGCCCTCCCACTGGCGTACGCGCCGGCTGATCGGCAAACTAGCGCGCCCCGATTTCTCCCCCGGAGTGGTTCATGCCCGTGTTGCGTGTTATAGGTCGAGACGGCGTCGAGCAGCAAGTCAGTGCCCCTTCAGGTACGAGCCTGATGGAGCCCCTGCGAGACCTGGATGACGGAGTGACGGCCATTTGTGGTGGCATGTGCTCCTGCGCGACCTGTCAGGTGTACATCGATGAGTCCTGGGTGCCTCGGCTGCCGGCACCGATGTCCGATGAGACCGACATGCTCAAGGATCTGACCTCCTATCGCGCCAATTCGCGCTTGTCCTGCCAGATTCAGCTCACCGACGCGCTCGAGGGCCTGCGCGTCACGATTGCTCCGGAGGAATAGCCGCCAAGGGCGCTAGGTCTATGCAAATCGCACTCTGGTTGTTGGTGTTGGCGGCGCTGGTGGCGGTCGTGCGCGTGTATCTCACGGTGCGGCGAGCCAGTTCACAAGCAAAAGGAGGACTGGGACGAGCGGTTGGTAAAGAATCTTGCGCGCGCAGGGCGGGGATCCGTTCCGGCCCTACGATGTGGATTTCTTCTTCGATCTGCCCGATCAGGCGGCCTGTGAACAGCTGGGCGCATTGCTCAAGGCGCGCGATTTTGCCGTGGACTTTCGACAGGTCGACGCCGATCGGGGCGATCGCTACACCCTGCACGCATTCAAGGCGCTGCGCATTTCGGTCCCGGACATGCAGGCCCTCACGGTCGAGTTCAAGGAATTGGCGTCTGCGCCACGCGGGGCGCTACGACGGCTGGGCCGCGGCCGGCATGACGCGCCAGCCACGACGCTAGGACGCGGCCAAGTACGCTAAGGACGCTGCTCGGTTTGCGAGCGCACGGCCTCGGCGGCTGCCTGCACCGCGGCCGCCTCGCCCAGATAGCGGCTGGAGAGCGGCGAGAGCGCATCGTCCAGCTCATACAGCAATGGAATGCCGGTGGGGATGTTCAATTCGACAATGGCGCTCTCGGAAAGCCGGTCGAGCATCTTGACCAACGCGCGCAGGCTGTTGCCGTGGGCGACGATCATCACATTGCGGCCAGCGCGCAGCGGCGGGGCGATGCACTGTTCCCAGCACGGCAGTACGCGTGCGAGGGTGTCTTTGAGGGATTCGGTCGCCGGAAGCTCTTTTGGATCGACCTGCGCGTAGCGGCGATCGTGGCGTGGATGACGCGGGTCCTCGAGGCTTAAGGCCGGCGGCGGACAGTCGTAGCTGCGGCGCCAGATCTTGACCTGTGCCGCACCATACTCGGCGGCAGTCTGCGCCTTGTTGAGCCCCTGCAAAGCCCCATAGTGGCGTTCGTTGAGTCGCCAATCGCGCACCACCGTAAGCCACAGCAGATCCAGTGCCTCGAGAATCAGCCATTCAGTGCGGATCGCGCGCTTGAGGACCGAGGTGTAGACGACGTCCGGCAGCACTCCAGCGCGCGCAATTTCAAGGCCAGCGCGCTGCGCCTCCTGCACGCCTTGTGCCGACAGGTCCACATCGGTCCAGCCCGTGAACAGATTCTCGAGGTTCCAGGTGCTCTGGCCGTGGCGTACGAGCAGCAGCTTTCCAGTCACTTGGCCGGTACTCATTGCGCCAGATTGCGCAAGGCTTCGACGCCGGCCATCAGCGCTGCGAGGTCGGGCGCAGCGCTGGCGCGCAGGTCCCGCATCGTGAGCAGCCATTGCTGGCCAGGGGCCCCAAGCCGCTCGATCCAGCGTTCGCGGGCCGCACCATCGCCGGCCCGTTCCCGCAGCGCACGCGCCGCCAGATTTCGTTGACCGTCGAGGCAAGCCGTGTACAGGCGCTCTCGCGCCACGGCCTGCCAGGTGCTCGTGGTCCGTAGACGGCGAATGGCTTCGGCCAGCCAGTCGATGCCCAGGGCGGCTGCAGTCTGGAAATACTGCTGTGCCACCATTGGCAACGGCCGGCGCAGCGCCTCGGCAATGGCCGCCAAGTCCGGTGTGGCGCGCATGGCCATCAGCGCCGCCAAACGGTTTGCCAGCTGTTGCGGGAGCCCGGCCGCTTGCTGCTGGGCGTAGATTTCCTGATAGCTGTTGCGGGCGATGCCCGGTAGCGCGTCGGGTAACAGGCGCTCGAGCGTCTGAAACGCCGGGGTGAGACGTGCCACTTCCGCGCCGATGTCGGTCTGCTGGCGGGGGCTGCGTGACAGTAACAATCGGCGCGTGAGCTGTTCAACGTAGTCTCGGGTCGCCAGCAGCGCCTCATACTGGGCGGTTGCGGGCGCCTGGTTATCGAGCGCCTCGATGGACAGCCAAAGATCGCGCAGGCCCGCGCTGTCGCGCGCGATCATGTACGCGCGTGCTACCGCCGCGGTGTCCGAGCCGGTCTGGGCGGCCATGTGCATCACGAAGCCAGGATCCATGCGATTGAGGATGCTGTTGGTGGTCGTGGTGGCAATCAGCTGGCTGCGCAATCGATGGTGGGCGATGCGGCGCGCAAAGCGTTTGCGCCAGCGACGCGGGAAATAGCGTTCGAGTTCGCCTTCCAGATAGGGATCATCGGCAATGTCGGCTTCGGTCAGCGCCTGATTGAGCGCGATCTTGCCGTAGGCAAGCAGCACCGCGAGTTCCGGGCGCGTCAGCCCGAGGCCGCGCACCATGCGCTCTTCAATGTCGGTATCGCTTGGGCAGGAACTCCAGCGCGCGATTGAGTTCCCCGTCGCGCTCAAGCACCCGCAGCAACAGCTGGTGCTGCCCAAGGTCAGCGACGCTGCGCTCCTCCAGCAGGCTGATCGCCTGACTTTGCAGGTAGTTATTGCGCAGTACCTGCGCGGCAACTTCATCGGTGACGCTCGCCAGCAGTTCTCGACGCCGGGCACCGGTGGGCGCGGGCTCGCCGGCCTTTCCGGCCAACATGATCTTTAGGTTGACCTCGATATCGGAGGTGTTGACGCCCGCGGAGTTGTCGACAAAATCGGTGTTGATGCGGCCACCGGCCTGCGCGTATTCGATTCGTCCGAGCTGCGAGCAGCCCAGGTTCCCGCCCTCGCCAAAGACTTTCGCGCGTAGTTCGTTGCCGTTGATTCGTACCGCGTCGTTCGCACGATCACCAATCTGGCCGTGGCTCTCGGGAGTGGCCTTGACGTAGGTGCCGATCCCGCCATTCCAAAGCAGGTCCACCGGGAGCTTCAAAATGGCCCTGACCACCTCGGTTGGCGTGGCGCGCTCGTGGTCAAGCTGCAGGAGGGATCGGACCTGCGGCGGCAACGCGACCGACTTATGCGCACGCTCGAGGATCACACCGCCAGCGGAAAGGCAGCGTCGGTCGTAGTCGGCCCAGCTCGAGCGCGGGCGCGCGAACAGGCGCGCTCGCTCGCGAAAACTCCGCCGTACGTCAGGATCTGGGTCGATAAAGATGTGTCGATGATCAAAGGCCGCAAGCAGACGGATCTGAGGCGAGAGCAGCATGCCATTGCCGAACACGTCGCCGGACATGTCCCCGATGCCTGCGACGCTGACCGACTCTCGCATGATGTCGACGCCCATCTCGCGGAAGTGGCGCTTGACGCACTCCCAGCCGCCGCGCGCGGTAATGCCCATCTTCTTGTGGTCGTACCCGGCCGATCCCCCCGAAGCAAACGCGTCACCCAGCCAGAATCCAAACTCGGCCGAGATCGCGTTGGCGATGTCCGAGTAACTGGCGGTGCCCTTGTCGGCGGCCACTACCAGATAAGGATCGTTGCCGTCTCGGCATCGCACCTGGCTGGGTGCGACCACTGCGCCATCGACGATGTTGTCGGTCAGCTGCAGCAGGCAGCGGATATAAGCCTGGTAGCACTCGCGAACCTCAAGCGCGCGTTCTTCGGGCGTTGCCGTGACGCGCAATCGCCGCGCGACGAACCCGCCCTTGGCGCCGACCGGCACGATCAGCGTGTTCTTGACGTGCTGGGCCTTCATCAGGCCCAGCACTTCGGTGCGAAAGTCCTCAGGCCGCTCGGACCATCGGATGCCGCCGCGCGCGATCGGGCCGCGGCGCATGTGCACGCCCTCGACGTGGGTACCGTGCACAAAGATCTCGAATTCCGGGCGCGGCTCGGGCAGATCGGGGATGGCGCGCGGCTGCAACTTGAAGGCGAGCGGATGACCGGGCGGATGGCTGCAGAAATGATTGGTGCGCGCCATTGCCAGGATCAGACTCAGAAACCCGCGCAAGATACGGTCATCGTCCGGGTTGCGCACTTCGCTGATGGCGTGGTGCAGCCGCCGTCTCGATGTCCGATGCCTCGCGGATCGAGCGGCGGTCGGTGGCCTCGGGATTTAAGCGCCTCTCAAACAGCCGCCACAGGTCGCGCGCAATGTGCGAGTGCGAGTGCAGGACGCGCTCCATGTAGGCCTGGCTGAAGGGAATGCCCGTCTGCAGGAGGTAACGGCAACAGGCGCGCAGCACTCGTGTTTGCGCCACCGTCAGTCCCGCGCTGACGATCAAGTCGGTGAAAACCGTCGCTGTCGAGCGCACCGGCCAGTACTGCGGTGTAGGCGATGTTCAGTTGCGTCTCGAGCGCGTGCGCGTCGGCCTCGTGCAGGCCAGGCGTTTCAAGTTCGAAATCCTGAATCCACACGGCGCCCCCTTCGCTTGGGCGCAGTTCGTAGGGCCGCTCGGCGATTACCCGGAGGCCGAAGCTTTCCAGGATCGGCAGCGCGTCGGAGATGGGGAGCGGTTCACGGTGACGGAGCAGGCGCAGGTGCGCATGTGACTGGCCGGCGGTTTTCGGCGGCTGCAGACGCAGCCGTCCGGCACCCATGGCGGCGGGGGTCGCCAGATCGGCGATGTCCCTGAACGGCCAGGGACGGTGGAACATCCTGCTGATAGGCCGCCGGGAACGCCTGTGCGTAGCGCCGGTCCAGTTCCGGCGGCCGCTGGCTTCATCGTGGCAGGCGCGCAGCGCAATGCGCAGGCGATCGCGCCAGGTGACCAGCGTGGCGTCCAGTTCGCGTTCCAGCGCGCGCCGGTTTACGGTCGGTGCGTTGGCATCGGTGATGCGCACCGTGATGTGCAGCTGCGCCAAGGGCGCATCGCCTACTGCGAGCGCCGAGTCGAGCTGCCCGCCACCGAGCGCGCGGCGCAGCACGTGGCCGATCCGATCGAGAGCATTATTGTCCAGGCGATCGCGTGCCAGATACACAAGACACGACCAGAAGCGGCGCAGTTCATCACGCCGCAAGACCAGGCATACCCCGCGCGGCTGATCGTGCAATGCCAGCACCGCTCGCGCACAGCGCGTGAGTTCGGCGATCGAAGCCTGAAACAGCTCATCACGCGGTAGATTGTCCAGGATGCTGACCAGGCGCTTGCTGTCGTGGCTGGAAGGACGGAACGGGAACGCCTCGATCACGCGCGCCACCTTAAGGCGCATCAGGGGCACGGTGCGCGGGTCAGCGTGATAGGTGTTGGAAGTCCAAAGGCCCAGGAACTGGGCCTCGCCCGTGATCCGGCCGCGGCGGTCGAATTCCTTGACGACGACGTAATCGAGGTAGCCGGGCCGATGCACGGTGGAACGGCGATTGGCCTTGGTGACCACCACCAGCTCGCGCTTCGCGCGCAGTGGCACCAGATCGCCCGGCGGTCGCGTGCGCATGATGCCCAACGCGCTGCCTGGAATTGCTTCCAGATGCGGACCGTTGGCCCGGCGTCGCAGCCGCGTGCGCCGGAAACCCAGGAACGTGAAATGATTGTCCTCCATGTACTCCAGCAACGCGGCACTCTCGGCCACCACGGCAGCCGGGAGCGGTGGTGGCTGGCGCAGGAGCTGCTCGCGCACGCTCAAGGCGGCCTTGCGCATCGCCCGCCACCCCTCGCAGGCATAGCGAACATCGAGCAGGGCGGCCATCAGCCGCAACCGCAGCGCCGCGCACTCCTGCGTTCCCGGAGACCCGATCGATGCGCAGGTACTGCCACGATTCGCTGACCGGTGCGCGGACCGCTCCCCGCTCGCGAAAGTGCAGCAGGCGTCCGTTCGCGCCGCGCACCGCACCGAGGATGGGATGGGAAATCAGCTGCACCGCATATCCGGCTTCGTTGAGCGTCAAGTGCAGCGTGTCGACCAGGAAAGGCATGTCGTCGGTGATCAGTTCGACCACTGAATAGCTGCGGCCGGTGGCGATTTGCATTCGCGGGCTGGAAACGCGCAGCAGCGTCTGGCGAGGCATGCGACGGGCACCGAAAGCCAATTGGGCCTCGGCCGCTGCTCGCAGGCTTGCTACGCCCACCGCCTGCCATTCGGCCGCCGGAAGGCTGACGCGCCAGGATCGAAGGAGCTGCGCCGCCAGGCGCCGCTGGCGGGCGGAAGTGACCGGCCGATTATTCATCGAGATCGTTCTGCCATTCGCGGATCTTACAATACCCATACGTAGGGATTTTATTAATGTACATCTAATCCATTGATTTTAAATGAGCGCGAGCAAGATATTCCTCGCTTTGCATCTCGGCCAGGCGGCTGGCGGTGCGCCGGAAATCAAAACTTAGCCGCTCGCCCCGGTACAGATCAGCCGGCGGCTGCGGCGGCGGAGACGACCAGTTTCACGCCCTGATCGTAAAACTCATCGACCAGGATGATCAGGCGGCGCGCGGCATCCTCTCGCGACGCTGTGAGCAGCGGAATATCCGTGACGAAAACCGTGTGGAAATCCTGCGCCAGCTCGGCGTAATCAATCGCGCTGCGCGCGCCCTCGCAGATATTCGCAAAGGTGAACCACACCACGCCGCCCGGCGCGCTTGTGATGCGGTAAGCGTGCGCCCATTGAGCTCGATGTGTCGCGCAGATTCGGCGCGCACCCCGGCGAGCTCGGCGAATAGCGAGGCAAGTCTCGCCGGGGTGGCCGGGTCGGTGCTCATCAGGTAGACCGGGGCCCGGCGCAATTGGCGGAGGCGGTAGTCCGCGCCAGCGTCGACCTCCAACACATCGAGTTGCCGCTCGAGCAATTCAATCGCAGGCAAGAAACGCGCCCGCTGCAGTCCGTCGCGATACAGCGCGGAGGGCGGTACGTTCGATGTAATGACCAGCGTGACGCCTTGCCTTAGCAATTCGTCGAACAAACCGCCGAGCAGCATCGCGTCGGCAATGTCGGTGACTTGAAGTTCATCCAGGCACCATACGGTGGCGCGGCGCGCCAGCCGCCGCGCCAAGAGCCGAACCGGCTCCTCCTGATCGCGTATGGCGGCAAGCCCTGCGTGTACATCACGCATCAAGTGGTGAAAATGCCGGCGGCGACGTGGAACGGTGCCGAGACTGTCGAAGAACAGATCCATCAGCCAAGTTTTTCCGCGCCCGACACCGCCCCACAAGTACACGCCGCGCGGTGCACCGGCGCTCTGCGCCAGACCCAGCAACCGCCGTGACCCGTCCGAGCAGCCCAAGACGTCGCTGTCGACGCCACGAGCTCGCCACGCAGATGCTCCAGCCGAGTCACGGCCGCCAGTTGCGCGGGGTCGGCGTTCCAGCCGCGTTCGCGCAATTCGCGTGCGTAACGCTCCTGCAGACCGATCGAGGCTTCGCTTCACCTACAGATTCTGATAATTCGGACCCGATCCGCCCTCGGGCGTAGTCCAGGTGATGATCCGATACGGGTCCTTGATGTCGCAGGCTTTGCAGTGCACGCAGTTGGCCGCGTTGATTTGCAGGCGCCGCGTCCCGTCCTCATTCATCAGTATCTCGTATACCGCCGCCGGACAAAATCGCGTGCAAGGATTGGCATATTCGCGCGCGCATCGATCCGCGCAGATGCTGGTGTCCGCCACGTGCAGATGCACGGGCTGCTGCTCATCGTGCGAGGTTGAAGCCAGATACACCGCCGCGGTTCGATCGCGCGGCGGCAAGGAGCGTTCCGGCGGCAGGGGCGGTGGAGGCGTGTGCGGATCGCCGGCTTCGAGCAGCTTGAGCGTGCGATCGTTCGCGACGTGCTGCAGCGTCCAGGGCGTGTGCCCGCGCAGCGCGGTTTCCAGCACTGCATTGGCGAGGCCGAGCCAAAGTCCCTTCTTAAATCCCGGCTTGATGTTGCGCACCGCGTGGAGCGACTTTCCGCCGGGCGAGGCACGCCACGCCGCATCGTACCCCTTCGATGGTTTTGTGAGCGGTCAGGTGCTCTGCGCACAACATGCCCGAACGCATCGCCTGGTGGATTCCCTTGATGCGTGCCGCATCAAGCGTCCCGGCGGCATCGCCAATCAGCACCGCGCCGGGCATTTCCATGCACGGCAGCGCCTGGGCACCGCCGGCGGCAATGCCACGCGCGCCGTACGCGAGCGCTTCGCCTCCGGAGAGGAGATCTCTTTACGGACGGGTGAGATTTGAAGCGCTGGAATGCCTCGAACGGCTGAAACAGCGCATCGCGGTAATCCAAACCAACGACCAGACCCACGTAAACGCGATCCTGGTCGAGGTGATAGATAAAGCCACCTCCGAAAGTGTCGCGTGGCATGGGCCAGCCGATCGTGTGCTGGACCAGTCCAGGCGCGGCCCCGCCCGGCGGGCAGCTGCCACAGCTCCTTGAATCCGAGTGCGAAGGTGGGCGCGGAGCGATCCGCGTCTAATCGGTAACGCGCGATGAGTTGCTTGCTCACGCTGCCACGGCAACCCTCGGCAAAAACCGTGACCGGCGCGTGGATGTCCGCGCCCTGAGCGAAATGCGGACCCTCGCCGCCCTCGCGCGTGCGCCCCATATCGCCCAGGCGTATCCCTTTGACCGCACCGGCTTCATCGAACAGCGCCTCACTGACGGCAAAGCCGGTAAAAATATCCACTCCGGCGGCCTCGACCTTGGCTCCGAGCCAAGGAACGAGCTGGGAAATCGATACGATAAAATTGCCGTGGTTACGCTGTTGGGGCGGGGTGGGCAGCCGATAGCTGCCGGTCTCGGTCAGAAAGCGGAATTCATCACGGCTCACGGCGACGCAGGTGGGCGGGCGGTGAGCTGCGCCAGTCCGGCAGCAGCGCATCGAGCGCCACCGGATCAAGAACCGCGCCCGACATCGAATGCGCGCCCAGCGCTGGCGGCTTTTTCCAGCACGCACACCGACAGTTCGGGCTGCAATTGGCGCAGCCGCAGCGCGCAGGCCAATCCGGCGGGCCCGGCCCCGACGATCGCCACGTCGTAATCTCATTACGTCCCGCTCGCTCACTGGCGCGCTCATGCCTTCGCTCCCGTCACGTCCGTTTCCCCCAAGGCGTGAAGAATGGCGGCGCGCGCTGTATCGCGCAAGGCCGCGGCGTCGTCGGGTCGCTCGGGGGAGGGCCGAAGGGGCGCGAGCGTCTCGATCGTTATTCGCCCCGGGCGCGGCAAAAAGGTGCCAGGCGCGAGGCAATGACGAGTGCCGCGAATCACCAGCGGTACGATCGGCGCGCCGGAGCGTTGCGCGGCGGCGAAGGCGCCGGTGTGAAAGCGCAACAGGCCCGGCGTCTCAGTGAACGTGCCCTCCGGAAAGAAGGCCAGCGAGCCGCCGCCGGCGGCGCTGCGCATGACGCGCAGCGCATCGCGCAGACTCCCGGCGCGATTATCACGCGTGACAAACTGCACGCCGATCCTTTGCAGGAGGAATCCGGCCAGCGGCACGGAATTCATCTCGCGCTTGATGACGAAATCGAAGCGCGGCGGCAGGATCGCGGCGAGCACCACGCCGTCGAGGTAACTGCAGTGGTTGGCGACCACGATGCACGGTTCGGGCAGCGGCCCATACCAGCGTACCCGTATGGGCATGCCCATCAGCGTCAGCACCGTGCGGCCGACCCACCGGATGAACTGCCGGCGGCCGCTCGAGCGTTGGAATCAGCGCCAGCGGCACCAGGGAAAGCAGCGCCAGCGCCCATAAACACCGCCCCGGCGTAGGCCGCATAAATCAGCCGCAGCGGCAACAGCCAAAGGGGGCCCGTGTTGCGCCGCGGGAGACCGGGCGGCGCGGCGGTTTGTGGGACGGAAGTCAAGGTTTGTGTGATCCAGTTCTCCGTATATTAACGGTTGCGGTGGTTGTGAGTCCCATCACATCGTTCGACCGGGCCGAGTTTGCATACTCAGCTCCTGAGACAATCCGTCTTCGCATCGGAAATGCCATTGAGCAGACCAGCCGCAGTTACCGCCGAGTCCACCGCCGAGATCATTGATCCGATCATCGGTCGTTTTCTTGACGCCGTTTGGATGGAACGTGGATTGTCGCCCAATACACTGGCGGCGTACCGCGCGGACTTAGCCGCGCTGTCGCGCTGGCTCGCCCAGCGCAACCTGGTGCTGGCACGCACGGGGCGCGCCGATGTGCTGGCCTTCATTGCGGCGCGCGCTGCAGGCGGATCGCGGCCGCGTTCCACGGCGCGCCAACTTTCTTCGTTTCGGCGCTTTTTTCGCTACCTGATGCGCGAGGGGGTCGTTCACGAGGACCCGACGGCGCAAATCGCCATGCCCCGCATCGGCCGCTCGCTTGCCAAAATCGCTGACCGAGGCCGAGGTCGAATCACTCCTCCTCGCCCCGCAGGTCAGCGATCCGCTCGGCAATCGCGATCGCACCATGCTTGAAGTGCTCTATGCCACGGGTCTGCGGGTTTCAGAACTGGTGAGTCTGCGAGTCGACCAGGTGAATATGACCCAGGGCGTGCTTCGGGTATTGGGCAAGGGAAACCGCGAGCGGCTGATTCCGCTCGGCGAGGAAGCGGTGCGATGGCTCGGCTCATTCCTGGCTGGACCGCGCGCAGAGATTCTCAGCGACCGTGGCACGGACTACCTGTTTCCGACCCGCCGCGGCGATCGCATGACGCGCCAGGCGTTCTGGCACATCATCAAGCGCTACGCCCGCAAGGCGAGCGTCAATCACGATCTTTCCCCGCACACGCTCCGTCATGCCTTCGCCACTCATCTGTTAAATCATGGGGCTGACCTGCGCGTAGTTCAGATGTTGCTCGGCCACAGCGATCTGTCGACCACCCAGATCTATACCCACGTGGCGCGCGAGCGGATGAAAGAATTACACGCCGAACACCACCCGCGCGGCTAAAGCGCCCCGGGGGGGCCGCGGCCATTCGGTGCGGCGCGACTGTTCTGCTAAACTAAAGCCCATGGACCCCCGAATAACTCGACCGTTCTGGGTCGCCTCCCTGCTGTGCGTCACCGGGCTCGCCCTGAGCGCCGCGAGCACCCCTTCCGCCGCGCCTAAGGCCGCTGCGAACCCCTTGGAAGCCGAGTTGGCGGCGGTGGCCTCCCATCTGCCCGGCGCCAAACCCGAGGAGATTCGCACCACCCCGATCCCCGGCATCTACGAGTTCAAGCGCGGGGCCGAGCTGGTCTATGTCACCGCGGATGGTCGCTACGGTTTTGCCGGGGACCTGTACCGGCTGCAAGACCATGCCAATCTGAGTGATATGCGGCGACGTGAACTTCGCCTGGCACTCATCAATGCCGTGCCGGAATCCTCGATGGTGGTTTTCGCGCCCGCCGCGCCCAAGTACACGGTCACGGTGTTTACCGATGTGGACTGCCAGTATTGCCGTGCGCTGCACAAGCAGATCGCCGAATACAACCGATTGGGCGTCAAGGTGCGCTACATGTTCTATCCGCGCACCGGTCCCAATACCACCAGCTGGTTCAAGGCCGAGCAGGTTTGGTGCTCCGCCGACCGGCGCGCGGCGCTGACGGCGGCAAAACTGGGCGAAACACTCAAAGACCGCGGCCTGCAAGCCCAACCCGGTGGCCGATGAATACGCGCTGGGTCAGTCGATCGGTTTGACCGGCACGCCCGGCATCGTCACTGAAACCGGCGAATTGCTGCCCGGCTACTCCCCGCCCGATGAACTGCTGCAGGAGCTGCAGCAGGAAGCCAAGGAAGGCAAGGGCTGATCAGCGCTCCAGGAGCCTGAGCTTATCGGGCTTGCCGTCCCATTCCTTCGCGTCTGCCGGTGGGCGTGCCCATCTCACTGATTACCGGCCACTGCTTGGCCAGCTCGGCGTTCAGTGCGGTAAATTTCTCCTGTCCCGCGGGCAACTCTTCCTCCGAGAAGATCGCCTCGGCCGGGCACTCGGGCTCGCACAACGTGCAATCTATGCATTCGTCCGGATCAATGACCAGGAAATTGGGACCGGCGTGAAAGCAGTCCACCGGACAGACTTCCACGCAATCCATGTATTTGCATTTGATGCAGTTTTCGGTGACGACAAAGGTCATTGAGGCTCCGGATCCAACGGGGCAAGAGTGCCAGCGGGCGGGAAGGTGCTCTATTTTGCCAAACCCCCTCGCCAGCGCAAGCGGGGCCACAATTGCGCAATTTCAGCGCGCCGCATGCTCTATATCATGGAAGTGCACTGCGCTCGCTTCCGTTCGCGACGGTCGAGAAAATAGCGCTCGAGCGCAAAGCGGACGCTCGCAAAGGCGATGTCCTTCCAGGGAATTTGCTCCTCGTCGAACAGAGCGGTCTCGAGGCTTTCGACACCGGCGCCGTGATCCGCGCTCAGGAGCCGTGCTCTGAACATCACATGCACCTGGGCGGCGTGCAGTACATTGACGATGCTCAAGAGCGAGCCGATCTCCACCTTGGCCAATGCTTCCTCCGCGGTCTCGCGGGCGGCGGCCGTGTGCAAAGACTCGCCGATCTCAAGAAACCCCGCCGGCGCGGTCCAAAAGCCGCGGCGTGGTTCGATGGCGCGCCGGCAAAGCAGGATCTGACCATTCCATTCCGGGACGCAGCCCACAACCACCTTGGGATTTTCGTAGTGGACCGTGCCGCAGCTCGGGCATACAGCCCTCGGGAGCGTATCGCCGTCCGGCATCTGGACCCGTACAAGTTGGCCGCAGTTTGAGCAGTATTTCATCGTGGGTACGGTGGCTTAGCTGCAATAGATTCAGGTATCGTACTCGTATTACCCACGGCCTCGTGGCGGAACTGGTAGACGCAGTCGACTCAAAATCGACCGGGCTTGCCCATCTCGGTTCGACTCCGAGCGAGGCCACCATCGCTCGGTTTGCTAAATCATGCGGCGCAGCGACTTCGAGTATCCACTGCCCGCAGAGCTGATCGCGCAGACTCCACTGGAGAGGCGCTCGGCCAGTCGGCTACTGGCGCTGGAGGGCGCTCACGGGCCGCTGCACCGATCATCTGTTCGTCGAACTTCCCGGGCTCCTGCAGCCGCGCGACTTGCTGGTGTTCAATGATACGCGGGTGCTGCCGGCGCGCCTGGAGGCAAGGCGAGCCTCCGGCGGGCGCGTGGAGTTGCTTCTCGAGAGGCCCCTGAATTCGCGCGATGCGCTGGTGCAGATGCGTGCCAGCAATCCGCTGCGTGGCCGGAGAGGAGCTGTCCAGCGCCGGAGGTCCGCTGCGGCTGATAAGGCGGCAGGAGGACTTGTGGGAAGTTGAGCTTCCTGAACCGGCGGTCGAATTCTTCGAGCGCTTCGGGAGCGTGCCTCTTCCCCCGTACATCACGCGCGCCCCGGATGCACAGGACAGCGAACGCTACCAGAGTCTGCTCGCGCGCGTTCCCGGCGCCGTGGCGGCACCCACGGCCAGTTTGCATTTTGACGCCCCTCTGCTTGATGCGCTTGCCGCACGCGGAATCGAGAGGGCTGTGGTTACTTTGCACGTGGGTGCGGGCACATTTCAACCGCTCCGCACTGAGGCAATCGAGGAACACATCATGCACACGGAGCGTTTCGAGGTTCCGGCGGCCACCGTGGAGGCGATCAATCGGACTCGCGCGGCTGGCGGGCGGGTCATTGCCGTCGGTACGACCGTGGCGCGATCGCTCGAGTCGGCCGCCGTCGATGGGCTGCGTCCTTGCAGCGGCGACACGGCGTTGTTCATTCGACCTGGGTTTCGCTTTCGCGTGGTCGATGCGCTGGTGACTAATTTTCACCTGCCGGGATCGACTTTGCTGATGCTGGTGGCGGCTTACGCAGGCCTCGAGCCGGCGCTCGCCGCTTACCGGCACGCAGTGCAGAATCGTTACCGTTTCTTCAGCTACGGTGACGCCATGTTGGTCTGGCCGGCCCCGAGGCCCGTGCATGAAAATGCGTTTCGAGGTTATGCACGTCGATGGTGCCGCGCGCTGCGCTCGGCTGGAGCTGCCGCATGGCATTGTCGAGACGCCAGCCTTCATGCCGGTGGGCACTTACGGCACCGTCAAGGGCATGACTCCGGAGGAACTTGAATCTCTGGGTGCGCAAATTGTTCTCGGAAACACCTTTCATCTCTCCTTGCGGCCGGGCGCCGAAATCGTGGCTCTGCATAAGCATGGCCTGCACGGATTCATGGGATGGGATCGACCGATACTCACAGATTCTGGCGGCTTTCAGGTTTTCAGCCTCGCGACGATGCGCAAGATCAGCGAGGAGGGCGTGTCGCTTTCGCTCCCCGGTGGACGGGGCCGAAGTGCACATGAGTCCGGAGGATTCCATGGACGTGCAGCGCGCTCTGCACTCGGACATCGCCATGGCCTTCGACGATTGCACGGCATTCCCGGCCACCGAGCGGCAGGCGCGCGATTCGATGGAACGATCGATGCGCTGGGCCGAGCGCGGATACCTGCACTACTATCGCGATTCTGCTCCGGGCCACCTGTTCGGCATCGTGCAGGGTGGAATGTACGCAACTCTTCGTTCCGCATCGCTCGAAGCATTGCTGCGACGGGACTGGGCGGGTCTGGCGATCGGCGGTCTGGCGGTTGGCGAGCCCGAGGAGGAGCGATTGCGCGTGCTTGAGGGGCTCCTGCCCATGATGCCGGCCGATCGCCCGCGCTATCTGATGGGCGTGGGCTATCCTCATGACATCGTCGCGGCCGTGCTTCGCGGTGTGGATCTTTTCGATTGCGTCATGCCTACGCGCCATGCCCGCAACGGGCATTTGTTTACCAGCGAGGGGATTATCAATATCCGCAATGCCCGTTATCAGCGCGATACCGGTCCGCTGGACCCGAAATGCGCCTGCAGCACCTGCCAGCGATATTCGCGCGCTTACCTTCGCCACCTGGATCGGTGCGGTGAAATCCTCGGCGTGCGCCTCGTGTACCTTGCATAACCTGCATTTCTACCTCGAACTCATGCGCCAGATTCGCTCCGCCATTGCCGCCGGCACCTTGTCGGCACTGGCGCCCAGGTTATGGCGATTCCACGGCGGGTTCCGGCGCCTGTGGCATAATGCCGCCCTTTTTCGCACCCGGGACGGCCTGCGGCGGCCCGGCCCTTAAGACACTAGACCACCTAAAGGCGTTGCCATGGACTTCCTAATATCACCAGCTTACGCGCAGGCGGCCGGCGGATCTGCGACCGGTGGGCTGAGCCAGATTCTGATACTCGTGGTGTTTGTCGCGATCTTCTACTTCATGCTGATCCGCCCACAGCAGAAGCGAATGAAGGATCTTCAGGCGATGCTGGCCAAGCTCGCGGTAGGCGATGAGATCGTGACCGGGGGCGGCATACTTGGCCGGATCACCGAACTGGGCGATCCGTTCGTCACGGTCGAGATTGCCGATGGCGTACGCATACGCGTGCAGCGCAGCCAGATAACTCAGCTCATGCCCAAGGGCACGCTGAAGGGTAATTAAGGGATTTCCATGCTGGAATTTCCGCGCTGGAAGTACGTGTTGGTCGCGCTGGTGATGTTGCTGGCGCTGATGTTCGCGCTGCCGAATTTTTTCGGCACCGATCCGGCGCTGCAGGTGGCGCGCAAGAACCGCCTGCCGATGGATGAATTCGCCCGCCAGGCCGTTGAACAAACCTTAAACGGGCGCGCTGTGCCCTTTCGCGGCTCCTACCTCGACGATGGCAAGATGATCCTGCGCTTTGCGAGCGTCGCCGACCAGCTCAAGGGACGCGATCTGGTCAACGAGGCGATGGCGGCTGACTACATTTCCGCGTTGACGACCGCCTCGCGAGCCCCCGAGGCGCTGCGCCGGTTTGGTTTGCGGCCCATGCCCTTGGGCCTGGACCTGCGCGGCGGTTTGTATCTGCTCTATCAGGTGGACGTCAACGGCGCGGTGGCGCAGCTGTTGGAGAGCTACGATCAGGGCTTCCGACGTACCTTGGCGAGTGCCAATCTGCCATTCACTGACATCACCACCTACACGGGCAGCAAGAGCTCCATTCCCAACGCGCTGCGCATTTCTTTGCCGCCGGGCGCCGATGTCAACGCGGTGCGCGACGCGCTCAAGAAAAGCAACGCTGATCTGACCTTCAACATCGGAAGCGCTGATGCCGGTCCGACGTTGTTGATGGAAATGACGCCGACCCAGGTCAAGGCGCGCCAGGACTACGCGCTGCAGAAGAACATCACGACGCTCCGAAATCGCGTCAACGAGCTGGGGGTGTCCGAACCGATCGTCGCGCAACAGGGCATCGATCGCATCAACGTGCAGCTTCCCGGAGTGCAGAACTCGGCTGAAGTAAAGGACATCCTGGGCAAAGTCGCGACCCTCGAATTCCGTCTGGAAGACTCGCAGAACAACGCCGGCGAGGCCAAGCTGCACGGCCGCGCGCCGCTGGGCTCGAAGCTCTATGACATGAATGGGCGGCCGGTGCTGCTCAAGCGCGAACTGATTGCCACGGGTGATCAGCTCACCAACGCGACCTCAAGCTCCGGAAACGAAGGGCCCGAGGTCAACGTGACGCTCAACGGCCAGGGCGGAGATTCGATGCTGCGCAACACGCGTCTCAACGTCAACCGACGCATGGCGGTCGTGTACATCGAGAAGAGTCGCGAGACCCACACGGTGGGCGGCGAGAAGTCCACACGCGATGTCACCACGGAAAAAATCATCAGCCTGGCGACAATCCGCGCCGTGCTGTCCAATCAGTTTCGCATCACCGGCCTGACCGCAGTGGAGGCACGTGAGCTCGCGTTGCTGATGCGATCCGGTTCGCTGTCTGCGCCGATCTTCTCCGTCGAAGAGCGCACCATCGGACCGAGCCTGGGAGCTGAGAACATCCGCATGGGCGTGCGTGCACTGGGCATTGGCATGCTGGCCGTATTCGTATTCATGGCGCTGTATTACCAACGCTTCGGCTGGGTTGCCAATCTGGTGCTGTTGGCGAACGTGGTGTTGCTGACCGCATTGCTGTCGATGTTGCGCGCCACGCTCTCGCTTCCGGGCATCGCGGGAATCATTCTTACCGTCGGTATTGCGGTGGACGCCAACGTTCTGATCTACGAGCGTATCCGTGAGGAATTGCGTAACGGCGTGACCCCGCAGGCGGCGATCCGCGCCGGCTTCGATAAGGCCTACTCGGCCATCTTTGACTCGAACGTCACCGCCCTCATTGCCGGTCTGGTGCTGTGGGTCATTGGCCGTGGCGCGATTCGAGGCTTTGCGGTGGTGCTGACTCTCGGCATCGCCACTTCGATGTTTACCTCCTTGCTGGGCAGCCGGGCGCTGATCACGCTCATGTACGGCGGGCGCCGCAAGGTCAGTCACCTCTCGATCGGTTAAGGAGCAGGCACGGTGGAATTCTTCAAGAAAGCCACGAACTTTCCCTTCATGTCGACGCGCAAGGTCTGGTACGGGCTTTCCCTGGTGCTGGTCCTGATCTCGATCGGATCGTTCATCGTTCGCGGGCTTAACCTTGCGGTCGACTTTACCGGCGGCGTGCAGGTGCAGGCCACATTCAGTAACGCGCGTTAACATCGATGCGCTGCGAAGTGGGCTGGAAAAGTCCGGCTTCCGCGAAGCGCAGGTCCAGTACCTGGGCTCATCACGACAGGCGGCGATCCGACTGCCGCCTCAGACCGGTCAGAGCGGGGATGTGATCCGGGGCCGGGTCGAGGGCGTTCTGCATTCGCTCGATGCGCGCGCCGAAGTGACCAGCCTCGATGTGGTGGGCTCGCAGGTGGGCGATGAGCTCAAGAGCGGGGCTATCAAGGCGCGTGTTTGCCACCCTCGCGCTGATTTTTGTCTACATCGCGCTGCGCTTCCACACCTGGCGGCTTTCCCTGGGCGCCATCTTGGCCGTATTGCACGACCCGATCCTGGTGCTTGGTGCCTTCTCGCTGTGGCATACCTCGTTTGATCTGCCGGTGGTCTCGGCCATGCTGGCGGTCATCGGATACTCGCTGAATGACACGGTGGTCGTGTTCGACCGTATTCGCGAACGCTTTGAAGGCAGTCGGCGGCTTGAGCCCGTCGCGGTGCTCGACCAGTCGATCAACCAGACCCTGTCGCGCACCATCATGACCAAGGTGGTTACATTGATCGTGGTGGTCGCGCTGTACGTACTCGGCGGCCAGGCCCTCAAGGGCTTCTCGGAGGCGCTGATCATCGGCATTCTCGCGGGCACCTATTCCTCGATCTACATTTCCAGCGCCATCGCACTTGATTGCGGACTGAAGGCCGAGCACCTGCTGCCGACTTCGGTCAAGAAACCGATCGACGCTTTGCCCTAGGCGATCAAGCAGGTGTTAAGCGGTGCCGTAACGAGCGTGCCCTTAATGCAAATGCTTACCGAACCGGCCACCTGGGCCGCGTTCGCTACGCTCACGATTCTCGAGACCGTCCTCGGCATCGATAACGTCATTTTTTTGGCGATCTTGGTGGCGCGGCTTCCTCCCAAGCGCCAGCCGCGCGCCCGCGTCGTCGGCCTGGCGCTTGCGATGCTCACGCGCATTGCGCTGCTGTTTTCGATCGTCTGGCTGACTCGCCTGACCCGCCCTTGGTTCACGCTGCTGGGCCAGGAGATCTCGGGGCGCGATCTGGTGCTGGCCGCCGGCGGCCTGTTCCTGCTCGCGAAGAGCGTGCTGGAAATCCATGCCACCCTCGAGGGTGCCGTGGCAGAGCGCCGCGCGCGCACCTCCGTAAATTTTGTCGCCGTGGTGGTGCAGATCGCACTGATCGATATCGTGTTCTCACTCGATTCGGTATTCACGGCCGTGGGGCTGGCGCGTCCCGACCAGGTGCCGATCATGGCCGCGGCCATCGTGATGTCGATCGTGGTGATGATGTGGCTTTCCGGCCCGATCTCGGCCTTTATCGACACCCATCCGACCGTGAAGATTCTGGCGCTCGCCTTCCTGATTCTGGTCGGCGCGGCATTGATCGCGGAAGGGATGGATTTCCACATCCCGAAGGGATACCTCTACTTTGCGATGGCCTTCTCGGTGCTGGTGGAGATGATCAATATCCGCCTTCGCAAGCTCCTCGACGCGCGCGACCGGCGGCAGAAGAGCTGACCGATCGCTAAGGGGCAGGGCCGGCCAAGCGCGCCAGGGCCTGCCCGGTAAGCCGGTAGATGCGCCACGCGTCCATCTCCACGGCACCGAGCTTCAGGTAGAAATCGATCGCCAGGCGGTTCCATTCCAGGGCCGACCACTCCAGGCGCCCGCAATCGCGCGAGACGGCAAGTCCTGCGAGGTGGCGGAGCAGCGCTGTGGCGACCCCCCGTTTTCGGAACCCCGGTTCGACGAACAGATCTTCGAGATAGAGCCCCGGCTGCGCCAGAAACGTTGAATAGCTGTGGAAGAACAGTGCGAAGCCGGCAGGTTGCCCCTCGCAGTCGGCGATCAGCACCTCCGCGTACGGACGGGCGCCGAACAGCGTCGCACGCAGGGCCTCCTCACTCGCGACCACTTCAGAGCTCAGATGCTCGTACTCGCCCAGGCCCCGGATAAACGCCAGGATTTGCGGCACGTCGGTCGGCAGCGCGGATCGTACGGTGACCATCCGCATCATTTTATGCCGGAGCGGCGAATTCGATACGACAGGTCCTGGCTCGAGCCGGGCGGCAACTTCTAGTCACAGTGCCGACAGCGGCCAGCCGCGTAATGGCCCATGGAAGGATCCTGCGTCGAGCGAGCCACGTGCAGACGAGGGAGCAGCACCGAGATCGCCTCAAGGGCCGCGTTGCACTTGGAGGCATCGCTCGCCAGTCCCGTGCGCCTGCAGAGGTGGAAATCCTCCGCCAATAACTCTTGCAGCGTTTGCAGCTGGCTGATTGTCGCGTCGATCAGTTCGGCCGTATCGGTGACCATGAGCTGTATATTTATACAGCTATGGTCCGATGGCAACTGGAGATTGCTATCCCTATGATTTAAAACGAGTTACTCGTCCATTCCACGCTGGCTGCGGTGCCGACGAGGCCGGAAGACACCCTCCAGTGGATCAGAGCCATCGCGCCGGGCTCAGGACTGTTTGGCGAGCCCGCTGTGGCTGAACGAGTAAAAGAAATAGATCGCGAGGCCCACCCCGGACCAGATGAAGAAGGCTTCCCAGGTTATCGCCGGCAGTCCGGCCATCAGGAAGGCACAGAAGCCCATGCCGAGCAGCGGAACCAGCGGAACCCACGGGGTGCGGAACGGGCGCTTGAGTTCCGGGCGGGTCCTGCGCAGCACGATGACGCTGGCGCATACCAGGAAGAAGGCCGAAAGTGTGCCCAGGTTGACCAGTTGCGCCACCTTGCCGATCGGCGACAGGCCCGCGATCAGTGCGATGACGACGCCGGAGCCCAGGATCAGGCGCACCGGCGTGCGAGTCTTCGGATTGACCCTGGCCATCGGCGTGGGCAGCAATCCGTCCCGCGACATCGCCAGCACCACGCGGGTAAGCCCGAAATAAAGCACCAGCATGACGGTGGTGATGCCAGCCAAGGCGCCGATCGAAATCAGCGCCTCCGCCCAGCCGATGCCGAGCTGCTTGAGTGCATCGGCGATCGGCGCCTTGACGTCGATATGATCGTAGTGCACGACCCCGGTGAGGATGCCCGACACCACGATGTAAAGGACGGTGCAGATCACCAGCGAAGCGATGATGCCAATGGGCAGATTGCGCTGCGGATTGATCGTTTCCTCTGCCGCGGTGGAGACCGCATCGAAGCCAATGTAGGCGAAGAAGATAAGCGAGGCGCCGGTCAGGACACCTCCCCAGCCGAAATGCGACTGGCCCGCGGCATCGGTAACTTGCGGTGGAACGAGAGGATGCCAATTGGCCGGATTGACGTGCGGAGCGGCGACCGCGATGAAGATGACGACCGCGGCTAGCTTTACAAACACCATGACCGTATTAAAGCGGGCTGATTCGCTGACCCCGATGGACAGGAGCACCGACAACAGCAGCACGATGACCATGGCGGGCACATTGGCGATGCCCCCATCGAGCGGAGCGTTGGTCAATGCGTGAGGCAGGTGCACGCCGATCAATTCCAGAATCTTGCCAAAGTAACCGGACCAGCCGATGGCCACGGTGGAGGTGGCCACCGCGTATTCGAGGATCAGATCCCATCCGATAATCCACGCGATCAGCTCTCCGATTCCAGCGTACGCATAACCGTAGGCGCTGCCTGCCCCGCCAATCGCGCCGGCGAGTTCGGCGTAGCACAATGCCGCAAACGCGCAGGCGATGCCCGAAAGGATGAACGACAGGACGATGGCCGGGCCCGCGTGCTGCGCGGCGACCACGCCCGTGAGGACAAAAATGCCGGTGCCGATGATGCAGCCGATGCCCAGCATGGTCAGGTCAAAGGCGCCAAGGCAGCGTTTCAGTCCCGTGTCTGCATTGACATCGGTGGGTTTGGTGCGGAACAGACTCATAGGGTCTCCCTGTGAATGCGTGTTTTGATTGGCCGTCAGGTTTTCAAAGGGCGGGACGCCAGAGCCCTGAGTTGAACGCAGGAACGATGCCGGGGGCGGGTCGAATCAATCGATGGGCTTGCCTGCAAGCATCGGCTTGGGTCATTCGGCTGCTTTCTCCGGCGTGCGTAACTTGACCGTGCGCGCGGACTGTACACTGTCCGCGCGTCCGCCGACGAGTGGCGTGAACGCTGCGACCAGCGCCGCGTGAATCTTGGGCGTGCCCGCGCAGATATCGCCGCCGTACCGATATTCCTCGCCGTCGATCTTGCTGAGGTGCCCGCCGGCCTCGGTCACCATCAGCACGCCTGCGGCCGTGTCCCAGGGTTTGAGTCCGAGCTCCCAGAAACCATCGACCCGGCCGGCCGCGACATAGGCGAGATCAAGGGCCGCCGAGCCGGCGCGGCGCACGCCGGCCACCTGTGGCATCACGATGCGCAACATCTCAAGATAGGTATCCAGGTCGTCGTTGGCGCGAAATGGAAAGCCGGTGGCCAGCAGCGCGCCCTCCAGCCCGCGCCGGCGGCTGACGCGGATACGGCGGCCGTCCAGCTGCGCGCCGACTCCTCGGGTCGCGGTGAACAGCTCCTGGCGCAACACGTCGTATATCGTCGCCACTTCCAGCCGGCCGCGCACCTCGCAGCCGATCGACACCGCATAGGCGGGAAAACCGTGCAGGAAATTGGTGGTGCCATCGAGCGGGTCGATGATCCAGCGCGTTTCATTGCTCCCGCTGGCGCCACTTTCCTCGGCCAGCACCGCATGGTCGGGGTAGTGGTGGCGAATTATGTTGATGATTTCCAGTTCGGCCGAGCGGTCCACCTCGGTGACGTAATCGTGCCGGTCCTTGGCGTGGATTTCGATGCTCTCGAGCTTCGGTATGCTGCGCGCAATCACCTCTCCGGCGCGGCGCGCGGCGCGGATCGCGATATTCAGCAGCGGATGCATAGTCAACTAGAATAGCAGCTTATGGGAGCACCGCCGATCCGCATGGTTCTCGTCGACACCTCGCATCCAGGCAACATCGGTGCGGCAGCGCGCGCCATGAAGAACATGGAGCTCGATGATCTTGCGGCTGGTGCGCCCGCGACAATTTCCTCACGCCGAAGCCATCGCGCGCGCTTCGGGCGCCGATGATGTGCTCTCGCGGACCCGCGTGAGCTCGACGCTGGTCGAAGCACTCGAGGGCTGCGGCCTGGTGCTCGCCTGCACCTCGCGCGACCGTGACCATTACTACCGTGTGCTCGATGTCCGGGAAGCCGCCTCGCGCGCCGTGCAGGCAAGCGTGCTCGCCCCGGTGGGCATCGTGTTCGGGGGCGAGCACAGCGGACTCAACAACGAGGATCTTGCGCCGGCACACGCACTGTTGCGCATTCCGACCGGCAAGGAATACGCTTCCCTCAACCTGGCCATGGCGGTGCAAGTGGTGGCCTATGAGATCTTCCGGGCGCGCGCGGCTTTCGATGCCAGCATCGGTGCGCGGGCAGCCACTCGCGGACCCACCGGCCATGGAACGCCTGTACGCCCATCTGGAACAGGTGCTCGAGGAGATAGACTTCCGGGATCGCACCCAGCGGGGCACCAATCTGATGAACCGCATCCGCCGCTTTCTGCAGCGCGCCGAACTCGACGTCAATGAGGTCAACATCCTGCGCGGCATGCTCACGGCCGTGCAGCAGCGCCGCCGGCGCGCCGGCGAACAGCCGACATGAGTTCCGGCAAGCAGGTGTATCTGGATTACGCCGCGACCACGCCGGTCGACCCGCACGTTGCCGCCTGCATGATCGAGTGCCTATGCGCGGAAAGCACCTTCGGCAATCCGGCCTCGATGCACAGTTACGGACGCGCGGCCCGCGCGAGGGTCGAGGCTGCGCGCGCGCAGGTGGCATCGCTCATTGGCTCCCGCCCGCAGGATGTCATCTTCACCTCCGGGGCCACGGAGGCCAACAATCTGGCCATTCTGGGCATCGTGCGCGCGGCACGCGCCGCGCGCGGCGCGGCGTTGCCCCACGTGATCACGGGGCGCACTGAGCACAAGGCCGTGCTCGATCCATGCCGGCAGCTCGAGCGCGAAGGCGTCTCGGTGACCTACCTCAGTCCCCAATCAGAAGGGCGCATCATACCCGAGCAGCTGCGCGAGGCGCTCCGGCCCGAGACCGTGCTGGTCTCGCTGATGCACGCCAATAACGAAACAGGCGCGGTGCAGGACGTCGCCGCTTTCGGTGCGCTGTGCCGCGCGCACGGGGCTGCCTTGCACGTCGATGCCGCGCAGAGCGCTGGGAAACTACCGATTGACGTGTCGGCCATGGGCATCGACCTGTTGTCATTCACCGCCCATAAGCTCTACGGACCGAAGGGGATCGGCGCGCTCTATGTCCAGGCCTCGCGCCGCGTGACGTTGCAGCCGCTGATGTTTGGCGGCGGCCACGAGCGTGGATTGCGATCGGGCACTCTGCCGGTGCACCAGATTGTTGGCTTTGGCGCCGCCTGTCAGCTGGCCGCCGGCATAATGGATGTTGAGGCGGCGCGCCAGGGCGAACTGCGGGCGCGACTTTGGGCCGGGGTGGGCGATCTGCCCGGTGCGCTGCTGAACAGTCCGCCGGTGCACTGCGTGCCGGGCATATTGAATGTCTCATTCAGCGGCATTGAAGGGGAGAGCCTGCTCTTTGGCCTCACCGAGCTCGCGCTGGCCAGCGGCTCGGCCTGCAATTCGGACAGCGATGAGCCCTCCTACGTGCTGCGCGCTTTGGGTCGCGATCGTGAGACCGCGCAAAGCTCGCTGCGCTTTAGCCTTGGGCGGGCCACGAGCGCCGAGGAGATTGATCGCGCGGTGGAGGCCGTGCGCCGGGAAGTGTCGCGGCTGCAGGCCGCGGCAAGTGCCAAGGCCGAAGCCTGCGCGGTGAGCGGGGAGGCGGGCACGCGAGAGCAGGGTACCTGGGTGCGTTTTATGTTGAATCCCTCAGGAGAGTACATCGAGCAGGCCAGCCACCAGGTGTACGGGTGCCCGGCCACCCAGGCGGCCTGCGATTGGCTCGTCAGCCAGCTCAAAGGCCGGTCCTGGCGCCATCCGGGACTGGGCGGACCCCAGGATTGGGCCCGGGCGCTGGAGCTGCCGCTGGATCGCCTGACCCGACTTCTGGTGGTGGAGGACGCCCTGAGGGCCGCCCTGGCTGCTGCACAGCGTCAGGCGGACGGGGGTAGTACAATGGCGGCTCAAGGATAGAACCCATGAGCATCTCCCTGACCACCTCCGCGGCCGATCGAGTGCGCAGTCATCTGGCGAGGCGCGGGCACGGGCTGGGCTTGCGTCTTTCCATCAAGGAAACGGGCTGCTCGGGCTTTAGTTACGTGATCGACTACGCCGATGCGGCCCGTCCGGACGATCTGGTGTTCGAGGATCAGGGCGTCAAGGTGTACGTCGATCCTCAGAGTTTTCCTGCGCTGGATGGCACCAAGGTCGACTTTGTGCGTCAGGGGCTCAACGAGTCGTTCCAGTTCCAGAACCCCAACGTCAAGGCCGAATGCGGTTGCGGCGAGAGCTTTACGGTCTGAAAAACCTTTAGCTTCCGGGCACTTCCGAAAGCAATGCGATTGCTGGAGGAGGCCCTGAACGGCTAAACTCCCCGCCCTTTTCCCATCGCTCAATTTATCTTGTTGAGGAGTACCGCAGATGGCGCTCGAGCGCACCCTGTCCATTGTCAAACCCGACGGCGTCGCTCGTAACCAGATCGGCGATGTGTATCACCGCTTCGAGAAAGCGGGGCTGCGCATCGTCGCAGCCCGCATGCTGCACCTGACCAAAGCGCAGGCCGAGGCCTTCTATGAGGTACACCGCGAGCGGCCCTTCTACGGGGACCTGGTGCGGTACATGAGTTCCGGCCCGGTCATAGCGCAGGTGCTGGAAGGGGAGAACGCCATTTCCCGCAACCGGGACATCATGGGTGCGACCGACCCCAAGCGCGCCGCACCGGGCACCATACGCGCCGATCTGGCCCAGAGCATCGAGGCCAACGTCGTTCACGGTTCCGACGCGGCGGACACCGCCGCGCGCGAGATCGCCTTTTTCTTCAGTGGCACGGATCTTTGCCCCAGAAGCTAGCGTGCAAACCTCTGAGTCACCGCCGGACGCGCGCATCAACCTGCTGGGCCTACCGCCCGCGGAACTTGAGGCGTGGGTCGTAGGCCAGGGGTCACAGCCGTTCCGGGCTCGCCAGCTCCAGCATTGGCTCTATAAGCGCGGCGTAGCGCAGTTTGAACAGATGAGTGACCTTGCCAAGGAATTTCGTGCGCAGCTGCAAGCGCGGGCCGAGGTTAAGTTGCCCGAAATCGTGCTGGCCCAGCAGTCCGCCGACGGTACGCGCAAATGGTTGTTGCGCGCGGATGCCTCACAGGCCTTCGAGATGGTGTTTATCCCGGAGGCCGGCCGCGGCACGCTGTGCATTTCCTCGCAGGTCGGTTGCGTGCTCGACTGCACGTTCTGCTCGACCGCGCAGCAGGGATTCAATCGCAATCTGACCACCGCCGAGATCGTCGGGCAGCTTTGGCTCGCCAATCGCGAACTGGGTTTCGAACCCGGGGGCGAACGCCTGGTGACCAATGTGGTGTACATGGGGATGGGTGAACCGCTCGCCAATTTCCGAAACGTCGTGCCTGCGCTCCAGATCATGCTCGATGATTCTTGTTTTGACCTCTCGCGTCGGCGCGTGACCCTCTCCACAGCGGGTCTGGTGCCCCAAATCTACAAGCTGGCGACGGTAAGCAATGTGGCGCTGGCCGTCTCGCTCCATGCCGCTGAAGATGAGCTGCGCAATAAGCTGGTGCCCCTCAACCGGGTGCATCCGATTGCCGAACTGCTCGAAGCCTGCTGGCATTACATCGATGAACAAAATGGACGCAGCGTGACGTTCGAGTATGTCATGCTCGATGGGGTCAACGACTCGCCCACACAGGCGCGCGCCCTGGGCAGGCTCCTCGCGCGGCCGCCCGGCCAAGGTCAATCTGATCCCGTTCAATCCTTTTCCGGGAACGAGCTACCGCCGCTCCAGTGATCAGGCCATCTGGCACTTCCGGGACCAATTGCTTAAAACGGGAGTGATGGCAACGGTGCGACGGACACGAGGGGAAGACATCGATGCGGCCTGCGGGCAGCTGGTCGGCCGCGTTCAGGACCGTACCACGGCGCGCCTCGGCGCGAGGGCGCGCGCGTGAACGGGCGGCGCATCGTTGCCCTGCTCGCTCCGAGCCTGATGCTCTGCGCTTGTGTCACGACGGGAGATACGCGTCTGCATGAGTCGCCGGCCGCCGCGGGCGCCGCCAACGTGCAACTGGGTGCGGCCTACATGCAGCAGGGCAATCTGGCGCTCGCCAAGGAAAAACTCGAAAAGGCGGACAAGCAATCGCCCAAGAATCCGGTGGTCCACGGCATGCTCGGACTCCTCTACCATCGGCTCGGGGACGACAAGCAGGCCGAGAAGGAATTTCGCACCTCCCTGGAGTTGGCCCCGGGCGATCCCGAGCAACTCAATAATTACGCGATTTTCCTGTGCGATATCGGGCGCGCCGATGAAGGCGTGAGCCGATTCGAGGAAGCGGCGCGCAATCCGCTGTATCGCTCGCCGTGGGCCGCGTACACGAATGCCGGGGTATGTCTGCGGGGCGCCAAGCGCGATGCCGAAGCCATGCCGCTGTTCCTGCGCGCTCTGCAGGCCAATCCCGAGCTACACCGAAGCGCTGGTCCAGCTCGGCGACCTGGAGCTGTCGCAGCACAAACCTGCCGATGCCTATAAGCGCGTCACCGATTTCCTTAAGGTCAATCCGGCCACTCCGGACCTGCTGCTGCTCGGCTGGCGAGCGGCGCGCGACATGAAAGATCCCGCCGCCGCCGCGCAGATGGCCTGGCGCATGCAATCGGATTTTCCCGACAGCGAGCAGGCGCACACGCTTTCCCAGATGTCGGCTGGCAAGAACTAGTGCATGGCCGCGGGGGTGCGCACCGAGCCCGAAACCGCTGGCGCTCGCCTGGCGAGCGCACGCGAGCGGCTGGGTCTGTCCCTGGACCAGGTCGCCGACCATCTGAAGCTCGATCGCCACACCGTCGTCGCCCTGGAGGAGGATGACCATCGCGCGATTGGCGCCTCGGTGTTCGTGCGTGGATTCCTGCGCCGCTATGCCGCCCTGGTCGGGGAGTCCCCGGCCGACATCGAAGCGCTGTATGCGCGCCGCCCCGACGCGGAGAGCAAACCCGACCTTTCCAAGACCGGCATGCAACGGATCGAGCCCGCGGCGTTCCGACCCAGCTTGGGCGTACTGCCAGCGCTGATCGCGGCGCTGGCACTGGCGGTGGCGGGTGCGGCCTGGTGGGCCATGTACTCCAGGCCTCGTGCCGCCGCTCCCGCCAGCCCGCCCATGTCCACGGCGCCGGCAGCTGCGGCCCCTGCAGGTGCCCCCGGTGCTCCGATCGGTGATGGGGGAGTGAGCGGGCAAGCCTCGAGCGTGGACAACAAGACCAGAGGTCTCGGGCGTTCGTCGAAAGCTACAGCTGACCTTTGCCGGCGAGTGCTGGGCCGAGATCTACGACGCGCGCGGCGTGCGATTGTTCTTTGGCTTTGGCCATGCCGGTCCGAGCCAGGAAATCAGCGGGGTGGCGCCGTTCCGCCTGGTGCTGGGAAATGCGGAGGCCGTCACCGTCGAAATCGAAGGAAATCCGGTGACACTGCCCTCCGGCCCTCCGCACCAGCGCGTGCGCATTCTGCTCAGCGCCGACGGCGCCGCTACGGCCCTGCCCTAAGTGCTGCACATCGGAAGATAAAAGGATCCATGAGCAAGCAGCTGCAAGCCGTGCGCGGCATGAACGATGTGCTGCCCGCCCAGATTGGCGCGTGGCAATTTCTCGAGCGCGAATTATCGGGGCTGCTGCAGGCCTACGGGTACGAGGAACTGCGCGTGCCGGTGGTCGAGCACACCGAATTGTTTCGCCGCTCGATCGGCGAGCACACCGACATCGTCGAGAAGGAGATGTACACCTTCAAGGACACCGGTGGCGACAGCCTGACCCTACGCCCCGAGGCGACCGCGGGGGTTGTACGCGCGGTGATCGCCAATGGATTGTTGCGCGGTGCCCGTCTGAAGCTTTGGACCTGCGGGCCGATGTTTCGCCACGAGCGACCCCAACAGGGCCGGTTCCGTCAGTTCAATCAATACAGCGTCGAGGCCATCGGCTTTGCCGGCCCGGACGTCGATGCCGAGTTGATTGCTTTGTGCGCTCGCTTGTGGCGACGGCTTGGCATTACGCGGGTGCGCCTGCTGCTCAATTCACTGGGCAGCCCGGCCTCGCGACTGGAATATCGCGGCGCGTTGCAGGAATACTTCCGCCGCCACCACGCGTCACTGGATGAAGACAGCCGCCGGCGACTTGAAGGCAACCCCTTGCGCATCCTCGACAGCAAGGTGCCCGCGATGCAGGCGCTGATCCAAGATGCCCCCCTGCTCAGCGACTATCTCGATTTGCCCTCGCGCGAGCATTTTGCGGCCCTATGCGCCACCCTCAAAGGGCTCGACATCCCCTTCACGATCAATCCGCGACTGGTGCGCGGACTCGACTACTATACGCACACGGTTTTTGAATGGGTCACCGACGCACTGGGCGCCCAGGACGCCATTTGTTCCGGGGGCCGCTATGACGGCCTGATCGCTCAGTTGGGAGGCGAGGCCACTCCGGCGATTGGTTTTGCGCTGGGCGTGGAGCGCGTGGTCGATCTGATCGGCCAGGCGGGGACCGCACCCGCATCGCGAGCACCGGCCGTGTACATCATCGCCAGCGGCACCGCCGCAGGCGCCGTGGCCATGCAGGTGGCCGAGCAGCTGCGCGAGGCCTTGCCGGGACAGGGCGTGCAGCTGCACCTGGGCACGGGCAACTTCAAGGCGCAGTTCAGGCGCGCGGACCGGAGCGGGGCGTGCCTGGCGGTAATTTTGGGGGATGCAGAACTCGAACGTGGCGTCGTGGGCGTGAAACCATTGCGCCGTGAGGCTGGTCAGAGCGAGTGCACGCTGGCGGACCTTTCGGCCGCGGTGCGCCGAATATTGGAGGAGGAATCGTGGACGAGTACATGAACGAGCAGGAGCAATGGGAATACGTGCGCAACTGGCTGCGCCAGAACGGCGTATGGCTGGTTGCCGGCGTGGCCTTGGCCTGCGCGGGCTTGTGGGGCTGGCGCAGCTGGCAGGCGCACCAGGAAACGATGCTGGCGGACGCCAACTCGCAATACCAGCAGCTGCTCGCCGCCTTTGGCAGAAATGACACGCCCGCCGTCATCAAGCTGGCCGACCAGCTGGTGAGCACGCATCCGGGCACCGGCTACGCCGAACAGGCGCAGCTGGCCGCGGCCCGAATGCAGGTGGAGAACAATCAGCTGCCCGGTGCGCTCGACCGTTTGCAAAAGGTGGAATCGAGCACGAAGGATCCGGAACTGAGCCTGGTGGTGCGATTGCGTATCGCCCGCCTTCAGATCGAACAGAATCGGGTCGAGGACGCATTGAAGACCTTGGCTGCGGTTAATCCGGGCGCCTTCGCGGGCCGATTCGCCGAAGTGCGAGGCGACGCGCTGCGTGCCAAGGGCGATCGTGTCGGTGCGCTGAAGGCTTACCGCGAGGCGCAAAGTTCCGAGGCCGCCCAGGCGGCCCAGGCCGCCCAGGCCGAGGGCAGCGCGGGTGACTTGCTGGCCCTTAAAATCAACGAGCTGACACGGTCGTAGGATGCCCATGCTGCGACGTATTTTGATCGTGGGCGGAGCAGCGCTGGCCTTCTTCGCGCTGACGGATTGTTCTTCCACAAAGAAGGAAGACCGGCCGATGGTGCTGGTCAAAATCCAGCCGCACTTTACCCCGACCCGGGTCTGGAGCACGGGGGTGGGGAAGACCGAGCCCAAGCTGCAGCTGGGACTGGCCCCCGCGATCGATGGCACCCGCATCTACACGTCCAATGCGGAAGGCGATGTGTACGCGTTCGAGCTGGCCAACGGCCACAAGGTCTGGCGTCACCGACTGAAATTGCCGCTCTCCGGCGGCACCGGAGCGGGCGGCGGACTGGTGCTGGTGTGCGGCACCGGTGGCTCGCTCATTGCTCTGGCCGGCAGCGACGGGAGCGAGCGTTGGCGGGCCCCGCTCAGCTCCGAAGTGCTCGCCGCACCCGTGGTGGCGGGCGAACTGGTTCTGGTGCGTACGGTCGATGGCAAGCTTTTCGCGTTCGAGCTCGCCAGCGGCAAGCAACGCTGGGTGGCGGACCAGCAGGTGCCGCGCCTCACGCTGCGCGGAACCAGCAAGCCTGTGGTCGGCGGAGAGCTTGCGATCTCCGGCTTCGACAACGGTCGCCTCATGGCGGTCACGCTCGCGGCAGGGAACCCGGCCTGGGACATTGCGGTCGGCCAGCCTCGCGGGAGCAGCGAGCTGCAGCGACTCATCGACATCGATTCCCCTCCCGTGATCGACGGCGATGATGTGTTCGCGGTGGCATTTCAGGGGCGTGCGGTGCGCCTGGCGCACGACACGGGGCTCGAGATCTGGTCGCACGAGATTTCCAGCTATCGAGGATTGGCGGCCGACTCACTCGGTGTGTACGTGTCCACGGCCGACGGGGCGATCATCAAGCTCGACCGCGCCAGTGGCGCCGAACGCTGGAACCAAAGATCGCTCCTGCGCCGCTCGATCTCCGCTCCGGTACTGCAGGGTCCAAACTTGGTGGTGGCCGACTTCGAGGGCGTGATCCACTGGTTGAGCACCGACGATGGGTCATTCGTCGCGCGCGCCAAGGGCGGGAGCCGCATTTCGGACGCGCCGATGGTCGCCGGCGACCTGGTGATTGTGCAGACCGACAAGGGCAAACTCGAGGCGTGGCGAGCGCAATCGCGCTAGCCTCAAGTAGACAGGTCTCCGCACCATGCTTCCCGTGGTGGCGATTGTCGGTCGGCCCAACGTCGGCAAGTCCACGCTTTTCAATGCACTGACACGCACGCGCGATGCGATCGTCGCCGATATTCCCGGCGTGACCCGTGATCGCCAGTACGGCTACGCGCGCATCGGCGCTATTCCCTGCGTGCTGATCGATACCGGCGGCCTCATCGACAATCCCAGCGGCCTCGAGTCGCAAATGCGCACGCAGACCGACCGGGCGCTTGAAGAATGCGATCGGGTCATCTTCCTGGCCGATGCCCGCGCCGGTCTCACCTCACAGGACCACTACGTCGCCGGACAGCTCCGCCGAGCGGCCAAACCCGTGACGCTCGCCATCAACAAGGCGGAAGGGCTGGATCCGGACATGGTCGCGGCCGATTTTCAGGCGCTCGGCATCGGCATGCCCCATCCGATCGCGGCCACCCACGGCCAGGGATGCCGGGAACTGATCGATGTCGTTCTGGAGGGACTTTCGGCCAGCGTCAGTCCCGCGGAGGACACCAGCGCGATCCGCGTGGCCATCATCGGTCGCCCGAACGTCGGCAAATCCACCCTCGTCAACCGCTTGCTGGGCGAGGAGCGTGTGATTGCCAGCGATCAGCCGGGGACCACCCGCGATTCGATCATGGTGCCGTTCCAGCGCGAGGGCCGCGATTTTATGCTGGTCGATACCGCCGGCATGCGTCGCCAATCCAAGGTGGAAGATGCGATCGAGCGTGCCAGCGTCGCCCGCACCTTGCAGGCGATCGCCGAGGCGCATGCGGTCGTCATGGTGCTCGACGCCCACGACAGCGTGGGCGAGCAGGACGCAAGCGTGCTCGGTCAGGCCCTGGAGCGCGGCCGGGTGCTGTTGATCGCGGTCAACAAGTGGGACGGCATTCCATCGGACCAGCGCGATGAGATCCGCCGTCAACTCTCCTTCAAGCTCGACTTCGTGCCCTTCGCGCCACAGCACTTCATCTCGGCCCGGCACGGCACCGGCGTCGGCGAACTGGCACGGGACATCGTGCGCGGCTACGACGCGGCCATGAGGGCCATGTCGACGCCACAACTGACCAAGGTGCTCGAGCGAGCGATCGAGGCGCATCAGCCGCCGCTGGTCCGTGGCCGACGCATCAAGCTTCGATACGCGCATCAGGGCGGACGCAATCCGCCGCGGATCATAATTCACGGCAACCAGACCGTTTCGGTGCCCGAGGCCTATCGTCGCTACCTCGCCAACGTGTATCGCGAGGCCTTCGATCTGTACGCCACGCCCGTCGCTGTCGATTTCCGGAGCGAGGCGAATCCCTACGACCGGCTCAAGGCCGGGAAGCGCCGCCCGCGCGCGGCAGGAACAATGCCGGGTCGACGAAAGCGCGGTTGAGCGCGACTCCGAAGTGCAGGTGCGGACCGGTCACGCGACCGGTGGCTCCGACCGCCCCGATCACTTCACCCACGTGCACGTGCTGGCCCTTTTGCACGCCGATCTTGGAGAGATGGCAATACATGGTGATCAGCCCGGAGCCGTGATCCACCAACACCGAGTTGCCGTTAAAGAAATAATCCCCGATGTCGATCACCACGCCTTCGGCCGCTGCGTGCACCGGTGTACCCGATGCGGCGGCGATGTCCATGCCGCTGTGAGGATCGCGGGCGGCGCCGTTGAAAAAACGGCGCAATCCGAAGGAGCTCGAGCGCTCTCCGGCCACCGGCGCGCGCAATTGAAGCGTCATCGGGGCGGTCGGCGAGAAGCTTGCGAGTGCCTCGTGGATGCGCTCGTGCTCCCCTTCGACGCGCTTGAGATCAGTGTCCGACAGGTCCACTTGCGAAGGGGCCACGGTCAGGCGCTGCGTGCGGTAATGCGCCGGGCGCACATCGAAGTGGCGCACGATATCCGCCGTGCCGATTCCGCTGATGCGCAGTTCCAGAGCGCCGGGCTGCTGCGAGAGCGGCACTCCGAGCACCGCGGTCCACTGATTCTCGTGCCCGGCGCCCCGAGGCAGCAACATGACCGGCGCGTCGCCGAAATAGGCCTTCGGCACTAAGGCCGTGCCGTGCACGGGCGCGGGCCCCTTGATGGTCAGCAGCACCACGCCCCCAGGCACGGCGTGCGCCGCGGGCAGCGTTGCGGCGTTGACGTAACTTACGAGCGCCAGCGCCAGCGCTGCCGCGGCCTGCGCGAGCACTCTCATGAGCTGCGCCTGGCGGTGACGCGCGCCGTGACGGTGCCATCGGCGAGTCGCGCCTCGATCAGCTCATCGACATTGAGCTCTGCACTGCGGCGAACAACCGCGCCATCCCCTGCGCGCGCAATGATTGCAAAGCCGCGCTGCAGTGTCGCCAGCGGACTCACCGCCTGCAGCGCGCGCGCTGCCAGCTCCACGCGACCGTGCGCGGCACCCAGGGAACGGTTCCATGCCGCTTGCAGACGCTCGGCGGCAATATTGGCGCGCACGGTGAGCGTGGCCAGTTCCGTGCCCGTCGTGCGCAGGCGCGCGGCCAAAGAGCGACGCAATCGCAACTCGAGTTCATCAAGGCGCTGAGCGTGCTGAGCCAGTCGCGCTCCGGGATGGGCCCGTTGCAGGCGTTCGTGTCTCGAGCCGACCTGATCGGCGACTTCGAGGAGCTTGCGGTGCATCGCCACGCCAAAGCGCCGGGCCAGCATCGACAAACGCTGCAGCCACACCCGCCGGTCGGGCACCACCAGCTGGGCGGCGGCGGTTGGGGTGGGCGCGCGCACATCGGCGACAAAATCGGCGATCGTGACGTCCGTCTCATGGCCAATGCCGGAGACCACTGGCAAGGTGCAACGTGCCAGGGCGCGCGCCACGCGTTCATCATTGAAGGCCCACAGGTCTTCCAGCGAGCCGCCGCCCCGGGCGAGGATCAGCACCTCGCACTCCGCTCGGGCCACGGCCAGATCGAGCGCCGCGACAATGGCCGGGGCGGCCGCCGCTCCCTGGACGGGGACCGGATAGATCAGCACCGCGGCGGCCGGAAATCGCAACGCCAGCACGTGCAGGATGTCGCGTATGGCCGCCCCGGTCGGGGAGGTGATGACCCCGATCCGGAGCGGGGCCGTGGGCAGTTCCCGTTTGCGTTCGGCCGCGAACAGACCCTCCGCGCTCAGGCGGGCACGCAGCTCCTCGAAGGCGCGCTGCAGTGCGCCGACCCCCGCATCTTCCAGATGCTCGACGAGCAATTGGTAATCGCCGCGCGGCTCGTACAGGCTCACCCGCCCTCGGGCCAGTACCAGTTGGCCCTCGCGCGGCGTGAAGCGCGCCAGCACGTTGCGCTGGCGGAACATGGCGCAGCGCAGTTGCGCATCCTTGTCCTTGAGGGAGAAGTACCAATGACCCGAGCCGGGTCGTGCGAAGTTGGACACCTCGGCCTGCACCCAGACCATGCCCAATCCGGACTCGAGCAGCATCCGCGCCTCGCGATTGAGGCGCGTTACGCTGTAAACATCGGGTCCTGCGCTCGTGCCGGGCTCGTACATAAGCGGATTCTAGCCCGGCGGGCGCAGCTGGGCCGCCATGGTTTACCCGCTGGCCCCCAGTGCGTACAATGGCGCGCTTCTTTTTGGGACGCCACGCTATGCGAATTCTCGAAGAAGCACTCACCTTTGATGACGTGTTGCTGGTGCCCGCCCGCTCGGACGTGCTGCCGCGCGAAGTGGACCTGTCGACCCAGGTCAGTCGCAACATCCGCATTGGCCTGCCGGTCCTTTCGGCCGCCATGGACACCGTGACCGAAGCGCGCCTGGCCATCACGATGGCGCAGGAAGGCGGGATGGGCATCATCCACAAGAACCTGCCGATCGATGCGCAGGCCCGCGAGGTCGCACACGTCAAGAAATTCGAGAGCGGCGTGATCGCGGATCCGATCACCGTGTCCCCGGATGCCACCATCCGTCAGGTCATTGAGCTGACCACGGCGCGTGGCATCTCCGGAGTGCCGGTGGTCAGCGGCGCCAAGGTGGTCGGCATCGTTACGCACCGCGATCTTCGGTTCGAACGCCAGCTGGATTCGCCCGTCTCCACGGTGATGACGCCTAAGTCACGCCTGGTAACGGTGCGTGAAGGTGCGCCCAAGGAGGAAGTCCAGCGTCTGCTGCACAAGCATCGGATCGAGAAGGTGCTGGTGGTCGGCGTCGATGATGAACTGCGCGGCATGATCACGGTCAAGGATTTCCAGAAGGCGACCGAATTTCCCCGCGCCAGCAAGGATGCCACCGGGCGCCTGCGCGTGGGTGCGGCCGTGGGCACCACTCCCGACACGCCCGATCGCGTTGCGGCGCTGCGCGAGGCGGGCGTCGATGTCATCGTGGTGGACACATCGCACGGTCATTCACGGGGCGTGCTTGAGATGGTGGCCAAGATCAAGGCCCGCTGGGGCGATCTTGATGTCA
This sequence comes from uncultured Gammaproteobacteria bacterium, assembly GCA_963795685.1. Lineage (GTDB taxonomy): Bacteria > Pseudomonadota > Gammaproteobacteria > Steroidobacterales > Steroidobacteraceae > FEN-1191. Next base: position 1,089,894 of record CAWCJE010000005.1, read on the forward strand.
TCGCAGGAAATATTGTCACGCGCGAGGGAGCCCTCGATCTGGTCGATGCCGGCGCTGACGGCGTCAAGGTGGGCATCGGCCCCGGCTCGATCTGCACGACACGCATCGTCGCAGGGGTGGGCGTGCCGCAAATCAGCGCCGTGGCGAACGTGGCCGAGGCGCTCGCCGCGCGCGGCGTTCCCTTGATTGCCGACGGCGGCATTCGCTACTCGGGGGATCTCGCCAAGGCCATCGCCGCCGGAGCTCATGCGGTCATGATCGGCGGCTTGTTCGCGGGCACCGAGGAGTCTCCGGGCGAGGTCGAGCTGTATCAGGGCGCCTCATACAAGTCCTACCGGGGGATGGGTTCGCTCGGCGCCATGGGCGAGAAGCACGGTTCGGCGGATCGGTACTTCCAGGACACGAGCACCGAACTGGAAAAACTCGTGCCCGAGGGCATTGAGGGCCGGGTTCCCTACAAGGGAAGCCTGGTATCGATCCTGTACCAGTTGGCGGGGGGATTGCGGGCGGCCATGGGCTATACGGGCAGTGGCGATATCGAGCAGATGCGCACCCGCCCGGTGTTCGTGCGAATCACCAGTGCCGGTGTCCGCGAGAGCCACGTGCATGATGTGTCGATTACCAAGGAGGCGCCCAATTACCGCGTCTCCTGAGCACGGTACGCAAGCGGTCGGAAGGGCGGACCTGCACGCCGAGCGCGTGTTGATCGTCGATTTTGGATCTCAGTACACACAACTGATCGCGCGACGCGTGCGCGAACTCGGCGTTTACTGCGAAATCCATCCCTGGGACATGAGCGATGCGGCGGTGCGCGCTTTTGGGGCCCGCGGCGTAATCCTCTCCGGTGGCCCGGAATCAGTGACTGTGGAGCGAGCGCCCACGGCGCCTCGCGCGGTGTTTGAGCTCGGCGTGCCGGTGCTGGGCATTTGCTACGGCATGCACACCATGGCGGCGCAACTGGGCGGCCAGGTGGTGCCCGGCGAAGTGCGCGAGTTCGGCTACGCCGAGATTCGCGCCCGTGGTCATTCCGAGCTGTTGCGGGACATCGAGGATCGAGTCAGCGCCGAGGGCTACGGACTTCTCGATGTGTGGATGAGTCACGGAGACCGCGTCGTCGCCCTGCCGCCGGGCTTCAAGGCCATTGCATCGACCGGCGATGTGCCCATTGGAGGAATGGCCGACGACGCGCGGCGCTTCTATGCGCTGCAGTTTCATCCGGAAGTGACGCACACCACCCAGGGAACGCGCATCTATGCGCGCTTTCTGCACGAGATCTGCGGTTGCGCTAATACTTGGACGCCGCGGAACATCATCAGCGATCTTATCGAGCGCGTGCACGAGCAGGTCGGTGAGGGCCGGGTCCTGCTTGGGCTGTCCGGAGGCGTGGACTCTGCGGTGGTGGCCGCGCTCCTGCACCGGGCGATCGGCACCCAGCTCACCTGCGTATTTGTCGATCACGGGCTGCTGCGCCTGCATGAGGGCGATGCCGTCATGGACGTCTTCGCGCGGCACCTGGGCGTGCGCGTGATTCGGGTCAACGCGGCCCCGCGCTATTTCGCGGCGCTCCGTGGAATCACGGACCCGGAACAGAAACGCAAGATCATCGGCGCGCTATTTGTTGAGATCTTCGATGAGGAAGCGGCAAAGATCACTGACGTGCAGTTTCTGGCCCAGGGAACCATTTATCCTGACGTGATCGAATCGGCAGGCGTCGGCGGCAAGGCCCACGTGATCAAAAGCCATCATAACGTCGGTGGTTTGCCCGCCCACATGAAGCTCAAGCTGGTCGAGCCGCTCCGCGAGCTGTTCAAGGACGAAGTGCGCCGCATAGGGATAGAGCTGGGACTGCCCGCGGAGATGGTGCAGCGCCACCCGTTCCCGGGGCCTGGTCTGGGCGTGCGTATTCTCGGCGAGGTCACCTCAGCGGCCGCAGATACGCTGCGCCAGGCCGACCATATATTCATCGAGGAATTGCGGCGCGCCGGATGGTACGAGCGCACCAGTCAGGCGTTTGCGGTGTTTCTGCCCGTGCGTAGCGTGGGTGTGGCTGGTGATGGCCGTCGCCACGATCCGGTGATCGCGCTGCGGGCAGTGGAGACCGTTGATTTCATGACCGCTCGCTGGGCGCATTTGCCTTACGAGCTACTCGATGTGTGCGCGCGCCGAATTGTCAACGAAGTGCCCGGAGTTTCCCGCGCGGTATACGACATCACCGGAAAGCCGCCGGCAACTATCGAGTGGGAATAAGAAGTATTGATTTGCTATTTTCTAATGCAGGTACATGCGCAAGAAGGCACAAGCACCGAGACGGAAAAAAAGATGGGGACGAAGTGAGTTCGACCCGGTCAGAAAGTCCACGTCACACCCGCAGAAATCATCTGCGGCTTCGCTCGTGAGGCATCGATCTTCTGATACTCGACCCGCACACCTACCGAACCGAATTGGTACTGGGTTGCAAATCCATATGCAAAAGCGGTCTGGTGGTCACTGGTGGAGTGGGACGCTATGCCAATGGGCGTGAGACCAAAAAGCTGACAGTTCTGCCCGAGACCCCCGCTGCATACATATACATTCGGATAGTTGCCGTTGCTCTCTGTTCTGGTATTTAAGCGTGCATAACCGGCTTTGGCGAATATGTCCCAGTTCGATTGCAGCAGCGGCAAATAACCCACGATATACCCAGAAATAGCATCGTTCTTGGCACTTGCTTGATACGTGGTATTTCCGGCCCCGTCGGAAATGTTGTTTTTCTTCGCTGTTCCAAAGTCGATGTAGTTGACCTCGGCGCCGAAATACTTGAACGGTCGAATGCCCGCAAAGGCGCCCCAGCCCATTGTTGATTCATCTACCTGGTAGGTCCAAACCGGACTTTCCACGAAGTTATCCGACTTGGCAGTGCCAATTTCACCACCGACAAAGAAACCAAGCACTTGATGCGGTTCGGCTGCGCATGCCATTCGAGGGGGCGCGACAAGTCCGATCAAGGCGGCAGCGCTGATCACTTTCATGACAAACCCCTTAATCGGACTGAGGCAGTGGTCGTACCTGACCAATTCTAATCCAAGGGGTTAACGGTTGTGTCTCTGCAGCGGGCGCATTCCGCACGACAACCATCAAAGGCAATCAACGCCCGGCCTAAAACTCGTCGACTCTTAAGAATTCACCAAATAACTGATAATTTACACAATTCAGCCCTTTGGCCATCAGAGAGTTTGAGTTCTAGAAATTCCACGACAAGCCTGCGGAAAACATGTCGGGCTTGGCTTGTGTGCCCGTAATTTTCTGATATTCCAGGCGAAGCGCCAACGACCCGAACCGATATTGTGTGCCAAATCCATAAGCGAAATCACCGGCTGTATTGCTGGTCGAGGTAGATGACATGCCCACAATTGCACACGGATTCCCCACGCAAATGTCGGGGTAATTGCCATTGCTTTCCGTTTCGGTGGTCAACCGCGCATACCCGGCTTTGGCGAAGATGTCCCACTTCGCTGGCAGCAAGGGCACGTAGCCAATAATAAAGCCGGCGATGGCATGGTTCTTGGCACGCGCTTCATAAATAAGGTCACAGCAGTCGCTAATGTTGTTGACCTTTGAACTCCCGAAGTCGATGTACTCAAGTTCGGCGCCAAAAAATTTCTGGGGGCGAAAGCCACCGAATAAGTTCCATCCTGTAGTCGAAGTGTCCACATTGGTTTGCCAGGTAATCCCCGCTGGGACGGTGGTATGTGCTGCCGCGGCACCAATTCCCGCTCCCACGTAGAAGCCCGGTGACGGTTGTGGCAGCGGTTCGGCCGAGTGCGCCGTCCCGGCAAGTGTTGTAAGTGCCATCCAGGTAATAGCGGTGAACAATTTCATGGTAGGCCCTTGTTGCACCAACGGTGCAGTGGTTGTGCTTGACCAATTCTGATTACACTATGGTTGCAAAGTTCCCACAGGTGGTTCAGGTCCACCCAGAAAGACAGGTTTTGCTAGGTATTGCATGACGGGTCAGGCGGAAATGTGTGTTGCGGACGAGCAACAGCCTTTGCAGCCATCCAACCCAGAGAGTCGATTACGAGTCCATTTCAAAGATTTAGAGTTCTCGTTCTGAACCGATTTTAACTGCAACATTTAACTGCGACAGACCGGCGGGAAGACATGGGGGAGTGGTATGTCCATTGATTCATTCCATACACTGAATTTGCAGAGCGGGAACACCCAATCCCTTGGAGTGCGTACTGGAGAGAATAGAAGCAGGAGCGAGCCCGCGTGACTGAGCGCGCCCTCCGGTTGCAGCCTCACCACGCAGTAGTGGCTCTGCTGTGCGCAGCGGTCTTCATCTCCTACATTGACCGAACGAACATCTCTGTTGGCGCAATCGCAATGCGATCGCAGTTTGGCTGGAACGAAACCCAGAAGGGCGTCGTCCTCTCTTCCTTTTACGTCGGGTACATCTCGCTCATGTTGGCGAGCGGAGCGCTCGCGAACCGCTTCGGTGGAAGGATCGTCCTCGGCATCGCGGTTGTTTGGTGGTCATTGTTTACAGTGCTCACGCCAGTAGCAGCGTCAATCTCTTTGCCGTTACTCGTGAGCGCGCGAGTCGCCCTTGGACTCGGCGAAGCAGCCGTGTTCCCGGCCTCGTTGAACATCATTGGACGCCATGTCCCTATTTTGCAGCGCTCGCGCGCCGTGGCCTTAATTTCGAGCGCGCTCTACGCCGGCACCGTGTTCGCTTTGCCGGTGACCGGCTGGCTCGTGCAGAGCTATGGTTGGCCTGTGCCGTTCTACTTATTTGGAGCAATTGGATTCCTATGGGCGATGGTGTGGTTTGCCCGGGCCGAAACCGGCGCCCACATCGCGGCGCCTACTTTGGCGGATCGGGCACGGATCCCGTGGAGCAGGTTGCTGAAACTTCCGGCGGTGTGGGCCATCGTCATTGCTCATTTCTGCAGCAACTGGCCGTTGTACTTGATGGGTGCCTGGTTGCCCAGTTACTTTGCGCGCACCTTCGGCGTGAGTGTCATGAACGCCGGCCTGCTGTCCGCTGCACCAGCACTCTCCGCCTTCATGATGGCTAATGTTGCCGGATATGTCGCCGATCGACTGCTACACGCCGGCCGAAGTGCGGCCTTCGTGCGCAAGTTCATGCAGACGACCGGTCTGTGTGCGGGGGCGCTGTTTATAGTTCTGCTACCGGGCGCCGTTTCTGTCGAGGTCGGACTGATCCTCATATGTTGTGCGGCCGGATCGTTCGCGATCACGTGTTCAGGGTTTGCGCCAAACGGTCTGGACATCGCGCCCCGCCATGCCGACGTGATCTGGGGAATCAGCAATACGTTCGCGACGCTTCCCGGAATATTCGGTGTGTTTTTGACCGGACTGCTGGTCGACCACACGGGAAGTTTTGCCGCGCCCTTCTACGTGACCGCCGGAGTGGCATTATTCGGGGCCCTCGTATTCCTGCTATTGGCATCCGGTGAGCGCCAAATCGAATGACCCAGAGGATCGCATGACCGAGCAATCAGAACGCAAGCGCGCGTTCGTCTTCATATTCGTCACGGTGCTGGTCGACTCGATCGGCTTCGGCATTATCCTGCCGGTGTTGCCCCGGCTCATCATGCAGCTCACCAGCGTGACAATCGATCGTGCCGCGACTTATGGCGGCTGGCTGTCCTTCGTATATGCGATCATGCAATTTTTCTGCGCGCCGGTGCTCGGTAACCTGAGCGACCGCTTTGGGCGTCGCCCGGTGATACTGTTCTCACTTCTGGCGCTGGGCTGCGACTACGTGATCATGGGATTCTGCCCCCACGATGGCCTGGTTGTATCGTTGGACGAATGATCGCCGGTTGCGCGGGCGCCTCGTTTACGCCGGCCTACGCCTACGTCGCCGATATCACCGAACCGGCAAAACGTGCGCAGAGTTTTGGCCTTATGGGTGCCGCATTTGGCATCGGATTCATCGCCGGGCCCGCTATCGGCGGTCTGCTCGGCACATTCGGGCCGCGTGCACCCTTTTTCGTGGCCGCCGGAATCGCGCTGACCAACTTTGCGTTCGGTTGCGCGGTGTTGCCTGAGTCATTGGCAAGGGACTTGCGCCGGCCGCTCGATTGGAGACGCGCCAACCCGCTGGGCACCTTCCGGCAGGTAATGAAATATCCATCGCTCGTTTGGTTGCTTGGGGCGATCTTCCTGTGGCAGCTCGGCCACCAGGTATTGCCCAGTACCTGGGCGTTCTACACCATCGCCAAATTCCAATGGACCAGCGCCGAGGTCGGCGGCTCACTTGCTTTCGTAGGTCTCGTCATGGCCGTGGCGCAGGCCGTATTGACGCGCGTGCTCATCAGGCGCCTTGGCGGGGAGCGGCCGGCAGCGCTGGCCGGAATGGCGGCAGCCGTGCTGGCCTATTTGGGCTACGCCTTCGCGACTGAAGGCTGGATGATGTACGTCGTTGGCCTTACGACCGCGGTTTTCGCGTTGACCTACCCGGCGATGAATGCACTCGCCTCACAGCGGGTTCCCGCCAACGCGCAGGGCGAGTTGCAGGGGGCCATCGCAAGTATCTACGGTCTGAGCTCCATTGTGGGCCCGCCACTCATGACAGAACTGTTCGGCTATTTCTCGGCTCCGGCGTCTCGGGTCCATTTCCCCGGGCGCTGCATTCGTCGCCGCCGCCGCACTCACAGCTGTGCTGCGCGATCTTGTTTACGAAGGCGCTGGTCGAAATCCCCAGTCCAGTCCATTCAAGGAGCGCAATAAATGTCCAAACCCATACGGCGCGTGGTTACGGGCCACGACGCTCGCGGAACTTCAGTGATTCTTTCCGACGCTCCCCCGCCGCAGCATCACACAATGCGTGGGCCGGCGATCGGGGCTGAGTTTCACGAAGTGTGGGGCGAAGATCGATTACGATACCAATATTGACCTCGAACATTGAACGCGAGCCCAATGAGCGCCCGTTCACCATTATGCCGACGGCCGGGCACCTGCTGCGCATCCTTGACGTCTATCCTCTCGCCGACGGCGGCAAGAGGACTGTAATGCATCGGACTCGGACCCAGGACTATGTGGTCATCATCGAAGGGGAGCTCGTCCTGATTCTCGATGCGAGCGAGGTGGTCCTTAGCGCAGGAGATGTGGTGGTTCAGCGGGGCACGGACCACGCGTGGGAGAATCGTTCGAATAGGATGGCGCGAGCCGCGTTCTTCCACATTGATGCGCGTTTCAGCGAGGAACTGCTGGCCAAGCTGCCGAAACCGCTTGCGCTCCTGAGTCTGACGATTGCCCCCCAAGCACCCGCATTGCGTAGATCGGACCCGAGGGTATTCAGCTGCGGCTGCCTTTTCAAGCCAGGCCAAGAGCGGCTCCCGCACGATGTCCATCTCAGAGTATTTCCAGCGATCCTCCGAGTAGTTTTTCAACAGCGCCAGAATGGCTCGGACACTTTCCAAATCCGACTGTACGCAAGAGAGCGGATCACTGTAGGTATGGAGGCTGAATGCTACGGCCTTTGATTCCGGAAGGCGACTGAGGGTCTGTCGCTCAACTCGGATCCACAGCAATTCGCCTGCGCGGGAAGGATCATGACGCAGAGTTTCCACGATCGCGTGCATGGCCTTGAGCGTTCGCCGCGTGGGGATCTTCATGCGGGAAGAAGACCGTCGCCATGGGAGTCAGCTGCCAGTTGAATCGCTCGCAGGGAATATCGGCGTGAATGCTGCCAAGCACCTGATTAATCCTCATGCCCAGCTTATCAGTGAGATTGGGCACGGGTAAATGGGCCCACGCCACATCATGACCGACCGAGGCGGCAAGCCGTCCCGAGGTGGAATAAGCATTCGAGGCGGCCGTGATGCGGGTCATTCCCCCGAAATCATCGAGGAGCATGAAGTCCTCCTCGATCAAGTAGCTTAGTTGCAGCAAGGGTTCGATAGACTCATCAGCCAGGTCGAGCCTCTGGCCGGTAATCCGGGAGCGCACGACGGACCCGCTCCGTTCGAAAGACTGCGGATGGTCCGCCAGCAAGTGAGTAATGACTCGTTGCCGCAATTCGCGCTGTGCCGGGAAGCGAGTCGGCCAGGGACCGATAATAAAATGACCGCTGTGTGCTCAGTCGCGCTTGCTTTTGGCGCATCATATCGGCGTGCTCGGGGCCAATCAGGATCCAAGTTTCCGGTTTAATGCGGCGTAACCCGAGTTGAAAATCGACCGCCGCCCAGCGATATGGGCGGTAGGTGGGCACTTCGCAGTCCTTGGCGATACCAGGTTGCATTGGACCGCATGACTCCAGTTCAACTCTGCGCAGGCGCGAGGCAGATTTCGCACTGTGATCCACAGATCGCCAGCAAGAATATCAACAAATCCATTGCATTCTTACAATGGGCGCCGGCTGGCCAAGCAGATCAGCAGGTTATGGGCTCCGCGGGCGGTGACAGCGTAATTTTCTTGATTCCGTAAATGGTCGATGCAGCTTTTCACCTACCGTTCTGTGCTGCATAGGAGCGTGCAGCGAAATTAGTTTCTCATCGACGGGTATGACGATATAGAATCATTCGCAGACGCGTACCTAAGCGCGCGACCGTGCGGGACGCCTCGCGACCCCGCTGCTTGCGTCACGCGTCGCGACTTAAAATCGCTTTCTTGAACAAAATCGATGACTTGATTCAATCTGCACACGACAAGGAACGAATTAGCTATGAGTACAAAACTTTCAATCGCCCTGTCCGCGGCGGCGGTACTGGCCACAATGACGGCAGCGCCTGCTTTTTCTGATGCTCAGGATAAGCCCGCGGCAACCGCTACTGCCAGCGAAACGCACATGGCGACTGTGACGAAAATCGACGCGCAGGACCGCTGGATCACGCTGAAATTGGCCAACGGCGCCTTAATCGATGTTCAGGCGGGACCGCAGGTGAAAAACTTCGCCCAGATCAAGGTGGGTGACCGCGTCAGTGCCACGCAGGAAGACACGGTCAGCGTCGAGGTGGTACCGGCCGGTCAGGCGGCACCGAATGTGACCAGTGGCTCCTCCACCGTAACGGCTCCGCTGGGTGCCAAGCCGATGGGAATCCAGGTCGATACAGTGACGTTCTCCGGTGAAGTGACCGCCGTAGATTACGACAAGCGACTTGTCACTCTAAAGGGCCCCAAGGGAAATTCGCACACCTTTGAAGTCAGTCCCGCCGCCAAGAAATTCAAGAACGTGAAGAAGGGCGACGTAGTCGTGGTGACGGTCAAGTCCGCGACCACTATCGAGGTATTGCCTCCCGCAAAGTGAGCGGCTCGGCAGCGGCGCGAGTGTCGCGCCGCTGCCGATGGTCGACCTAAGGACATGGGCCAGCCGATGCTCGCAGACACTCAGGCCTATTGGCGGTTCAGTTCAGACAGCCTTAAGCCCTGCGGCTCGCCCGATTCGAGAGTGCGTATGCACCGTCGCCGAGCAATGCCAAAGCCACACTTGCCACTATAAGGAAGGCCGGATACTCCCAGCCACCGCCCTTGTTGCTAAAGACCCAACCGTTCGGAGCATGCACCCAGATGATCGCCCCGAGCAGAGTTGGTATCAGTGCGAGCGCGACCACGCGCGTGTGCCAGCCGACTATCAGGAGGGCGCCCCCGACCGCCTCGGCGATAATGGTCAGGTACCCCAGCCATCCTGGCAGGCCGATAGAGACGAAGAATCCTGCCGTGCCGGCAAAGCCGAACGTCAGCAGCTTAAGAAGAATGCTGTGGGAGAGATACATCACTCCCAGGCCCATCCTCAGCAGGAAAGTTGCCAGAGCGCTTTTTTCTTGTTGATTCACAGACTTCTCCAGAAATTACTCCATTCCACGATAAGCAGCGGTGAGCAACACTGTCAAGCTTGAGCCGATCGCGTTTCTCAACTCATAATCACCCGGCTCACAAATCCCGAACCAAATCGAACCAAAGCGCGTCACCCGTATGAAAGCACACCTGCCTGCTGAGTCCGCCGTGACTCAAGTCAGGAACCGGCACGCTGCCCTGCATTGGGGTGCGATCAAATATTCAGCTCTCGGGCTTGGCGGTACTGTTGCTGCTGAATTCGGCGGCCTATTCCGCGGCACCGGCGCTCTCACACGTGGAGCAGCGAATCGTGTCGGCGGCCACGACCGAAGATGAGCGCGCGATCGCTTTTGTCGAGACTCTGGTCAACATCAACAGCGGAACCATGAACCCCGCCGGCGTGGAACACGTAGGCAAGATCATGGCGGCTGAACTTGAGAAGCTCGGATTCACGACCCGATGGCACTCCATGAGCGCCGTGGGTCGGGCAGGTCACCTTATTGCCGAGCATCACGGCAGCGGCCATGGCAAGCGCGTGTTGCTGATTGGCCATCTGGACACAGTGTTTGAGCGCGACAGCGCGTTTCAGCGCTATGAACGGCGCGGCAATATTGCCGAGGGTCCGGGAGTCTGTGACATGAAGGGCGGGCTCGCCATCATGGTTAGCGCGCTGCGCGCGCTGCAGACCGCAGGTGCGTTATCGGGCGCGAACGTGACCATTGTCCTGGACGGGGATGAAGAGAATGCAGGCAGCCCGGTATCCGTATCGCGGGCCGATCTGATTGAGGCCGCCAAGAGCGCCGACGTGGCGCTCGAATTCGAATCGCTGGCCACTGAAAACGGGCACGACATGGGGTCCGTAAGCAGGCGCGGCGCCGTTGACTGGACGCTACGCACCTCCTCGGCATCAGGGCATTCCTCGGACATCTTTTCGGCCGACTCCGGGTTCGGTGCCGGCTACGAACTGATCCGGATACTTGACGCGTTTCGCCGCGAATTGCGCGAACCCAATGCCACCTACAACGTCGGCCTGATGCTCAGCGGGTCTACGGCCAGCCTAAATAGCGAGACCACCGGTGGATCGGCAAGCGGCAAACCGAACGTCATTCCACGCGCAGGGAATCGCTCGCGGCGATCTGCGCACACTGAGCAAGGAGCAGACGGACCTCCCTTGAAGGCCGCATGCGCGCGATAGTGGCCGAACACCTGACAGGCACCAAGGCGGAAATCGAGTTTGGTGATGGCTACCCAGCCATGGCGCCCACGGCCGGCAATCGGGCATTGCTCTTCCAGCTCAATGCAATCAACGCGGCACTTGGGCTACGAACAGATGGCGGAGCTGGATCCGCTCAAGCGAGGGGCGGGCGATATTTCCTTCGTCGCGGACAGGCTGGACGGGCTGGTAGGGCTTGGGCGCGGCCGGAAACGGCAGCCACGCCCCAGGGGAGACAGCGGATCTGTCGGCCTTTGACCGGCAAATAAAACGCGCGGCCCTGCTCATTGAGCGCCTCTCACTGAGCCGCTAGGGAGCCAGTTCGCTCTTCTGATAGCGCGCTGCCGCCAGCCATTCGGGATTGATCTCGACACCCCAGCCCGGTCCGGCAGGGATGCTTACGGTGCCGTTCCGGATCTGAAACGGATCGCCAAGAAACAGGCCGTCTTGCCAGGGGTAATAGTCGGCCCCTCGATTGAGAATTCGAGGTATTTCCCTGCGTTCGGTATGGCGCCCAGCAGATGCATCGTACAGATCGTGACTAGCGAAAGATTGGCGCTATGTGGCGTGCAGGGCAGGCCCGCGGCCTCAGCCAGGCGCGCCACCTCGAGCGTGCGTACCAGTCCGCCCATGTACATTACATCGGGCTGCACCACGTCCACCGCGCCCATCTCAATCATGCGCTGCCAGGTGGCCAGGTCCCAGTCTTGCTCTCCGCCCGTGACGTCAATGGAGAGCGCTTCGGTCACGGCCTTGGTCTCGGAGAGCTTCCAGTAGGGGCAGGGTTCCTCGTAATGGCTGATGCCCTCGGCTTCCAGCAATCGCCCCACTTCGATGGCCCGGCGAGGCGAAAACCCGCTATTGGCGTCCACGAGCTTGGCGCAATCTCGCGCCCAGCGCGCGTGCCACGGTGGGTACGACTGATTCTGTGCGCCCGGGCCATTCATCCACGTCGCGACCGCATTCCGCGCCAACCCGCCACTTAAACGCGTCAAATCCCAGATCGTCACGAAGCCTCACCATGCGTTCGGCCTCCGCTGCAGGAGTGATATCGCGCTTCATTGACGAGGCATAGGCGCGCAGCTGACGGGCCTTGCCACCGAGCAATTCCACGACCGGCTTGCCTTCCATCTTGCCGCGCAGGTCCCAAAGCGCCGTGTCGAGCCCGGCAAGTGCGCGGCAGCGATAGCTTCCTGGGAATTTGTGTTCGCGTCGTTCGACCAAGTCCACCAGCGTCGGGATGTCGAGCGCGTCGCATCCCAGCGCCCAACGCGCAACCTGCCTGTGAAAGATTGTGGCCGTTACGTCGGCATTATAAGTGGACGTTTGACCCCAACCGACGGCTCCGCTTTCGGTCGTCAGTTTTACAAAGCAAACGAATTCGTCGCAGTAAGTTTCAAGGCGGGTTATCTTGATCATTCGTCACCGCAGTCTATTTCGAAATTGTATGACAAGTGCCAGGCCGGATGCCGAGCAAGCTCGTGACCATGAATGCGCAGAATTCCCAAAGGAGCGGACTGACGATCCGCCGCCGGTTATCCGGGAATCGAATCCGCGCGCGGGGGGAACGATATGCGAGTGCGAAGGGGCGTTTCGCGATGCTTGAGTCCGGTAAGCCGGCGCGCCTGGTGTTGTTGGTCACGACGGCAGTTTTTATCAATTACGTGGACCGCGGCAATCTGTCCACGGCTGCGCCGCTGATTCAAACCGAATTGCACCTAAGCGCCACGCAACTGGGCACATTGCTGGCAGCATTTTACTACAGCTATGTGTTGTGCATGCCCGCGACCGGTTGGCTGACCGAACGCTTCGGCGCCAAATCGGTGCTGGCCGCGGGCATCACCGTGTGGTCGCTGGCCACAGCGCTGACCGGGTTCGCCGGCGGATTTTTCAGCTTGCTGGGGCTGCGTTTGTTGTTGGGCATCGGCGAGAGCGTCGCGTTTCCGTGTGCTTCGAAGGTATTGGCCAACACGGTCAAAGTCGAACGGCTCGGCGTTGCGAACGGGGTGCTCGGGTTCGGGTATCTGCTGGGTCCGGCAGTCGGCACCTTGCTCGGTGGGTTAATGATGGCGCGCTATGGCTGGCGCCCGGTATTCATACTCTTTGGATTGCTTTCACTCACTGTGGCTCTGGCCTTGGCATCGCGCCGAGGTCCAGTCCGAATTGCAGCGCTCCGAAGAGCGCGCCGGAACCCCAATTCCAATGGGTCTGATTTTGCGGCAGCGCGCGCTCTGGGGCGCGGCCGTGGGGCACTTTGCCTCCAACTACACCTATTATTTCATTCTCTCGTGGCTGCCGTTTTATCTGGTGAAATCGCGCGGCTTTTCCCTCGCGGCGATGGCCATGATTGCTTCCTGGGCCTACTTACTCAATGCGATAAGTGCCCTCGCAATGGGTACCCTGCAAGATCGATGGATTCGCAACGGACATAGCACGACTTGGGCATACAAGGGCGTCATGGGTTCCAGCCATCGTAATGGCCAGTCGCCTGTATGGCTCGGCATGGTGTTGCTGCCGGAACGCGGCTCGGTGATCGCGCTGTTCGTGTTCGGGATCGTCAGCGGCGCCTCCTACCCCGGATTGTTCGCAATCCCGCAGATCATGGCCGGTCCGAGCGCCACCGGACGCTGGGTCGGTCTGCAAAATGCCGCAGGCAATGTTGCGGGACTGGTCGCCCCGTTGATTACCGGCGTGCTCGTGGATTTGACCGGCGGATTTGGATTTGCCTTTACCCTTGCCGCGGTCGTCAATGTCCTTGGCTTCTTGGGTTGGGTGTTCTTGTTGCCGGCGGTGCGACCCCTCGACTGGGCAGTGCTCGGTCTTAAGAGTCATTCCGTACCACCGCGCGCATGAAGACCGACAAAGATTACATGCTGCTGGCGCTCGAGCAGGCGCGGTTGGCATCGGCGGCAGGCGAGGTGCCTGTGGGTGCCGTATTGGTGCTGGGCGACCGGATCATGGCGGCCGGAGCCAATCGGCCCATCAGTGGTTGCGATCCTACCGCCCATGCGGAAATCGAAGTCCTGCGAGCTGGCGCTGCAAAGCTGGGCAGTTACCGTCTGACCGATACAGTCTTGTACGTCACTTTGGAGCCTTGCCTCATGTGCGCGGCCGCGATTGCCCATGCGCGCGTGCGCCGGCTGGTGTTCGGATCGTGGGACTCCCGTGCCGGGGCGGCCGGCAGCATGCTCGATGCCTTCGCTCTGCCTGGCCTAAATCACCGGGTGGATGTATTCGGTGGGGTTCTGCAGGAGGAATGCGGCGGGTTGTTACGGGAGTTTTTCGCGCTGCGCCGAGTTTAAGCGCGGGCGGCTGGAGTGCGCCGATGGCCTGGCTGTCGCCATACCATTCGAGCACGCCGAGGAATCCGCGCACCTGATCGACGAATCGCACCGGCTCCCAACCACGTGCATAACCCCTTCGGGCCTGCCGGTACCAGCGCTCCTGCGCGAGCCAGGGCAGGTATTGGCGCACGTCGTCCCAGGAATCAGGATTCTTGCCCTGCGTTTGCGCCAGGATGCGGGCATCCTCCAGGTGCCCGTAGCCCACGTTGTAGGCGGCGAGCGCGAGCCAGCTGCGGTCGGGCTCGGCGACGTGCGACGGTATCATCTGCAGCACTTGCGCGAAGTAAGCGGCGCCCCCGGCAATGTTCTGTCGAGCGTTGCGACGATCCGTTACACCCATGGCCTTGGCCGTCGAATCCGTGAGCATCATTATGCCCACGGCCCCATCACCCGATGTGGCGTGATCGTCCCAATGCGATTCCTGATAACCGACCGCTGCAAGTAAGCGCCAATCCAATGATTGGCTGGCCGCGGCCTGTTCAAACACCGTGCGCAACTCCGGCAATCGAGCGGCGATGTCATCCTGAAAGCGACGAGCCTCCTGGTACTCGAATTCGCCGGCTTCGGCATCCGCCTGGTGCGCGAGCCGTTGCAATTGCCCGGAGTCCCGCGCCTCGGCAAAGAAGCCATTGACGGCGTCACGAAGGTCGATTGCCGAGCGGCGTACCAGCCACTGCAATGGGCGTGGATCGGGAAGGGAGAAGGCCACATTGACTTCCGGGAACAGGTGGTGCGCGAACGCAAATTCACTCCGATCGATGATTGCAAAATCCGCATCCCCGGTGGAGACCCAGTCAAGAGGGTCGGCCTGCTCGCGAGGAAGTTCAGTCCAGGTCAGATAGCTGGCGCCGCTGTCTCGCAACTGGCGCAGCAATTGCAGTTGTGGGCTGTTTTCGCGGACCACTACGCGCGCCCCGTTCAGGCCGCTGATATTTCGTCGTGGCGGCGTGTCCGCGCCGTTGCACGACCAACTGCTCGACCTCGCGGTATGTCGAAGTCGCTAGCCCGGCCCGTTTCCAACTCTCATCGGCCGTGAGTTGCGCGGCGGCAATATCAACGCTGCCCTCGGCCAAGAGTTCGCGCAGCGTGCTGCGATCACGAGCCGCCACAATCACTAAGGGCACGTTCAGGCTGTCGGCAAAGGCTCGGGCGAGGCGGTATTCATAGCCCTGCGGGCCGTGCGCCCCGAGATAGTAGGTGGTGGGTTCGTTGACAGTGCCCACTCGCAGCTCGCCCCGCGCACGAATCTGCGCGAGACCATTGGGCTCGACGCTGCAGGACGTAAGCGCCAGCCAGGTCAGCATAACGGGCAGTCCTAGGCGATGTCTCGATACGGTCAATGGCAATCTCACGCTGTACCCAGTTCAGTTAGAATATCAGCTCGCCCGTAACGTTCCTGCCTGGAGAGGTACCGAAGTGGTCATAACGGCGCCGACTCGAAATCGGATGGTCGGGTAATACCGGCACGTGGGTTCGAATCCCACCCTCTCCGCCACTCAAGGTGCCAGCGGCCGCAAGGTCGGATGTAATTTCGAAGAGCAGGGCGTGTCCTGCGCGTTCTAGCGGATGCCTTCCTCTGCGCGCTGGTTCGAAAGCGCCCTTGGGGCATTTGTGGAAAATAAAGAGTGCGACGGGGTTCTCAGTGGGGAATGGGGGCTCGGTTCCATTACTCCTAACTTCGGTCGGCGATGGTGTGCGGTGCGAATCTCAGCGGTTCGTGAAAAGCACATGGGCGACTACCGAGGACCATGAGTACACCATCGCCTACCGGGAATACCACTCACTACACATTGGGCGTATTCGAAATGTGGATTATGGCGCGGCCTTTTTTTGGTTTGATACATCGAGAATAGGATGTGGTGCCACAGGCAGTGCAGGCCTATGCATCTGAGCGCAACCCTGAGCTAAAGGCGTTTCTCGTCGTCTTTGCCCCATTGCAATGACAGTGTGGGGCGGTCATGATCGGCGCGGTCAGGCAGGCTTCCCGTACGACATCCGCCGTGCCCACGCGTAGATAGCGAGGCTCTGAACATGTCCGATAATAAGCCGCCCGCAAGAGGCGACATCACCAAGGACTGGCAAGCGACGCAGGGCCAGCATTCGGCTGCCAAGCGCCTTCGGCTTTTTGCCGCGCTCGCCTGGATTGTGGCCATCGGCGGGGAAATCGCCGGGATTGTCCTGCTTCGCCAGCACAGGTTCGATCACGGAAACCTTCCGCTGCTAATCGGCATTCTGCTCGGGATCGCGATCTTCGCCATTGCCGGAAGCCTGATGTGGAAAGCGGCCAACAAGCAAGATCCGGCCCGCGAGTCCGACAAAGCTAAATTCTTCTTCCAGAACCAGTTCGGCGCGATCATCACGCTGATCGCCTTCCTGCCGCTGATTGTCCTGATCTTCATGGACAAGGACATGGATCCGAAGAACAAGAAGATTGCCGGCGTGGTGGGGGCCGTGTTGGCGCTAGTAGCGACGCTGATCGGGGTGAGCTGGAGCCCGCCGTCTGTGGAGCAATACACCAAGGACATGAACGCCTGCGCTGCCCAGATCAATACCGGCCAGTCGACAACGGCCTGTTCACCCGAGGTCGCGTCCCAAGCGCAGGACATCGCCAGGGATTCCACCATGGTGGCTGAGGCAACCAAGGACGCCGCGCACCCCGGCGGCCAGGACGTGGTGTACTGGATCGCGCCCGAGAACGGTGCCAAGAGATCTTCGACGCCGCACGTATTCCACCTCTGCGAGGGCGTGAGTCCGCTGCGCGGAAAGACCGTGAATCATGGCTCCGTGACACAGGCCTATTCAGAGAACGCCAGTCGAATCACGATGCAGATTGCAATGGAGCAAAAACAGTGCGGGTTCACCAGCACGCAGTAGGTCCGCACACTGCTTGACCGCGCTTGAAAGAGCTCGCGAGTCCTTTTCTACCGAGCCTCCGGTAGTTGGTGCGGCGACGTGTCGGATCGGCTTGGGAAAACCATGATGCCTCGCATAAGTGACTTTTATCGCTGGAGCGTGAATGGCAGGCGGACGCTAGGGACCTTACCCGCTTCGAGAGCTGGACCCACGCGTCGCTTGCTTTGGCCCATTGTTCTGATCGCCCTTCCGGTGGTTCAGGCTGATGCTCTAGGCCAGACCGAGGTCGTGCAGACGGATGTTGTCGTGCCGATGCGTGACGGTGTCGTGTTGCGCGCCGATGTCCTTCTACCGGACAAAAGCGGCTCGTTTCCCGTGCTGGTTTATCGGACGCCGTACGGCAAGAAAAATGCCCGCGAAGAGTACAAGACATTCGAGCGCGCAGTTGAGCGCGGCTACGCGGTTGTCATCCAAGATGTTCGTGGTCGCTATCGGTCGGATGGGGAATTCCGGCCATATGAAAACGAAGGCCGGGATGGTTTCGATACGATCGAGTGGGCGGCAAAGCAACCGTGGTCGAACGGTTCGATCGGCACGTTTGGACTTTCATATCCCGGGGCCGTTCAGTGGCTCGCGGCTGTCCAATCACCGCCACATTTAAAAGCCATGGTGCCTGCCATGACATTTTCCAATGCGCAGAATTTTTTCTTCGCGGGCGGCACTTGGGACATGTCATGGATCGATTGGATCTGGTTCAACATCGCTCCCGACGTTCGGGACAAGCGGGGCCTCGAGGGGCCTAAGACCTATCGGGAAGCGGCGACGAGCTGGCATACCGATGGGCCCCAAATGCAGCGCTTTTTGCCGCTGGCCGCTCTTCCACAACTAAAGCAGGCCGCCCCATATTATTACGATTGGCTGGCGCACCCGCCCGAAGATCCGTGGTGGGGCTGGGCAGAGCTACGGGACAAGTATGATCGGACCCACGCCGCGGTGCTCAATCTGTCGGGATGGTATGACGATAATTATGGACCGGAGGGAGCGACCACCAATTTCATCGGATTACTGAAATCACGCGGGCGGGCAAACTGATCCGGCCACCCATCTTCTGGTGGGCCCCTGGGTGCACGGTGTGGACAGCACGGCACTTGGCAAAATCCGGCGAGCGTGAATTCGGGCCAAACGCGGTCATTGATTACGATGAAGTAGTCTTGCGCTGGATGGATCATTACCTTCGCGGGATAGACAATTCGGTCGAGCGCGAAGAGCCAGTTCGCTACTACGTCATGGGAACAAATGAGTGGCGGAACGCGAAGGCATGGCCACCCGCCGCCGCGGCCACGGCTTTTTATCTCACTCCCGATGGCGACAAGAAAGTGGGATTGTTGACGACGGCGAAGCCTGGGGCGAAAAGCCGGTCCACGTCATTTGTGGCCGACCCGTCGAATCCGGTCGTTAATCAATACGCCACCTCCGGGGCCCACGACTATCGCAGGATGGTCGAACGCTCGGATGTGCTTAGCTTCGAGACGCCACGACTTGAGCGAAATATGGAGGTGACAGGGCCTATCCACGCGCGCATTTTCGTGTCCTGTGATTGCCGGGACTTGGATCTGTGGGTCCGAGTGCTCGACACTTCCCCGGATGGGACAACCTTTAACCTCATGAGTCCCGGACTTGATGTCCAGCGCGCCAGCAATCGGGACCATGCGCGCCCACCGCAATGGCTTACTCCCGATGACGATATACAAGTCGACCTGGATAATCTAATCACCAGCAACACCTTCCTGGCGGGCCATCGGATCACCGTGCAGATTTCCGCAAGCTTCTTCCCGAATTTTTCGCGCAACCTGCAAAACGGCAAATCGGAGCTCACTTCGGCCGATGCAAGAAAATCCACCATCGCCGTCTATTCCGATGCGACGCATGCATCCCAGCTGATCTTGCCGGTAGTTACCTCGGAATAAGGATGCGAATGCATGTTTGTGCATTCGATTGCGCGCTCAGTCTTTGCTCGAGCCCCCGCCAATCTCGGCGTTGAAACTGCGCGCCAGGGATTCGAGGAACAAGTGCGGCAGACGACCGTCGGGGGTGGCGGTAATGCTTCGAAATCGCTCCGACCCGGGACTTCCAGGACTAAGAACAGTCGGATCCAGGCGCTGGGTAAACTCACCCAGCGCCGGTCGCAGCGCGCGCATTAGCGCTGCATCGTGACGGCACGCAAAGCCGTACAGTTCGCGCATCCATTGCACCGCGTCGAGCTGGCGTTGGTCGTGACCGAGGAGCAATCGCACCAGCAGTTCTTCGACGGGCAGACTCTGCAGCGCCACTCTGTCGGCGTCCTCGGCGATAGCGCTCATCCCCGAATCCTGTCGGATTTCGCGCTGGGTTCGCGCCAGGGTCTTGATGCCCACCAAGGATTCGCGCAACAGGAGGCCTGCGAGCTGAAGCAGGCGTTCCTGACCATCGGTCGGCAGTTTTTGGATATCGACTCCGGCGCCGCGGCAAAAGGCCTCGAGCACACCGGGACTAGCCGGCAGGTTTCGCGGGTCGCCGGCGCCACTCGCGGTGGAGAGGCGCGCGGGGTCGTCGCGGCGGCCTGCTCACTGTCGAATTCTTGCAGGCCCGGATCCGTTATCGGGTTGCCCCAGGGGTCATAGCCGCGGCGCACCGCGCTCTGATCCTCATCAGCGACCAGCAATGAACTGATATTCAGATCGACCTCAATGTCGCGTTGACTTGGCCCTTCGGCCGGAACCGGAGCGCCGTACGGGACAATGGCGCTCGCATCCACGGCGGTGCTTTCGCTGTCTCGAACCCGGATCTGATACGGGCCCATCCGCAGCGTATCGCCCGCGCGCAGGGGCTGGGGCCCGAGTCGCCCGACGGGTTCCAGCTCGTCGTTCAGGTACAAGCCGTTGGTACTGGTGTCCTCGACGATGTAGGTGCCGTTCTTGAAAGTAATGCGCGCATGGTGGGCTGAAATGTATCGGTTGGGGTCCGGAAGCACCCATTCGTTGTCGCTGGCCCGCCCGATCCTGGCTCCTTCCTTGTCAACGAGCATGCTGGCCGCCTCGCCGAGCGCGGTGCTCTGTTGACTGATAATGGTCAGGCGCAGCGCCATCGGGCCGTTCCTCGGCAAAAAGGTTGTTGACTCAATATAATAGCCGGGCAGGGGCCATACCGGTCGCTGCGGTCGCACACAGATGGCATCCAATCACATCTTTAAGATTATGTTCGTGAACCAAGGCAAGGTTTACGAGGTCTACGCGCGCAAGGTCAGCCACGGCAGTTTGCTTGGTTTCGTGGAGATTGAGGAGCTCGTGTTTGGCGAGCGATCCAGGCGTGGTGCTCGATCCGAGCGAAGAGCGCGTCAAGACCGAATTTTCGGGGGTCAAGCGCAGCTTTCTGCCGGTACAGTCGGTGGTCCGAATCGATGAGGTCCGCAAGCAGGGTGTCAGCAAGATCGTCGCGGTCGAGGGCAGCAACGTCGCCACGTTTCCAGGGCCGCTGTACTCCACTCCGGCCGGTGATTCCGGCCCCAGGAAGTAGTTGGTGCTGATATTGGCCGGGAGCGCCGGCCGGTTCGGCATTCCGGCGCGCACGGCAGCTCGAGCGGCTGCAGCGCATCGAT
Source organism: uncultured Gammaproteobacteria bacterium (assembly GCA_963795685.1). Taxonomy (GTDB): domain Bacteria; phylum Pseudomonadota; class Gammaproteobacteria; order Steroidobacterales; family Steroidobacteraceae; genus FEN-1191. The sequence goes on from CAWCJE010000005.1 coordinate 1,110,724, forward strand.
TCCGGCATCGTCGCACTTCAGTCCCGCTACGTGCATTTCGTGGATTGCACCACCGCGCCAAATGCCCAGCAGCGAAACCAGCTTTCGCGTCTGCTGGCGGTTGAGGCCAGCGCGCCGCTGACCGAGGGCGCGGGCGCATTATTGGTGGTGCCGCGGCCCGGAACCATTTCGCCTTGGTCGAGCAAGGCGACCGATATCGCCGGCGTCTGCGGCCTGGATTTCGTGCGGCGCATAGAGCGCGGCATACAGTATCGCCTCGAAGGCGCGCTCAGCGCAGGCGCGCGCAATTCTGGGTGCCGTCCTGCACGATCGGATGACCGAGAGCGTGCTGCTGTCGAGCGCGGAAGCTGAGTTGCTGTTTGCCTCCTCCGCCCCAAAGCCCTTGGCTCATATCGCGACTCAAAGGCGGGCGCGGGGCGCTGGCGATGGCCAACAAGCGACTGGCGCTCGCGCTTTCGGACGATGAAATAGACTACCTGTTCGCGACATTTACACGGCTCGGACGCGACCCGACGGACGTCGAGCTCATGATGTTCGCTCAGGCGAACTCCGAGCATTGTCGACACAAGATCTTCAATGCCGATTTTGTCATTGACGGAGTCGCGCAACCCAAGTCGCTGTTTGCGATGATCCGAAATACCCATGCGCACGCGCCGGCAGGAGTGCTATCGGCGTACCGGGACAATGCGGCCGTGCTGTCCGGTGTTCCCGGCACGCGCTACTTCGCAGATCCGCGCACCAAGGTGTACGGAGGGCACGAAGAACAGATCGATATTCTGATCAAGGTGGAGACCCACAACCATCCAACCGCTATTGCGCCTTTTCCAGGAGCTGCCACCGGTGCCGGAGGGGAGATTCGGGACGAGGGCGCGACCGGTTTGGGTGCTAAGCCTAAGGCCGGGTTGGTGGGCTACACGGTCTCGAACCTGCGGATTCCCGGGCACGTGCAGCCCTGGGAGCACACCATTGGCTCTCCGGCGCGGATCGCATCGGCACTTGAGATCATGCTCGATGGACCGATCGGTGCTGCCGCGTTCAATAACGAGTTCGGGCGCCCCAGCATCTGCGGATATTTCCGGACGTTCGAACAACATCAGCCGGATGATCCTCCAGGTCGGGCGCGCGGCTATCACAAGCCGATCATGATTGCCGGCGGACTGGGGAACGTGCGGCGCGAGCACGTCGAGAAAGGTGTGGTATCCGTAGGCGCACCGCTCGTGGTGCTGGGCGGCCCGGCGATGCTCATCGGCCTGGGCGGCGGTGCGGCCTCGTCCGTGGGGAGCGGTGCCAGCCATGAGGATTTGGATTTTGCCTCTGTGCAGCGAGGCAACCCGGAAATGCAACGTCGGGCGCAGGAAGTCATCGACGCTTGCTGGGCCCTCGGTGCCGAAAATCCGATCGAGCTTATTCATGACGTGGGCGCCGGGGGTCTCGCCAATGCGGTGCCGGAGGCGGTCGCGCACAGCGCGCGCGGCGCGAAAGTCGACCTGCGTGCCGTGCCCAGCGCCGAGCCTGGCATGTCGCCGCTTGAGATCTGGTGCAACGAGGCGCAGGAACGCTACGTGCTGGCGCTGCGGCCCGGCACGCTTGCCGCATTCGAGCTCATCGCCAAGCGGGAGCGCTGCCCCTATGCCGCCATCGGCGTCACCACTGAGGACGGCGTGCTGATCGTGAGTGATCCATTGCTGGGCGGTGATCCGGTGCACATGCCCGTAGAGGCATTGCTGGGCAAGCCCCCGCGCATGCGTCGCGATGTGAGCAGTTTTCCCGCCCCGGCCCCCGTGATTGATGAACTGGCCGCTGTGAACCTTCGTGAGGCCTGGTATCGCGTGCTGCGTCTGCCGGCGGTGGCCGACAAGACCTTCCTGGTCACGATCGGCGATCGCACGGTCGGTGGCCTGATCAGCCGCGATCCGTTGGTCGGCCCCTGGCAGGTGCCGGTGGCCGACGTGGGCGTCACACTCAGCGATTACCACCACCATACGGGCGAGGCGATGGCCATGGGCGAACGAACGCCGGTGGCGCTGCTCGACCCGGCCGCATCGGCGCGCTTGGCGGTCGCCGAAGCGGTCACCAACCTGCTGGCGGCAGACGTGGCGGGCGTTGGGCGACATCCGGCTGTCGGCGAACTGGATGGCGGCCTGCGGGGAGCGGGGCGAGGATGCGGCGTTGTATGCCGCTGTGCGGGCCGTGGGCGAGGAGTTTTGCCCGGCGCTGGGGATCGCAGTTCCGGTGGGGAAAGATTCGCTGTCCATGAAAACCGTATGGCAGGAAAACGGCGAAGAGCGCTCCGTGGTCGCCCCTTTATCGCTGATCGTTTCGGCATTCGCGCCTGTGAGGGACGTCCGGCGCACCCTCACCCCTTTATTGCGCCTCGAGCTGGGACCCACTTCCTTGCTGCTTATCGATCTTGGCGAAGGCCAAAATCGCCTGGGCGCCTCGGCGCTGGCGCAGGTCTACGGTGCCCAGGGCGGGGCGCCGGCCGACATGAGCAATCCCGAACTGCTGCGCCATTTCGCCGCGGCACTGTCCGCCTTACGGGAGCGCTCGCTGCTCCTTGCTTACCATGACCGTGCCGATGGCGGTTTGGCGGTAGCCCTGGCGGAAATGGCCTTTGCCAGTCATTGCGGCCTTGAGATTTCGCTCGATCCGGCGCGCGGTAGCGCACTTGCGCAGTTATTCAGTGAGGAGTGCGGCGTCGTGCTGCAGGTGCTGACGGCGCAGTTGCACGAGGTGTGGCAGGAACTGGGAGCACATGGACTGCTGGAGTGCAGCCGTGTCATCGGCCGACCGCTCGCGGATCTGCGGCTGCGTTTTGCCATAGGCGCTGAGATACTCGATGAGCCCTGGGCGGAGCTGCGGCGGGCGTGGTCAGAGACATCCTGGCGCATGAAGCGCCTGCGCGACGACCCGGATTGCGCCGACGAGGAGCAAACAGCGGCCCTGGATACTGCCGCGCCGGGTCTGCGCTGGCAGCTTAGCTTCGATCCGCAGGAGGATATCAGCGCGCCTTACATCGCATCGGGCGCCCGGCCGGCCGTGGCGGTGCTGCGTGAGCAGGGAGTCAACAGTCAGGTGGAAATGGCCGCGGTGCTCGATCGGGCGGGCTTCGAGCCGCACGATGTGCACATGAGCGATCTGCTGGGTGGCCAGGTCAAACTCTCGGCGTACAGCGGATTGATTGCCTGCGGTGGGTTTTCCTACGGTGATGTGCTGGGTGCGGGAGGAGGGTGGGCACAGTCGATACTGTTTCACGAAACCACGCGGCGGGAATTCGCCGATTACTTTGCGCGCCCGGACACCTTCACACTGGGCGTGTGTAACGGCTGCCAGATGCTGGCGCTCTTGCGCGAACTGATTCCCGGAGCCCAGGGCTGGCCGCGATTCCTGCGCAATCGCAGCGAACAGTACGAAGCGCGCCTGAGCCTGGTGGAGATCCTGGAATCGCCGTCCGTCTTGTTCGCCGGCATGCTCGGATCGGTATTGCCGATTGCGGTATCGCACGGCGAGGGCCGAGCGTCATTTGCCAGCGATGCCGATCATCAAGCGTGCGCAGAGCAGGGCCTGATTGCCTGCCGCTTCAGTGACGGTCGGGGCAACGCCGCACGCTTGTATCCTGCCAACCCCAGCGGGACCCCGGCGGGCATTGCTGCGCTCACAAGCGCTGATGGGCGCGCGACGATCATGATGCCGCACCCGGAGAGGGTATTCCGCACGGTCCAAAATTCCTGGCATCCGCACGATGCGGGCGAGGACAGCGGTTGGATGCGCATGTTCCGCAATGCGCGTGTGTGGCTGGACTGAACCGGGTTCCAGAGCTTCTCAGCGCACAATCCGCTGTCCACCGATCCAGGTTTCGAAGATCTCTCCGGCATTGTCGGTGACCACAAAATCGGCACGAAACCCCGGTTCAATGCGGCCGTGCGTGGCGCCAAGACCGAGGAACTGCGCCGGATATTCGCTGGCCATCCGCACCGCCTCGGCCGGCGGAAGTCCCAGCATGGAAACCGCATTCTTGACCGCGCGGCTCATGTTGAGCGCGGTCCCGGCCAGCGTGCCTTGCTCATCGACGCAGTAATCCCCGACAACTCTGATCGGGCGTCCCTGGAGCATAAAACTGATCATGCTGGTGCCGACGGACGGCATGGCGTCGGTCACCAGCATGAACCGATCGTGTCGCTTGGCGCGCAGCGCGACTCTGAGCACGCGCGAATCCACATGCTTGCCGTCCACGATGATGCCGCAGTACGAATCATCGTCACCGAGCGCGGCTCCGACCGCACCCGGCTCGCGCGCGCTCATCTGTGACATGGCATTAAACAGGTGAGTGAAGCCGCTCAGGCCATGTTGCTTCGCCGCGGAAATCTGGGCCGCCGTCGCATCCGTGTGACCCGCCGCTAGGATCACTCCGGCGGCCTTCAGTTTATCCAGCGCGCTGAGATCCGCGCGTTCCGGGGCGAAAGTCAAAACCGTTACGCCTGTGCGCAACGAACCCAACAGGTCCGCGGCCTGCTCATCCAATTGCTGGAAGTGAGCCGCGTCGTGTATGCCCTTGCGAGCCTGGCTGAGATGGGGGCCCTCGATGTGAATGCCCAGTACGCCGGGCACGTCGGCCGCCATCGCCGCTTCGACTGCGGCGATGGCGCGGGCCGTGGTCGCCGCATCATCGCTGATCAGGGTAGGCAGGAACCCGGTGGTCCCAAACCGCGCGTGCGCCGCGGCGATGGTGCGGATGCCATCGACAGTGGGGAAGTCATTGAACAGCACACCGCCGCCGCCATTGACTTGAACGTCAATGAAACCGGGGAGCAGTTGTCGACCCGCCAGATCCACGCACGTCGCCTGGCTGTGCAGGGCCTCCCCCGCGTCGGTTATGGCGCTGATACGATCGTGCTCAATCATTACGGCCCGCCCCTCGGCGAAGCCCTCGGGCAGCAGAATCCGCCCGTTAACGAAAGCCAGGCTCATGATCTAAGCGCTCAGTTCGGCGATAAAATCGTAGACATCACCCCGGTAGTAGGATTGCGAGAACTCAACGGCGCGCCCGTCGCGCAGGGAACCGAGCCGCTCGACCAGCAGGCCCGCGGTGTGCTCCTTCGCCTTCAGCAACTTGGCCTGCTCCCCGGTCAGGAGAACCGCGCGCAACCGCTGCAGGGCGCGCACCGGCCGCTGGTCGCAGCGCTCAAGGGCCTCGTACAGCGAGTCCCCAACCGCATCGATCGATGGCAATGCCGAGGCCACCACCGTCGCGTACTCGATGGCCATCGGTATGTCGTCCGCGAATCGAAGCCGGTGCAGTCGGTACACAGGAGTTCCCGGGCTGAGCCGGAGGGCCAGCGCCTCCTCGGGGGTCACAGTGCCCAGCGCCCGCTTCAGCCAACTGCTGCGCGGGGTTCGTCCCCGGGCGCGCATGTCCTCGGAGAACGAGGTGAGCATCGCAAAGTTCTTGTCTATGCGCGCCGCCACGAAGTTTCCCGAGCCCTGACGGCGAGTCAGCAACCCGGCACTGGCCAGGCCGCCGAGTGCCTTGCGGACCGTAATGCGTGATACCTTGAATTCCGCAGCCAAATCACGCTCGGCGGGCAAAGCGTCGGCAGGGGAGAGGACCTGGTTGGCGATCGCCTCCTGCAACACGCGCTGCAATTGCAGGTACAAGGGCAGATTGCCCCGGGTGTCGAGCGGGCCTACGATCTTTGCGAGCGAGCTCATACAGCGGCGCCTCGGTGTCCGATAATTGCCTCAATCACTTTAATACCACAACGATACCAATTACAAGGTGGTGGGTCACAAAGCGCCTAAGATTCCCTATGGAATTGGCTGATGAACTGTCGGTAATTGACCTTGATTGAGCGAATCTTGTGAGATGGGCGAATTGGTATTATCTTGGCACTTATCTGGTCTTAGGAGGGGACCCATGTTCAACCGCCGTCACCGGACTCGGACGAGCCGCGAAATCATCATTCGGGCGATGTTGTTCAGTGCCGTACTCGCCAACGCAATCGTCCCCACAGTCCATGCAACGGAGCCGCCTCTTAGTCTGCGATGGCAGCTCGAGCCTCCGGCGACACAAACCCCGGTCGCAAAGGGGAGCGTAGCGGCCTCGTTCACCCTGACCAACAGCGGTACAGAAACACTCGCAACACGGGACTGGACTGTTTACTTCAACTGCATGATGGATATTGCGCTTGGGGCAAATTTCAATCAGGTGCGGCTCGAACGAGTCACCGGGCCGCTGTATCGGTTACGCCCCACGCCAAGTTTTGCGGCGCTCCGCCCGGGCCAGAGCATGCGCATTCCGCTCGTGCAGCCCGTTGAGCTGTCCAATCTCGCTCTTGCTCCTGAAGGGCCCTATGTGGTCTTCGATGGCACGCCGGAGAAAGCACTGGCAATCACCCACTACGAGCGCGTCATTCCTGGTGCGGTCGGCATCAGCCCCGAGCAGATCTATGCCCGAAATGCGAACCTCGCTGTTGTCGCTGAGGACGAGTTACCGCCGGTGTTTCCGACACCGTCCCGATACGAGCGCCGACCAGGGCAACTCACCTGGTCCGCAAGGCCGAAGGTCGATGGTGCGCCCCAATTGCGCGCTGAAATCAGCGCCGCCGAAGCTCTGCTCGAGCCTTATTTTCCAGGTGCTACTGCCGCGGATGGCGCGCCACCGGTGCACCTTTCGGTCGCTCCGATTGCAGGCCGAAACGAACCTGAGGCCTATCAACTGACCATCGATCCGAAGGTGGGCGTAACGATCCAGGGCGCCTCGGCGGCGGGAGTGGCGCGAGGACTGTCCTCGCTCCGCCAGCTGATGCCGATTCGAGGCGCGGGGAGTCACGGAGTGGTGCTGCCGGGCCTGAGTATTCAAGATGCGCCGCGCTTTGCCTATCGGGGACTGATGCTCGATGTTGCGCGGAACTTTCAGCCCAAGTCTGAGGTGTTGCGGGTGCTTGAGCAGATGTCCCGCTACAAGCTCAACGCATTGCATTTTCATCTCACCGACGATGAAGGCTGGAGGATCGAGATTGCCGGCCTTCCTGAGCTAACGGCCGTGGGCAGTCGGCGCGGCTACTCGTACCGCCAGGACGATCGCCTTCCTCCGGCCTATGGTTCCGGACCCGACGTGAGCAATCCCTACGGTAGCGGCTTTTACACCCGGGCGGACTACATTGAGATACTCAAATACGCCGCGGCCCGGCACATCGAGGTCATTCCGGAAATCGAGCTGCCAGGGCACGCTCGAGCGGCCGTGATGTCAATGGCCGCTCGCGCGCGGCATCTGAAGCAGGCCGCCCCAGCGGACGCGAAGCAGTTCATGCTCGCCGATCCGGAGGACAAGTCGGTATACGAGACGGCCCAAGCGTACACCGACAATGTGATGAATCCGGGCCTGCCCTCGACCTACGCGTTCATAGAGCACGTGGTGAACGCCATGGTCGAGGTGCACAGAGTGGCCGGAGTTCCGCTTCGCACCTTGCACGTCGGTGGGGACGAGTTGCCTCCGGGCGCATGGGCGCGATCACCAGCCTGCCAGGCGCTGATGGAGCGGGAGCATCTCAAAAGCGGTGCTGAGCTGTGGAATTATTTCTACGCGCGCGTGGGCGAGATACTGACGCGAGATGGGCTTGCGCTGGCCGGCTGGGAGGAAGTCGGCGCGCATACCGTGCAATGTCGGCGGCAGGCAGGTTCGCACTGCGAATCCAGCTTTGACCGGAAAGGGGTACACCCTGTACGTCTGGCGCAATATGGAGGGCTCAGAGGATCTCGCCGATCGACTGGCCAACGCGGGCTATCAGATTGTATTGACGCCTGCCACGCGGCTTTACTTTGATCAACCCCCTTACGCCAGTCCGGATGAACCTGGCCAGAACTGGGCCGGTTTTATCGATTTGGACACCGTCTTCGATTATGTGCCCGATGATGACACCCGTGTCGCACCCGATGATCCGCGTCACGCGGCACAGATGGAAACCCTCACCAAGTTCGGCCGCGAACATATCCGGGGACTGGAAGGCACTTTATTCAGTGAGACCGTGCACGAATCTTCCCGCCTGGATTACATGCTGATGCCGCGACTTCTGGCGCTTGCGGAGCGGGCGTGGGCCCCTGAACCGGCCTGGACCAAGCAACCCGATCGTGCCCGCGCGGCGCCGCTCCGGGCAAAGGCCTGGTCGGTGTTCGCCCATCAGCTGGGCCTGCAGGTGTTGCCGCGCGTGGACGCGGAACGTGCAGCGCTCTATCGGATCCCCGCCCCTGGGCTCAAGCGTACCGGCGGCGCGGTACTCGCCAACGAACAGTATCCGGGTTTTAGCCTGCGTTATACGATCGATGGGAGCGAGCCCAATGCTCGCAGTCGGCAGGTCGACGGACCCATAACCTCGAAGGCCTTGATCCGGGTGGCGGCTTTTGATCGCAACGGCCGCGGCGGACGTTCTTCACAATTGGACAATCGCTGAGTCGTCTGCGGCAGCGACGATGCGCAGAACCAATAATGGGCAAACGGGAAGATGTCCATGCGTAGGCTTCAAATGACCTCCACTATGGTCAAATACGGCGTGCCATGAACACTCCGAAGCGCTCGCTGGCGATTGACGTGCTGCGCGGACTGACGGTCGCGCTGATGATCGTCGTGAACATGTCGGTCGACGACAATGTCGTCTACAGCCAGCTCGCGCACGCCAAATGGCTGGGCCTGACAGTCACGGATCTGGTGTTCCCGACATTCCTTTTTGTCGTGGGCACGGCCCTGAGCCTGAATTTTGAAAAATATGCCAGGCTGGGCAACGCCGCCGTTCTTCGCAAGATTCTGACACGCACCGCGCTGATCTTCCTTTGCGGCTATCTGTTGTACTGGTTTCCGTTCTTCCAGATTGACTCGACCGGCCATGTATCGATGTTGCCGGTGGCAGAAACGCGCGTCTTTGGCGTCCTGCAGCGCATTGCTCTGACCTATTGCGCGGCGGCACTCCTGCTGCATTACACCGGCCGCCGCGCGGCGGTCGTATTCAGCGTAGGGGCGTTGCTGGGTTACTGGGCGCTGCTGTATGCGTTCGGTGATTACTCGCTGACCGGCAATGCCGGCATCAAGCTCGATCGATGGCTCCTGGGTGAGCCGCACATGTACCACGACGAAGGCATGGCTTTTGATCCGGAGGGGATCCTCAGCACTTTGCCGGCTATCGTGAACGTGCTGGCAGGTTACTTTGCAGGACGCGCGCTGCGCGAGCGCGGGCCGAACTACGAGACACTGACTCGATTGTTGCTGGCGGGCGGCCTGTGCATCGTGGTGGCCCTGTTATGGGACAACGTGTTGCCCATCAGTAAGAAGATGTGGACCAGTTCGTACGCGCTGTGCACGATTGGCATCGACCTTTACTTGATCTCGGTGCTGGTGTACCTGATCGAGATTCGTGGCACCGGCCGATGGACGTACTTCTTTGAGGTCTTCGGCAAGAACACCCTATTCATTTATCTGCTGAGCGAGGTGGGCAACTCGGTCATGGGCTTGGTGCAGATCGGCGATCAAAGCCTTTTCACGTGGCTGTACGAACAGGCGTTCAGATCCTGGGCGGGCGCCAAAAACGGCGCACTGCTTTATGCAGTCGCGTACATGTTGTGTTGCTGGGGCGTGGCCTATGCCATGGACCGGCGACGCATATACATCAAGCTCTGAGGGCTGGTGACCGTCAGCGTCGGCACCGGGACATCGCTGGAACTGCTGGCACCGCTGGCCGGCTGGGTGCTGCCGCTCACAGAAGTGCCCGATCCGGTGTTCTCGGCTGCCATGGCGGGCGATGGGGTCGCCATCGATCCGAGCGGTGAGTCACTGCACGCGCCCTGCGACGGTGTGATCGCCCTCCTTGGAGAGAATCGTCACGCACTGACGGTACGTGCCCGAGGCTTCGATCTGTTGATGCATGTCGGCATCGACACTATGAAGCTCGGCGGGGCGGCGTTTCGCTTGCGGGTGCGCGATGGCGAGCGGGTGCACGCCGGCCAGCTGCTGCTCGAGTTTGATCTTGATGCGGTCGTGCGGAGCGTTCCGAGTGCGATCACCCCGGTACTTGTGACTGGCCAGCACCCTGGGAGAATCCTTCGCCGCCACTGCGACCGGCGCGTATCGGTGGGAGATTTCCTGTACGCGGTAGAAGGGACGGAGCCCGCGCATGGGGCCGCACAAGCGCCGTTTTCGGCGGCTCCGGCCTCGGTTCGCCGGTTTCGGATCCCTTTCGAGCATGGATTGCATGCCAGGCCCTCGGCGCAGTTGGCCGCGGTATTGGCCGGTCTGGATGCGCAAGTCTTGCTCCGGGCGCACGGGCGCGAAGCTAACGCGCGCAGCGTCGTTGCCATGATGGCGCTCGGCGTGACGCAGGGCGAAATAGTTTCCGCGCACGTTCTTGGACCCGATACCGCCGCAGCCCTGGGTGCGCTCGGAGGAGTTCTTGAATCCGTCATCGACCGCTCGTCGGTGCCGAAGCCCGCGCCGCAAGCGGCTCCGCCCGCTCGCGGCGCGCACCTGAAAGGTCTTGTGGCTGCTCGCGGGCTGGCGATCGGCGTGGCGGCTCCGCTCGCATCGCCGGAAGTGGAAATCGCGCCGGCTTTGGGGGATTACTCCGTCGAGCGGACAAGGTTGATCGCGGCTATCGATGGCTTGACGGGATTCTTAAAACGCGCGGCCGGTGCGGGTGATGAGATCAGGCGCAACATCCTCGAGGCACACCTCGCCATGCTTTCGGACCCTCAATTGCTGAGCGATGCCGACACCGCGCTGGCGGGCGGTGCCAGCGCCGGGCTCGCATGGCGCACCGCGCTGCGCAGTGCCGGCGATGCGCTGAATGATCTGGAAGATCCGCGCATGGCCGAACGTAAGGCCGATCTGCTTGATATTGAACGTCAGGTGCTGCAGTCGCTCGCCGGGACGCCACCCGGTGCCCAGGCCCCGTTGCCTGAGCGTGCGATCGCGCTCGTCGATGAACTTCTGCCCTCGCAGCTCCTTGCGCTCGACACCACGCGGCTGGTCGGTCTGTGCATGGCCCGGGGCGGAGCGACATCCCACGTGTCGATCCTGGCCGCCTCCATGGGACTGCCGACACTGGTGGCCGCCGGCGCGCCCATTCTGGCTATCTCTCCCGGCACGCCGCTGGTTTTGGACGCCGACGAGAGCGTCCTGCTCGTGGATCCCCAGCCGGCGGAACGCCAACGGCTCGAGGCGCGGATCGCGGCTCGTCGTGACCGGCAAGCCCGAGATGCTGCGACGGCGCATCTTCCGGGGATGCTCCGCGATGGCGCCCAGGTACACGTCTACTGCAATCTGGCCGCGGCCTCTGAAGCGGCCTCCGCCGTCCAGGCAGGGGCTGAAGGTTGCGGGTTACTGCGAACGGAATTTCTGTTCCTCGCTCGCCCGAGAGCCCCCGATGAAAGTGAGCAGCTCGCCCAATATCAGGCCATTTCCGATGCGTTGGGTGGCCGGCCGTTGACCATACGCACGCTCGATGCGGGGGGCGATAAGCCCATCAGCTACTTGGAGATGCCGCGCGAGGAGAATCCCGCGTTGGGCCTGCGCGGATTGCGCACGGGCCTTGCCCATCCGGAACTGCTCGCGACGCAACTGCGCGCGATCTCCCGCGTGAGGCCTCACGGTCAATGCCGGATACTGTTGCCCATGGTGACTGACCTGGACGACCTTCGCGCCGTGCGCGAACAACTGGCTATGGCTTCCCGGGCACTGGGAGTGCCCGTGCCGCCGCTCGGCGTCATGATCGAGACGCCGGCGGCGGCGCTCCTTGCCGATCAGCTCGCCGCCGAATGCGATTTCCTATCGATTGGGAGCAATGATCTGTCCCAGTACACTTTAGCGATGGACCGTCTCCATCCGACGCTGGCCGGGCGCTTGGATGCACTTCACCCTGCGGTGCTGCGCCTCATTGATCGGACGGTGCGCGCCGGTGCGGCGCGGCGCGTTGATACCGCTGTGTGCGGAAACCTCGCCTCGGATCCCGAAGCAATGCCGCTGCTGATCGGGCTGGGCATTCGGGAGCTTTCGATGGCACCGGCGCAGATCCCGCGCTCCAAGGCGTTGCTTCGAACACTCGAGGCGAGCGCCTGCGCGGAGCTGGCCCAGCGCGCACTCGAATCGGTCAATGCCACGCAGGTGCGCGCGCTGGTGCGCGACTGGAGCGCGCGCGGTGCCTAGAGGCGTCGAAGGACTGCAGCGCCTGGGCCGGGCGTTGATGCTGCCGATCGCGGTATTGCCCGTGGCGGGGCTGCTGCTGCGTCTGGGCCAGCCCGATTTGCTGGGAATTCCCGTGCTGGCGGCCGCGGGTGATGCCATCTTCTCGAACCTCGGCCTGGTGTTTGCCGTGGGTGTAGCGGTGGGTCTGGCGCGTGAGAATCACGGCGCGGCGGGTCTGGCGAGCCTGGTTGGATTTCTTGTGGCGACGCACGGCGCGGAAGCGTTGTTGTCGGTGCCGGCCTCCGTCACGGCGGGCCTGGGCACCTCGGCCGCCGATTTGGCCGCGAGCGCATGGCGCAGCCAGCAGCTTGCAAAGCTCAGCATGCCGGTGGGCGTGCTGTCCGGCTTGATCGCCGGATTTGCCTACAATCGCTTCAATGAAATCGAGATGCCGAGCTATCTCGCGTTCTTTGGCGGCCGGCGTTTCGTGCCGATCGCCACGGGCTGTTTCGGTGTACTGGTCGCGGTGGCGTTTGGCCTGGGCTGGCCGTTATTGGCTCGCGGCATGGACTCGGTCAGCCACGCCGTGGTGGGGGCGGGCGACTTTGGACTGTTTGCGTACGGCACGCTCAATCGCGTGCTCATCGTGACCGGTCTCCATCACATCCTAAACAACATTCCCTGGTTTTTGCTGGGGGACTATCACGGGGCCACCGGCGATCTGAAACGTTTCTTTGCGGGCGATCCGAGCGCCGGCGCGTTCATGAGCGGATTCTTTCCGGTGATGATGTTCGGACTGCCCGGTGCCTGCCTGGCCATGTACCGCGCGGCGCTGCCCGAGCGACGAGCGGCGGTGGGGGGGCTGCTGCTATCGATTGCGCTGACGTCCTTCCTGACCGGCGTCACCGAGCCGATCGAATTCACGTTCATGTTCCTGGCCCCGGTCCTGTATGTGGTGCACGCGCTGCTGACCGGCCTGGCCATGGTCATCATGCACGCACTGGGAGTGCATCTGGGCTTTAGCTTTTCAGCGGGACTGTTTGATTTTGTTCTAAATTACTCTCTTGCAACCCGACCCTTGTGGTTACTGCCTATTGGCGTGGGCTACTTTGCGCTGTACTACGGCGTGTTCCACTACGGCATCGTGCGATTCAACCTGGCGACTCCGGGCCGTGAGCGCACGGGCACGGCCCCGGAGGTGCAAGCGCCATCCTCAGCCGGTGCCGGACGTGCGGCGGGCTTGGTGGCGGCCCTCGGCGGTGCGGCCAATCTCACTGCGGTCGATGCCTGCACGACACGGTTGCGCCTTTCGGTCGTTGAAAGCGCACGCATCGATGTCGCGGCGCTCACGCGACTGGGCGCTATGGGCGTCGTCAGGCCCGGTCCGAACGCCGTGCAGGTCGTGCTGGGCCCGATTGCAGACCAAGTGGCCGGGGAAATACGCCGTCTGCTGCGAGGCGATGGGGGGACCGTGGCGCCACCTGAGCGGGCCGAACCGACCTTTTCGGCGATGGAACTTCTAAACGCGCTGGGAGGAGCATCCAACGTGAGCTCGCTGGAATTCGCAAGGGGCCGGCTCCTGGTGAGCATCGTGAAGCGCGATCGGATCAACCTGAGCGCGCTCGAAGGCCTAAGTCCTCGCGGTGCGTCGATCTCAGGGGGCGGAGTGGTGCATCTGCTGCTCGGAGCGGAGGCCGAGCCCGCCGGCGCTGCGCTGCGCGCGCACCTCGCTTAGCCCGATTGCGTGGTCTTGGGCGGGGCGAGATCGCGAATCGATTCGTCCGCAAAGAAGCGCCGCATCATCATCGCCTGCTGCAGCCGCCCCTTGCGCACGTACACTTGGTACAGCAGGTCCTTGACGATTTCCACCAGCATGCCGGCCTGCTGATCATCGAGCGTGGGCAGGTCCGGATACGGATCGTTGTCGCTCCCGAAGATGACGCGCTTCATGTCGATAAAGGTCGCCGCGTCCAGATCCGCCATCACGCGCACATCGTTGAGCTGATCGAACACGCGCAGCTTCCCGGTCTCACCCAGCTCGGCAAACACCGCCTGCATGGTGCGCCGGCACATGCTCGCGAAGGCGTTATAGCTCGCGTTCGAGTAGCAGCTGAGCGTCTCTCGGAACAGGACATCGACCTCTTCGGGCAGGTACGTGTAGCTGAATTTTTCCCGTGGTCGTTCAACTTCGCTGAATTGGCTGCCCAGTTCGATGCGGCTGTTGCCGATCATCTTGATCGGGAAACGCAGAAAGATGCCCGCGTTGCACGAGTCGCAGCGATAAACGACACCGACCTGCTTGGGACGGTGCGAAACCAGCTCACTGAAGGCGGGCACCGCAATGGGCGTAACGTGCGAGAGCACCTGGCAATGCGGGCAGGTGAGCGCGAGATTGGCTTCCAGATCATGATGCAGCTGGCCGGCGGCATCTATGTAGGTAGACATTTTTGCCTTCTGTTCCGTCCGGCCCTTTACATCCCCTCAAGCAGCCGCGGCGGATCGGTTGAGTTTAGCCCAATGTGGGCGGTGCGCCATGGGTTATTTCCCTGAAGTGGCAGGTAGTTACATAATCTCGCTCAGGTCGAATCTCAACCGGTCAGGCGCCGGTACTTGAGCCGGTGCGGGGAGGCGGCGTCCTCGCCGCGCCGGGCGCGCAGGTCCGCGGCGTATTGCTGATAGTTGCCCTCGAACCAGACCACCTCCGAGTTGCCTTCGAAGGCGAGAATGTGGGTGGCGATGCGATCGAGAAACCAGCGGTCGTGGGAAATGACCACCGCGCACCCGGGGAAATTCACCAGCGCTTCCTCCAGCGCGCGAAGGGTCTCCACATCCAGGTCATTGGTCGGCTCATCGAGCAGCAGCACGTTGCCCCCACCCTTGAGGACCTTGGCAAGATGCACGCGGTTGCGCTCACCGCCCGAGAGCTCACCGATCAGTTGCTGCTGCTGTGAGCCCTTGAAGTTGAAGCGCCCGACGTAGGCGCGCGATGGGGTTTCGTAGTTGTCGACGCGAATGATGTCCTGGCCGCCCGATATTTCTGCCCAGACCGTCTTCTTGTCATCCAGCGACTGACGCGACTGATCCACATAGGCGAGCTTCACCGTGGGACCGATCCGGAACTCACCGCTGTCGATCTTTTCAACGCCGGTCAGCATGCGAAACAACGTGGTCTTGCCCGCGCCGTTCGGGCCGATGATTCCGACGATGCCTCCGGGAGGTAATGAGAAAGAGAGATTGTCGATCAGCAGGTTGTCGCCAAAACTCTTGCGGAGGTTCTTGGCCTCGATCACCAGTTCGCCCAGACGCGGGCCCGGCGGAATGTAGATCTCGTTGGTTTCGTTACGCTGCTGGAATTCCTTGGACGCCAGCTCCTCGTAGCGCGCCAGGCGCGCCTTGCTCTTGGCCTGGCGGGCCTTTGGATTGGTGCGCACCCACTCCAGTTCGCGCGCCAGGGTCTTAGCCAACGCATCCTGCTCGCGCTCTTCAAGAGCCAGGCGCTGGCCCTTTTGTTCCAGCCAGGAGGTGTAGTTCCCTTCATAGGGAATGCCATGCCCACGATCGAGTTCCAGGATCCATTGCGCGACGTTATCGAGGAAGTATCGATCGTGCGTAACGGCGATCACTGTGCTCGGGTATTCCTCGAGGTAGCGTTCCAGCCACGCCACCGACTCGGCGTCCAGATGGTTGGTGGGCTCATCGAGCAACAGCATGTCCGGTTGTGAGAGCAACAGCCGGCACAGTGCGACCCGCCGCTTCTCGCCGCCCGAGAGCTGCTCGATTTTGGCATCCCACGGCGGCAGGCGCAGGGCATCGGCGGCGATTTCAAGCTTGCGCTCGAGTTCCCAGCCGCCTGCGGCGTCAATGGCGTCCTGGAGTTTGGCTTGCTCCTCGAGGAGCTTGTTCATCTGCTCATCGTCCATGGGCTCGGCGAATGAGTCGCTGATCTGGTTGAAGCGCTGCAGCAGTTGAAACGTCTCCCCGACCCCTTCCATCACGTTGCCGCGCACGTCCTTGGCCGGATCGAGTCCGGGCTCTTGGGTCAGGAACCCCACACGGATCCCGGTCTGAGCCCGTGCCTCCCCGTCAATGTTGGTGTCGATGCCCGCCATGATGCGCAGTAACGTGGACTTGCCCGAGCCGTTCAGGCCCAGCACGCCGATCTTGGCGCCCGGGAAGAACGACAGGCTGATGTCCCTGAGGATCGTGCGCTTGGGCGGCACGATCTTCGACACCCGGTTCATTGTGTAGATGTATTGAGCCATGGTTCCTTGGCGATGCTTCCAGGAGGGGGCGCGCATTATCCTTGATGCGCACCGCTCGATGCCACGGGCGCCCCCAAAGATCCGCGCTTTAGTGCTTGTGTTAGGCTGCCCCGGCAGCTTCCGCAGGTCCCGTTATTGGAGCGAACAGGACGTGAGTGACCCCTCCGGTTTAAGCCGCTGTTGGGCGATCCGCGCGCCAGTGGTTGACCGCAGTGCGCCGGAGCGCACGGCGGCCGGCGGAGTAGGATAGCGTATGAGCGGCTCGATGCGTGGTTTCCGGTTTCGGTTCTACCCGACCTTGAAGCAGCGGCGGTATCTGGCGCGCGCCTTCGGGACGGCGCGCCATGTGTTTAACTGGGGCCTGGCGACGAAACGGGACGCCTACGCGGAGCGCCAAGAGTCCATTGGCGTTGTGCAGCTTTCGCGAATACTGACGGTCGCCAAGACGGAAAAGCCGTGGCTCGCCAACGTGGCCCGGGAGGTACAGACCCAGGCGTTGCGCGATCTTGACACGGCTTACCGGAACTTCTTCTCAAAGCGAGCCAAGTTTCCCCGCTTCAAAAGCCGTCACGGCGCGCAGTCCGTGCGCTTTGCGTTCGATCGCCGGCAGATGGGAATAGTAAGCGCGTGGACGAAGCGCAACCTGGTGTTGCCAGGGATCGGGGCATGCCGGATCGCGGACAGTCTAGAAGCATGGCCAAAAATGCCCGCAATGGTGCCCGTGGGGCGCGATGTGTGCGGGGACTACTGGATCAGCTACGGGACCGAAGCGCCCCCGCTCGAGGCGGCCCCGCAGTACATGATTGGCGTGGATGTCGGAATCGCCGATTTAGCCGTCACGAGCGACGGGTGGAAGTCCGGTCAGCTAACTGGGCTTAAGGACAAAGCCGCAATGTTGCGCCGCTACCAAAGACGCGTCGCCCGCCGCGTCGCGGGCAGCAAACGCCGGAGCGAGGCAAAGCGTCGCCTTGCCCGGCTCCATCGCCGGATCGCAGATGCGCGTAAGGATTTCACCCACAAGATCAGCGTCCATATTTCGGCGACCGCGAATGTGGTGGTAATCGAAACGCTTAACGTCACCGGAATGATGAAAAATCATAGTCTCGCGCTCGCCTTAAGCGATGCGGCACTGTCGGAATTGCACCGACAGATTAATTACAAGGTGGCGCGCCGAGGCGGCACGGTGATCCGTGTCGATCGGTGGGCGCCGACCTCCAAGGTCTGCAGTGGCTGCGGCCATCGCAGGGACGAAATGCCGCTCTCGGTCAGGTTCTGGACCTGTGCTGAGTGTGGAAGTGAGCACGATCGCGACGTGAATGCGGCGAAGAACGTGCTGGCTCTGGGCCGGGGAACCGCCTCGATGCGCGGGGACGAGAGAGGTTCAGGTGGGGTGCAAGCCCCTCCGGTGCTCTCGGTTGAGCCGCGAATCAGCGCAGCGACTCGAAGGCGGACCGACCGCCGCAGGGCCGCGTGAGCCGCGAATTCCAACACCAGGATCCGCAAACTGCCGTGGCCTTGGGCGAGCGACTGGGCCGCTACGGCTTTCCGGGCGGCCATCCGTTCGGACCGGATCGCTACGGAGCGTTTCTGCGCGAATTTGACCAGCGCGGCCTGGGGGCTCGGGTCACGCAGCTTGATCCCCCGCAGGCCAGCGCCGATGAGCTGCGGCTCTTCCACAGTGATGCCCACGTCGAGTTCGTGCAACGCAGCTCCGAGCACGGGACCGGCGTGCTCGATGGCGGGGACACGCCCAATTTCCGCGGTGTCTACGAGGCGGCGGCCTGCGTGGTCGGCGGGAGCCTGCAGGCGGCCGAGTGGATCATGGCCGGCCCGCGTCGGCGCGCATTCGTGCCCATCGGCGGGCTGCATCATGCGGCTCGGGACCGGGCGGCGGGCTTTTGCGTCTTCAACGATTGTGGCGTGGTCATCGAGGCGCTCCGCAGGCGCCACGGACTGAAGTGCATTGCCTACATCGATATCGATGCGCACCACGGTGATGGGGTCTTTTACGCTTTCGAGGACGACCCGGAAGTGATCATTGCCGATCTGCACGAAAGCGGGGAGACGCTCTATCCGGGCACCGGCACAGCCGCCGAAGTGGGCCGAGGCGCCGCCGCCGGAACCAAATTGAATGTCCCGCTGGCGGCCGGCTCCGGCGATGCCCACTTTCAGCAAGTGTGGCCCGCCATGCTGGCGCACGTCGCAAGTTTCAAGCCGCAATTCCTGATCCTGCAATGCGGCGCCGACAGCGTGGCGGGCGACCCGTTGGCGAACCTGCTTCTGACTCCGGCCGCTCACGCACGGGCCGCGCGCGACTTGTGTGCACTGGCAGACCGGCTGCAGCACGGCCGCATGCTGGCGCTTGGGGGCGGGGGCTATGACCGGGGAAACCTTGCGCAGGCCTGGGTGGGAGTGGTCGAGGAGCTGCTCGCCGCCTAGCTTCGGGTACAATTCCGCTCCGTTCCCGCTGCAGGCCCGATGCGTATGTACGCCTCCCGATTGGATATTGCCCAGTTCGACCCCACACTCCACGCGGCCGTGGAGGGCGAGCGCCGCCGGCAGGAAGACCACATCGAACTGATCGCCTCGGAAAATTACACCAGCCCGCGTGTGCTGGCGCTGCAGGGCTCGGTGCTGACCAACAAATACGCCGAGGGGTATCCGGGCCGCCGCTACTATGGGGGCT
This sequence comes from uncultured Gammaproteobacteria bacterium, assembly GCA_963795685.1. Taxonomy (GTDB): domain Bacteria; phylum Pseudomonadota; class Gammaproteobacteria; order Steroidobacterales; family Steroidobacteraceae; genus FEN-1191. The sequence continues at coordinate 1,129,835 of CAWCJE010000005.1, forward strand.
GCGAGTTCGTGGACATTGCAGAGCAACTGGCCATCGACCGCGCCAAGCAGTTGTTTGGCGCCGACTATGCGAACGTACAGCCCCACTCCGGCTCGCAGGCCAACGCCGCGGTGTATCTGGCGCTGCTCGCCCCGGGCGACACCATACTCGGGATGAGTCTTGACCACGGCGGCCACCTCACGCACGGCGCCAAGGTGAATTTCTCCGGCAAGCTGTTTCACGCCGTGCAGTACGGCGTGGATGCCGGCACCGGACTGATTGATTACGAACAAGTGGATCGACTCGCCCGCGAGCATCGACCGAAGATGATCGTCGCCGGCTTCTCGGCTTATTCGCGCGTCATTGACTGGGCGCGGTTCCGGGCCATTGCAGACAGCGTGGGTGCGCTCTTTTTTGTCGACATGGCGCACGTCGCCGGACTGGTCGCGACCGGCCATTACCCCAACCCGGTTCCGATCGCCGATGTCGTGACCACCACGACGCACAAGACCCTGCGAGGCCCGCGCGGCGGGCTGATTCTGGCCCGGGCCAACGAAGCGCTGACCAAGAAACTCAATTCGATGGTGTTCCCGGGCACGCAGGGCGGCCCGCTGATGCACGTCATCGCGGCCAAGGCCGTGGCCTTGCTCGAGGCGCTGCAACCGGAGTTTCGCCAGTACCAGCAGCAGGTGGTCGATAACGCCCGTGCGATGAGCGCCGCGCTGGTGGAGCGGGGTCTGAGCATCGTTTCCGGGGGCACCGACAATCACCTGTTCCTGGTGGATCTGGGAAAACGCAATTACACCGGCAAGGACGCCGATGCGGCGCTTGGGCGCGCCAACATCACCGTCAACAAGAACGCCGTCCCCAACGACCCGCGCCCGCCCACGATCGCCAGCGGACTGCGCATCGGCACGGCCGCCTCCACCACCCGTGGCTTCCGCGAAGCCGAAGTGGTCAAGGTCGCCGAATGGATCGTCGCGATAATCGATGCCGAAGGCGCAGATCACGTGATTCAAAAGGTGCGCGCGGAGGTTCTGGATTTGTGCCGACGATTCCCGGTATACGGCGTGTAATTGGCGCCGAGGCAGCCCGCGCGTGCATTGCCCGTTCTGCGATCACGCCGATACCCGAGTGACCGATTCGCGCCTGGCCAGCGACGGGCGGCAGATACGACGCCGGCGCGAGTGCCTGGACTGTGGGGAACGCTTCACTACGTTTGAGGCCGCCGAACTGCTCCTGCCGCGGGTGATCAAGGGCGACGGCAGTCGTGAACCCTTTGACGAAGCCAAGCTGATGGCCGGGATGGTCAAGGCTCTCGAAAAGCGACCGGTCGCAAGCGAGGCGATCGAGGCGGCCGTGGCCAGAATCTGTCACCGGTTAAGAGTGCTCGGCGAGCGGGAAGTGCCCTCGCGGCAGGTGGGTGAGCTGGTCATGGAAGAATTGCGGCATCTCGATGAAGTCGCCTACGTGCGCTTTGCCTCGGTGTACCGTAGTTTTCAAGACGTGGAGGCGTTTCGCGAGACCATCGACGGGCTGCGTAAGCACCGCAGGCGCCGCGAACGCGAGCGGCCCGAAGAGCGTGAACAACTTCCGCTCCTGCCGGGTGATGTCGAAGAGTCAGGCAAGGGAAAGCGATGATTGAGTGGACCGCGGCCGACGAGCAGCACATGCGCCACGCGCTGGGGTTGGCGGCGCTCGGGATCAATAGCACCGATCCGAATCCTCGGGTCGGTTGCGTGCTGGTGCGCGAGGATCAGATTGTCGGGGAAGGCTGGCATGAACGCGCGGGCGGGCCGCACGCCGAAGTGTGCGCATTGCAGTCCGCGGGCGCGGAGGCCCGCGGTGCGATCGCCTATGTTTCGATGGAGCCTTGCGCGGCCCATGGCCGCACCCCACCATGCACCGGCGCGCTGCTCGAGGCGGGAATCGCGCGTGTGGTCTACGCGGCGGGCGATCCGTCACCCAAAATGCGCGGAGGCGCGGCGCTCCTGCGCGAGGCTGGATTGACGGTGGACGGGGGCCTCCTGGCCGCGGAGGCGCGCGAGTTGAACTTGGGTTTCTACAGCCGCCACGAACGGCAATTGCCCTGGATCCGGGTCAAGCTCGGAGCGAGTCTCGATGGGCGAACCGCCTTGGCCAGTGGCGAGAGTCGCTGGATCAGCGGGCCGCAGTCCCGAGCGGATGTGCAGCTGTTTCGCGCCCGCAGCTCGGTCGTGCTCACGGGCTCAGGCACCGTGCTTGCCGATGATCCGACCCTCAACGTGCGACTCGATGGGGCGAGCCGGCAACCGCTCCGGGTGGTGCTCGACACTCATCTGCGCGCGCCTGCGAGTGCGCGCGTCTACGGCCCCGAGGCACCGGCCGCCGTATTTACCGCATCGACAGATCAAGGCAAACGCGAGCCGTATCTTCGACGGGCAGTGCGCGTGGAGGCGGCGCCCGCGACCGGCGCCGGCCTGGATCTGCACGCGGTACTGGGAAGGCTGGCCGCGCTGGAGGCGAACGAGGTCTGGGTCGAGGCCGGCGCCCGCCTGAGCGGGGCGCTGCTCAGCGCACAGCTGGTGGATGAGCTGGTGATTTACATCGCGCCATGCCTGCTCGGCCCGCAGGCCCAGCCGCTGGCGCAGTTGCCGCTCCTGCAGCGGCTCGATCAACGCCTGTTGTTGCGCTTTGACTCGGTGCAGCCCATGGGCGGCGACTTGCGTGTGATCGCTCGCCGCGCCGTGCGCCCGAGCTGAGTGCCTGCGCCGATGTTCACCGGAATCATTCAATCCATAGGCACGCTCAGCGCCGTCGAAGCGCGAGCGGGCGATCAACGCCTGAGCATCGAGGCTCGTGAAATCGACGCCGCCCGGATGGCGCTCGGCGACAGTATCGCCGTGGCGGGCGTGTGCCTGACCGTAGCCGAGCGTGCGCCGCACGGATTTATTGCAGACGTCTCACGCGAAACCCTGGCGCTCACGACGATCGGCCAGTGGCGGGCCGGACAGCGGGTCAATCTGGAGGCCGCACTTCGCGCCAGTGACGCATTGGGAGGACACCTGGTGCTGGGTCATATTGACGGGAAAGCGGAGCTGCTCGCGCGCCACGCGGACGCGCGCTCCGAGCGATTGCAGTTTCGCGCTCCCGAGAGTCTACAGCGCTACATCGCGCGCAAGGGCGCGGTGGCCCTCGATGGGGTGAGCCTTACGGTCAATGAAGTCGGCGGCACGGACTTTGGCGTCAACCTGGTGCCCTTCACGCTCGCAGCCACCACCCTGGCGCTGCTGCGGCCGGGCGCACAGGTCAACCTCGAAGTCGATCTGATGGCCCGCTATGCCGAACGACTCCTGGAATTCAAATAAAAGCAGAAGCCGCATGGAACTGAACAGCACCGAAGAAATACTCGCCGACCTGCGCGCCGGTCGCATGGTCGTGATCATGGATGACGAGGACCGCGAGAACGAGGGCGACCTGGTCATGGCCGCCCAGGGCGTCAGCGCCGCCGACATCAACTTCATGGCCCGCTTCGGGCGCGGCCTGATCTGCCTGACCCTGACCCGCGAACGCTGCGCACAGTTGCGCCTGCCGCTGATGGTCAGCGACACCGATCGCGAGCAGCGCACGAATTTCACGGTCTCGATCGAAGCGGCCGAGGGCGTAACCACCGGTATCTCAGCCTACGATCGGGCTCATACGGTGCGCACCGCAGTGCGCTCGGAGGCGCGCGCCGAGGATCTGCGCCAGCCGGGCCACGTGTTTCCGATCATGGCCCAGCCCGGGGGCGTGCTGACCCGCGCCGGCCACACCGAGGCCGGCTGTGATCTCGCGCGCCTGGCCGGATTTGAGCCGGCGGCGGTAATCGTCGAGATCATGAACGAGGACGGCACGATGGCGCGCCGTCCGCAACTGGAGGACTTTGCCCGCGCTCATCAGCTCAAGATCGGCAGCATTGCCGATCTGATCCGCTACCGCCTGCGCAACGAGCGGTCGGTCGAGCGCATCGCCGAGCAGCCGGTCGACACCGAATACGGAAAATTTCGGCTCTACGCCTACGAGGACCATGTCAATCGCGACGTGCACCTGGCGCTCGTGCATGGCGAGGTCGATGAATCGGCCACCCCGATAGTACGCGTACATCTGATCGACACCTTGCGCGATGTAATCGGAGTTCGCGATTCAAGCGATGCCTGGACGCTGCGCGCCGCACTGGCGCGGATTGCGGGCGCTCCGTGCGGCGTCGTGGTGATCCTGCGACAGGGCGAATCGCCGCGTGAGCTGGCCGATGCGCTGAGCGTCGCCTCGCGGGCAGAGGCCGCCGCTGAACGGACGCACACCGGCACTGTGCTCAGGACCATCGGAGTCGGCGCGCAAATTCTGCAGGACCTGGGCGTGCGCCGCATGCAGGTGCTGTCGGCGCCAAAGCACGTGCACGGTCTGGCCGCCTTTGGATTGGAGATCGTCGGCTACATCGGCAACGTCCCCTAGCCTGGCCTTCGATATACTGAACGAATGGGAAAAGTCGCTGAATCAGGGCCGCTGAGCGCCGTCGGACTGCGGATCACCGTGGTGGCCGCGCGCTACAACTCCGAGCTCGTCGAGCAGCTGATCAGTGGCGCGCGCGAGGCGTGGCAGGCGGCCGGTGGCCAGCCCGAGGCGCTGCGCGTGGAGCGGGTGCCGGGCGCATTCGAGTTGCCTCTGGCCGCGCAGGCCCTGGCACTGAACGGGAGTTGCGATGCCCTGGTCGCGCTGGGTTGTGTGATTCGCGGGGACACGGCGCACTTTGATTTCGTCGCCGGTGAGTGCGCGCGCGGGTTGCAGCAGGTGATGCTGAGCACCGGTGTGCCGGTGGCCTTCGGGGTTCTGACCACGGAAACCGTGGCGCAGGCGCAGGAACGGTCGGCGCCGGGGGCGAACAACAAAGGCGCGGAGGCGCTGCAGACGGCGCTGGTCATGGCGCGTTTGCTGCGCGATCTGTAGTCGGCGATCGTCTATGGCCGGCAATTTCAACCCGCGGACGGCGGCACGGGCGCTGGCGCGGCGACTCGCGGTGCAGGCCCTGTACCGCTGGCAGCTCAACGCGGCGCCTTGGCAGGACCTGATCAGCGAGTTCTCTACCGACGCGGACATGGGTCGCGCGGACGGTGAATATTTCCGAGCCCTGGTCCAGCGGGCCGTGGAACAAAGCACGGAACTGGATCTCGCCCTGGCGCCTTTTCTGGATCGCAGGGCCGACCTGCTCGACCCCATTGAGCACGCGGTGCTGTTGGTCGCCAGCGTCGAACTGCAACATCAGAAGGAGGTTCCCTTTCGCGTGATCATCGATGAGGCGGTTGGGATCTCACGCCGGTTTGGCGCCACCGACGGGCACAAATTCGTCAATGCTGTGCTCGATCGCGCGGCCCGCGCCTGGCGTCCCGACGATCGTTGAGCGCGGGCGAGGCGAACTCCAACAAGGTCGGTCCGGATGTCTTACGACGAACAGGCTGTCATCGAGCGCTACTTTCGTCATCTAGGCGCGGTGCGCACCGACGTTGTGTTGGGTATCGGGGACGACGCGGCGCTGTTGCGTGCGCAGCCGGGCCAGGAGCTGGTTCTGACCACCGACACGCTGGTCGAGCAGATTCATTTTCTGCCGGGCAGTCCCCCGCGCTCGCTCGGACACCGCGCCCTGGCCGTGAACTTAAGCGACCTGGCTGCCATGGGGGCAACCCCCGCCTGGGCGTTGCTGTCGCTGACGCTGCCGCAGATCGATGAATCATGGCTCGGCGAGTTTGCCGTCGGTTTTGGCGTGCTGGCACGTACGCACGGGGTGGCGCTGGTCGGAGGCAACCTGAGCCGTGGACCGCTCTCAGTGACCGTGCAGCTCACGGGTCAGGTACCGGCGGCAAGCGCGTTGCGCCGCAGCGGAGGCAGGGCGGGCGATGAACTGTGGGTCAGCGGCACGCTCGGCGATGCGAGTGTGGGGCGTAGAACACCCGCCGATGCCGAGCCGGTGGCCCAGGCGCAGTGGCTGCGCGCCCGCAGCGAATATCCAACGCCGAGGATCGCGCTCGGTGAAGCCCTCCGCGGCAACGCCAGTGCCTGCATTGATTTGTCAGACGGTCTGCTCGCTGATGCGCCCCGGCTTGCCGCGGCCAGCGGGTGTGGGGTGTGGCTTGAAGTCCAGCAGCTGCCCATTTCACCCGCGCTGCGCGAGCTTGCCGGGGAGCGAGCCTGGGAACAGGCACTGGCGGGGGGCGAGGACTACGAATTGCTGCTGGCGGCGCCACCCGAGAGTGGCGTGCTGCTCGAAGGGTTGGCCGCGAAGCTTGCCGTACCGCTCTCGCGCTGTGGCCAGTTGCGCGCGACCCCTGAATTGGAGCTGCGGAACGGGGGCGCCGTGATCCAGTTCTCGCAATCGCGCTTCGATCACTTTTCCCGTTAGATCTGCACTTATTGCAGTGACCGCGGGGCGTTTGGGACCCGTATCACAGATCGCCGGCGGGGCCCTCCGTATCCTCAATGCACTCCTATTAGTGCACGCCGGACCGGTCCCCGAAGATGGCAGTTTCAGCAGCTGTAAGCCCTTCATTGCGAGCCATACCCGAGCGGATTGGCAAGTACCTCATCATCAATGAAGTGGGTCGAGGCAGCACCGGGACCGTCTACCTGTCGCACGATCCGTATTACGGACGGGACGTGGCGATCAAGGTCTACAACCTTGATATGGCCGGCGATGAGGAGCGTGCGCGCGTAACACGCAAGATGTTCCTGTCCGAGGCGCACATGGTGGGCATGCTGCACCACCCGAACATTCTTCCCATCTACGATGCCGGCGAAGAAAACGGACACTGCTACATCGTCACCGAACACGTCCACGGCGCCCGCACGCTGGCGGCCTACTGTCGTCCCGACAACCTGCTGCGCGTGGACGATGTGGTCGAGCTCGTATTCAAGTGCGCCAAGGCGCTGCACTACGCGCACTCGCGCGGTGTGATTCACCGCGACATCAAGCCCTCGAACATCATGCTCACCCAGTCCAGCGACGTGCGCATCATCGATTTTGGCATCGCCTTGGTGGCCGACTCGGACATTTCCCGGATCGAGGGCATTGCCGGGTCGCCCAGCTACATGTCCCCCGAGCAAGTCCAGAGCCTCGAGCTGACCAACGCCTCGGACCTGTATTCACTCGGCGCGGTCATGTATGAGCTGCTGACCGGCACGCGGCCGTTTCGCGCCGGTTCGCTTGCAAAGCTCCTGCACCAGATTGTCTATGCGACCCCGCCGCCGATACACACGCTGCGCGAGGATGTTCCGGAAGACCTCGAGGTCGTGGTGGCGACCGCCATGCAGAAGGATCCAAACGGGCGCCAGAAAAGCGGCCTGGACCTGGCCGCGGAGCTCACCCGGGTCCACCAGCAGTTGCGCCAGAAAGACTCGCGCATGAATCACCAGGAGCAGCTCGGGTTGCTGCGCCGCCTGAAGTTCTTCCACGAGTTCTCGCACACGGAAATCGTCGAGGTCATGCGCGCTTCCCACTGGCAGGACTACGCGGCCGGGGAAGAGCTCGTCAAGGAAGGCGAGATGGATGATCGCTTCTACATACTCGTCAGTGGCAATTGCGCGGTCGAGCGCAACGGCCTGGCGCTTGGCCTGTTATCGACCGGAGAGTGTTTTGGCGAGGCCAGTTACGTGCCAGGGGCCAAGCGGAGCGCGACCATTCGCGCCACCGATCAGGTGACCGTGCTCAAGGTCAGTTCAACGCTGCTCGAGCAGGTATCGGCCTCCTGTCAGCTTCGCTTCAATCGGGTATTTTTGCGCGCGCTGATCGGTCGGCTGCAGGGCGTGGAATTTAACGCTTCTGTAGCGTCGCGTATCCGCGGACTTCTCGCGCTCGATCAGGGCGTAGGCCGAGTGGTTGTGGATGGACTCGAAATTCTCGCTCTCGACCACGTAGGAGCTGATCCTCGGTTCCGCATCCAGGCGCAGCGCCACATCGCGCACCATGTCTTCGACAAACTTCGGATTGTCATAGGCGCGTTCGGTCACGTACTTCTCGTCGGGTCGCTTGAGAATCCCATACAACTCGCACGACGCCTCGCTTTCAGCAACGTCAATCAGCTCTTCGATCCACATGTGCTCTCGCAAACGTGCCGTGATGGTGATGTGCGAGCGCTGGTTATGGGCGCCGCGCTCGGAGATCTTCTTTGAACAGGGGCACAGGCTCGTGACCGGCACCACCACCCGCACCCAGAGCGTGGTTTTCCCGTGGCAGCACTCCCCGATCAGCGCCGCCTGGTAATCCATCAGGCTCTCCACGCCCGTGACCGGGGCGCGTTTGCTGACGAAACAGCGGGAAGGCCATCTCGATGTGCCCGGCATCGGCATCAAGGCGTTCGGTCATCTGCACCAGCATGGCGCCGGAAGGAATCGACCGAGATCTCCGGGGCGTGATGCAGGATCTCGACAAAGCGTGACATGTGCGTGCCCTTGAAGTTGTGGGGCAGATTCACGTACATGTTGAAGGTCGCGACCGTGTGCTGCTCGCCAGCCGAGCGGTCCTTGACCCGCACCGGATGGCGGATGTCCTTGATGCCGACCCGGTCAATGGCGATATGGCGTGTGTCGGCACGGCCCTGCACGTCTTCCACGGCGGCCTTGCTGCGTTCCCGCTCTGCCACTTCCATGTCCATCGGGCACCTAATAATTGATATCAGGGAGGGCCAGAGCCGGCCGCCACAGTCATTCTGGTGGCGGCCCGGCTGCTATTCAAGTTGCTCGCCTGAATCTGCCACCAGGCCTCGATCCGGGCCACTACGGCCGGCTCGTCCAGCCCCGCATCCGCGAGGCATTGCTCACGGCTCCCGTGTTCAATGAAGCGGTCCGGTAATCCTATGGCCAGGCGTGGCCGACCGCAACCCCAAGCCGTCGAGCAATTCGGCCACAGCGCTGCCGGCACCTCCGGCCACGGTGTTCTCCTCCAGCGTCACCCACGCCGCGTGCTGGGGCACCAGTTCCTTCAGCAAGGCTTCATCCAGAGGCTTTACGAAACGCATGTTGATCACCGTGGCGTCGACTCGCTCGGCCGCGGCCAGCGCCGCGGCCAGCATGGTGCCGAAGGAAAACAACAACAATCCGCTGCGGCCGCGGCGCCGCACTTGCGCCTTGCCCAGCGGAAGCGCCGTCATGGCCTGTTCGACCGGCACACCCGGCCCTTGTCCGCGTGGGTACCGAACCGCGGCCGGTCCGTTCACTTGGGTGGCGGTAAATAGCATCTGGCGGCATTCATTTTCGTCGGCCGGCGCCATGATCACGAAATTCGGCACGCACCGCAGGAACGTGTAGATCAAAACTGCCGTTGTGGGTCGCGCCGTCGCCGCCGACCACGCCGGCCCGATCAAGCGCGAAGATCACCGGAAGATTTTGCAATGCGACATCGTGAATGACCTGATCGTACCCGCGTTGCAGAAAAGTGGAGTAGATAGCGACCACCGGCTTCATGCCCTCGCAGGCCAGGCCTGCGGCCAGGGTCACGGCGTGCTGCTCGGCGATCGCGACGTCGAAGTATCGGTCGGGAAAGCGCGGGAGAACTCGACCAACCCTGAACCTTCGCGCATCGCCGGAGTGATGCCGACGATCCTGGGCTCGCGTTCGGCCATGTCGCACAGCCAGTCCCCAAAGACCTGCGAGTAGGCCGGACCGGAGGCCTTGGACTTGAGGATATGCCCGGCTGCGGGTTGAAGGGCCCGGGCCATGCCAGGTGATCGGGTCGGCTTCGGCGGGCGCATAGCCGCTTGCCCTTTTGGGTAACCACATGAAGGAACTGCGGCCCGCGCAAGTCGCGCATATTGCGAAGGGTGCGGACCAGTCCCTTCAGATCATGGCCGTCGATGGGGCCTATGTAATTGAACCCCATCTCCTCGAACACCGTGCCGGGCAACCACATGCCCTTGACGTGCTCCTCGGACCGGCTGGCGAATTCACGCAGGTGCGGCATCTTGCGCAGCACGCTTCTTGCCGCCTTCGCGCAGGTGCGCATAAAAGCGGCCGGACAGGACGCGGGCCAGATACTTCGAGAGCGCCCCTACGTTCTCCGAGATCGACATGTCATTGTCGTTGAGCACCACCAGCAGGTCAGCCGGAACGCTCCCGGCGTGGTTGAGCGCTTCGAACGCCATGCCGGCACTGAGCGCGCCGTCGCCGATCACGGCCACGACACGACGCTGCTCGCCCTTGGCCGCCGCCGCCAGCGCCATTCCGAGCGCGGCACTGATGGAAGTGCTCGAGTGGCCCACGCCAAAGGTGTCGTATTCGCTTTCCGCGCGGAGCGGGAAGGGCGCAAGCCCGCCATGTTGCTTGATCGAGAAGAGCTGCTCACGCCGGCCGGTGAGGACCTTGTGCGGGTAGGCCTGGTGGCCCACATCCCAGACCAGTCGATCGTGGGGGGTGTTGTACACGTAGTGCAGCGCGATCGTGAGCTCCACGGTGCCCAATCCGGCGGCGAAGTGGCCGCCGCGCGTGCTGACCGTCTGAATCAGAAACTCGCGCAGCTCCGCGGCGAGTTCCTTCAGGCGCCGCTCAGGCAGTGCGCGCAAGTCCGCAGGCGTCTCTATCGAACGCAGCAAGGCCAAGGGTGTCTTCGCAGAGGCCATGTGGCGCAGTCTACTGCACGCGGTCCACGACGTAGTGCGCGAGGGCGCGCAGAGGATGGCTGGCCTCGCCCAGCCCCGCCAGCGCCGCGAGCGCCTGGTCGCGGTGCTCGAGGGCCAGCCGGCGAGCGCGTGCCAGCCCAAAAATGCTCGGGTAATTGGGCTTACCGTGCGCGGCGTCGGCGCCGGCTCGCTTGCCGAGCACGGCGGTATCACCCGTGACATCCAGAATGTCGTCCTGGATCTGGAACGCCAGGCCAATTTCATCGCCATAGCGACGCAAGGCGTCACGATCGGCCTGTTCCGCGCCGGGCGCGGCGAGTGCGCCAAGTTCGACGCTGGCGCGGATCAGCGCACCGGTCTTGAGCCGGTGCATCTGCTCGATGGCGGCGGCATCGGGCGGGTGACGAGTCGCTTCCAGATCCATCGCCTGGCCGCCGGCCATTCCGCCGGTGCCGATCGCGTCGGCCAGAACGGCCAACATGCGCACCCGTGTCGAATCGCTGAGGCCGTTTCCAGGCGCCCCCAGGACCGCGAAGGCGAGCGCCTGCAGCGCATCTCCGGCCAGAATCGCCGTTCCCTCGTCGAACGCTTTGTGACAGGTCGGGCGCCCGCGGCGCAGATCGTCATCGTCCATGGCGGGCAGATCGTCGTGGATCAGGCTGTAGGCGTGAATCAGTTCCACGGCCGCGGCCGGAGCGTCCAGGTCGGGCGCAGCTGCGCCAAGCGCCTCGCCCGTGATGTACACCAGCAGTGGACGCAAGCGCTTGCCGCCGTTCAGAACGCTGTAGCGCATCGCCTCCTGCAGGCGCGTGGGCGCAGCGCTGCCGCTGGCCAGCGATTGCCCCAGGGCACGCTCCACGCGCTCTTGGGCGGCGCGCACGCGCTCATGGAATTCAGCGGTGTTCAAGAGGTCTTCAGGCAGGTCAGGGCGGGGCGGCAGGCGGGGGTTCGGTGCCCTCGAGGTCAAACTCTTCGATGCTCGGGCCGGTGGCGCGCTGCATCAGGACTTGCACGCGCTGCTGCGCCGCTTGCAGCGCGGCCTGGCATTCGCGCGTCAGTTGCACGCCGCGCTCAAAGCTGCGCATGGCCTCTTCGAGCGGCAGATCGCCCGCTTCCATGCGCGCGACCAGCTCCTCGAGCTCGGCCAGCGTGCCTTCGAATCCGGCTTCCTTGGGTTTTCGTGCCACGTCGGTCCCCGCAAAGGTGATTCCCAGCGCGCCACCCTATTAGCCGGCTTGGCGTGGGTCAACGCGGTTGACGGACGGCGCGTGAAAATCGTACAGTCAGGTTTCTTAGACTAAGTCTAAATTAACGCAGGGCTGGAGGAGGAGGATCGCATGAACCTAAAAGGGACCAAGACCGAGCAGAACCTGAAGGACGCCTTTGCCGGCGAATCCCAGGCCAATCGTCGCTATCTGTATTTTGCCGCCAAGGCCGACGTGGAAGGTTTCAACGACGTGTCGGCGGTGTTCCGCTCGACCGCCGAGGGCGAAACGGGCCACGCCCACGGGCATCTTGAATATCTGGAGCTGGTCGGTGACCCGGCGACTGGACTGCCCATCGGGGAGACCAAGGCGAACCTGAAGTCGGCCATTGCCGGGGAGACCCACGAATATTCGGACATGTACCCGGGCATGGCGAAGGCCGCTCGCACCGAGGGCTTCGCGGAAATCGCGGACTGGTTTGAGACGCTGGCCAAGGCCGAGCGTTCGCACGCCAATCGCTTCCAGAAAGCACTCGATACGCTTTAAGCGGTCAGGTGGAAGAGGGCAGCAAGGGACCGGCGAATAGGGAGGGTGGCCTGGGCTCGCCCATGCGCCACCCACTGGATTGGAAAAATCCGTCCTTTTATGACGGGCACGCGCTTGAGAAGGAACTCGAGCGCGTGTTCGACATCTGTCATGGGTGTCGCCGTTGCTTCAGCCTGTGCCAGGCGTTCCCCACGTTGTTTGACACCATCGATGCCTCCGCCACCGGTGAGCTCGACAGTGTCGATAAGCGCGCGTACTGGAAGGTCGTGGACCATTGTTACCTGTGTGACATGTGCTACATGACCAAGTGTCCCTACGTGCCTCCGCACCCATGGAACGTGGATTTTCCCCATCTGATGTTGCGCGCTAAGGCGGTCAAGCTTCGCGAGAGCGGCAGTTCATTCCGGGATCGATTGTTGACCTCGACCGACCGGGTGGGATCGCTGGCGGGAATTCCGGTGGTTACGCAGATCGTCAATGCCGCGAACTCCAGCAAGCTGGGCCGCACGCTGCTCGATAAGACCCTGGGCGTACATCCGGAAGCGCCCTTGCCCCAATATCATTCCCGTAGCGCGCGTCAGCAACTGCGCGCCATGCCCGAGCCTCAGACTGCGCCGCAGGCTACCGCCGAGACCAGCGGTCGCGTGGTGCTGTTCGCCACCTGTTACGCAAACCGCAACGAACCCCAGCTTGCGACCGATCTGGCCGCAGTCTTCGCGCACAACGGCATTGAAATGGCGCTGACCGAAAAGGAACGCTGCTGCGGCATGCCCAAGCTTGAGCTCGGCGACCTGGAGGCGGTGGCCCGACTCAAGGAGGAAAATATCCCGCAGCTGTTGCGCCTCGTTGAAAAAGGATACGACATCGTCGCGCCAATCCCTTCCTGCGTATTGATGTTCAAGCAGGAGCTCCCGTTGATGTTTCCCCAGGATGCCGACGTGCAGCGCGTCAAGAGCCGCATTTTTGATCCTTTCGAATACCTGATGCTGCGCCACAAGTCCGGCCTGCTGCGCACCGACTTCAAGGCGCGCATCGGCAAGGTGAGCTATCACGTGCCCTGTCACCTGAGGGTGCAGAACATCGGGCTGAAAACTCGCGACGTGCTGCGCCTGGTGCCTGGCACCACGGTTGAGGTCATCGAGCGCTGTTCGGGCCACGACGGGACCTACGCGGTCAAGAGCGAATTCCGGGAAGCGTCCATGAAGATCGGCCGCCCGGTCGTGCAAAAAGTGGCCGCGAGCGAGTCTGATTATTATTCGAGCGACTGCCCGATGGCCGGACACCAGATCCAGAGTGGCCTTGCAGATCGCAAGCGCGAGCCCACACCCCCGATGCAACTGCTCCGCCTCGCTTACGGAATCTGATATGGCCAGCCCGCTGACAGCCGCCGATCTGCTGCCGCTGGAACAATACGCCCGCGAGCGCGCGGTGATTCGCTCGCGCATGATCGGTTACCGGGCGGCCCGCCGGCTCCACCTCGGGCCCAATTGCACCTGGAGCTTCGAGGATCGGGAGACGGTCCGCTACCAGGTCCAGGAAATGCTGCGCACCGAGCGCATTTTCGAAGCGGCCGGTATCGCTGAGGAGCTGGCGGCCTACAATCCGCTCATTCCGGACGGCCACAATCTCAAGGCGACGCTTTTGATCGAGTATCCAGATCCGGTCGAGCGCGCCCTGCGCCTGGCCGAGTTGAAGGGCATCGAGAATCGCTCATGGCTGCGCGTTGAGGGGCACGAGGCCGCCTATGCGATCGCCGATGAGGACCTGGAACGCACCAACGAGGAGAAGACTTCGGCGGTGCATTTTTTGCGCTTCGAGTTGACCGCCGAGATGGTCGAGCGCCTCAAGTCAGGCGCGGCCCTTGCCGCGGGCATCGATTTGCCGGCTTACACCCATACGGTCGATCGGGTGCCGGATGAACTGCGCGCCGCATTGCTTGCCGACCTGGCTTGATCTGGTCCGTCGCTCAATAAATCGCCCACAACAGCAAAAGGCTTGTTACCGCCACCAGAGCGGCGGCGCACAACCCCGCCAGCAACGGCTTTACGCCCAATGAACTGAGCCCCGCGCGCGATAGCGTCATGCCCGTAGCCGCCATGCCGATGGTCAGGCACCAGTCGGCGGTGTGGGAGGCGAGCGCTAATGCGCTGTCCCAGCGCTGTTGCGGTAAGGCATGGTGAGCCGCGGCGGTATCGCCCACCGTCCGTGCCACAGCGCAAAAAATAAACCCCACCACAAACCAGGGCACGTAGGTGGCCAGATTGCCGCGCGGTGTCCCTGCGTTTCGGTCGCGCGCCTCGCGCCAGGCCAGCGCAGGAACGACAGCGGCGAGCGATAGATTGCGCAGTAACTTTGCGACAGTCGCTGCCGCGAGAGCCTGCGGGCTGTGGAATTGCTGCGAGTAGACCAAGCCGGCCCCGACGACCTGGGAAGTGTCGTGAATCGCCGTGCCGAGGAAAATGCCCGCCGCGGTAGGCTGGTCCGCAAACAGCAGGTGAGCCAGAAACGGATATGCGATCACGCCGCACAGCCCCAGGAGCATCACGGTAGCCACGGCATAGCCGGTCTGGGCCGCCGTGGCGCGCAGAATCGGGGCGATGGCCAGCACGGCCGTGCACCCGCATATGGCCGTGCCCACGGTAAGGAGGATGGAGCTTTCGCGATTGACCCCAAACCAGCGACAAATTCTCGGGATCACCAAGCCGGCCATCAGCAGGCAACCGGCGACCACGGGGGCGGCACGAATGCTGATCGTGCCCAACGAAACAAGCGCTAGGCGAAGACCAATCAGTGTGATCCCTATCCGCAGCACGGCAGTCGTGGCGCAGCGAAGCCCCGGGGTGAGGGCCGCGGGCCAGCGAATGAACGTGCCGAGCAGGGCGCCTACGACAATGGCCGTGAGCACCGGGCTGACCGGGCTGGTCTGGGTTGAAAACAGCGCTTGACCGCCGCTGACTGCAATCCATGTGCACACCATGGCGACCAATCCGGAGAGCACCAGGCCCGGCAGACAGGCGAGGTAGGCGCCGACGCGGCGGCGGCGGCTGGCGTCGGATGCACTCCTCTGCGACATGATTGAGTCTAACACGCGTGATGGCGCGTCCGGTTTGCTAGAATCCGCGCGCCCCGCACGAGGTGAGTAATTCCGCGTAATGGCCCAATCGTACAACGCCGCTGATATCGAAGTTCTTGCAGGCCTCGAGCCTGTGCGCCGCCGACCCGGCATGTACACCGACACCGCGCGGCCCAATCACCTGGCGCACGAGGTCATCGACAACAGCGTCGATGAGGCCATCGCCGGACACTGCAAGCAAATTGACGTGACTTTGTTCAAGGACGGGTCCGTCGAGGTAACGGACGACGGGCGCGGAATGCCGGTCGATGTGCACCCGAAGGAAAAAATTAGCGGCGTCGAGTTGATCCTGACGCGGCTCCATGCAGGCGGCAAGTTTAACGATCAGACCTACAGCTTTGCCGGCGGCCTGCACGGTGTCGGTGTGTCGGTGGTCAATGCCCTGTCCAAGCATCTGGAATGCTGGGTGCGGCGCGGCGGCAAGGAATACAACATTTCCTTCAGGGATGGACGCCTGACCTCCAAGCTCGAGGTGGTCGGCACGGTCGGTGCGCGCAATACAGGCACTACCGTGCGCTTCTGGCCGGATCCAAAGTTCTTCGATTCGGATCGCTTCGCAGTGCCTGAGCTCAAGCGCGTGCTCAAGGCCAAGGCCGTGTTGTGCGCGGGCCTGCGGCTCACCTTTAAGAACGAGGCCACGGGGGAAAAAGAGGAGTGGTTCTATACCGGGCACTTGGGCGAGTACCTCAGTGAGCAGCTCGAGAAGTCCGAACGCCTCCCTGCCGAACCCATCACCGGTCGCCATGCTTCCGATCAGGACGTGGTTGAGTGGGCCCTGGCCTGGTCCGCGGACGCTCCGCAGCTGATTGCCGAGAGCTACGTCAACCTGATTCCCACAATCGCTGGGGGCACACACGTCAATGGCCTGCGCTCGGGCATCGTCGATGCCGTGCGCGAGTTCTGCGAGTTTCGCAATCTTCTGCCTCGGGGAATCAAACTCACCGCCGAGGACGTTTGGGACCGCGCCTGCTACGTGCTGTCGATCAAAATTCGCGACCCACAATTCGCCGGACAGACTAAAGAAAAGCTCAGCTCGCGCGAGGCTGCGGCGCTGGTGGAGACGCATGCGCGCGATGCCATGGGCCTCTGGTTCAATCAACATCCTGACGCCGGCGAGGGCATCGCGCAGTTCGCGATTGCCAATGCCCAGGAGCGCCTGCGCGCCGCGCAGCGCGTGAGCCGCAAGCGCGCGGTAAATGGCCCTGCTCTGCCCGGTAAGCTTGCCGATTGCACCTGCCAGGATCCGGCACGCTCGGAATTGTTCCTGGTCGAAGGGGACTCGGCGGGAGGCTCGGCCAAACAGGCCCGATCCAAAGACTTCCAGGCCATCATGCCGCTTCGGGGCAAGATCCTGAACACCTGGGAACTTGAACCCGGAGAAATCGGAAGTTCACAGGAGGTCCACGACATCAGCGTCGCGCTAGGGGTGGACCCCGGATCGGCGGACCTGTCCGCGCTGCGCTATCACAAGGTTTGCATACTGGCTGACGCCGACTCGGACGGGCTGCACATCGCCACTTTGTTGTGCGCACTGTTTCTGAGGCACTTCCGGCCCTTGGTGGCCAACGGGCACGTCTACGTGGCGATGCCGCCTCTGTATCGGATCGACGCCGGCAAGCAGGTGTTGTACGCGCTCGACAATGCCGAGCGCGATGCGGTGCTCAAGCGGCTCAGCACCGAGCACTCACGCGCCAAGCCGGTGGTGACGCGGTTTAAGGGGCTCGGTGAGATGAATCCTTCGCAGCTGCGCGAATCAACCATTGATCCGCTTACGCGGCGTCTCGTGCAGCTCACGATTCTCGCCAAAGACAATACCGACAAGCTGATGGACATGCTGCTCGCCAAGAAGCGGGCCGGCGATCGGCGCGACTGGCTTGAGCGCAGCGGCAACCTTGCCGAGGTCGTTCCGTGACCGCCGTGCGATGCGGGGTGGCGGCTTGAAGTCCCAGGAACTCAATTTCGAGGGCGTCGAGAAGCGGGCGCTGGCCACGTACACCGAAAAGGCCTATCTCGATTATTCGATGTACGTGATTCTGGATCGGGCTTTGCCGGCGCTCGGCGATGGCCTCAAGCCCGTGCAACGGCGGATCGTCTACGCGATGAGCGAGCTGAGCCTTTCGGCCGCCGCCAAACACAAGAAGTCCGCGCGCACGGTCGGCGATGTGATCGGGAAATTTCACCCCCACGGCGATTCTGCGTGCTACGAGGCCATGGTGCACATGGCCCAGGACTTCTCTTTCCGCTATCCGCTGGTGGACGGCCAGGGCAATTGGGGATCGACAGACGACCCGAAGTCCTTCGCAGCCATGCGATACACCGAATCGCGCCTGACCCGGTACGCCGACCTGTTGCTCGATGAACTGGCGGATGGCACCGTCGATTGGGGCCCGAATTTCGACGGCACCATGGAAGAGCCGCTGTGGCTGCCGGCGCGGCTCCCCAACCTTTTGCTCAATGGCGCCTCGGGCATTGCCGTGGGTATGGCCACGGACATTCCGCCGCACAATCTGCGCGAGATCGCCGCGGCGTGCATCCACTTGCTGGACGATCCGGATGCAACCACGCGCGCGCTGCTCAAACACGTCAAGGGCCCGGATCTGCCCACCGGCGCCGAGATCATTTCAGCCCGCGAGGAGCTGCTCGAGTTCTATGAGAAGGGCACCGGGAGCTACCGCGCCCGGGCCACCTGGGAAACCGAGAAGGAGACCGGGGCCATCGTGATTACGCAACTCCCATTCCAGGTGTCCGGCAGCCGGCTGCAGGAGCAGATTGCCCAGCAGATGCGCGAGAAGAAGCTCCCGATGGTCGAGGACATACGCGATGAGTCGGACCATGAGAACGCGACCCGACTGGTCATCGAGCCGCGTTCCAACCGAGTCGACATTGAGCAGCTGATGGCGCATTTGTTCGCGACCACGGACCTTGAACGCAGCTACCGGGTCAACATCAACGTGATAGCGCTCGATGGCAGGCCACGCGTGTGCGGCCTGAAGGCGCTGCTTACCGAGTGGCTCGAGTTCCGTCGTCGCACGGTGCGCCGCCGGCTGGAATTTCGGCTCGATAAGGTCGCGCGCCGGCTGCACATACTCGATGGCATGTTGATTGCGTACCTCAACCTCGACGAGGTAATCCGCATCATCCGCCGCGAGGAGGAGCCCAAGCCGGTACTGATCAAGCGATTCAAGCTCTCGGACGATCAGGCCGAGGCGATCCTCGAGACCAAGCTGCGCCATCTGGCCAAGCTGGAGGAAATGCGGATCCGCGATGAGCAGGAGCGTCTTGCGATAGAGCGCAAGGAGATCGAAGCGCTCCTGGCCAGCAAGGCCAAGCTTACCAAGCTGATCCGCACCGAGATCATTGCCGACGCGGAGGAATACGGCGATGCAAGGCGCACGCGCATCGTCGAGCGCGCCGCCGCCCAGGCGATCGAGCCGACCGATCTGCTCGCCAATGAGCCGGTGACCGTGGTGCTGTCAACGGGAGGCTGGGTTCGCGCCGCGAAGGGGCACGATATCGATCCGCGAACGCTTACCTATAAGACCGGTGACGCGTTTCAGGCGGCGGTACGCGGGCGCAGTACCCAGGCGGCGCTGTTCATCGACACCACCGGACGCGCGTACACGGTTCCGGCGCACAGTCTGCCTTCGGCGCGAGGTGCAGGCGAACCGCTCTCCGGAAGGCTTGATCCCCCCGACGGTGCTCGCTTTGCCGGCGTACTGATGGGCGAGCCCACGGACCAGTGGCTGCTGGCGACCGATGCGGGATATGGATTCACAGTCCGGCTCGCTGAATTGCAGTCGCGCAACCGGGCCGGCAAGGCCGTCATAAACGTCAGCACGGGCGCCCTGGTGTTGCCGCCGGTTCCGGTGCCGGGGCCCGAGTCGCTGGTGGTGACCCTCAACAGTGAAGGCCGCTTGCTGGTGTTTCCGGCCAGCGAAGTCCCGGAACTGTCGCGCGGCAAGGGAAACAAGCTCTTTGGGATACCCGGCAAGAAAGCCGAGTCGCGCGAGGAACTGATGACCGCGGCTGTGGTTCTCGCGGCGGGCCAATCGCTGAGTGTGTACTCAGGCGAGCGGCACATGACCTTAGGGCCTGGCGATCTTGAACATTACCGGGGCGAACGCGCCCAGCGCGGAGCAGTGCTCCCGCGTGGCTGGCGTAACGTCGAGCGGATTGCCGCGGTTGAATCCTAGCTGCCGCCACTAGCGGTGGCGGCGGAGGCTGGCCGGTCAGCCAGCCTCCGCGCTCACAGACTCAGGAATCTCTACTTGGCGGCGGGTGCCGCGGGCAGGGTCATCTTCACGGCCGCCGCGGCCGCTTCCAATTTTGCCTTGGCATCGTGCGCATTGTTAACGGCCGCTTCAACATCGCCTGACGAGTTGGCGGCTTGCGCCTTGCTCCACGAAGCGGTTGCCTCGTCCACCGCACTCTTTGCGGCGGCCACATCCACTCCTGCCGGTGGATGCTTGGACTTGCCAAGAGCGGTGACGCGATTGGTCACGCTGGTCAACATCGCGGGCAATGCTGCCGCCAGGGCCGGCCATTCGGCGCTCATGGCTTTCACCACCGTTTCCTTCTTGAGCATCGCGGCCCCCAGCAGCCCCTGGGCCTCGGACAACACGCCCGGCGCGTTGGCCAGCACACTCTTATAGTCCTTGTTGTCGAAGGACGTCTTTAGGTCGGCGAGTTTCGCCTGCACCGCGGCGAGCTGTTCCGGTATGTACTTGGATGCGTCAGGGGCCGCGGCAATCGCGCTCTCGATGCCTGCAATCGCCTGCTTGGCGGGCTCCATCTGGTTCGCGCAGGCTGCCAGCAGCACGGTTGCGGCTACGGCCATGAATGCGAAAGTCCGGCTCTTTTGAATCCTCATCGCTCTTGCTCCTCAACGTTTGTGATCAGCGTGACGGCTCTGTCGGCCTCATGTGTCGGGCGCGATGTTAGCGCGTTACGCGCGCACTTGCTTGAATTAGCGGTTTTTCGGAGAGCCCCGAGCGGGCGACGCTACTCTTCGGCGCGGTGGCAGGCCACCATGCTCTGACCCACCGGGCGCAGGAGCGGCCGCTCCGCAGCGCAGCGCGCGATCGCGATAGGGCAGCGATGCCGAAAGACGCAGCCTTGCTCGAACTCGGCCGAGGCGGGCATCTCTCCGGGGATTGGAGCCGCGAGTGGCGATCGGGGATCGGGAATCGGATTCGCCGCCAGCAAGGCGCGGGTGTAGGGATGACGCGGCGCGCCATAAAGCGCCGCGGAAGGCGCAGATTCCATCACCCGGCCGAGGTACAGCACCATCACGCGATCGCACAGATAGCGCACCGTGGCGAGATCGTGGGCGATGAACAGCATGGCCAGGCGCATTTCATCGCGCATGTCGCGCAACAGGTTGGCGATCTGGGACTTGATCGATACATCCAGGGCGGCCACCGGCTCATCGCAGATCAGAAGCCGCGGCCCGAGCATCAGCGCGCGTGCCACCCCGACCCGCTGCGCCTGGCCGCCCGAGAGTTGGTGCGGGTAGCGCGACAACAATTCCGCTCCAAGTCCGACACGCTCGAGCATCCGCTATCACCAGCTCCCGGTGCTGGCGGATGGAGGAGCGGCGAAATTCCAGCAACGGTTCGGCCACCAGTTCGGCCACGGTCATTCGCGGATCGAGCGCGCCGAGCGGATCCTGAAACACGATCTGCAGCTGCTCGCGTGCCGCGCGCAGCTCAGCCGCACCCATGCGCAGTAGATCCCGACCCTGGAAAAGGACCTGGCCGCTGGCCGGAATCAAGCGCAACAGCGCACGCGCTATGCTGGATTTTCCGCTCCCCGATTCACCGACCAGGCCCAGACTCTCCCCGGCCGCAACCTCGAAGCTCACGCCTGCAACGGCCGTGAGGTGGCGCCTGGTCCACAGCGGCGCATTCGTGGCGTAGTGCACTTGCAAATCGCTCACCTCGAGCAGGGCGGGCGTTGCCGCCGGCCCCGTCATGACCAAGCCTCGCAAATCTTTGGGCTTTCGACATCGAGGTGGCAGGCGACTTCGCGTCCCTTGCTGCGGTGCCGAAGTTCCGGACGCTCCTGGCAGCGCTCGAATGCCAGCGGACAGCGAGGCGCGAACGAGCAGCCTGCGGGCAGCTCGCTCAAGTTCGGTGGCTGCCCGGGTATGGCCGGGAGCCGGGCCGGCGGAGGCAGGTCCAGCCGGGGCATGGAGCGCAGGAGCCCTGCGGTGTAGGGGTGGAGAGGGGAGGCGTACAAATCGCTGGACGTAGCTTGTTCGACGATGCGGCCGGCGTACATGACCGCGACGCGATCGGCTAAGGGCGCGAGCGCAGCCAGATCGTGGGTCACGAACAAGGAAGCCACGCCCGTGCGCTCGCGCACCGCGCGAAGCAATTCGAGGACCTGCGCCTGCACGGTCACATCGAGTGCGGTGGTTGGCTCATCGAGCAGCAGGATTTCCGGATCGCACATCAGTGCCATCGCGATCAGCACGCGCTGGCGCATGCCGCCGGACAGTTCATGGGGGTACTGTCGCAGGCGCCGCGCCGGGTCGTTGATCTGCACGGTTGCGAGCAGCTCGCTGGCACGCGCGCGCGCTGCGCGCCGACCTAGCCCCAAATGCCACCGGGCCGCTTCGGTGAGTTGCGTGACCACATTCAGGTGCGGATTGAGCGCGCTGAGCGCGTCCTGGAACACCATGGCGATCCGTCGCCCGCGCAGCGCGTCCAGCCGTGCCGGACTTGCGCCGAGCAATTCCTCACCGCGATAGCTGACGCTGCCCGAGACCCGCGCTGAAGGAGTCAGCAATCCGAGCAAGGCGAGCAGCAGCTGCGACTTGCCGGATCCGGATTCGCCGACCACTCCTACGCATTCGTGCTCGGCCAGGTCCAAGTCCAGCGCATCGAGTGCTCGCACTTCCCGGCCGGCGTTCGGGTAGCTCACCGTCAGTGCGCGCGCCCGCAACAGCAAGGGTTCGCCCGGACTCATGAGCGTTCCTGGCGCGGATCGAGCGCATCGCGCAATGCATCCCCGAGGCGATTGAAGCACAGAATGATCGAGGCCAAGAACAGGGCCGGAAAGATCAGCAGCGGCGGGTGTGCCTGCATCTCATTGGCGCCCTCGGCGACGAGCGAGCCTAAGGAGGCCAACGGTTCGTGCACCCCCAGGCCCAGGAAGCTCAACACGGCCTCGAACAGGATGACGCTAGGGATGGTCAGCGTTGCGTACACCGCCACCAGGCCGATAAGGTTCGGCACGACGTGACGCCAGATCATCGCCGGCGTGCGCACCCCGAGCGCGCGCGCCGCTTCGATGTATTCCTGGGCGCGGATGGAGAGCGTCTGGCCGCGTACCATGCGGGCAATGTCGAGCCATGAAACGGCGCCGATGGCGACGAACACCAACAGAAAATTCCTTCCGAACAGCACCTCGAGCACGATCACAAACGGAATGAAGGGAACGGTGTAGAGCACATCGACGGTACGCATCAGCAGACCGTCAACCCGGCCGCCCAGGTAACCGGCCGTCGCGCCCCACAGCACGCCGATCGTGACGCTGATCAGGCTGGCCGCGATGCCGACCAGCAGCGAGATTCGGCAGCCCCACATGACGCGCACCAGTAGGTCGCGCCCGAGCCCGTCGGCGCCGAACAGCCGGCCGCCGCGAAACGACGGTGGCGCAAAAATCTGGGTCCAAACGGGCGTGGAATAATCGTTGGGGGAAATCCACGGCACCAGTACCGCGGCGGCAATGATCAGTGCCAGCCACAGCGCCGCATAGCGAGTGCTGCGCTGCGCGCGCAGCCGCCGCCAGCTCTCGGCCCACAACCCTGCGCTGTTGCCGGTGTCCTTCACGCGCGGATCCGCGTGCGCGGGTCAAGCCACGCGTAACACATGTCCACGAGCAGGTTCATGCCGATGATCAGTGCCCCATAGAGCACAGTGACTCCGGTAACCACCGTGTAGTCGCGATTGAGCGCACCGGTGACGAACAGTCGCCCGATGCCGGGCAGAGCAAACACCTGCTCGATGATGACCGAACCGGTGAGCACGCCGGCCAGTGCCGGGCCAAGGAATGAGACCAGCGGCAGGAGGGTGGCGCGCAAGGCGTGACGCCAGAGGATCGTGTGCGTCGGCAATCCTTTGGCGCGCGCGGTGCGGATGTACGGCTGGTTGAGGGCGTCGATGGCCGCCGCCCGCACGATGCGGGCGATATAGGCGCTGTAAGGAAGGGCCAGCGCCAGCGCCGGCAGCAGCAGATGGCGCCAGGAACCGCTCACCCAATCGCCGGCGGGTAACCAGTGCAGTTGCAACGCGAAGAGCAGTATCAGGAGCGGCGCGGTGACAAACACCGGCACGGATATACCGAGCATCGCCAGGCTCATCGCCGCGCGATCGCGCCAGCTGCCCGGTCGGGTCGCCGCCAGCAATCCTGCCGCGCCTCCTGCGATCAGGGCCAGAAGCATGGCGCACCCGCCGATCGTAAGGTCCACCGGCAGCCCCTGGGCGATGAGTTCGTTGACCGAGGTATTTCGGTACTGGAATGAGGGGCCTAGGTCACCGCGCGCCAGATCGTGCAGGTAGCGCAGGAATTGGCGCCACACGGGTTCATCAAGGTGGTAGCGCGCTTCGATGCTGTGCTGAATCTTTGGATCCAGCAGCCGATCCGAATCGAAGGGCCCACCGGGTGTCGCGTGCAGCAGCACGAACGCGAGGGTTGCGATCACCAGCAGCGTTGGCACGGCGGTGAGGAGCCGCCGCAGGAAGTAGCGCATCACGCTATTGGCCTTGGTGTTCGAGCAGGTACATGTATTGGGAAAGGTTGCGATCCTGGATGTTGCTGGTCCACCCACGCACGTAGGATTTGATCAGATGCCGCGTCGCGTAGTAGTACAGAGGAATGCAGGCGATGTCCTCGTTGAGTATGGCCTCCGCCTGGGCGAGCAGCTGCAGGCGCCGCTGCGCGTCCGCTTCGTTCCCCGCGGCGCTCAGCAGCGCGTCGTAGCGCTGATTCGAATAACCGCCGTCGTTGTAACTGAAACCGGTCTGGAACAACTGCAGGAACGTATAGGGGTCCGGGTAGTCCCCGATCCAGGCGTAGTGAAACAGCGCGAGCTTCTTCAGGTGGCGCTCGATGAGCTGTACGCGAAATTCCTCGTTGTAGATCTCGACCTGCACGCCCAGGTTTGCGCGCCACATGGCGGCCACCGCCTCGTAGGTGCGGCGGTTGTCGGTATCGGTCGGGTAATGAATTTCAATCCGCAGCGGGTGTTGCCGCGAGTAGCCTGCCGCGGAGTAGTAACGCCGGGCTAGCGCATGTCGCGCGTCCACCGACAGATGCGCCCAGTCCGGAACCGGAGCTTGGTAGCCCGGGAGCGGCGGAGTCGGCGTCCAGGCGGGCTCGTACAGGCCCTGGCGCACGTAACGCACCAGCCTCTCGCGGTCGACACCGAGCGTGAGTGCCATGCGCAGATTCCGGTTGCCGGCAAAGGGCGGACGCTGGGCGTTGAGGCCGAGCACGAAGTTGCCCAGGTAGGGCGCGCTGACAACCTGTGTGCCCAGGCGAGCGCGCAGCCAGCTGGTTTGTTCCGCGGAGAAGGAGTCGGTGAACATGAGCGCACCGGCAAAGAAGCGCGAAGTCTGCATCGCCCGATCGAGCGGCAGGTAGACGACTCGTTGCAAGCGGACATGTGCCGCGTCCCAGTAGCGCGGATTCTTGGCGAGCGTCACCCGGCCACCGATTACATGCTCGCGCAGCACAAACGCGCCGTTGCTGACCATGTATTCGGGTCGTACCCAGTCCTCGCCGTGCGCGCGCACCGCGGGCTCGTACTGCGGGTAGGCGTACGACTTGGTCAGCAAACTGAGCAGGTACGGAGTCGGCGCATTCAGCGAAACACGCACCGTGCGTTCGTCGGGGGCCGATATGCCCAGCGCGCTCGCCGGCAGGCGCCCCTCGCTGATGGCGATCGCGTTGACCACCGGCGCCAGGAACTGTGCAGAGTCTGAAGCGGTGGCCGGGGTCACGGTACGGCGCCAGGCGTAGACGAAATCTGCGGCCCGGATCGGATCACCATTAGACCAGCGCGCCTCGCGCAAATGAAAAGTCCAGTTCCGGCCGTCGGCACTGCTTTGCCAGCTCGAGGCCATGCCCGGCACCGGTTCGCCGCCTTCGTCCAACCGTGTCAGGCCTTCGAACAGATCATCGAGCACGTGACCTGCGGGTACATCGGTGGCGATCGAGGGATCCAGGCTCCGCATACTGCCCGCATCGACAGCACGCGTGAGCTCCTGCGAGGCCGCCAGCGTGTGTCCCACTTTGATCTCATGGGTGCCCACGCCCGCATCTCCGCCGGAA
Organism: uncultured Gammaproteobacteria bacterium; assembly: GCA_963795685.1. Classification (GTDB taxonomy): domain Bacteria; phylum Pseudomonadota; class Gammaproteobacteria; order Steroidobacterales; family Steroidobacteraceae; genus FEN-1191. The sequence goes on from CAWCJE010000005.1 coordinate 1,155,655, forward strand.
CACGCCGAGAGGAGCAGAGCTGCCGCCATTGCCAGTGCGGACCCGCGGCGCGCCACGGCACGGACAGTGCGCGTGGAGCTCACGATTTGAGTACGACCTCTTCGGAGGAGTGCACGAGATAGCCCTGGATGAACTGCACGCCCAGCTGCCAGACCACGGCCATCGTATTGGCATCCTCGATGCGCTCGGCAATGGTCGGGATAGCACGCTTGGAGGCCAGATCCACCAAGGCGCGAACCTGCTTTTGCATTTCGGGTTTGCCCGACAGCCCCTGCATCAGTGAACCGTCAATTTTAAGAAAATCCACGGGCAGGGCACCAAGCAGGCCTTTGGAGTCGGGTCCAATGCCGAAACTCTCGAGCGCGATTTTGATGCGCCGCTTGCCCAGTTCCTCGAACAGCACCCGTGTCGGTTGCAGATAGCGCGTGGCGACTTCTTCGGACAGCTGCAGACAAAGACGATTGGGTTCGGCGAGCGTGGCCTTGAGCTGACCGTCGAGCCATTCGACCAGCCCGCTATCCAGCAGACTGTCTCGCGACAGCCGCACAAAGAGCTGATCGGGATGCCTTTTGGCGATCAGGGCCAGCGAGGCGGCCAGTACCCAGCGATCGATGCTGCGCATCAGATCGTTCCGTTCGGCCGCGGGGAGAAATTCCGACGGCAGCACCTCGCGCGCCTGGTTATCGAGCATTCGCACGGCGATGTCGAAGAATTTACGGTCACCGCCGGTTAGGCTGGCGATGGGGTGTTGCACCAGGTGAAAGCGGTTCTCAAGCAACGCGGCATTGATGTGCTTGACCCATATCTGATCGTAAGCCAGGACACGCGTATCCTGATTGACTCGTTCGTTGACCGTGACCTGATTGCCGCCGCGCTCCTCGCTCTTGCGTGCGGCGCCCAGCGCAATGGCCACGCCTTCATCGAGGCCCACATCCGCATTGGTCAGAAGGCCCACTCCGGCCGAGCAGGTCGCGCGCACCGGCCGCCCGCCGACAGAAAACACGTGCTGGGCAATGCGCTCGACCAGACCCTCGCTCCAGGCTTCCGCGTCGCGTGCGTTGCCACGCTCGATGAGCAGCAGCAGACTGGCGGCGCCAAAATGGCCGGCGACATCGTTCGGGCCCAGCATGGCGCTTACCTGGGCCGCGTAGAGCACCAGGAATTCCTCGGTAGAGGTGGCGCCAAGATCCGCCGTCAGCGTCGCGAACCTATCGGGACGCAGGACAACCAGGCAACGCACCCCGCCGGCCGGTGGATGGGCGAGTCGTTCGTTGCACAACCGAAGCAGATGCTGGCGCTGCCAAAGCCCGGTGGTCGGATCGCGACACACCGCCTCGGCAAGCTCGGTGGCGAGCTGTCCATCGTCGCGCTTTCGTGCCGCCACGATTAACTGAGCGCAGGGCTCTCCCTCGTACTCCCCGATGATCAGGAGCAGCTCGAGCGCTACAGTGGACCCATCGGACAGGCGCGCTCCGCATTTGAGCAAATGATCAGTCCAGCGACCCTGCAGGCACGCGGCGAGCGCGCCCTTGAGGGAAGTCTGGGTCTCGGCATCGAACAGGTCCATGACCGGCTGGCCCACCAGCGCGCCGTCGTCGGCATATCCAAACACCCTGAGCCATGCTGCGTTGACCTGCACGACGATGCCTTCCTGTACATGCGCGATGGCATCGTCGGAGCGGTGCAGTGCGGTCTCGAGTTGGCGGCGATACTCCTGCGCGTTGCGCAATGTGTTGGTGAGCGTTTTCTCCATGCGAAACGCCCGCAGCTCGCGCCGGATCACCGCTTTCAGGTGCTCCGGAGCGGCCAGGCTCGCGGTGTCGCGAGCGCCTAGTGCCATGTCAACACCGGCGATTGCGCCGTCCACGCGGTCGCGGATCACGATCAAGGCCACCTCGGGGGCCGTCTTATCACGCGTTGCAGCGATATCTGCAAGGTCCGTCGCGCTCGGTGATACGGCGAGCAACAACTCAGGTTCGTGCTGCGCAAACCCGTCGGCGAGATCGTCTAGGAACGGTATCCAATGGCAGTGGGCCGCCAGGCCACTGTTGCGCAACAGGCTGTTGAGGGCTTCGGCCGGGTCACGGGATGCGCTTTGCACCAGCACAGTAACGGTGGTGGGTTCGCTCAATCGATGCTCCGTGGCTGCCCGGGCTGAGGCCCCGACGAATAAGGAAAATTCTAGCATTATGACCCTGTTACGCCGTGCGCTAGGCCGCGGTTTGGGCCGTAATCTGCGCGCGGCGAGCCGGTGGCAGGGGAACAGTGATGCCGTTATCATACGCGGCCCTGCGCAGGACCTCCCTCATACACGGCCACGGACGAAACGGACATGTCGAGCTACACCACCAGCGAAATCCGATCGGGAATGAAAGTCATCCTCGAGGGCGACCCGTACGCGATCGTTGACAACGAATTCGTCAAGCCGGGCAAGGGTCAGGCCTTCAATCGCATCAAGGTGCGCAACCTCAAGAACGGGCGCACCATCGAGCGCACATTCCGGTCCGGTGAGTCGCTCGAAGCCGCCGATGTCATGGATGCGGAGATGCAGTACCTGTACAACGACGGCAGCTTTTGGCATTTCATGATCCCCGACAATTTCGAGCAGTACTCGACCGACAAGAATGTGATCGGCGATAACGCTGTCTGGCTCAAGGACGGGATGAGCTGCACCGTCACGCTCTGGAACAATGTGCCACTGGTGGTCACGCCCCCGGCCCACGTCGAACTGAAGATCGTCGAGACCGATCCGGGCCTGCGCGGAGACACGGCCACCGGCGGGCAGAAATCCGCCAAGCTCGAGACTGGCGCAGTGGTTCGGGTACCGCTGTTCCTCAATGAAGGCGAAGTGATCCGTGTCGATACCCGCACCGGCGCATACATCTCACGCGCCAAGGCGTAGCGGCACGATGGGAGTGCCGTTGGCCGGGCGAGGCGCCCATACGACATCGGCATGACGATCAATCGCAGGCAATGGCTGGAAGGGCTCGGTGCGGGGCTGATCACCGGCGCGGCCGGTCCGAGCGGGGCGGTCACCAGCGAAGTTAAGCCTGAAGCACCACCGCCGGCGCTGGCGCTGCGGGACTTTGCACCGCGCAGCATGCTGCACGTGGCGCAGACGCATGTGCCGCGCGCCCGATTTCCAGTCATTGACGTGCACACGCACCTGTCCAACACCCGTCGCAGCGAAGGCGGAGTTGCGCTCGGCGAAGAGGTCAACATCTGGACTTCGCCCCAGGTCGCACTCGCGCTGATGGACCGCAGGAACGTGCGCACGCTGGTCAATCTGACCGGCGGGCACGGCGCCGGACTTCAGACCACGCTGGCGGCACTGGATCGGGCCGCTCCTGGCCGGATTCTAAGTTGCGTCGAGCCGGCCTACGAAAAATTTCTTTCCCCCAACTACCCGCAGCTGCAGGCCGATTCGATAATCGCCGCGGCGCGCTCGGGCGCGCGCGGTCTGAAGGTGCTCAAGACCCTGGGCCTGTATCTGCGCGAGAACATTACCCACGGTCCACTGGTCAAGGTGGACGACCGGCGCTTTGATCCGATGTGGGAGGCGTGCGCGGCAGCGAAGCTGCCGGTGTTTATACACACCGCCGATCCGGAAGCGTTCTTCTTGCCGGTGGACCGCTACAACGAACGTTACGATGAACTCGGCTTCCATCCGGACTGGTCTTTCTACGGCCAGGATTTCCCGAGTTTCCAGGAACTGCTCGCGGCGCGCGACCGGCTCTATGCGCGTCATCCGCGCACGCAATTTGTCTCACTGCACGTCGGGCACAACGCGGAGAACCTGGCGGCGGTCGGCGAGTCGCTGGACCGATTCTCCAACACCACCGTCGAACTGGGCGCGCGTATCGGTGAGCTGGGGCGCCAGCCGCGCGCGTCCGGACGCTTCTTCGATAAGTACCAGGACCGGATCTTGTTCGGAACCGATGCCGTGCCACCGCCGGAGGGAGAAAAATTCCCGCAGCAGGTGTTCAAGGATGAACTCTACGAGATCTATTTCAGGTTTCTGGAGTCCGAGGATGAATATTTCGACTACGCCCCGGCGGCTGTGCCGCCGCAGGGGCGCTGGCGAATCTATGGACTGGCGCTACCCGAGCCCACTTTAAAGAAGGTCTACCACGACAACGCGGCACGGCTTTTGGGCTTGTCCTGACGGCAGCTGAGGGACCGATTCAGGCGCGATCTGTGGGAAAGGCGATGACCTCTTCGATCCGTTCCACCCCGCAGGCAATCATCAGCACGCGATCAAAGCCGAGTGCGACTCCGGCGCAGGCCGGCAGGCCGGCACGCAATGCCGCCAGCAGGAATTCGTCCATCGAGGGCACATCCAGCCTCTGAGCGGCGCGGGCCTGCTGATCGGTCCGGAAACGCTTTGCCTGCTCATCGGCGTCGGCCAGTTCCTCGAAGCCGTTGGCCAGCTCAATTCCATGGAAGTACAGTTCGAAGCGCAATGCAACGCGAGGATCGCTCGGGTCGAGGCGGGCAAGCGCGGCCTGGCTGGCCGGATAATGATGAATGAACACGGGGCCGGCCAATCCCAGTTTCGGACCGATGTGCGCGCCCATCAACAGATCAAGCAGCTCATCGCGTCCGCATTCACTCACCAGCCGATCATCCAGACCGCGCGAGCGGGCGCAATCGGCCAGCCGCCGGTCAGAATCCTCGAGCGGGTTGCAGCCCAGCGCCTCGACGAACGCCTCTTCGTAGCTGAGGTAACGCGTGGCCGCGCCCGCGTTCCCGGCCAGGAGCGTACGCAGCAGTTCATCGACCTCCTGCATCAATGCGGCAAGCGTGCATTCCCGCCGATACCACTCAAGCAGGGTGAACTCGCTGTTGTGGAGCGGGCCCTGCTCTTCGCCCCGGAACACATGACAAATCTGGTAGATATCACCGCTTCCGGCGGCGAGGAGCCGTTTCATGGCGTACTCGGGCGAGGTGTGCAGGTATTGAAGGTGCCCGGCGCCCCCAGGCCAGCGCACCTGCGCCGAATGCAGATGCCGGTCAGTCACAGCGTATTGGACCAGCTGCGGGGTATCGACCTCGAGCACACCGCGCGCCGCAAAGAATGCACGCGTGTCGGCGAGCGCCGCGGCGCGCCGACGCAGACGCTCGAGACGCGCGACGGGACGCCAGTGCAATTTCGGCGCGGCTTGGCCCGATTCGTTCAAGGCGATCAGCCCGACGCCGGCGATAACATGCCGATGGCCTGTCCCACACGCAATTCGGCGGACGCAGGGAGCGCCGGCGCCCAACGCCCTGAGTCCGGGGGCAGGAGCAGGATGACGGTTGATCCCATATTGAACCGGCCGAGTTCGGCGCCGCGCTCCAGGTGCGAGGCCGCTCCGGCCGGAAGCGGCAATGCCACCGGCGTGCGCGCGTGTGTGCGGGCGATGTCACCGTGCCAGACCGTGGCCATGCTACCGACGAACAATGCCCCGACCATCACGAGCGCGTGCGGTCCATTGGCCCCCCGAAACTCCAGCACCACGCGTTCATTGCGCGCAAAAAGATTGGGCACCAAGGCCGCTGTGACATCGTTGACGCTGAACAGCCGGCCCGGCACGTAACGGGCGCCGATCAGCGTGCCGGCGAGCGCCATGTGGATGCGGTGATAGTTGTAGGGCGCAAGGTAGATGGTCATGAACGGACCGCCCAAGAGGCGTGCGGCCAGTTCGCTGTCCCCGGCCAGCAGCGCTTCCAGAGTGTAATCGCGGCCCTTGGCCTGAATGAGCTTCCCCTGCGCGGTCGTGCCGAGTGCGCTGATCCGCCCGTCGACGGGACTGACAATGGCGCTCCGCTCCTCGGCGAGCGGCCGCGCCCCGGGCCGCAGTGCGCGGGTAAAGAATGCGTTGAAACTCTCGTAGGCCAACGGATCGGGCTGGGCGGCATCGGCGAGTTCAGGCCGGTAGGCCCGTACGAACGCGCGGATGAGCGGCTTGCGGATCCAGGCGGCACGGGCCCTCGCAATCCACCCGACACAGCGCGACAGCAGCAGTTGCGGCAGCAGGTATTGAAGCGCCACGAACATTCGTGCGCCCAGTGCAGGTGAGCCACTCATAGGTCAGCGGAGCGCGCTAACGCACGCAGGTCCGCGGTCAGGGCGGCCGCGGCCAGAGGGGGTGAAAAGACCGCGGCCAGGCGTCCGCGTTTATCGAGAAGGTAGAGCGTTGCCGAATGGTTCAGCTGATAGCTCCCATCGGCACGCGCCTCGCGTTCGGATGCTGCCGCCACGCTGCGCAACAAGGGCCCCAGCCCATCATGGCCCGCAGTCAGGCCGACAAACTGCTCGCTGAAGCGGCCCAGATATTCCTTGAGCACGGCCGGGGTGTCGCGATCCGGATCGACCGTTATAAAGAGTACCCTCAGGTCCGGGAGCGGCGCTTGGCGCGACACATCGCGCAATATCGCCAGCGTGGCCGGGCAGATATCGGGGCAATTGGAGTAGCCAAAGAATAGGAGGCTCGGATGGCCGTTCAGGTCGGTGTTGCCGTAGGGGCGGCCCTCGAAATCACGCAGTTCAAATCGCGCCAGTGCCCGCGGCTGGGGAAGCCAGGTCCCGCTCTGCAGCGCGATCGGTTTTTGTGCCAGCATGCGGGCCGCGAGGCCGCCGGCGATTGCGCCTAGGGCGGCCGTGGCCACGATCCAGGGCAGGGCACGGTTTAATTGCATGACTCGATTATCACACAGGGTGCCGCGCGGCCGTCCTGCGAGGCCCTCCGCGGCGCTGCTGTGGACCAGACTGACCGCGCAGCTGCGCCGTGCCCGCTTGCACTACGGACACGGAACAGAAAATCCGCGCGATGAAGCGGCCGCCTTGCTCTGGCATGTCCTGAAGCTCCCTGAGAGCCCCAGCGCCACTCTCCTGCGCCGTCGCGTCACGAAAGCGCAGTTGGAGAAGTCGCAGGCCCTGGTCGCGCGACGCATCGCCGAACGCATCCCCGCGGTATACCTGACGCACCGCACTTGGTTCGCGGGACTGGAGATGTACGTCGATGAACGCGTGCTGATTCCTCGCTCGCCGCTGGCGGAACTCATCGAACATCGGTTCGCGCCGTGGATCGAGGCGGCGCAGGTCCGGCGGGTGGCGGATATCGGGACCGGTTCGGGATGCATCGCCATCGCCTGCGCGCGCGCTTTCCCCGGGGCGCGCGTCGATGCGGTGGATATCTCCGCTCCTGCGCTCCAGGTGGCGCGCCGGAACATTCGCCGGCACCGCCTGGCCCGACGCGTTCGCGCGCTCCGGTCCAACCATTTCAGCGCGCTGCCGACAGGTGCTTACGATATTATCGTGAGCAATCCGCCCTACGTGGGGCGGTCGGAGATGGCTACGCTGCCACCCGAGTACCGTCACGAGCCGACCGCCGCACTGGCTGCGGGCGCCGACGGGCTCGATGCGGTGCGCGTCATCCTGCGGGAGGCGCCGCGCTATCTGCGATCGGGGGGCATACTGGTGGTCGAAGTCGGCAACACCGAAACGCGCGTCCGCACGCGCTTCCCGTCGCTGCCGTTCACATGGCTCCAGTTCAGCCGTGGCGGCGGCGGAGTCTTCCTGCTCACGCGTGAACAGCTGATCGCCACGAAGGGCCACTGATGTCGGGTAATTCAATCGGGCGCTTGTTTACCGTGACCACCTTCGGGGAAAGTCACGGACCGGCGCTCGGTTGCATCATCGATGGGTGCCCGCCCGGACTGGAACTGGCGGAGGCCGACCTGCAGCGCGATGTGGATCGAAGGCGCACCGGTACTTCGCACTTTGTCAGCCAGCGCCGCGAAGGTGATGTCGTGCGCCTGCTGTCCGGCGTTTACGCCGGCCGCACCACCGGGACGCCGATTGGGGTGCTGGTGGAGAACACCGACGCGCGATCGCGCGACTACGATAAATTGATTGATCGGTTTCGTCCCGGGCACGCCGACTATACCTACGCCCACAAGTACGGGCATCGCGATCATCGCGGCGGCGGTCGCTCATCGGCACGCGAGACCGTGATGCGCGTGGCCGCCGGTGCCATTGCGCGCAAATACCTTGCCGAGAAGCTGCAGGTGCGCATCAGCGGCTATGTGAGCCAGATCGGTGCGCTGCAGCTCGATCCGGTGGCGCCTGCCGCCGCCTACGAGAATCCGTTTTTCTGCCCCGATCCGGCACGGATCCCAGAACTTGAAAAGCTCCTTTGGGATTTGCGCAGTGCCGGTGATTCGGTCGGTGCCCGCGTCACGGTCGTGGCCGAAGGGGTCCCGCCCGGACTGGGCGAGCCCGTCTTCGATCGGCTCGATGCCGATCTCGCCCACGCGATGATGAGCATCAACGCGGTCAAGGCAGTGGAGATCGGCGCGGGCGTTCGCTCGGCCGCGCAACGCGGGAGCGAACATCGCGATGAAATGACGCCCGAGGGGTTTCTTAGCAATAACGCCGGCGGGGTACTGGGCGGCATTTCCACCGGGCAGGACATTGTGGCGCACCTGACCTTCAAGCCCACCTCCAGCATACAAGTGCCGGGACGCACCGTGGATCGCGAAGGCCGCGCGGTGGAGGTGGTCACCACCGGCCGTCATGATCCGTGCGTCGGGTTGCGGGCGACGCCGATCGCCGAGGCGATGCTCGCGATCGTGCTCACGGATCATTACCTGCGCCAGCGCGCGCAGAACGCCGATGTGGTGCCCAGTGCGCCCGACCTTACAAGGAAGAAAACTTGAGCAAGCGCTGGAATGTCGTCGTGCTGGGCGCGACCGGGCTGGTCGGGGAGATGATGCTCACGGTGCTGGAAGAGCGAAAATTTCCAGTGCAGGAACTTTTCCCGCTCGCCAGTGACCGGTGGTCGGACAGCAGCACCCGGTTGGGCAAACCGGTCAAGAGTTGTGCAGCGTCTGGTGGATGAGCCGCTGCTCCGCGTCCTTGCGGGCAGTGATGTCCTCGATCTGTAAGACGCAGTAATTGGGCTCACCGTCGACGTCGCGTACCAGGGACGCACTCATCCGGATCCAGATGTCGTGGCCGTCCGCATGCCGGCAGCGACGCTCGTCGCGCAGGAATGACGTCTCTCCCGCGAGCAGGTCGGCTACCTGGCGCGGCTCGGAGGTCGCCGGGTCGGATTCAGTGAGCATCCGAAAGTCCGCGCCGAGCAGGTCGGACAGCGCGTACCCGGACAACCGGCAGAGGGCGTAGTTGACCTTGAGAAATCGGCCGAGGGTGGCCGGCCGCGCGCTGACCAGCGCCATGCCGATGGGCGCGTTGTCGAAGGCGAGCCGGAAGCGCTCCTCGCTCGAGCGCAGCGCAACCTCGGCCCGCTGCTGTGCCGTGACGTCGGAAGCGACACCGATCAAGCCGGACACGGTGTTAGCCGTGTGGCCAGTGGTTACCGGTGTTTCGGCGCTCCGTGCCGTCGGCCGAGGTGACTGCGGTCACCGTGAGGGAGAGCTGCTGGATCTCACCACTCGCCGTACGCGCAGTCCAACGCCGGGTCTCCGGCTGCCCGAGCCGGGCGACGGTGACCAGCGCCTCGACGGGATCGCTGACACCGAGAGCGTCGCAGCGCGCCAACAATTCCGCCGGGTCGAGGAAGCGGTCGAGCGTCGACCCGATGGCTTCCCCCGCGGGCACTCCCAGCAGACGTTCGGCGCCAGTGTTGAACACCCGGATCCGACCGGCGGCGTCCATCGCAATGATCGCCTGTTCGGTGGCCGCCGTCAGCACGCTGGCGAACAGGTCCCGGGCATCCCGCAACTGCGACTCGAGCTGCCGCGTCTCGGTGACGTCGAGAGCGGTGCCCACTTGGCGGGTCGGGCCACCGTCGGAGTCGCGGACCCTGCGGATCCGCAACGAGAGGGTGCGCCAGGCATCCTGCGGACCGCGTACCCGGATGTCGTGGGCCGCGTCCTCAGGCCCCTCGGGCGCGCCAGCCGCCGCGAGCAGCTCGCCTGGTCGTCCGGATGGACCAATGCCAGCAGGGTTTCCGAGCCGGGTCGAGAAAGCCGGGTTCGGCGCCGAGCAACCGGTGCAATTCGGCCGACCAGGTGGTTTCGCCGGTGGTGAGGTCCTGTTGCCAGCTGCCGAGGTGAGCGAAATGCTCTGCCGCCGCGAGTAACCGTTGGCTGCGTCGAGGGCGCGGAAGGCCCCATGCCGGATACTGCGGTCGAGGACTAACGCGGTGATGCCGCCGGGCGGGTCGCAGTCGGTGCCGGCCACGTCAGCGGCCGCGGCCGGGAGGTCGCGGGATTGCGCGCGCAGGAAGACGTACGCGGGAAGCGTGCCGCCGTCCTGAGCAGCAGCGCGTGTTCACCTTCCAGGTGCGCAGCGACGCCGGCCCCGAGTCGATGCAGCCCGGCGCCGACCACGGTGCGATCCGTCGGCGCGAGCAAGGAGATCCAGCTCCGACCGATCAGCGCCTGTTCGGAGACACCGAGCATCGCCGACAGGGCAGCGTTGGCATGCTGGACGACGCCGTCCGCGTCAAGGGCGGCGTGGCCGATCGGTGTTTCTTCGAGCAGTTCACGCAATCGCTGCTCGGCGATCTGCTGCAGGTCGGGGGAGCCGGCGGCGCTGGCAGCCAAGCTTCACCCCCGTCGTGGAGTCCAGTGGCCGCAGCGCGGACGTACCGAGCAGCGACGGTGGGGACATGGTGCCACCAAATCGGGGGCTGGTACGACCCACCGAACCCGGCGATTCGGGGCATAGCCGGCATAAACGGCCGATAACGCGGCGTCTCAGTCGTGCGGTTGCCCGCCAGCCCTGTGGTCGCCGTTGACGGGGACGAGCTCGTACCGCGGGTTGTTCATGACCACCGTGTTGAAGCGGGTGGACGGCCGGCCGCGCAACCGCAGGCAGGCACCCGGCTCGATGCCTGGGATCTGCCTGCGTCCGTAAAACAGGGCAAGCGTCGAGCCGGTGGAGTCCACGATCTCGGCAGTCAGGACGGGGGTGTCCGCGATCGGCGTCACCTGAACGCTGCGCACCCGACCCTGAATCTCTGCGACGTGCCCTCGGACGAACTCGCCGATCGGGTTGCAATCAGCCGGCGGCTGCGGCTCGCTGAATCGCCTGACCGGGTCTGCCCGACGTGGGGCGGTGGCCTTCGTCGGCGGCAGTGTCGCCAGCGTTCGACCGCGCAGGTGCGCTTCGGTGTCGAACGGGATGATGGTCGCGGCTGCGTTGGGAACTCGGCTGATCACTCGGGCAAGTCGGTCAGCCGTCCGGTCGTGGAGCAGTCGGCCGAGGACTTGGGTAAAGCTGCGCCGTGGGAGCAGCACGGTCGTCTCGGTGCGCGGTGCTGACTGCCGAGTGATCAACGAGACCGCGGCGCGGAAGAGTCTCCGGTCCGGACAGTCGACCAATTCGAGGGGAACGCGGGCACCCGAGTCGCTCCACCGGCGTTGCAGGCGCCCCGCTCGGGCGGAGTCGAGGACGAAGTGCACGGCCCGCAAGTCACTGGGATTCAGGCTGCGGCCGTAGCGAACCGCCTCGACCGTGGCCAGGTCGAAATGGTCGACGAAGACGAGCACGTTGTGCTTTGCGAAACTTGCCGCCTTGGCGAGCGCGTCGGGATCGAGCGTCGCGAGTGCCGCAGCCTCTTCGCGGTATTGCCGGTTCAACCGGATCAGCAACACCACCATGATCGGGAAGATGATCACGACCAGCCAGGCGCCTTCGGTGAACTTCGCGATCGCGAAGATGGCGACGACGATGAGACTCGCGATTCCGGCCGCCAAGTTGAGCGCGATCTTGGGTCGTGATCCCGGACCGCCCTCTCGTTGGAAGTGCCGCGCCATGCCCAGTCCGGCCATGGTGAAGCCGGTGAATACCCCGATTGCGTAGAAGGGCACCAGCGAGTTGACCTTGGCGTCCGTTGCGATCAGCAGCGCCAGTGAGGTGATCGTCAGGACGACGATGGCATTGGAAAAGACGAGTCGGTGCCCGCGCCGGCGCAGTTGTCGAGGCAGGAACGGGTCTTCGGCAACGAAGCTGGCAAGGAATGGAAATCCGTTGAAGCTGGTATTGGCCCCGGTGTAAAGGATCAGCGCCGTCGCTACTTGGACGAGCGCGTACAGGGCGTGGCCGACCAGCGACGTGCCGAAGACCAGCTTCGCTTCTTGCGACAGCACCGACGGATAGCCACTCTCGTACGGCGTCGCATGCGTGCGCCAAGCAAGGAACGACACGCCGCTGACCAAGAAACCCAGCGTGCAGGCCATCACGGCCATCGCTTTGCGCGCGTTGCGACCCTCTGGCGGCCGAAAGGCGCTCACACCATTGGAGATCGCTTCGAGCCCGGTCAGCGAGGAACCACCGTTGGCGAAGGCTCGCAGCAGCACCAGGATGGTGATGCCCTGGATCGGGCCGCTGCCCTTTTCGATCGGGAACGTACCGTTCAGGGTCGTCGGGTCGATCTGGGGCAGGTCGCCGAGCAGTGCCCGGATCACGCCGACCACGATCACGAGCCCGATCAC